>NZ_FRAR01000038.1 GCF_900142375.1 Desulforamulus aeronauticus DSM 10349 | reverse complement strand
GGTACCCCGTAGTGGGCCAATGTAGGTCTGCTATTCAAGATGGTCTAAGGCAAGACCTTAAGTTGCCAACAAAAATGATTAAAATAATTGGAGGAATGAATAATGAAACGTAAAATTATGTCTGGTATCCTGACTATCGCTTTAGGTGCTCTACTGGTTCCCGCCGCCTTTGCAGCAGTTGATAATGTGCAAGATAAGGCTACACCTAACGTAAACAACACCAATAACCAGCAGTTCTATAACCAAATGTTTGACCAGCATAAAACCTGGCTGGATCAAGCTGTGAAGGATGGTCAAATTACCGAAGAGCAGTCCCAAAACTGGAGTCAGCACTTTGATCAAATGAAAGAATTCCACAGCCAAAATGGCATGGGACCCATGATGAATGGTAACATGATGAACATGATGGGCAATGGTTCCGGGATGGGACCTGGTATGATGGGTAACTGGAACGGAAATGGCCCTGGTTCTGGTATGATGGGTAATTTCAGTGCACCGGCAAGCAAGTAATGCACGATAAAAATAAGCGCTTGTTAACGTAAATCACCCCCTCTTAATAAGTACAGCACGAACTCCTCCTGCTTGGATGTTCGTGCTGTTTCTTATTCATAATAAGAATTGCTCTTACAAGCTAATAATCTTTTACTAGGGGGTCAAACTAACCGAGAAAGGAAGTGAAGTATGAGTAAAATAAAAGAAACCACCATCAAGATTACAGGCATGACTTGTGCTGCCTGTTCTAGTCGAGTGGAACGGAGTTTAAAAAAACACCCTGGTATCCAGGCGGCGGCAGTGAATCTTGCCAATGAAACTGCCAGAATCACCTTTGATGCCGCCGTAACCAACCCCGATCAAGTACGCCAAGTCATTAAGGATACCGGTTATGGCCTTGTCCAAAGTCATGTGGATTTAAAACTCTCCGGTATGAGTTGTGCAGCCTGTGCCCAGCGTATCGAAAAGGTTTTAAATAAACTGGACGGGATACTCAAGGCGACGGTCAATTTTGCCACCGAGACTGCCAGCGTGGAATTTAACAGTTCCGATATCACCGTGTCCGAGATTAAGCGGGCAGTGATCGATGCCGGGTACAAGGCAGAAGAATTAGGCGATCGCAGCCCCACTGAGTTGGAGCAAGCGGAACGGGAAAGGGAAATCAAAAGGCAAAAGGGTCTGGTAATTTTTTCGTCAATTCTTTCACTGCCCCTGCTGGTATATATGTTTGTCATGCTCTTTAATGCCCACGCAGTGGTGCCGCCCATTATTATGAATCCTTATTTCCAATTCGCCCTAGCCACTCCCATTCAGTTTATTGCTGGGGCTAATTTCTATAAGGAAGCCTATGTGGCTTTAAAGGGGCGCAGTGCCAATATGTCGGTGCTGGTGGCCCTGGGTACCACTGCGGCCTACTTGTACAGTGTGGTTACCACCTTTTTCCCCCAGTGGGTCACACATCAGGAAGTTTACTATGAGACTTCGGCCATTATCATTACTCTAATTTTACTGGGCAAGACCCTGGAGACCATTGCCAAAGGGCGTACTTCCGAGGCCATTAAAAAATTACTGGATTTGCAAGCCAAGACCGCCACTGTTCTAAGGGGTGGTAAGGAAGTCCAAATTCCGGTGGAAGATGTACAAGTGGAAGACCTTGTTTTGGTAAAACCCGGCGAAAAAATTCCTGTAGATGGTGTCATCAAAGAAGGCTACTCCACGGTGGATGAGTCTATGCTGACCGGTGAAAGTGTACCTGTGGATAAGAAAATCGGGGACGAAGTCATTGGTGCCACCATCAATAAGCATGGCACTTTCACCTTTCAAGCCACGAAAGTGGGCAGGGATACTGCACTGGCCCAGATTGTTAAGATTGTGGAGCAAGCCCAAGGCTCTAAGGCACCCATTCAGCGGATGGCGGATATTATTTCTGGCTACTTTGTGCCCGTGGTGGTCGTGCTGGCCATTATTACAATGGCAGCTTGGTATTACGGAGCTGACCCCGGCAATTTTACTAGGGCACTCACCAATTTTACAGCGGTTTTGGTCATTGCCTGCCCCTGTGCTTTGGGTCTGGCCACCCCCACTTCGATTATGGTGGGTACCGGTAAAGGGGCTGAAAATGGCATCCTCATTAAAAGTGGAGAATATCTGGAAAAGGCCCATCAATTAAATGCCATTGTATTAGACAAAACCGGTACCATCACCAAGGGAGAACCTACTTTAACAGATACGGTGATCCTGGATAAAAGCTACAACGAAGAAACCCTTTTGAAGCAGGCCGCAGCGGTAGAAAAGCTTTCGGAACACCCCCTGGCCCAAGCCATTGTAAAGGCTGCAGAAGCGAAGGGACTCACCCTAGATAAACCAAACCATTTCGAGGCCATTCCAGGGCATGGGGTCAAGGGTACGTTGGGGGGAGAGCAGATATTACTAGGCACCCGCAAGCTGATGCAGGAAAATCAGATTGAGATGCAAGAGCACATCAAACAAGTTGAAAGGTTAGAGGAACAAGGCAAAACAGTGATGTTAATGGCCCTTGCTGGCAAACCAGCGGCTCTGATAGCGGTGGCAGACACTGTCAAGGAGCACTCCCAGGAAGCCATTGCAGAACTGCAAAAAATGGGCATTGAAGTTTGGATGATTACTGGTGATAATACTCGCACAGCTAGGGCCATTGCCCAACAGGTTGGTATTGACCATGTACTGGCAGAGGTATTGCCAGAAGACAAGGCTAGGGAAGTGGAAAGGTTACGCAACCAGGGTAAAACTGTGGGAATGGTTGGGGATGGTATTAACGATGCCCCCGCCTTGGTCACTGCGGATGTGGGCTTTGCCATCGGCACTGGCACTGATGTAGCCATTGAGGCAGCTGACATCACCTTGATGCGGGGGGATTTGCGAGGTCTAGTGGCCAGTATCAAACTATCTCGAGCCACCATCAAAAACATTAAGCAGAATCTTTTCTGGGCCTTGTTCTATAACACTGTGGGAATTCCGGTAGCTGCACTTGGTTTGTTAAACCCAGTAATCGCAGGGGCCGCAATGGCCTTAAGCTCTGTTTCTGTGGTTAGCAATGCTCTACGCTTAAGAAAGTTTCGGACTGAAATGTCTCCGGTATAATATAAATTGAGATATAATAAGCAGGGGGATCACCCCTGCTTTTTCACGACTATTTCTTCTCTTCTTTTTTCTCCTTCTTGTCTTCCTTGCTTTCTGTCTCAGTTTGAACGGAGTAGGCATCCATACCCATGACGGGTCCCATTCCCATGCCAGGTCCCATTCCCATGCCAGGCCCCATTCCCATGCCAGGCCCCATTCCCATGCCAGGCCCCATTCCGGGGTAGCCAGGTACCGGGCATTCAGAACCAGGGCAAGCACCGGGGTGGTGACCAGGACTTGCTGAAGCCGCAAAGGCTCTACATACTTCCGCACAATGACAACAAACACGACCACAGTATTGAGACTCCTGATCCGGGTGCCTTAAGCAATGATTTCCACATACTTCACAAACCTGTGCACAAAGAGCTGCCATTTCCCTGGCAAAGGTACTACACCGGGCTATCAGTTTCGCAGTTAAGGTACAAACGTCAGCGCAGTCATGTAGTAATTGCAATTGCTGCGTACGCATGTGAACATCTTGTCTTCCCAGAATGACGGTATGGGTATACTCACATACCACTTCACAGTGTTGTACAGCAGGCAATACCATTTGACTAGTTGGCTGAACCGGATGTTGATTGCGGTAAAACATGATTCATTCCCCTTTCTGAAGGGTTTAACTGATGCAGTTTAAGATTCGCACCAACCCTTAATGCCATAATATTCCATGTACAAATAAAGTGTTACAAATTGAATGCCAAAGAATACCCTATAAAAAAGAACCGGCAACAAAATGCCAGTTCTTGCTATGATTTACCCTAACACACCTATTACCCTATTGTTTTTTAAAGGTGATGCCGTTTGGCCCTTTGCCTACTTGAATGTTCTTGACCACTTCATTTTTATTTGTATCAATTACGGAAACCGTATTTTCATAGATATTGGTGATATAAGCAAACTTCCCGTCGGGGGATACCACCACTCCGTGGGCCCCTTTGCCGGTTTCTAAGGTTTTAACTACCGCCATCTTTTGGACATCGATGACACTCACTCGGTTATCTGGATCTTCTTTGGTTCCCTGGTTGGCCACGTAAACATATTTATTATCCGGGGTTACAAAGAGCTGGATTGGTACTTTTCCCACAGGTATGGTCATGGTTTTCTTCCAGGTGCCAGTGTCCACCATTGCTACGGCATTTTCCGCCGTTAAGGAGACATACAATTGTTTTCCATCTGGGTCGAAGGCCACCTGGGCGGGTTTATTACCTACCTTCACCTGAGTGACTTTCTTGGTAGTTGTATCAATAACCGATACGGTGTCTTCCTTCAAGTTGGCCACAGCCACCACCTTGCCATCCGGCGAAGGGCGCAAACCGTGGGGGCCCATGCCTACTTGTACCGTTGACTTTACCTTGTAGGTGGCGGTATCAATAACACTAACATTATTGTCCACCCCATTGGTTACATAGGCTTCCTTGCCATCCGGCGTTAAAATAACATGGGCAGGCCCATTGCCAATGGTAATTTTCTGAGTGACTTCATTGGTTGAAGTGTCAATCACCCATACTTGCCCGGCCATGCCCGTTGCCCCATGCTCCATACCAGACATGGCTTCCATACCTGGTTGTACCACTGCCACCCATACTTCTTTCCCATTGGGCGATATTTGCACATTATGGGGCATACTCTTGACCTCAACGGATTTCACTACTTTATTTTCCGTTGTATCAATTACACTGACGGTATTACCATCCTCATCGGCTGTGTAAATACGGCCAGCCGGATAAGATACTTCCGCTGCTTTCTGTGGTGCCGGTGTTTCTTGCTTTTTCTCCTGGGTTTGAGGTGCCTCTTTCGCACAACCAACCAAAGTTATGATGAATAGGGTAAGTAAAATGAAGATAGCATTGAATTTCTTAAGATTGTACAATGACAAGCCCCCTTTCACAGAAAATTATGCTACAAAAATACAAGCTTTATGCAAAGCAAACAGCTATTGGCTAATCAATATAATACCTGGGTATATTTACCTATGTAATTTTTTACCCAAAATGGGTAATCTAATTCTGCCTTCGAGGCATATAAAACTACTCTCCGTTAGAGAACCCAGTCCTTATTAGACTGGGTTCTAAAAAATTACAACAACATCCCTATTACCCCAAAAACATCAATGGTACGGATAATACCAATTAGCTTTCCTTTTTCTAATACTGGCAAAGAATTAACCTTTTTGGTTAAAAACAAATCCACCGCTCTGTATAGGTCATCCTCGACATCCACAAACACAATTTTAGTGGCCCGCATTACACTCTTAACGGGCATATTGGAGCCAGAAGAACTAACCGAGTAAATCCATAAATAACTCTCTGGCAAATCATACTTGGTTAGCACTGCTTTAAGAATATTTCGCAGGGTTACGATCCCCACCAGTTCATTTTTTTATTGGTCACCAGCAAAGAACGGTGACCCACAATACCACCGTTTTCATCCTTGTAGAAGGACTTTTTCAAGACCTTGATGGCCTCTCGAACCAATGAGTTTTCATCTACCACCGAATACTCAGAAATGGGAACCATAATTTCTCGTATGGAAATCATGTCAAGTCACCCTTTACTACACAGTAACCAGAGAGTTTCTTACCAATAATGGCTGTTTTACAACCTGCGGTGCTGCTTTTTGAATAGGAATGAAATCGTGGCATACGGTTGGAAGCACTGTCACATCAGTAATAATAATATATTCCAACTGGTGGGAAAATTACCTTGCTGTTACAGAACCCAGTCTCTATTTGACTGGGTTCTGCTAATTCATTATTTATTTCGATAGATTTTCTGAATGATGAACGCCTAACTAAAAAAAGAAAATGCAGCAACATATGATCAACACAAAAAACAGGAACAGTAAAAAGCAACAGCAAACGGGCAGCCAGTTGTGTCCTCCTAAGCCCTCAATTTGGTTAGTCATCGTGCAACGGCCCCCTTTCTAGTATCAATGCTTCACTAATAACCGTTACCTCTCACGCAATTTAACGAATAGAGATAGTTCCATTTTGTTGCGTGTTTCAACTCATCGGTATAAATTTCTGTAATCATATTCCGATAGGGTAAGAATTCCAAGCCAAATAAAATCTTGCGATATCTTTCTACGGCGGACAATTCTCCAAATAAAGCCCGGACAAGTCCATCACAATAGCTTTGAGGTTGTTGAAAGGGTTCCTCCTGGGCTGGTAGTATGTCTTGCCCGGTTAATTCCCAATACAACTCCCTAAGCATTTTGTTATGTTTGATTTCATCATCCCGAATGGCTGCGATAATTTCCTTTTGACCCGGCGGTGCCACATTGAGCATGTAGGTATAAAACAATTCATCCTCCCGCTCCCCGCCAACGGATTGAACTATTAAGTTTAACGCTTCGGGATAGGCGTATTGTGCCACAAACATATAGGTCGGGTAGTACTTATAATTTACACAGGGATATCCCGGATAGGGTGGTTGTAAAGGATTCGCTCCTGGGCCGCAGGAGGGACAAAAATAGTTGGCAGCATTGGTTTTAATGGGGCCATTCTCCTGACTTTTTGTCTTAATATCCTCTGTCATTGGCAAAACCTCCTCTTGTTTATTCCATATTATGTAATTTAATTAGAAAGGTTCCAGCATTTAACATATCATTTCCGCTACTATATAGTTAATTAAAAAAAGAGGCAAATCAAATGCCTCCTTTTTAGCTGATATTATTAAATTCCTAATCTTCCTGGGTGGCAAGCTTTATACAAAAGACATCTCAGCACGTTACTGACTGCCCAAAAAGCAACAGAAAAGCTATCCTTTATCAGCATCTGCTTTGTAATACCGAATGGCCTGCAACCCCAGAATGCAACCTACCAACCAGAAGCCACCCGCAGCAAAGCCTGCCAGCACGTCACTGGGATAATGGACCCCCAGGTAAATACGGCTGATTCCGATGGCCACTGCCAATAGGACAAGGGTGCAGGTTAGCAGGTAGCGCAGGAGCGGTTGACGAAGGTTAATCCAGGCCAGATAGGCCAGCAGACCAAAGACAGTCATGGAAACCATCGCATGCCCGCTGGGGAAGCTGTAGCCAGTGGCCTCCACCAGGCGAGCAACATTCGGCCTGTCTCGCCGAAAAATCCATTTCAACAATTCATTGAGGCTGTAACTGCCAATTAACGCAACTGGCACCATCAGGGCATCCCAAAAATGTCGTTTTACCCACCAAAGCAGTAGTGCTGCCACCAGGGCTACTCCAATCATGACCGTTGACGAGCCTATGGTACTAAGTCCCTTCATTACCTCCGTGGTAAGGGGGCTGTCCAGCCGATGAACCAAATCAATCACTGCATTATCAAACCATTTTAGTTCATTCTCCAACAGTTCACTGGCCAATTTGGCAAAGAGGAGCATACTGCCGATTCCCAGCACTGAACCCACCAGCAGGTAGTTACCAAAGGCACCCAGGGGGGACATCTTTTCGTTGTAATATCGTTCCAAACGTTCCCGTAACTTTACCCAAAAACCATTTAAATACTGCATGGTTTTGGTATGTCGTAAAACAAAATAGAGCAACAGTATCACCAGGGACAGACCGATGGTCAGTATTTCTAAATAACTGCTTAAAAAATGCTTGGCAGCCGACCCCAGATAGAAAATCAGTAAGCCTTCCAGGAAAAAACGGGCACTTCGGCTGAGAATAGACGCCACCACAAATACCGTTTTTTGAATCTGAAAGACCCCTGCCCCAATGGTAAATACCTTGTAGGGGATGGGTGTAAAGCCAGCAATGGCAACAGCCCAACCACCGTAGCGTTGAAATAGCGACTCAATCTGGGCCACTCGCTTGGCAGGCACCCAGCGGTCTAGTAGAGGCCGACCTGCCTTAGCCCCAATAAAGTAGCCGAAGATACCACCCAATACCGAAGCCACCGAGGTAATCAGGGCGTACCACAGGGCTAGCTTGGGCTGGCTTAAGGACATAGCAATCAGTAAAATATCCGGTGGCACTGGAAAAAAGGAAGACTCTGCAAAGGACATCAAAAACAAACCCACTGTGCCGTAAATTTGAAAAAACGCTACGGAGCTCTGAAACAACTGGCTAAGCACCCTTTATCCCCCCTGGTACCTTTGTATTGGGTAATTCTATAGTAAATACCGTGCCGCTTCCCGGTGTACTGGCCAACCAAAGAACTCCCCCCTGCCGTTCCACCAGGGTTCGGGCAATGCTAAGCCCTAGCCCCGCTCCCCCCAGCTCTCTGCTACGGGATTTATCCACCCGGTAAAAGCGATCAAAGAGTTGGGGCTGATCTTCCAGGGGAATACCTACACCGTTATCCCTTACTTCGATCAAAGTTTTCGCCAACTCCTGCCGTGCCACAATCTCCACCAACGAAGCATTGGCATATTTAACGGCGTTGTCTAACAAAATTTTGAGGACCTGCTTCAGTCGGTAAGGGTCAAACAGTACTTGCATTTCCTCGGGAATTTGACTTTGAAACTGCATCTCGGGTGCCAAAGTCGTAAATGCCTGAAGGCTTTCCTCCGCAACTGGCTTTAATTGCACCCACTGGTTATCCCAGGAAGGGATTCTTTCCAACACAGATATCTCTAATAATTCATTGGCTAAATGCCGCAGGTGCTCGATTTCTTGATGAATGGTTTGAAAAAATTCCGCCTTCGTGGCTGCGTCCAATTCCCTTCTCTCCAGGGTTGAGATAAACCCTTCTAGAACCGTCAGGGGTGTCCGCAGTTCGTGGGATGCGTTATCAATAAATAGCTTTTGTTGTTCAATGGAGTTGTTTACTCTTTTTAATAGATAATTAAAGGTTTCTGCTAACTCATAAATTTCATCCTTCGAGCGTGGCAGTGGCAAACCCTCGGATAATTGTGTAAGTTCCTTTTGCTTTACGCTGCGGATTAAAGCATGTACCGGAGACAAGGCCAGCCGTGATACCATATAGCCACTGACCGTGGCCACTATTAAAAAAACGCCACTGATCATGGCAAGCAAAGACCAAACCTTCTCCATCACATCACTAAAGTACTCGTTTTCTGAAAGAATCTCCAGGCTATAGGCATGGCCCCCTACATCTAGCTGCCTTCTCTGTATATAGAGGGAATCTCCTTCCTTGCGAAAGACTTGGAAATTCCCTTTACGATCTAGGGGAAAGTCATACTCAGCGGATTCAAAATCGTCTTCCCCTGCGGCCACAATTTGTTGCTTTCCATCTAAAATGCGGATTTGCTGGTGTGGCTGCAGAAAGGTTTTGAGGGTATTGCCAGAAGGTAGCTGGCCTGTTTCAACCATGTTCTTTTCTAATAAGCTGAGCTGAATTGTGAGGATTCGCTGCTCATAGACCGTATCAAAATTACTCAGGACAAAGTAAAGGACCACGGACAATACTAGAATGGCCAGGAGAGAAAAGAGTGAAGCAATTAGCGTAAGTCTCCACTTAATTTTCAAGGCTTCTCTCCTCCAGCACATAGCCTACACCACGGACGGTGTGAATAAGCTTGGTTTCCTGGGCAAATTCAATTTTGTTTCTTAGGTAACGGACATATACATCCACCACATTGGAATCGTAATAATCATAGCCCCAAACCTGCTGTAATAATTGATCCCGGCTGAGAACGGTCCGTTGATTTTCCGCAAAATATTGCAGCAGATTAAATTCCCTGGGGGTCAGCTCGATTTTTCTCTCATTCCGGGTTACTTCTCTGGTTCGCAAATTGATGGTTAGATCCGCTATTTTGATCGAGATGTCGTCTGGCACGGGAAGTTTATTTTCTCGAAAGTAAACCCTTACCCGGGCCAGCAGTTCTTCGATGGAAAAGGGTTTGGTGATATAATCATTGGCCCCGGAATCCAGCCCGGCAATTTTATCCGGCACCGCTGCCCGAGCAGTTAACATCAGGATGGGCGTGTTTTTGACCTGTCGAATCCTACGGCAGACCTCCAGGCCGCTTAATTCCGGCAGCATAATATCCAAAAGGATCAGATCCCAGGCTTCCTCCACCGCTTTCTTTAATCCTTCCCTGCCAGTATAAGCAGATGCCACCTCATAACCTTCCAGGGTTAGTTCCATTGTGACAAACCGTTGGATATTCTTATCATCTTCGATTACTAAAATTCTTCCCATTCCAATATCCCTCTCCTGTTTATTGGCTCTTTTCATTATAGCCAATACAGCAATGCTGAAACATTAGAAAACTCTCATTTTTCAGGTTAATATAGCTGTACTATCAAAGGTGCGTCTGTGAACTCAAGTGATTTAAATAAAAATGCAGTAGCTGAACGAAAAAGCCAAGCCCGGTACCATAATAGCACCGGGCTTGGCTTTTTTTCTAACATTAACTGTTTACAGGAGCAGCGGCACTGGATTGTGTTTCAGAACCTCTAGTTTTCAACATTTGGATAACCACCTGATTTAAAGCGTCTGCTTTAGGGCTCTGCGTACCTTTGAGGTCTGCTTCTCCCTTAAACTCATGCTCCCTCTCGTCATCATGTCTGTCTTTGCCATCCTTTTTCACCCTAACATCACGATGGTCCTGCTTATTCTGTTCTGACACTGCTTGGTATTGGTCGGGGGTTAGGGTTTGGTAAATTTGTTTAGCTAAATCGGTTCTGGAAGTGGCGTCCGAGGTAGTGGATATTTTCTCTACCAGTGGCAAGAGAGTCTTTGCTTGGTCCGGGGAAAGCTTCAGTGTTTCCTGCTTTTCAAGATAGAGTAAATCTTCTACGGCCTCCCGACTAGCCTGCAGACTCACCCTTTCGGTCTTTGCTGCAGCAGCTTGCTGATCGAAATAATACTCTGCCCCTGCACTTCCCGTCGCCCCTATGACCAGGATGGCGGCCAATGTTAGGTACCACTTTTTGTTGATCTTTTTAAGTTTTTCAAATAATTGCATGTTACCTCTCCTTTCCTTTTCCTCAGTATAAACAGCAAAACTTAAAATTCCCTTTGAAAAAACTACTATTTAAAGGTGATTTAAAGGAATTTGTTATATCATAAGCATGGGGTGATGTGATGAGACTACTATTGGTGGAAGATGAAAAAAGGTTAGCGGATGCTCTAACCTATATTTTAAAGAAAAATAATTACGGCGTGGATACAGCCTACGATGGGGAAACCGGCCAGGCTATGGCCGAGACCGGCGTATATGATGTCATTATTCTGGATCGGATGTTGCCCTACAAAGAGGGTGTGGAAATCGTCAAGGCTTTACGCACGCAGGGTATTAGCACCCCAGTGCTCTTATTAACGGCCAAAGATTCCGTGGAAAATCGCATCGAAGGGCTGGATGCCGGGGCTGATGATTATCTGATCAAGCCCTTTTCCACCGGGGAGTTACTGGCCAGGGTGCGGGCTTTGGGCAGAAGAAAGCTTGCTCAACTGGGAGGCGAAAAAATTGAGGCCTATGGCTTGACGTTGGACCCACTCCGCTGCGAGCTAACCAAAGGTGAAGAAGTCATCAAACTCACTTTAAAGGAGTCCTTGCTCTTGGAGCTTCTGATGCGCAATGTCGGCCAGGTGATTACCAAAGAACAAATCCTGGATCGGGTATGGGGCCTAGACTCAGATGTAGAAATCAGCAATGTAGAAACTTATGTCCATTACCTGCGTAAGAAGTTAACTTTTTCGGAGGTTTCCATTGGAACGATTCGAGGTGTTGGCTATTGTTTAAAGGGGATCTAATGTTTCGCAACCTTCGCTTAAAGCTTACTTTGATCAACATCTTGATCATGGGCATTCTTTTGCTGCTGTTTATCCTGGGCACCTATTTTCTGATGGAGCGGCAGATTATCAAGCAGTCCGAAGGGGTCCTGCGGAACCTAGTGGCAGCCATCGAGTCTGGTTCAGCGGATCGGTTAGCGGAATTTGACCGTACAGAATATTTTTATGTAACCACCAACCAATCGGGTATCATCCTTAAGACTTATTTTGCTAGGTCGGATCTAGATCAGAGAAAGTATAGTGAAATTGTGCAAAAAATAGTTTCTGGCAAAAGAGACAAGGGTGATTTTGACTGGCACGATCATTCCTATAGCTTTTTAAGGGTTCCCCTGCAAAAAGGGTCGGGATTTTTGGTGGTCTTTGTTAGCATTGAGCGGGATATGGAAATCCTGGGCTTTCTTTTAGCAGCCCTGGCCATTGCCGGTTTGGTCTGTCTGGCATTGGCATTTTATAGCAGTCTGTTTCTGGCGGATAAGGCGCTGGTCCCCATAAAAAAATCCTGGCAGAGGCAGAGGGATTTTGTGGCTGATGCTTCCCACGAGCTGCGTACCCCTCTGGCGGTGATGCAAACAAACCTGGAATTAGTGCTGGGAAATCCCAAGGAAACGGTGGAGGAACAAGCAGTCTGGTTAGAAAATATTGGCACAGAAGTCACCCACATGGCCAAGTTGGTGGATGATTTGCTTTTCTTAGCCAGAGTGGACTCGGAACAGCAGTTACTGGAACTCAGTCGGTTCTCCCTGGACAGGGCCATTGGCGAAGTCATTAGACCGTTGCTTCCCTTAGCCGCGGCTAAAGGCATACAGTTGAAGCAAGAAATCGAGGCAGACGTGGATTTTAGTGGGGATGAAAAAAGAATCAAACAGCTGGTTGTTATCTTAATTGACAACGCCCTGAAGCACACCCCTGCTGGCGGTGAAGTTACCCTAGCGTTAAGAACCCGTGGCACCTGCCTGGAGCTTCTGGTAAAGGATACCGGAGTGGGCATGGCCTCCGAGCATTTAAGCAAGATTTTTGAACGTTTTTACCGCATCGACAACGCCCGCTCCAACAACCTGGAAGGCACCGGCCTTGGGCTCTCCATCGCAGATTGGATTGTGAAAAGCCACCACGGCTCCATCCAGGTAAAGAGCTCTCCTGGCAAAGGAACCTCTTTTCTTGTTACTTTGCCATTATAAAGTGAGCTAGATGAGAAAACTCTCATTTTTCTCCCCCTGTTTCTCCGAGTATTCTCAGAAACCCCTGCTAGAATGAAGGAGAATCAAAAAACAGGAGGTCATCCATAATGAACAAAAAAATGTTAGGTACCATTGCCGGTTTAGGTCTCGTTGCTTCCAGTATGCTTGGTGGCATTGCTTATGCTGATAAGGGCATGGGACAAGCTAATTTGTCCGAGCAAAATGCCCAGGCCATTGCCCAGAAGGCACACCCCGGAGCAAGCATTCTGAATGTCGAGCAGGAAAAGGAAGCTGGTAAAGTGATCTTTTCCGTAGACTTGGCCGACCAGACCCAAAAGTACGAGGTTACCATAAATTCCGTTGATGGTAAAATTCTGCAAGACAAGGCTGAAAAGTTGGCATACCGCTCCAGTGTTCTGGTACAGGAAGCAGCCGGTCAGGAGTTAAACGACCAGGAAGAATCCAAATTACTCCTGTCCCTCACTAAAATCAACCTGACCGATGCCATCAATAATGCCTTAACCGCTTTCCCAGGCCAAGTTGTGAAGGCTGAACTGGAGGAGGAAGATGGTCAACTAATCTACTCCGTAGATGTTCTCACCAGCGCTGGTCTGCAGGAGGTTGTTGTAGATCCTGGTAATGGCAAGGTGCTGTATAACGAATTAGAGTCAGCGGATAAGGAAGATACTGATATCCAAGATAATGACAGCCAAGATAACGATAGCCACGACCAGGACACCGAACAAAGCTCCAATGAGCAAGGCGACCAGGAAGATGATGATGATCAAGACTAGCCTAATCGGTTAAAACAGTACGCATAGGCTATCATTTCTTGCCGAAATGATAGCCTATGCTTCATTTTACATATAACAAGGAGACCGCTACCATGAAGTCCCTAAGCAAAAAAATCCCCCTCTTATTGGGCGTTACATTGGCTATCATTTTTCTTCTAGTGGGCTACTACACCTGGCAACAGGGCAAGGAAGAAATTGATACAATGGCCCAGGAACAGGCCCAAAGTATCGTGACTGCTTTAGATGCCAGTATTGGCTCGGCCGACCGCATGGCCGACCACCTTTGGCTGCAGGGTTTAGTGAAACGGCTGGCCACCAGAGGCATTGTAGAAGAAATTAGCTTGCATGAAGCAAATCATAACTATGAGGTAACAGCTAGTTCCGACCCTAAAAAAGTTGGTGAAAAGGCCGATCCGGAGGACATTGCTGCTGCGAAGAAAGACCAAGTGGTGATGCTTGAGACGGTAGAAAACGGTCAACGGATCATGGATATTACCGCTCCTCTCCATGAGGGCAACCAGTTAATTGGCTCAGCTGGCATTAAAATTAGTATGGCCTCCGTGGCACGCAAAACTTCAGCGATTATCAGAGCCACCTTTATTACCATGACCCTGGGCTGGATTGTATCGATTCTTTTTCTTTCCTGGCTGATTTTAAAATTAGTGGTTAAGCCTGTTCAGAATTTAAGCCTGCTGGCCGATCACGTTGCAGCTGGTAATCTAACCGTAGGGGATATTCATCTTAAGGGACACCCAGATGAAATAGGCCGTTTAGCACAGTCCTTTAGTAAAATGAAAAACAGCTTAAAGGATATTATGAGTCAGCAAGTTGGCATGTCTAAAGCCCTCACAACCTCTGCCCTGGAGCTTACACAGCAGGTCAGGTATATTAAAGAAGGGGCAACCAGAAATGAAACCGTTTCCGAGGAAATTTTATCTACAGTGGTTCAGGTGGCTCAGGATGCTAATCAAGTTTCCTCAACTGCCGAGGAGGTTTCTCAAAGTGCCAATCGAGGCATGCAAAATATGGAGCAGGTGAATCAACAGATGGACGCCATAATTCAGTCCAGCGAAGAAACGGTTCGAGTCATTGGTGATCTAAATAAAACCCTAGGGAAGGTAAATCAAATTGTGGTGGTTATTCAAGAGATTACCGAACGAACCAACATCCTAGCCCTAAATGCCACCATTGAGGCCGCTCGGGCCGGTGAGCATGGCTATGGTTTTAGCGTAGTAGCTGAAGAAGTTAAGCGGTTAGCAGAGCAATCGTCCACAGCAGCCGGGGAAATTGACCAATTGATCGCAAGGGTTCGCCTGGATTCCCAAAAAGGGTTAGAAACCATAATGGGTGGCAATACCCGGGTAAAAGCTGGAGTCACGGTTATGCGAGAAGTGGGTCAAGATTTTCAAAATATTATCCAACTGATGGATCAAGTGGTCACACAGTTTCAAAGTTTAGCGGCAGCTGTTAAGCAAATCCCTGAAGGAGTCGAAAACATTGTCGACAGCACCAGGGAGCAGACCGCCGCATTAGAGAATGTGGCCTCTGCTTCTGTGCATCTTTCACAAATATCAAATGAGATCGATCGGGCAACGGAAAAATTTAAAATTTGACATACGACGGATCACTTCCGAAATATAAACACGAACCTCTTTTGAAAGGATGTTCGTGTTTTATATTATCGGTCATACGCATAGAACGTTAATTCCCCCTACGCCAGCTTTTACCAGGGTATCTATTCTAGAACCTTTTTATCCTCACCATCATGTTAGTTTCTTTCATTTCCATCGGTCACCTGCGGCAGCGTGCCTTTTAGGGTATTTCCCTGGGTCTGACACCCTGCCTTTCCTCCGGGTCCTGGCCTTCGTGCCAGCCCACGCTGGCTGGTCTTCTGGGTCGGCACAAAGGCTCACAGGTCGGCAGACATTGGGGGTGGGGCAGCGGTAGCGCTATTCACCAGTACTGGTTTTCCAACTGGCAGGTGAAGGATTTCAAGCCTACTGACTAACTCCCCTTGAATGAGCAACCTACCACAACATCGGCAAGCCAGCTCTCCTTCTGTAAAGTGGGGCGATAGCTGCTGGCCGGGTTTAGCTTTCTTAGCTACTTCCACTGCTCCCTCCTAGAGGTTATCGATCAATTCGTTAATCTCTTTCATGTCCATTTGCCGGGCGATGGTGATACTTAAGAGGTTAATACTTTTTTGCAATTCCCGAATGGTGGTTCCAGGCGGAGTAGCAGGTAACCCACCACCACCATTGGGAAACCATAGTTCGAGGCTAGTCTAAAAAGTTCCTCCATTGCTTTTCCCTTCTTTATTGTATATTCCGCCGTGTCAGAGCCACCCATTAGCTCATTTTAGCCCGGAATGTTGTTGGTGATCATTCAAGCTGATCTAGATTTGGACTATACACTACAGTGTCAAAGTTCCCTTTTGGAGATTTCTTCAATAAATAAACAGGTCTACCCAATTCTTTTGTTAAATCATCAAAGTAGACAAGAATTCTGTTTTCTTTTTGTACATAAGATTGACAACGCTTATAAAGTTTAAGGAATGCCCATGCTAAAACGTTATTAATTGTTAGCTGGGCAGTATTATAATCTATATCCCCTTCAACAAATTGTTTTTGAATACTATATATATATCCTATACAGTTTTTGTCAGGTATGTAAGAACCTTCATCTATTTCTTCCGGGGGCCAATTTTCAGGTTTTTTATCAATGCGATAAAATCTATCTTTCTTTTCAACTATACATCTGAAATAGACATAACTGAACGGTTCTAATATAATTTCTTCAGTTCCCCAGGTTGTAATATTATGTAAATATCTCTGGTGTTTTTTATTGATAATTTGTTTTCTTATAAATCTGCAAACCGATTTATATATTTTCCAATAACAATCATTTATATCTATGTATTGACTCTCATTTAGTCGAGCCGAAAACTTATTGCGGCCAGTTTTTACATTAAAATATATTATATTAGAACCAACTTTAGAGAAATAACTATTCACTGCCCAACTAGAACTCTTATCAATAACTAATTCATTGTCAAGCAACAATATATTATGAATAAAGAATGAAGTTGTTTTTGAAGCTATACGGTCTTCAAAAGAGGAGGGGTTTTTTATGTTTTTAACATTTGATAAGGGTCCAAAACAATTTAAGCAGATGTTTGTACACTCTTCCATTGAATCAATGCTTAACTTATTAATAGCTTTAATGTTATAATTATTTATTATATATGGAATAGGTTTTTTGCAAGTGGGACATACTGAATGTAATTTTTCGTTATGAATCAAGCAATTCTTAACAGATTTAGTCTGAAAATAGGTATAGTGATGCCCCATTGACATACAAATTGGGCAATACCTAAGATTATGATCTGTGTAGTTATTTAAAAAATTTGATTGAAATTCCCTCACTGGTCTATATCTTCCTAAATAATAGTTATTTTCCTCTAGATATTCTAATATTGGGGCATAACTACTATTCCTTATTATTTCCAAGTCAAAATTAAGTCTTTCAAAAAATGCAATATTTCTAGTGCCTATTTTCAAGCACATCTCCTCTTCAAAAGGATCTTTTGCATTTAGTATTAGTTTTCTAAGATCCCTAACATTCCACATGTTTGAAAACGCTAATTTTATGATTATATTTCTTAGAGATTCCCCATTTTTTACCCATGCATTATTCCATGTAATTGAACTTTGATTACTGCTAGATGGACTTATCAACTTAAAGAACATTTATTGCTTCACTACCTTACCCTTGGAGTCCTAGTTCTGCCTGAATATAACCAGATTGCCTTATGGATTCTTCAAGCATACTGTGATTAATCCATTCGGATGGCTTTTTACTGTGCAGTCCGTATTCCTTGAAGAGATACTCAATCGTACTAGTGAGATATTTCATGGGTATCTCAGGTTTTCCACTTAACTTTACTTCAATTCTTTTATTAGTAAAAATATTGAACATTTTTTCAGAGAATGTACTAATTCTATGCCCAGTACTAAAAGCCTCCGGAAAGAAGTAATTTGTAAAAGAAATATTACTCCCTTCTGGATATTCAGTCAATTCATCGTAGCCTTCGAGTAATTCTTTAATATCTTCTTCAGTTCTGATACCACTAAATGCATACTCTCTTACCATGAATCTACCAACTATCTGTTGGCGTTCTTGCTCAATAAAAGTACTTCTACGGTGTCGTAATTCTTTTTGACCCACCAAAAGGTAGAACACGTAATACCCCTTAGATTCTAACGCATTATAGATATCCATAAGCCAATAATAGTGAGGTTCAAGAAGATGTTGGGCTTCATCAATAAACAAAACCATCATACCCTTTTGACTTTTATCAATTTCATTAGAAAGATGGTTTATTAACCTTCTCCTTTTTTCATCGGAGTTTCCTTTACTTATCAGGTCATGTCCTGAAGAAGCTAGCAAATCTTCATAAAATCTTTTTTCTCTTGCATACTGCTGCCATGTTTGGTTTATGGTGAAAATTGGAATATCACCATAGCCATCCTGTAAATATACCTTTAGAGCCCTCAATGCAAAAGTTTTTCCTAAACGTGGTCGTCCGTATATTATTGCACCTGTGTCTTTTTTATCAATACAGGCAGATATATTCTGGATAACTTCATTGACAGGAGGAGTTGATAGGATATATCTTTTGGTATTAATCGGATGAAGTTTAGGGTCTAGTAAATCTATATTGATTCCGTTTAAAATGCTTGGTTTTACCAATCGAATCTCACCTCTTTAAAATACTATTGCTTTTTTCAACAATCTTAACTTAGGTGTATTAACCGAATTATTATCACCGTTGTCTATTTTGTTAAAGTTTGTTTCATTTGATCTCTCACTTGCTTCATCTTTTGTAATATTATTTTCTGTATTTGCTTTTTTGGATTTATTATTAGCGTTAGTGGGGGTTAGGTTGTCTTCATGGACAATATTATCATAGTCTCCAGATTCTTCCGCACCTCTTATTAAAGTGACCAATGCATTAGCGGAAGCTCTATCTTTTTTGCTTTTCTCGCGTAGAAAATTTTGATATATTATAATAGGGTCATCATTTGAAAGGTAATGTAGTTGTTTTTCATTATATAGCTGTATTATAGTTTCTCTAGTTTTTAAACTGTGTTTAGTTCTCCCCCACCCACCTACAGCATATAATTCTCCAAGTTCTGCGCCACTAGGTAAATATGCACGAATTCTTCTTACATCGTCAATATCAATCTCCAGACTCAAGGTTTTGCCAATTAGATCTGGGGAATCAGCTAATATTGAACTGGTATATCTTGCGTTCTTCCAATTAATATAAGGTCTTCTGCCTTGCTTAATATTACCTACGACTTTTCTCTTATCAGTCATTGTGAAAAACCTAAGATTATCTCTCTCAGATTCAGGCAATATTCTTATCTCAAATCTGGGTTCCTCAGATTCATACGGTGTTAATCTTTGTTTTAAAGTCTCAAGTGGGGAATGCCAATACAGTTCAGAATGGGGCTCTCCATTATAATTTGCTATAACTACATCTGATAGTTCTTCCAATTCATCGTGGGTTATTTTATATTGTAAAGCCATTTTTTCGGGATTCTGTCTTCTTATATCACTTGTTGAAGATCCTGTAGTGCTTGGCAACCTATGACCAAAACTTTCCTCCAACGTTCGGTAAAAGGTCTCTTGTATTGATCTAAATTCCGGCGTTTCAACAGGACCTCTAATTACGGATGAATATAAGTAGTTTTCTAATCTGTCTACAACGATCTGAGAAATATTTGATTTTGCATTATCATAACTTATCTCATCCCATAGGCCCCAAGCACATTCTTTAATATCCGATGGCATGCCAGCATCTTTATTATATGTAAGCCCAGGTATTTGAAGTTCCTTTTTTTTCCACGGAACTATTGCATTTTGAATGCACCTTAACACATCTTCAGATGTGTAATTTTCGTGAAAGGAAATGTATTTACCCAATATGCACCGTGTTGCAGTATCTATAATAGTTAAAATCCATAGTCTTTTTAATAATTGAGTTTGAGTATCTCCGTTGGGTAATTTGAAAATTACCATCATTAAGTAATCTATTCTATGAGCGTCAAATTCCACTCTATGATATGGACGGTCAACATAGTACCTCTCTTCTTGCGGTACATTTCGGGCTAGTCTTCCAGCTCTTTCTCCATAACGTGATTTGGCAGCAGTTGCGAAATGTCGTTCTTCAAGAAGTTTACAAAAAGTTCTTAATGAACTCCACGCGATTTTTTTAGTATTAAAAGGATACATATGACTCTCAATACCAAGCGCCCGGCATTTATCCCTAAACCTTCTGTGCATAACCTTAAAACTAATTCTATTCTCTAAAAGAAGTTCAGGATCTTTGTGCTTTTTAATTCCGAGCCATTCTTTTTTTATATAATCTTCTAATTCTGGATAAGAGTCTAATAGGTTTCTAAATGCACCTGACAGGCCTCCATATTTCGAATGCGGTTTGCATTCTGATAAATCTTTGCTTTTTCTCTCTTTAACAGTTGTGTTTGGTATTAATGCACGATATCCCCAAATATCCCCATCTGGATGTTCCATTAAACATCTATTTACGAGTGTACTTAGCCATCTTCTGGAGATCCCGTGTATTGTAGCAATATCCTCCACTTTCCTTTTTCCCTGGAGATAATCATCAACAGCACTTTTTCTATTTAAATAAATTTCCCTTTCCTTTTCTGGTAATGAATCAGGAAAAACTTGTTTCCAAACGGAAGTATCTATTCTGTCAATGCTCATTAAAGCTTTAGAAGTTACTCTTGGTTTTGGCACAATCTAACCTCCGTTCTAGGTCCCAGTGGTTGATTATCTAAATCTGCTTGAAGTCTTCTTTTGTAAAGCAGGTAATATACGGCGTATTTAAGCGATTCTTCATTATAATTGATATTCTTGTATAATTTATAAATGCTGAGTTGCTCGAATTTCATCAACTCTTTAAGAACTAGCTTTTCAGCTTCTTTGCAACGTCTTTCATCCCTACCAAATGGTATTAAAAACCTCAAATTAGTAATGAGTAGTCGTTTATCTCTAATATTTTCATCTGTAAAGACTTCGTGATTGTAAGAGTTTCTAGAGCAGTATTCTTTTTGTGCCGATATTTGCCGGAGTGCTTTTCCAAATTTTTTTGAGGAAGGTTGTAGATCAGCAGAGTATTTTATTTCACGATACACTTCTGTTCCATCTGCATATAACAACCAATAATCAATGATAGATTCAACCAACTCCCCATTCACGACTCCCTGTATTCTTTCGCACTGTTCACAAAAATCAATTATTTGGGGAGCGGTTTCTACTAACACAAAATGATCTCTTTCCAGTGAACTGTATGAACGAACAATTCTTTTTAACTTTGGACTATAGTCTTCATATATGGTACTCCCATACTTACCTCTTGGGGGTATCCAAACAGGGATCTTTCGGCTCATTCAATACCTCTCAAATTTTGTTTTTCGACTTGATATGACTTTTTATATGCTATTTCGACTTTCAATTATACAGACGTTAAAATTATCCAAAATGTTCATAACTTATTGGAATTTTTTATAAAACTCTGTTTTAATACCAAACATATGGGAATAAATTTACTTATTTTTTACGCTATGGGAACATATTAAGTTATTCGGTTTTATAAGAAATATATTCTCATATAAAAACTAAAAAATCCTCAACCCTTGATATTGCAGGGCTGAGAACTTTCGTAAACGGGAACGGTTTTACTAATATGATGTA
>NZ_FRAR01000037.1 GCF_900142375.1 Desulforamulus aeronauticus DSM 10349 | reverse complement strand
ACGGCCACCTTCACGGATAGCAAAGCGCAGGCCTTCTTCAATAGCGATAGGGGTAATTAGGTCGATGTCTACTTTAATGTTGTCACCAGGCATAACCATTTCTACACCTTCAGGCAGGTGAACGATACCGGTTACGTCAGTGGTACGGAAGTAGAATTGGGGACGATAGCCATTGAAGAATGGGGTATGACGGCCACCTTCTTCTTTGGTCAGTACGTATACTTCCGCAGCGTATTTAGTATGGGGCTTGATGCTGCCGGGCTTAGCCAATACTTGGCCACGCTCAATTTCTTTGCGGTCTACACCACGCAGCAGAGCACCAATGTTGTCACCAGCTTGAGCAAAGTCCAGTAATTTACGGAACATTTCTACACCGGTTACAACAGACTTACGAGGCTTGTCATTTAAGCCTACGATTTCGATTTCATCTTGTACCTTGATTTGACCACGTTCTACACGACCGGTGGCTACTGTACCACGACCGGTGATGGAGAACACGTCTTCTACTGGCATTAAGAAAGGCTTATCCACAGCACGTTCGGGAGTGGGGATGTAGGAGTCTACATTGTCCATCAGTTCCCATACTTTGCCGCACCATTCGCACTCGCGCTTACCACAACCACATTCCAGAGCTTTCAGGCCGGAGCCAGCTACGATGGGGGTGTCATCGCCAGGGAATTCGTAGGAGCTTAACAGTTCACGAACTTCCATATCTACCAGTTCGAGTAGTTCGGGATCGTCAACCATATCTGATTTGTTCAGGAATACTACGATGTAAGGAACACCTACCTGACGGGAGAGCAGAATGTGTTCACGGGTCTGGGGCATCGGGCCGTCGGCGGCGGATACAACCAGGATAGCACCGTCCATCTGAGCAGCACCGGTGATCATGTTTTTAACATAGTCGGCGTGACCAGGGCAGTCAACGTGGGCATAGTGACGGTTGCCGGTTTCGTATTCTACGTGTGAGGTGTTAATAGTGATACCACGCTCACGCTCTTCGGGAGCATTGTCGATTTCGTCGTAACGTCTTACTGCAGCACCACCTGCAGTGGACAGAACAATGGTAATCGCTGCTGTTAAAGTGGTTTTACCATGGTCAACGTGACCGATAGTACCGATGTTAACGTGGGGTTTGTTACGTTCAAATTTAGCCTTAGCCATGAGATCGATTCTCCTCCTCCATTAATTAAGGAATCCAGCCAGGAATTCTTTCATTCTTAAGTTATTTCCACAATTTAGTTATCTTTATACGTTAACAACCCAAAATCCCCGGCAAATCCCTTGCTAGATTCGTCACAAAGATGCAAAATCCTTCTTTGCTTTTGAGATTTCTTTTAGAATCCGCAGTGATGGCCGTAGCCCTCTACTACCAAAGGAAAGAAGCCAATCCATACGGACTGGCTTCTTTCCTTTGGTAGCGGCGACTGGATTTGAACCAGTGACCCCACGGGTATGAACCGAGTGCTCTGACCAACTGAGCTACGCCGCCACATACTGGAGCTGCTAACCGGATTTGAACCGGTGACCTTATCCTTACCAAGGATACGCTCTACCTACTGAGCTATAGCAGCATTTGGTTGCGGGAGAGGGACTTGAACCCTCGACCTTCGGGTTATGAGCCCGACGAGCTACCAACTGCTCTATCCCGCGTCAGCAAAAGTTATTATATCACAGACAAATCCTGCCATCAAGTATTATTTGAGAAAGCATTGTCTGTTGTTATAATCTGGTGGAGGGAGAAGGATTCGAACCTTCGAAGTCGTCTGACGGCAGATTTACAGTCTGCTCCCTTTGGCCGCTCGGGAATCCCTCCAGATTAACTTTAAAGCATTTCTTTTGGAGCCGACGATGGGACTCGAACCCGCAACCTGCTGATTACAAGTCAGCTGCTCTACCAATTGAGCTACGTCGGCACCGAACATTGATTATAATAGCAGATTGAGGTTTCAGTGTCAACAGTTTGTTTACTGTATTATTTAGCAACATTATATCTTTTTAACCAAATTTTTTTTAGTCAAAAATAGAGGTAAAATGTATAATCGTGTAGTATTAATCTATATCAAGTAACCAGTTAGTGAAACAAGATTAGGCTTCCCGCTTTTCTAAATATCTTTCTAGCTTACGTTTTACTCTTTGCAGTGCGTTGTCAATGGATTTTACGTGTCGGTTGAGGTCTTCGGCAATCTCTTGGTAAGACTTACCCTCCAAATAGGACATAAGAACTTTCCATTCGAGGGAGCTAAGGATTTCACCCATTTTTTCTTCAATATCATCAAACTCTTCCCTGCTGATGATGAGTTCTTCGGGGTCAGTAATTTTAGAACCAGAGATAACATCTAGTAATGTGCGGTCTGAATCCTCATCATAAATGGGTTTATTTAAAGATACATAAGAATTTAATGGGATATGTTTTTGCCGAGTTGCAGTTTTAATAGCAGTGATAATTTGCCGTGTGATACACAGTTCCGCAAATGCACGAAAGGAGGATAACTTGTCCATTCTAAAATCCCGGATAGCCTTGTAAAGACCAATCATGCCTTCTTGGATAATATCCTCACGATCTGCCCCAATAAGGAAGTACGAACGAGCCTTCGCACGCACAAAGTTTTTATACTTATTAATTAAGTACTCCAGCGCCGCGTCATCACCTTCACGCGCAAACTCGACAACATCTTCATCCACCATTACATTATATTCGCCGGAAACTTCTCTTTGTGCCTGTGAATTCAAAATGATCGCCCCCGCTTTCTTATCTCTCTAACCCAAAACAAAAAGTACTGCTGTGCCGGTATCCGGGGTCTGATACACCCATTGATTAAGCAGTTAATTAGAAAAACTTTGCTGGTTTACCTGTGACTTGGCCCTTTGGAGTACGCCAAAGTCACTAAACGCCGGCGAAAGCTTAATTTGCCAAACAACCTAAAGAGTTATAATTACAAGTTCCATTATAGCTTATCCCAAAAAGACTCGTCAAGGCAAAATAAATCCAACCATAGTGGGCTTTAATTCTTGCTACGCCGCCATTTTTCCAAAATCACCCTAATATCAGAGGGTAGTTTGTCCTCCAGATAACCCTCTGTGGGGTTGACTTTATTAAAGCCTTCTTGACCTTCTTTGTTTACCTTAAAAACCTGTTTTTTGAACTCCTTCGGCGTTAATCTGTAGGCACCTCTGCCAAAAATGATACGTTGTTCATCCCAATCAGAGGTAACTACATACACGGTACCGAGTTTTCCCAGATCACCCACAATTCTTTCAATTAACGAGTCAGCAGTTTCCCCTTCCTGGGTATAAAAGACCTCTACGCCATGGATAACATCGCATCGCTCCACACCACTTTTAACTAGGTGTGCGTCAAACACGATCCTGACAGAACTGCCACTGAATCCAGCGAAATTGGCTAACATATCAATGAGCTTGTCCCTGCAGTGATCTAATCCGTTGTCGATCATACCGGCAAAGTCTGGCCAGGCATGTATAATGTTGTATCCGTCCACCACATAAAACTCTTGCATGGACAAACCCTATCCTCTCTGGCGTACCACCTCATACACCAATAATGCAGCTGCCACTGAAGCATTAAGTGACCCTACGCGTCCTGCCATAGGTAACCGCACTAATAGGTCACACCTTTCTCGTATCAATCTGCCAATGCCCTTCCCTTCGCCACCAATGACCAACAGCAAGGGCCCTGTTAGATTAGCCTGCCAGTAAATCTCTGGTCCCTCCATATCGGCTCCCACTACCCACAGGCCTTCTTCTTTTAACATCCGCAGGGTCCGGTCCAGGTTAGTTACCCTGGCCACCGGAACATATTCTACCGCACCGGCAGAGGCTTTGGCGACGGTGGCTGTTAAAGCTACCGACCTACGCTGCGGAATAATAACCCCGTGGGCACCGGCGGCATCTACCGTACGAAGTATGGCCCCCAAATTATGGGGGTCGTTTATTTCGTCCAGCATGACAATAAAAGGTTCTTCCCCCTTAGAACGGGCAATCTCAAGAATATCTTCCACTTCTACATATTCCTTGGCAGCCGCATAGGCAATAATACCTTGGTGCGAGGTGTCTGCAACCAGCTTATCTAAGTGGGAACGTTCCACCGTTTGCACGGGAATATTGCCTTCCCGGGCTAACCTGATGATTTCTCCCAGAGGACCGGTGTTGGCCCCCTTAGCCATCACTATTTTATTAATAGGACGACCCGCACGTAATGCTTCCCGAACCGGATTTCTTCCGGCTATCATTTCACTCACAACGTCCCTCCATGTTGCTTTACTTATGTTACATATTTTGCAACAGCCATTTAAGATAGTAGGTTGCGGCCACCCCGCCCAGGGCGGCAACACCACCCAGTAGAATCAAATTCCTGCGACGTTTTACCACCCCAAACACGCCCAGGGCCAAGGCGATTACCCACAGCCCCAGGATGGTGAACGCGACTATTTTCATTGATTCACTTCCCCTACGGAATTGAGCCCATATTGTTTACGAACCTCCGCCCGGTTGCCACAGCTCAATTTTCCTTCCGGACATGGTCCCACCAAACATCCAGGGCCAGCATCAGCAAATAAGACTGGGGCAACCTCCTTCACCAATGCCAACATTTGTTCAGCCACCCGGCGAATTTCCCATTGAGCTCTCCTGCAGCAACGCAGTTGAAAGAAATGTCTTAATTCCCGAGCATTCATGGTAACCATGATTTTGGTTTCCGCGGCATTAGGTAGAACAAATCTGGCATCCTCATAGGCCCCTCTACCACCACCCAGTTTTTCTACCCAACCATCGTACCATTTTTGTATTTGGGCCATTTGCTCGGCAAACTCTGTCATCGCTTCCGGGCCTAGCGCCATGATAGAATCAGGAACTACATAGTCAAAGATACCATTTTGATTTTGTTGTCTGGTTTCCCCAACATATCGCTGGGACTGAACACTAAAACTGGCAATGCGATGCCGGGTAATCTGGGCCAGTAGGCTGCGGGATACTCCTTCGATACCAAAGGTAAAGGAAACATGTTCTATGGTACTGTAATGTCCCAAATCCAGTAGCTTCTGTACAAAGGATTGTTGATCGGCTGCAACCACATTAGCCTCCAGGCCATCTATGTCAGATGCCGAGTAACATAGCCTAGCAGCCATCGTTACGATCTTTTCAGGGTTCGGGCTATACTCTAATAATCGTACTTTTACTGTTGTTTTACCCACTCTCTTCTCTCCCGATATGGCCAGCAACTTGACCTATATATTTACAAACTGAAAGGTTAATCTAGGTATGATGTTAGCGTAGCATGTTTCTAAAGGCTAATGCTAGTTGGCTTGTCGTCCTTTCGCAATAGCTTCTAAGGCCAACCCCACAATTGTCTGCACTCGTTCCTGTTTCCCTTGCAAATGTAGATAACCAATCAGGGCTTCCAAAGCCGTGGCATGTCGATAATCCATGAAATCAGCATTTTTGGGGAGCGAAGCTATTTTCGCATTGCGTCCCCTGCGTACCACGGCCAATTCTTCTTCTGTTAATTTTTCCTCCATGGCAAACAACGCCTTTGCTTGCGCTGCCGCCTTAACATAACGAACAGCTTCTCGATGCAGGCGGTTCACTTTCCCCAGGCCCTGTCCTATTAAAAATTCACGAATGGCCAGTTCATAAACAGCATCACCTACATAAGCCAACACCAGGCTAGGCAGCTCTTCTGGCCTTTGATTGTTCATATTATCCCTGCTTTTTCCAGCGGACACCCTGGGGGGTATCTTCTAAAATGATCCCTAATTCTTTTAGGCCATCTCTAATGGTATCGGCAGTAGACCAATCTTTCTTGGCGCGAGCTTCCTGGCGAATTTTTATGATTAACTGCACTAGCCCTTCTGCCAATTGGTCGTCCTGACCGGCTTCTCCTAAAATCAATTGTCCTGTCCTTTGGTCTTCCTTTAGAATACCCAAAACTCGATTAAAATCTTTCATCAAAAGGTGGGCTTGCTCTAAAGCCTCTTTGTTTGCCTGAGAAAGTTCCGGGCCGAGTTTACCCACAAAAATATTAACCTCTTTGGCTAACTCAAAATATATCGATACCGCCAAGGCCGTGTTGCAATCGTCATCCATAGCCTTCTCAAATTCTAAGCGAAGTAAAGCTAATCTATCGGCCAAAAGTGTATCTCTTTGCACTGCATCCGTTCCTGGTTGGATGGGACGGGCCAAAGCCTCGTATAACAAGCGGATAGCCGTCTTAATTCGGTCTAAACCTTTGCCGGCCATAACTAGCTTTTCATCATCAAAGTCCAAGGGGCTACGGTAGTGAGTAGACAGTAAATACCATCTGACAACATCCGGTGGGAATTTAGCTAAAATTTCTCTTACTAAAAAGAAGTTGCCCAGGGATTTTGACATTTTTTCCTGATTGACTGTAATAAAACCATTATGCATCCAATAGCGAGCAAAGGGCTGCTGGCAAGCAGCTTCGGACTGGGCTATTTCGTTTTCATGATGGGGAAAGATTAGATCAAAACCGCCCCCATGGATATCAAAACCAGCACCTAAGTATTTTTCTGCCATAGCGGAACACTCAATGTGCCATCCTGGGCGCCCCTTTCCCCAAGGGCTGGGCCAACTGGGCTCACCCGGTTTAGCCGCTTTCCAAAGGGCAAAATCCATCGGATCTTTTTTTCGGGGGTCCACTTCTACCCTGGCTCCGGCTTGCATATCTTCCAAGCTGCGGCCGGATAATTTACCGTACCCCGGGAAACTCCGAACCTCAAAATAAATATCCCCATCAACGGCATAGGCATTTCCATTGGCTTCTAACTTTTTAATCAAAGCAATGATTTCTTGTATGTGTTCCGATACCTTAGGATGTGTCTCTGCACGCATGACATTAAGGGCATCCGCATCTACAAAGAACTCGCGAATATATTTTTGTGCCAGTTCCAATGGGTCCATTTTCTCTTCCTGGGCACGCTTGATAATTTTGTCGTCCACATCGGTAAAGTTTTGGACATAATTTACCTGATAACCTTTGTAAATAAAATAACGCCTCACGGTATCAAAAAAAACCAATGGTCTGGCATTACCCAAGTGAATAAAGTTATAGGTAGTAGGCCCACAAACATACATGTTGACCCGTCCGGGCTCTTTGGGTATAAATTCTTCCTTGGTTCTGGTTAGGGTGTTATAAATTTGCATCTAACTCTTGGCCCCCTCCGCCTTATCTTTCAAATGACAACATTCACGTTCCACTTCTTTTAACTTCCGCTCTAAACGCTCGATATCGTTCTGCATCTGGCTTAGCATATCAGCAATGGGGTCGGGCATCTGATCGTGCCGTAAATCTGGGGTGTAGGCAGACTCAACCTTTTGCCCGTCCCGTATGACGATACGTCCAGGCACCCCAACCACTGTGCAATTTGGTGGTACCGTTTTCAGCACCACCGAACCGGCACCAATCTTTACATTATCCCCTACCGTAAAAGAGCCCAATACCTTAGCCCCCGAACTAATCACCACGTTATTGCCGATGGTAGGATGCCGCTTACCCTTTTCTTTGCCTGTTCCCCCTAAAGTAACCCCTTGATAAATAGTTACGTTGTCCCCAAGCTCAGCCGTTTCACCGATAACCACTCCGGAACCATGGTCAATAAAAAGTCCTTCCCCAATTCGGGCACCCGGATGAATTTCAATACCGGTAAGAAATCTGGATACTTGGGAGAGAAACCGAGCGAGTACAAAGAATCCCTTTCGATGGATCGCGTGGGCTACCCGATGCAG
Source organism: Desulforamulus aeronauticus DSM 10349 (assembly GCF_900142375.1). Taxonomy (GTDB): domain Bacteria; phylum Bacillota; class Desulfotomaculia; order Desulfotomaculales; family Desulfotomaculaceae; genus Desulfotomaculum; species Desulfotomaculum aeronauticum. The sequence goes on along the minus strand of NZ_FRAR01000037.1, from coordinate 15,866 downwards.
GAGGATTGCGTGTAGGCCGGGATAACAAAGTAAGACCTCAAGCACACTCTTGGCCGCTGGGTCCCGTTCAAATATAGCATTTATCTCTTTCTTAATCCGGCTGAACACGGGGATCACCTCCGTTCCTAACACTTTTTCTAACCCATGGGTTAGCTTTCTATTCTGATCTAATAATAACGGTAGGGTTAGTGTGGGTAGATGTTATCCACCGCAAGTAAGTTCCATGCTCCGCGTCGATAACACCATACCCTGCATTATTATCATTTTCTACTGCTATCTAGCGTATGTTTTATTGAATCATAGCACGTAATCTGGCAACCGTCCGTTCCCTGCCAATAACCGGTATAATCTGATGCAGCTCGGGTCCATGGGTTCGACCGGTAATGCCCACCCGTAAGGGTTGGAAAATAAATTTACCCTTGAGTCCGGTTTGTTTCCCAATGGCCTTTATAGTTGCCTTAACCGATTCTTCGGTTAATTCCTCTACCTCAGTGAATAGCGTAGCAGCCGCCTGCATAACCACCGGCATTTGTTCCCAGGTGAGCACCTCTTTGGCATCCTCTTCCTCCACCTTTACTTGGTCTTGGAAAAAGATATCCACGTGTTGGGAGATTTCCTGCATATAGGAGATATAGTTCCTGGCAATGGACACCACTTGTTCCAACCAAATTAGTTTTTCGCCCGTCACTTCTCCTTCCAGATAGCCTGCTTCCTTTAGATATGGTATGGCTAAGCGAGTTAATTTGGCCACCGAATAATTGCGAATATATTGTCCGTTGAGCCAGTTTAGTTTATCAATATCAAATACTGCCGGATTTTTTGCTACCCGGTCCAGGGAAAACTGCTTCGTAATTTCTTCCAAAGAAAGAATTTCTTCTTCACCGCTGGGTGACCACCCCAGCAGTGCCAGGAAATTGACCAATGCTTCAGGCAGATACCCCAACTTTTCATATTGTTCAATGGAAGTGGCTCCGTGGCGTTTACTCATCTTGCTGCGGTCTTTCCCTAAAATTAGAGAGATATGGGCAAACTCCGGCTTCTTCCAGCCCAAGGCATCATAGATAAGAATTTGCCGGGGGGTATTGGATAGATGTTCCTCCGCCCGCACCACGTGGCTAATATTCATGTCGTGGTCATCCACCACCACGGCAAAGTTATAGGTGGGAATGTTATCAGATTTCATAATGACAAAGTCGCCAATGCCATTGCTTTCAAACTCAACCTGCCCCCGTACATGGTCATGAATGGAGATTATTTGATTCTCGGGAACTTTAAAACGGACTACCGGTTTCTTGCCTGCAGCCTCGAACTTTGCTTTCTCTTCAGCACAGAGATGGCGGCAACGGCCCAAGTAACGCGGCAGCTCTCCTTTGGCCATCAAGGCTTCCCGTTCGGCTGCCAATTCTTCTTCACTGCAATAACACTGATAGGCAAAGCCCCGCTCCTGCAGCTCTTTAGCAAGCCCCCGATACAATTCCAGCCGTTCCGTTTGCCGATAGGGTTCATTGGGTCCACCCACGGTAATTCCTTCATCCCAATCAATCCCCAACCAACGCAGGGCATTCAATATATTTTCTTCAGATTCTCTGGAGGATCTCTCCAGGTCAGTATCTTCAACCCTTACAACGAACTGGCCTCCGTGGTGACGGGCATATAGCCAGTTAAAAAGCGCCGATCTAGCTCCCCCAATATGTAAAGGCCCCGTCGGACTGGGGGCAAATCTAACCCTGACAGACAAAAGATTTCCTCCTCTATCATTTTTTAGTTCATCTCTCAGATGGATATTATATCATTTTTGTATAAAGTGACACAACTCCTTGCAACGATAGTAAAGTTTGTTGAAAAATGTCACCTTTGCAGCCTTATCGCATAGTATTAAGTATACATTGTGAATTTTATTTCAATTGTGGCAGGAGAATTTGTAGTTTTGGAGAATTTTAAATGTTGGAATAATGAAATAGCAGGAGGTATTAACCCTGTATGGCTACTCCTAAAATTGCTGATTTAATTGATGAGTACAATGAAATAAAGGGTACTCTCAGCTTCAAACCTGATTATAAAAAGCTTTGTGATAAAAATGTGGAACTAGTTGTTTTCTGTGACAAGCAGGTGGGAAAATCCTATTTTTCTCTGGTACGCAATCATGAATTTGAGATAATTTTCACCCATAAGGTCGGGGAGAAAATTCATCAGTCAAAATTAGATTTCAATACGTTCCACCCGGTTTTCGATACCTGCCTTCATCTTTATTGGGGACCCGACAATTGTGAGGTGCGCTGGGATTATACCTCCGGTTGTTGTGATGCTTTTGCGCTGTAGAGCTGTGAGTAACATATGTAAGCCCCTCTATTTTTACAAACAGAGGGGCTTTTCGTTTACTTTTTCTGCATTTTTGCCCAAGAATCCTTGAGGGACACAATGCGGTTAAACACTAGGCGGTCTGTAGCGGTATCCGGGTCCAGTGAAAAATAACCCTGTCTCAGGAATTGGAAACGATCACCTGCCACCGCCGTGGTTAGATTTGGTTCTACGAAACTGGAAGTCAGGACTTCTAAGGAATTGGGGTTAATATTCTGAGTGAAGTCCCCTTCTTTGTCTTCTTCTGGATTTTCCTTAATAAACAAATGTTCGTAGAGTCGTACTTCCGCTGGTAAGGCATGGGATTCAGCAACCCAGTGCAGGGTACCCTTTACCTTTCGAGTCTCCGTGGACATCCCACTCTTGGTCTCTGGATCATAGGTACAGTGTACTTCGAGGATTTCTCCGGTTTGTTCATCCTTAACCACCTGCTCACATTTGATAATGTAAGCATGTTTCAGACGAACCTCCCGGCCAGGTGTCAGACGGAAGAATTTTTTTGGTGGATCTTCCATGAAATCTTCTTGTTCAATATAGACCACCCGAGAAAAGGGGATTTTACGGGAACCAAGTTCCGGGTTTTCTTGGTTATATTCGGCATCCAACCATTCCACCTGATCTTCGGGATAGTTGTCAATCACAAGCTTTAGTGGGCGAAGTACTGCCATTACTCTGGGAGCCCTGAAATTTAAATCTTCCCTGATGCAATGCTCCAGCAAAGCAATATCCACCGTGCTAACGGCCTTGGCCACACCAATCCGCTCACAAAAATCACGAATAGCCTCTGGGGTATAACCTCGACGTTTCAGCCCGGAAATAGTAGGCATGCGGGGATCATCCCAGCCCCTAACGTGACCTTCCTCCACCAATTTCTTTAACTTTCGCTTACTCATTACAGTATGACTTAAATTTAACCGAGCAAACTCTATTTGCCGTGGTTGAGAGGTAAACTCCACACCAACATTTTTAATGACCCAGTCATACAACGGGCGGTGGTCCTCAAATTCGCAGGTACAAATTGAATGGGTAATACCTTCTATGGCATCGGATAACGGGTGGGCATAGTCATACATTGGGTAGATGCACCAGTTATCCCCAGTTCGGTGATGCTTTGCCCGTTGGATACGATAAAGCACCGGATCTCGCATGTTGATGTTTGGAGAGGCCATATCAATAATCGCCCGCAGTACTCGGGAACCGTCTGGAAACTCACCCGTTTTCATGCGTTGAAAAAGATCAAGGTTTTCTTCAATAGAGCGATTGCGGAAGGGGCTTTCTTTGCCAGGTTTGGTTAAGGTCCCACGGTATTCCCGAATCTCTTCCGCACTTAGATCGTCCACATAGGCTTTGCCGGCTTTAATTAAATTCACAGCAAACTCGTACAGTTTATCAAAGTAATTTGAGGCGTAGAACAACCGATCATCCCAGCTGTAACCCAACCACTTTACATCTGCCTGAATGGAATCCACATACTCAACATCTTCTTTGCTGGGGTTCGTATCATCAAATCTCAGATTACAAAGACCCTTGTATTCCTGGGCCAGGCCAAAGTTTAAGCAAATGGACTTAGCATGTCCAATATGTAGGTAGCCATTTGGTTCGGGTGGGAAACGCGTATGTACCCGGCGATTGTTCTTTCCTTGGTTCAAATCGTCATCAATCATATCATGAATAAAACTAGAAATCTTAGAGTTCATTTTCCCCCGTCTCCCTCTTCTATAGTAAAAATATTATTTGGTCATAAAATGTCATTTTTCCACATCTTGTCCAAAAATCCTTTTTTCTATAAGTAACTTACAATGCAGCCTTGCTTTTAAGCAGCGTACACACTGCATAAGCACCGATGCCTTCTCCCCTGCCAGCAAACCCTAAATGCTCGGTGGTAGTGGCCTTTAAATTAATATCCTCCAGGGGAAGCCCCAGAATCTTCGCTAGGTTACCCCGCATGTCGGGTAGATAGGGTGCCAATTTTGGGGCCTGAGCCACCACCACCGCGTCAAGATTATTGATTGAATAATGTAGCTCGGTCAATTTAGACGTAACTTCTTTTAAGAGTTCAAGACTGGAAATCCCTTGATAACGGGCATCGCTGTCTGGAAAATGCTTGCCAATGTCCCCCAGGGCAGCGGCACCGAGCAGCGCATCCATAATGGCATGGGTCAGCACATCCGCATCTGAATGTCCCAAGAGTCCTACCGGGTATGGAATAATTACCCCTCCCAGAATGAGTGGGCGGTCATTCACCAGTTTATGTACATCATAACCGATGCCAATACGCATTAATTCTTCCTCCTTTTGATGAATGCTTCGGCTAGAACCAGGTCTTCCGGAGTTGTTATTTTTAAGTTTTCATAACTTCCTGCTACCAATTGTACCGGGGACCCTAGTGCCTCGATCAAGGCGCAATCATCAGTGGCCAGCATACCGGTATCTAAAGCCCGGCGGTGTGCCTGCATAATAAGCGAGAACCGAAAAACTTGAGGAGTCTGCACCGCCCAAAGAGTTTCCCGTCGGGGTGTAGCCATGACAATCCCCCGTTCATCCACCACCTTAATGGTGTCTTTTAACGGTACAGCCAAGGCCGCTGCTCCGATTTCCCTGGTTACCCTGATAACTTCAGCAATTTCCTCTGGTCGTATCAAGGGCCTAGCCCCATCGTGAATAAGCACCAGTTCGGTGTCCTGTGGCAGTGCACACAGACCGTTATACACAGAAGTTTGGCGGTGGTCGCCACCCGGCACCACCGCCATAATTTTGCTTAAAGCATTTCCTTGATCAATCATCTCTTGGCATAAAGCTACTTCACCCGGCCCCACCACTATTACAATACCATCAATTTCCGGACATTGCTCTAAGGCAGCCAGAGTATGCATGATCACCGGTTTATCCACCAACTGCAGATATTGTTTTTTTACTGTTGAACCCATCCTGCTGCCACTACCTGCTGCCGGAACAATCGCAATTACCTTACCCAATGGCGTTCACTCCACCCACAACTTGCCCGGCCGCTTCTGCACGTTTATCTGTACCCTTAGGCTTGGCAAAAATCATCCGGCCCGCTGCCGTTTGTAACACACTGGTTACCAAAACACTAATGGTTTGGCCCATATAGCGTTTTCCACCATCAACCACAATCATGGTACCATCATCCAGATAAGCAACACCCTGGCCCATTTCCTTGCCATCTTTGACCACCATCACTGTCATTTCTTCACCGGGTAGTACTACCGGTTTAATGGCATTGGCCAATTCATTAATATTTAAAACTTTAACACCTTGTAATTCCGCCACTTTGTTTAAGTTGTAGTCATTGGTAATGATCTTGGCCCCTAATTTCTGGCCCAACTTAACCAATTTGGCATCTACTTCGGCAATATCATCCAACCCCTTGGCGTTTTCATAAATCTGCACTTTGATATCGGCTGATTTTTTCATGGCATTTAAGATATCCAGCCCCCGTCGGCCTCTGTTTCTTTTTAAAAGATCCGCTGAGTCCGCAATGTGCCGTAATTCATCGACCACAAACACAGGTACTAATAGCACACCCTCGATAAAACCACTCTGGCATAATTCGGCAATTCGGCCGTCAATGATTACACTGGTATCTAAAACCTTTGTTTGTTGAGCCTTGGTTTCCGCCTTTGTTAATTTTTCTTTACCAAAACGGGGTAGGCTGGAAAATAGTGAGACAATATCCTCTCTTTTCTTTACCGCCACCGATAGCCCTAAATATCCCAGTAATAGCGTGCCCAAAAGCCAAATCGCTTTCCCAATGGCACCCATGGTTGATAGAATGGCACCCAATAAATTAGCAATAATAAGTCCAAAAATAAGTCCTAAAGAACCCATAATCAAGTCTTGGGTCGGGGTTTTCACTAAGTGTTGATCAACTACTACCGTAAGTTTAAGGCCCCCCCGAATAATCCAGGGTGCACTGACAACTCCCACCAGCAAACCTAACAACGCCCCCAGAGCGATTACACCCAACTCCAATTGTGGAAGTGTGTCCGGTACCATAACTAAATCATTCGATACGATGTATAAACCCACCCAAAACCCTAGACTAGCAAAAAGTAAAATAATTAGCCCATAGATAGTTTTTCGAATAATTTTCATTGCACCTCCCTTCGTGGTAACCATTTTTCGAAAATTGGCTTGTTTGCTCTTACGCAGATATATGCCAAAAAAATGGTACTGACCATAATTATAAAGGTACTGGTTAAGTTCATTCAACAACAAAAAAGGGCGAATAATGACACCCATATAGGAAAAACAGTACCTTTATTCGATGTTTAGGCAAAAACCCCATCAATGAGAGAGCGTGCGTTATCTTCCTCTAATTCAGCTGCTAAAACCAGTTCACTAATCAGGATTTGTCGTGCATTTTCTAACATTTTACGTTCACCGGAGGATAAACCCTTCTCCTTGTCCCTGGTTAAAAGATTCCGGACTACTTCGGCTACTTCGTAAATGTCGCCACTCTTAATCTTTTCCAGGTTAGCACGATAACGGCGGTTCCAATTGGTGGACATCATGGAGGTCTGACCTTGCAGCACACCCATCACCGTAGCTACCTCTTGGGGATTGATAATTCCCCGCAAACCAATATCATTACAATTGCTAATAGGAATCATAACTTTCATATCACCGATGGGAAGTCGCAAAATATAGTACTGGCGTTTTTCGCCTAAAACCTCTTTTTCTTCAATGGCCTCGATGACTCCGGCTCCGTGCATTGGATATACGACTTTGTCACCAATTTTGAACAAGGCCAACCCCTCCCCAATAATGTTGTCACAATTATAGCACAAAATACCACCCGTGTCAAAAAACATATATTTTAGCATAGCGTTACAGCGGTGTCAATAAGCATTTTATGACATAATGGTCCGTTTGACAAAGCCCCTTCAGGCTAGCTATAATTGCTTTAACGGAGAGTAAAAGGAGTGGTCGGGCAGATGAAAGACTTGCTTTGCGATCAGTTTCAGAATACTGTTTCCGAGATGCTGCTTTGTCATAGGAGCATTTTAGAAATACTATCCAAGATGCAGGAATCTGGTGTACGGGTCCAACGTTCTGTGGTACAGTCTGTTACGTCCTGCGGTTGCCAAAAAATCGTTGCTAATAAAAAAACCCTACCCGAGGATGCAAGTTTTTTTGATTTAAAAACGCTAATGGATTCCCATCTTTCTGGAAACCTTTGCCCTAGCTGTCGAGAAACCATTGAGTGTGAAATTGGACGTTCCCTCTTCTACATGGCCGCTTTATGTAATTTGCTTGACCTTAATCTTTATGACATTTTTATAAAAGAACATAAGCAATTGGAACTTTTAAGGGAATACAATTTGACCTAAAACCTAGGGAGTGGCGCAAAACTACTTTTTTGCGCCACTCTCTTTTTAGCCATAGGCCTAAGGCCAGTAATTCTGCTAAACCCCAAAACCAAGCTAAACAAAGCCGCTGGCTGAAGACTGATAGCTCCAGCTAACAGCCAGTTTATTTTATTTTATAGCGATTTTGCAATAACATCTCTCCATAGCGGGTGAGACCATCTTTAATGGATCTTGCGCGCACCTCACCGATACCTTCCACTTCATCTAATTCCTGAATGGAGGCTAGCAGAATCGTTCTTAAATATTTAAAGGTAGACACTAAATTTTCAATAACAGGCAAAGGTAGACGCGGTATTTTTCGCAATGCCCTGTAACCACGTGGGGATACACTCTGGTCCAATACGCTGGCACTACCTGGATATCCTAAAGCTCTGGCGATTAGTACTAGATCGAGCAGGTCTTCGGCAGGCCAACTACCAATAACTTTGAGGATACTATCCGGGGTTTTTTCGCCTAAAGTTGTAGCATAATCCTGAATCACCAGCAGACCCTCTTCTTCTACATTGGCTACCAATTCATCCATCTGCATGGCAATCAGGCGACCTTCCGTACCCAACTCGCTAATGTAACGATCAATTTCTTTTTTCACTCGCAGCACCATCTCAATTCTTTGGATGGCCCGAGTAACGTCATATAGGGTTACCACTTCCTGCAATTCCATCATTGATAATTCATTCATTACTTTATCGGAAACAGAACGATACTTTTCCAGGGTTTGCACCGCTTGATTGGCTTTAGCTAAAATTACTCCAATTTCCCGCAGAAAATATTTAATGGGTCCTTTATAAATAGTAATAACGCCTCTTCGTTGAGATATCGAGATAACTGGCATATCACATTGTTTTGCTACCCGCTCGGCAGTGCGGTGGCGAATACCTGTTTCACTGGAGGGAATAATGAGGTCGGGTATAAGCTGGGTGTTAGCAGCAATGATTTTTTTCGTATCATCACTAAGAATAATAGCTCCATCCATCTTCGCTAATTCATACAATCCTGCTGGGGTGAACTCTGCATTAATGGCAAACCCCCCCTCGGCTAATTCCATCACCTCTGGACTGTCCCCTACCACAATTAACGCCCCGGTTTTAGCCCGCAAAATATTCTCCAGCCCTTCTCTAAGGGATGTACCAGGGGCCACTAACCGTAATAGTTTTAGTAACCTATCCTCAATTTTTTCGTCTTTAACCAATCTTTACACCCCTTACCGCCCAATGGCGGCTTCTACTGCCTCTTGAATGGATTGCACACCGATGTATTCTATTATACCCATTTTTTGCATTTGTTGCTCTCTAGCGGGACCAATACAGTGCTTAAAACCCAATTTTGCTGCTTCATGTAAGCGCTTATCCATACCTGATACCGGCCTAATTTCCCCTGTTAAACCAACTTCGCCCACCAATACCAGATTATTCTGCAAGGGCTTCTCTTTAAAGCTGGAGGCAATGGCCAAAGCCACCGCCAGATCTGCCGCTGGTTCATCCAGCTTAACCCCGCCTACGGCACTAACATAGGCATCATGAGTAGAAAGTCTGAGCCCTACCCGTCGCTCCAGTACTGCCATAATTAAGGCCACTCGGTTATAATCTATCCCAGAGGTCATCCGTCTTGGTGTACCAAAACCAGTGGGACAAACCAACGCCTGGATCTCTACTAGCAAAGGACGGCTCCCCTCTAAACTAGGGATAATTGCTGACCCAGCCACAGCTTCAGGCTTTTGGTTCATAAATAGCTCCGAAGGATTTATAACCTCGGTTAACCCTTGGCCTCGCATTTCAAAAATTCCTAACTCATTGGTGGAACCAAAGCGATTTTTTACGGTACGCAGGATGCGGTGGGCTTGATGCCGCTCACCCTCAAAATAGAGCACCGTATCTACCATATGTTCTAAAACCCTGGGACCGGCCAGCGTACCCTCTTTGGTTACATGGCCCACCACAAACACCGGGATACCAGTTCCCTTGGCAATTCGCATTAAGATACCCGTACACTCCCGTACTTGCGAGACACTGCCCGGGGCAGAAGATACCTCTGGATAATAGACCGTTTGGATGGAGTCTAAAATGACCGCCCGAGGTTTGCTTTCTTTGATAACTTTTTCCACCAGAGACATATCGGTTTCAGCCATTAATAACAGTTCGCCCTGTAAAGCCCCGATGCGTTCCGCTCGCATCTTGATTTGCTGAGCTGATTCTTCTCCCGATACATATAAAACTTTACCGATCCTTGCTGCTAGGGCAGCTGCTGCTTGCAGTAACAGCGTGGATTTGCCAATGCCGGGGTCTCCCCCTACCAGCACCAAGGAGCCAGGCACTAAGCCCCCTCCCAGTACTCGATCCAACTCTGTTAGCCCGGTGGAATATCGTTCTTCCTGCGTGATGATAACATCCGTCACTGGCACAGGGCCACTACCGCTAATGCCACGTACAGACTTGGCCGGCTTCTCGGCCCTTTCTTCCAACAAAGTATTCCATTCTCCACAACCAGGGCAACGCCCCAGCCACCTAGCAGATTGATGACCACATGCCTGACAGGCATAGGTGGTTTTATTACGCAAATTATGGTACCCCCATTTATTTCTATAACACAAATTGGTTAGTATTTGTTAATTTTTCTCCAAGTTTTGACATTCGCTGTTCTTTATTAAATTCCTCCCTATTTTGAAAATTATTCCATACGGTAATGACTTTCGGAAACCACCCGTACAAAACATTCTACCAATTTAGGTTATAACGCTAACTGGTTTTAGACCATAGTCCATAGGACCCGGGACTTAAGTCTTATTTAAAGACCCTCTAACCAGTAAAGTAAAGGCAACCCCTAACGAGTCGCCTTTACTTTAAAATTTATGCCATTGCCAGTGCTTTTACTACAATATCGCTTTCCTGAACATCTATTAAAACTTGCTCTCCCTTGTTAAAGGTTCCTTTAATCAGCTCTTCAGAGAGACGGTCCTCTACCCTGCGTTGGATTTCCCGGCGCAACGGGCGTGCCCCAAATTCTTCACTGAAGCCTACTTCAGCCAGCTTTTCTTTGGCAGCATCCGAAAAACTAAGATGTACCTCGTGCTCTTCCATACGTTTAGCAACCTCCCGTAACATTAAATCGACAATTTGTTTAATGTGTTCACGGGTTAAGGAATGGAAAACAATGGTTTCATCAATACGATTGATAAATTCTGGACGGAAGGTCCGTCTTAAGGCTTCTTCCGAACGCTCCTTCAGTTTTTGGTACTCTTCTGCAGCTTCACCAGCATTGGCAGCAAAACCTACCCGCCCAACAGCCTTCAGATTTGATAAACCGACGTTAGAAGTCATGATAATCACGGTGTTTCGGAAATCCACCACCCGACCCTTAGTGTCTGTCAGTCGTCCATCCTCCAACACTTGCAGCAGGATATTAAAAACATCTGGATGTGCCTTTTCGATTTCATCCAGCAGTAGCACCGAGTAGGGCTTACGTCGTACAGCCTCGGTTAACTGGCCTCCTTCATCATATCCCACGTAGCCGGGAGGGGCACCTACCAAGCGGGAAACAGCATGTTTCTCCATATATTCGGACATATCAATGCGTACCATCGCATCTTCGTCATCAAACAGTGCTTCAGCCAGGGCTTTAGCCAGTTCAGTCTTACCCACGCCAGTGGGCCCCAGGAAGATAAAGGAGCCTACCGGACGTTTGGGGTCCTTTAGGCCAGCCCGTGCACGACGAACTGCCCGGGACACCGCCTGCACGGCATCATTTTGGCCAACCACTCGCTTATGAAGGATATCTTCCAGATGTAAAAGTCGTTCCGATTCTTCCTGAGCCATTTTTTTCACAGGCACACCGGTCCAACTGGCTACAATATGGGCGATATCCTCTTCGGTAACAACCAAATGGTTGCCACCCTTAGTTTGATTCCAATTATCCCGAACCTGATTCAACTCAGATAAAATAGCCTGTTCCTTATCTCGCAGTTCCGCAGCCTTTTCATATTCTTGATTGTTAATAGCTGCTTCCTTCTCTTTGCGGATTCCATCCAACATCTTTTCCCTATCCTTCAAATCCGGTGGAGCGGTGAACGCTTTGATGCGTACACGAGAGGCTGCTTCATCAATTAAATCAATAGCTTTATCCGGTAAAAATCGATCCGTAATGTAGCGATCCGATAATTTGGCTGCAGACTCCAAGGCCACATCAGTAATGTTGACCCTATGATGTGCTTCATATTTATCGCGGACGCCCTTTAAAATTTCGATGGTTTCCTCCACGGTAGGTTCATCCACCTGGATGGGTTGAAAACGTCTCTCTAAAGCAGGATCCTTTTCAATATACTTACGATACTCATCTAATGTGGTAGCCCCAATGGTTTGAATTTCCCCTCGCGCCAGCGCAGGCTTTAAAATATTGGCGGCATCAATAGCTCCTTCAGCAGCGCCCGCCCCAATTAGAGTATGGAGTTCGTCAATAAACACGATAATATTACCCGCTTGCTTAATTTCCTCCATCACCTTTTTAAGTCGATCTTCAAATTCCCCCCGGTACTTGGTACCGGCCACCATACCAGGTAAATCAAGGGTTACCACCCGGCGTTGCAAAAGAATCTCTGGCACATTGCCACTGACAATGCGTTGGGCCAGTCCTTCGGCAATGGCTGTTTTACCTACCCCAGGCTCCCCGATTAGAACCGGATTGTTTTTGGTCCGACGGGAGAGCACCTGAATGACACGTTCAATCTCCTTAGCTCGACCAACCACTGGGTCCAATTTATCTTCTTTGGCAAATTGAGTTAGATCTTTGCTAAATTGATCCAAACTGGCAGTTTTACAACCCCCAGCGGGGCAGCTATGTCCGTGTCCACCGGCGGGCTGCCCACCCCCAGGAGCACCACCTAGCATAGCGAGTACTTGCTGACGAACCCTCTCTAAATCTGCACCTAAGGAAACCAGCACCTGGGCCGCTACCCCTTCTCCCTCACGAATTAGGCCTAGCAGTAGGTGTTCGGTACCGACATAATTGTGGCCCATACGGCGAGATTCTTCTACCGACAATTCCAAAACCTTTTTAGCCCGTGGAGTAGGGGGAATATCCGCCGGCACAGACTCCTTACCGGTCTCTACCATTTGCTCTACGACAGTTTTAACCTTTTCCGCACTGATATTCATTTGCTCCAGTGCCCTAGCAGCAATCCCTTCACCTTCTTTGATGAGTCCTAACAAAATATGTTCGGTACCGATGTAAGGGTATTTTAATCTGCGTGCTTCCTCTTGGGCCAACACCAAAACTTTTTGCGCCCTTTCAGTAAATCTTTGAAACATAGTACAACCTCCTAACCATTAGGATAAAGAATTTAATTTTTCCCTTATTAAAGTGGCACGAAAGATATCCCTCTGTGCAGGATTAAGATCCTCACCCTTCAATTTATTTAAAAAAGCCGGGCGAGTCATCACAATCAACTCCATAATCAATCCCCGAGGAATATTGGGTATAATGTTCAAATCAACACCCAGCCTCATATCAGATAACAAGTTCATGGTATCCGTAGAGGTAATACTCCTAGCGTATTTTAATAGACCATAAGCCCGCCAAACCCTATCCTCAATCGGATACTGTTGCTCCTTGTACAAGGCCAGTCGGGCGGTTCTCTCCTGAGTTACCAATTGCTTAGCTACCATAATCAAATTATCAATAATTTCATCCTCAGTAAGACCCAGGGTAACTTGATTTGACACTTGAAATAAATTGCCGGTAGCTTGCGTCCCCTCACCATAAAGTCCCCGCACCGTTAAGCCTAATTTTGATAAGGTAGTCAAAATAGAATTGATTTGCTGCGTCATTACCAGTGCCGGCAAATGAAGCATTACTGAAGCCCGTAGACCGGTCCCCACGTTGGTTGGGCAGGAGGTAAGATAACCCATGTCTTCTGCAAAGGCAAAATCTAATATCTGCTCCATACCATCATCCACTTTATTGGCCAGATCCCAACATTCCTTTAGTTGTAATCCTGGTAACAAACATTGGATACGCAGGTGATCCTCTTCATTGATCATAATATCAATGACTTCGTCCGCACTGAGAACTACACCCCTTTTCTCAGGTTGTTCCAACATATCTGGGCTAATTAAATGTTTCTCGACTAGTATTTGCCTTTCTGTAGGTGATAATTCTGTCATGCGAGACAACTCTAACTGACCTACAATTTCCTTGATAGCCGCACTTTCTATGGCTGATTGGACCGCATATAAAATTTTATCAGCATTGTCATAGCCCAGTAAGTGCGGAAAGGGATAACCTACTAGGTTTCTAGCTATGCGCACCCGACTACTGATGATAACATCACTTTCCGGGCCAGATGCATCCAGCCATTTGCTATAGGGATTACTTACCGTCTCCCGTAAGGACATTTTGATCCCTCCCCTATTGAAGCTGCTGCTCCAGATCTTTGATTCGATCACGTACCCCAGCAGCCTTTTCAAACTCTTCCTGTCTAATAGCTTCCTGCAGCTGTCCTTTTAAAATACGAATCTCTTTGGCTATGATAGCCTTACCGCCGGTTCTCCGGGGAACCTTCCCGGTATGCTGGCTACTGCCATGTATCCGTTTTAATAAAGGCTGTACTCCTTGCCCAAATTGGCTATAACATTCACTACAGCCAAAGAGTCCACTTTTGGCTACCTGGGCTTCCGTGGCACCGCATTTTTCGCAGCTTACCTGAGGCAAAGACTTGGTTTGAATTTGGTTACCAGTAAAATGATGATTAATTAAGCCGGCCAAGAAATCATGTAAATTTAGTTGTGGTAGTCCTCCTAAACTTTCTGCCTGCATTTCTGCAGCACAGGTAGAGCATAGGCTCATTTGTTTCTTGGTATTATTGATAACTTGGGTAAAATGAACCTGAGCCGGTCGTTTTTGACAACGATCGCAAAGCATTATAGTTCCTCCTTCCTCAACTCTCTCTGAATACGGCAGCAAGCATGACCCGTAATAAATTAGCTCGCAAACTGTCACGCCAGGGTAACTCCAAACGAAGTGAATTACGATCTACCACTGCTCTAAATATTTGCGCTTCCCTGAGAGTAATAAGTTCTTCTTCAGCCAGACGCTTAATAATATTTTCTGCCTGGGATTGGTTTATTTCCTCACCCACTAAACGATATATTTGTACGGCTGGGTCACCATGTTGCTCCAAGGGGATTTTAACAATTCGAATAAAGCCGCCACCACCACGGCGACTTTCTACAATAAAACCATTTTCAGTGTTAAAGCGGGTGGATAATACATAGTTAATTTGAGACGGTACACATTTGAATTGAGCGGCCAATTCGTTTCTCTGTAGCTCTACAGAATCACCTTGACTCTCCTGAAGTAGATTTTTGATATAGCGTTCAATTAGCTCTGAAATATTGGCCATTGAGTTATCATCACCTCACTAAACCTTTCCTTGACCTTGCCTAACCTTAGACTATTATTTCACCTATCAAGCTGTAATAAACCTTATTGATCTAGATGAGATTTTACCTACCAGTACCAGCAGTCTGTCTGTCGGACATAATTAGTTGGACTGCAAAAATTATTTGACGTTGCCTGACCTTGACTTTATATTAAAACCATTGCTTTGATCTCGCAATGGTCAATAATGGTCAAATTTATTTGCAAATCTTATTTTTTATTAGCATTCATGATATTACTAAACATATCTCAGATTTTGATAGTTTTTCATACGTAAAAAACCTCTGCATTTTGCAGAGGTTTCATATTGGCTCCCCGAGCTGGACTCGAACCAGCAACCTACCGGTTAACAGCCGGTTGCTCCACCATTGAGCTATCGAGGAATATAATTAATCTGGCGACGACCTACTCTCCCAGGGATTTGCATCCCAAGTACCATCGGCCCTGAAGGGCTTAACTGCTGTGTTCGGGATGGGAACAGGTGTACCCCCTCCGGTATCGCCACCAGAAACTTTGTGCTCAAATAACATTTTGATATTTTTACTAGCCAAGCCTATGACCTAGGGCCATAGGCTTAAGGCCAGTTTTTTACTGGCTCCCCGAGCTGGACTCGAACCAGCAACCTACCGGTTAACAGCCGGTTGCTCCACCATTGAGCTATCGAGGAATATAATTAATCTGGCGACG
>NZ_FRAR01000042.1 GCF_900142375.1 Desulforamulus aeronauticus DSM 10349 | reverse complement strand
GATGTCAAAATCGCCGCCTCCACCCTGGAGGCTCGGAACAACAATCAAATGGTAGTTGATCCGGTAGAATTCGTGATAACCGCTACAAATGCCGGTAAGACAGTGGAGAGCACCAAATTCAACACCTACGTAGAGCGAATCATCGCCCTCCCGGAAGGAGTCGATGCAAGCAAAATCACCACAGGCGTCGTGTTTAACCGCGACGGAAGCTTCTCCCACGTTCCAACGGAAGTGTTTGAAAAGAATGGAAAATGGTATGCCAAACTGAACTCCCTGACCAATTCAACCTATTCAGTCATCTGGAACCCGGTAACGGTGAGTTCGGTGGAGAATCACTGGTCGAAAGCCTATGTTAACGACATGGCATCCAGGCTGGTCATAAAAAATCCTGAGAGCTTCACACCGGACGGACAGATTACAAGGGGAGATTTTGCGGAGTATGTTGCCAAAGCTCTCGGTATATACAGAACGGGCGTAGCCAAAGCGGGAGCGTTCCCTGATGTGGCAAGTGGCAACGAACTGGCAGATGCCGTTACGGTGACATCCGAATATGGAATCATAGCCGGATATCCTGACGGAACCTTCAAACCGGAAGCAAAAATCACCCGGGAAGAAGCGATGATCATGTATGCCAGAGCCATGGACATAGTAGGATTGAAGGAAAAGAACAACAACAGAATCGAGAGCTATCTGGACAAACAGGAAATAAGTGGCTGGGCCTACGAGGGCGTCAAGAAAACCGTCAGTGCCGGAGTATTCAACGGCAAAACGAAAGCGACCATCGACCCGAAGGGAATGCTCACCTATGCGGAGGCGGCCACAGCCATCCGCAACCTCCTGACAGAAACAAAAATGATTAATAAGTAATAACCATAACAGTAGCGGCAGACCACAGCATATTGGCCGATCTGTTATAAAAATACAAAGAATCCTTCTGATAGTGAGTGGAAATTTGCTGTCAGAAGGACTTTTTTGTTTCCAATAAAAAAGGAAGAATCCATATAAATGTTGAAATAATTAGAAAAACTTAGCTTGCGCCAAGTCTTTAGACGCCGGCAGAAGCTTAGTTTGCCCTTATGCATGTCGAAAAGTTCATACTTTCCGATATGCCAAGTAAAACTTTATTTTTCATAAATAATGAGCACTTGTGAATGGATGCCTAAATGGACAGCGTCTTTGAACAGACACTGAGAGACTCCATGCAACAGTGAAGATGATACATAAAACACAGGCCAGCTTCATTTGCCTGTATAATAAGGAGACTCGATGTGAGAAAAAGAACGATCTATTCTTTCCTGAGCGTGGTTTTTTCCCTTGCCATCGCCCTGGGATTGCTTTTTTTTGCCCTTGAGTGGGATGATTCCAATGCGCCAAGGGCCGTTAAGGGCGTGCTTGACGCCAAAGCGTATGATTTTGACGCAGAGGGACCTCTTCTGTTAAATGGTGAATGGCAGTTTGTGGCCGGGAAGCTGGCGGATACTGCCTACTTTGAGCAGCACCAAAACATTTCCCACTACGTACCTGTTCCTTCCGAATGGACCCGTTATCAAACAGACGGGCACCCGATGCCCCCCTACGGCAGTGCCACCTATCGCTTGCGCGTGCAATTGCCGGAGATGAACAGGGTCATGGGTGTAAAGACGAATAACATTCGCATGTCCAACGCCGTGTGGATCAATGGAGAAAAGGTGGGTCAAAGCGGAACCCCGCAAGAAGACGCTTCCTATCAAGCCCGTAACACGCCGTACGTTACTTTTTTCCCGCTCGAAGGCAATGAACTGGAGATCATCGTTCAGACGGCCAATTTTCACTATGGCACGGGCGGGGGCATCATCAGTTCTTTGTATCTGGGTGATGAGCAAAGCATCCTCCGGATACTGGATCTTCAACGTATGTATGACTGGGTGATGCTTGTATCTTTTCTGACCATGGGAATCTATTTCTTCAATTTTTACTTCTTTTTAAGAAAATATAAAGAATTGCTGTTTTTTTCCTTAGCCTGTTTTATGTTCGCTCTTTATACCGCCACCCATGGCGAGAAACTGTTGCAGATCTATTATCCTCAACTGCCTTATATTTTATTTTTAGGATTGCAAAGGCTTTCTGGTACCCTCATGGGCATATTCCTATCTTTGTTTTTTTATTTCCTTTTTCCTCGTCTTTCCCATCAAAAAATTCTTTACGCCGTCCTGACGATCGGCGGCTTGATGCTGATTTTGATCTGCAGTCCTGCTCATTTCAACATGGGCTCGCAAGTAGAAGTGCTGAAACTTAATATCCTTTTTCCGTTTACTGTATTCATCCATATTTTCTATATTCAGGTGAAAGCCGTACAAACGGGGGAAGCGGGGGCTTCTTTTCTTATTGTTGCTTCTTCGGTCACCATCCTGTACATCGCTGTGGGCATTTTGAATGTGTACAACCAAATGAACCCTTCAATCCTGCCGCCCCTCATACCCTTTATTTACATGCTTCTGCTCTCCCTGTACATATCCAATCGCTTTGTGAGCATCTACAAGCAAAATGAGGCGCTATCTGACCGGCTTATACAGGCGGATCGCTTCAAAGACGAATTTTTGGCCAAAACATCTCATGAGTTTCGCACGCCGCTGCATGGCGTTATGACGTTGGTTCAATCCATGCTCACAAACCCTGCCTCCGGCCCGCTGACCCCGGAACAAACCAACAAACTGTTGCTCGTTACGGAGATCTCCAAACGATTGGCCTTTTTGGTGGAGGATATTGCGGATCTTTCCAAACTTAAACAAGGGCAATTGAAAATCCAGCCGCAAGATGTGGACCTGCACACGATATCCCATCTGGTGATAGAAGTTTTTGCCCATGTCCTACCCGGTCACATGACGCTGCGCAATCTGGTTCCGCCGCATATTCCTTATGTGCGGGCTGACGAAAACCGGCTCCGGCAAATTCTGAACAACCTAATTGACAACGCGGCCAAACATGCCGGCACCGGTAGTGAAATTGAACTTTCGGCCTGGGAACAAGCCGGCTTTGTGGTGGTGTCTATCAAAGATGCGGGACCGGGCATTGCGCCGGAAGAATTGGAAAAGATTTTTGAGCCTTACCAGCAAGGGGCAATTCCGTCCCAAAGACCTGGAGGCGTCGGCCTCGGATTGGCCATTGCCAGGCAATTAGTGGAATTGCAGGGAGGACGCATTTGGGTCCAATCAGAACAAGGAAAAGGCGCCGTCTTTTCCTTCACCATCCCTGTGGCAGACACGGAGAAGGTCCGCCCAATTGACCTTTCCCTCCAGGAGCCGGCAAATTTCCGAATGGCTCCGGTTGCCTTCCCGATGCCCAGAATGGTTGAAAAGGGCCACGGCAAAAAAATCATCATTGCCGATGACGACCATACGAGCTTGCGCGTACTCATGGAAGCGTTGGAACCGGAAGGATACTTTCTCATCGCCGTCGACAATGGACAGGCTGTGTTGGATCTATTGGAACAGCGTGCTGATGTGGATTTGATCATTCTGGACATCATGATGCCGGGCTTGTCGGGTTATGAAGTATGCCGGAAAATCAGGGCATCCTATAGCATTGCTGAATTGCCCGTGCTCATGCTGACGGCGGCCATTTTGCCGGAAGATATGGTGGCGGCCTTTCAATCGGGAGCCAACGACTTCCTGCACAAGCCATTTGACCTGACGGAATTGAAAAGCCGGATGAGCAGCTTGCTCAACCTGAAAGAAGCCGTCGCCACAGCTTCCAGGATGGAAGCCGCTTTTTTGCAGGCCCAAATCCGCCCACATTTCCTCTATAATGTGTTGAATTCCATTTTGTCATTAAGCTATATGGACATCGAAAAGACGCGCAAGCTCATCACCGAATTCGCCAATTTTTTGCGAGGCAGCTTTTCCTTTAGTAATATCAGTCAGTTTATACCGTTGGAAAAAGAGCTGGCCCTGATCCAATCCTATATCATCATCGAAAAGGCGCGTTTCCCCGGGAGATTTCAGTTTGAGCTGGCTGTGGAGAATAACTTGCGCTGTTACCTGCCGCCCCTTTTATTGCAACCCCTTGTGGAAAACGCTGTCCGTCACGGCCTGGCCAACCGGCAGGAGGGAACAGTATCCCTAACTGTGCGGCGGGATGGCGACGGTGTTATCTTCCAGATTCGGGACAATGGCGCTGGCATGTCCGAGGCGCAAATGGAGCGCATCCGGCAGCAGCAACCACTTCACGGGGACGGGGTAGGCCTGTTGAATCTTTTCAAACGGATTAAGCAACACCCGGGATTTTCCGTTGTCATCCACAGCGCGGAAAATGTGGGCACAACCATCGTCATCACTGCGCCTTATAGAGATACGCTGTCCGAAAAGAAAACAGCCTCCTGTGAAGGAAGCTGAAAAAGCGAAAAGCTTTTGCCTTTTCTCGCAACAAGCTTGCCGCAAGCTTATTGAAGCGATTTGTTCAGAAATTGTTCAGCCGCCTTCGCTATAATTGAACAAGCAGGAGTGGTTTCTCCACTTCCCGCATTTTTCTACTCGTTTCGCCAAATCTTGCAAACTCTTTTTTCTGTTGGCAATACCGGCCTCCTATGATTTTAATTTGAAAGAAGGAAAAATCTTGCTTCGGGCCATAGCTGTAGATGATGAAATTCTGGCGCTGTGCTTGTTGGAAAATCTATTACAAGAAATAGGCGGCGTCAACATGATTGGAACCTTTACCGATATAACCCGGGCTTTGCCAGCTATTGTTGAGGAAAAACCCGACATCGTTTTTCTGGACGTGGAAATGCCAGACCAAAACGGCCTTTCCCTGGCCGAGCAATTGACAGACCTGAATGATGAAACCAACATTGTCTTTGTCACCGCCTATGAGCACTACGCGCTGCAAGCTTTTGGCGTCCGGGCGGCGGATTATATTTTGAAGCCCATTGAAAAAGACCGGCTGGCTCAAACCATCCGCCGTTTTTTAAAATGGACCGGGAGAGTTTCTAGGCTTGATGTTGAGAAGCGCTGTTTCCAGGCGCATTTTTTGGGTAATTTCAGTCTGCGTGATCCAAGCGGAGACTTGATTAAATGGCGCACCAAGAAGGTAAAGGAGCTTTGCGCCTACCTGCTGCATCATCGCCAACCGGTCCACCGCAGCCAAATTATCGATGATCTGTGGCCTGCCGTGGCTCCGGACAAGGGGAGTATTCTGTTGCATAGCACGGTTTACCAATTGAGAAAGACTTTAAAATCCTTAG
This sequence comes from Desulforamulus aeronauticus DSM 10349, assembly GCF_900142375.1. Lineage (GTDB taxonomy): Bacteria > Bacillota > Desulfotomaculia > Desulfotomaculales > Desulfotomaculaceae > Desulfotomaculum > Desulfotomaculum aeronauticum. Next base: position 8,271 of record NZ_FRAR01000042.1, on the reverse strand, counting down.
ACTGTGAGAACCCGATCCTTTACGCCGGTGAATTTTACACGCTGTGCCTGGAAGCGGAGAGTGATGTGCACGAAATCGAAGAAATACTCACTTGCCTGTCTCCGGCGAACGAGCAAGTCATTTTAAACTTGCTGCAATACGCCAATAAGGACTATCTGGAACAAGAAGACTGGCCTTGGTCCCTAGGCGCTAGGGAGAAGTTGCGCGAAGCCTGCAAACATTGCTTGGAGGGCTATGTTTTTTCGACGCCCGCAACCTCCTCGAAAAGGGGGGCGCGCAGGGCGAGTCTGGAAAAATTGATTGACATGGAGCCATTCGAAGAACGCTATATTCAAGAATTGATCCGGCATCATTTGGACTTGGGCAATAGGCGGAAGGCGCTGGAGACGTATCGGAAACTGGAAAAGCTGCTGACGGAAGAATTGGGGGAAAAACCTCAGCTTGAGACACTCAGCCTGGTGCAAAACTTGTTTTAAACGGACTAAAAATAACAAGAAGCCCAATCCATGAGACCACGGACGAAAGTATTTTTCCGTGGTCTCATGGATTGGGCCGGCTGCAAAACATATGAAATTTTTAAATGCCCAGTATTTCTTTGAGGTCCTCCTCCGATAGGCTGGACAGCTTTGTTTCCCCAGATTGGATAACTTGTTCAATTAATTCTTTTTTTAGTTGTTGCATTTCATATATTTTTTCCTCAATGGTTCCCCTGGCGATGAGCTTCATCACCTGAACACAATTTTTTTGTCCCATGCGATGGGCCCTCCCTGCCGCCTGTTCTTCAATGGCGGGATTCCACCACAAATCGTATAAAATGACGGTGTCGGCACCGGTTAAATTAAGTCCGGTTCCCCCTGCCTTTAACGATAGTAGAAAAAGTTCCTTTTCTCCCTGATTAAATCGCTGGGTCATTTCTACCCGGTCTTTAGCCGGGGTTTGTCCATCGAGGTAAAAGTAGCTCTTGTTTTGGTGGTCAAGCTTCTCCCGGATAAGCTGCAGCATGCTGGCAAACTGAGAAAATACTAGCAACCTGCGCTTATTTTCCAAGGCATTTTCAATCATCTCCATCAGTTGCTCCAGCTTCCCGGATTGCCCGCTGTAGTTTTCCAGAAAGAGGGCCGGATGACAGCATAATTGTCTAAGACGAGTTAACCCTGCCAGAATCTTAATACGGCTTTTTTCAAACCCTTCCTTTTGTAAAGAATCTTTGGTTTCTTGGCGTATTTTTTCTAAATAGGCCAGATACAGCTCCTTTTGTTCTTTGGTTAATTCCGATTGATGAACGGTTTCAATTTTCTCCGGCAGTTCTCTTAGCACTTCTTGTTTTACCCTTCTTAAAATGAAGGGCCTCACCATCCGGGCAATCTGCTCCCGGGTGAGATTGCTAAAGGCACGTTGACTTTGGAAAAAACCTGGCTGAATAGCATCGAAAAGGGACCAAAGTTCATCTAGGGAGTTTTCAATGGGCGTGCCACTCAAGGCAAACCGTTTGCCAGCCCGGATCTGTTTTACTGCTTTGGCTGCTTTAGTTAAATGATTCTTAATCGCCTGGGCCTCATCTAAAATGAGGGAGTCAAATTCTTTTTCTTCGTACAACTCCAAATCCTGCCGCAATAAGGGGTAAGAGGTAACGAAGACATCCGGTTTAGCTTGCCGCAGCAATCTGCCCCGTTCGTCCGGTGTGCCGTATACCACGACGACCTCTAAGGACGGTGCAAATTTGGCAAACTCACTTTTCCAGTTGTACACCAGTGAAGCAGGGCAAACAACCAGCGAGGCTCGTCTCCCTTCCAGCGTGCCGTTTTTTTCGGAGAGAAGAAAGGTAATGGCTTGCAAGGTTTTGCCCAGACCCATATCGTCGGCTAAGATACCTCCCAGCCCATAATGAGCCATGGTTTTTAGCCACTGATAGCCAACCTGTTGATAATCCCGCAGGGTTGCCTTTAAATCCGAGGGCAGCACAAAATCAATGGCATCGGGGTTTTTCAGATCCTGGAGTAAACGGCGAAATTTCTTACCGAGCTTTACAGCATCCCGATTTACGCCGTTGATGATTCCATCCAGCTGCAACCCCCGATAAACCGGGAGCCGGGCAACGCCCTCAGCCAATTGCCCTTGCGAAAGGCTTAATTCCCCCAATAACTGGTTCATCATTTGAAAGGCCTCATCCTCCAGAGAAACGAAAGCACCACTGGTCAAGCGGTAATATTTCCTCTTTTCCACCACAGATTGTAAAATTTCTTTTATCTCTTGGCGATCAATTCCTTCCAGATCAAAGCTGACCTCCAATAAGTTCCCCTCGGAATTAATATCGATCTTGGTCATAGCGGCCTGTTGTCTGGGCACAATGAGGCTCTTGACGGCACTGGTCAAATATAACTCTGCCTGCTCTTGCAGTTTTGGCAGAGAAGTATAGAGGAAATCGTAGATTTGATCTTCTCCTTCTAGGTAACATTCCTTTCCGTTATACTTTAAAGACGTGCTCTCAAAGATTTTCATAATTGCCTGTTCTTTTTCCACCTGCCGCAGCAGGATTATTTCTTTGGCCGACTTTTCTGCTGACTCCGGCTGAAATGGGTTAATGATCATGTCACCGTAATGGTATTCTATTTGGGCCAGGATTCGTTCATCTTGTTGATCCACAAATACCTTGGCCTGTAAGTCCGGGCTGATGATTTGGTCGGACACTTGCTCCGCTATTGCCACCCGCCCCAGCTGTTTTAACCCAGGTATTACATGGGAGATAAACTGCTGCATTTGATTTTGGGCCACTTGTAAAACACTGTCGCCGGATTCTTTCAAAAAAGGATAAACATTATCAAGCAAATCTTTTTGAGCCGGCGATAATTTATAAACCATATTTTTCCGGACCAGCCAGCCATAGGCTTCATAGTAAGAGGTTTGCTGCAAAGAAGTTAAATCAATTTGGAAATCAGCCCTATTGCCTTTTTCCAAGCGGAAGGCAAAGGGTAGTTCCTCACAATGGGATTGAAAAGTGAGTCCTGTTTGTTCCTCAAAGGTGACATTTCTACCTGCTAAGCGGGAGATCAGGCTGTCTGCTATCATTGGCGGGATGGACAGTGCCCGTCCCCCCTCTATTCCGGAAGAGTAGTAGTTTTGCTGACGGTGATAAAAATCTTCCTGGTTGCTGATCTCCTGTAAGATTTGGATAATCTCTTGATCCTCTACCGAGAAATCGTATTCCGCAGGTTGATAAGTAAATTTTTTCGTAAAATAAAAGGGTTCCTGATTTTTTACGCACTGCAGGAATTCGCGAATATTTTTAACAATATAGAGTCGCTTTTCCCCTATCTTTAACTCTATTTTCAATAGTTTACTTCGGCTTGAGAAATAATTATTAATACTATATTCAACGGTTAAGCTAGGTTTTGCGTGAAACTGCTTATCTTCTCCTAGGGTGATAGCGCCCTTGACAAAGGCATCAATCAGTTGCTCTGCTTTATGATATTTATGTGAATCCAGCTTGTTTTTGCCCGGTTTTGTAATATCCCGGGTTGATCTCCCTATTTTTTTTCGCTGTATTTGTTCAATTTCAAGCAACACGGCAACAATATGTTTGCAGGCCCAATGCGTTTCAAAAGCGGGGCAGTCACAGGTAGCATCTATGTCATGGTCTGTAAAATGAACCCTTACCCCGTACATCTCACTGCCAGCCACTTGGGCATACCAACTGGCACCAAAAGAATCCGCTTCCAGTTCAATAACCCGCCCCTGCCTAAAATAGCTGACTCCCCGCTGGTAAATAGCAGCCGAACCGCACCATTTTTGGATAAAATTTATCGTTACTAAAAGATCCACTGTCATGTAAACACCTCAAAATTGGGGGTATTAAAATCCACCATTACACGACTTTATTTTATCATTATCTGTAACTCTTGGCACGGAAATGCAGTGTCTTCTTCGGCTGCGGCTCTTTAGTGAGTATGTCTCAGGAGCCGTCCCGCTAACCGTAAACGGCTTGGCAAAGCTTTTGGGTGCTATGGATAACGGAATCAGCCAGGCTGATGGCTGTAATGACAGAAACCCCATCGGCCCCGGCGGCCATCACCAGCGGGGCATTTTCTGCCGTGATACCGCCAATACCCACCAGGGGGATGGTCAACCCCTCTTTTCTCAAGGTTTGGATAAGCGCTGTGCCGGCTGCCGCTTTGGCATCTTCCTTGGTGGTGGTGGAAAAAACAGGACCTAGACCAAGGTAATCAGCACCTTGCTGGATAGCCTCATAAGCCTGTTCTCTGGTATGAACGGATACGCCCAGAATTTTATTGCCGATTTTTTCCCTTACCGCGGCGGCAGATTCATCCTCTTGACCGATATGCACCCCATCGGCATTCAGGGAGAGGGCTAAATCCACATCATCATTGACAATAAAAGGGATCTGATGTTGTTGGCAAAGCTTTTGGATGGCTTGGGCTAATTTATATTTATCTTCACCCAGTAAAGCCCCGGTGCCCTTTTCCCGGTACTGAAATAAAGTAATCCCACCCTCAATGGCTTGGTGCATCACCTCTAACGGGTCTTGGGTGCAGTTGGTACTACCCAATATGAAATAAACCTTTAATAGCTCTCGCATCTTTGCATCTGTAATGATTTCCATCGCCCGCCTTTCTACCTATGTTTCTTCATTTTTTCTCTTCGGTAGGCCCAATGATTCGTTGGTCCATGTCCATGACCCACTTCTATTTGATTTTCTACAGCCGCCTGGATAAAATCCTTGGCAACTTGTACCGCTTCTTTTACCTCCCTGCCTTTGGCTAGTTCTGCTGTGACAGCGGCGGCAAAGGTACACCCTGTACCGTGGGTATTTTTCGTCTGGATTCGCTCACTCCGGTACTCGGTAAATTCCTTCCCATCGAACAGCAAATCCACAAGTTCACCTTCACCGTGGCCACCTTTGATGACCACATGGGCAACACCCAAATCCCATAAATATTGGGCAGCTTTTTGTCGATCTGCAAGCCTTTTGATGGTTATGCCGGTTAAAAGTTCGGCCTCTGGAATATTAGGGGTAATGACAGTTGCCAGTGGCAGGAGGTCTTTTTTCAGCGCCTCTATCGCCTCCCTTTGCAGCAAAGAAGCTCCGCCCTTGGCGATCATCACAGGGTCCACGACAACATTTCGCCACTGATAATGTTTTATTTGCTCAGCCACCACCTGAATGATTTCACTGCTAAAAAGCATCCCGGTTTTCAGTGCATCGGTGCCTATATCTTCACCAATGGACTTTATTTGTTGCTGTACAGCCTCCACGGACAAGGGATAAACCCCTTGCACACCCAAGGTGTTTTGAGCGGTAATCGCCGTAATGGCAGACATACCAAAGACTTCTAATTCTTGGAAGGTTTTTATATCAGCCAGGATACCGGCCCCGCCGCCGGAATCTGAACCGGCAATGGTTAAAGCCTTCGCTATTTTGTTCATGATTTTTCCCCTTTTATGCTAGATTTTTTCTATAACGGAGCCGTATTTAATGATTTGATCGGTTGAAACTTTCGCCAATTGATCAAGGAAGGCCACTTGAAAGCTGCCGGGTCCTGCCTGTCCTTTACTGGCGGAAGCAATTTCCGCTGCCACGCCATAGCTTACCAAGGCCGAGGCAGCTGCTAAAAGAAGGTCCTGCTCCACTGCTGCAAAGGCTCCAATGACCGAAGAAAGCAAACAGCCACTGCCTGTGACCTTGGTTAACAGGGCATCACCGTTATGGACCAGATAGGTTCGCTGACCATCGGTGATTACATCCTCTTTACCCGTTACCACTACCACCGTACCAAGTTGTCTGGCGGCTGACTGGGCCAAGGATACCACATCCCCCTGGACATCTCCGGTATCCACACCTCGTACACTCCAGTTTTCTCCCACCACATTGGCAACTTCCCCAGCATTTCCTCTGACAATAGAAACGTTAACCTCTTTGACAATTTTGCGGGCCGTGGCGGTTCGATAAGCCGTTGCCCCGGCACCAACGGGATCAAAAATTACTGGCACCTGATGCTGGTTAGCGCTTTTGCCCGCTAACAGCATGGCTGCTATTTCTTTTTCATGCAAGGTTCCGATATTCAGAACTAAAGCTCCGGCAATACTGGCCATATCGGCTACTTCTTCCGGAGCATAGGCCATCACTGGCGAGGCACCCAAGGCTAACAAACCGTTTGCCGTAAAATTGGTTACCACAACATTGGTAATATTATGCACTAAGGGATTGACTTGCCGCACCCTGTGCAGCGTGTTCGCGATATTTTGTAGTTCCAAATAACCCATTCCCTTCTTTTTTATGTCTTTGCAGCTTAGAAAAAAACTTGGCCAACGGAAAATAAAAAGAGCACCCTGCGTAAGCAAAGTGCCCCTAGTTATCTCTTCACTCCCTACGCTGGCATTATCCAACAGGTTCAACCGGTCTACGACGGCTAGTCGTACTCTCAGCTTGCTTCCACAAGCTCCCGGATAAAATATTATTTCTTAACAGTATACCAATCAATTAGCTCTCTGGCAATCGTACTTTTGGGAGAAAGGTTGGGTAGTTTATCCGCCGTGAACCATTTGGCTTCTACAATTTCTACATTATCCGTTTTTAACTCGCCTTGGGCGTATTCTACGGTAAAACCAATCATCAAAGAATCTGGAAAGGGCCACGGTTGGCTACCAAAATAACGTATATTCTTAACCTCGATACCCACTTCCTCTTTAATTTCTCTCCGCACACATTCTTCTAAGGTTTCCCCGGGCTCCACAAAGCCGGAAATAACACTAAACACATGATTGGCAAATTTTTTGTTTCTCGCCAGAAGAATCTGATTGTCCTTGATGACCGCCACAATAACAGCCGGAGATATACGGGGATAGGTAATGAAGCCGCAACTAGGGCATTGTTTGGCCCTTTCATCAAGCTTATCTTGGTTTAGGGAACCACAATTGCCACAAAAACGGCTGGTTCGGTCCCAATAAATAATTTGGTATCCCCTTCCGGCAGTTTGAAAAAGACTGTCATCAACCTGGCCCAATAGTTGTCTTACTCCCCAAAAGGCAAAGTTATCTGGTACTTGAATATCCGTTTCAATTTCAGCAGCATAGCATAAAATTTGATCCAGCTCACCAAGGTAATGTTTCCTTTTTAGTTCTATGTCAATGTCTTTTATGTCCTGGAAAGTTGGTATCTGTATGCTCTCCCCAGCAAGCTTTACCAACATGTCCTGGTTTCGAAATAAAAACAGGTAAAAATCTTCCATTGCAACCCTTCTCTACTATTATTTTTCTATCCGATCACCTTAGGTAAAAATTACATGACCGGGAAAAAGACAAATATACTCGTTGTCCACAAAGCGTGAGAAATTGTAACCATCAGGGTGTTTCTTTCTTTCCAGTAGATATATCCCCAAAATAAACCGGCAATAAAAGCAGCCATCGTTAGCATAAAGTTGCCAGAGGATATATGTACACCGCCATAAAGCAAAGCCGCGATAAACCAGCCTTGAAAACCACCAAACCTTTGCATTGACCATCTCTGCAAAAAGTTTCGCCAAAATATCTCTTCGCCCGGACTGGTGATAAACAGTAAAACGAGCGTTATAACAATCGCTTCTGCCTCTGTGCGAATGTGATATATCGATGATATTTGAGGTTTCGCAAAATTAAACATCAATTGGGACAAATAGTTACCCAAGAAAAAAATTAAGTAGAGCAATCCAGCCGAACCAACACCTATAACAATGGCTCTGAAATTTAGTTGCTCTCTTTTGTAAGGAAAGCCTCCCCACCTTATGGCTAAGATACTTAATGTGGTAGCCGCCAATCCCATTGAGAGCCAAAAGTTAAATAACTGAACCGAAAAAGTAAGATACCAAAATACAATTGCTAAAGCAATCGTCATAAAAACGTGACGGTCCTTAATTCTACGGTTATCCATTATAGCCCCCTAGAAATAAAGTCGAGCAAAAAACCACCAATAAGCATCAAGCCAAACTGCAGATGAAACTTGGCTGCAGTTGCTTCAAGCATTACTAAATATTCATTATTACCCTGCCAGGAAGCACTCGTTTGCTTGATTATTTTAACCAATCCCGGAATTAGCAAAATAGGAAGTAGCGCTGTCAGAGGTATTTTTTGAGTTGCCAGCAAAAGAATTAGTGATAAGAAGGCGCCTATATTCAAGAAATAATACAACAAGAAGCCTTTCTTCTTGCCCAGTGTTAGTGCTAAGGTATGAATCCCCGCTTTATAATCAAAGGGAACGTCTCGTAAATCATTCGCATGTAG
>NZ_FRAR01000035.1 GCF_900142375.1 Desulforamulus aeronauticus DSM 10349 | reverse complement strand
CATATAACAGTAAAGATAGAGCTTGAGAAGATATTCCCGACGGTAAGGTTTTTGCCCCGCTTTAGTGCCCGAATACATCTGAAACCCCAATTCTTCCAGGGCCAAACTATCGACGTAAGCATCAATGACTCGGACAGGATTTTCTTCTGCTACAAAGTCGTCCAACGTATTTGGCAGTAAATGAATTTGATGTCTATCTTCACCCTCAATATATGGCATACGAGCTCATCTCCTTTGATATGGAGATTCGACAAAAGCCAGCCATTTTCATGCCCAAACGAAGACTTTTCAATAATTGTTAGACAGTCTGACGTGCAGTGTTGCTGTAATTCTGATAACCATCGAGCCTAATCCCCCCTTGGTGTCAGGGTATATTCTTAATAATTCCAATGCTTAGCCCTTGTTTTTTTATAAATTAACTGTACTTATTACAACATGACAACTCTCATTTTTCGATGTCTAATTTAGTAAAGATAAAAACCCCTAACAATAAAACCCTTTGGATAAGTAATTTTGTAAATAACTTTCATGATTGATTTCCCTATTTTAACACCTTTAAGTTTCAATTATATTTCGATTATTTCAGGAAGTCCGTACAATTTATGTGAGCAAACATTTTTTACTTCAATTGGTATTTCATAATTATATCGTCCTCTTAAAGCCATGCCACCATCAATTAAATCATGCCACGGTTCTTTTGAACTATATGCATTTATCAATAAAGCTGCTTCAATTCGTTCTCTTTTTCTTCTGTCAGCAATTTCACTGATGAATAATCTATAAGAAATCAGTTCTTTCTCAGCAAATTTTAATATGACATCTTTATTCTCTAAAAATGTATCTTGATGCTCTTTTGCATATTGCCAGCCATGCCATAATTCTTTTCTTAATCCATTTTTTGCAAATTCGACATCTAGCAAAGTATAGTTTCCTTTCTTATATTCACGTGTATGTTGAGCAAGTCTCCTTTTCATGGAGTTTGTTACACCAACTGAGCGCAAAATATAACCATCTAAATACTCGAATGTAAAAAGATAAATTCCTGCAATATCCGGAATAAGTTTGGATTCATTAATTTGCTCATACCCAATCCAAGAAAATGGTCCTTGCCATATTAAATCTTCTGTTTTAATCATAGAAGTATCTCTTATTCTATTAAAACTCCAAAATTTTGGTAGTGCATTTTTCATGTTCTTTCACATCCCCTTGTGAAATAACGAGTAATAAATGTCTACATTTATTCTATCTCCACAACCCCACGGATGTTATCTATACTATCTACTCAACCCTACTTCATTTTTCGGTTCTTTTTCTATCCTTAGATATGTTTCCACAAACGCAAAAACATAATTTAGTTTAGTAGTCGATTTAGATGCAATCCATCAAATACAGCAATACCAAGGTTTATGTCCTCGACATCAATACCACGCACTCCACATGCCCCGTCCAAGGAAACATATCCACCGGCTGCACCTGTATCGTTTGATAACCCAGGCTATCCAATATCCCCAAATCCCTTGCCAAAGTGGCCGGGTCGCAGGAGACATAGACTACTCTCGGTACACGAGCTTCTTGTATTGCCTGCAACACTTCTTTCTCGCAACCTTTTCTCGGCGGGTCGAGCACCAGCAGGTCTGGTCTCAATCCCTCAGACACCAAGTGGGGTAAAAGTTTCTCAACCATGCCGGTGTGGAATTCGGTATTGGTTATTCCGTTTAGCTCGGCGTTTTTTCTGGCATCTTCTACAGCGGCGGGTACTATTTCCATGCCGATCACTTGCTTGGCATGACCAGCCAGAAAGGTGGCAATGGTGCCGATACCGCAGTAGGCATCTACCACCGTTTCTTTATCTTCTAAACCCGCCATTTCCAGCACTTTGTTATATAAAACTTCCGTTTGCTGAGGATTTACTTGATAAAAGGAAGCTGCCGATATGTGAAATTGCAGACCATTTAGCTCATCTGTAATGAAGCTTTTTCCCACTAAAACACGGTCTTCCCTTCCCAGTATCACGCGGTCTGGACTGGTGTTAATATTTCGTACCACCGAGACAATCTCCGGGTGTCTCTGTACCAACGTTTCAGCCCATTCACTTTCCTTGGGCCACCTTTCTTCGGAGGTAACTATAACCACCATCATTTCACCGGTTTTAAAGCCTCGGCGAATGATAATGTGTCTGAGGAGACCAGTTTTAGTAGACCAATCGTAGACTGTTAGACCAGACTTATTAATTAACTGCTCTACGCTAGCCACCACTTGATTGATTTGTTGATCCACCAAAAGACACACTTGATCTCCTAATCCGGCGGCCAGTTCATAGCTACCCTCGGCAAAAAAGCCAAGTTTAATCTGCTTTCCTGCTTGCTTGAGTTGTAAATGAATCTTGTTACGATAGTGCCAAGGATGCTCCATGCCTAGGGTGGGCTGCACTGCAACATTCTGTATTTTGGCGATTCTTCTTAGGGCACTCTCCACTACAGATTTTTTGTGTGCCAGTTGTTCCTGGTAATCAAGGTGCTGCAATTGGCAGCCACCACACTGATGGGCAAAATGGCATGGGGGATTAATTCTTTGCTCAGCCTTGGTTAGAATAGCAAGGAGTTCTGCCCGGGCAAAGGACTTTTTTACTTGCATAAGCTTTGCTTTGACCCTTTCTCCGGTCAGGGCTCCCGGTACAAAAACAGCCATATCTTCATACCTGCCCACCCCTTCGCCACCGTGACCCAGACCATTTATTTGCAGTTCTATAATATCTCCGTTCCTGACGACTTTTTTCAAAATGTACACCTCTTCATCAATTTTCCCAGTCACCGATTGCTGCCAGCTTACATAAAGTAGGGTAGGAATATTTTACCTCTGGGAGTGTCTGTTATGGCTCAGTATAAGGTGATTCGGCAGACTCGTCAACTTCAGACCTCCGAACCCTGCAACTGCTACCAAAATGACCATGTGGATTTGGTGGTGGAAGGAGCTGGTATTCGTCTGTGCCGATTGTCTAACCTTAGTGTTCCCGCTGAGGTATCGGCCTATATTCCAAGGGTGGAGATTCGCCATCGACGCTATGAGAATGGTCAACTAATTTGCGAGGATGAACGTATCTATAATAGTATTACGATGGTCCATGCGCCCCGGCACCCATCCGAAAATCCATCGAATCCGCTGGAACTCAAGCCCCTGCCGCCTTCCATACCCGGTAATCAGACCGATAATCAGCCCATACTAGATCCGGCTCCGGCTGCTGATGACGTAAGTGAGAAAGCTGAAAAAAAGAACGATCAAGCAAACCTGAAGCCACCCACTCCTGGACTACAGCCCCCTCCGCCTAAAGTACCTACTGCTCCGGGCTTAGAGCAACCAGGAGCTGCCAAACCACCCGTTATTCCTTCACAACCAGAACTTCATCCTCCACCGGTTTCGCCGCGAGAAGCCAAACTTCCCTTTCTTCCCCAGCCCCTAAGAAAAGAGAGACCTTCTCAGCCGGTCATTACCATTAATAAAAAGCGGCTTGATCATCAGTAAGTGATGATAAGGGAATCCTGCTATACGGATTCCCTATATTACGTAAAAGATAAAGATAATTCAGACTATTATTTAAATAGTCTGAATTATCTTTATCTTTTTGCTAGTGTTTCTTTGCATTCTGACATTGTGCATTGCTTCACATTATGGTACCATTTCTTAAAGCTTTAGGCTAGTGGAGGTGTGTTGTATGGATTTTACTAATAAAAATGGCACTAGCTTATATAAACTCTACGAACTCGTAGTACTACAAAAGATCCGGGACGCTAAACCAAAGAAAAAGGCGAACGCTAGGTCTGGATTAGAGTTACATTGTGATGGATTTGGTCAGATGATTTATGCTTATTATCCGCAAAATATGAAACACTGGTAGTTTAAACACACAGAAAAACCCAGGGGGATAACCCTCTGGGTTCATTTTTTCTTAGAGATGCCCACATTCCGGACAGGTTACATCTCGTTTTACTTCTACTTCCATAAAGTTCATACCTAGAGCATCCATGGTGAGCATACGACCTACCAGCAAATCCCCTTGACCCAGCAGATATTTAACTGCTTCGGTGGCTTCTATGGTACCAATAATACCGGCCACAGAACCAAGAATTCCTACATCCAATGTAGTTTTGATCGCCTTATCACCGGGATCTTCCCGGAAGATACAACGGAAACAAGGTCCCTTACCCGGTAAAATGGTCATACACTGACCTACCATTGATAAAACGCCGCCATAGATAAAGGGCTTCCCTTCAGCCACACAGGCCTGATTAATTATAAAACGGGTAGCCAGATTATCAGTGGCATCCACCACTATATCATAAGTTCTCACTAATTCTCCCGCGTTTTCTTGATTAAATCGATCAGGATAGGTGATAACTTCAAGGTCGGGATTTAGTGTCAATAGTTTTTCACTGGCTGATTCCACCTTGAAACGACCGATATCCGGGGTGCTATGAAGAATCTGTCGCTGCAGATTGGAATAGTCCACGGTATCTGCATCGATAAGTCCCAAGCGTCCAATGCCCGCTGCCCCAAGATAGTACGCTACCGGGGAACCAAGCCCACCGGTTCCCACCACCAGCACCGAGGATTGCAACAATCTAAGCTGTCCCGCTTCCCCCACACCGGCTAGTTGGATGTTGCGGTGGTAGCGCTTTTTCTGTTCAACGGATAGTGTCTGGCGGGCACCTTGCTCGGCAGGCAACAGAAAACGCTGCTCGATAAGATCTGCCACACCTGTACTATTATTTAAATCAAAGAGCGGCACTCCATAATCCAAAGGTAAATCACTAACCAACGCCAGCAATTCCTCCTGAGGACAAACGGGCTGCTGGGAGATTGCCCCGCGGACTAGCTCAATCTTAGGTTGGGAACCAGTTTTAAAACCTTCCACGATGACAATATCCATGCCGGACATAAAAGGGATTATTTGCTCCAGGGAAAGTTCCCCTGTTAACTTTTTGACCAACCCCAAACCATCGGGAGTGGACATGGCCACCATCTCAGCCCCGGCCCGGGCGTGTCGCCAGGTATCCTTTCCCGACAGGTCAAATTCAAAGGTGCCCCGGTGATGCTTTACCGTACCTACCCGGTAACCCCGGTCATTTAATATTTGAATCAGTTTTTCCAGGAGGGTAGTTTTCCCGGAATTAGAACACCCCACTAAAGAAACCACCGGTGGTAAAATCTTATTTTGCCTGGATTTCAATAGAGTCCCCTACCTTTACTTGGCCACCTTCCAATACCCGGATAAAAATGCCTTCCTTGGGCATTACACAGTCCCCGGCTTGATAATAAATGGCACAGCGGGTGTGACATTCCTTGCCAATCTGAGTTACCTCCCCTAAGGCCTGTTCCCCTATTTTTAACTTTGTTCCTACGGGTAAGGAAACCAGATCAATTCCTTCGGTGGTGAGATTTTCGGCAAAATCCCCGGGTTTAACATCCAGACCCATTTTTTGCATTTTCTCAATGCTCTCCAATGCCAGCAAGCTAACCTGACGATGCCAATCACCTACGTGAGCATCCCCCTGGATACCATGCTCTATGACTAACGTACCTTCGCCTACGTTTTTCTTTCGCATACCCTTCTTCGGACTGGTACAAACAGCTACTATTTTTCCCATGTTTTTTCTCCCTCTCGTGCAAAATCGCCGCTTTTGCCGCCGCTCTTATGGACTAACCGAATATTTTGGATCACCATAGACTTGTCCACTGCTTTGCACATATCATAAATAGTCAGTGCTGCAACACTGACAGCCGTCAATGCTTCCATCTCTACCCCGGTTTTACCCCCGGTTTTTACAATTCCCTGAATTTCTACCCGGTCTGGCGGGGCAAGTATAAAGTCAATGGTTACTCCCGTAATCATGATGGGATGCGCCATCGGGATCAGATTAGGCGTAGCCTTGGCAGCCATAATACCCGCCACCCGAGCTACTCCTAAGACATCGCCTTTGGCCATCCCCCCCTGTTTAATTAGCTCCAAGGTTTCCGGGGACATCAGTACCTCTCCCCTCACCTCAGCTACTCTATGGGTTTCTTGCTTCTCGGTAATATCCACCATGCGGGCATTGCCCTGGGCATCGAAGTGTGTCAACTGGGACAAGGTTCTTATCCTCCTATCTGGCTCATGACCCTGCGGTCTGTCCAACCCTCTTCCATATGATGTTGGCTAGGTTTATGACGAATTGCTTTGGCTATTAAATCCGCCAGTTCCTCCCTGCTGGCACCCGATCTCAGGGGTGTCTTTAAATCAAACTCCTGATTGCCATACAGACAGGGGCGCAGCTGACCATTGGCTGTCAATCGTAACCGATTACAGCTATTGCAGAAATGATTACTCATGGCCGTAATAACACCAATGGTTCCTTTGGCGCCGGGAAGTCGGTAATATTTCGCCGGTCCACTACCGGTTACTTTCATTTCTGTTTCCAGCGTACCAAATTCCTCCTGCAAACGCTGCATAATTTCTGCTGCAGCAACAAAATTACCCTCCGCCCAGGGGTTGCATTCCCCGATAGGCATTAATTCAATAAACCGGATATGCAGCGGCAACTCTTTCGTTAACCGTGCAAAATCTCCAAACTCTTGATCGTTAACTCCCCGCACCGCCACCACATTGAATTTCACTGGATGTAGATTAAGTTCCAGGGCTTTATTAATGCCCCGCCACACATCGTGAAAATTCCCTACCCGGGTAATATCCCGGAAATTGTCCGGGTTTAGGCTGTCCAGACTAAAATTAACCCTGTTTAAGCCTGATTTTTTTAAATTTTCAGCCATATCGGCAAACAGCACGCCGTTGGTAGTTAGGGAGATATCATCAATGAGAGGATTGGCCGAAATATATTGAAAAAGATCCAAAATGTTTTTCCTAACTAAAGGTTCTCCACCTGTAATACGCACCTTCGTGATACCAATATCCGAAGCTGCATCGACCACTCGGCTGATTTCCTCTAGACTTAGTATTTCCCAGTGGGGAGTAAACTTCACACCTTCCGGGGGCATGCAATACACACAGCGAAAGTTACAGCGATCGGTAACCGAAATTCGTAGATAATCAATCTGTCTCTTGAAATTGTCAATCATTCCTTTACCCCCTCGGTTAAGAAATGTGTTTCATAGGTATCCATTGTAGCAAGCGAACAACCACCTGGTTGCTGGGATTCTGATAGATTTCCTCTGGTGTCCCGGTTTGAATAACTCTTCCCTGATCTAATACCGACAATCGATGCGCCAGATGCGGTATTTCTGCATAGTCATGGGTAACAAATAATGTAGCAATTTTTGTGCCATGCAGCAAGCCGGCGATATCTAGCAGCAATTGCCCCCGGGTAGGGCTGTCCAGCCCGGTAAAGGGCTCATCCAAAAATAAGACCTCCGGCTGTAATGCTAACGCCCGGGCAATACTCACTCTCTGGGCTTCACCGCCGGAGAGAAAGCGCACCGGGCCATCGGCTAGGTGTGATATGCCTAGCTTTTCCAGCCATAGATTTACCCGTCCCTCTATTTCTTGCTTAGCTAATTTTCTTATGCGAAGTCCCATAGCAATATTTTGCCGAACGGTCATGTCCAAAAGTAGCGGCTGTTGAAACACAAAAGCCATTCGATGCCGCAGCTCTCTCAGATTTTTTTTGTTGGCTATTTTCCCCTGAAAAACAACTCTGCCAGAGGTGGGCTGTTGTAACAAGGCTAGTATTTGCATCAGAGAAGTTTTTCCTGCACCGTTCACGCCGATGAGAGCCGTTACTTCTCCCTCATTTAAGGAAAAATGATCTATATCCAAAATGGTGCGGCCATTTTTAATAAACGTAATATCCTCTGCCACTAAGATTGACAACCTACGGACACCTCCCCCGTTGTTGGGCTATGGTTAAAACTGCCGTTACAGTAAAGGCTAGAAGTAATAAAATAAGGCTTAAAGCCATGCCTAGCTCCTGTTGCCCTTTATTCACCGCCAGCACTGTTGCTGTGGTCAGTGCCCGGGTGTAACCAACTAAATTGCCGCCTACCATCATTGAGGCTCCTACCTCCGATACTGCGCCGCCAAAACCGGCCATTACCGCCGCCAGCAGACCCAGCCGAGCTTCCCTGGCCATTAACCACAATAATTGCCACCTAGAAGCACCCAAGGACAAGATTTGTAGTCTTAATTTAGGATGCAGCTGTTGAAAGGCGGCCAGGGTAAAGCCTGTGACAATGGGAAAGGCGATAATACCCTGCGCAATAATCATAGCTGTCGGTGTATAAAGCAACCCTAGGATTCCTAAGGGGCCATACCGACTCAAGAGAATCCATACCATTAAGCCTACCACTACCGGTGGTAAACCCATACCAAAATTCACAACACTGACCATAAAATTTCTTCCAGGGAAGGAAGTCAGGGCCAGGAAAAAGCCCATCGGTACACCTATAAACACAGCAATGAGAGTGGCCGTACCGGAAACCTTCAAGGTTAATAAAGCAATTTCGATAATTTCTTTGTCCCCTGCTAAAAGAAGTTGGATCGCAATGATTAACCCTTGCCAAAATACTTCCACTAACTAACTCACCGCCATTATGTTTAATAAAGCATAACGTACCTTTGAGGTTGGGCAGAGGGATTTCCCCTGCCCCTGACTTCCCTAATATAGTTAGCCGCCGCCAACTGGCGGAAACAGAGCAACTCGGTCACCATCTTGTAAAACGGTGTCTAAGGATTTATGCAGTCCGTTGACCAGAGAGCTAAAAACCTCTTGCTCGGGAATTTTATATTGCTCTATAAGTTCCCGAATGGTCGTGCCTTCAGCCAACTCCAGTTTAATTAGTTCCCCGTAACGGGTCCCGGTATATTTTTCCAGGCCTGTATATACCCTTAACTCAATCGACATGTCCAGGTCACCTCGTAGTTCATTATACTACAAATAGTCTGGCAACAATCTAGAAATTAAATACTGTGTCTAATTCCTCATCACTAATATCAAATGTGGTGCCATGAGGAGCCAGCTTATTGGTATAGAAGAACTCCGGCAGACGATCATCAGCCTTGGTGAAACCCGCCTTAGCGTTAAACTCACGTTCAACTTTCAGGATGCTCTGACCAAGTTCTACTACGTTATCAACCGTTAAGCTTAGGCCATACTGAGCATTCAACATTTCTACAACGGTAGGTAGACCTTCGGGATTATCCAGTACAGCAAAGGCTACGAACAGGCAAAGTCCGGTAGCATCTACAGCTGCAGTGGCAATCTGTAGGTTTCTGGATAGATCCACCTGACCTTCAGCTTTGGTGGGATCTACAAAGCCGCCTACTTTCAGAATGTTAGAGGTTACAGCATAACCGGCAGTATGGTCGCCGCCCATGGGGGTGGTGGCATAAGTAACACCGTTACCTTTGCAGGATCTGGGATCGTAAGCAGGAATTCCTTGACCCTTTACGGCAGGAACGCGGGTTACACCATAGGCTTTCCCAACAAATACAGAACCGTTACCTAAAATACGGCCAGCGGGAGTACCTTGGCCTACTTCTTCCAGGGCCTTGATAGCTGCTGCTGCATCACCAAAGGGTATGACACCGGCATCCATCAGAACGCCTAAAGCAACACCCATTTCAATGGTATCCAGACCGATATCGTTGCACAGGTAGTTCAGTTTAGCCACAACATCCAGATCACTGATTTCTAAGTTAGGACCAAAGCACCAGGCGGTTTCATACTCGATGGGGGAGCATACTTTACCGTCGGGCATCGGATAAACGTTCGAGCAACGCATTACGCAACCAGGGTGACAAGCGTGGGTAGCTTTACCACCACGGGCCTTGGCCACTTCAGCCAGAGTTTCACCGCCTACGTTATTGGCAAGATCAAAACGGCCGTTGTTGCTAAAGTTACGCACAGGCAGCGTGCCAGCCTCGTTAATAATATTCATCAGAACGTTGGTACCAAAGGCCGGTAAACCTTCACCGCAAACAGGGTGATCCATCAGGATCTTGGCAAATTTCTTAGCTGCTGCGGAGAAACGTTCTTTATCCTTAACAGGCACGTCAAAGGTTTTCGGCGCATCCACCACAATAGCCTTTAAGCCTTTGGAACCCATCACGGCACCCAAACCACCACGACCTGCATAACGGCTGGAGTTCCCGTCGCTATCGTTATTGGTAACACCGGCACCGGCTAATAGCATTTCGCCAGCGGGACCAATGGTGATAACACCCACTTTTTTGCCATAGCGCTCAAGTAGAATTTCAGTTACTTCATAGGTACCTTTACCCGCCAAGTCATCTGCAGGTAGAATTTCGGCACCTTCAGGAGATATCTTGACCATCCAGAAACCCTTTTCCTTCGGGAGTCCTTCTACAACAATGGCTTTGATATCCAAGTTGGCAATCTTCTGTGAGCAGATACCGCCGGCATTAGATTCCTTGATACCGCCGGTTAAGGGGCTTTTCGCACCTACGGACAAACGGCCGGAAGAAGGTGCATTGGTACCAGATAATAAACCAGGGGCGATCACTATTTTGTTAAACTCGCCCAGGGGATGGCAGGTAGCGGGAACTTCATCCAAAACAAATTGTGAAGTCAGTGCCCGTCCACCAAGAGGCAGATACTTTTCAGGACATTCTTCCCATTTCAGCTGTTGGTTGGTCATGTCAATTCTTAAAAACTTAGGCATGTTATCCCTCCTTGATTTGATAGTCAACAAAAACTTCGACTACAAAATAATTTGATAAAACCTTTAAATATTCCTGCTGTTTTTATATATTTGTAATACTTTTAGCATTCCCCCTTATTCCGAATATTTTTAAAAAGCATAATGAACTCTCATTATGCAAAATATGTACCTAGCTAATCTACCTCTATAAAGAAGCAATTGTTTCATAAAAACACACGTATCGTTCTAAAGCGGCACAAGTGTACCAAAACACTTCAATGATAACAGTATATCACGGGTGGATTTGCCTACTAAATTGGGACTCGATATTGCTACTCTTTTTCTTTAGAATAGTATAAAAAGGAGTGATCGGCTTTGGGTACCATCGAATTACGGGGTTTTGCGAAACTCCATCATGTTTTCAAAGAAAAGGGTCTCGGCTTTCCCGACTATTTTGAGGTAAATGATGGCTTGACCGGCAAGCAGTTAATCCAGGCATTAGAACTTAATCCTGAAGATGTTGAAGCTGTTATGGTCAATGGTACCGTCTGTAGTATGAAACAGTTAATCAAACCCGGGGACAGAGTAGCCATTTTACCTCCGGGAACTCCGGGACCCTATCGGGTTATTTTGGGAATCGTGGGTAAGGAAGCATAGGGTAGGTAAAAAAGTATGGGACTCTATTTCCATACTTTTTTATTTCTTAAAGAATATTGATGTTATATTCCTTGGCTTTACGATAAAGAGTATTTCTGCCGATCCCTAGCACACGGGCAGTCATACTGACATTGCCGTTAAAAAAATCGAGGGTTTCTTTAATGGCCCGCGCTTCCATCTCTTGCATGGAAATCGGAAATGCCGTGGTTAATCCTTTTTGAGCCATCACCCGGTGTAAAGCACGGTACAGGTCCTCTACCTGTAGATATAAATCAACTAACTTCTCATCAGCCAGCCCCCCAAGGTCCTCCACTTGGACGTTTAGTAACTCCGCATTGGGGCTACCCGCTGGTTGCTGTTCGCTACTATCTGCCTTGACAATGTCTAGCGGTTGGCCGTTAAATTTTCCGGCCAGATGTTCCGGCAAGATCGTATTCCCTTCACACAAAGCCAGAGCCTGTTCCACTGAATTGGCTAACTCACGGATATTGCCAGGCCAGTGATAGTTCAACATGGCTTCCATACAGGAGGTAGAAAAAACTGGCATCGGACCAGCATTCCGATCAAGAAAACGCTGCATAAAATACTCCACCAAGTGGGGAATATCTTCTTTTCTTTCTCGAAGTGGGGGCAATTCTAGCCGAATTACATCTAAGCGGTAGAACAAATCCTCTCGGAAAGCTTTTTGGCTTACTGCTTCTTCTAAATTTACGTTGGTAGCAGCAATGATTCTAACGTTGGTCTTAACCGGTTTTTCGCCACCTACCCGTAAAAATTCACCCGTTTCCAACACTCGCAGTAATTTTACTTGTATCGCCAAACTGGCTTCTCCAATTTCATCTAAAAACAAGGTTCCATTATTAGCTAATTCAAAAATTCCCTTTCTTTGTACACTGGCTCCTGTAAAGGAGCCTCTTTCATGTCCAAATAACTCACTTTCCAAGAGGTTTTCTGGCAGTGCTCCGCAGTTGATAGCTAAAAAGGGGTTGTCTCTGCGATGGCTGGCGGCATGAACAAACTTGGCCAGCACTTCTTTCCCGGTACCCGTTTCGCCATGAATTAAAACGTTAATATCTTTGGTCGCTATACGCTCTGCAATGGATACCAGGCTAGTCATCTGGGGGGTTTGGCCCACCTGAAAACCAATTTCCTCAGCCACCTTAGACCAGCTATAGGTCTTTCCCGGTTGTCCCAGGGTCTTACTAAAGGAAAACGCTTTTTCAATGAGTTGTTCCACCAAGGCAATATCATCAAAGGGTTTTTCTATATAATCAAAAGCACCGTATTGAATTGCCTTAACAGCGGTACGAGTGGTGCTGTATCCAGTCATAATAATCACTTCACACTGGGGCTGTTTTTTCTTTATATGCTGCAATAGGTTGAGTCCGTCGGCATCCGGAAGTTTTAAATCAACCATAGCCACATCAAATGCTTCCCGCTCAATTAATTCATGAGCCTGGGCTCCGGAATTGGCTACACCAATATGGTATCCTTTTCTACGTAACAGTCTGCTAAAGAAAGTTCCTACATGCTGCTCATCATCAATGATTAAGATTCCTGGCATGTTATCACCCATTCGCTCTCACCTCCGGAACTTTTAGTGGTAACTTGAATTTAAAGGTACTGCCAACCCCTGGCTGACTTTCTACTTCCAGAGTGCCTCCATGGGATTGGGCAATTCCTAAGCTAACAGAAAGCCCCAATCCAGTTCCTTTACTGGCTTCTTTACTGGTGTAAAAAGGGTTAAATATTTTGGTTAAACAATCTGGCCGGATACCACAGCCATTATCCTTAACGGTAATTATCGCCCAGTGATCCTGCACCGCAGTGGTTATGCCAATTACTTTTTCCCCATCCCGTTCCTCCAGCGCATCCCTGGCATTTAACAGTAGGTTAATGACTACTTGTTGTAACTGATGTCCATTAGCCATCACGATGGGTAACGCAGGATCTAATCCTTTGATAATTTGAATGTTGTTCCGATTAATTTGATAATGAATTAAGCTTAAAACCTTTTCTACCTGATCGTTGATATTGGTTTCTTTCAAGGAAAATTGACCCTGTCGGGAAAAGGATAGCAGGTTTTGAATAATTTTTTTACACCGCATACCACAGGAAATAATATCATCCAGCCATTCCGACCGGGGATCATCATTTCCTAGATCACGTTGCATCATCTGGGCTGTACCGATAATAACGGTCATTGGACTATTCAATTCATGGGCTACCCCGGCCGCCATCTCACCAATGGCTACCAGTTTCGTTGAATGCATTAATTGAGCTTCCATTTTGACCTTTTCAGTCACATCTTTTAAATGAAGGATTACTGCGTAGATCTCCCCAGTGGAATCCACCATGGGATAATAAAAGGCGTCAAAAATAGCACCTTCATTTTGAATTTGGCAGTAAACTCCCCGCCCCGTCTGATGGACCTCATGAAGAGAGCAATTTTCACAGGGAGCGGTACGGTTCCAGAGAATCCGGTAGCATTTTTGTCTATCGCCAAATTCCTCAGTGATCAATGCCAGTTCCTGGTTTCGGAGGTTATGCCTTAAAATATGATGATTTTTGTCAATTAGAAAGATGGGGTCCGGCACCGCCGTAAAGGTAGCCTCCCATTCTTGTTTTCCTTTGGAAACCTCTTTGTATAGTCTAGCATTCTCAATACAAATAACCAATTGATCCGCCAATTGTTCTATAAAGTTTAGCTCGGAGTTACCATAGGTAAAGGCTTGATTATCTCCGACAATCAGCACCCCAATAACCCTTTGACGTACCAGCAAGGGCACCATGGCCATAGATTTAAGACCCCAGCTTTCCACCGGGTCCTGTTCATCTACCAGCGAGCAGATGTGCTCCGGCCGGGTATTTACGTTATACAGTAACCGTTGACAGCCGGTATAGGACTGCCACAGCACGGAAGTTTTGGGTAGAGCCTGTCCCAAACTGGCATTCACAGGAATAGCTGCCGTCATCACTAAACAATCCCCCTCAGCTAGCGCTAAGCCCAAAAAACTGCAGGGGACCGCCTGAGGTAATCGATTGTAAACCCTTTCGACAATATCCGATAGGGACATATCAATGTTAATATCTTTAATTAACTGGTGTAATATTTCCAAACGATTGATCTGAATCTTGATCTGCTCGTTGGAACGTTGAACTTCTAAATAATAATTGAGTTTAGAAGAGTTTACACCGGTAAGATTTTGTATGATAGAGAGTTTATCATCAAACATGTTGTTCCCCCTTCTTACAGGGCTCTTCTGTACAAATCCTCAATTTCAGCCGCGCTGGTATCCCTGGGGTTGGTTACCAAGCAGGCATCTTTCAAGGCATTTTGACTTAGTTTTTGAACATGTTCCTCCCGCATCCCCACTTCCGAAAGCCTCTGGGGGATACCAATATCTCTAAACAATTTCCTTACGGCTACAATACCCCGCTCGGCTGCTTTCCATTTACCCAAACCGGTGGTTTGTACACCAAGGGCCTCCGCAATATTAGCAAATTTTTCCCCACAGGAAATCATATTAAATTCCATTACATAGGGCATTAAAATACCGTTGGTCTCGCCATGGTGTAAATCTAACAATCCGTCCACCTGGTGCGTCATGGCATGGGTCGCTCCTAAAATGGCATTGGAGAAGGCTAGGCCGGCCTGCAGGCTAGCCATGGCCATAGCTGATTTAGCTTCCAAATTGGTTCGGCAAGCCACTGATTCCCTTAAATTAGAAGCAATCAGACGCATAGCTGCCAAAGCGTGAACATCTGTTAGAGCGGTGGCAGCCAAGGATACATAAGCCTCAATGGCATGACTAAGGGCATCCACTCCAGTGGCAGCGGTTAATCTGGCACTTTTGGTCTGCAACAACAACGGGTCAACAATGGCGATATCCGGAATTAGAGATTTCGAGATAATGGCCATTTTTACTTGACGTTTTTTCTCGACAATCATCGAAAACTGAGATACCTCAGCGCCGGAGCCACCGGTGCTGGAGACAATTACCATGGGGGGCAACGGGGAAGTAATTTTATTCACTCCCTCATAATCCTTAATCTGCCCACCGTTGGTTGCCAAAATAGCAATAGCCTTAGCCACATCGATGGGACTACCACCCCCTACGGCAATAATACCATCACAACCACTTTCTAAATATTGCCCTGCCGCAACAGCCACTTCGGTGTCCTTTGGGTTAGTGGTTAAGTCGTACCAAACGCAGGAATCAATTCCTAGTTCCTTTAAATAGGCCAGGGCTTTATCGACCCAGCCAGCCTCCATAACGCCCCGATCACTCACTAAAAAAGCCTTTGTAATCCCAATACGATAGGCGCTCTCGCCAACCTGACTAAGGGCTCCCAGGCCAAAAATCACTTCGGGAGCCACAAATTTACTAATATGTAAAAGATTATTTTCAGGCATAATAAAGTCCCTCCTAGATCAATAAACCAAGGACTATCTCATAAGTACTTCTTATACTTTCTTTAATAGAGATTTTATATTTTCTGAAAGTATAAATATTCTCCAAAAACACTTTGAATACCTTCTTATAGATAAAAAACAGGTGGACCCAAGATCCACCTGTTAAAACAAAATATAGTAAGGGGTTTTATGATGGTATAGATTACAGAGCAGCCTTGAAGATATTGATCACATCTTCTAAAGTGGCTTTTCTTGGGTTGGTAAAGCTGCAAGCATCCTTCATAGCATTTTCAGCCATGATCTTCAGATCTGCTTCCTTAACACCCAGTTCCGTTAAGCCGGCGGGAATACCTACATCGGCAGACAGCTTCCGAATGGCAGCCAGGGCTTTGTCAGCGGCTTCTCTGACAGATAGTCCTGTTACATTTTCACCCATGGCAACGGCAATATCTACAAAACGATCGGGGCAGGCAATCAGGTTAAAGGATTCCACATGAGGCAGCAGGATGGCGTTGCAGACACCGTGAGGCAGATTGTAGAAACCACCCAACTGGTGAGCCATGGCGTGAACATAACCCAGAGAAGCATTGTTAAAGGCCATACCAGCTAAGAATTCAGCATACGCCATTTTATCACGGGCTTCCATGTTTTCGCCGTTAGCCACAGCATTACGCAGATTGCCGGCAATCAGTTTCATCGCCATTAAAGCTGCAGAATCGGTTACAGGAGTAGCAATGGTGGATACATAAGCTTCCACGGCGTGGGTTAGTGCATCCATACCAGTGGCAGCGGTAAGAGAAGGAGGCATACCAACCATTAACAGCGGATCGTTGATGGCTACATTCGGGGTGCAACGCCAGTCAACAATAGCCATTTTAACATGATTGCTGGTATTCGTAATAATGCAGAAACGGGTCATTTCAGAAGCAGTACCGGCGGTGGTGTTTACAGCAATGAAAGGAGGCATCGGCTTAGTGGTCTTGTTGATGCCTTCACAGTCACGAATGTGACCGCCGTTGGTAGCGACCATGCCAATACCCTTCGCACAGTCGTGGGAACTGCCGCCACCCAGGGAGATAATCATGTCAGCGCCGCACTCTTGATATACTTTTAATCCATCATGTACGTTTACATCGGTAGGATTGGGCTCTGCACCTGCATATATGGTAACTTTTACTCCATCAGCTTCCAGCATGGCTTTGATGTCATCAGCCATACCGCCGGAACGCCCTAAGAAAGCATCGGTTACAATTAATACATTGGTACCACCAAGGGTTTTTACTTGAGCAGGGATTTCCTTGTGAGCACCTACACCCATCAAGTTAACTGTAGGAATAAAATAACCATAAACTTGTTCGCCGAGTGCCATTACTAAACTCCTCCTTAGATAATTTATTTAGTGTGGGGAAATTCCCCTCGTTGACTGCTAACTAATAAAGCAAAGTTTGTGCCAAACCATTCTGTATTAAGTTAATTTTCCAACTATATTGATAATTAAGACTTTGCCAGTAACATTTGCTGCCAGAAAGCCCTTGTTTTTTATTCGTTTGTTTTGAAATAGGACAAGAGAGCCGTTACAATATTGAACACCGCTCTATCCTTGAACATTTATCTACCCTAGCAGGAGACTCCACCCAGATAGCGAATAGCGTATAAATGTAACCTTTCCAGGGGGATGATTCTATGAGAAGAATTCTAATGGTTCTATTTTTTATTACTCTTCTCACTCTACCGCTCGGTTGTGGCTTTAGTGCCGGGGAATCTGCTTCCATGGAAGCCCCCCCTGCCCCGCCCCCACCCGCTCCTCCCGAAACCATTACTATTACAGCGGTGGGTGATTTTCTCATGCATATGCCGGTGATAAGATCGGCTCAATTGGCAGATGGTTCCTATGATTTTAAGCCCATTTTTTCTGAAGTAAAGGGATTATTAAGCAGTTCTGATTTAACCATTGCCAACTTGGAAACAAGGTTGGCAGGAAAACAATTTGGTTATTCCGGTTACCCGGTATTTAATTGCCCGGAGGATCTGGCCTATGATTTAAAGGACTTAGGCGTAGATGTGGTCACCACTGCTAATAATCATAGTTTAGATCGGGGTTGGCCAGGTATTGTTAATACCCTTACGCATTTAGAGTCAGCCGGCCTCTCCCACGTTGGAACCAGCCGGAGCCCAGAAGAAGCAAACCAGGTTTTGATCACTAACGTAAAAAATATTAAGGTAGGTATTCTAAACTATACGGAAAACACCAACGGCATTCCCTTACCCAAGGGGAAAGAGTTTGCCGTGAACCTAATGAAGGCCGAAAAAATATATACTGATATTGATAAGTTACGGTCCCAAGGTGCTGAGATCATCATTGCCTACCTTCACTTCGGTACCGAGTATCAACGACAACCTAACGAGTTTCAACGTAAGTTGGTGCAAGAACTTTTTACAAGGGGCGTAGACATTGTATTTGGTGACCATGTACATGTAATTCAGCCAATAGACTTTCAAAAAGTGCCTGCTGAATCTAACGAAAAAGCAAGTTTCGTGGTCTATTCTTTGGGGAATTTTATTTCTAATCAAACCTGGCGTTATTCCGACTGTGGTTTAATTGTCAATATAGTTTTGGAAAAAAATGCTGGCGGGGTATCGTTGAAAACAGCAGATTATATTCCCGTTTGGGTAGATACCTATAGCCAACAGGGGCAAAAAAAATACCGGGTTTTACCGGTGCAAAAAGCCCTAGAGGATTACCAAGCGAAAACCGACCCCCTACTGGACCGTAACGATTTTATCAAGTTGCAGGAAGTTTGGCAGGACACCACCTCTCTCATTTCTGAAGCCTGCCCTGTAATAGCTCCTAAACAAGTACCTGGCGGAAGCAAACTATAACTAACAAAATCTGGCATAGCAGCCAGATTTTTTTTATTGCCTCGAGTTTGTTCAAAATGCTAACAAATTGTAACACCCCTTTTTGTTTTACATATTATGGAATTAAAAACCGAGGTGAATCTTTATGGGATTAACGGAAATCACATTACAAAAACTACGTATGGCCAACTTACGCCTAAAAATGCTGCTAATTATCATTGTATGTACCTCATTGTTAATTGCAGATAAATTATCGCTGCATCAACCACTGTCATCGGCGATTTTTCTTCCTCTCCATACTAATATAGAATTTTTTTGTGTCTTTGTTGCCCTTTGTACCTTTACAGTGACTTGGTATTCCAACTTAAATAACTGTTGTTATTACAGTTTTTTTATTGGGCTGGGTCTGTTAGCCGTAGGTTTTATTGATTTGTTTCACTTTTACTCCTATGAAGGGATGCCTACTATTTTTGCTCAACCCTGTCCCAATCAGGCCACCCTTTATCATGTTATTGGTAGATATATCATGGCAGTTGTCTTCCTCGTTAGTGTCTACTTTTACAAGAAAGAATGGTGCTACCTTAACAGGTTTAAATACTATTTCCTGGCCGCTACCTTGGGACTGGTGGGCTTTGTTTTAGTAACGGTATCTTATGATGCACAAATATATCCTGCTATGTATACGGCACAAGGTTTGACACAGGCTAAAATCATCTGTGAGTACATTATTATCGGCCTACTGGTTGCCGCGGTAGCCGGCTATCTGTGGTTATATAAAAAGTATATGGATAACTATTTACAACTCATTATCGCAACTTTAACAATCTCTATTTTTAGTGAGTTATGCTTTATCTCTTACGAGAAAGTTTACGACACCACTAATCTGTTAGGCCATATTTTTCGTTTCGCCTCTTATATTTTAATCTACGTAGCAATTTTTATGAACAACGTCAAAAAACCTTACCTGGCTTTGGTAGAGGCCCGGGAAGAACTAGCCAGCGCCAATGACATCTTGGAGGAAAGAGTACGCCAACGTACAAAGGATCTGCAAGAAGCCAATAAACGCTTATCAAAGGCAGCCACCCATGACTATCTTACCGGAGCCATTAACCGGATGGAGTTTTCCCATCGTTTCAGTAAAATGCTAGAGAATTCAAAGGAAGAATCCTTACACTCGGTAATTGCCCTCGACTTTGATTCCTTTAAAAAGATTAACGATACCTTTGGCCATGCCGTAGGAGATGAATGTTTAAAAACCTTTGTCAAGTCAGCCAAGGAAGTAGTTCGTCCAACAGATACGGTTTCTCGCTTCGGTGGAGATGAATTTATGATTCTGTTGCCCAATACGCCCTGGGACGGCGCCAGAGTCGTCGGAGAGAAAGTTAGAAAGCGTCTGGCAGAAGTTGCAGAACCTCCCTTTACCGTTTCCATGGGTATCGCAGAATGGCCCAAAAACGGCCGTAAAGAAAAAGATCTCCTGGCCTATGCAGATGAAGCGCTCTACTTAGCCAAACAAAACGGGAAAAACCGGATGGAGTAGGGAGCAACAAATAGACGAAACTCCTCTACTATGCTATCCTGTAGAAAAAATAGGACAGGGGGAATAGCGTAGTGGAAAGCTTTAAAATCGGACTTTGCCAGATGCAAGTTGATCAATCGAAGGAGCTCAATCTAGCAAGGGCTGCCTCAGCCATCCAAGAGGCAGCCCAACAGGGCTGTCAGTTGGTTGCACTGCCGGAAATGTTCAATTGCCCCTACGGAAACCAGTATTTTTCAAGCTATGCAGAAACATTTCCCGGTGGTAAAACAATAAACCGCCTGTCTCAGATGGCAAAGGAAAACTCCATTTATTTAGTTGGTGGTTCCATACCAGAACAGGAGGATGGTAAATTCTATAATTCCTCCTTTATTTTTAGTCCCACGGGAGACATGCTGGCACGACATCGAAAGGTTCATTTATTTGATATTGATATTCCCGATGGCATAACTTTTAAAGAATCAGATACACTTTCCCCAGGTCATGCCGCCACAAGCTTTACTACACCCTTTGGTCGGGTGGGGGTAGCCATTTGCTACGATATCCGGTTTCCCGAACTAATTCGCACCATGACCTTACAAGGCATTGTTTTACTCATTTTACCCGCGGCCTTCACCATGGTTACCGGTCCTGCTCACTGGGAATTAACCATGCGGGCGAGGGCTTTGGATAACCAAATTTATGTAGCAGCAATCTCCCCGGCCAGGGACAAAAGTGCCGATTTTATTGCCTATGGTCATTCCCTGGTCACCTCCCCCTGGGGTGAAGTAATCGTGCAAGCGGCTGAACAACCCTCGGTCCTAACGGCAACGATAGATCTGAAGATGCTAGCCCAGGTAAGACAGCAATTACCACTGTTGAAACATCGTCAAGTAAAGGTATATCAGGCATAGCCGATTCTTTTTAGAATATCCTTTACTGGAAGGAGGTTTTAACAGTGGCAAAAAAAATTATTGTACTTGATCCAGGCCACGGAGGTAAGGATCCAGGTGCAGTTGGCAATGATTTATTAGAAAAAGAAATTACACTGATGATAGCTCGTAAAGTGGCTAAAAGATTAGGCAATTATGATGTTACTGTACGATTAACCCGGGACGACGACACTTTCCTTTCCCTTGATGCCCGTGCTGCCTTCGCCAACAACGTAAAGGCAGATTATTATCTATCGATCCACGTCAATGCAGGCGGCGGAACTGGCTTTGAGAGCTTTATTTACAACGGCCCGGTGAACTCTGTCACAGGAAATCTCCGCACCGCCCTGCACCAAACCATCGCTACTTTTGTAAAAAGTTACGGCATTGTCGACCGAGGCGAAAAGAAAGCTAACTTTGCCGTGTTAAGACAAACAAATATGCCTGCTTGCCTCATTGAGATGCTTTTTATAGACACAGCGAAGGATGCCGCCTTTTTAAAGGACGATGAATTTATGAGAGGAATGAGCGATGCCATCACCGCTGGTCTGGTGCAAATTTTAAACGTAGAAGCCGTAACACCTGCACCACAACCAACACCGGAGCCTCCTCAACCCTCAACACCCGTCTGGAATCCCCAAGGGGAGATTCAAAAACTAATTGATGCGGGTATTATCTTTAATAACCATCCTGCAGATGCACCGGTAACCTGGGGCGAATTTGCTGCGGTTATTAACAGAATCCTCAATAGTAACAAACAGTAAACAAAACTCTTATGTTAATTGTGTATCGGAAGTGTTATACTATTCCTGGTGATTATAATGAATATAACTACATTGCAAACTTTCATCGCTGTAGCAGAGAAAAAAAACCTTTCACTAGCGGCTCAAGACATTCATATCACTCAACCCGCTATTAGTAAACAATTAAGTGTACTAGAAACACATTTTGGCACTCCCTTGGTAGAACGTAGGGGTCGTGGGGTAAACCTAACCCCTGCCGGTGAAATTTTCTATCGGCATGCCAAAGAAATATTAGACCTATTAAACCGTGCCGATCGGGAAATACGCCAAATGTCTGGAGAGATTCGGGGACGTATGATAATTTGGGCCAGTACCATTCCGGGTCATTATATTTTGCCTCCCATTATTGCTTCCTTTAAAAGGGAACATCCCGATGTGCAGACAGTCTTGCAAATTAGCGATTCCAAAGAGGCTATTCGTAAGTTGTTGGAAGAAGCTGCTCATATAGCAGCTGTTGGTATTCTACCGAACAACAAACGTATTGAGGGCGTTAAATTCTTTTCAGATGAACTGGTGGTCATCGCTCCCCCGGACCACCCCTTTGCAGAGGAATCTGAAATATCCTTAGAAAAGCTAGCCAAGGAACCTTTGGTTTGGCGAGAATTGGGATCTGGCACTCGCTCGGTGGTAGAGACTTATTTAGCCAAAGGTGGCTTACCCTCCGATAAGCTAAACATCGCTCTAGAACTCGGCAGCACCGGAGCCATCGTAACGGCGGTGGAAGCCGGCGCCGGAATTTCCGTAGTATCCCGCTGGGCGGTATTAAAGGAACTGGCCCTGGGCAAAATTGTCACTATTAAAATAAAAGATGTACCGATGGAACGAGATCTCTATTTGGTATATCCCCGCCGAAAAAATAAAAGCCCTATGGTAGAGGCTTTTATAGATTATGCCCTAAAGCAACATCCCCCTGCCTAAGCAAGGGGATTTGTTTTTACACTTGAACTACTTCCTTTACTTCTGGAACAGCCTGCTTGAGCGACCGCTCAATCCCATTTTTCAGGGTATAGGTTGCACCGGGTCAGCCACCACAGGCACCCTTTAGTTTCACCTTGACAATACCGGATGTTTCATCAACATCTACCAGCTCAACATCGCCACCATCTCTTTGTAAAAAGGGACGAACCTGTTCTAGGGCCGCTTTTACTTCTTCACGCATTTATTTCACCCCCTTATCAACAGCCATAATCTAAATATCTCCAGATAAAAAGAAATTTAGTACAAAATACGCTGTTAGAAAAACTTGGCTTCTTTACCTGCCTGTGCCCTATAAGTTATTCCCCTCAGACACGCCAAGTCTTTAGACTTTCCGTTAGGCATAAAAAAACCACAGGTTGGTATGTATCATACATCCCTGTGGTCTTCTAGTAACTAGTCTACGCGAACAACTTCTTTAACTTCTGGAATATGTTGTTGTAAAGTGCGCTCGATGCCATTCTTCAAAGTGTAAAGGGCTCCAGGGCAACTACCGCAAGCGCCTCTTAACTTAACTTTCACCACACCGGTCTCATCCACATCTACAAACTCCACATCGCCACCATCTCTCTGAAGAAAGGGACGAACTTGTTCTAATACTTCAATAACTTTTTCTCTCATTTAGAGTAACCTCCTTCATAAATTGGTTAGTTCACTAGAAATATAGATTCATTGTAAACCATTTTTATATAGCAAACAAGGAATTAATTTCCATATCGTTGCTAGAAAATTAATTCTTCGAAAAAAATAGAAAAAGCTGATGGACCATGGTAAAAAAAGAAAGTGGCACAAAAAATAGTTTTTGCTCCACTCCCTTTATAATTCGTTATTGAAGAGTTATATTGATCAAGCAATGGTTGGTTCGGTCTTCCAGTTGTTTCATAGTGTCTATTTGCTTTAAAAGTGCTTGGTTCAAATCAGCAAGCTGTCTTTCCAATTCTTGACTGGGCTCACTGGTTAGTTTAGTCTGTAGCTCCCCTTGCTCAGCCTTCAGACGTTCTAACTCCGCCTTTGCTGTTTGGTGCTGAACGCTTACGTCCTTTTCAGTGGGCAAATAGGATAAGACACCACCCAATTTTTGCAAAGCACCAATAACCCGTTCAAAGCTTTGCCGAGGAACCTTTATACCAATGGAACCACTATCTTGAGAACCTAAATAGGTACCTCCATTATCCAGGGCAATAGATCCTACGGATTTTAAGGCAGCCTCAATATCTACAACATCCAACCTCAAGCTAGCGCTAACCACTGCCATCCCGGTACTAGGCTTCGGCACATAACCTTCCACCTGCTTTTTAACTGCTTCAGTTATCACGGGAACGGTGGCATTCCCCTGCTGGGGGTCGGGTTGTTTCACTCCAGAGCCTTTACTATTGACCGCACTCTTGGAACCGCTTGCTCCTGGTTCACTTGACTGCCCCACCTGGGAGGGCTGTTGCTCTTTCACGACAGGGGGTTCTTTACTTGCTTTCTGTGGTTCATGAACAGCTACTACACCCTTAGGCTTTTGTTCCAAAGGAAGAAACTGCACACCTTCTTTCTCCCATAGAGAGGTAATGCCTACAGCCATGGCCATAACGGCAGCTACAGCAACCACACGATACCAAGAACTCCTGGCAATACCGGTTACACGATCAAAAATATTTTTATCTTTAGAACTACCCTGTTGGGAAGGCAATTGATCGATTTTCTCCATCAGACCAACTCTAAATCCGGTTGGCGGAGCAATCAGAGGTAATTCCTTAAGCATGCCAATGCAAGCCCTGAGTTCTTCTAACTCAGCGCTACATTTAGGACAACGAGCCACATGCAACCGAACAGCCTCCCGCTCTTCAGTGGCAAGTGCCCCATCTAGATATGGAGATAACAATTCCATAACATCTTGGCAACGCACGGGAACATCCCTCCTTACTTTGCTAGACGTTTACAAGGGGATAGAGGTTCCATCTGTTTGCTGATTTTCTCCTTTAATGCTTGCCTGGCACGACTCAACCGAGATTTTACAGTACCCAAAGAACACCCTAAGATTTCTGCAATTTCTTCGTATGCCAGTTCTTGAATCTCCCGCATAATCAATATGGTGCGATAATCATCATTCAGACTATCCAGACATTGCTGGATCATCACCTGTGTTTCACTACGGTCTAGCATTTCCTCAGGACCTGGTGCTGTGCTTCGTATCTCGTATGTATAGTTATTCCCATCACTATTATTATCATCCAGGGATACGGTTGGCCTTCTTTGCCTTTTTCGTAGTTCATCCCGGCACACATTGACTGTAATGTGATAAATCCAGGTGCTAAAACTAGAGTCACCCCGAAAATTAGGCAATGCCTGATATATTTTAATAAAAGCGTCCTGTGCTAAATCCGCAGCATCAGCATGGTTTCCCATTAATCTGTAGGCAATGGTATAAACCTTTTGTTCATACAATTGAACCAGGTGTTCAAAGGCTTCCCTATCACCTTTTTTACTGCGCTCTACTAACAACTGATCTTCCAGGGGCAAGGGTCCCCCTCCTCTACCAGTTTTTACTTACAGAGTATTATACACAAATAGTTTCCAATTAGTTAAAAGAAACTTAAAAACCCTGCGTTTAGTAAATGTTCTACATCTACTATTAGAATCCTTTAGCTAATAAAACCCATGTTTGGTACCCATCACCACAAAAAAAATACCATGTCATAATTATGACTGAATAACTCCTTCTTTTGTAACAGAAAATATGATTTTATACAATTTTTTTTGAGGCTATATTTGAAAAAAAATATGATTTTAGACTTGAAAGTTTCTTTCTGTTTTCGTATAATGAACAAGCAGTCAAAATTCATGCCGAAGTGGCGGAACTGGCAGACGCACTGGACTCAAAATCCAGCGGTGTAACAACCGTGTGGGTTCGACTCCCACCTTCGGCACCACGCTAAAGACTACAAGATTCTGGCTATTAATTAGTCAAAAATCTTGTAGTCTTTGTTTTTTCACTAAATTTCCTAAGTTTTAGATCATCCTTACTCAAAGCAGGCCAAATGAACATAGTATACCTTTTTGATTACCTACATGTTTTCTTTAAATTACCTGACTTAATTGAAACGACTCCACTATCGTGATTAAATTTAGGATTGGGATTACAGATGATCATCTGTAATTTTGAGTGGCAACCACACTCCCAAAACCTAAGGGTGAAGCAAACGGTACACTGTACTAATCTTTGTCCCACTTCTTTAATAGCCATAACTCCCTGGCCTTTGATGATCAATAGATCAGGCTCCTCCATACCGGAGCAAGGCTGAGGCTTTTTGGGACAATAAACCTCGATGCTTTCCGGAATGGCCAGCAAAATAGCTGAAATAGCATGGCTTCCCCCTTTTTTACATAAAGTATATTTTAAAGAGTGGGGCGCTTCCTTATCGCAACTGGGGCATACGCTACTCTCTACAGAAGCAATCCCCCCATAGAATATGTCAGACTTATTAGTCAAACATCCCTCTCCAAATCCTGTTAAGATGCAATCGAATTTGCCTTTAGGTTCTGCGGGGGAAGAACAGGGTGGCTCGGAAAATTGCGGTCTCTGATGAATTAGGCTAATAATATTTTCAAGTTTTTCTTGCAGGAGCATTTGCAGCTTAGTTGTACTTCGTATAACTCTTTCGACTCCCTGGTTAACTTCTTGGATATCTTTAATGGACACTGATTTATTTATTTCTGTGTTTAGTACATACTGAATTTTTTCTCCTTCAGCATTAATAATATGCGCCAGTCCCATCTCTTCTAGAGCGATGGAAGCCAAAAGCATGGTAAGTGCTTCCTCACGGTCTATGGTAATGATAGGCGTTATATTGGGGATATTGGGCAAAGACATTAAGCATCCTCCCTCCAGACATATTTAAAAATCCTATCCCTTGAATACTCGGACAGAGTACTTCTTCTTTTTCGTCTAGATTGCTTACTCTTTCTAGCAGTATATGGAGAGAGGCTGCAACAGAAAAATTCCTGACAGCAGCCTCAATTAAAAAGAAATTCTTAGTTACCATTTATAACTAACTGAGACGGATCATCATGAGAGAAGCCCCCGCTGAACCTCCCAACAAAGTGGCCAGCCCCACAAGCCCGAACAGTTGCAGCGACACCGTAGCTCCAACTGCTAAATCGATAACAATTTCATTGGCATAATTTGATAAGGCTACCACCGGCGATACTATTGAAGCGGTATTAGCCGAACCGTTAATCAGCAATCTGGAACTCGTCAAAAGAGCAGCGGTGGTGTTGATATGATAGGAGATACGGTAGCGGCCTGCCGTATTTATTGTAAAGACAGTATTGGCACCGTTAACGCTAATATCGGGAGAAAGTAGTTGTGCATTGGGCAGAGAAATGGAGGTTCCTCCCAGTAAAACACTAATAACGGCTCCCGTAGTATTGGCTGCAAAGCCCGCGGTAGCCGTGGGGTTCGGTCCTGGCGCACCGATCACACCGGTCGGTCCGGTGGGTCCGGTGGCTCCTGTCGATCCAGTAGCCCCCGTAACGCCTGCGATTCCAGTAGACCCACTGGGTCCAGAGGCACCCGTAGGACCGGCGGGACCGGTAGCCCCCGTTGCTCCGGTAGCTCCGGTGGCTCCTGTGGGGCCCGTCGCGCCGGTTGCCCCACCGGCACCATTTGCACCTGTAGGACCTACTGCACCGTCAGCACCCGTCGCCCCAACAACTCCGGTAGGACCTATCGCACCCACGGGGCCAGTGGCACCGGTAGCTCCCGTAGCTCCGGTAGCCCCGGTGGCACCGCTTGCACCAGTGACCCCTGTGGGACCTTCGGCGGGTCCAGTGGCTCCTGTGGGTCCGGTGACTCCGGTAGCTCCGGGCAATACGGGCGAACTCAATGCCGTATTGGCTTTTGATTTTAAGAACAACTGGTTGTGAGCAATACTATTAAGCATCTCATGTACACTATCATTAACAGCCATAATGTCGCTGATGGTTGCAAAATCACCCGTTAATCCAGGAAGAGTTCCTAAAATAAACTGAAGATTCTCCCCTTCCGCATTGATTATATGGCTTAAGCCAAGCTCTTCCATCGCAATCGATGAAATAATTAAATTAATTGCTTCATCCCTTGTCAGGGGAGGACTAATGGTGGGAATATTGGGCAGTGACATAATGTAACGGCCTCCTTTCAATAAATACTACGATTACTGTTTTAGCTCAAACGGGTAATCATTAACGAAGCTCCTGCCGCACTTCCCAGCAGAATAGCTGTCGTCAGTAGTCCAAACAGTTGAAGTGTTACGGTTGCTCCAGCCGTTAAATCAATCAAAATTTCATTGGAAAAGCTTGCTAAATTTAGCAGTGGTGCTACCGTTGATGCTGTATTGGGTGAGCCATTTATGATCAGCCTGGAACTTATAGCCAATGTAGCGGTTGTATTAATATAGTAAGATATTCGATAGCGACCAGTTGTATTTACAGTGAAAATAGTATTCGTGCCGTCAACGGTAATATCCGGCGGAAGGATCTGGCTGCTAGGAAGCGGTACCGGTGTACCGGCCACTACTACCGAAATAGACGCTCCCGTGGTATTTGCGGCAAAAGCAGTTGTTGCCGTTACATTGGTTCCGGTTGCCCCGGTTGGTCCAGTAGGACCAGTGGCTCCAGTAGCTCCTGTTGCCCCGGTAGCTCCCGTTGCTCCGGTTGCTCCGGTGTCCCCTGTGGCTCCGGTTGCCCCGGTGGGCCCAACAGAACCCGTGGCTCCCGTTTCCCCCGTTGGTCCAGTATCACCAGTCGGTCCCACTGCCCCTGTTACACCCGTTGCGCCGGTAGCTCCGGTAGGTCCGGTTGCCCCGGTGGCTCCGGTAGCTCCTGTAGGCCCAACGGCCCCGGTGGCTCCAGTAGGACCTATCGCCCCAATAGCCCCGACGGCTCCAGTTGCTCCGGTAGCACCAGTGGCACCCATTGGACCTCCGGCAGGTCCGGTAGCCCCCGTAGGTCCGGTGGCTCCGGTAGGCCCCTGCATAATGGATGAGTTAAGAGCAATTTGCATCTTTGAATTTAATAATAACTGGTTTTGCACAGCACTTTCCAATGTATTACGAACACTGTCATTAGCAGCAAGAACATCTTGGATTGTTGCCGGGGGACTGCTGACTCCCGGGATAGTTCCTAGAACATATTGCAGTTTTTCCCCTTCGGCATTGATAATGTGACTTAAGCCAAGTTCCTCCATAGCTATGGAGGTAAGCAGTAAATTAATTGCATCATCCCTCGTGATGGGAGGGCTTATCGTAGGAAAACTGGGCTGCGACATGGTGAGTGCCTCCTTTTTATGTGATCTATTATAAGTAGTCAGTACATAATATGGGATTCTTACCAGCTTGCTCCGAAAAATCATTTAACTATTATTAATAATAAGGATACTAAAACTATTTTTAACTTAGTGTAAGCAATCTTTGCTGTGCTTCTTTATGGTCTGGGTATTGACTGACTGTTTGGGTATACGCATTGGCAGCTTCTTTGCGGTTCCCCAATTTTTCATAGCATCTCCCCATAAAATACCAGGCCTGGTATCCTCCGCAGCCTACCAGGGTGAGATATCCTTGAACCTGTTTTTTTCCCAGTTCAAGGCAGTGTTTAAACACCAGAATGGCTTCTGCAAACATCTCCCTGGCAAAAAAAATCAGACCTTTGTAAAAATGAAGATCCACGTATTCCGGGTAGAGAGCTATAGCCTTTTCAATACCCGGCCACGCCCCCTCAAAGCTTCCCAGAGTAATCAAAATATCATATTTCAACTTATATAATAAGGACGGGGGAATCTGCTTTCTCCCAAGAAATCGCCCAATGGAAAGGTTCACCTGATTAAAGGCTTCTTCATAGTTCTTCGCACGATAATACTCACTGGCAATATGGTAATCAATCCATGGACTGTACTCTGGATGTTTCCTTTCCTTTTCCAGCATAAAGAGATTTCTTTTGTTTTTTTCCTTTGCTTCAGTAACATAGTCCATATAACCATAATGATGGATTGTAGTAGACGGCATTATTTCCGCTTGGCCGGCTTTCCGGATTTCATCCACATCCAGGTATTCATGGATATTTCCTATGAATTTAATGCCTTTATGGTTTCGGAACAGCCTGTGGCTGGCAAACAAATACGCCCTGTTTAAATCCGCTGGTAGCTTGCCATAGTAGTTGACAAGAGGAAGCAAAAAAAGGTTCTTTTCTACAGACTGAAGCGCTTTCCGAAATTCTTGGATATTTTCAACCCTCAGTTCCTCATCGGCATCCAGCCATAATATCCATTCCCCCGATGCTCTCTCAATGCTAAAATTCCGAGCTTCAGCAAAGCTTTCCGTCCAAGCAAAATCATATACCTTCGCAGGATATCTACGACAAATTTCTTTTGTTTTATCAGTAGAGCCGGTATCCACGATAACCACTTCATCCACTACCCGTTGTACACTGGTAAGACACCTTTCCAGCCACTCTTCTTCATTTCTTACAATCATGCATAAGGAGACAGAGAAATCTTTTTGCATAATACCCCCCCGCAACCATACATTGCAGCCAATCATGAAAATACAAAATCCTATTATAATGTATGTTTGCTTCCTATAGTCTGGTTACCAACCAGTCTTTATTGATTTCTCTTAAACTAAGCACTTGTTAATGGTAACTAGAATAATAATGAATAAAGTACGAAAAGTTGGGAGTAAAAGCTATGATCACCATTAGCCTTTGCATGATTGTTAAAAATGAGGAAGCGGTGCTGGGGCGATGCCTGGATTCCGTAGCAAACCTGGTAGATGAAATCATCATCTTGGATACCGGCTCTACCGACAGTACAAAATCCATTGCCGCTCAGTATACCAACCAAATATTTGATTTCAATTGGATTGAAGATTTCTCTGCTGCCCGTAATGCTGCCTTCACTAAGGCAACCATGGATTACATTCTTTGGTTGGATGCAGATGATGTTTTAGAAACTGACGACCAGATGAAATTTGGAACATTAAAAGAAGATCTTGATACCACCGTGGATTCGGTAACCATGAAGTACCATTTAGCCTTTGATGAAGACGGCAATGTATCCTTTAGTACACGACGCAACCGTTTAGTAAAGAGGGCAAATAACTTTCAATGGATCGGTGCGGTTCACGAATATCTCGAAATATGGGGTAATATTATGCATAGTGATATTGCCATAACTCATAAAAGCCTTCATCATGACAGTGATAGAAATCTAAAAATATATGAAAAACGTTTGGAGCAGGGAGAAGAGTTTTCTCCACGGGATCTCTACTATTTTGCAAATGAGCTGCTGGATCACCAAATGTATGAACGGGCTGCTACCTTTTATGAAAAATTCCTTTCAGAAGGCAAAGGATGGGTTGAAGATAATATTTCAAGCTGTGGCAAGCTGGCTGATTGCTATCATGCTTTAGGCGACTATGAACAGGAACTGCAAGCCGTTCTGCGTTCCTTTCGTTACGGCAGTGCGCGGGCTGAATTTTGCTGCCGTCTGGGCTATTATTTTATTGACCAGGGTGATTTAACCTCAGCAATTTTTTGGTATAAGCTTGCTACACAAGTAGGACGGCAGGAAAACCACCCAGGATTTTTAAATCCTGCATTTTCTACCTGGCTGCCACACCTGCAGTTATGCGTATGCTATGATCGTTTAGGCATGCACAAGCTGGCCTATCTTCACAATGAGGTAGCCCGTCAATACCGTCCCAAGGATTGCAAAATATTACAAAATCAAAAATTCCTGGAAGCCTTGCTACAGGAGAAAAATGATCTAGTCAACAAAAATTAAATTACTGTAATCTTTAAAAGTTTAATTGTATTGCTGTAGTTAAAGCGAAAAGCCAAGCGGGCTATGAGTGTAGTGAACCAGGAAAAATAGACATTGAAAGAAAAAGCCTCCAGTCGTAGGATAGAAACTACGATTGGAGGTTTTAGCGTGTCAGGAAAAAAAGGGATGCCACGATACAGCGAGGAAACAAAGGAAACCGTGATTAGGGCATATAGACAAGGAGTTAGCATTAATTCTCTGAGTAAAACTTATGGAATCAGCAGATATGCGATTCAAAGCTGGTGTGGATTGCGCAAAGAGGTGGAACTTCGTCATGCAGCTCCGCTGCCGAAAGGTCGTCCTAAAATGAAGCCGGAAACGCAGGCGCAAATCATAAAGCGCTTGACCATGGAAAATGAATTACTGCGAAATTTTCTC
>NZ_FRAR01000034.1 GCF_900142375.1 Desulforamulus aeronauticus DSM 10349 | reverse complement strand
AAGATTTCTGGTGGCGATACCGGAGGGGGTACACCTGTTCCCATCCCGAACACAGCAGTTAAGCCCTTCAGGGCCGATGGTACTTGGGACGCAAGTCCCTGGGAGAGTAGGTCGTCGCCAGAGTGATTTTAAAAAGGCTCACAGTTTATCATAACTGCTGAGCTTTTTATTTTGCCTAAAAACGTACTCAATAAACATTATAGAAATATATCCCTAGTTTTGCTTTAGTTAACTTTAAATGCAGAAAAGATACAAGTAAAACACTGCTTGTACTTCTCAGATAGGGAGTTTTGTTGTAACATTGTTTCAGGAATCTTTCTACTTGGATTTGAGAGTTTGTTCCCTGCTAGTTTATCCAAGGATAGCAGGGAGAATTTTTAACTTATCAAAGAAATCTTGGGGGAGTTATGAACAACTTATCTTTACCATCAACCAAAATTGTTAAAGCTATGACCCTAAATGAGATGGAGGTAGCTTTAGCTCAAGAAAAAAAATCTAAAAGAACAAATACGATATTCATTTTAACGGGCATAATTGTTTTTTTGCTTATGGGTGGCTTAGTTTACAATATTCATGCTAAAGGGCAAATAACAAAGGAAGTAACCAAGCTACAAGCAATTAATGGAAAGCTAACGGAAGAAAATAATAAATTAAAGGAACAATTAGCTGCACCACCTGTTGTTAAAGAAGAGAAGCCAGCTGTAAGCATCATTTATCATCACATTCAGAGCGGTGATAATTTTGCTGTCCTATCGAAAAAATATTATGGCACAGAGGTATTCGCGGTATCAATTGCTAAAATAAATGGCTTGCCCAAGACAGCCCAGCTACAGGTTGGGCAGATTTTACAGATACCTAAAGAACCTGATCCGAGCTGGCAGAAATAAATTACCTGAGATTTAAAGCCCAGTGGTTAAACCATGGTGGATAGGAGTCCAGTCAGATCAGGTACAGGAAGAATTAAATATTAGAAAGTCGCTAGACCCTTTCTTCAAGATTCAAATAATCTAACTAAAGAAACCGTCTTTCTAAGTGTGTTGCACAAGGGCGCGACTTTATGTAGGAATTCCTAAACTTACTGAAAAAACAATAACAGAACCAAAAATACTTTTTAACAGACTAAATGTTATCAGGGAACAAGGTTATGCTATTGATGAAAACACATTAAAAGCAACACTGTTGAAACTGCAAATCAAATTTCAGGGGCCTTAGGATATAGAACAGGTTAATTGCTGTCAGTTTACTAAGCTACCTTCGGGAGATTATTGCCTTGAATACGTATCTTATTTTAAGAGCTCTAGGGATTATGCTATGCTGTGAAGCAGTGGCTATGCTGCCCTCCTTTGGATTGTCCTTAGTCGAAGAGGGCAGTGATGATACACTGGCTTTTTTTACTAGCATTACCATAACAGCAATTATTGGGTTAGCACTCACCTTAAGTAAACCCAGAACCATGCAAGTTGGTTATAAAGAAGGATTTATTGTTGCTACCTCCGGGTGGTTGTTATTATCTATCTTTGGTGCGATACCCTATTTCTTAAGTGGTATTATACCGCTACCGGTGGATGCTTTCTTTGAATCTGCATCAGGTTTTACCACCACAGGCGCTTCTATGATAACAGATGTTGAAACGTTACCCAGGGGAATCTTATTTTGGCGGAGTCTTACCAACTGGCTGGGTGGTATGGGTATCATTGTGTTAACGCTTGCTATCATGCCATCTTTAAATGTTGCGGGTTTTCGTATGTTTAAGGCGGAAGTACCTGGTCCTACCAAAAGTAAGGTATTACCTAAGGTAGCACAAACCGCCAAGGAACTCTATAAGGTGTATTTATGTTTTTCATTAGTAGAACTTTTATTGCTAAAAACCGCCGGTATGTCCTGGTTTGACTCTTTGATTCACGCATTAGGGACGGTGGCTACCGGAGGGTTTTCGTCAAAAAATACGAATATCAGTTATTATGATAGCTTATCGATAGAGCTAATTATTGTCTTTTTTATGATTCTTTGTGGTATTAATTTTAGTTTACACTACAGTGTTTCCAAGGGTAATTGGCTAGCCTATTTTAAAGATACTGAAACAAAAACTTACTTGGCCATAGTTGCTGTTGCAGTTATGTTTGTAAGCATAAATTTGGTTAATGACTTAGATTATAGTGTTGACAAAGCGGCTCGTCTGGCATTATTTCAAGTGGCATCCGTGATCACCAGTACAGGCTTTATTACGGAAGATTTTTACCAGTGGCCGGACTTGAGTCGATATTTACTGTTCACACTTATGCTTATCGGGGCATGTTCAGGTTCCACTGGTGGTGGAATTAAGGTTATTCGTCTGATTATTTTAATGAAGGCCATTTCTAATCAATTGGCAAGGCTGGTACATCCTCAGGCTGTTATTCCAGTGAGATTAGGTAATAATGTAATTCCTCAGGAAGTGGTACAAACAGTCCAAAATTTCTTTGCTTTGTTTGTTGTGATTATTGGTTTTGCAACCGGGCTATTGGTTGCTATGGGACTTGATTTAGCAACTGCTGCTACTACTGTGGTTACGTCTATAAGCTGTCTGGGTACTGTAAGCCCGTCTACCGTTTTTGTTGATTTACCGGCAGCAGCAAAATTAATTTTAACTTTTTGTATGTTTATTGGCAGGTTGGAATTATTTACGGTGCTTGTGGTTTTAAATATGTGTTTTAGCAATAAAAGATAAATAGTTTTGGATGAAAAATCACTAAGTGGCCTTGGTCACTTAGTGATTTTTATTTATTGACAGCCCCAGCATGATTCGCATTGTGCCAACTACAGAGGCTGGCTTAAAAGCCCCCGCAGACATCGCCTTAGTGGGATATGACGGAATAGCTTTATGGAAATATGTTTATCCTAAATTAACCACGGTTCTCCAGCCAACCTATGAGATAAGGGGTATGGCAGTTCAAGGAATCGTTAAATCCCATTCCCATAACGAAATTATTTCCCCGTATATGGAGGTTAAGCTGATTTTAAAAATCAGAGATTCATCCCTAAGGAGGAAAACTTTTGACAACACCTAGGGTTGTAGTAGTGGGCAGTATTAATATGGATCTAGTAAGTTATTCGGAAAGAATTCCCCGTATAGGAGAAACGGTGCTGGGGGAACGCTTCTTAATGGTTCCCGGGGGTAAAGGGGCTAATCAGGCAGTGGCTGCGGCTAGACTGGGTGCTCAAGTGATCCTGTTAGGTGCTGCCGGAACGGACAGTCACGGTGAACAACTTCTGAGGCATTTGCAAGAGTCGGGGATAGATATTAGTCACATTAAAAAAGGAACTACTTCAACAGGAGTTGCCCTCATTAATGTTGATATACGTGGCAATAATCAGATTGTGGTGGTACCAGGTGCTAACTTTTCCCTGACCATAAGAGACTTAGAGGAACGAGAACAGATTTTTGCTAACGCTGATGTGGTAGTTCTCCAGTTGGAAATTGCCTTAGAAGTCGTTGGCAAAGCTATAGAGATTGCTGGCAGGTATAAGAAACCGGTTATTTTAAATCCTGCTCCAGCCCAAGATTTGCCGGATCAATGGCTTGGACAAGTGGATTATTTAATTCCCAATGAGCATGAAGCTCTTTTACTGGGTGGCTCCCCCGACAACAATTATGCTGCACTGCGGGAAAAGATAAAACAAGTACTGCTGGTAACCAGAGGTGAACGGGGAGCACTTTATTCCACTGGGGAAGCGGTAGAAATTATTCCTGCGTTTAAAGTAAAGGTTGTAGATACCACAGCAGCGGGAGATGCTTTTATTGGCGGCTTCAGTGTAGCACTGGCTGAAAAAAAACCACTGAAGGAGGCCATTATTTTTGCTAATGCAGTGGCAGCGTTATCTGTAGGTAAAGAGGGAGCTCAAACTTCACTGCCAAGACGACAGGAAGTTGAACAATTTATTAGGGGCGATCAGTCATGAAGAAACAGGGTATTTTACAGCGCGACTTAGCAGCTTTAATAGCCAGCCTGGGGCATGGCGATGCCATTGTTGTTGCCGATAGCGGTTTACCGATCCCGCTGGGTGTAACCTGCATAGATTTAGCCGTCACTGAGGGTGTGCCGGGTTTCCTGGAGGTGCTGGATGCCATTCTCTATGAGATGGTGGTAGAAAGGGCAACGGTGGCCGGGGAACTGCAGTCTAACTCTACATTTATCGATCATATCACCAGCAAATTGGTGTCAGTGGATTTACAAGTGGTTAACCACGAGGAGTTTAAAAGACGTACTGCCGGGGTCAGGGCTATCATCCGCACGGGTGAATGGACGCCCTATGCAAACATTATTTTGTATGCAGGTGTGGCCTTTTAAAGGGGGCAATGACTTTGGAATTGTTGGAAATGCAAGGGATCACCAAGGAGTTTCCAGGGGCCAAAGTATTAAATGGTGTAAACCTCACTATTAGAGAACAGGAGATACACGCTCTACTGGGGGAAAATGGTGCGGGCAAATCAACCCTGATGAAGATTCTTACCGGCATCTACCCGATGAATAACGGTAGTGTTTTTTATAAGGGAAAGGAAGTTCATATTAAAGGACCCAAACAAGCAGAAGATATGGGAATCGTGATGATTCACCAGGAATTTAATCTGGTTCCCCAT
The DNA here is from genome assembly GCF_900142375.1 of Desulforamulus aeronauticus DSM 10349. Lineage (GTDB taxonomy): Bacteria > Bacillota > Desulfotomaculia > Desulfotomaculales > Desulfotomaculaceae > Desulfotomaculum > Desulfotomaculum aeronauticum. Next base: position 27,519 of record NZ_FRAR01000034.1, on the reverse strand, counting down.
CTCAGCATTGCTGAAAATATTTTTTTGGGTAGTGAAAAGCCCTTTACCACCTGGGGAGTTGTTAATTGGTCCAGTTTAGTAGATGCTTCTCGTACCTATATGAATCAGGTAGGGTTAAAGGTACATCCTAAAACACCAATAGCCCAACTTAGTGTTGGTGAAAAGCAATTAGTAGAGATTGCTAAAGCCTTATCGAGAAAGGCAAAATTATTAATTATGGATGAACCCACAGCCGCTTTGACAGAAAAAGAAAAGGAAAAATTATTCGAGATTATGCAATCCCTGATAAGCCAGGGCGTCTCTATTATTTATATCTCTCACCGGATGGAAGAACTTTTTCAAATTTGTCATCGGGTGACGGTGTTACGAGATGGCCGGTATATTGGCACACTCAAGATACCGGAGACCAACATTGATGAATTAGTGGCTTTAATGGTGGGGCGGCAAGTTACGGAGCGGTTTCCCAAAGTGAATCATCAGCCTACTGAAGTCATCTTACAGGTGGAGAATTTCTCCAATCGGGCACTGGTAGATGTAAGCATTGAGTTGAGGGCGGGAGAAGTGGTTGGTCTTGGTGGGCTAATGGGTGCCGGACGAACAGAGCTAGCCAGGGCCATATTTGGTCTGGACCCGGTGCAGGGAAGGCTGAAAGTAATTGGCTCCGGAGCGGCAAACTTTAGCGGTAGATTCCATCATCCTCAGGAAGCTATCAATCACGGCCTGGCGATGGTTACCGAAGACAGAAAAGACCAGGGGCTCCTCCTTCCCTTTAGTGTTCAAGCCAATTTAGCTTTACCTACCTTACATAAAAGATCTACACTAGGTGTCATTGAGCGAACCAAAGAATCCGAGATGACCCGCAAGTACATTCAATTATTAAGAATTAAAACATTGGGGCCGAGCCAACTCGTTAAAAGCCTTAGCGGTGGGAACCAACAAAAGGTTGTTTTTGGCAAATGGCTGGAGACTAATCCGAGAATATTACTTTTAGATGAACCTACCCGGGGTGTAGATGTCGGCGCTAAGGTAGAGATTTATGAACTAATGAACCGACTTACTTCGGAAGGCTTGGGTATTATCCTGATTTCCTCCGATTTACAGGAACTCATCGGGATGAGCGACCGTATCTACGTGATGTATGAGGGGAAGATAACGGGCCACTTTACCCGTGAGAATATTACGGAAGAGGCGTTTATGCATTGTGCCACAGGAGGTGTCCAATGGGAAGCCCAAGGACTATAATCCAACGCTACAATTTAGGTCCATTAATTGGCCTGTTGATGATCATCGTTGTGCTATCCTTCTTGACTGACCGCTTCTTTACCATATCTAACCTATTAAATGTTGCCAGGCAAGTGTCCATTAATACTTTATTAGGTGTGGGTTTAACCTTTGTGATCTTAACCGGAGGGATTGACCTTTCCGTGGGGGCCATCCTGGCTTTGGCCGGCGCCTTGGGGGCAGGTCTTTTGGGACTGGGCTATGATCCTATTTTGGCAGTACTTTTTTCCTGCTTGGTTGGTTTGCTGGCAGGAACTTTAAACGGCACCATTGTGGCCTATGGTCGTGTGGCACCCTTTATTGCCACCCTAGCCACTATGACCCTCTTTCGGGGGGCTACCCTAGTCTATACCGAAGGCAGACCCATCCGGGCAGTGGCTGAGGGCTTTAATACGTTAGGTGGTGGCTATATTGGTCCCATCCCCACGCCGGTAATTATCACCTTCATGGTGGTGCTGCTAGCCGGGTTTGTCTTAACCAATATGACGGTGGGGAGAAGAATCTTTGCCCTGGGGGGTAATGAAGAAGCAACCATCCTTAGTGGAGTTAAGACAACTCGTTACAAAATCATGGTTTATTCTGTTAGTGGTTTATTGGCCGGTCTAGCCGGGGCGATCTTAACCTCCAGGTTATTATCGGCCCAGCCCACCGCAGGTATGGGGTACGAACTGGATGCCATTGCCGCAGTAGTTATTGGCGGTACTCGCTTAACCGGCGGCCAGGGTGGTGTTGTGGGAACCCTGATTGGTGCCCTCATTATCGGCATTATTGATAATGGTTTAAATCTGTTGAACGTATCATCCTTTTACCAACAGGCTGTTAAGGGACTCATTATCCTAATTGCTGTATTAATAGACCGCCGTAATGCTGCCGGGGGGTGATAGAAGAGTCGTCGAACCGTGGGAAAATACTTTAAAGTAACTAATTTTAAGGAGGAGAAAAAATGAAAAAGCTTCGTAAATTGGCAATTTTATTGGTGGGCCTGGTATTTGTTTTGGGTGTAGTGGCTGGTTGTGCTGGTAAAAAAGAAGAGGCCAAAGAAACTCCCAAGGCAGAAAATCAGGAGCAAAAACAGCTGACCATTGGTTTGGCCGTTTCCACCCTAAACAACCCCTTCTTTGTTGATATGAAAGACGGTGCCCAGGCAACAACAGATAAAATAGGGGCAAAACTGGTGGTTGTAGATGCCCAAGATGACGCTTCTAAGCAGGTTTCCCAGGTGGAAAACCTCATTCAGCAAAAAGTAGACGTTATTTTGTTAAACCCCACCGATAGCGATGGTTTAGTTACCGCCGTAAATGATGCTAACACTGCTAAAATTCCTGTCATTACCCTGGACCGAAGTGTAAATGGTGGTACTACGGTTTCCCACATTGCTTCCGATAACGTCGCCGGTGGTAAAATGGCAGCTGAATATATTTTAAAGCAATTAAATAATACAGGTAACGTAGTTGAATTAGAAGGTATTGCCGGCACCTCTGCAGCGCGGGATCGTGGCAAGGGCTTCCACGATGTCATGGATGCGCAACAGGCTGTCAAGGTTGTTGCCAAGCAACCCGCAGACTTTGATCGCTCCAAAGGCCTGACTGTTATGGAAAATATTTTGCAAAGCCAGCCCCAAATACAAGCTGTTTTCGCCCATAACGATGAAATGGCCTTAGGGGCTATTCAAGCTCTTAAAGCTTCCAAGAGAGAGAATGTTATGGTGGTTGGCTTCGATGGCGGTGCTGATGCTGTTAAAGCCGTTAACGATGGTACCATGGCTGCCACTGTAGCTCAGCAGCCTAAACTAATCGGTGAAATTGGTGTACAAACTGCAGAAAAAGTGAAGAAGGGTGAAAAAGTAGAAACCAGCATTCCCGCTGAGCTGAAGCTGGTTACCAAGCAATAACGCTACTAAAAAAACGTCTGAGCCAAAAACTCAGACGTTTTTTTTAGAACTCAAAAGGAATACCGGTCAGCCTTTCTAATACAACACGATCACTGCCCCAACAAAAATCACATAAAAAACACTGTTAAAAACCAGTGTTTGGGGCTTTATTTCACCCCGCGTCTTTAACAGGAAATACACCGTGCCTGCGGCAGTTAGTGCGAGGATGGCGCAAATAATACCCAATTGAGATAATTTCCAAGGTGTCAGTATAATACCCAGGGCAGGGATGATTGAACTCTGGAACACCATGGCTCCGGTGATATTACCCAGAGCCAGCGTATCTTTACCCTGGCGCACCCAAATAACACTGTTAAACTTCTCCGGCAGTTCGGTAGCAATGGGAGCGATAATTAACGATAAAATAAAGGCTGGTATGCCCCACATATTCGCTAAGTTTTCTACTTCTTTGACAAATAAATGGGCACCAATAACGATTCCCACCAGAGCCAAAATTACCTGCAGAGATACAATGGGTAAGGCCGGGTCGGGGTGTTTTTTGGCCAAATAAAGGGGATGGGGGATTTCACATTCCCCCCCTTCACAGCCAAGAGTTTTATATACGTAATATAGGTAGGCTAACACTAAAAAGATAGCCACCAGGGGCTTAAAGCCGTCTCCAAAGATGCCTGCCAGCACTGCGATACTATATACCAGCAAAAAGAATTTAAGGTCCCGAGTCATTACTTCCCGGTCAATAAACATGGTCTCTCTAGGTTGCCCTTTTACCTTCCAAGTCATCGCTGCAACACCGGTAACGGCCAAAGCCAGGGTGGACAGCATAAAGGGAGCACCCAGAATGGCTCCTATACCCACCTCATCGGCCATGTCGCCGGTGCCAAATAAAATGGCAATTACCGGAATCATGGTCTCTGGCAGGGCTGTTCCTACAGCGGCTAGCACGCTGCCCACCGCGCCTTCGGAAAGGTTTAATTTTTTCCCCAACCATTCAACGCCGTTGGTAAACACTTCAGCACTCAAGAGGATGATGCCTAGGCTGGCAAGTAAGAGTAGGTAGGTCATAGGTTGTCGATCCTTTCATCTAATGTCTTCTCTAAGATTCCCACATTTTAAAATGGTTAATACGAATCATCCTGGGCGATTTAGCAGGAAACTTGTAAAATAAGCAGAAGTTCTTTTTATTCTGAAGCTGGAGGCTGATTCTTTTATGGAAAATCTATGGGCACCCTGGCGTTCTGTCTACATTGGCAAACCACAGGTAGGCTGTATCTTCTGCGAGAAGCTTACTGCCAAGCAAGATAAGGAAAACCTAGTGGTGCATCGGGGAGACAAAACCTTCGTTATTATGAATCTGTATCCTTATAATAATGGGCACCTGTTAGTGGCACCGAAACGGCACGTAGGAGATATCACAGAACTAACCGATGAAGAATTACTGGAACTAAATAAGATGACTCAGTTCATGGTCCAAGCCCTGCGGAGGGCTTTTGGTAATCCCCACGGGTTCAACATTGGTATCAATTTGGGCAAGGTAGCTGGGGCAGGTATTCCCGGGCACTTGCATGTTCATATTGTTCCCCGTTGGGACGGAGACGCCAATTTTATGGCAGTGATTGGGGAAACCAGAGTAATCTCAGAAGCTTTAGAGAGAACCTACGATAAAATTGTTGATGCTGTCGCCAGCCTGAATAGTAATAGCCATGCCAGATCATGATAATTGTAGTTAGTTTACGCGGCATTTGTAGATAACCCTTGCATGGTCGAGGGTTATTTTTAGGCAAACGAAGCCTCTGTAATATCTTAAAATAGGTTATAACCTAAAGGTCACGAGTAGGAAGGTAGGTAAGCCAAGTTTTTTAATCAGCAAGAAAATTGTTGCTTTTTGATAGAACAATTTATAAAATGGCTGTATAATAGGCGAAGGGAAAATTATCCATGCAAGAGATTTGCCTGATGGGCGGGACCTTTGATCCCATACATTATGGCCACTTGGTGGTGGCTGAGGAAGTTCGACAACAATTTGCTCTACCTAAGGTGCTCTTTATTCCAGCAGCCAGACCACCTCACAAAACTGGTAAGATCATTTCTGAGCCCGAACACCGGGTTCAAATGACGAAATTGGCCACTGCCAGTAATCCCTATTTTGATGTCTCGACCCTGGAGGTAGAGCGGCAGGGTTTGTCGTATACTGTTGATACGGTTAAAGAAATTAAAAATATTTACGGTGTGAAAAGAATTTATTTTATAACTGGTGCAGATGCCGTGTTGGAGATTCTTAGCTGGAAAGAGGCGGAGCAACTACTGGGTATGTGTACCTTCATAGCTGCTACCCGTCCGGGTTACGATTTGCACCAATTGGCTGATATATTAAAGCTTTTACCAAAGGAAGTATTGAAAAATATCGTACCGTTAGAAGTACCTGCTTTGTCCATTTCCTCCAGTGACATCCGAAAACGCGTGAGGGAAAATAAAAGCATTAAATATTTATTGCCGGAATCAGTAGAGGAATATATAGTAAGGACTAAAATATACCAAACTTAAAATTATCTTACCTAATTTGGAAATATCTTTGTACTTGATAACTGCATTTAGTCCGAGGCTTCTGTAAATAATACATTCACGCAGAGGATATTAGAACCATTTGAAAGAGGTGACATCATTGGCAACTTTATATGTAGGTAACCTGCCCTGGTCTACCAAAGCAGAAGATTTACAAAATGCCTTTGCCCAACATGGTGAGGTTTTAAGCAGCCGAGTTATTACCGACCGTGAAACCGGTCGTTCTCGAGGCTTTGGTTTTGTTGAGGTAAATGATGCCGATGCTGAGAAAATGATTGCAGCATTGAATGGTACCGATTTTGGGGGCAGAGCTATTACCGTTAATGAAGCAAAAAGTCGCGAAGCAGGACAGGTTTAGAGAAGTCTAGCCTCCATCCCCTGGGATTGGAGGTTTTTTCTCTTAACAATAGGTCTTGTTTTGAAAAGATAGTATTGGGGGTTGGAGAAGCTGTGTTAAATGATGATATGATTATTGCCAAATTAAAAACAACCTTACCCGAGAAACGACTTACCCATGCCATCGGAGTGGCAGATACTGCGGAGAAATTAGCCCGTCAATATGATGAAGACCCTGACAAAGCCAGAATAGCCGGCTTATTACATGATATTGCCCGGGACTTTGATGACCATGAATTGCTCAAGCGGGCTAAGCAGGCCAACCTGGCTGTCAGTGAATTTGGTTTTGCTATGCCACTTTTGCTGCACGGACCTGTCGCCGCGGTTATGGCCAGAGAGGAATTTGGTATTCAGGATGCGGCAATCCTAAATGCCATTGCCCTACACACCGTTGGTTCGGAATACATGAGTCAATTGGATAAGATCCTCTTTGTAGCAGATAAAATTGAACCCAACCGCCGCCATAGCTCGGTGGTGGAAATCCGCCGACAGGCCGAAATTAATCTGGAAGACGCCTTACTTAGCTGTTTTAATGAAAGTATTCGTTATGCTTTAAAAATCGGCTGCTTGCTGCATCCCACCAGTGTCAAAGCTCGCAATGCCATTTTAGTGGCTAGGGGAGATTATCGCCAATAAATTTTGGACAACATTCCTTTAGAAAATATAGGAATAGGATATAATAAAATATAACATACATAATGGCAAACAAGGCTTTTGCCGGCATCTAAAGGCCTTTGGCGTACCCTAAAGGGTATAACCGATAGGTCATGGGCAGGGTAACAAGCCGAGTTTTTCTAAGAAATTAAGGAGGGGTTCATTTGGCACTTAGTCCCAAGAAGATTGTTGATTTAGCCCATCAGGCAGCAGATGAAAAGAAAGCAACCGATATAACAGTATTGGATATTAGTCATCTTTCGATTATTTGTGACTATTTTCTAATTTGCACCGGTCGTTCCAGTACCCAGGTGCAGGCAGTGGCCAATCATATCAAGGATCAGTTAGAGGAAGCAGGAGTGAAGCCACTGCGTGTTGAAGGCTTTCGTGAAGGAAGTTGGATCTTGATTGATTATGGTGATGTGGTTATTCATATCTTCCAGCAGTTGGAGCGGGAGTTCTATAACCTGGAACGCCTGTGGGGCGATGCCAATGTAGTGGAATTATCTGCTAGAGTTTAACTTAGAAATATTTCGTTGACATAGCTAGTTAGTGTGGTATAATTACCACTAAAACACAAGGCAAAAATCTTGATGGGGAGTAGTAAGTGGTGTAACCCTGCAGAGAGCCGTCGGTTGGTGCAAGGCGGTGGGTCAAATTACTGAAGCTCGCCCCGGAGTTGTCTGAGGGAAAAAAGTACTTCAGACCGGGCTTGCCCGTTATAGCATGCAAGAGGATAAGATTACTTATCAATTTGGGTGGTACCGCGGGAGAAACCTCTCGTCCCTTTTGGGGACGAGAGGTTTATATATTTTTAGCCTCCTTTTTCGGGTTTATCCTGAAGGAGGTGTAATTTGCCATTTTTCTAATCCAGAATCTTCTTAAAACATAACGGAGGGTTGATTATGCAAAATTTAGACGTTATTACGGTGGGCGGCCTACTTGACAGGGTTGCTGCAGAACATCCAGAAAATGATGCCCTAGTTTATGCCGATCGGGGGTTGCGCTATAGTTATCGGGAGTTTAACCAGTACTGTCGGCAGGTGGCCAAGGGCTTAATGGCTTTAGGGATTCAAAAGGGTGAACATATTGCCATTTGGGCTACCAATGTACCCGAGTGGGTGACCTTACAGTTTGCTACCGGTAAGATGGGTGCAGTGTTAGTAACCGTCAATACCAATTATAAGAGTTTTGAATTGGAGTACCTGTTGAAACAGTCGGATAGTACCACGCTGGTGATGATTAATGGTACCAAAACCTCCAATTATCTCGCTACGGTCAATGAGTTGTGCCCTGAGGTGCAGAAGAGTCAGCCTGGACAGTTGGTTTCTGAACGACTACCGGTTCTCAAAAATATTATTTTTATTGGAGCAGACACCCCGGCCGGGATGTTTCATTTTAATGACTTATTAGAACTGTCTAATCAAATAACAGATGAGGAATTGGATGCGCGGCAAGCCAGTCTGGATCCTCATGATTGCATTAATATGCAATACACCTCCGGGACCACGGGCTTTCCAAAGGGGGTTATGTTGACCCACTTGAACATTATTAATAATGCTCACAGCATTGCCGATTGCATGTCTTTTACCCACCAAGACCGCCTGTGCATTCCGGTACCCTTTTTTCATTGCTTTGGCTGTGTATTAGGCACCATGACCTGCGTGGTAGCCGGGGCGACGATGGTACCTTTGGAAAGTTTTCATCCGGTAAGAGTGCTGGAGACTATTGAAAAGGAACGCTGCACGGCGGTGCATGGGGTACCGACCATGTTCATCATGGAACTGGAGGAAATGGGCAAAAACAATTACGATACCAGCAGCCTGCGTACCGGCATTATGGCTGGTTCACCCTGTCCCATTGAGGTGATGAAATCGGTAGTGAATCGTATGGGAGCCCGGGACATTACCATTACCTACGGACAGACCGAAGCATCACCAGCTATTACCATGACCCGCACGGACGATCCCATTGAACTTAGGGTTACCACCGTGGGACGGATGATTCCCAATTTAGAAGCAAAGATTATGGACCCGGAAACCGGCGAGGATTGCCCGCCGGGAGTGCAGGGTGAAATCTGTGCCCGGGGTTATAACGTGATGAAGGGGTATTACAAAATGCCCGAGGCCACAGCCCAGGCCATTGATCGGGAGGATTGGCTGCATACGGGTGATTTGGGTATTATGGACGAAAATGGCTATTTTAAAATTACCGGACGCTTAAAGGATATGATTATCCGTGGTGGTGAAAATGTTTATCCACGGGAGATTGAAGAATTTCTCTATACCCATCCACTAATTAAAGATGTACAAGTGATCGGTGTACCCAGCTTAAAATACGGTGAAGAGGTATTGGCCTTCATCCAGGTAAGGCCAGGGGTTGACCTAACCAAGGAAGAAGTGCAAGCCTATTGTGTAGACAAAATTGCCAAGTACAAAATACCTTCGTATGTATTATTTGTTGATAGTTACCCCACCACCGCCAGTGGCAAAATTCAAAAATTTAAACTGAGGCAACAGGCTATTGATACATTGGGGTTAGAAGGCTTGACCAAAATTGAAACTGCCTAGTATTGTTGAAATATTGCACTATTCATGTTAAAATTTGCGAAGAATGCTAGATTTGGCTATCAGATGTTAACTTAGGAGGAAGCATTTTGCAGGAGCAATATAATTTTAAGGAAATAGAAAACAAGTGGCAGCAATATTGGGAACAACAGGAGATTTATAAGGTTGAGGATCTTTCCGAACGCCCCAAGTATTATTGTTTAGAGATGTTTCCGTACCCTTCGGGTAAACTCCATATGGGTCATGTACGTAACTACTCGATCGGTGATGTAGTAGCCAGATGTAAGTCTATGCAGGGCTACGACGTATTGCATCCCATGGGTTGGGATGCCTTTGGTCTGCCAGCTGAAAATGCCGCTATTAAACATGGTATTCCACCGGCCACCTGGACCTGGGATAACATTGCCCATATGAGAAGTCAGCTTAAGCAATTGGGGCTTAGTTATGATTGGCAGCGGGAAGTTGCTACCTGCCACCCGGAGTATTACAAGTGGGGACAATGGCTGTTCCTCCAGCTATATAAAAAGGGCTTATGTTACAAAAAGCATGCCCGGGTGAACTGGTGTCCCGATTGCGCCACCGTACTGGCCAATGAGCAGGTGGTGGAAGGGGCTTGCGAAAGATGCAGTTCCACCGTGGTACAAAAACAACTGGATCAGTGGTTTTTCCGTATTACTGAGTACTCTCAGCGTTTGTTGGATGATTTAAAGCGTTTGCCAGGCTGGCCCGATAAAGTGAAAACCATGCAGGAAAACTGGATTGGCCGCAGTGAAGGTGCTGAGCTTACCTTTAAGGTTGACGGAACTGAGGACGAAATTACCGTCTTTACCACCCGCCCAGATACAGTTTATGGTGTGACCTACATGGTGCTGGCAGCAGAACATCCTTTGGTCAGCAAACTATCGGCTGGTACACCAGAGGAAGCCGCTGTGACCCAATTTGTCAACCGGGTTGGCAAACAGACTGAGTTGGCTCGGACCAGTTCAGAAAAAGAAGGGGTTTTCATCGGAGCCTATTGCATCAACCCCTTTAACGGCGAGAAAATTCCTATTCTCACAGCTAATTACGTTCTTTATCATTATGGAACCGGTGCTGTCATGGGTGTGCCGGCCCACGATGAACGGGACTTTGAATTTGCTAAAAAGTATAATCTTCCCATTAAGGTGGTTATTTACCCCAAAGAGAACCAAGAGTTAAGGCTGGAGGAAATGACCGAAGCCTATACCCAGGACGGTGTGATGGCTAATTCTGGTCCCTTTAGTGGCACACCCAATCGCCAGGGGATACGGAAAGTTATTCAATATGCCGAAGAGCAGGGCGTGGGTAGAGGTATTATTAACTATCGGCTCCGGGATTGGCTGATTTCTCGTCAGCGCTACTGGGGTAATCCCATTCCGATTGTTTACTGTGAAAAGTGCGGTGCCTTACCGGTGCCGGATCATCAGTTACCTGTCATGCTGCCTACCGATGTGGAGTTTAAGCCCACTGGGGAATCTCCCTTAAAGAGCAGGCCGGATTTTGTTAACACGACTTGCCCAGAATGCGGCGGGCCGGCCCAACGAGAAACCGATACGATGGACACCTTTGTAGACTCCTCCTGGTACTTTCTCCGTTACACCAGTCCCCGGGATGGTGAACAGGCTTGGGATAAGGAGAAAGCTGACCGCTGGATGGGTGTGGATCAATATATCGGCGGCGTAGAGCACGCCATCCTGCATCTGCTGTATTCCAGATTTTTTACGAAGGTCTTTTATGATCTGGGTCTATTGTCTGTGGATGAGCCCTTTGACAACCTGCTAACCCAGGGCATGGTGCTGAAAGATGGTACTAAAATGTCTAAATCCAAGGGCAATGTGGTGAGCCCCGAGGAAATTATTGCTCGCTACGGTGCAGATACCGCCAGACTATTTATCCTTTTTGCGGCTCCTCCCGAGAGGGATCTGGAATGGAGTGACCGTGGCGTAGAAGGTAGCCATCGCTTCTTGAACCGAGTTTGGCGCTTGGTTTACTCTGTTAAAGATCAAGTGATCGGTGCTCCTGCTGTGGATGCAAATAAAAATTATGTTGGTGTCCACAAAGAAATGCGTCGGTTAACTCACTATGCCATGAAGAAAGTAACCGAAGATGTTACTGGTAGATTTAATTTTAATACCGCCATCAGTACCATCATGGAACTGGTAAACGGTATCCATACCTATCGAGATAAAGTTGCCGAAGTGGAACGTGATGCTTCCATATTGGCTGAAGCCATCAACAGTACCATCATTTTACTGACTCCCTTTGCTCCCCATATTGCTGAAGAACTGTGGGCTGCAACTGGTCATCAGGGCAGTGTGCACAAAGAACCCTGGCCGGTATTTGACCCCGCCGCTTTAGTGGAGGACGAAGTAGAGATTGTTGTACAAATTAACGGCAAGGTGAGAGAACGTTTAAACGTATCGGCTACCTTAAATCCTGCAGAATTACAGCAATATGTCATGGAATTAGAGTCAGTTAAAGCCTTAATTACCGGTAAACAGGTGGTAAAAATTATTCCAGTGCCAGGCAAACTGATTAATATTGTGGTAAAGTAATTTGTGTATAAATTATGAACTAAAAATCAAAGACACCGGCAGCGGTGTCTTTGACTTTTGGTGGTTAAATTGGGGGAGATACTTTTGGAACTTCTAAATACGCCACTGGGAGCGTACCTGTTTATTTTTATCGCTAGGGTAATGGATATGTCCCTGGACGTAGTGCGCCTACTGATGCTGATGCGGGGAAAAAAAGCCATTGCCAGCCTGGTTGGTTTTGTGGAAGTCAGTATTTTTATTGTTGCTTTGGGGCAGGCTCTCAGCGGTGGCCTAGACGATCCTGGCAAAATTTTTGCCTATGCCGCAGGCTTTGCCACAGGAAACTTTGTCGGTTCCACTATTGAAGCATGGTTGGCAGTGGGACATCTGTCCATGCAAGTTTTTCCCTCTCCCGAACATGTGGAGGGACTTTGCGATAGGTTTAGAGAAGTCGGTTTTGGGGTAACCACCGTCTGTGGCTGTGGTCGAAATGGTGAGCGAACCATCGTGTTTGTTCACTTAAAAAGGAAGGATTTAAAGCGAGCCATGGATATATTGGATCAAGTACAACCAGAAACATTCTTTAATATTTCTGATTCAAGGGCTGTACGGGGCGGTGTTTTTCCTACAACAAAGAGTAGCCTGTTGAAATTTAAATAAAACAGAGGAATAAGAATGAGCCTACTGCTGCATAATAAACTTGATTGCTTTGCAGGAGGTGAAAAAGTTGCTGGAACTTTGGCCCCATATTTGGCGAACGGTAGTAATCTATGTAGCGGTACTCATTATTGTTCGGTTAATGGGTAAAAGGGAAATTGGGCAACTTTCCACCTTTGATTTTGTGGTGGCTATTATTCTGGCCGAACTGGCTGCTATCCCTATGGGCTCCCTGGATATACCGATCTGGCACGGGATCGTTCCCATTGTTACGCTAGGCTTATTGGAAGTAGGATTTTCGTATATCTCTCTGGTGAATCGACCATTGCGCAAGGTACTCTATGGAGTGCCTCAGATCATCATAGAAAATGGTCGTTTATTAAAGCATGAGATGCGTTCTTCCCGGTATAATCTGGATGATTTATTAAGTCAGCTGCGGGAGAAGGGGTTTCATGATATCTCAGATGTAGAATATGCTATCCTGGAACCCTCCGGTAGACTCAGTGTTATTCCCTGTTCTCAAAAAAGACCAGTAACCCCTGCCGATCTTAATATAGCCACCGACTACGAAGGACTTCCGGCAGTGTTGGTAATGGATGGAGAAATCATCAAAGAAAATTTACAAATCATTCATTTGGATGAGACGTGGTTAAAAGAAAAATTGGCTGAAAATGGGTATACACCGGATAAAGTTTTACTGGCAACCCTTAACAATAAAGGCGATTTATTAATTGATCCTCAAAACGATGCCCATGCAAGGAAGTAAAAACGGATAGCCTTTGTATGGCCTCTGGGGGATCGGAGATTTTTCCGGGCAAATTAGAAAGTATAAAAACTTCTGATTTGCCTAAAGCAAACTAATCCTCCGCCGGTTTGCCTGTATACCTTATAGGGTACGTCTAAAGACTTGGCAGAGGCTTAGTTTTTCTAATATATTATTAGATAGTCAATCAATCATACACTATCAATATCTTTTTTACATTCTTCTATAACCTTTTGTGAACCAGGAAGGAAAATGCTGTTAAAACTAGAAATACCTATTATTGGCTCATATTTTGGGATCGGAGGTTATTATGTTTAACCTAGGTCGCAAGGAACAACTAGTCATTATAGTTATAGCAGCCATTTTACTATTCACCGCAGGTTATCGGTTGGCCAGTCGTCCATCTCCTACAGTAGAACTGGTAGGGTCCTCCAGTTCAGAGTCTACACCGGAGGAAGGAGATTTGTTGGTTCATGTAACTGGTGCGGTGGAAAAACCAGGACTCTATAAATTACCCCCAGGCAGTAGGGTTAACGATGCTATTGAACGGGCCGGTGCGTTGCCTGAAGCAGATCTAAGTGGGTTAAACCTGGCAGCCCGTTTAAAAGATGAACACAAACTAATTGTACCAAGTCTTGCGCCACAGACTGAGCCCAATGAGGCTATGCCGCTTGTAGCGGGGTCAGTGGCAGTTACTGCTCCAGTACCCGCAGGAAAACCCTCCCAGAAAACTGTTGCCAATACAACTGGCAAGGTGAATATAAATACCGCAGGAATTTCCGAGTTGGATAGTTTACCTGGCATTGGTCCGGCCTTGGCCGAAAGAATTATCCAATATCGCCAGGCCAATGGTCTTTTTCAGAGTCCTCAGGACTTAATGAATGTTTCTGGCATTGGTGAAAAGAAATTTGCCGACCTGGAACAACTGATCACCGTACAGTAATAATTGGCCGATGGCCAAAAGCTACCCTAAGGATGTGAACCCAATGGATGCAGCCATGTTGGCTCAATTAATTCGTCTGCAGGTAATGGAAAACAGCCTTACCATTACTACCGCCAATAAACAAGAAAACTCCGCAGAGTTTTCTTTGTTGCTGGCTAAATTAATGGCTGCGGAGTCTGGTTCTGTCAACAGTGGTGTCAATAGTAAGTCTACTATACGTCTTGCGGCAGTGCCTCCATTAGCCCGGAAAAATGTCCAAGCTTCGGCTCAAGCAGTGGCAGCCGCCTTTCAGAAGGCCAGCTCGGCTGGGGAATATGAGGAGCTTGTTGAGAGGGCTGCTTTGCGTCATGGTGTTGACCCGGCTCTATGTAAAGCTGTGGCCAGAGCGGAATCAGGCTTTAATCCTATCGCTACCTCGCCAAGTGGAGCTATCGGGTTAATGCAGTTGATGCCGGCAACCGCCCGTGGCTTGGGAGTGGAAAACCCCTATAATCCAGAGCAAAATATTGATGGTGGAATTCGTTATCTTAAAGGGATGTTAGCTCGTTATAACGGAGATGTAAAGCTGGCCTTAGCAGCCTATAATGCAGGTCCCGGTGCCGTGGATAAATACCAGGGGGTGCCACCCTACCGGGAGACAACGAATTACGTGCAAAAAGTGATTGCCTACCAACGCAGCTATCTTGGGGGTTAGCATGAACAGGTTAATCCTATTTCTAGTGCTGGCATTTATAGTAGGCATTGTTGTGGGTACAACCTATGATTTACAAATGAACTTTGTCATGGGAGCAACCGTAGTTGCCTGTGGCTTAGCCATTATTGGTATTTGGAGGACCTGGCGTTATAACGCAGGGGTCCTTTTTTGTGTTTTTCTATGCTTGGGAATGGTCTGGACAGGCCTTGCTGTGTCTGCGGTAAATTCCCCGGTGACGGCTTTTCAGGGTAAAAATATTCAAATTGTAGGTGAAGTACAGGATCGCCCGGATATTCGGCCAGATGGTGTGTTTTACAAACTGGGTTTGTTGCGGATGACCGCCGAGGGTACGACCAGGGAAATGACGGGTGTTTTACGAGTAAAAGTGGTGGGGGCTAAGGGTCCGGTTTACCATTATGGTGATATCCTCCAAATGAAAGGTCTCTTAACACTACCCGAGCCTCCGGGAAACCCTGGCGCCTTTGATTACCGGGCCTGGCTGCAACGGCAAGGAATTGCCGCTACCCTTAGTGTAAAAGATACCAAAGAGATTAAATTAGTAGGGAGATCAGGCAATCCCATTATCCGTATAGCCTACACCATCCGAGATCACCTGGAACAGATTTTTGACCACACCATGACCAAGATTGGTGCCTCGGTGATCAAAGGTATCCTCTTTGGTACCCGGGGAGAGATACCGGCTGATGTACAGCTGGCTTTCAATGAGTCGGGTCTGGTTCATATCCTTAGCGTATCAGGGTATCACGTAGGACTGGTTACTGCACTGGTGCTGGCCGTACTGAGGCTGCTCAGACTTCCCCGGCGTTTTACAGCCTGGGTGGCCATTCCTGTGCTGCTCTTTTATGCCTTGATGACAGGTATGGGACCGGCAGTCATGCGGGCTACCCTGATGGCTATTCTTTTGCTGATTGCCAATCACCTGGGCCGTATGCAGGATTGGCCCACCACACTGGCCGCTGCCGCGGGTATTATCCTTATCTTCAATCCCCTGGACTTGTTTGATGTTGGTTTTCAGCTTTCTTTTCTGGCCACGTGGGGTTTATTATACATAACACCAAAGTTAAATTCATTGCTACCGCGGGTTCCGGTTTCTCTAGCCTTGTTGATTTCCGTGCCCTTTGCCGCTCAACTGGCCACCTGGCCTTTGGTGGTACTATATTTTAACCTGATCTCACCGGTATCCATTTTGGCTAACCTGCTTACCACGCATTTGGTAGTACTTATTATGCTGTTTGGCGGAATGGGCCTTTTAGGTGGGCTCATCTACCTGCCACTGGCTGGTTTTATCAATACAGCCACAGATTTATTAACCAGACTCTTTCTCTGGCTGGTGCAGGCGAGTACCTCATTGCCCGGGGCCGCTTGGTATATTCCGGCACCTTCCCTAGGGCTAGTGATATTCTATTATGTTTTATTGGTGGGGCTAGTCGAACTGACCAAGCAGCCAGAGTGGCGGGCACAGCTAAGGAATTGGCTAGACGAGGCTATAAAGCCTGCAGCAAGAACTAAATGGGGCTTGGGCTGCTGTGTTTTCTTGTTGCTGGCAGCAACCTGGTTGCTGTGGCCAGTTAAACATCAATTGGAGCTGCATTTTATTGATGTAGGACAGGGAGACAGCACCCTGATTATTACACCTGGAGAACACACCCTATTGGTGGATGCCGGTGGCTGGCAGGATGAACTGATAACTGGCAAAGGGGCAGGAAACTATACAGTGGTGCCGTATCTGCACCGGCTGGGTATCAACAGTTTAGATGTTTTGGTGATTACGCACCCCCACGCCGATCATGCCGGTGGTGCCAGGGCGGTACTTAAATCCTTGCCGGTTAAGTTGGTAGTATTATCCCCCTATGGTTTCGGGGCAGGAGACAAGGTGGATGAAGGCTATGACATTTTACTACAAGAAATGAAACAGCAAGGACTTGTCTATCGTACCGCCGCTGGAGGCGACCAGTTAAAGGTTGATCCGTTAGTTACCATCAGATTTTTATCGCCGACGGCAGCATATCATCATACACGCTCAGATGCCAACAACAGCAGTTTGGTGTTTCGGTTGGATTATCTCCGGCGCAGTGTACTCTTTACAGGAGATATTGAGGAGGAAGCCGAGAAAAATTTAGTGCAGAGCAATATCCTGTCACAGACGGAAGTTCTCAAAGTGCCTCACCACGGCAGCGGCTATTTTTACCCGGAGTTTTTTGAACGAGTCAAGCCTAAAATAGCTGTGATCTCAGCAGGGGCGGGAAACCGTTTTGGCCATCCTGCTCCGAAAACCTTGGAGAAACTAAAGGAGTTGGGGAGTCGGATTTATCGAACCGACCAGCAGGGAGCCGTTATTCTGACTACCGATGGAACGACTTGGCAAGTGAAGACAGGGAAGTAAGCCTCGTAATTTTGAGATAGAAGAAGTATTAACTCTGAAGCTTTGTTATTTACCAACCCTTTCATATTAGAGATGGTCGTGAGTAAGCTATACATACAGCCACTGCACTATAGAATTTGTACTCTTTCAAAGTGATGAAATATTCTATGTCCCAAGGCAACTGGCAACTTCTTTCTAGTCGAATTTTTCGATAGAGGCGGCTATGTTGATGTCTAGTACCATTTTACCGGGTTCATTGGCAGTAACCAACGCTTCATCATATCCTACAAAAATAAATCTAATGGGGTGATTTGAACTCCTTAAATGTCACATCTTTAAGGAGTTCAAATTTATAGAAAGTCACGTGAATAAGCGGTTGGCAAACAAAAACACTCTTGAAAGCAGTAAGAGTGTTTTTGCAAAATATTATTCTAGATTTACATTGATTTAATTTGGATATGGGAAATATGTATTTTATATCCCACACCGTTGTAATCAATCCAAATAAAAGTAAAATCATGTAAATTATTTTCTTTAATCCAGGTATATGGGTTGGTGTTATAGATAGTGTCTGTATCTTTCAATTCAACCCATGTACCTAATATGTTTGCATAAATTTTTTTGCTCATTGTTACACTCCCTCCTATCGATATTTGCAATCTAGACTATTGCTTATTTCGACGCCAGGTAAGCTAAGCCTTTGTCTAAGTTTGTCGGGATTTTGGGGAAGGCAAAAGACCCCTTTCTGTCGAAGTTTGGCGGGAAGGGGTGAGGGGTTAAGATATGGATGCATTTCCACCTATACCATTGGAAGATGTTCTTAAAGTTACTTTCCCGTTTGCAATAGTATATTTATTAATTATTAGTTCGATCATATTTTTTTCATTTTTAGATCTTTGGGAAGGTGCATATAGTTCCTTTTTGTGTCTAGATATTACAACTAATCTTTTTAAGATATTATTTTATGTATCTTTTGCATTTTTTGTTTTTACACTGAACGTTAATCCTGAAACAAAGAAGTTGGAATTTGGCATACCTTCTTCACTTACCTTAAATCAAATATTCATAATAGCACTTAGTATTTTTGAAGCAATCTCTAATTTTCTTAATATGGGTAAAGTAAAATAGCACCTGCGGGTGCTTTCTTTATGAACAAAAATAACCACCGAGCAGTGGTTATCAACGGTTGCTTATGCCGAGATTTTGCTTAAGGGCCTCCTGTAGGATTTGGGAAAAATTAACCTTCTCCTGTTCTGCCAGGTCATTTAGCCACTTAGGAATGGTCAGTGTCTTTTTGACCGCTTTATTTTCGATGGCACTCCGATAAACCGGCATCCAAACATCTACCAAGACAACCGCTTGATTTCTCTGAGGCTGTAATTTTGTTACCGGGGTAGGTTCTGGAATCTGGTCTCCGTCTTGCTCCATGCTATATAAGTGCAGGGCCATTGCTTCCTTGGTATTGGAGACGGCTTCTTCATCACTGTGGGCGCAGGGTAGGCAGTCGGGAAGGTCCGGGAATTCGATGGAGATACCATCATCGGCATAGTCGAAAATAGCAGGGAATATATATCTGTCCTTTTTCAACGCTAAAACCTCCTTTCAAGGGGTGATGCAGGGATTAGTTTATTTTAATTCCTGCTTGATTAAATATGCTTAAAGCTGTCTTTATCGGCACATCCTTTTTGGGGTGTGTTACCGTTACTTTGCCTGCTTTTGTTGGGTGCTTAAAGTGGTGGTGGTCACCAACTGTGTTGACATGATACCATTCGTCTTTATTAAGTATTTTAATTATTTCTTTAGATAAATATGATTTCAAGCCCCTTCTTATACGTATAATAACACGTATTGATAAAACGTGTCAGTAGGAATTGGAGGGGATATTTAAGGAGGCACCAAAGCGGTGTCTCCTTCTCCAGGTCTTTCTGCTATTTTAGTTATATGATGTACGAAGTGAAATTCGGTATCAATTAGTGGAGTATGAATAAAACCCCACCCGGGGAATTTTTATATTTTCCCCGTTAGCCCGGCCTGGCGCCGGGTTTTAAATCTCTCCAGCAGGACTCCCCCACATTGACCCGCAAATTACCCCCATGAAATATATCACCATTTCTTACCTACTCACCATCACCGAAGTGGCTCTGGTAGTAGACGCCCTAAACTGTTGCCATGCACCGTGATTAATATGTCCCCTTTATGCCCTGGTAGCAACACACCTCCTAGGGTTATTCTTTGTAAAAAGATAAGGGGGAAAGAAATGCCTACAACAACACCAAATTTAGGACTAAAAAAGCCACTGGGGAATGAAGTTTTCAATCGGCAGGCGTATAATGAAAACCTGGATTTGATGGATCAAAATGCTGCTAAAAAGACGGAGCTTGATGCGCATTTGGCCGACTACACGCAACAAATCAAAGCCGACAGTAAACAATTCGTCACTTTGCCTCACGGTCTAAGCGTCCTAAACGCACCCAGGGGCAGCACAGTTAAAGCCGAAGTTTAAAGGGCGGCAGTTGGTTAACTTACTGGGTAGGGATGGTAATTGTGAGGATGCGGGGAAGTGGGATGCTTGGCAAAGTACACTTGCTTTGGATACTGCAAAAAAAGTATATGGTAGTAATGGATTAAAAATTACTATATCCACGGCTATGGGTGGAACAGCCTTTAAGTCAATGCAACTAAAGGGCGGTAAATATTATATTGTATTAGCAGACTTGATGAATGGTAATGCAACAGATATTAGAATGAGGCTAGTTTCCGCGATCAGCAATATCATATCTAATGTTTCTAAATTTCAATTGGCGTATATTAAATATAATCCTGCTAGTGATAGTACAGTGCCATTGGACTTGTTACTGGTGTTGTCGGTCAATACGGCTACGTCTAAATTAACTCCAACGGATATTTACCAGCAAGGGAATAGTCCACCTATTCCAGTTCTGCCAGGACAAATCTATACATTAGTTGTTCCTGATTTTGCTGGTGCAAATTTCTGGTTCTTTCCATGGTTAGTTGAAATTGCGGCTTTTTTCAAGCCGTAACAGCTTCATCCTTAACATTTCAAAGCTATTGCGGCCATACATTATCCTTTTAACAACCTTGAGTTTATTTACACTGCCTTCAGCAAGTCCATTATTGTATTCATATTTAATGGCATTTTTTACTGCTGTAATATCTCTAGATATGCCGTTTATAAACGAATTTATTTCCCGAATGTTTAAGACTGATGCCTTAAGTATCCACTGTTCAATCTTGCCAATATTTTTATCTACCAGCATCTTCCTGAATTCATTAACTATATCTATGAGCTCCTTGTACCGAGGATATTGACCATTAACCCTTTCTAAACATTCGTTGTCCAGTCCTTTGATTTTCTCCAATCGTTTGAATAATAGCTTTATTAATAATTTGCGTTCTACTAATTCGGTATTTTCTGGAGTTATATTACTGGCGTTGTAAGTATTCTGAATCAACCTTTTCAAGCCTGCTGCGTAATTTCTTAGTGTAGAGGAAGAGCCTTTATAACCTTCTTGACGGATTTTTGCCTCAATTGCAGTCGAGGTAACGCCTTGATCAATTAACCTATTTATTTCGTCTAGGTATGGGTCTAAGATGCTTTTCTTCTTAACACAATAGCTTCCATGAATTGCCGTTATACTTTCATTCAAATATCTTGTTACCGTTTGCCTGGATAATTGTAGTTCTTTGGAAATTGATCTTATAGACAATTTTTCTGCATGCATAGCCTTAACGGAATTTATTAGTTTTTGCTTCTTTAATACCTTTTGCTCATGTGAGCGCTCCATACTGCTTTTTACATAACGATTACGTTCTTCTTCGCTCATTCCCATCAATTTATCCAGTGTCCGAATATCCATATTCAACTGTTTGCAAAGATGTGCTTTGCTGAACCCTTCTGCGATCATTGAAAACGCTCGGTTTTACTTTTCTTCTAAGGTTAGTTTTTTGTTAGTTAAAGATGCTTCAGATGTTGCTGCCACATCAACCTTAGGCTTTTCCGGCACCTTAATAGGTACTCTCGCTTTAAAATAGTTCATTAGAAACTCTTTACAATATGAAGTTAAATTCTTAAGTAAATGAAATCTGTCACTTACCTGTATGGCCTCAGGATGTGCTATTTTTATAGCATTGTGGTATGTAATCGAACCATCTCTCGAAACGATTTTAAGGTTTGGATAGGTCTTTAACCATTCTACTACATCATTGCCTTCTCTTGATGGGATTAAATCAATCACACGGTGGGTTTCGATATCAACCATGATTGTTCCATAAGATTCCCGTTTCCTAATTGCAAAGTCATCGATGCAAACCATAGAAACGGATTTTTTATCAATGATTGGCGTGCCTTTTTTTTAAGAGATTACAAATAGTACTTTTACCTACTTTTGCAACCCTCGTACTCAATATAGAAGATGCTGTTAGAGAGCTTACATTTATGGATAAATTAATTATTTCATCTTCTAGGCGCTTTGTCTTCTTGGCTTTGGTCGGCAAGAATTCAAAAGTTTCGGCAAACGTCGTACGTTCACAATCTGGATTATGGCAAAACATCTTTCGGTTGTTCAGAATTACAATTACTTTTTTATTCTGTATCGGTAGGTCCTGAAAGCTTCTGTCATAATGGGAATGTGTTTTTGATGAAGGTTGTCTACAAAAAGGACAGACGATTTCTTCTCTGATTGATACGACTCTGATATAAATCGTATCGTCAATGATCTCATGGCTGACGTACTCTAAATTTCTGTCTAATAACTTGATAAATGCATCCATAGAATAGCCTCGTTTCGATATCTCTGACTATTCAATCATAGTATAACGCAGCATCTTTTTCAACTAACCATGGAAAGAACCAAATTTCTATTGGAGTATCCATAAATGGTCTAGCAATAAAGCCGATGTTGGGGAACTTAATAATACCGCGACAAATAAAATAATATCATTTACCGTACCAAATGATATTTATTATATTTCTGTTCATACAGCAAATCAACAAACAACAGGGTCATTTGTTTTCAGAAACCCAATGCTAATCCTCGGCGACAGACTTCCAACTGAGTTTAAACCCTACAACCCTTCTCACCTATACCTCCAAACCCCTCTCTATAAAGGCGAAACGCTGGAGGAAATTGACGGGCAGTGGGTGCGGACAAAGAAGTGGGAGAAGAAGGTGTTGGATGGTGGTTTAGGATATGTGTTTGGTAGCTCACAGACAGGTTTTAAAGTAATAAGCTTAAGCGGTTTTGTAAAAGGAAAGGGCTTACCTATAACTATAAAATATGATGGTAAGATATTAAACCCGTGGGCACCAGGAAATCCTATACCAGATCAATGCTGGTTTACGGGTGGTTTTGACGGAATATATCTCACAATCCCAAACACCGACTCCGGCTGGGGCGAAAACTACACCCCGACAGCAGACGAGATTAAGGCGTATTTCAATGGGTGGGTTATGTATAAAGATAGTACTAATGGTGCTTTGTACGATGGAACAGGTACTAAGGTTTGGGCAAAAAGGTACTGTGGTGTTGGAACTCCCGCGGCAACATGGGTTACTGGTACTGTTGCTGTTTATTTATCTGGAGTACCTACTTGCCCTATCACAATGAATGATATGGGTTATACTCCTTACCAACTCCACTACCAACTAGCCACCCCCACCACCGAAGTAGTACCGCA
Source organism: Desulforamulus aeronauticus DSM 10349 (assembly GCF_900142375.1). GTDB lineage: Bacteria > Bacillota > Desulfotomaculia > Desulfotomaculales > Desulfotomaculaceae > Desulfotomaculum > Desulfotomaculum aeronauticum. The sequence continues at coordinate 4,482 of NZ_FRAR01000034.1, read as the reverse complement.
TGAAGGCGAACTCGTCTTGCACGAAGGTGCGAATCAGATTGAAGTATTTTAGGGTGTTGTGGTGAAGGAGTTGGTTAGTCCTGCTAGTTGGTCAAACATTTCATTTATCAATGAGGCGGCGAATACTTCTTGCCAATTACACAACAAAACAGCGCGTATTTTAAACTTGTTTATGGACAACGTAGAAAATTACGATTGGGAAAAACAAACGTATGATGCACACGGTAAAGAAAGATTAATTACACCACTTGCAAACTACTCCCCCAGCGCCCAATACAGACCTAGCACTACCGGAGGAATTTACCGCCCCACTGCTGGCTGTTGAGGCTACCTACGACAGCAATATCAAGTCAACTGTGGACACTCTGGTTGACGAGTTGGCAAAGGTGACTACCGATGTGACGGCGTTGGAAATGGCGTTGCGGGAGCGGGGGTTGTTAAGGAAGAGTGTTAGTTTTCATGCGGGCAGCACTGCAACAATAGCCATTCCAGCAATACATGGGTAACTATACCGTTTAACGTTAGTAGTTTTGATTTTGACAACGCCGTTAAGAACAATATACCTGTAATTAAAACTAGTGGAAGATACTTGATACATGGTGTGTTTACTATTTCCGCAAGCGCAACGGGTGTTCGTGGTATGAGATTAATTAAAAATGGTGTTGTAACTAGCGAAATACTTACACCGCCACCCGGTACACATGGTTTTAGTCACTCGTTTATGGTTACAGGTGCCTATGTCGCAGGAGATGTTATTTCCGTTAGTTTATTCCAAGACTCTGGAGTAACTCTGAATAACACGGCCGTTAGTATAATACTGGTTAAGGTAGGTGAATAATGTGAACTACTTGCCAATCTGCATCCAAAAAACCGTAAACCCCGGTAAGCTATACGACGAACTACTAAACCAAAACCTAATCCAGCCCCTGCAGCCTGACGGTACCAGCACAGTATATGGCACAGATGATACAGTCACTATCTACGTCCACCCCGACATAACGCAGGAGGAATTGGACGCTATCGGGGAGGTTGTAGAGGCGCATGATCCAAGCCCGGTGCCGGAGCCGCCCTCAGAACTTGAAGTGATTGGTGGTCAATTGGTTGAAAAAGACCTGCAAATACTTGAGTTACAGGGGCAAAATCAGTTGCTTGGCCAGGAGGTCGTAGGATTGGAGCTGCAAAATCTCGAACTCCAGAATCAAAATGCTGTGTTAGGCGGCCAGGTGGTTGGACTGGAATTAAATAACCTAGAATTAGTAACGGAAAATCAGATGCAGGGCCAGCAATTGGCGGATATGGACTTGAGACTGTTAACTATAGAAATGGGAGGTAATGTAAGTGAGTGATTTTGAGCGGGTGAAATACTACTTTGAAAAAGGCTGGGCCACAGCTGCCCAGGTACGAATGTATGTGCAGTATGGGGTAATTACCGATGGAGAGTTTGAGCAGATCACCGGGGAGCCTTACGCTGCAGCATAAAAGACTTAAATTGTGAAGCAACCGCCTAAGAGATGGCGGTATTTTTATGTCCGTCTACCGATCGTGGTCGGGCAATGTTACCGGGGGTGGGGGAGTTGGGGGAAAACGATGTTGCTGTAATCCGGGAGGATCTGCGAGAAGTAAAGAAATCCTTGGCTGAGTTGACGGCCGGCATGGCTGACCTGCGGGTCCAGGTGGCTGGGAATTATGTGACTAAGGCGGACTTCCTTAAGTGTCAAGATTGTGCAGAGACCCGAATTGTTAAACTTCATGACAAGATCGAAAATCATGTTAAAGATGAGAAGGCCGATCGCTGGAAATTGGCCGGACTGGTGGCCACAGTAACGGGGATAGCGTTAAGCATAATCCAGTGGGTAGTCAGTTTGCTTCGGGGTGGAGGTGGCCAATCATGAGGGAGTTCTTTTCTCAGCCGCATAACTTTAGTTTCAAGGACCTGCTGGCCATCGTGTTCAGCGGGTCCTTTCTTTACTATGCATATTGTGCTTTAACCAGCGACAAGGCACTTGATTTAGTAGATACTATGGTTCCTTTGATTGGCATTATCTTAGGTGGTTACTTCGGTCAAGAGGCTATCCAGGCATGGAAAAATACAGAACCCATGCTAAAAAACAGAGGGCAAAGGAAGGTGAATTATGTGACGATAATCGAGGAGAAATATAAGTGGAATGGGGATCTTTCCCCGCGTAAAGAAACGGATTATATTGTTTTGCACCATGCTGATGCTAGTCAATGTACAGCGCAGGATATTCACAGGTGGCATCTTAGCCGTGGATGGACAGGCATTGGGTACCACTATTTTGCTCGCAAGGATGGCACTGTCTACCGTGGCCGCCCTAGAGACGTGATAGGAGCACACACCCAAGGCCATAACTCTATATGCGCAGAGGGTGATTACGAGTTAGAGACTATGTCATTAGCACAGCTAAAAGCCATTGCTGAGTTGGTGGCAGAGCTAAAAACGATATATCCGAAGGTTGGCATAAGGAGTTACAGGCTACTGCTTGCCCAGGCACTAGGTATCCGTTAGAACAGATCAAGGCCGGTACTGTACCAGTAAATGATGTAATCGAGGAGGTTTTATCTATGTTTAAGGATGTTACGGAAGGTCACTGGGCTAAAGGGAGTATTGAAAGAATAGCTGAGAAAGGGTTACTCAATTACTCAAAGGCGATGAACGGGGCAACTTTAGGCCAGACGAACCTTTGACCAGGGCGCAACTGGCGGCTGTATTAGATCGTCTGCTAAAAGTATTGGGGGTGGCATAGTATGAGACCATTAATCGAACGCCTTAAATCACGCAAGCTAGTTATGGCCCTGGTAGCTGCTGCCGTGGCAGGGGCAAAGGTGTATTACACTGACCTACCGGAAGATGCGATCTATACTGTAGTTGCCGCCCTTATGGGGTATGCAGCTATTGAGGGGGCGGTCGATGCAGCGGGACAATTAGCCAAGTGGGTGGCAGATAAGAATAAAAAACTCCCGGAAGATGCAAAATAAACCAACGTAATCACGCGGATTAATGTGGCCCCGGCTTCGCTGGGGCTTTTTTGTGCGACAGGCAGTTGCATTAGCCTTGGTAAAAGACCGAGGCAATTCATGTATTAGAGACAGCGACAGCGGTACTGCGGTAAAAACGGGTCCAGAGTCCTGAAACATGAAAATTCACGGAGGTGAAAGTCCTCCCCTGGGAGTGCTGGCACGAACCAGGAAGCCTAGTCTAGGGCAGCGTCGTGAGGTGCTGTTTGAAGGAGACGTGGAAGCCGAGAGGCCCATAGGCGGCTTGACAGACCGAAATGCGAAAGCGTGAAGTACAACGGCTGGGTAAGTTGGCGACTGTGCGAAGAAAACGGGAAGCCTACCTAATGGTAACTGCTGCCCAGTGAGCCAGCCGGGCAGTAAGTAGCTTATCAGGTGATGGTGCTTGGTATGTCAAGAAGGAAAATGCGATGACCCTGTGAGATCTCCACTCTTACCTACTAAATAGGGTGACAGCATATAAGGATAAACCGAAGTTGCTGACACGGGTGGAGAAGTCAGACAACCCCATAGTACGGAAGTAAGCATCTGACCAAACTGGTGCTGAACGGAAGGGGGTTGACCTTTGTGGTTCCAACTTGAATTCGTGGTAATGCAAACGGCAACGTTACCTTGGTAAAAACGAGCCGAAGGTACGCGAGAAAGGTGAGGAATAAGACGTTGAATAATAAACTCAAGTTTAAATGGCACAGTATCTATGGGCAAATACTATTTGACCGAAAGCTAAAAGAAGCATGGCGTGAAGTTGAGGAAAATGGTGGTGCCGGAGGCAACGATGGAGAGACAATTAATAGCTTTAAGAAAGAAGAAGATGCTAAACTGGCAGACCTGTTACAGAGGCTGAGAACAAAGACCTACAAACCCTCCCCGGTACGAAGAAAATACATTACCAAAAAGAATGGTAAGCTGCGTCCGCTGGGAATACCAAATATCGAGGACAGAATTGTTCAACAGGCAATAGTTAATGTACTAAGTCCTAAATGTGAGGAGCATATATTCCACAAATGGTCTTGTGGCTACCGCCCCAATATGGGAGCCAAAAGGGTAATGCAGATTATCCTCTGGAATATAGAAACCGGATACAACCATATCTATGACTGTGATATCAAAGGCTTTTTCGATAATATACCCCACAAGAAATTAATGAAGGTACTAACAAAGTACATAGCTGACGGAACAGTACTAGATATGATATGGGAATGGCTTAAGGCAGGTTACATGGAAGAGGGAAAATATCACAGCACTGAAATAGGAACACCACAGGGGGGAGTAATCTCTCCGCTACTGGCTAACCTCTACCTAAACGAGATGGACTGGAGGTTAGAAGAACACAAGATAAGATTTGTGAGATACGCCGATGATTTTCTGCTGTTTGCTAAAACCCGAGAAGAAATAGAGAAAGCAGCCCAAGTTGCAAAAGAGGTACTTGAACAACTAGGACTAGAA
>NZ_FRAR01000044.1 GCF_900142375.1 Desulforamulus aeronauticus DSM 10349 | reverse complement strand
CTAGGCAAACGGAAAGCCATTTCCAAACTCTATGCCCAAGCCTTCCCCAATGCCTATGCCATTGACAACAACAAATGCCTCAAATTCAAAAACCTAGCCAATGAAAAACTCTGCGGCAAATGCCTCAAAGTGTGCCAAGCCGGAGCGATCAACCACCACATGGTGGATGAAGAACAAACCATCGAAGTGGGTTCCGTCCTGCTGGTACCCGGTTTTGAAACCTTCGATCCAGGCCAACTGGAACTCTACCAATACGGCAAACTGAAAAACGTTGTCACCTCCCTGGAATTCGAACGGATCCTCAGTGCTTCCGGTCCCTTTGGTGGACACCTGGTACGCCCGAGCGATCACAAAGAACCCCAAAAAATTGCCTGGATCCAATGCGTGGGCTCCCGGAACTGCCGGATCAACCATGGCTACTGCTCCTCAGTATGCTGCATGTACGCCATCAAACAATCCGTCATTGCCAAAGAACACGCCCCCTACGACCTAAATGCCAGCATCTTCTACATGGACATGCGGACCTACGGCAAAGAATTTGAAAAATACTACGAACGAGCTAAAAACCAACAAGGCGTCAACTTCGTGAGAAGCCGCGTCTACGGCTGCGATCCTGGAGAAAACGACAACATTCTTCTGCGCTACGCCCTGGAAGACGGCACCGTCATTAGCGAAGAATACGACATGATTGTACTCTCCGTGGGTCTGGAACCCAACAAAAAAGCCGTAGAACTGGCTAATAACCTGGGAGTTGAACTAAACCAATACAACTTTGCAGACGTACCTGAGCTGACCGGAGTTGCCACCAACAAACCGGGGATCTATGTAGCCGGTGCCTTTAGCGGCCCCCGTGACATCCCCGAGACCGTTATGCAAGCAAGTGCAGCCGCGGGTGAAATCCAAAAACTGCTGGCCGAAGCTAAAGGCAGCCTAAGCAAAGTAAAAGAATACCCAGCCCAAAAAGACCTGGCTGGCGAACTGGTACGCACCGGTGTATTCGTTTGCCACTGTGGTATTAACATCGGCAGCGTAGTAGACGTACCGGGAGTAGCAGAATATGCTAAAACCCTACCGGGAGTAGTCTATGCCACCGACAAACTCTACGCTTGCTCCCAAGATGCCAGCGCCCAAATAAAAGAAGCCATCGAACAAAACGGACTAAACCGCATTGTCGTGGCCTCCTGTAGCCCCCGTACCCACGAACCGATGTTCCAAGAAACCCTTAAAGAGGCAGGCCTCAACCCCCACCTCTTTGAAATGGCCAACATTCGTGACCACTGCTCCTGGGTACACCAAAACGAACCGGAAAAAGCCACCGAAAAAGCTAGAGACCTGGTCAAAATGGCCGTTAAAAAAGCAGCCCTGCTAGAACCGGTACAACCCATCACCCTGCCCATGAACCACGACGCACTGGTCATTGGAGGAGGAGTGGCGGGCCTAAATGCCGCCCTTAACCTAGCAGACCAAGGCTACCAAGTCAGCATCGTAGAAAAAGCAGAAGCTCTCGGCGGCATTGCCAAACGCATCCGCTACGGCATGGGTGGCGAAGACATCCAAAGCTACCTCAACCAACTAATTGACCAAATCACAACCCATGAAAAAATCAACATCTACACCAACACACAAATAGAAGATGTACAAGGCTTCCTAGGCAACTACGAAACCAAACTCACCAATGGAGAAACCATCAAACACGGCGTGGCGATCATTGCCACCGGTGCACAAGAATACAAACCAGAAGAATACCTCTATGGCCACAACACCCGGGTAAAAACCCTACTGGAAATAGAAGGTATGCTGGCCGAAGGCAAACTCAAAAACTCCAACAACTACGTATTCATCCAATGCGTAGGCAGTCGGGATGACGAGCACCCCTACTGCAGCCGGATTTGCTGTACCAAATCCGTCAAACTGGCCCTAAAAGTGAAAGAGCAAAAACCCACTGCCAGCGTCTTCATCCTGTATCGCGACATTAGAACCTACGGCTACTTCGAAGACCTCTACACCGAAGCCCGCCGCAAAGGGATTATCTTTATTCGCTACAGCGTAGATGCCAAACCGGTAGTAGAAAACACCGCCAGCGGTACCAAAGTAACCGTGATAGACCACGTACTAAACCGTCCCATCGAAATCTACGCGGACATCATCGGCTTGGCCAGCGCCGTCGTACCAAACGACAACACCGGCCTTGGCAAACTATTCAAAGTACCGGTGAATGCGGAAGGCTTCTTCCTGGAAGCCCACCTCAAACTAAGACCCGTAGACTTTAGCACCGATGGCGTCTTCATGTGCGGCTTGGCCCACGGGCCCAAAAACCTGGAAGAAAACATTGCCCAGGCCAAAGCAGCTGCCGGACGTGCAGCAACGGCCCTGGCGAAAGAAAACATTGAGACCGATGGTAAAGCTGCCATCGTGAACAAACGGAAATGCATGGCCTGCGGCGTCTGCGTAGAAGTCTGCCCGGCCAAAGCAGCCAACCTGGTAACCGACGAAAGAGGCAACATCGCCGCTGACATCAACCCGGCCCTATGCAAAGGCTGCGGCGCCTGCTCCTCCTCCTGCCGTTGCGGTGCCATCAACGTAAAAGGCTGCAGCAACGAACAAATCATGGCCATGGTACAAGCGGTGGCTTGGTAATAGCCTAACGGAGGCAAGGTGTTATCCTTACTCCAACCAGATAACACCTTGCCAGGCTAGCACCATCATCCAGGCACTAAAGCCAAACTAACCCTAGCAACAAAGGTTCCAACCTTACAGATATACAAACCTAACCTAACCAAAGCAAACAAGACAGCTCAAAGCCACTGCAAAATGGCTAATAGCTGCTAGGAGGGAAGAACATGTCCGAACCCAAAATCGTCGCGTTTCTATGCAACTGGTGCAGCTACGCCGGGGCAGACCTGGCAGGGGTAGGCCGACTGCAATACCCCCCGAACCTGCGCGTAGTAAGAGTACCCTGCTCCGGACGCATCAACCCGCTCTTTATCATCGGAGCCCTGAGATCCGGTGCCGATGCCATCCTAACCTCTGGCTGACACCCCGGCGACTGCCACTATGTTAGTGGCAATCTGGTGGCCCGCCGTAAATTCGCGCTGATGAAAAACCTACTAAACTACATGGGAGTAGACCAAGACAGAGTCAACTTCACCTGGGTATCAGCGTCCGAAGGGGCAAGATTTGCCGAAGTGATAACAGACTTGACCGGAAAAGTAAAAGATATGGGCCCGAACACCGGGCTATTTCGCAAAGCAGAGTGAGGTGAGAGGGAATGAACACAACCGAAAAAATTAGAGAAGTGGCCAAGCAATTACTGGCAGACCAAAAAGTAGACCTGGTGGTGGGCTTTGCCCAGGGAACCCTGCCCCTCCGCAGCACCCCCTACTTTGCGAGAACCCCTGAACAAGCAGAAAACCTCATTTGGAGTGCCACCTGCGAAAACAACCTGGCCAACTTCGTAAGAAAACGTACTGACAAAGTAGCCGTCATAGCGAAAGGCTGCGACGTCAGAGCCATTGTTGCGCTGATCAAAGAAGGCCAAATCAACAGAGAAAACCTAACCATCATTGGCGTACCGTGCGAAGGCATGGTAGACCGTAAACAAATCTGCCAGGCCATCGGCTGTCAAGACATCCTGGAAGTAACCGATCAAGGTGCCGAACTCAGCCTAAAGGGTAAAAACTTTGAAAAAACCCTGGCCAAAGCCGATGTTATGTTTGGCTCCTGCAAAACCTGTCAATACAACACCCCCGTCATCTTTGACGAACTCATTGGTGAAGCCCTGCCGGCCAAAGAAGCTAATTATGATGATATTGCAGCCTTCGAAGCCTTAAGCGCAGCAGAAAGAAACGCCTTTATCGCCAAAGAAATGGAAAAATGCATCCGTTGCTACGCCTGTCGCCAAGCTTGTCCGATGTGCTACTGCAGCGAATGCTTTGTCGACTGCGGAGCCCCAGCCTGGATTGGTAAAGGTGCCCAGAGCGTAGACGACAATGCCCTCTTCCAAACCGTCAGAGTACTGCACCTAGCCGGCCGCTGCGTCGACTGTGGTGCTTGCGAGAGAGCCTGCCCGATGGGCATTAAACTCTCCCTCTTAAACCGTAAAATGGTCAAAGACGTGAAAGGACTCTTTGGAGCCGAAGCCGGTGTCAACCTAAACGACCCACCGGCCCTAAACGTCCACCAATTCGAAGACAAAGAAGACTTCATGCTATAGAAGTGAGGTGAAAAAGGATGATCGTAAGCAAAAATGAAATTGCTAACCTACTAACCCAACTGGCAGAAACCTACCGGGTCATTGCTCCGGTAAAAAAAGACGGCATGCTGCAATATGCCGCCATTAAAAACGGAGAACAGGCCTGCCTGGACGATGCCAACACCAAAAAGCCCGGCAAAGAAATCCTTTTCCCTCAGTCCGAAGAACTCTTCAACTACACCATAAGTGCTGAAGGAATCAGGATGCAAGACAACGTTGACAAAGAAGCCACCGTAGTATTTGGTATGCGTCCCTGCGACGTTAAATCCCTGGTACTCTTAGACAACGTCTTCCAAAACGACCAATACACCGACGTCTACTACCTGACCCGCCGTGCCAACACCATCATCGTAGGACTGGGCTGTGCCCAGCCTGCCGCCACCTGCTTCTGCAGCAGCGTTGGCTGTGGTCCCTTTGCCAAAGAAGGCAGCGACATCTTCCTGACCGACCTTGGTGAAGCCTACGTAATAGAAGGCATTAGCGACAAAGGCAAAGAACTGCTGGCAAAACTTAGCCTGGCAGAAGCCGGTGCAGAACAAAAAGCGGCTGCCGCCAAACTACAGGCAGAAGTAACAGCTGATGGCAGCATCAACATCGAAGGCCTAGCCGAAAAACTGGGTGGCATGTTCGAACACCCCTTCTGGGAAAGCCTCCACGAAAAATGCATTGGCTGTGGCGCTTGCACCTACCTGTGCCCCACCTGCCACTGCTTTGACATCGCAGACGAAGCCAAAGACTGTGATGGCTGTCGGGTAAGAAACTGGGATGCCTGCATGTTCCCGCTCTTTACCCTGCACGGCTCCGGGCACAACCCGAGAACTGGCGGGAAAGCCCGCTGGAGACAAAGACTCATGCACAAATTCAACTACTTTGTAGATCGTTACAACGCCACCGCCTGCGTAGGCTGCGGTAGGTGCATCAAAAACTGTCCTGTAAACCTGGATATTCGCCAAGCATTGGCCGATGTCCGGGCATTGGACTAGCGGAAGCGAGGTTAAAAACGAGATGAGAAACCCCTATCTACCGCTGCCGATGAAACTGGTGAAAAACTTCACCGAGACATCAGACAAACTCATACACACCTTTACGTTAGAATATCTGAACGAACAAGATGCCGAGAGCTTCCAATATGAGCCTGGGCAATTTGCGGAACTGATGGTCTATGGCAAAGGGGAAGCCCCCTTTGGCATCGCCTCCTCCCCCACCGAGAAAGGTATTCTGAAATTCTCCGTGGCCAAAGTAGGTGTAGTCTCCAATGCTCTGCACATGCTGGAAGAAGGAACCATCGTAGGTGTGAGAGGACCCTTGGGTAACAGCTATCCATTGGAGCAGCTTAAAGGTAAGAGCCTAACCATCATCGGCGGTGGCTTTGCCTTCACCACCCTGCGCTCTACCATTCAATACATCCTGGACCCGGCTAACCGTGGGGATTATGGTGATTTAACCGTTATCTACGGTGCCCGTAACCCCGGCCTGTTACTCTACAAAGATGAACTGGCTGCCTGGGATGCGAGAAGCGACATCAACCTCATTACCACCATTGACCGAGAAGTAGAGGGTTGGAATGGCCGTGTGGGCTTTATTCCCACCGTAACCAAAGAAGTGGCACCCAAGACCGACTACGCCATTATCTGCGGACCGCCGGTGATGATTAAATTCACCATGCCGGTGCTGGTAGAGTGTGGCTTTACCCCGGACCGCATCATCATGAGTTTAGAAAACAGAATGAAGTGCGGTATTGGTATGTGTGGTCGCTGCAATGTAGGCAGCAAGTATGTTTGCAAGGATGGCCCTGTGTTTACGAAGGCGCAGCTTGATCAGCTGCCCAATGAATATTAAGAGGGCTAAAAAATAGGACAAAGGACCTACCTCTGCTTTTAAGAGATGGGTCCTTTGCCTCATTATAAATAGTTATATGCTACATAGTATTTAGGTAGAAGGAGAATTGCCGATTAATAATAAATAAGAAGGGTAACGAAAAGGCACGAGGGGGTTGGTGGGTTTGCAGTTTTGGGATTTATATGCCAGAGGAAATAAAAAGATTTGGCTCAGGGTACCGGGTAAAGAGGTGGTAGAGACCCAAATTTCGGCAGTGGAAAATAATATCGTCTGGTTAAATCTCCCTCGTAAAGATGGGCAGATATTGATGCTGGAAAAGGCTGAAACTGTTGATATCGGTTTTTCCTACTCAGATGGGTTTTATAGTGCCGAAACCAAGGTGGCGGAGATTGGTATAACCCATGGAAAGGTATATGGTTTGTCCATACCGAAGGAATTTGTGCGGGAGCAAAGGCGATATTTTGTTAGGAGTAAATACTCCACCAAAGTGCTGTTTACCAGTGAAAGCAAATATAAAATAACCACAGAACTGTTTAACTTTTCCGCAGGGGGATTGCGGGTATATGTTACTCCGGAATTTGAGGCAATGCTTCAGAATGAAAAATTCTATTGGGTAGATTTTCAAATAGAAAAAAAGACTTTTTCACTGCCAACTGAATTAGTATGGCTAAAATACATGGATAATATTTTAAATGCAGGCTTTAAATTTATCCAGATTAGAGAAAAAGACCAGGAAGTCTTAATGGCCTTAGCCATTAAATATTCCAAAAACTTTTAGTTGTAACCCGTAAGGGATCGGTTGATATCGGTCCTTTTTTTATTACTAAACAACTTTCATCGTAAGGTTATTGCTACAAAGTAAGAATAAAAAAAAGTATAATAAAGGATGAATAGTAAATCCTAGACTGATATGGTTGGCAGTGATTAGGAGGGAATATTTTGGGGCCGCAAGAAGTACGCTCTTTATTAGAAGGTGTCCGGACCGGGCAAATACAGGTTAACGATGCACTGGAGCAATTAAAACAATTGCCTTACGATGATTTAGGGTATGCCAAGATAGATCATCACCGACATCTTAGGAAGGGCTTTCCAGAGGTAATCTTTTGCCAGGGGAAAACTACCCCACAAGTGGCCGAAATTTTTCAGAAGTTAGCCAATGCCAGCAATGCTAATATTATTGCCACCAGAGCCAGCGAGGAAATGTTCAAAGCCAGTCAAGAGCTGGTTCCGGAAGCCCAATATCACCCTTTGGCCAGAATGATCTATCGTAGACAAATTAACACACCACAACAGGGTCTGGTTTGTGTTTGCAGTGCTGGAACAGCAGATTTGCCTGTAGCGGAGGAAGCAGCCTTGACCAGCGAATTGATGGGAAATCGGGTAGAAAGAATTTACGATACCGGAGTAGCTGGAATTCACCGCCTGCTGGATCAAGTCCATAAGCTTCACCAGGCCAATACCATTATTGTGGTGGCAGGAATGGAAGGGGCCCTGCCCAGCGTGGTGGGAGGGTTGGTGTCTAAGCCCGTTATTGCGGTGCCTACCAGTGTGGGCTATGGTGCCAGTTTTCATGGTTTGGCGGCCCTGCTGGGCATGCTAAATAGTTGCGCTTCGGGTGTTACCGTGGTAAACATCGATAATGGTTTTGGAGCTGGCTATGCCGCTAGCCTGATAAATAGATTGGTAGGTGATAAATGATGAAAATAGCTTATCTCGATTGTTTCGCCGGTATCAGCGGGGATATGTTACTGGGAGCTTTGGTCGACCTGGGTGTATCCCTGGATACGTTAAAACAAGAACTCCTAAGTTTAGGCCTGTCTGGGTATGAAATAACAGCCCAAAGAGTAACCCGTCGCGGCATTAGCGGTATGAAAGTTGATGTAACAATTACCGGAGATCAACCCCACCGTCATTTGAAGGATATTTTGCAGATCCTTGATAACAGCCGGTTATCAGAATCCGTTAAACAAGATGCCAAAAATATTTTTCATTTATTAGCTGAGGCGGAAGGCAAAATTCATGGAAAAGTTCCAGAAAATGTTCATTTCCATGAAGTAGGTGCAGTAGATTCTATTATTGACATTGTGGGTACATTAATTGGTTTGCAAAGATTAAAGGTAGAGCAAGTATACTGCTCTCCTTTGAATGTGGGCAGTGGCACTCTACATTGTGCCCATGGCGTAATGCCGGTACCTGCACCGGCTACAGCAGAGATCCTGTTAGATACCCCGATTTACAGTGCCGGTCCGGCAGTAGAATTAGTTACTCCCACCGGAGCGGTGATGGTAAAATATTTAGCCAAGGGTTTTGGACCTATGCCAGGCATGATTCTGAAGGCTGTGGGTTATGGAGCCGGAGACAGAGAAACACAAATACCCAATCTTTTACGTGTAATGTTGGGGGAAGAGGAGCCTTGTCAACACCTTTATCAACATGTGCAAGGACAAAGAGTGCATCATGAACAGGGTCATTGCCGTAATCATGAGCACAAACATGCGTAAATGGTGGGTTTGTTGCACAATGGATCGATGCTGCATCGTAGGGGCTGGGCTCTGCTCAGCCCGCTGTTGTGGAATTTTGGGAGGTTAAAACAGGTTGCTTACAGGGAAGTATGAGCGTCTAAAAAATATATTACAGGATTGCGGTAGTGTGTTGGTGGCGTTCTCTGGGGGGACGGATAGTGCTTTATTGTTAGCGGTGGCAGTAAAGGAGCTTGGTGACCAGGTGTTAGCTGTCACGGCAGTCTCACCTACCTCCACCCATTTAGAAATACAGGAAGCTAAAGAACTGGCCAAAGGATTAGGTGTAAAACATTTGGTTGTAGATTCCAGGGAAATGCAGCTGTTGGAATTTACCGAGAACACGCCGCAAAAGTGCTATCATTGTAAATTTCTACGATTTTCTCAACTCAAAGAAATTGCTTTGCAGGAAGATGTTCCTTGGCTATTGGATGGTTCTAATGTTGATGATCTGGGGGATTTTCGCCCAGGTATGAGGGCCGTGCAAGAATTGGGTATTCGCAGTCCGTTACAGGAAGTAGGTTTCACTAAGTCGGAGATTCGAGAATTATCCCGACAGTTGGCACTACCGACCTGGAATAAGCCATCTTCTCCTTGTTTGGCCACACGGATACCCTATGGCCAAAAGATTACTGAGGAAAAACTTAGGCGGGTGGAAGCTGCTGAAGAGTATTTAAAAAAGCAGGGTTTTACACCCCTGCGGGTGCGCCATTACCAACAGGAGGCAAGGCTGGAAATTGCCAAGGAACAGTTTAGCTATTTGTTAAGCAGGTTGGAGGAAGTTTCTTCTAGGTTGAAGGAATTGGGTTTTACCGCGGTCACCCTGGATTTATCAGGATTTCGCAGCGGTAGTATGAATGAGATATTATCAGAACTAGACAAGAGGAGTTAGGCTTTTGATAGATATAGAAACCAAACAAATGATGGAATTTGCCAATAATAATCCCTTTGCCCGGGCCCTGGACATTGAAGTTACGCACATGGAGCAGGAATCAGGCAGAGCCGCCCTAGAAGTTACCGTTACCGCCAAACATCTTAATCCCCATGGCACTTTGCACGGGGGTGTGTTATCGACCATGGCCGATATCGCTATGGGGGTGGCGGTACGGACATTAGGTAGAGTGGGAGTGACTGTTAATTTGAATATGAATTTTTTAGCTCCGGGCAATCTGGGGGAAAAAATTATTGCCCAGGGGGTCGTTGTACATCAGGGTAACACGCTACTGTCCACTGAATGTACCATTACGCGGGAAGATCACATATTGGCCCAGGCTACGGGCTTATTTTTTGTGATAAAATAACTTTAGCAAAATGAAAGCCAAAGGCTTGCTTTACCCTAAAGGGTATAAGCAAGCCTTAACACTTTCAGAGTATAAACATCTAAAAACAGAGTGTCCCTGAAGGGCAGAGCTTCTAACGAAAAGAGCGAAGGGAAAAATAATGACAACCCCAGCGGAAGAAGCCCAGAAAGGCCCGGGATAGTAGAAAGGCAATGGCTAACGTGAAGAATGTTGTATACCAGTGCCAATTTAGATATTCGATTAGATCGGTATATATCTCAAGGGGAACTTCTATTACTGTAATACCGGCACTGAAAAGAAAGGCGTAATAAATAATCGGCCATATGCCCCGGTTTCTGGTAACCTGGTTGTAGAGGATGCACAAAACAGGGAACACCCAAATTTCAAATAACAGGCTGGTATCGTATTCCTTTGGGAAGAGTCTTACAGGATATTCAATTAAATAATCTTCAACGACATAGGAGCCCCCAAGCAAATCCAAAAAGGATTTAAAAAAGAAAACCGTTACCCAGTCACGAAAATATTGCCAATCCACTGCAAAAATGAGTAATAATAATGTGATTACGGCGGAGATAAGCATAATACCATTTTCAAGATTCATATAGTGTCCCCCTGTTGTCTATAATTAACCTTTACACTGTTTCATGATCTTCGCCCTCTATAGGTTGCCACTATTCTGGGCAAAAAATTAACGATCTTTTGTGTTATACTAAGTCATGAAATTTTCAGGATTGCACAGAGAGGTGAGAACATGCCCATAGAAATTGGTGTGAAATATATTGATACCATAGAACAAGCCCGTAGAGAGATTCAGGCGGTGGGCTCCGACCCAGGGGGCTGGTCAAGAATGGCTCCCAAGGCGGTACATAAAGTGATAAAGCTTTCTGGAATGAGTCCCACCCAGGCGAATATTATTAAACAAGAACTGTTAGCCCGGGGAGGCGATGCAGCAGTAGCCCGGGGAGTGATTAATCATTCGGTAGAAACCAGTGATATGCTTCTTATGGCAACCTTGAACCAGTACCGGGTCTTTATTGATAAACTAAAAATGCAGCCCTTTGGATTGGCCAAGCTAGCTACTAGAATAGAAGCAGCTTTAGCTAATCTAGCTGGGCCACGGCTCCGCCAGTTGAATTGCCGGGGACGGGAATTGGAACTGGGAAGGCGTACCCTGGTGATGGGTATTTTAAATACCACACCGGATTCTTTCTCGGATGGTGGGCGCTATCTGGACCCAGCAGCGGCTGTGGAGCACGCCCTGCAAATGGTGGAGGATGGGGCGGATATTATTGATTTAGGGGGAATATCCACTCGGCCGGGTCATTTGGAAGTCAGTATCGAAGAGGAGCAGCGGCGGATATTGCCAGTATTGGAAAAGCTGGTGCAAAGGGTAAATGTGCCGATTAGTGTAGATACCTGGCGGGCCACCGTGGCTAGGGAGGCCTTAGAGCGGGGAGCGCACATCATTAATGACCAATGGGCTCTGCGGGCTGACCAAGGGCTGGCCCAGGTAGTAGCAGAGTATCAGGCTCCAGTGATGTTGATGCATAATGGACAAGATACAGAGTACCAAGATGTCATGCTGGAGCTGACGGCCTTCCTCCGTCAGAGTATAGAAATAGCTCAGCAAGCGGGTATTTCCCAAGAGAACATTATTATAGACCCCGGTATCGGGTTTGCTAAGACCTACGAACAAAATCTGGAGGTTCTCCGTCGGTTAAAGGAACTGACTGTACTGGGTTATCCCATTCTACTGGGTACCTCTCGTAAGTCAGTGATTGCCAAGACCCTGCAGCTGCCGGTAGATCAGCGGCTGGAAGGTACTGGAGCTACCGTGGCTTTGGGTATTGCCAGTGGAGCAGATATAGTACGGGTGCATGATGTGAAAGAAATCGTGCGGGTGGCACGCATGAGCGATGCCATTCTAAGGGGGCCTAAACATGAAGAATAAGAAAGACAAGATTTTACTTAAGGGGATGCACTTTTTTGGTTACCACGGGGTGCTAGACGAAGAGCGTCGGTTGGGACAAAGGTTCGAAGTAGATTTGGAGCTAGTGCTGGATTTACAGCCTGCTGGGCAGCGGGATGATCTAACTTTAAGCATTAGCTATGCCGATGTTTTTAAAACGGTGGAAGCTGTGGTAATAGGCCAACCTTTTCGTTTATTGGAAGCCCTGGCAGAGAGGATCAGCCAACAGGTACTAGAGCAATATCCACTGGTGGAAGAAGTGGTGGTAAAGGTGAAAAAACCCGGTGCTCCTATTCAAGGCTGCTTTGACTATATGGCTGTAGAAATTACCCGAGAAAGGGACCGATAAAAGCATGAATCTACAAAACACACAAATTTGTAAGGGCTGATGTGCACATCAGCCCGCTGTACTTTATCTGAGGAAAGGGATTGGTAAAATGACACGAGCTTATCTTGGCCTGGGCAGCAACCTTGGCAATCGGGAAGATACTTTGCGACAGGCTTTACAGCAGTTATCCAATCATCCTGGTATTCAGTCTTGCAAAACGGCTTCATTATACGAAACCGCCCCCTGGGGCAATCCAGAGCAGGATTGGTTTTTAAATACCGTAGTGGAATTAGAGACCAGCCTGTCACCACTGGAATTGTTGCAGGTGCTACAGGAAATAGAGCAGGCCCTGGGCCGTATTCGTACCGTCAAATGGGGGCCCAGGACCCTTGATTTGGATATTTTGCTGTATGGAGAAGAAAAAATAGACCTGCCGGACTTGCAGATACCCCACCCCCGACTAACGGAAAGGGCCTTTGTACTGGTTCCCTTGGCGGAGCTGTGTCCAGATATGATCTTGCCAGAGGGGCGGATACAAGAACTACTGGCAAAGCTAGGACCAGAACAAGAGCTACGTAAATACGAGGAAAATTTATCATAAATTAAAGGGTGGAACCTCTATTATCAAATCAGGTTCATTGTGAAGATGTCAAAAGAACCGTCCGAGATCACTGAAAAACACATCACAAAAAATGACAAATAATGAAAATATT
>NZ_FRAR01000033.1 GCF_900142375.1 Desulforamulus aeronauticus DSM 10349 | reverse complement strand
AAAAATACTTGAAGTGAGCGTCAATACCCCAGAATTTTATGGATATAGTAAACGAGAGAAGACAGAAGAATTCAAGTTAGCGTACAAAAAAAGAGCCTGTCATGAAGGAAAAAACGGAGAAATAAAAAGATTTCATGGTTTAGACCGAGCCCGTGGCTATGGTCTAAAAAGTATGCAAATGCAAGCAAAATTAACGGTATTAGCGGTAAATTTAAAGAGGATAGCCAGCCTGGTATCCTCTTGTTTTGATAAAAAATATTGTGTTATGGAAGTAAAACTGTTCTTTATGGGAAATTACTTGAAATATTTACTCAAGACTGCTTGAAATAGGGTATTTTTTCAGTGATCTCGAACCGTCCCATCGACACCCCATCGACACCCGGGGTTAATATGTCCTGCCTTGATGCTCTCTAATCCTTATTTTTTATATGAAGCCATGATCCACGATTCTCCATGGGGAAGAACGAGTTTCTTTAACTAAATAATAATACCATATTCCATAACCTTGAATACCCTCCAAAGTGTCATCGAATCGAATAGCTGTTTCATCTAAAGGCTTTAACTTTAAATAATATTTTACTTGACATACTGCAACAGCGTAAGGAGGTGATTTAAATCGGTCTTTTTGAAAATATTTTAATTCATATAAATATTTTTGGGTTTTGATAGAATCCTTATTTAGGCTCAGGATTTTCCACTCTTCAACATCATCAAATGAATACGAATTGTTTTTGTATACGATACTCTCATGCAGGGTTGACCTAACTACAGTGGGATTGTGTCTGTTAATCCCCTCAAAATGAGTCCTGATAGTAATTTTAGGATCGTCTGCTTTGTCTACTAAATATAATATTATTTGATCTTTATAAATAATTGACAATATAACAAATAAGATCAAAATAGTTCCAGTTATTAATCTTGTGATTGTTTTTTTAATATATACAACCTCCTCTTCTTAATAAAGCAAAAGGGATTTGCACATTAACTAATTAAATAGTTAAGCGAAAATCCCTTTCAATTAGAAAAGAAATTTAATAACTAGCGCTAGTAAACCTAATTCCCCGCATTTTCCCAGCACTACCTACCCATTTCGTGAACTCTGTAAGTATTTGGTCTGTTACATTACTTGTGTGTCCGCAGTATAATATTTCCAATGGATCTCCTGGATATAGTACGTCACTAATATATATTGAATGTAGATAGGTAGTATAGTAACTAGGCCATCCTTGTAAAACATTCCCCTTTGATATTTGTCCATAATTAAAGGATGAAGGGGACTTGCCTATTTCATACCCAGTTCCTTTAGGACCCACTCCCGTATTTGTTGTAACATAACTATAGAAAGAATTTACATTTTCCCAATTAGATAGGCCTCCACCAGAGCCTGCATACCAATTACTAGTCATACGAAATTTATTACTTACACGTTGAGCATTGACTCCGTTGGTATCTCCAGATGGATCCCATCCACCGTAACCAGCCCAAACGCATTGGGAAACAAAGTTAGTACAATCGTTTCCTGAAATATTGTAAAAATAACTGGGACCGGCCTTCCCATATTTCCTAGCATATGATGCTCCATTACTGCTAGTATAGTTTACGGTGGCAGCTGGTGTTATATTAGAATCTTTAATTTGAGAATTATTATCCAGTGATTGAGATGAATCAGTTTTCGCATTTTTGTTACTATCAATATTTCTTTTAGATAAAGCAGCGGTGTTTCGTAAATCATTGAAGTAATTATCAAGTTCGATTTTTTCATCTTCTTTTAATTCAATCAAAGAATTGACATTAAATTTTTGTTTTAAGGAGCTTACGCCATACCTATCTGTGTCAATACCAGTTATTTTCCATAAAGAATCCATTTTCCTAAATTTAAAAATATAATTTACATTACTAACTTGAGTCGTAATGCCTTTTAAGTGTGCATATTTTATATTTGCTCCGAAAGATAAATCAACAGTAGCCTCATTATCGGATAGAATTATATCGTTATATTTAATATGATTATTAAAACTGTCTAGCTTTACACCATAAAGTTTATTGTAATCTAAATCATAAGAGTAAACATCCTTAAACAATTTTGTGTTAGTGTTTTCATTGAATAAAATATCCCAGTCGATATTTTCCAAGTTCTTCAAACCATCGTTGTATAGGTTAAAGTATAACTCTACTAAAGCAGTTATTTTTTCTTTGTCATTACTTAAATTGTTAATTTGTTGATATTGGCTGTTCACTGGATTATTGCTTGCAAAAGAGCTGGTGTGATTTAAAAAAATTAAACATAACATAATCAGGGTGACGAATAATTTTTTCATTTCGAAACCTCCCGTATAAGGTGTCAATGCGACGGTCCTTTTGATACCATTCCGATTCTTTGCTTTGAGGTATTTTAAGGTAGAGACATCCACACCAGATTGAAATAATAGTGTCCTGTTGGCCCTGCTCCCACCATGACGATAATTTTTACAAGGTATGTTTTTGTTTCTGGCTCCATATCTAAAATCCTCAATGCACATTACACATAAAATGACAAATTGCTTACCATAAATTCAAAGCAGAAAGTAAAACTCAATAGATTGTTACCACCTCCTTCAAAGAAAGTTTCTACTTTGAATATTGTAAAGATTAAAGAAATACTACCAACCATAATTAAGTATGTCTACAGAAATTGTCTATAAAGGATGTTTGGCTATCTGAATAGTATCTTTTCATGTCCGAAAATGTTTGAAATTAAAAGAAAGAGAGGACATCTTGGAAGTGTCCCCTCTAACTGATTACCAATTTTAATCTCTTTTCCAGTGCCTTAAATCTTTCACTTGTTAGCAATGCTGTTTCCTTGCTCTCTGCAAAAGCGATTTCATAGCCTTTTCTTCCATAAGGAAAGATTTTCTTGATCAGAGCTAAATTTACAATATAGCTCCGGTGAGATCGAAAAAAAATACTGTTGGGTAACCTTTTTTCAATGTCCTCTAGATTTTCCATGATGCTTATTTGTTGTTTGGGAAAATAAATGACCGTTTTTCTATCTTCTTTGGTAATAAAAAGCATCTCTTTTGTATCCAGAAATAACAATCGTTCATTTTGCCGAACAACGATGCGAGAAGAAGTACCATCGCCTATTGCGTTGGGGTGAAGATAGTTTGCTAAGGGCGTTCTTCTAAGCTCAAGTTGCTTTATTCTTTCCATAGTTTTCTTAATTCGGCCAAGTTTGTAAGGTTTTACTAGGTAATCGAAGGCATATACTTCAAAAGCTTCTTGGGTATAGTCGTCATAAGCGGTAGCAAAAACGAGAATGGTTTGGGGGTTAATATCACAAATTTCCCTTGCCAAATCCAGACCGTTTTTTTGGGGCAGGTCAATATCAATAAAGACCACCCGCGGCTTTAGGTTTTCCACCATGGTTAAAGCAGTAAGCCCATCAGCCGCTTCCCCCACAACTTTGACTCCCGGTATTTGAGATAATGTTTTATTAAGAATATGGCGCATAGACGGGTCATCTTCCGCAATTAGTACCGTTATCATAATAATGATGAAAAACCTTTCTACCTGTTATTTCTTAGTGGGGGGAGCAGGTTGGTACCAAGTATAAAAGCTGGCAGGTTTAATGCCGATGGCAGCGACAAATAAGGCGGACAGTACAATAGGACTGTAAATCAGTTTTTTAAGCAGATGCATGGGGTTCACCTAATTAGCCCAAGCCAAACGAATAGGTAGACTAAGGACAAAAATTTAAATAGAAGGATTTCCCTAGGTCCACTCATGGTGCGATAAGGAACTTCGCCAGGCACCCATTTGACCGTGCACAGAAATGAAGTAATAGCAATTAAACTGGCTACTATTAAGATTATGGTTGGTGTTAGGATGGGAACCATAACAAGGGCGATTTTTCCGATCAGCAGGTAGACCAGTACTCCAAATGCTAAGCATCTGCTATAACTGGTACAATGGGCATCACCGGATAACATACGAAACATACCGGCAGTGATCAACCCTACTACTACATGAGGTAGAACACCGAACAGGTAAGCTAAGGAGAAAAGTACTATTCCTTTAATAAGGGCTCCGAGAATTATTTCCAAACCAAAACGTACGGTATCGATCTTTTCTTCTTCTAACCCCGTAGTTTCTGCCACATGAACAGCAATTGCGCCGGCCAATGTACTTAAGTTCATCACTTTCCTACTCCTTCGCTATGGGTATGTGTAAGATAAAAACAGTTTCATTTGGACTTGTATTAATTTCAATAGTACCCGAGTATTTTTCTGTGATTTCCTTTATAATGGGCAATCCCAGCCCTCTATTTTTCCCTTTGGTGGAAAAGGTTGTTTCAAATATTTGATTCATTATTTCTTGAGGTATGGGATGACCACTATTGGCAATGACAAATTGATATTCTCCCGGTTCCGTGGAAATTTCTAACCTAACCTTCTCTCCTTCTCCTTTATCGGCAGCGGCCTCTATGGCGTTATCAATCAGGTTACCTAATACAGAATTTAATTCAATGGTAGACAGGGGAATATCTTTTAAACTGTCATCCACTTGAACCTCAAAGTCCAGCCCCTTTATTTCTGCTAAGCCGGCTTTGGCGTACAATAACGCTGTAACACCCAGATGATCGGTTTTAACCAACTGGGCTGGAGTAGAAAGGTGTAAATGCAACTTATGCATGTATTCACGCGCCATTTCATATTCATTTATTTCTAAGAGCCCATAGATTGTTTGTAGATGATGGTTATGATCATGTCTTGTTTTTCTAATAGCCTGAATCAATTTATCCAATTGACTAATAGTTTCCGTAGCGCTTTTGGCTTCAGACTCTTTTCCTATTAAAGTGGAGATTTTTTTTATAGCACCCATTGAGAGAACGGTAATAAAGACAATTATTAAACTAAAGGAAGCAATTAGGAAATTTAAATATTGATTGGAAAATGTATTGGTCTGAGAAGTAAAAAACACAATATTTAAAAGAGCCATTAACTGAACAGGTAGAAGAACTAATACATATAGGTAAAAATACGACCTATCTAAAATATTTTTATTTTGGCCTGGTGTTGCGTGACCATTTTGGGAAAAATCAACCAGTCGATAACTAAATTTTTTACAGAAAAAAATGAAGAGTAAAATCATAACGGCCTGGGGAAAGAAAAAGATAATTCTCATAAGAGGATTATAAATTACTTCATTCAAATCATATCCTGACAAATTCAACAAAGTAGGAGCGATTAAAGCTTCTAAAGAGGCAT
Organism: Desulforamulus aeronauticus DSM 10349; assembly: GCF_900142375.1. GTDB lineage: Bacteria > Bacillota > Desulfotomaculia > Desulfotomaculales > Desulfotomaculaceae > Desulfotomaculum > Desulfotomaculum aeronauticum. The sequence goes on along the minus strand of NZ_FRAR01000033.1, from coordinate 27,034 downwards.
AAATCGTTAATCCAAGCAGTGCAGTAATGATAACAACTCTAAATCCATTTCTTGTAATAATCCTGAGAATTACAATAAAAATAATTATTTGAATTATGCTATGAACTCCAAAGGGGATAGGACTTAGACGTACCAGGTAAGCGACAATTGTTTGTAATAAACCAACTACTATTAAATCTAGTAATTTAAGACGCAGCCCAGTTAATTGGAAACTAAGGGCGGTTATTAGAAGTACTTCCGGCAATGAAACGAATAGTAGTTGAAGTAATGACATGTCATCCAACTAGAGTTGCTCCTTTCTACAAATTTAGATGTTTTTCGTTTAAAATCCTTTACGTATGTCTATAAAGGGTATAAGGCTGTCTGAAAGGTGAATATGAATGTCTGAAAAAAGGCACATAAAAACATCTTAAATATATATGGTTTTATTTTCAATTTCTATTTGAATTATCCTTTGATTAAAAATATAAAAACCATTTACTTTTAGAATATGGAAAAGTACAAATTACATTTAGAGGGCACCTCGTCAGGAGGTGCCCTCTAAATGTAATTAGCTTATTTTTCTGAGCTACATCCTAATTGAAGCCCAACCGATAGTAATCGGCATAGCCGAGCTGTTGCCGCTTGGAGGAGATTAGGAGCATCAGCCATACATTCCTTCAGACTCATGGGGTGGGGGACGATGCTCATGAAGGCAGTAACCCCTTGCTGCAAGATATCCTCGCAGCCGTGTCCTAAACCACCGGATAGACAGATAACCGGCACTTGATACTGCTGTGCAATCTTGGCAACGCCCACCGGGGCCTTGCCAAAGGATGTTTGAAAATCCGTTGCCCCTTCACCGGTAATCACCAGGTCCGCTTGTTTAACCAGATGTTCAAAACCAGCCGCTTCCAAGACAATTTGTACACCGGGTTTAAGCTCTGCTTTGGTAAATAGCAGCAAGCCGGCCCCTAAGCCACCGGCAGCACCGGCACCAGGATAGGACGCTACATCTTTACCGGTGGCTACTTTGGCGATGTCGGCATACCTTGCCAAGGCCAAATCTAATTCCGTTACCATCTCAGGGGTGGCACCCTTTTGGGGTCCATAAACTGCTGAGGCCCCTTGGGGACCACATAAGGGATTGGTAACATCACAAGCCACTAAAAAAGTGGCATCTGCTACTTGGGGATCTATACCAGAAAGATCTATGGTAGCTAGCTTAGCAAGGGCTGCGCCTCCAAGGGGTAATTCCTTACCGGCCTCGTCCAGCAATTTAACGCCTAGAGCTTGGGCCATGCCTGCCCCGCCATCGTTGGTAGCACTACCGCCGATACCAATGATTAGCGTACGGATGCCCTGATCCAGGGCGGCTTTTATCAATTGCCCGGTGCCGTAAGTGGTGGCAATGCGGGGATCACGTTTTTCCGTTGGTACCAGAGGCAGTCCGGAGGCAGCGGCCATTTCAATAACGGCTGTTTTATGATCCCCCAGGATGCCCCAGTAAGCTTCTACAGTCTCACCTAAGGGACCCATGACATTTTCATAGATGATGCGACCACCAGTTGCCGTAACAAGGGCAGCAACAGTTCCTTCTCCACCGTCAGCGATAGGCACCTTCTTGATCGCCGCTTGAGGCCAAATCGAAAGGATACCCTGTTCCATCGCCGTTGCAACAGCTACAGCAGATAAACTTCCTTTATAAGAATCCGGTGCTAACACGATTCGCATAGAGATCCTCCCTATTTTGAATAATTAAGCTGCTAATCAAATTTTACCCCACAAAGTGAGTCACGACAATTATTTGCAAAGGAACCTAAATGCTTGAACAAACAACGGAGTATCTTGGTTATTAGAGATTATAGAGAGCGCGATATTGTAGAAGTCTCCAAGATGTTTTAATAAAGACATTTTATAATGATTTTAATATATGTTCGACATTTAATACCAAATAACGATAGAGGTGTTTTAATATGTATGTAGAAATAACAGCTTAAATAAGAATTATGGGAAATTTTATGGTAGAAATACACCTAGGGTTATTCTTTATATACAATTAACTAGGGATAATGTCGATATCTTGTGAAATTTGTAGAATAAAAGTTGTTTAGATTGGTATTGGTGAATATTGATAATATCAATTAAAGAGTTGGCCTTGTGATGGTTATTGTAAGGTAATGATCAATATCTACGATAGGACTGAATTGATTTGCAGTTTGCTAGTGGTATAGCATAGTAATGCTTATGTTTTTGTATAAGAGGAATATATGCAATGATTTTATTAAATACAACCCCTTCTAAAGGGTACCTTGTTACGGTTGCAATAACTCAATTATTATTTTTTTTTATGTTAGCTCTCCATTTTTATCTTAGGCTTAATGGCGTTGATAGTGTATTAAATTTGCCTATTGCATCAATGCATTTTATTGTCATTGCTATACTGTGTGGCTCTCTTATATTAGGTATTTATTCGTTTGTTTTAATCTATCAATTGTCCAAAATAAATTCACTTCTTAAGTATGAGATTAAAGAACGTCAACAAGCTGAAAGTATATTGCGCCAGCTAACAGACAACATGTTGGATATCATCTATAAAACTAGCTTACATGGAGATATTGTTTATATTAGCCCATCTCAAAAATTTTTACTCGGCTATGAGAATCAGGAACTTATAGATCAAAAATTTTTTAAGCTATTGCATTCTGATGATGTTGAATCTGTTGTTAACTTGTTTCATGAATCAATTAAAAATAAGACTGCCTATAGACAGGAGTTTAGGTTCAAGTGTAAGGATGGCAATTTTAAATGGCTGGAGGCTACCGTAAATCACCTCTCTGATCCAAAGGGGAGTGTCGTTGGAAGTGTCTTTTGTTGCCGTGAAATAACTTGGCGAAAGCAGTTGGAGAATGCTCAGGCTTTGGAAAGACAAAGGTTATTTTCTCTGCTGGATTCACTCCCGGCCTTTGTTTTACTGATTCAAAAGGATCACTCAATTAAATTTATGAATAAGTATTTTCTTGAACATTTCGGTCCCTTTTATGGTAGGAGTTGTTTTGAAGCCCTTGCCAGTAAAGATTACCCCTGTGAGGTTTGCATTATTGCTGAAGTTTTTGAATCCAAAACACCTAAGAGTTTTGAGTTTGCAGATTACAAGGGGAGAACCTATGAAATATTAGCCTATCCGTTTTTTGATGTTGATGGGACTACGCTTGTTTTAGAATTAGGTATCGATATTACTGATCGTAAGCAATTACAAAAAGAACTGATCCGTATGGATAGATTAAACCTAATCGGCGAAATGGCTGCTGGCATTGGTCATGAGATCAGGAATCCCATGACTACAGTTAGGGGTTTCTTGCAAATGATAGCTTCCAAAGAACAATCTAAGGATTATAGGGAATATTACAAACTGATGATAGAAGAATTAGATCGGGCCAATACAATAATTACTGAGTATCTCAATGTGGCCAAGACGAAGGAGGCTGACAAAAAGGTACAAAACATCAATGATATTATTAATTCAATCTTACCGTTATTAGTGGCAGATGCGATTAAGGATGATAAGTACATTAATGTCCAGATGGAGAAGGTGCCAAACTTGCTGCTGGATGATAAGGAGATTCGACAAATTATTCTTAACTTAGTTCGAAATGGACTTGATGCTATGCAGCCAGGTCAATATCTAACCATTCGTACCTATCTAGAGAATGATTGTGTGGCTTTAGCTGTTCAGGATGAGGGAGAGGGAATTAACCCTGAAGTACTTGATAAGATAGGAACCCCTTTTTTTACAACTAAAGATACTGGAACTGGTCTAGGCCTTTCAGTTTGTTACGGTATTGCTAACCGTCATAATGCAGAGCTAACGATAGAATCCGATGAAAAGGGTACTACAGTAAGCTGTCATTTTAAAACCGAATTAGGAGAATCATGACAGGCTGACGCAAAGATGATGAAATGAAATAGCTGTAACTATAGTAAGGAGCGTTCGAAGAAAGGATTCTTTTTGGTTTTATACAAAAATAACACAGAGGTCGGCAAATTAGCCGGAACCTCTGTGTTTGTTTTATTTCTTCTTTTTTAAGGTAAACTCTACTCCCGTATTATCGCTGGACCAAAAGTCAGTTAACCGATAGCCTTCTTCAATGGCCCGTTGGCATTCCGAGATAGCCGCTTGGAAATTATTCAACACTGTTTGCCCGGAAGTATCACCTAGTTCGGGGATGTTGTCAATGGAAATTCTCTCTATCACATGATCCGGCTCGTGAAAATTTTCTACCTTAACTGTTGGCATTTTTATTCACCTCTACGATGGGTTAAGAGTATTATGCCACGGAAGCGAAGGTTTAAGCAGGAAACTGTAATTTCAGATTGTAAAATAGTTTTATTTTTATCGGGTCCATTAAAAGGAGGTAAGCAGGCTTGGTATCAACCGTTCTTTCATTATGTAAGTTTCTTAATGATAAACCAGTAAAACAGATACATGCCAAGTACCATTAAGCTGAGTTTAACCAAATTTATGGTAAGGTTCTGTCTCTTTGCTCGATCAATTTGTGTATACCAAAGTTGCCAATTTCCTCCCGTTGTTAAACATGCTTTAGGTTGAAAGCTTTGAATCCAACGATGTAATTCTGGAGTACCCTCTCTAATCCAGAATCCCTGGCTGCTAAGCACCATTTGCTGAAAGATTTCTTCTAAGGGTTTTCCCATAACCTCCCAGGTTGGCCCATGAAAAACAGCGATACAGTTGCCGAGCTTGATTTCTCCGCGGCTACCCATAATCCCGAGGGTAGAAAGTAGCTCATCTGCAGGTGCCATACCGTTTAATTCAATAATGATGCGTTCTACACCAGGTAATTGAAGAAGTTTACGCATTTCCAACAAAGTAAAGCCTTTCTCCCAGTCCCAGTTGCGTAAGATTACCCGGTGGCCATAGTCGTTTATTGCCGCCTCTCCCCATTCCGTCTGCAGGACCAGGGTTTTCTCCAAGGTAAAAACCTCTTGTAGTAGGTGATTTATTAGAGTTGTTTTACCTGAACCCAAAAAGCCTTGGACAACATCAACAACTTTCATCAAATTAAGCCTCAAACAATTGGTTTAGCTGTTCTTCTTGAAGGTCAATACCGATAACCACCGCTCGGCCTGTTGGCTGAGGGGTACCTGCCACGATATCCCAGTTGCCGCTAACATATTCAAAATGGATCCAGGCATTTTCCCCTGGAACAATTCCCTTAGCCCTAAGAATCTGTCCGTATTTTTTTTCCTCTGGTAGGCTTGTTACTATTTTTTGAATGGCCTCTGGGCTGAACTTCTTTGGATTTTCCCAAGACCAACTTTGGAAGGTATCTGTAGCCAGAGGAGTTTGTTTATGAGACTGCCCTGATGGGTGGCAACCGCAGGAAAGGCTATGTTGATGGTGATGGTAAGTTTTCGTGGAGTAGCCACCGGGATTCTGCAGGCCGGGTAGTTTTATAATTGGCGGCAAATGGGTTGTCATATACGTTGTTATGGGGGTCCGGGCCCTGAGAATTTGGCTCCCGGTTAACTCATTCCACGGGGTGGTGACCCACTGTGCAGAGGTATTTAATGGTTTTAGTGCCTGAATTAAATCTTGAATCTCTTGCCAATTAATGTCCTTTGTTTTACTAAGCATAAGTGTCTGGGCATGTCTTATTTGGTCCTTAAAAAATTCACCAAAGTTTTTTAAATACATCAAAGCTTTTTGCGCATCAATTACCGTGATGATGTTATCCGCAGTTAATTTATCTTTCAATATATCTTGCCGAAGAATGGCAAGTATCTCCGACAGTTTTCCCACGCCTGTGGGTTCAATGATAATCCGCTGGGGTTTGACTTGCTCTAATGTTTCCAACAGCACCTGGGTAAAATCACCCTTTAGAGAGCAACAGATACAACCCGAGTATATTTCTTTCATCTCCACATTCTGTTCTGCTAACAATGCACCGTCAATGCCAACTTGACCGAATTCATTCTCTAACAGGAAAATTTTCTGGTTTTTATAACACTCGTTTAAAAGCTTTTGCAGTAAAGTTGTTTTCCCGGCACCCAGGAAACCGGAAATGATATCTACTGGTATTTGCATTTTTGAATCGGCTCCTTATTAAAAAATTCGCTAATACTGGTAAATATAGGGGTCCGTTGGTTGTTCAATTTGCTCTATGGAAGTTACTTTGACAATGGGTTGGCTATCCTGATCAAAATGAGTTACCGTACCGCGTATTTTTACCCAACTGTTATCCGGGATGGAGGTGGTGCCTTCCACCACAAAACCGATAATAGTTGCGTCGGCAGCACAACAGGCGATAGCGTAACGGGCGACTAGGTATTGATCAGGTTTAAGTGCTTTATGATGCAGGATAAATCCAGTAACCTCCAGTTCTTTACCTAGGTACCTTTGCTGGTTGTCTAGCATATCAAACAAAAGTTCAAGATAGTTGTTTGATGTTAGGGTGATTAGTCCATCTGCATTTGTAAACGCTTTCATTTGAACCATATCATCTGGGATTACTTGTGGCTGCTGGTCATCAATTTCTTGTGCTAAATCAGATTGCTGAGGGGTTGCTTGTCTTTGGATAGACAGCCTCCCCTTTTGTTCTGCCATTGAACTGCCCAGCATTTTAGGAGGGAAGGCAAAGGGTGTTAAGCAGGCCAACAATACCAGTATGCTGACCCCACGGGCTGTATTCTTTGTGACAGGGCCATTTTTTAGTTGCAAGAGAAATTGTACCAGAGTTAAGAAAGAAAGCAGCAAGAGGAAGGATAGGGAAAACTTTGTTAACGGCACAAACCTAGGGTTGATATAATAGGTTATGTCCCCGGTTTTTAAAAGAATTGTTAGAGTATAACTAAGACTTATTAGCGCAGTCAGGCGAATTAGGGTGTTCATGAGCCGATCACCCCCAACTTGTTAATGGCTACGCCGACTATAAAGGATAAGATGCTTACCCAAAACACCAGACGAGCTACGAACCCTAGGTTAAAGGAAGACAGCATCATAAGAGTATTTTTTAAATCAATCATGGGGCCGAAGACCATGAAGGCCACAATGGAGCCAGGAGTAAAGGTACTAACAAAGGTATTCGCCACAAAGGCATCGGCACCGGAACAAAGGGAAAGGACAAATGCTACGAGCATCATGACACCCACAGAACCTGTTTCATGTGACCCGGCTGCAGCTAACCAGACTCTGGGCAGAAATGTCTGGGCTGTTGCGGCTAAGAAGGCACCAATAACAAGGTAATGCATGATGGTAAAAAACTCTTCCTGACTGTGCGTAAAAGCATTTGTCAGTTTAGTTTTTAAGGAGTTGTCCCGCGAGTAATTATGCAGAAAACCACAACCGCAGTAATTGGCTGAGTAATTGGTTTTGCTAGGGTTTTTGCCGCCCTGGGAGTTGATCAGCAGAAAACCAACGATCACGGCAATCAGGTAGGCCCCGCCTAGGCGCCAGTATACGAATTCCGGTCGGGTAAAAAAAGCAAAGTGAGTTGCCAGACCAACCACGGGATTTACCACAGGAGCGGCCAGAAGAAATACCGCTGCGAGCGGGGCGGGTACACCTTTTTGCATTAAACGTCGTACAATAGGCACCAGCCCGCACTCGCAAAAGGGAAAAAGCAATCCTAATAATCCAGCCACACCGATACCTAAAAACCAGGTTTTCGGGAGAAGACGGCGGATTGTATCCGGTGATACAAATAGTTCTAAAAGAGTGGACCCCACAACTCCTATAACAATAAAGGGAAGGGCCTCAATAATGATACTAAAAAAAATAACATGGAGATCACCCGGCACGCCAAGCTGCAGTTGCCTCAATACGCTGCTATTTGCTAATTGAGCCTGTGCGCCGATGATTAAGATAACATTCATCACGATAAAAAGAGCAATAATCCTGGTGAAACTTTTATGTTTTTTGCTGGCTCTCGACTCGTACATACAACCTCCAACTATATCTGGGAAGGACAGTCTTTGTTAACCAATGCATGCGAAGACTGTCCTATATTTCCTTTACTAAAGAAACGCTGGTGTCAGTGGCATTTGATCCGGCTTATTTATTTAGGGTGCTTCTAAGGCCGTTTTTAAATTTTTGAGGTTTTCCCGCATGCCGGAAAGATAATCCTTACCTGCGGCAATATCCTGGTCGGATAAACTTTCCAGGGGATCTAGCACGAGGGTTTGACCCTTTAGTTCAGAGGCAATGGCCTCGGAAACCTTGGGACTTACCAGGGTCTCAAAGAAGATATATTTGATATTTTTTTCTTGGGCCAGTTTTACTATGGTAGCCATATCTGCAGGGCTGGGTTCGCTTTCAGCGGCAAGCCCCCGGACGGGTATTTGGATTAGATGATATCGTTCGGCTAAATAGCCAAAGGCTGCATGGGAGGTAATAAACTCTCTTAGCTTTGCATTAGCAAGCCCCGTTTGATATTCCTCATGAAGCTGATCAAGTTCTTTTTTGTAAGCCTCGGCATTGGATTCATAGACAGCTTTATTTTTCTCATCTACTTTAATCAGGCCTGCTAGAATAGTATCTACGATGGTCTTGGCATTCAGAGGATCAAGCCAAATATGGGGATCTTTACCAGCATGATCGTGATCATGCGTATCAGCTTCCTTTGGCTGGCTATCTTCTGGATGAAGATCTTGATCATGGGAATGTTCTTTGGTCTGATCTGTAGCCGTTTGCTGAGTGTCCGTAGAGTGTTTGTCTTCATGCTGCTCGGAGTGTTCCGCCTGTTCGTTTGGTATTGGATCAAGCAATTTTATATTTTGAGCTGCGTAGATAACTGTAACTTTATTCTGATCAATAACGCCAAGTACCTTGTCAGCCCAAGGTTCCATGCCAGAACCGCTGAGAATCAAGACATCGGCCTTCGTTATTTCCGCTATATCCTGGGGACTGGGTTCCCAGTCATGCGGTTCAGCCCCGGCGGGTATAATGTTTTTGATGGAAATTTTGTCACTACCAATATGCTTGGCGAAGTCATAAAGAGGATAAATACCGGTAAATACCCGTAGTTGTTCCTTCGGCGTGGAACTTTGCTCAGAGGAAGTAGTACCACAACCCCCGGTTAGCAAAGTGAGTAAGAAAAGACAAGTCAGCAGGATCGTTGATTTTTTCAAAGCTATACCCCCAGTAATTTTATTTTGTTCAGCCAGTCCAGAGAGGTCTTAGTAAGAATAATTCTTATCTAATATTTATTATTAATGTTAACGGGAATATATGTCAAGTCTGTAAAAGTAATTAAGAAATTTTTTGTTTCATACATAAACAACCACCCTGATAATGGGTGGTTGTTAGATGATGATATGTCCCTGCAGGCATGGATGTTAAAGAGGAAGTTATCTGGGGGTCATGGGTTGTTACGTTGTTACGTGCTCCTTTACCCATTCTTGGGCAGTTTGCAGGTCCTTAACGGTACCCGTGATTTGGGCTTCGGCTAATTTTTCCAGCACTTCTCCCACCAGCGGCCCTGCAAGAATACCCATTTTGATGAGGTCTGCACCGGAAAGGTATTTGGTGGGCTGCCAGTTACGGTAGCGTGCAAGATATTGTCTGATAAGATTGTGAATAAAGCTTCGGTAGGGAGTTAGCTCGCTTAGCCGTTCCCCGGCCGTCAGGGTAGCTGTTAGATCTGCCAGGGATAAAAGCAAGAGATCCAAAGACGCATATCCGAGAGTTCGGAATAAGCGATAGGTTGCCAGGTCAGAATGATCCCGGGCTGTGTAATGGTGCAGCGGTTGCATATGATAACGCACCAGGTGCAAAAGGTAATCCCGTTCTGGATTAGAAAGCTTCAGGATATCCGCCAGGGCGTGGGCATAGGGCAAGCCCGCCAGCGAATGCCCATGAAAAGAAATGCGTCCGCTGGGTTGGGTGACGGCTGTGTCCGGTTTCCCAACATCGTGGAGTAAAGAGGCTAGTTTTAGTACCTGCAGTCGGTTTTTATTACCACCACTCAGGGGTTGCCCTAAGGCGGCGAGCACCGCTTGCCCTTCTGCCAAAGCTAGGGGCAACTCCTGAAGAATCACCTCCAGGCAGCGGTAGGTGCGTAGGCAGTGGTGCCAGACATTTTCTGTATGATAATAGTTTTGCTGGGTTTCTTCCATACGTAGTCGCCCGGGAAGTAGTTGGTGCCATAACCGCAGGTCCCGATCCATCAGTTCTACCCAGGGGTAGGCACCGGAATTACCCAACAGCTTAGACAATTCTTGCCAAATACGCTCACCTGCTATGCTCGCTAGGCGACGGGTGCCCTGCCGTAACAAAACACCTGTTTCCGGTATGATCGTTAAATGATACTGGGCTGCTAGGCGAATCCCCCGCAACACCCGCAAGGGATCATCTAGCATGGCCCGGTGGTTTGTTGCCCGTAGCAGCCCGTAGTGGAGATCTTGGCGGCCACCGGTGGGATCAATTAGGTCTACCAATGCTTCCGGCTGGTCTGCTTGCAGGGGCAAGGCCATAGCGTTGATGGTGAAGTCTCGGGCCCACAGATCCTCCTCTAGGGTGGTACCCTTGAAAAGGCAGAAATCCAGGTGTAAGTTGTCCTTTAGAACTACTCTCAGGGTTTCGCGTTGCTCGTCTAACAACACAACCGTTGCCCTGTGCTGTTCGGCAACCCTTTGTGCCAGGACCGAAGCCCCGCTGGCTACGGTTAAATCCAAATCCGTTGGCATAATTCCCCTCAGGAGGTCCCTCAAGGAACCACCCACCAAGTAAACCTTATGATTTAAGTGTGCCGCATGGCTGGCGATTTCCCTAAGCAGAGTCCACATTAAATCACCCCAATATTATTTGCGGAGAATAAACAATTGATAAAGCATCCAACCGGCAATGCCTACAATTAGTATGGTAAAGAGCCAGACAAAGGATCCTAGCCCGGACCAAACACCTTTTACAATCTGAAAAGTGCCGAATTGAATATAAAAGAGCATGGTGCAGGTTACTAAATTGAGCCAGGACATACCGTTAACAATGGCTATGCGAATGCCTTCTACTTGCTCATCCGTTAACTTATCTCGATTAGGCAGATTAATCATGGGGCGGATATCCCGCCGGGTGGTAAAAAGATAAATTAAACCCGAAAGCAGGGCATACAAGGCAATTTGTAAAAGGGGTAAGCTAAAGATGCTGCTAAAGGATGTTTTTCCCCAACTATCCGGTGCTCCGCTGGCATTAAAATGGGTGGGGATTTGCTCGGGTAAAGTAGGGTAATGATGAATGGCCAGATAGAGAGTAATTAACACAAGAATGCCGGGTACAGCCAGCCGGTGTCGTATCGTTAGCTTGGGCATGCGAACCTTCCTTTACATTAAATTTACCCCATTATATCATTTGGCATTATTTTCTGTCTTGCCAGAGACTTATGAAAAATAAAACTATCGATATAATGGTTGTGAGGTGGGTCAAACAATGGTATTATTTGATACGGGTAGTATCCCAACGGGAACTGCACCTAGGTAGGTTGGCTTAAACAACAAAATAGGTAAATTCCGCTTGGAACCAGTTGGACCGAGACGGGGGGGTGTTGTGATGAAGAAACCTTTCGAGTACTCGGAGGTTTTTTGTGCTTTTTTAAGCTCTTAACTAATTTTTAGAAGAACGGGGAAGGATCGATGAACCATAAATCTTCCTTTGCAATTATAGGGGCAGGGAAAGTAGGGTGTGCTCTGGGAATTTTGCTAAAAGAGCAGGGTTACCAGCCGGTGGGAGTGGCCAGTCGCTCCTTTGTTTCGGCTCGTCGGTTGGCAGAGACGTTAGAAACCACGGCTTGCAAAGATGTGGCTGAGGCGGCAGAATTAGCTGATTTGGTATTTATTACGACCACGGACAGAGAGATTGAAGCGGTTGCCGGTTCGTTGGCACGCAAGGGTGTTTGTCGACAAGGGCAAATTATCATTCATACCAGTGGTGCCTTGGCCAGTGATATTATGGCCCCGGTACGTCAGCAGGGAGCCTCAGCTGTTTCTATGCATCCCCTGCAGTCCTTTGCCAGTGTGGAAAGTGCCAAGGAGAATTTGCCGGGTTCCTGTTTTGCCTTGGAAGGGGACGAGTGGGCTTTGCCGAAGGTCATTGGGGTAGTAGATGCTTTACAGGGGCGCTACTTTGTCATTAAGGCTGAAGACAAATCCCTCTACCACGCTGCAGCGGTGGTGGCCTCTAATTATTTAGTTTCTTTGGTTCACTTAAGTTCAACTATCTATCAAAAGCTTGGCTTAGACGAGGCACAGGCTATGGATGCGTTGTTTCCGCTAATCCAGGGCACATTAAACAATATTGCCAAATCCGGTCCCGCAGCGGCCCTAACAGGGCCCGTGGCCCGGGGAGATGGTACTACCCTGAAGGGTCATCTGAAAGCCCTCCAGAAGATGGACTGGCGGGTCAGTGAGGCTTATCGATCTTTGGGGTTGTATACAGTTGGTGTAGCCATGGAAAATGGCAGTATTACTACGAATGAAGGGGCATCCCTGAGTAAATTATTTTTGGAGGAAGGTAATTATGAACAAGCGGGTAACTACTGCCGATTTTCGGCGCATGAAACAGGAAGGACAGCCCATAGCCATGTTAACAGCTTACGATTATCCAATGGCTACACTGGTCGACGCTTCCGATATAGACGCTATCCTGGTGGGGGACTCCCTCGGTAATGTGGTGCTGGGGTATGAATCCACCGTTCCGGTAACCATGGATGATATCATTCACCACCTACGGGCGGTGACCCGTGGAACGAAAAGGGCAATGGTGGTTGGCGATATGCCCTTCCTTTCTTACCACATTTCCCGTGAGGAAAGTGTTCGTAATGCCGGCAGAATAATGCAGGAGGGATTAGCCCAGGCTGTCAAGCTGGAAGGTGGCAGCGAGGTGGCTGAGACGGTAAGGGCGATTACCAACGCTGGTATCCCGGTGATGGGGCACTTGGGTCTAACACCTCAATCAGTACACCAACTGGGAGGCTATAAAGTACAAGGTAAGGGAGGAGACGCCGCCCGGAAGCTACTGGAAGATGCCAAGAGCTTAGAAGAAGCGGGGGCGTTTGCCATTGTCTTAGAATGCATACCCCAACAGTTGGCCAAGCTAATCACGGAGAGCATCTCGATACCAACCATTGGTATTGGTGCAGGTGCCGACTGCGACGGACAAGTTCTGGTTATCCAGGATTTACTGGGGATGTATGCTGACTTTACACCCAAGTTTGTCAAAAAGTATGCCAACTTAAAGGAGCAGATTGTACAGGCCTGCCAGGATTACCGGGAAGAGGTTAAGGCGAGGTCCTTCCCAGGTCCGGAGCATACCTTTAACATGGCTGAAGAGGAATTAAAAAAACTGTATTAGGGGAGTGCCATGAGACTCTGTAAAACCATTGAAGATATTCGAAGCTATGTGAATGCTGTCCGTTCTGAAGGAAAAACGGTAGGACTGGTGCCCACCATGGGCTATTTGCATCGAGGACACCTGAGCCTGATGCATGAGGCCAAAGGCCGGTGTGATGTGGTTGTGGTGAGTATTTTTGTAAATCCTACTCAGTTTGGCCCCAATGAAGATTACCAAGCCTATCCCCGGGATTTAAAGAAGGATGCCGGCTTAGTGGCCGATGCCGGGGTTGATGTCATTTTTACGCCGGATGTGGCAGAGATGTATCCAACTGGTTTCAGTAGTTATGTGGAGGTAACCGGAGTCAGCGAATTCTTATGTGGAGCCTCCCGACCCGGGCATTTCCGCGGTGTTGCCACGGTGGTAAGCAAGCTCTTTCATATTGTACAGCCGGATATGGCCTTCTTTGGTCAGAAGGATTTTCAACAACTGCTGGTGATCAAAAGAATGGTGGCCGATCTAAACATGACGGTGCAAATTGCGGAAGTTCCCATTGTCCGGGAAGACGATGGATTGGCCATGAGTTCCCGCAATGTCTATCTTACACCGGAAGGAAGAAAAGCAGCCTTGGTGTTATCCCGTAGCCTGAAATTGGCCAGGGAGTTAGTAGCCCAAGGGGTCTTGGACATTCCCAGGTTACGCGAGGCCGTTGTCCGAGAAATTAACGGGGAATCACTAGCCAACATTGATTATGTGGAAATTCGGTCAATTCCTGATTTGCTCCCCCTGGATAAGCTTCAAGGGCAAGCACTTTTAGCCCTGGCGGTGCGATTTGGTAAAAGCCGTCTGATTGATAATACCGTTTTGGAGGCATAATGACGTGTTGTTATTTATGTTTAAATCAAAGATACACAGAGCCACCGTCACCGAGGCTAATTTAAATTATATGGGCAGTATTACCATCGATAAAGCACTAATGGATGCTGCGGGTATTTTACCCAATGAAAAGGTGCAGGTGGTCAACAATAATAATGGTGCCCGCCTAGAAACCTATGTCATCGAAGGGGAACCCGGTTCCGGTGTAATCTGCCTGAACGGGGCAGCGGCACGCCAGGCACAGCCTGGGGATTCCGTCATTATTATTGCTTACACCATGTTGGAAGAGCGGGAAGCTAGGAACTTTAAACCTAAGGTTGTTATGGTGGACGAACAAAATAAAATCGTCCAGGTGATGAATAAGGAGTGCCATGGGGTTTGCGGTTAGCCCTGTATATTGACAATTTTTATTAGGGTGGATAGAATTGCTACAAGAGTGAAACTATTCCAATAATGTCTGGCAGAGCAGAAGGTTTGATGCTTTCTGCTCTGCCTAAGGGCAAACTTGTTTCCACCTGCCTGGTGCCATTTAGGTTATGCCCTAAAGGACGTCTTAAAGACTTGGCGGAAGCCAAGTTTTTCTAGCACTTTCAGTCAGTATAAAATTTTATTGACGAAGAAACTAAGGCCGCTGCCCGTCAAGGATTGACGTACCCTATAGGGCATAACTATGGGGTATAAGTCACAGGCAGGCCAAGCCAAGTTTTTCTAACTTGTTTCTGACAAGGAGTGGATTCTATGACCGTAGAGGAAAAAATCAGCCAGCTTACAGACGAAGTTAAAAGGCTGAAGACCGAACGTAATGCCCTTATTTTAGCCCATGTTTATCAACGGCCGGAGGTACAGGAGGTAGCCGATATTATTGGGGACTCCCTAGAATTATCCCGCAGGGCTGCTGCCACCGACGCGGAGGTTATTGTGTTTTGCGGCGTTCATTTTATGGCTGAGAGTGCAGCCATCTTATCCCCGGACAAGATTGTTTTGCTGCCGGAAGAAAATGCTGGTTGTCCGATGGCTGATATGGTCACCGCGGAGGAACTGCGAGCTAAGAAACGGGAAATACCGAATGCAGTGGTGGTTGCCTATGTCAACACCTCAGCAGAAGTAAAGGCAGAATGTGATATCTGCTGTACCTCAGCCAATGCGGTAAAAATTGTTCAATCCATTCCTGAGGACAAGCCGATTATCTTTATTCCCGATAAAAATTTAGGTTCTTATGTAGCTAACAAAACCGGTCGGGCTATGACCCTTTGGGAAGGTTGGTGCAATACCCATGACTGGGTTACTCCCGAAGAGGTACGAAAGGCTAAAGAGGAGCATCCGAATGCTTTGGTTCTAATCCACCCCGAATGTCGTCCGGAGGTAGTGGCTCTGGCAGATTACGTTTCCAGTACCACCGGGCTGATTAAATATGCCAAAGAAAGTGATGCTAAGGAATTTATTGTGGGTACGGAAGCCGGTATTATGCATCAGTTATACAAACAGTGTCCCGACAAAGATTTTTATCTGGCTACCCGCAGGTTGGTTTGTCCCAATATGAAAGCCACCACCCTGGAGAAGGTAAAACAAGCATTAGAAACCATGCAGCCGCAGATTACGGTGTCTCCGGATATCCGTCAAAAAGCTTTGGTCAGCTTGGAAAAAATGCTGGCAGTAAAGTAGTGTGAGAGAAGGGAGTCTGGTTTCTTTGCAAAACCGCTACCTGGTGAACTTTGATTCCAGGGAATTACCCCAATATGAAGCTGAGTATTTAATCATCGGCGGGGGAATTGCCGGACTTTTTACAGCCTGGGCTGCGGCCAAGGCTGGGGCACAAGTAACCTTGTTAACCAAACGTACCGTTGTTGAGAGCAACACCGATCGAGCCCAGGGAGGCATCGCTGCAGCTTTGGGTGTGCAGGATTCCCCCGAATTACATATGCAGGACACATTAATCGCCGGGGCTGGACTTTGTGACGAAGATGCTGTACGGATTTTAGTCAATGAAGGACCCGAAAGAGTTAAAGAACTGATTGAGATGGGTGCTTCCTTTGATCGTAGCGGTGAGGATCTTTGTTTCACCAGAGAGGGTTGCCACAGCCAGCATCGTATTCTGCACGCTCAGGGTGATGCCACTGGGGCTGAGATACTGCGGGCACTAAGCCAAAATGTATCGGCTTTGGCCAATGTGGAAATTTTAGAGAATCAATATGTGGTTGATTTGTTGGTGAAAAATAATATTTGCTATGGCGTGTTGGCCCTCGATCAAATAACCGGCCAATGTAGTATTTTTCGGGGCCGTGTAGTGGTTTTAGCCACCGGAGGTTCTGGCAGACTTTATAACTATACCACCAACCCCGAAGTAGCCACGGCCGACGGCATTGCTTTGGCTTACCGAGCCGGTGCCGCAGTGATGGATATGGAATTTATTCAATTCCACCCCACTTCTCTGGTGCTTCCCGAGGCACCCCGCTTTTTAATTTCTGAAGCTGTGCGGGGAGAGGGGGCGATACTTCGCAATTCTCGTGGGGAAAGGTTTATGCCCCAATATCATGGCATGGCTGAGCTGGCACCTCGGGATATTGTTTCCCGGGCAATTTTAAGTGAAATGGCGAAAACCGGATCGGATTCGGTTAGTTTAGATTTAACTCACTTAGATCCGGAAAAAATAAAAGAACGTTTCCCCACCATCACCCTAACCTGTGCTAAGTATGGTGTAGATATTACAAAGGAGCTCATTCCAGTGGCACCGGCAGCCCACTATATGATGGGTGGTGTAAAGACTGACCTTTGGGGAGAAACCAGCATAGCGCGGTTGTTCTCCTGTGGTGAAGCCAGTTGTATGGCCGTTCACGGAGCCAATCGGCTAGCCAGCAATTCCCTGCTGGATGGATTGGTTTGGGGTGGTCGTATTGTTCAAGCTGCTTCCCGAGTGATAGAGGACCGTAACACGGGACGACCGGATTTTGCCAATCCTGGACTGTTGCCTACCCCGGATATTAATTTCCGGGAATTACGCAAAAAATTACAGCATATTATGGGCGATAAAGTAGGGCCCCTGCGCACCGCCCAGCGGTTAGCGGAGGCACTGGCTTTCTTTGATCGATGGTCTTATTTAAGCGCCTACGAGGTAAAGGATACCTATCAGATGGAAGTTCGCAACATGCTGGAGGTGGGTGGTCTGATTACAGAGGCATCCATGATGCGTACAGAAAGCAGAGGAGGACATTTCCGGTTGGATTACCCGGAAACAGCAGAACGTTGGCAAAAACACATTTTACTGAAACGGTAAAAAACGGAGGGGTCTCATGGAACTAAACATGATAGAGCTTAGGCGGATCATTGAGCATTCTTTGACGGAGGATATCGGCACGGGAGATATTACCACCAATAGTATTGTGTCCCCGGATTCTGTGACCCGTGGAATTATTTTCGCTAAGGAGCCAGGTGTTGTAGCCGGTATTCCGGTGGCAGAAGCAGTATTCCGTTTCCTCTCCCCGGGGATAAAATTTACGGCCAAGGTTAAGGATGGCGATAGTTTACAGCTAGGTGCTGTGATTGCTGAGGTGGAGGGTGATGCCAGAGCCATTCTGACCGGTGAACGTTTGGCCCTTAATTTTCTGCAGCGGATGAGTGGCATTGCTACCCGCACAGCGGCATTGGTGGAAAAGATCAAGCTTTACGCCGTTCGTTTGGTGGACACCAGAAAAACCACACCTGGTTTAAGGATGCTGGAGAAATACGCTGTACGGGTGGGAGGTGGTTTTAATCACCGCTATGGCCTTTACGATGCGGTTCTCATCAAAGATAATCATATTAAAGTGGCCGGTGGCATTACCCAGGCCATATTAGCAGCTAGGCATAATGTAGCACATACCATAAAAATTGAAGTGGAAGTGGAAAGTTTAGCAGGGGTAACGGAAGCACTGGAAGCCAGGGCGGATGTCATTATGCTAGACAATATGGACCCAGCTACGATGAAGGAAGCAGTGAAAATGGTGGATGGCCGGGCACTGGTGGAAGCCTCGGGTGGTATTCTTGAGGATACTATTGTAAATGTTGCCAAGACAGGGGTCAACCTTATTTCTGTGGGCTCCCTTACTCACACCATTAAATCGTTAGATATCAGCTTGGATATTGGTGAGATAAAACCTCGCTCCACTCAACCATAACCAAGCGACCTGTAAAAGATCAGCGCCTAGAGCAGGGCGCTTTTTGTTTGCACATTGTTAACCAACAATGTGTTTAAGGTTGACAAAAGAGGTAATAATACCTTAAAATGCTAAAGGGTGATAAAGTGACCTTGCTAGCCAAACAAAAAATTTTAGATTTACTAAAAGCGGAACAAGAGTATGTTTCTGGTGAGTACATATGTCAACAACTCCAAGTGTCTCGGACGGCTGTCTGGAAAATTATAGAGATCCTACGCAAGGATGGCTATGAAATTGAAGCCAGATCCAGGACTGGATATCGGTTAGTAAGTACACCGGATGTTTTAGACCCTGCTGTTTGGCTGACCGATCTTCGTGTCAGTTGTATTGGCCGTAACAGCAGCTACCATAAGGTCCTAGGGTCTACCAACGAGAAGGCTAAAGAACTGGCTCGACAAAGAGTTCCTGAAGGAACGGTTATTATTACCGAGGAACAAACCCAGGGTAAGGGGCGACTGGGCCGGGCATGGCAGTGTCCGCCAAAGGCCGGTCTTTGCTTTTCGGTGATTCTGTATCCCACCGTTAACCCCATGGAAGTAGCACAATGTACCATGCTGGCGGCTGTGGCGGTGGTGAGAGCACTGCACAATACACTGGGAATACAAGCCCAAGTAAAATGGCCCAATGATGTTTATATCAACGACTGTAAGGTCTGCGGCATATTAGCCGAGATGACTGCAGAGGCGGACCGGGTAAAATATTTGGTGTTGGGAATCGGCATCAATATCAATCAGTCCCAGGCGGATTTTGCAGCCGCTATTTCCACGGCAACCTCCTTATCCATTCAACGAGGCCATCAGGTGAGCCGGGTCCAAGTGCTTAAGGCAGTATTAGAGGAACTGGATGCCCTTTATCTTCAATGGCAGCAACAGGGGTTTGCTCCCTTGAAGGATATGTGGAGGCAAACTGCCCTCTGGTTTGGTGAGCCAGTGTTAGTGAGTGGTCTTCAGAGAACTTGGGAGGGTATTTTGGAAGACATTGATGATAGCGGCGCTCTAATTCTCAGGCTACCCGAAGGTGGCAGAAAAACCTTTTACTCTGGTGAAGTATCTCTTCGACTTAGAAAAACTTAGCTTATTTAGCTGCCTGTAACCTTTAGGTTGTGACCTAATAGACTATGACCTTGATGCCCCAATAAGGATGGGTTAGCAACGGACAGGATTTTTCAGTGGTTGGTTGCCGACCCATGTTTTATAGCCTATTTGTCAACCTGGCACCATACTATGGTTAACGAAAGAGAGGAGTCAAATTGAAAGTAACAACTAGAGATATTACGTTAGCTGGCCTAATGGCAGCTATGACTGTGGTGGTTGTAGTAATTACCCGAATTCCCTTTGTCAGTGCAGTGGTACCCTTCAGTTTGCAACCTTTGATGGCCCTATTGGCCGGAGCTTTGCTTGGCCCCAAGGTGGGTTTTTTGAGTATGGTGGTTTATATTTTGTTAGGACTGGTAGGTTTACCGGTTTTTGCTACAGAACCCTTTGGCGGCTTGTCGTACATCTTGAAACCATCCTTTGGTTTCCTCCTGGCTCAATTACCAGCGGCCTATGTAACAGGTAAAATTTTGCAGGGTAAGATGCCTCATAAAATCACCTGTTACCTGTTGGCCTCTCTGGCAGGTATGGCTGTGATCTATGGCGTTGGCTTACCTTACCTCTATGTCATTTTAAATGTTTATGTAGGCAAGGCAATATCGGTGGCCGGGGTTATTAAAACCTTCTTTTTGCCTTTCGCTTTGTGGGATTTGTTTAAGGTTATAATAGTTGCCAGCCTGGCCCGGGCCATACACCAACGGCTACCTCAAACAACGAAAGGAATGTAGACCAAAAGGGGGTGGTGCAAAAAAATTTGCGCCACCCCCTTGGTTATAGTATCTAAACAATCGCTTGCTTAATTTCTTCGATGCCCAGACGCTCCACAAACTTGAACATTCTTTCGCCATTCTTGGCGTTTTCTTTATAATAGTTAATCAAGCGACCAGCCAGTGTAACCACTTCATCATGACTCAAATCTTCAGCCAATATTTTACCAATATGAGGTACAGCACCGGCATTACCACCAAGTAAAACTGTAAATCCATTGGGCTTGCCAAAGGCGCCGAAGTCCCGGGTCCAGGCTTCACAGCAGTTGAGAGGGCAGCCGGAGATACCCATTTTGAATTTATTAGGTAGGGCAATACCACTAAAATTTTCATCTAAACTGGTGGCTAGTCCCAAGGAGTCTTGTTTACCGTATTTGCATAGGCTATTACCGGGACAGGCTTGGACACTCCTTACACACATACCGGTGGCTGGGGCAGGCTCCATATTTAGCTCTTGCCAAACCTTGTCCACATCTTCTTCTTTTAGGCCTACCAGGGCAAGGCGTTGGGAAGCAGTTATTTTTACAATAGGGATCTGATATTTATCCACCACATCAGCCAGCTTACGTAAAATTTCACCGTTTAAAAGTCCGGCAACTCCAGTCTTAGGAATAATGGCATAGGTATTGTCACGCTGTAAAATAGCACCCTTAGGTGTAGTCGTCATGTTGCTAACCCCTTTCTGAATCTTACTAGCAATAAAGTATACTTAAATAGTATACTATAATAGAGTTAAGGTTGGCAACCCATTCCGGGTTGAAATTCAATGAGTGCTTACGCGCCTACATTATGCATAGCGCACCGAGAGCATTTTGTCAAACATCTTTAGGGTTACCTACACAGGAGGGGGGCCTAAGGGTGTTTGATAAAAGTCTTAATTGAGGGATAATTCAAATGGGTACAATAGGATTGTTGACACAAATCTTGTGCTTGAGAGTATTTTTTTGGTAGAATTGCTGTTGAGTTAATGAATTTTCAGGAAGGCAGGGAACTATTTGATACTGGCAATCGATATAGGCAATACCAATATTGTTTTTGGTGTTTTTGAAGATAAAAAGTTATTGGCTAATTGGCGGTTATCCACAGATCGTAACCGTACGCCGGATGAATATGGTGTTGTCTTGAAAGAACTGTTTAGCCTTTCGAATATAAACATGCAGGCCATTGAGGGAGTGATGATGTCTTCTGTAGTGCCACCAGTTAATGCATTGCTGGAATCTATGGTAAAAAGATATTTCAAGTTAAATCCCTTAATCGTGGGTCCTGGAATTAAAACTGGGATTTCCATTAAGACGGATAATCCCAGAGAAGTGGGAGCCGACCGTATTGTCAATGCGGTGGCCGCTTATTACCTCTATGGTGGTCCTCTGATTATTGTGGACTTTGGCACGGCCACCACTTTTTGTTGTGTTACAGCCAAGGGCGAATATCTGGGCGGTGCCATTGCCCCTGGCATAGGCATTTCTACCGAGGCATTGTTTGCCCGGGCGGCCAAGCTGCCACGGGTAGAGCTGATAAAACCCCCGTCAGTGATTGGGAAAAACACGATTAATGCTATGCAATCAGGCATTATCTATGGTTTTGCCGGCCAGGTAGAAATGCTGGTTAAGAAAATCAAACAGGAAATGGGAGCTAATGCGCAGGTGATTGCTACCGGTGGACTGGCGGAGACGATTGCCCGGGAAACAAGTGTGATTGATAAAATTGTACCGTCCCTTACGCTCACCGGTTTACAGATCATTTACGAACGGAACCAGGGACAAACGTCAGCGGGGGGCCAACATCCATGCAAATAGGTCCGATTAAGCTTGATAACCCGGTGATAGCGGCTCCTATGGCGGGGGTTACGGACAGGGCCTTTCGCATTATTGCCAGGGAGCAAGGCTGTGGCCTAGCTGTCACAGAAATGGTCAGTGACCTTGCTTTGCTCTATGCCAATCCGAGAACGTATCGGATGCTAGATTTTCGGGAGGAAAAATATCCTCTTAGTGTACAGATATTTGGCTCTAATCCCGATGCCATGGGCAAGGCTGCAGCCATTGTGGTAGAGCGGGGAGCCCATCTGGTAGATATTAATATGGGTTGCCCGACTCCTAAGATCGTAAAAAACGGTGAGGGAAGTGCCCTCATGAAGAACCCGGAGCTGGCTGGCAAAATTGTTGAGTCGGTGGTAAAGGCCATCCCCGGGATACCGGTTACGGTTAAATTTCGTAAGGGTTGGGATGAGGACTCGGTCAATGCTGTAGAATTTGCCCGCATTGTAGAGGCAGCCGGAGCTTCGGCAGTGTCGGTGCACGGACGTACTCGTAACCAGTTTTATAGTGGCAAGGCGGATTGGAAGATTATCGAGCAGGTCAAAGCAGCCGTTGCCGTTCCGGTGATTGGCAATGGTGATGTTTGGACACCCCAGGATGCGGTAAGATTACTGGAGTCTACTGGCTGTGATGGCATCATGGTAGGTCGGGGAGCCATGGGCAACCCCTGGCTTTTCCGCCAGATTGTTCACTTCTTACAATGCCGAGAGGAGTTAGCTCCTCCCACAGCCCGAGAAAGAATTGATACCGCTATTCGGCACTTAGAGCTAATGGTGGAATCCAAGGGTGAGCATGTCGCTGTGTTCGAGATGAGGAAGCACGCTGCCTGGTATACGAAAGGAATCCGGGGTGCTGCTCGCATCCGGGAGATTATCAACCAAGCAAGAACTCAGCAGGAAATTGTGGATATATTAAATAGCCTGCTGCACTAGAACGGCCTTAGGACCGTTTGGAAAATAATTGGGCTGCCTTACGAATCGATAGTTTTTAACATATAAGTCCTGCTTTTCAGCAGGGCTTATATTTTTCCCCATAAAACAATAATGAATAACTAGCTGCAAGCATATGATGGTAAAGAAATAGCCAATAATAGGGAACGGGGGCAGCGATTATGAATCCTTTTGCCTTTATCATCCATCCTTTAGATTGCAGTGATGTGGCCAGGAAATTCCCCTTTACAAAATATATGCCGGACACCTTACTGGAACAAACCCTAAGATTGCTCCCCCCGATTAAAATTTCTCCGATCACGGGAATTCGTTCGTCTATAGCAGAAACCGAAGGAAACTTTATCTCCTGTCTGCTAACAACCAAGCAAATGGCGACTCTCCCGAGTTCTTTTGTTCTTAATAAAATTATTCAAGCGGGACGGCTGGCAGAAAAATTAGGTGCCAAGGTGATTGGGTTGGGAGCTTTTACGAAGGTAGTTGGCGATGCAGGGATAACCGTGGCAAAGCATTTAAAAGTGCCAGTGACAACAGGTAACAGCTACACAGTGGCCATGGCACTGGAAGGGGCCAAAAAAGCGGCCCAACTCATGGGGCATGACCTCAAAAAGATACGAGTTACCGTGGTAGGAGCTACCGGAGCCATAGGCAGTGTATGCGCTTTGTTCCTGGCTAGAGATGTGAAAAATCTTACTTTGGTGGGGCGTAACGAAGCTAAGTTACACTTGCTGGCAGACCGTATTCTTTATGAGACAGGGCTAGCCGCAGAGGTGACAGCCAATCCTAAGTTGGCCCTCAAGAGATCTGACTTAGTGGTGACAGTAACCAGTTCTCTGGACACCGTTATCCAACCGGAGGATTTAAAATCAGGGGCGGTGGTTTGTGACGTGGCGAGACCCCGGGATGTTTCCCGGCGAGTCATAGAGGAACGCAAAGATGTATTGGTCATCGAAGGTGGCGTCGTGGAAATACCAGGTGATGTTAACTTTCATTTTAATTTCGGTTTTCCACCCAAAACCGCCTATGCCTGTATGGCAGAGACTATGATTTTAGCATTGGAAGGGCGCCTGGAAAGCTACACCTTGGGGCGAGAGTTAACAATAAAGCAAGTAGAGGAAATTTTCCGGTTGGGTAACAAACACGGTTTTAAGCTGGCAGGCTTCCGTAGCTTTGAAAAACCCATCTCAGAAGAGCAAATAAATTTGATTAAGCAGCGGATAATCAAGGTGTCATAGGAACACAATAGGTAATGCCAAAACCCCGCTTGACAAATGATGAAAGGTGTTTTTATAATGTACAGGAACAATCACCCTGAATAGGGAAGCACTGCATTTGGTAGCCACCTTTGCAGTGCTTTAAATGTAGTTAGACGGTTTGTTATTAAAAACTAGAACAAGAAAATTTTAGATGTAGAGATAAGGAGAAGTTGCATGAAAGAAAAAGATGTTATGCTTACTGTCACTGGTTTAAAACAGTTGGAGGATGAGTTAGAATTACTAAAGACAGTAAAAAGACGTCAGGTGGCGGAGAGAATTAAGCAAGCTATTGAGTTCGGTGATATTAGCGAAAACTCAGAATACGAAGACGCCAAAAATGAACAGGCCTTTATTGAGGGTAGAATACTGACCCTGGAAAAGATGCTGCGCAATGCCAAAATTATTGATGATGAAAACCTAGACAGTGATATTGTATCATTGGGTTCAAAAATTATTTTAAAGGACTTGGAATTTGGAGATGAGCTTGAATATTCCCTGGTTGGCTCCGTAGAAGCAGACCCGGATGCAAATAAAATTTCCAATGAATCCCCGGTAGGAAAGGCCGTATTGGGTCAGAAAAAAGGCAGTGTTGTTGAAGTAAACGTGCCTGCCGGTGTGCTAAAATACGAAATTTTAGATATTCTTAAGTAGACGTTTGGAGGTTTTTGCATAATGAGTGATCAAAATCAAAAAAACCCTGTGCAGCCGGCTTTCCCAGAAGTGGAAGCCGGCCAAACCAGTGTTGAGGACCTTAATGAATTGATGAAAGTCC
The DNA here is from genome assembly GCF_900142375.1 of Desulforamulus aeronauticus DSM 10349. Lineage (GTDB taxonomy): Bacteria > Bacillota > Desulfotomaculia > Desulfotomaculales > Desulfotomaculaceae > Desulfotomaculum > Desulfotomaculum aeronauticum. Next base: position 2,000 of record NZ_FRAR01000033.1, on the reverse strand, counting down.
GTCGCGAGAAGTTGCAAGAGCTTTTGGATCAGGGAGTAGAACCCTATGGGGAAAAGTTTGAACGCTCTTGCTACACCTCGGAAATTATAGAAAATTTCGAGACTATGGATGGAACGAATGTAGTGATCGCCGGTCGAATTATGGCGAAACGGGTTATGGGCAAAGCTAGTTTTGCTAATTTGCAGGATACCTGGGGCAACATTCAAATCTATGCCAGATTAGATGATCTGGGAGCGGAAGAATATGCCCGGTTTGAAAAGTTGGACATTGGCGATATCATTGGATGCTCCGGTAAAGTCTTTAGGACCCGCAAAGGTGAAATAACCATACATCTGGATCAATATCAAGTTATGTCCAAATCTCTCCGACCACTGCCGGAAAAATGGCATGGTCTAAAAGATGTTGATTTACGCTACCGCCAAAGATATGTGGATTTAATCGTTAACCCGGAAGTTAGACAAACCTTTATTACCAGAAGTAAAATTGTTAGAGCCATTCGCAACTATCTAGATAACAGGGGCTTCTTAGAAGTGGAAACTCCCATGATGCACCCCATTGCCGGGGGAGCCAGTGCACGTCCCTTCATTACTCACCACAATACACTGGATATGAAGCTTTACATGCGTATTGCCCCGGAACTTTACTTAAAGAGACTCTTAGTGGGTGGTTTTGATAAAGTTTATGAGGTCAACCGCAATTTCCGTAATGAAGGTATTTCCACCAGACATAATCCCGAATTCACTATGATCGAGTTATATCAGGCCTACGGTGACTTTGTTACCATGATGGACCTCACCGAAGATCTTATCGCTCAGGTAGCTCAAGAAGTGCTGGGAACTACCACTGTGGAGTATGAAGGGGTAGAAATAAGCCTGGCCAAGCCCTGGCGCCGTGCTCCGATGTTAGAAATTGTGAAAGAGTATTCTGGATTGGACTTTACAAAGCTTAGGGATGCCAAAGAAGCCTATGAGGCAGCCAAGGGACTTGGACTGGAAATTGAAAAGGGTGCCTCCTGGGGGGATATCTTAAATCTTGTATTTGAAGAAAAAGTTGAGGACAAGCTTATTCAACCCACCTTTATCATTGACTATCCCGTTGACATTTCACCCTTGGCAAAACGTCAGAAGGAAAACCCGGAACTTACTTATCGCTTTGAATTATTTATTTATGGCAGAGAAATGGCGAATGCCTTCTCTGAATTAAATGACCCTATTGACCAAAAGGGCAGATTCATGGCTCAGGTTGAAAAGCGCAAAGCCGGTGATGAAGAGGCACAAATGTATGATGAAGATTATGTTCAAGCTCTGGAATACGGTATGCCTCCAGCCGGTGGCTTAGGGATCGGTATTGATCGTTTGGTGATGTTGCTGACCAATTCATCTTCAATTAGAGATGTAATCTTGTTCCCGTTGATGAGACCTAGGGATTAATTATAATTTCATTAAAAAATTCTTTGACATTGACCGCCGATAGTGATAAGATAACACTTGTCGCTACGGCGGTGGTTTGCTTGTACTTTAGTCAATAGAATGTTGTGTTTTTTGAAAGTAAAACAAAAGCAAATAAATCTTGACACATTTTTTACAATGTGATAACATTTCAAATCGAGGACACTAAAAACCTCGAAAAAATGGTCTTTGAAAACTAAACAGAAGATGATGGATGCATAAGGTCAAGTCAAAAGTCAGCGAGAGCTGAAACTAAGACGACCACAATGAATCCTCGTCAAGCGTTATATAAAAAAACGCTAGCGAGTAATTCCTAAAAAGAAGTAAACTAAGAGCTAATCAACTCTTAAAATATTGCAAGATATTTTATGGAGAGTTTGATCCTGGCTCAGGACGAACGCTGGCGGCGTGCTTAACACATGCAAGTCGAACGGGGTTTAAGTGGAAGCTTGCGAAACTTAAACTTAGTGGCGCACGGGTGAGTAACGCGTGGATAACCTGCCTGATAGACTGGGATAACAGCTGGAAACGGCTGCTAATACCGGATACGCT
>NZ_FRAR01000032.1 GCF_900142375.1 Desulforamulus aeronauticus DSM 10349 | reverse complement strand
ATGCTATACAAAAAGAGAAAAGAAACCATAGAAAGAAGCTTTGCAGACGCTAAACAGCTGCACGGCTATCGCTATTGCCGTTTTCGAGGGAAGAAGCATGTCCTAGAGCAGGCATTGATGACAGCAACCTGTCAAAACATAAAAAAGATCGCAAATCATTTGGCTAAGATAGCCTAGAGATTTGTGATCTTTCATTTTTATTAGGAATTTGGTTATTCCGGTTTGGAAATTATCATGCTTTATTCAGTATGGCCAAAAAAATTGGCTAGTTTCTCGACAAACTGAAGAACAGGCCTAGTGTCTGTTCTTTTCATTTTGTTTAAGTAAATTTTGGTATTGTATTGTCCTATTTTGCAGTAATCATCCCCATTACGCTATAAATTCGCTGATATAAAAATAGCAGTAACCGCAAACACCTGCGATTACTGCATCTCTTGGAGCCGACGATGAGATTTGAACTCACGACCTGCTGATTACGAATCAGCTGCTCTACCACTGAGCCACGTCGGCATAAGAAATTGTCAATTGCTATACTACCAGAACCTCCATTTGATTGCAAGGGTACACCTTGTACTTTCTTTAGGTTTAATAAAATGCAGAAAAACCTCACAAGTTTTTTGCAAGGCCTACTGGAGCTGCTAACCGGATTTGAACCGGTGACCTTATCCTTACCAAGGATACGCTCTACCTACTGAGCTATAGCAGCAATATTGGTGGGCGATGACGGGATCGAACCGCCGACATCCTGCTTGTAAGGCAGGCGCTCTCCCAGCTGAGCTAATCGCCCATTAACATTGATTATATTACCAGAAATTAAATTGGACGTCAACGAAAAGATTATACAGTGTTATTATTCTGTGAAAATGCCATTTTAAGTAACTTCAAGGTGTCAGCCGAGTCCACCAAAAACACAGGTTGAGGTTAGACAAACGATGAAGGTAAACTTATTCTTTGGCATCAAGGCAAAGCCTGGGAATTAACCCCCACTCAGAAGTCTGAAGGTGCCCAACAAAAGAAAACAGTGGCTTCCGCCCAATCCAGCAAGCCCGTTGCCGACCACCCCTGGAGAATTTGGAGGGGTCCGAAAAAACTCAAAAAGGAGTTCCATAACATAGCTTCAACTGGAAAATGATCATTTATACATCAACCCATCGTTACCTACTTCTAAAGTGACATTTTTACTGACGATTGACAGGAAAATATTATACAGTTTATAAATAGATCCCTCACAGACTTTTATCATTTATACCATGTTAAAAGTATAATATCCTTAAAATATAACTTGAGTAAATCGATAATAATTATTGCCTTAATTGTAGTAACTTCATTTATGACATCACTGGTTCAGTAGCATGATACTTATCACTGAGAGTTTCAGGGGTAGGATGATTACGGTTGGGGATATCTTTTGTTTTGAGAAAATAAAAATATGTAAATACTTGTTGACTTTAGGTTTTATTTTTGTTAATATTACTCTTGCCAGTCACGAAGAGGGCGATTAGCTCAGCTGGGAGAGCGCCTGCCTTACAAGCAGGATGTCGGCGGTTCGATCCCGTCATCGCCCACCATAAATTAGGAGCTGTGGTGTAGTGGCCTAACATGCCTGCCTGTCACGCAGGAGATCGCGGGTTCGACTCCCGTCAGCTCCGCCAGTTTTAAGACCAGTGGAAAACCACTGGTCTTTTGTTTTTGGGCATTTTTTCAGGTTCTAAAATCCATGGTTTTTGCACATTATTTAAAAACGTCTTTTAAATTTATGCCTCCTCCTCTAACAACACCGCCCTTGCCTCCGGGGCGGCTTTTTTTTATTTAGAAAAGCCCGGCCAGAGCCGGGCTTCGATTACATTTGAGCATAAAAGATAATACCCGTAACAACCAATAAACCGCCACTAATGGCAAGTAAGATTTTCTTAAAGCCTTGATTGGCTTGATTAAAACTTTCTTTTTTTGCTTGATCCAGTATTTTACGATCTAAATTTCTCCTAATCTTACGCATATCCACCCTCCTCCGCTGTTTATTATATCACCGCATTTAAAAATTTCATAAAAAATTACATAAGGATTATTTCTCCCCGCTTTTAAAAAGGATTTATTAACGATATAAAGAAGTGTTAATGGGGTGATAAAAAATGGGGAAGATTATTATCATAGTAGTTTTGCTAATCGGCTGGATCGTTCTTTCTAAGTGGTCCAAGCGCAATAAGTGGGATTAGAAAAACTTGGTTTGCGCCAAGTCCTTGGCAGGCGTACCCTGAAGGGCATAACCTAAAAGATCACAGACAAGTAAGCCTTAGTTTTTCTTATACTTTCGTCAATAGAATTTTTATACTTTCTGAAAGTGTAAATAAAGGCCGAAGGTTCTCTTGAGGAACCTCCGGCCTTTGTTATTCTATTCCCTGAACATCGGTGACAACTAACTTTCCATCTTTTTCAAGGGTCAATGTATAAAGCAGTTTTAAGAAATGACTTAATCCCCCTTCTCCCCAATCAGGCATTGTTACTTCTATAGTAGCCCTGGTTGGGGTAAGTTCTTTAACCATGACTTCCTTGTTATAGGATAAGGGTATTGATCCTTCCGTGAAAAAACCCACATAAGTTCCGTTCTCAGAACCTGCCTGCCAAAGATTATTAATATGGGTAGAACCCCAATAATTACCCATCAATTGTTCCAGGTCGCTCTTAGTCGTGAGCTTGGGAGATGGAGCTATTTGTTCTAGGCTCAAAAATTCCTGATTGTTGTAGTATTCTGCCCGCAGATACATCCGATCAGCGGTAAAAAGCTGCCGGATAACCCCTTCCTGGGTCATTTTGGGAGATGTAAAGAAGGATACCATGTTTGACTCTTGTAACAATGTTAGTCCCAGTAAACGGCTAAGATCCTCTGCCCAAAGCATAGTTCTTCCCTCTACCAGTTGTGGAATAACGATTTCTGAAAGCTCCTTACCATTTTGCACCACCTGAGGCTGCCACAGATGGATAGCAATTTGTTCTTGACCCTTGTTCGCTAGAACAATCCCCTGTCCCATATCAGTGGACAATTGATAGCCTAGCTCCATAAAGATCGGCCTTACTGGAACCATGGATTTTCCCTCGATAACTAGTCCTCCGTAAGGATCTAATACCTTACCATCCAGCGCAACAGCTGACCCCGCATAGGCAGGTAAAGGGAATACTATCAAAAACAACAACAGTAGCACAAAAATGGTTTTCCTAGGCATAACACCACACCCCTTTTAGTAAAACTTGGCTTGCACCGAGTCTTTAGACGTACCCTCTAGGGCATAACCTAAAGGTCACAGGCAAGCTGGTGGAAGTTTCGTTTGCCCTTATTGCCTATGGGAACTTGCCCATAGGCACAAAAGACGTACTTACCTAAGTTTATGCCTAATATATACCAATTATTACCAAAACAATTGTTTAATCTTGTCATTATCTCGTATCAATGTACACCCCCGCTTTGGGTGAAAATAATTGCTTACATACTTCTTACATCTCTATGCGAACAGTAAAAACCATGATAAAATAGCGGAAATACATATTTTTTATCTGTTGACTTTTCAACGATAAAGGCAAATCTGGCGAAAGCCAGAGACGCAAAGCTATAGGGCCTTCCTTAGACATAAGATGGCAGCCAGTTACCGAAAGGAGAGTTTTTTATGTTGAAACGATGTATAATCGCTTTCTTCTCACTGACTCTGTTATGCTTAACCTCGACAGCAGCCCTAGGGCAACCCCTAAGCCCCCATATCGATCAAAGTGCCTTGCAAAATGGCCTGGTAAAGGTAAACTATACGCCTGCCAAGGATGTTACAACCAAGTTAATGATTAGCAAGGGTGATAAATCCTATACGTATAGCCTTAAATCAAGTGACCAATATCCCTTACAACTGGGGAATGGAGAGTACACTGTTTCAATTCTGGAAAATGTGATAGGGAATCAATACAGAGTTGTGAAGAAAGAAAAGCTGGCTGTAAAATTAACGGACAAAAATAAAGTTTTTCTGCAATCCACGCAAATTATTAACTGGCAGCCAGACATGGAAGCTATTAAAAAAGCGAAGCAGTTGACTGAAAAAGCTACCAATGACAGCGAAAAAATTACTGCCATCTACAACTATATTGTTACTACTATCCGCTATGATCATGCTACGGCCAACACTGTCGTCACCGACTATGTACCCTCAATAGAACAAACATTGCAATCAGCCCAAGGTATCTGCTATGACTACTCCGCTTTAATGGCAGCTATGCTTAGAAGCGTAGGCGTTCCCACTAAATTGGTTATGGGGCGGAAAAATGACATTCCTAACTATCACGCCTGGAATCTGGTTTACGTAAAGGACCGGGACGAATGGCTGACCATTGATCCCACCTACGATGCCGCTTTCGTACAAAAGGATCTGCCCAGCACTATGATCAAAAATTCAACAGAATATGTAACAGAAAAGGAATATTGATGCAAATCAACATTCCCTTTCTGTAACTTTCTTTTTATAGTTTTCCTTTGATAATTAACCTGTGGGTTGGCTTAACCATCGGGTGACAGGTTATTAAGGTTATTTCCTTCTCCCCTGGAACACTGTTTAAAACCCACACTTCTTCCGGTTTTACATAGAGCTTTTCTGTGACTGTATATGTAAACTGGCTTGGTCCAGCGTTAACTTCTATAGTGTCGCCAACTACAACTTCATCCAGCCGGTTAAAATTTCTACCATAGGTCCGATTTCTATGGCCAGCTATGGCGTAGTTTCCCTGTTCTCCTGCTTTCCCGGTCATACTGGCCACCGATATTTTTAGATTTTTTTCCGAAGGTCCTCTTAAAATTGGCAGGTTTAAATTGATTTTGTCGATTTTTAACATGCCGTCCAGGTTCTTTTTAATATAGACTTCTCGCTGGAGAGCTTCTTCCCTTTGGAGTTCCTCTGCCCTGCGTGCCTGCTCCTCGACTTCATCAGCCTCGCTATGGTCCGCCGGCGGCGTTGCTTGGTTGTCCTCCGCCAGGGATAAACTCTGCCATGCCTCGGCCAATCGTTGCTGTTGATACGTATCGTATCGCTCTGCCAGCCAGGGATAACAAAGCAGGCCGATGCCTATAAGTATAATAAGGCTGGGAATTATTTTTTTCATACCATCGTCCCTACCTATGATAGTTTAGTAAAGGCAGGGAAATCTCCCTGCCTTTACTCTAATTATAGCACTTTTGGCTTATGACATTCTTTTGCGCAGTGCCAGACCCAGTCCTAGCAGTAGCAGTCCGGTTACATAATAGCCGATGTTGCTAGTTTCACCAGTTTTGGGGAGTACACCGCCGGGTTTGTTGGGATTAATGCCGCCTAGGGGTGTTTTCCCGTTAAGGTCGACCAATTCATCCCCGGTACCACCCCCACCGGAAGCATTGCCGGAACCCAGCGGAGGATTATTGGGGTCTACCGGTAGCGTAGGATCAATAGGCTCCGTTGGATCGACCGGTTCTGTCGGATCTAGGGGTTCCTTCGGTACGGGTATTTCCTCTTGGTCTTGCTCGGGGTCGGTTTGGTCACTATCTGCGATGGCAACATTGGTAACCTTGCCCTTCTCTTGGTCTGCTTCGGTTACCGTGTAGGTGCCGGTAAAGGTGACCTCGCCATTAACATCCAGGATGGCTATTTTCCTGGTTAGGCTAAGCAGGGAATCCTTGACGGTAACATTCCTTAATACCACATTCCCGGTATTGGTTACCTTAATGGTATAGGTGATAACCTCTCCCACCTTGGCGGTTGTCTTATCTGCAGTCTTGACAATGGTCAGAGCCGGTTTCTCGGATTCCACTGGCTCACCGCCGCCGCCACCAGAAGAGACATTCCGGGTATTAGTAAAGGCCGCGATACACCCTTCGCCGGTAACAATCGTACCGGAATCCCCCGTGCTAGCGGTCGTGTATCCATCGCTTGCGTAATCCTTTTCGGTCACGGTATAGCTAATGTCCTTCGGCAGGTCGGCGATGGTGACGCTTTGTCCGTTTGCAAGCTCAATAATGGCACTGCCTGTGATGCTGCCGCTTGGTCCACCATTGAACCCGGTGTAAGAATAGGTTTTTTGGGTATCGCTCAAGGTTACGGTGAACTCAAATTTCTTATTGGTATCACCGGCATTACCTGTAACCGTTTTGATGATGGTCAAGCTGCCAGGTTTATAATTGGTATTTATAAACACAGCTGTTTGCGGCTGACCAGTAAGGATAGTATCCTTTTTCCCTGTGCTAGCAGTAGTGTACCCGTCAGCGGAATAGTCCTTCTCCGCCACCTCATACTGCAAGCCTTCGGGTAAGTCGGTGATGGTGATACTCTCGTCATGCTTTAGGTAAATCTTATCCCCACTTTTGATGGTGCCGGTCTCACCATTTGTCTTATTGTAATTATAGGAACTAGTATCATCCGGCGTAATACCATCAGCCTTCAAAAATGTTACGGTAAATTCAAATTCCTTATTGGTAGCATTGTCGGCGTTCCCCACAAATGTTTTGCGGATGATCAAGCTGCCAGGTTTATTCTTAGTATTTATAAACTCCGCTTCTTGCGTCTCTTCAGCAGCGATAATACCCTTTTTCTCTGTGCTATCAGTAGTGTACCAGTCAACGGCCGTCTCCGTCACCTTATACTCCAGGTCTTTGGGTAAGCCGGTGATGGTGATACTCTCGTCATGCTTTAGGTAAATCTTATCCCCACTTTTGATGGTGCCGACCGGAACACCCTTTGTATTATTGTAGGGATAGGAACTAGTGTCCGGCGAATCATCAGGCTTCCCACAGTGCCACTCTTGAAGTTTTTCACCTGCAGCATGTTGGAGTCTGATCCGGTCTTGCTGTCAATGGAGGTGGTAACCTTGCCGCTCTCGGTCTTAACCGACAGGGTATGGCTGGCACTTTCTAACGTATAGCCTGTTGGTGCTACGGTTTCCTTAAGAACATAGTCGCCATCAGGGATAACCTTGAGCTTAAGGGTACCCTCACTGCCGGTAACACCTCTTTTGATGACAGTCTGGCCGTCCAGAGCAAAAATCGTGAATTCTGCATCGGCCAGGCCCTTACCCGTACCATCTATTTTGGTTATGTTAATCGAACCATTCTTCTTCAGGCTGGCCTCTCCGTCTGCCGCACTAATAACATAAGGTTTGTTGGCTTCCACCTGTTGAGAGCCTTCTCCAAATAACAACACTTTATTGGACACGGTTCCCGGATCACCGGTAATATCGGTGAGATAACTGAAGCGGTAGGCTTGCTTGCTGTCCGGAATGTGGAAGGTCAACACCCGGTTTTTGTTATCGTAGGAGATATTCTCCCCGATTTTTAACGTGACTTCAACTCCCAAAGTGTAGTCACCTTTTGCATCCAGGATCAATTGATGAGCTGTAATATTGCCACCTAGGAGCAAGACACCGCTACTGTTTGTACGCAAATCAATACCGAGCGGTAAGGTATCTTCCAGTTTATTGCCAGGTAGTGGGAGATCATACGGCTTATAATCGACTGTCCAGCGCAATTCTCCGGCTTGCGGAATTTCATAGCCTTTTTGCAATATTTCGCTCTTGATGGAAACATCCCGGAAAACACTCACGCCTGGAGTCCAGTTTTCGGCCTGCAAGGACAGACTGTTGGTTTCTGTCGTTGTCTTATTGTCGTTAAAGTATTTAGCCAGGGTATCAGCGTTGGGCTTTGCCTTAATCAAGATCACATAGGGCTTAGCCAGTGGATCAAAGGTAAAGGTAGCTGTTCTGCCGCTGAAATCGGCTGTCAACTCCGGCACGGTATCCGGTGTGGTATCGGTGGCCCTAACTGAGCCACTGTTGCCGTTTGCGCTTCCTTCAAAGATCAGATAATCCGCTCCTGGGATGATCTCCGCAAACTCCCAGCCATTCGGCAGGGTATCGGTGACAGTTACCTTGCCGAGATTGGCTCCTGCCGCATTCTCCGCACTACTGAAATTGATGCCATTGGCATTGATGCTCAGATGGAAAATTACCGACTTATCAAAATAGTCGAAGCCTTCAGCCGCATTTGTTGTAACAAGGCTATTCACTCCGGCCGCAGGATTAGCCATGGCTTCCCGCTTGAGCATCTCCTTGAACATATTACTATTGTACGAGACAGATCCCGATGCCTGATTCAGCTTGGCATTGGCGCTGAAAAGTACAGCAGTATTTCGTACTTGAGATGTTTTGTTACCGGCAAAGATATCCGGGTTAACCACCAGACTGTCAAAGGTAAAGGTATTGGGGTCGGCTGTTGATAAGCCTGTGATTTCTAGCAGGTCGGCAACTTGCTCGCCACCCTGCCTAATCGGATGAAGCGTTACAGTGAGTCCCGTTCCTACAAAACTGCCGTCGACATACTTTTGGTTATACTGGGGTGTTAAGTCAGCAGTGTTGATGCCGCTGGGAATTCCCGTTACCTTTGTGATATCAAACCCGCTATCTTTGTCTCCATAAACGAGCAGATCATAGACCTTAAAATCGGGAATAGGCTGCTTTTTAGCGTCAACCGTGACGGTCCACTTAATCGTACGGGCTGACTTGTTTAGCACGCCTGATTTTGTAATGGCATTATATCCGATACCAACACCGATATCACCCGTACCGGGGCCGGAGCCTGACAAACCATCCCAGCGGATCTGCGCAGAATTTTTGTAGGTTTTTGTACCCGTGGTTTGATCTTCATCAGGTACGTTCGTTACGATGGTGAGCAGGATTTTTGAATTGATGGTACCAAGGGCATATTCGCCACTGGCATTTGGGGTGATCGGGGTTGCTGTTCCCCAGGCTGTGCCATCCCAAGCCTGCCAGCCTGCTGACTTCAGGGTTAACCCATCCTTCAACAAATCGGTTATTACAACCCCATTTAGAGTTGCCCCATACTGATTGGCTGTTATCGTCCAGGTGATGGTACGGTTTTTGGGGTCATAAACGCCGCTGCTGCCTTTGTCGCTCGACTCGCCACTCTTTGTAATCCATTGCGGGGTAACCGGAACACCTATTTGCCCCTCTTTAAGGATATTGTCATCTTTATCCCGAAGCTCTGCCTTATTGATTACTGTCCGCTCAGAAGTAGTCCAATTATCGGGTATCTTGGTTTTGAAAGTAATCTTTTGGGGGGCGTTTGAGCCTACAAGAAAGACATGACGAATCTTGTTGTCGTTCACCGAAGGTGTTGCGGAAACATCATCCACCTTAAAGGAACCGTTGATATAATCCCCCACTGTGCTCAGATCATCAAAGAATTGATAACCGTCTAAATCGATGTTTTCACCATCTTTTGTGGCGGAAATAGTTACCGTCCATTCAATGCTCTTGGTATCTAAATCGACTGTACCTGATTTTGTCACATTATAGTCTAATTTGGCAGGAGGTACCTTAACGGTATATGTTTTTTCGAGAATTGTTATAACATGGTCACCCTCGCTGCCACCAGCACCACTGTTATCATATTTAAGGGTTGCACGGAACTTCCCTGTTACTGTATTGGATGTTCCATCAAAAACATCGTCTTGCCCATCAAAGGTAACCTCAGCAACCAACATTTTGGTCACAGGATGAGTTTCAAAATTGACATGACCAACCAGTATACCATCATCCGTTTTTAAGGGAATATTGGTACCTAAAAATACCGTGAAAGCATTGCTTATATTAAAAGTCGCGGTATCACCTTTTTGGACCGGGTTGGGCGGGGTTGGATCATCGCCCTCAACCGGCACTCCAAAGGAGATTTCCACTATGACATCATCGGTATTGTTTAAAATGTTACCCTCCGGAATTTCTTTTCCTCCCTGTTTGACGGTTACTACAAGGTTGGTAAGCACAGAGGTTTTATCCGGGTCCCCTGACATGAGCATCTGCAGCGGCGGCACAAGAAGGGGTGGTAACTCCTGAGGTACTTCCTTCTCCTCGGGCTGGGTTATAGTACCGGATTCCTCTGTTGTTCCTTCATCCGGTGTTGCTTCACCTTCGCCCGCTGGCACTTCTCCGGCTACCGGTGGATTCTCCTTCTCTCCGGGTGATGTTACCTCACCGTTGGGGTCGGTCGTTCCTTCAGTCGGGGCTGTTCCACTTTCATCGGTGGGTACTTCTCCAACCTCCGCTGAATTCTCACCCTCCGTCGGCTGGCTTACCTCGTCGGTGGAGTCTGTTGTTCCTTCAGCCGGTGCTGTTTCATCTTCGCCGGTGGGCACTTCTCCAGCCTCTGGTGCGGTCTCGCCCTCCGTTGGCTGACTTACCTCGCCAGTGGAGCCTGTCGTTCCTTCAGCCGCTGTCCCTTCACTTTCGCCCGCCGACGTGCCGCCAGCATCCGCTGAAATCCCACTCTCCGCCTGTGCCATGTCACTGGCATTAGCGTAACCAGCAGTCACAGGTATTGCTGTCTGGATGAGTAGAGATAAAACTAGCATTAAACTCATTAGCATAACTCTGTATTTACTTTTTTTACGGAAACTTCCCACTATACGCCTCCCCTTTCGATTGGTAGTGCAAATTACCTCCCCCCTTTAGAATCCTGAATTCTTTAATTAATTGATTAGTTCCCTTCCCGTAAAGTTTATGGAATTACACTTTTCCATTTCTAGGCCTATTTTGCTTATTTTCACCCCCTATTTTGCTATTTTTTAAATTAGTGCACCCCTAGATGCACTAAAATTAGATTACTAGCTTTTCAACTGTGATTAACTCAACGCCGTGCACCGGCACCGCTAGCTTTGCTTGATAATCTCCCGTTAACTCCAGGTAAGCCACCGACACTTGTGGATGCACTTTCCCTTTCAGGTAGCTTAATTCTTCCTGGGTCATATGCTCCGGTGCCCCCATTCTTACCCAGGCGTCAAAGACCGAGCCATGCTCTCGATTTAAGGAGTACCGGGTGATTTTATAATGGCCTGCCAGCCCACTGATTGTCAGCGCGATTTCCTTGGCCGGCTTTGCTTCAAACACCAGATACCTCTCTTGATGGGTCAGCGCGGAGGTATCTCCCTGGAGAAACAACTCATCAAAATAAGCATAATTATACATCAGAATTTGCACAGCTTCATCTTTTTTCGTGACGATGTAGTCATCATCTTGCTGCATAATTTCTTCGCCCAATTTGCCCAGCAGATAGTAAGCAAAATAGGATGCCTTTTTCAGCCCTTGTTGATTCATTAGGCCAAAACCCCCGTGAAAGGCAGAGATACCGGCCTGGTAGGCTTCATTAATATCGGTAAAGGTCCAATAGCCCAGGGAGTGGGTTTTTCCCAGACATTTGACAACATTGCTGATAATATAGGTGCTGACAAAACAGGTATCATGAATCAGGTTGCGGCTAAAGGCTGAGGTATTCCATTCCGTGATGTGGACTTCCGGTTGGTGGTCTAACAACTCTTTTATTTTCTTATGGATTGAGTTTAAAGTGTCATAGGTGAGATTCTTATCAAAACTTGTATAACATTCCGGATGGATATGTAAGGCAACAAAATCCAATGCTAGGCTATTTTGGCTGCAATAAGCTAAAAAATCCGCCAACCAACTCCCCGGCACAGGGTTTTGATAGGAAATAGCGGGACCACCCACTTTACATCTGTCGGCAACCGCTTTAACAGCCAGCATTGTTTGTTTATAGAAGGAAAAATAGGACTCTTTTCCGCCCAGCCAAAAAGCAACTCCCGCTTCCGATTCATTCCACACTTCAAAATACCAGGTTTCTACTTCCTTTACGCCGTATCTGTTGATACAGTGCTTTAAAAAGGCGGTCACCAAGTTCAACCAAGACTGTAAGTCCCTTTGTTGCGATTTGGTTCCCAACTCTATAAAGGGCTTAATCTTTACTTCCTGAAAAAAGTCAAAAAGTTCATCTACATAAGACCAGTTGTAGGTACCCTTGCCGCCTTCCTCTACGTTGCATACCATCATATCGTCGGAAAAAATACCGTGGAACCGAATGTATTCAAAACCAATTTCCCTTTGCAGTTCCGTAAGCTGGTTTTGCCAGCCTTTTCTTAACCCTTCCGAAGCCCTGGTATAGGTAATTAGTTTTTTCCAATAGGGTTGATACGGTCTGCCTTTCCTTTGTGCATCAATCGAAATTCTTGCTTGCCTAAAAGCATTTGGCATTCCGGAATCTGGGAGCTTTAAATACGTAAAAAGCCTTTTAAAGATGGTACTTCTATCGACATCCAGGTAGGTTTTGCCCCTTTTGGCAATATACTCTTCACCTAATTGGTGCCTATCGTGAAATTTACGGGTATTTGCTTTTTTATATTCCGTAGGGGAACATCCGTACATGTTTTTGAACCTTCTGTTAAAGGATTTGATACTTGGAAACCCGCTGGCATAGGATATCTCTGTGATTAGCTTGTTACTGCTGAGCAAAAGATTAATCGCTTTATCTAACCGTATATAGTTTAAATATTCTTGAAAGGACATCCCCATTTTCTTTTTAATAAAGTGAGATAAATAGTATTGGTTAATCTGATGGTGATCGGCTATTTCCTTAAGGGATACTTGCCTGCCTGAATTTTCTTCAATGTATTTTAAAATACTTTTTATTCTGCCAATATCTTTATTGACATTCATCGCTTGTTCATCTTCCAGCAACGAATACTCAAAATGCTTCACTAAACAAGCTGCCAATAAGTGTATCTCACTGCCCACGATAAATTGGTAGCCTGTTTTCTTTTTATCCAATTCCCAGATTACTTTTGCTAAATAATGTCTAACCAAATCAAACCTTTCTTGCTCCTCGCCTTTAAAAAGAAAGGATTTGCAATTGAAAATCATTTTGTTGAATTTTGAATGGTAAAAGGAATAGTAATCGGGATTAATCTGTAAGACCAATAATATGTTGTCATGGCTGGTTCTGCCAATGCTATGGATTTCATTGCTATTGATTAAAAGTAGGTCATTTTCATGCAGTACATATGGTTCGTTTCCTATCCTTACTTGAATAGAACCCTGCAAGACCAAGATAATCTCCAGCTCATTATGCCAGCGCATTTTAAGTCTATCGACGCTGTGAATAAATGCTTTAAAGGGAAACCCAGCTTGACTTTTTACCAGCTCATAAAAATATTGCACTTCCGTACCTCTCTCCGTTATGTAAAATCTCACCCCAGGGGTAGCTGCCATCGTTATCCTAGAAAACCTGCTAGTGATACTATATAACAGTTTGCAATAAAAGCTTCCTTACCCTGAAAAATGTAAGTCAAATGTTACTGGTTTGACATAATTACCGCCAAGCAAGGAGAAATTTCTAGAGCAGAGGCAACTCTTGCTAAAAACGATAGCTCCTAGCACGAGTTGCCTCCGTTACTCTATGTGGGAAGAAACGGTCCTGTTTCTGCCGTTTTTTTTCGCCTGATATAAATTCCTGTCCACAGCCTGCAAAACTTCGTGGTAATTTTTGATTCCTGGTTCTAGGGTGTAATTGCCGACACTTACTGTTACCCAGATGGTCAGGTCATTATGTTTTATTGGCTTATTTGCCAGAGCCAAGCGAATTTTTTCTGAAATCTTATAGGCCACATCTTGATTTGCATCCATTAATACGATTAGGAATTCCTCTCCACCATATCTGGCAACCCAATCATAATTTTTCCTTATTTTTGATTCCATTGTCTTACACAACTCTTTTATCACGGTATCACCGACAATATGTCCATGGTTGTCATTAATCTCTTTGAAGTAGTCAATGTCCAGCATAATAACAGAAAGTTTCTTCTGATTGAGTATGGCAGTATAGATATCTGCCGGAAGTCTTTCATTTATATATCTTCGGTTATACATACCGGTTAGCTCATCGGTAACACTCTTTTCATTAAGCTCTGCTATAATATTATTTGTTTCTTTTATGCCTTTTTCTTTTAAAATAGTGATAGCTCCTGTTTCCGTTATATCCTTAAGCATCTCAACAACATAATTATCTTCTCCAAGTTTAATCGGACTGGCAATAATCAGAAATAACTTACCATCATTGCATTCAACTTTTATAAAGGTATCATTTTCGTTCATAGCTCTGGCAGATACACAGTTGTTACATTGCACCCCGGTTTTCCAGAAATCATAGCAAATAGACCCCTGACCACATTCTGTCATCTCCTTATAGTCAACAACCCGCTTTTTAACCGGATCAACAACCCTAATAATATCAAACAGTTTCTGGAATTTTGACATTACATTTATTACATCTTGTATCTCAAGATGATCCAAACTCACACTTCCTTTCCGCCAGAAAAACAACCTCCACTCAAGCCAATCCATGATTGTACTATCTATGCTAGACGTTATCAATAGCTAAATATCAATATAAATATAGATTTCAAACCATTTTAAAAATAGATTAAAAAATAGCATACTCGATTTTCGTATTTATAACTACGCTTATTTTGCTTTTATGCATCCCCTTTTTTGCTATTCACTTTATGTGTCAAAAAAGGAGCGAATTCCAGAAAAAATCATCTAAAACCATTAGTGTACCTTCTGGTCTAGAAATTCTAAAAGACCTGCTAAGTCAAGTCAATACTATGGTTGCGGTATAAATAGGGCACAACGCCTGCCAATGAGTTCTTGTTGCTAGCCATGGGCCTTTAACCTCAACAAACTCCACAACAAGATTCAATCTCAGCGCTGCGGAAGCCATTTGCATATTCCTAAAGCATCCTGATTCCCAAATAGAACTTTTTTCACAGGGGAAGGCCCTTCCCTTGCTTTGCTGTACCCAAAAGGAATTGCAAATGGAGATATCTTCCTTCTCCCCTGGCCTTTTCCTTGAAAAAAAGGGCCTATCGCCTTACGTTTTACTCATAAACGTTTTGCGACAGGCCTGGTTATTCTATGTGGCAGTAAGAAATATCCCCATACGAAAACTAACTACAAGCAGTAGGAAGAAACCGTCCTGTTTCTTCCGTTTTTTTTCGCCTTATATAAATTTTTATCAACAGCCTGCAAAACCTCGTGGTAATTTTTAACCCCTGGTTCTACGGTATAATTGCCGGCACTTACTGTTACCCAGATGGTAAGGTCGTTATGTTTTATTGGTTTATTTGCCAGGGCTAAGCGAATTTTTTCTGAAATCTTATAGGCCACACCTTGGTTTGCATCCATTAATACGATTAGGAATTCCTCTCCACCATATCTAGCAATCCAATCATAGTTTTTTCTTATTTTTGATTTCATTGTCTTACACAGCTCTTTTATTACTGTATCACCGACAATATGTCCATGGGTGTCATTAATCACCTTGAAGTAGTCAATGTCCAGCATAATAACAGAGAGTTCCTTTTGATTAAGCATGGCGTTATAAATATCCGTTGGAAGTTTTTCATTGATATATCTTCGGTTATATATGCCAGTGAGTTCGTCTGTAACACTCTTTTCATTAAGTTCAGCTATAATACTGTTTGTTTCCATGATGCCTTTTTCTTTTAAAATAGTAATAACTTCAGTGTCAGTTATATCTTTAAACATCTCAACAATATAGCTAGTTCCGCCAATCTTAACCGGACTTGCCATAACTAAAAATGTCTTATTATCATTGTATTCAATTTTAATAAAGGTATCATTTTCAGTCATAGCTCTTACGGAAACACAATTATTGCATTGCATCCCCGTTTTCCAGAAATCATAGCAAATGGAACCCTGTCCACATTCTCCTCTCTCATCATAGTCAACAACCCGCTTTTTAACAGGATCAACCACCCTGACAATATCAAATAAATTATGAAATTTTGATATTACATTTATTAAATCTTGTATCCTAAAATGGTCCAAGCCCACACTTCCCCTCACAACCAAAAACAACCCTTAACTTAATCTGATCCATCATAATGCATAATTGTTATTCCATATTTTGTTATTCAATATAAATAACTTACTATAAATACAAAATGCCAAATTATATTAAAAAACAAGAACTAAAAACAACGTACTTGATTTTGTATTTTACAACAACGCTCATTTTTCATATATCCTCTTTTTGCTATTTAATCTATAATAAATCTTTTTCAAATAATATCTTCTCTGTAAATACATTGAATACGGAAAAAAGTGATTCTGGTTGGCTACAGAATCTTTGGTTTGTAGCAAGAGAGAGTCCCTTTTACTAAGCACATTTCTGAACACTCCCCATAACTATTTAATTTCTATTTTATCAGCTGTCTCTGAACAATTTCTGAACAAAACAAAGACCGGTTGGTGGTTGGCAGAAAATCAGGACACTGTGAAAAACGAAGCTATGGGCTACCTGTGTATTTTGATTATAAAAGGTATGGATTTTGTCAAATTCGCAACTTGAGTAAAGTAAGAAACCTGTGACTATTTGATATCACAGGTTAGGCTATAGATAAATGTAGTTGTTGGCAATCTGAACCACAGATTATTTTCTGTTGTCTGTCCGATAGTCTATGTTTTCCAATTGCAGTAGCTTTTCTTTCCACCCTAAACCCGAACCAAAACCACCCAGCCCCTGGTTGTGGGCCAACACTCGGTGACAAGGAATCACCAATGGCCAGGGGTTGGCACCCACTGCACCACCTACTGCCCTGGCGCCCTTGGGGTTCCCTACCAAAGCTGCGACGGCCCCGTAGCTGAGGGCTTTTCCATAGGGGATGGTCGCCACTACTTTTAATACTCTTTGTTGGAAAGGGGTCACGCGGGCCCAGGAAAGGGGAATCTCAAAGGCTACCCTTTGACCTGCAAAGTAGCGAACAACCTGTTCTGCTAACTGTTGTTCTACGGGACCGGCTGGTTGACCTGGCAGCGGGGAAAGTAGGAGATCTGTTTTAACATACTCCCCCAGAGTACTGAGCGCTTCCAGACCCGTTGTATGCGGTAGTGTTAGTCCCGCTAACAATTCATTTTCCCAGGCTGCGGCAACATAACCCCAGGAAGTATTAATGATCTGAACTTTCACAGGATTAATTACCTCCCTCACTCACTAGAACGATCAAGCGGCTCTGATTTTCGCTGGGAGATAATAAATATGTACAATCCAGCCAGGATAATGAGTCCCCCAACCATTTGCATCATACTAGGAATCTCGTAAAAGATTATACAGGCCAGCAGGGTAGCCCCCACCGGCTCACCCAGAGTACTAACGGAAACAACTGCCGCCTTGACATATTTTAATGCCCAATTATAAAGGGTGTGTCCGAAAATGGTGGGAAACACCGCCAGACAAAAAAACCATAGCCAGGTTTCCGCTGGATAAGGGTAAAAGACTTCCCGGTTAATTACATTAATGATCAGTAACAGTACGGTGGCTGCTCCGTAAACCAAAAAGGTATAGGGAAAAAGAGACATTCTGGCACGCAGATTTCTGCCAATTAAAACATAAGCCGCAACAAATATGGCCCCGGTAAAGGCTAGTAAATCACCCCAGAGGGCCTGCCCGCCAATGCGAAAGTCGTTAATGCCAATCAGGACACTACCTGCCAGGGCCAGCATGGCTCCCAGCAGTCCCCACCTGCCCACCCGTTCCCGGTACAGAAAATAACCGCCACTAATAACAAAAAGTGGTTGCATGGCTACTAATACAGTAGAACTGGCAATGGAAGTATAGTTTAGGGACGTGATCCAAACGGCAAAATGCAGGGCAAGAAAAATTCCTGCTAAACAGGCTAGGGCTAGGTCCCTTTTGTTAATGCTCCTAACTTCCCGGGCACCGGTAAGATACGTGGGTGTGGCCAATAACAGTACCGTAAGGCCTAGTCTGTAAGCCGCAATAATTAACGGCGGAGCTTCAGCTAATTTGGTAAAAATACTTGACGTACTAACTGCCACTACTCCCAATAAAACCACAAGGTACGGGTTTACTCTCGGTTGATTAGAGCTCTGCATTCCTTTCACTCCTGTCATTCCATTGATTAGTTGTTCTGCAAAAAGAAAACCAATTCCTGCTTTAACTGCTGCCAAAGAAATTAGATCCCCTTTGCTAAGCTTGGTGATTTTAAAAAAATATAAACCGAGGTTTCCCCCGGTTTATATTTCACCTACAATTCTGGCAACGGCATCCTGTACCAATTGCCAAACGCTCTTCATGACAACTTGATCTTTTTCATAAACTTCAATTTCAGTCATGTCTGGGTCTAGGCCTTTTAAATCTGGCAGAGCCTCCACCGCCGTTTTTCCAATGCGCCCCAGAGCTTGGGCGGCGTACCCTCTTACCTCCGGTCGACGATGCACTAGAAATTCCCTTAGTAACGGGATAAAGGATTGTACCAAGTCGGGTCGCTGACCACCCACCCGCCCCAGGGCCCAGGCTATGCCCCGGTGAAATATTTCCTCCTCAGAGGCATGTACCACAATAGACACGTATTCCTTTAATAACTCCGGATTGCGGGCAATGATCTCCCCAATAGCCTCCGGGGCACTCCAACTGGCAGAACCCGACTCGTCATTCATCGACCAAAGGAGCCTGCGCAGCAGCTCTCGTACAGTCTCCGGGTCATTCTTTACCATCTCTTCGCTAATCTGGCCTAAGCCCTGGATAGCCTGCCACCTAGCCGCACCATAGGGATGATACAACAGCCTGAACAAATATTTAACCATGCCAGGATTTTGCAGTACTCTGGCAGCCAACTCTGGATAGTTATTCTCCGTAAGATATAGTTCCACTTCTTGTTTTAACTTCATCATCTCACCCCAGTTTCCCTATTTGGGATGACTTCATTGTATCACGATTTTCCCCAACCAATTATGAAATAACCCTTGCCATGTCTTACAAAACTATGCCAGCTCACATAACAAAGCAGAGGAATTAAGCTCCTCTGCTTAAAAAACCTAAGCCATCGGGGTTCCCTGGGCATAATCATCACCAGGGTCGTAACCATAAAGTCGTTCCTCTGAGGATGCTTTGGTTATTTGCCGGGCAATTTTCTCTGCTTCGGGTCTGTTAATAGTACCTTTGTTTTTAGTCACCCGGAACCCTCCTTTGCAATAGGCTTAGACTTATTTTATCACGCTGCCAAGCAGATCATGTGCCTTGATTACTGGTGATATTTAATGTATTTGTAACAATTATGTAACGTCCCTGTGATTCTTTTAGCGTATATTGTTAGTGAAAGCAACAACTACCCTCCTCTATCTGGGTTCCTGGAAAGGAACCCCTTTTTTTGGGGCTATTCGCCTTGAACCAATGCCTACAACAAGAAAGCGGCTAAAGATCCCTTTCGGAGTCTTAGCCGCTTTGTTACTCTTAGGCTTTGCCCAGATATGCTCTTTTCACCTCATCGTTGGCTGCCAGTTCTTTGCCGGGTCCTTGCAGTACAATGTTACCCGTTTCCAAGACATAACCATAGTCAGCCACCTGAAGGGCTGCGGTAGCATTCTGTTCAATCAGCAGGATCGTCATGCCCTGACTGTAAATCTCTTTGATAATCCTAAATACTTCTTTAACCAATAAAGGAGCTAACCCCAGCGATGGCTCATCCATCATCAGAACGGCCGGACGAGACATTAAGGCTCTGCCGATAGCCAGCATTTGCTGCTCACCACCAGAAAGGGTCCCGGCTGCCTGCCACTCCCTTTCTTTTAAGCGGGGAAACATTTCATAAATTCTTTGGATATCTTTTTTAATCCCGTCTTTATCGTTACGGGCAAAGGCACCCATATTGATGTTTTCTAATACAGTTAAGTTGGCAAAAATACGCCTTCCCTCAGGTACCAGGGTGATACCCTTTTTGACAATGTCCGCTGTCTTGGTTTTGGTGATATCCTCCCCATGGAAGGTAATCTTCCCCTGGGTCGGCTGTACCAGGCTGCTGATAGCACGCAGGGTGGTACTTTTACCCGCCCCATTGGCACCAACCAAGGTTACTATTTTGTTTTCCGGGACTTCCATGGTAATGCCCTTGAGGGCATGAATACCACCGTAATATACATGCAAATCTTCAATTTTAAGCAATTTCATCCACCGCCCCAAGATATGCTTCGATGACCTGCTGATTATTTTGAATTTCTGTGGGTGTGCCCTGGGCAATGGTTACGCCGTGATCTAGCACCACAATATGCTCACAAATGCCCATAACAACTTCCATATGGTGTTCTATCATGAGAACGGTTAAGCCAAACTGCTCTCTAATCTTTGCAATAAACTCCATAAGTTCCAGGGACTCCTGAGGATTCATCCCCGCTGCCGGCTCATCCAACAAAATCACCTGAGGTTGGGTTGCCAAAGCCCGGGCAATTTCTAAGCGGCGCTGCTTCCCATAGGGCAGGGAGGTGGCTTTTTCATCAGCTAGATCCGCCAATTGAACTTGATCCAGGAGTTCCATACATTCTTCATAATGACGTTTTCTGGCCTTGGAATAACGGGGCAACCCCAAAATAGCTTCCAAAGGATTCGCCTTAAGGCGCACATGCTTGCTGAGCAGTACATTTTCCAGCACCGACATGCTGGAAAAGAGGCGAATGTTTTGAAAGGTTCGGGCAATACCTAATTCGGTAATTTGGTTGGGTTTTAGCCCTGTAATATCCTTTCCATCAAAGCTAATTTTACCCAGGGTAGGCTTATAGACACCGGTGATCATGTTAAAGGCCGTTGTCTTGCCGGCACCGTTAGGGCCTATTAGTCCAACAATTTGGCGTGGGGCTATTTGCAAAGCCAAATCAGACACCGCCCGCAAACCACCAAACTGCATGGTAATGTTGTCCGTCACTAAAAGAGAATTCCCCATCTAAGCCACACCCCTTTCCTTGCGGCGAGCTACCCCTAACTTATCGAGTATCCAATCCCAGTTAAACTCCCGTGTCCCCATCAGTCCTTGCCGGTAGAACAGGATAACCATCAGCAATAACAGAGAGAAAATAACCATCCGCATGCCGGGGATACCGGGAATGATCAGACCAAATAGATTGATCGGTTGTTCTACAAAGCGTAAGAACTCCATCGACACCGTTACCACAACCCCGGCAATAACCGAGCCGGTTAGGCTACCTAAACCACCTAGCACAATAATGAGCAGGATTTGGAAGGTAAAGAGGAATCTAAACATGGTGGGGTCCACCGAGGTAATTAAGTGGCCCATGAGCGCTCCTGCCAGACCGGCAAAAAAAGCTCCCACGGTAAAGGACAGTAGCTTATGTTTAAAGACATCAATGCCCATCGCTTCGGCGGCAATTTCATTATCCCGAATGGCTTTAAAGGCATAGCCCCAACTACTATTGATAAGTTGTTTTAAGATCCAAATAGTGGCAATGGCAAAGCCCCAGTAAATCCAAAGACTCTTAATAGATGGAATATCTTTGAGGCCCAGGGAACCGTTGGTAATCGTAATGGTATTGGTAACAATGATCCGAATGATTTCACCAAAACCCAGGGTCGCAATGGCTAAATAATCATCTCTTAGGCGCAGGGCCGGGAAACCAATTAAAAAGCCAAAGAAAGCAGCAACTACACCTGCCATAACGATGGCTGGAAATACAGGCCAATGAACATTGGCTAAGGGTGGGATAATCGGCTCCATGTAATAAATCAGTTCTTTACTGGCCGGAGACATGGTTAAAATAGCGGAAACATAGGCACCTACACACATAAATCCGGCATGTCCCAGGGAAAACATGCCCGTAAAGCCCAGTACCAGGTTCATACTGGCTCCCAGAATAACAAAAATTGCAGCTAAGTTTAGGATACGGATATTAAAGCTGGATAAAAAACCTTGGGCAAAAAAGAGTACGAGACAGCTGAGAAGTATTAATCCGAGGGTTAAAAGTCTTTTTATATTTTGTCTACTGTCCATGGCTACACCTTCTCTACAACATTTTCACCCAGAATACCGGTGGGTTTAAATAGTAAGATGAAAATTAGAATAACAAAGGCAAAGGCATCCCGGTACCCGGAAAGCTCGGGCATAAAGGCCACCAAGAAAACTTCGCCCATGCCAAGGATAAAGCCACCCAACATCGCTCCTGGGATACTGCCGATTCCCCCCATAACCGCTGCAATAAAGCATTTTAAGCCGGGAAATACACCCATTAAGGGATCGATCTGGGGGTACTGTAAACTATATAATATGCCGCCCACAGCAGCTAGACTGGAACCAACCAAAAAGGTGGTGCTCACTACTTTATTCACATCAACAGCCATTAGCGAAGCCGTTTCAAAGTCCCTTGACACAGCACGCATGGCTGTACCTGTCTTTGTTTTATTAACCATATAGGTAACTGCCACTAAAAGAAGGAGAGTGACGATAGGAATAATAACGGTTAAGGATAAGAAGGAGATATCACCCAGCTTAATATTCCAAACCAGTTCTTCCGGACGAGGAAAAGATTTGGGACGGGCACCAATGGCCACAATACCTAGATTTTCAAGTAAAAAAGAAACACCAATGGCTGAAATTAAAACAGAAATTCTTGGCGCATTTCGCAAAGGGCGGTAAGCAATCTTTTCAATACTAACTCCTAAGAGAGCGGTTAGGGCGATGGCAATCAGGAAGGAAAACCACCAAGGCAGGGCAAAAACCATGATGCCATAAAAAGCAATATAGCCTGCCACCATTAAAAGATCGGCGTGTGCAAAGTTGATTAACCGTAAGATACCATAAACCATGGTATACCCAATGGCAATGAGTGCATATAGACTGCCCAAAGAAATGCCGTTTGCTAAAGTTTGTAGATATAATTCCATGTTATAACCCCTTCCAAGACACTTGCCTAGTTCTTTGGGTACAAGTTCCAATTGATTGGCTATAATTGCGGACTCCCCCCCTGTGGGCAGGAGGGGAGTCGGTAACTAATCTTACCTACTTATTTAGGATCAACCTTACCTTCGTAGACGAAATTACCATCTGCTACCTTTTTAATGATAGCCGTCTTGGTGGCATCACCGTTGGTATCCAGAGTGATCAGACCAGTGGCACCCTCAAAGTCCTTAGTACCTGCCAGAGCGTCACGGATAGCCTTAGGATCAGCAGAGTTAGCCTTCTTCATAGCATCCAGGGCTAAGATGTAAGAATCAAAACCAAGGGCGCCAAAGGCGTTAACTTGCTTGCCAGCGTAAGCCTTTTCATACTCTTCTTTGAACTTCTTGGACATTTCGGTTACCGGCTGAGTGGAATCAAAGTGGGTGCTGAAATAAACATCTTTAGTGTTCTTAACGCGATTGAGGAATTCTTCAGATTCCCAAGTATCGCCACCCAGAATGGGGCAGGTAATGCCCAGTTCACGGGCCTTTTCTACCAGGATGCCGGATTCGGTAAAGTTACCGGGGGCAAAAATAACATCGGGTTTCTTATCTTTGATAGCGGTTAACTGAGAAGAAAAGTCTTTGTCACCGGTATTGTAGTTAACTTTTGCTACAATGGCATCTTCACCGGCTAATTTCTTAAAGGACTTTTCAAAGTAGTTGTTCAGGCCAACGGAATAATCTTGCTGTACGTCTTGAATAATAGCGGCTTTCTTAGCACCTAATTTATCAAAAGCGTAGTTTGCCATAACAGTACCTTGGAAGGGGTCAATAAAGCAAACGCGGAAGTAATAGTCGTTACCCAGGGTAACAGCAGGGTTCGTGGGGGAACAACCAATGACAGGAATCCCAGCATCTTTGGCAATGGGGCCACCGGCCATGGATAAGGAACTGCCATAGCTACCAATAATTACATTTACTTTGTCCTTGCTGACCAGTCTCTCAACAGCGTTAGCAGCTTCTTGCTTTTCGCTCTTGTTGTCAACAATTACTAACTCTACCTTTTTACCTAACACCTCAGGGAACAACTGGTTAGCTAGTTTAATACCTTCAACGGTCATTTCTCCACCAGCTGCATTGGTACCGGTCAGGGGCTCATATACGCCAATCTTGATTACATCGGAAGCAGCATCTTGAGCGGCATCTTTCTTCTCTCCGCCGCCACCTCCGCAGCCTGCCAGTGCAAATGCGGCAACCAGCAGTAGGGTAATTACCGTAACATACTTTTTCTTAAACATGGTTCCTCCGTTAACCTCCCCTAAATATATATGAGATTCATACCCTTCCATCTGTCTTCTCTCGGTGGATATACATCTCTATACTGTATACTATATTCTTTTACGTCAATTAGCAATTAAAAATTTGTCCATATGGACAGTTTTTTGTGATTCTTGCCATTGTACCTACAATTACACCAGCCGCAGACAAGATTTTAATGGACATTTGTCACTTGACAACATACACTGCGTACAAATTTTTAATCATTTAATTAATTCAATATGATCTTAATTGTCTGAAAATAACTTGGTAGAAAAGATTTCCTTTAGCAAATCTTTAGAGCCCCTTATAATCCATCATCTCTAGGTCAAAGCAAGCACAAATTACCAAAAGGCCTGGCTTTAGCCAGACCTCTCGCTCACTTACCTTATTTGCCAATTCCCAAAATTTTCCCAATGCTGCTAAAACCAAACCCCAATTTGCCTTTGTTTTTCATTTTTTTACTAACCTTTGTATTATCCCGAGCCATTTTCACCACAGCCCACTTGGTATCCTTAATTTCCTCAGTTAGCCTCTCTAATTTTTTATTTACTGCTTCTAACTTATCATCAGTACCCTTGTTTAGATCCGATAGCTTATTCATATCGGGAAGCATCTCTTTAATTTCGGAAACTATCTTCACCGTATCGTCCGTTACTTTTTGCGGCATAACCACCAACGCGTCTACCACCTTTTCCATTTTGGTAGACATGTTCTTGAGCGTTTCCAAATGTTCAATAGCCATTGTATTGTATTTTAGGGCATTGCGGTCCGCCTGTTCTTCCATATGCTGCAGAAACTTTTGCTCAAAGTTATTTAAGTACTGTATTAATGTGTTGGCCAACCCCGCTGCGGTATCCTCTTGGATTCGTAAGACAATGTCTTTGCCGGGATTAGGATCTAAAGAATCCTTGACTTTGGTTCTCATATCGGATTTCACTAAACTCAATCTCTTTTTAGGCTGAGTTTCCCCGATCTTTTCCTTTTTCTCCTGGCTAGCGGCAATTTCTTGGTTGGCTAATTCAATTCCTTTTTTTTCAGCTTCCAGGGAGTCCCTAATGGCCAATAACTCTTCTAACTTCAGTAGATATGTTGGACCACCAGGTCCCTTTCTGTCTAACTCGACGTCTTTAAACAGCCCCTGGCTAAACCATTTACTAATGATACTTATTGGCACCCTTAATAGTTCTGCTCCTTCAGAAAATGTAATTTTTTTTCCCAATTCAAGGCACCCCTTTTTATGATTTGTCTTGTTAAATTATACCAGTAAAATATTAACAATTGTAGCATTTTATTCCGACACCAATCCTACTGGGTTGCCATGGAGTGTGGTTAATGTGTGATTTTCTGATACAAACAAATAAAAACCGTCAGTTATCTTAACTGACGGTTTTTATTCGTTGATACTATTACATTTCAGTAATGGTGTAGCATTCGTTGGGACAGGTAGCTACACAGGTTTCACAACCCATGCACTCTTCAGCTTCACCGGTGATGTCAGCTTTGCCGTCATCAACCATTCCCAGGATACCAGCAGGGCAAGCATCTGCACAAGCGCCACAGCCGTCACACTTATCTCTGTCAATAGCTACTAAATACATGATTTCAGTTCCTCCCTTTGATTTTTTGTGCCCAGTTAGACAACCAGTTGGGCTAATTTAATTATGCTAGAACCTCTCGCGAGATTCAATACATAAATACAAATTTTTCTCTGAAAAACTTATATTGAACAATTTTTCTTATGCTATTATCCTTTAAAATTGAAATTTCACTGTATTGTTTAAAAAGTATCGTCTTAGCATATCAAAAAGTTTACGATCCAATATGCCAAAAAATTAACTTGCCTTGATAAATAAGACCCAGACGTGGTACATTATCACTTAGTGGAAAAACATTACATGTGGGGTACCTATGACCAAAAAAATTGAACTTATTGCGACCGCTACCTTTGGCTTAGAGGCCGTTGTGGCCCATGAAGTGAAAAAGCTTGGCTATGAAACTACCGTAGAAAATGGCAGGGTAACCTTCCTTGGGGATGAAGCAGCGATTTGCCGGACCAACCTTTGGCTGCGCTCGGCAGACCGAGTCCTGGTAAAAATGGGTGAATTTAAAGCCACTACCTTCGAGGAGTTATTCCAGCAAACCAAGGCATTACCCTGGCCAGATTGGTTACCCGAGGACGCTAACTTTCCTGTGGAAGGAAAATCAATCAAGTCTCAGTTACACAGCGTACCAGACTGCCAGGCCATTGTAAAAAAAGCCATTGTAGAAAAAATGAAGCAGCGTTATAAAAAAGATTGGTTTGAAGAAACCGGTCCACGCTACACCATCGAAGTAGCTTTGCTCAAAGACATGGTTACTCTGACCATTGATACCAGTGGAGCAGGTTTACATAAAAGGGGATACCGCAAATTATCCTCTCAGGCCCCTTTAAAGGAGACCCTTGCTGCCGGACTTTTGTCCATTGCCCGCTGGTATCCAGACCGAGTGTTATTGGACCCCTTTTGCGGTTCTGGCACCATTGCCATTGAGGCAGCCCTCATCGGGCACAATATTGCCCCCGGTATTAACCGAAATTTCGCCGCAGAAGCCTGGCCCATCCTGGCCAAAGATTTATGGGTTAAGGCCCGGAAAGAAGCTCTGGAATCCGAGATTCGTGATAATAAACTGCGCATTTACGGCACCGATATCAGTGATGAAGTGTTAAGCCTGGCTCGTTATCATGCAAAGCAGGCTAGTGTGGAAGATTCCATCCACTTTCAACGAGTACCCGTAGCTAAGGTGCGCAGTAAACAAAAATATGGTTTCATCATTACCAACCCTCCCTATGGACAACGGTTAGGTGAACTTGCCGAGGTAAAAAAACTCACCGAAGAGTTAAGTCAGACCTACGGTTCTTTGGATCATTGGTCATGCTTTGTTATCTCTTCCTTCGAGGAGTTTGAGCGGTATTTCGGAAAACCTGCAGATAAAAAACGTAAGCTTTATAACGGTCGGGTAGAATGTAACTATTATCAATACATTGGCCCTCGCCCGCCTCGTCCGAAACGAATTGAAGAAGGAACTCTAACGCCAAGTGAACCTGTGGGAGAATAGCAGGTTTCTCAAAAACCCTGGCGATTCATGACCCCCTACGGGGTCATTTTGTTTGCTCTTTAAAGCCACTGGCTCAAGGCCAAAGACCATTATTTTTGTTTTAAAAGAACCTTCATTAATTTAGTCAAAACTAACACTCCCCCTGTGAGTAATATCACAGCTCCTACATGACTACAGTCACATCCTGCAGCCTTGTCTTTCGGTATGATACTATCAGACAACAAAAGCGGCCCAATAACGGCCGAACAAAATACTAGACAAAATAGGAGGATGAAAATATGTTTTGCTACCAGTGTGAACAAACCCCTAAAGGCGGTTGCACCAAAATTGGTGTATGCGGCAAAGATGAAAATATCGCCAGCTTACAAGATACCATTATTTTTGGTCTAAAAGGTGTAGCAGCTTACGCCTACCATGCCAGAGAGCTGGGCTACACTGATCCTGAAATCAATAAGATTATGGAAGAAGCTCTGTTCTCCACTCTGACCAACGTTAGCTTTAACCTGGATGAAACTATTAAAATGGCTCTTAATGTAGGTACTGCCACTGTGAAGGCTATGGATTTATTGGATAAAGCCCATCTGGACACCCTGGGCATTCCTTCCCCCGTGGCTGTTACTAACGATAAAGTAGAAGGCAAGTGCATCCTGGTTACCGGTCACGACCTACTGGCTTTAAAAGAACTGCTTAAACAAACCGAAGGCAAAGGCATTAATATTTACACCCACTCCGAAATGCTGCCTGCCCACGGTTACCCTGAGTTGAATAAGTTCAAACACCTGAAGGGTAATGTTGGTAAAGCCTGGTATGATCAAAGACAGGTATTCGAAGCTTTTCCCGGTGCCATCCTGGCCACCACCAACTGCATTATGCCCATTAGAGGCAATGCCACCTACGCTGACCGTATGTTCTGCTACGGCATCACCGGTCTGGAAGGTGTACAAATGATTGAAGGTCTGGATTTTGCTCCTGTTATTGAAAAAGCTCTTTCTCTGCCCGGCGCTCCTGCTGATGGCCTGTGGAAGAAAATAGTTACCAAAATTAACGGTTCCTCCGAAGAAACTCAAACCTTTACCACTGGTTTTCACCACTTGAATGTGCTCCCTCTTGCTCCTCAAATTGTGGAAGCTGTCAAAGCAGGTAAAATCAAGCGTTTCTTCGTCATTGCCGGCTGTGATGCTCCTACCAAGGGCAGAGATTACTACAGAGAACTAGCTCTGACTATTCCCAAGGATTGCGTAATCCTGACCACTTCTTGCGGTAAGTTTCGGTTTAATGACGTTGACTTCGGTACGATCGAAGGAACTGGCATTCCCCGTTTCTTAGACTTAGGCCAGTGCAACAACTCGGGTTCTGCCGTTAAGATCGCTCTGGCTTTGGCTGAAGCCTTCAACTGCGGTGTTAATGATCTACCTCTAACCATTGTACTGTCCTGGTTTGAGCAGAAGGCTGTAGCCATCCTCTTAGGCCTCTTTAGCCTAGGTGTTAAGAACATGTACGTTGGTCCCAGCGCCCCGGCCTTCCTGGCTCCCGGCGTGGTGGAAGTTCTCCAAAACGCTTTTGGCTTGCAGCTCATTAGTGGTGATGCTAAGGCTGATCTCGCTAAAATGCTGGGCTAATCCCAGCTCTCCAATTTCACTAAAAAGGCTTGCGACTTTGTGGTCGCAAGCCTCTTTCTTTTCAACTTAGTTGATACGTTATTCAACCTTGGTAAAGGCATCTTTGCCTAAGCCACATTCAGGACAAACATAGTCCTCTGGCAGATCCTCAAAGGCAGTACCAGCCGGAATGTCTCCTTCTCCTTTGGCGGGGTCGTAGATATAGCCGCAAACACATTCATACTTGGACATAATACACTCTCCTCCCTTATATTTAAATAGTTCTTTACTAGGGGGATTTTATTTATATTTATCCCCTAGCCACAGTATTACCATTTTTATGGTAATACTTACATCCATCTGGACAGATTTCATACATCGTATCCCGCAGTTCCAACAGGTGCATTTGTTCACTTTCAATTAAATGGAGCAAAATATTCTTCGCTTCGTTAGAAACACACCTTTGTAGAAACTCATGGTACAGTAGAATGCCATCCTTCTTCGCTTCAATACCTATCTCAAAGGCCTCCCGGGGATTTATAGCTGTAAATATTTTAGTATCATCATGAGGGAAATTCAATTCATCTCCCAGGGCACATAAATAACAGTAGGTCTTTTCATCAAGATTTATCTGCCCTTTGGTAGCTTCTATTTGCGCCACCTTAAGAAGAGCACGCCGCTCCTCCTCTTCTTCCTCCGCTAGGCGGTGAAAGATCTCTCGAGCAATGGGATCCTCGGCATTCTCCTTCATCTTTCTATAGTATTGCACCCCTTTCTCACTATTACCAGCCGCTAATTCAACGATAGTAGAAAGGTTCAGGCAGTTTTCACTCATTGTTATTTCACCGTCCGTTCCGGTGCGATAAATGATTTTATCTTCGCAGCAAACTCCTCCCCAAAGAGGATACATTCTTCTAGTTCTTCTCCGGTGGGATCCCAAAGGAATTTCTTTGGCTCCTGCACAATCTCAAAACCGGAGTTCTTCAGCCACTCTTCAATAATCTTTGTCGCTTCACCGCTCCAACCATAGGAGCCAAAGGTAGCCGCTATTTTTTCTTTAAACTTGAGACCCTTAATAATTTCTAGGATAGCAGCCATCGAGGAAAGAATACCGTTATTAATGGTAGAACTTCCTACAATAATTCCCTTGGACCGGAACACTTCCGTAATAATGTCATTCTTATCAAATTTGGCGGTGTTAATTACTTTGGCTGGTACACCCTGGCTCTCTAAACCACGGGCTATAGCCAGCGCCATTTTCTTGGTGGCACCCCACATAGTATCATATAAAATTGTCACCGAACCATCATGATAATTGCTGGCCCATGCCTCATATTGTTCAACAATTTGCATTGGGTTATCTCGCCAGATAACACCATGACTGGGAGCAATCATGTCTATGGGCAGATTTAAAGCTTTTAATTCATTAATTTTGGCTTTCACCAATTTGTTAAAAGGTGTAATAATGTTGGCGTAATACTTTGTTGCCTCATAATATAATTCTCCCTGGTTCACTTGATCATTAAAATAATAGGGTGAGACCAGGTGTTGTCCAAAGGGATCGTTCGATAGAAGAAGATTTGCTCCTTGGACATACGTCATCATAGTATCCGGCCAGTGCAGCATGGGCGCTTCGACAAACACTAATTTATATTGCCCCAGATCCACACTGTCACCCGTTTTCACCGTTTGGAAGTTCCAATCTTGATGATAATGCTTCTTCATCATTTCGGCGCCTTTTTTGGTACAATAAATCGGGGTATTCGGTATTTTTTCCATCAAGTATAGCAAACTACCTGCATGATCCACTTCACAATGGTTAACCACAATTAAGTCGATTTTATCTAGGCCAAACATCTTGTCAATTTCCTCAACAAAACCTTCATGGTAAGGTGTCCAAACGGTATCGACTAAGGCAATTTTCTCATCTGCTATCATATAAGAATTGTAAGAAGAGCCCCGGTGGGTAGAATATTCATCCCCATGAAATTTTTTTAAATCCCAGTCCTTATAACCGACCCAATATATTTTGTCTTTAATTTGAAACATATCCTTCACCTCACATCTTATCATTCCCTAGCTCGGCAAACTTATCACGCAAATTTATGTTACATTAACTTCTGATTAGTTTACCATTTTTTCATTACAAAAATATGATAAATTTGTAAAATTTTTTGGATACTTATGGTCAGGCATATGACATCTAAACTGTGATAAGCATAACTGCTTATTATTTCAATCAATAGTAAACTACTTCTGGAGGTGCATAAGTTTGGCACAAAGCAAAACCCTTGAGGTAACAAAGCATTCTTCAGCACAAGAAAATCTTAAATCCTACATATGTAAAATGCGGGGAGGAAATTGCCCCGCCCATAAGACCGTTAACTTAAAAAGCCATCTACTAACTGCTGTTGGCAGTTTTTTGGGCATTAGCCTAATTGCCATCTTAAATACCTACTATAATATCCCCTTATTGGTTCCATCTTTAGGTGCCTCCGCGGTCCTACTGTATGCAGCCTGTCAGGTTCCAATGGCACAACCACGCAATGTCATAGGTGGTCATTTGGTATCCGCCACTGCAGGGGTTGTTGTTTATCAATGGCTAGGTAATCAATGGTGGACCATTGCCTTAGCAGTGACCTTGGCAATTTTTTTCATGAATATGACCCATACCCTGCACCCACCCGGGGGTGCCACCGCCTTTGTGGCCGTCTACACCGGTCAAAACTTTGACTATATTCTTTCACCGGTAGGATTGGGTGCCTTCCTGCTAGTACTGATCGCTGTTTTAGTTAATAACTGTTCTTCGCAAAGAAAATATCCACAATTTTGGTTTTAAAATCAGAATCCCCCACAGTGGTTAAACCGTGGGGGATTTAATCTGCTATTTTACTTGCCTTACCGGTTCTTAATCACTATACTTTTAAGGGTGTGCTAATTTAAATCATGCAAGGAGCGAAAAAGAATGTCTTTAAAATGCGGCATCGTTGGGTTACCCAATGTCGGAAAGTCTACCTTATTTAATGCCATTACCCAAGCAGGTGCTGAATCTGCCAACTATCCCTTTTGTACCATTGAACCAAACGTAGGAGTCGTAACTGTTCCGGATAATCGCTTAGACAAGCTAACAGAACTGGTAGTACCCAAAAAAACCGTTCCCACTACATTTGAATTTGTTGATATAGCAGGTTTAGTAAAAGGTGCCAGCCGTGGTGAGGGCTTAGGCAATAAATTCTTGTCTCATATTCGGGAAGTAGATGCAATCGCTCAGGTGGTTCGTTGCTTTATCGATGATGATATTACTCACGTGGCCGGGAAAGTGGATCCCCTTAACGATATCGAAGTCATTAACTTAGAACTCGTTTTAGCCGACCTAGAAAGCCTGGAACGCCGCCAGGAGCGTCTGTCCAGCAAACTCAAGTCCCAGGATAAGCAAGCTAAAATGGAATATCAATTAATCCAACGAATATTGGATGAAGCCCTGACCCAGGGTAAACCAGCTAGAAGCATTTCGTTTACTGATGAAGAAATGAAATTAGTAAGGTTCTTTCATCTATTAACAATTAAGCCAATCATCTATATAACCAATGTTGGAGAGAATGATTTGATTGATTTAGAAGAAAATGTATTTTTTCAACAGGTTAAGAGCCTTGCTGCCCTGGAGAACGCCACTGTGGTTCCTGTTTCTGCCAAATTGGAGTCTGAAATTGCTGAATTACAAGGGGACGAAAAACAATTGTTTCTGGAGGAGCTGGGACTAGAGGAATCTGGACTGGATAAATTAATTCGCGCCTCTTATGAACTACTAGGTCTACGCACCTATTTCACCGCCGGCGTGCAAGAAGTAAGAGCCTGGACGGTAACAGCAGACACCAAGGCTCCCCAAGCAGCTGGCGTTATTCATACCGACTTTGAACGTGGCTTTATTCGAGCTGAGGTTGTTTCTTATCAAGACTTGGTTACCTCCGGTTCTATGGTACAAGCCAAAGAGAGAGGCAAAGTACGTTTAGAAGGTAAAGAATATGTCGTGCAGGATGGAGATATCATGCACTTCCGATTTAATGTTTAATTGAATAATTTTTGTAGGGGCGACCTTTGGTCGTCCGTAGGACTGTGCTAACACCCCTGCGGACGACCAAAGGTCGCCCCTACGTTTTTAGGCAAAATAAAAAGCTCAGCAGTTATGCTTAACTGTGAGCCTTTTTAAAATTAATCTGGCGACGACCTACTCTCCCAGGGACTTGCGTCCCAAGTACCATCGGCCCTGAAGGGCTTAACTGCTGTGTTCGGGATGGGAACAGGTGTACCCCCTCCGGTATCGCCACCAGAAATCTTATGCT
>NZ_FRAR01000022.1 GCF_900142375.1 Desulforamulus aeronauticus DSM 10349 | reverse complement strand
CCCTGCAAGCCTATACAATGGATAAAACCCGTAACTCCATTCGAGCCCTGATGGATCTCTCGCCCAAAGAGGCCCTGGTACGGCGTGCTGGCCAAGAGCTACGCCTGCCGGTGGAGGAACTGGTGGTGGGTGATCTTATCATCGTCAAGCCCGGTGAACGTATCCCAATGGACGGTGAAGTGGTGGTGGGGCGGACCGATGTGAACCAGGCCCCCATTACTGGTGAGTCCATGCCGGTGGAGAAAACCGTTGGTCAGGAGGTATACGCCGGGACCATCAATGGTCAAGGGGCCATTGAAATGAAAGTTACCAAGTTGGTGGAAGACACCACCCTGGCCAAAATCATTCAACTGGTGGAAGAGGCCCAGGCCCAGAAGGCACCGTCCCAGCAGTTTGTGGATGTCTTTGCCAAATACTACACACCGGCGGTAATCATAGCCGCTGTACTGGTTGCGGTGCTTCCCTGGCTGTTCTTTGGGCAGCCCTTTCAGCCCTGGTTTGAGCGAGCCTTGATCCTCTTAGTTGTTTCCTGCCCCTGTGCCCTGGTGATTTCTACCCCAGTGTCCATCGTGGCTGCCATTGGCAGTGCCGCTAAGAGAGGGGTATTGATTAAAGGCGGCGCTTATCTGGAAGAAGCAGGTGCCCTTAAAGTGATTGCCTTTGACAAGACCGGTACCCTGACCGCAGGTAAGCCGGAAGTAAACTCGGTCATTCCTACTGCGGATGTTCCCTTAGAACAGGTGCTGGAGATTGCGGCTACCATTGAAACCCGTTCCCAGCACCCCCTGGCAGAGGCGATTCTCAAATATGCCAGGGAACGGAATATTCAGATCCCAGAGGGCACCGATTTTCAATCCTTTACCGGCAAAGGGGCTGGGTTACAAATAAATGGTGAACCATACTACATCGGCAACAGACGCTTGTTGGCAGAGTTAAATATCCCCCTGGGGCATCTGCAGGAAGAACTCACCGCTTTGCAGGATCGTGGCCAGACGGTGATGCTTGTGAGTAGCAGTAAGGAGGTTCTGGGTCTCATTGCGGTGGCGGATAAAATCAGAGAAAGCAGTCGGGCTGCGGTGGCAGCATTGCACCGGGCAGGTATTACCAAGCTGGTGATGCTAACCGGGGATAACGCCGGCACAGCCAAAGTCATTGCCGAAGAATTAGGCATTGATGATTACCGGGCAGAACTGCTGCCGGAAAGTAAACTTTACGCCATTCAGCAGTTACAACATCAATATGGCAAGGCAGCAATGGTGGGCGATGGTGTAAACGATGCCCCGGCCCTGGCCGCCGCCACCGTGGGGATTGCGATGGGTGGTGCCGGTACAGACACCGCCCTGGAAACCGCAGACATTGCCCTGATGGCAGACGATCTGACCAAGCTACCCTATGCCATGCACCTAAGCCGTAAGGCACTGGGGGTGATTAAGCAGAATATCGGCTTCTCCCTGGTGGTAAAGGGGGTCTTCCTAGTAGCAACTTTCCTGGGCATGGCCAACCTATGGATGGCGGTCTTTGCGGATACCGGGGCAGCGTTACTTGTCATTGCTAACGGTATGCGGTTAATGAAGGTGGCTGACCCCTACACAGAGACAAAGGTTAAGCCCAACCAATCCAACCTGGCCAGTGTCAGTGTATAGCTGCCAGCAGATAAAAAAGTCCGCATTCTGTGAAAGGAATGCGGACTTTTCAATGGGAGGCACTACCGGTTTTCTTAACTCGTGAAAAAAATTCTCACGATTTGTAAGCCCATAACAAATGCAAAGATTGCAGTTATGAGGATCGCTACCCTTAAATCTTCTTCCTCCATTGGCTCACTCCTTCGGTCTTAGCAAGCTATTCGTAGGTTCGCTCCGATTTTTAGAGGGGTACCAGGAGATAATAAATTCTTGTCCAGGGAACAATGGGAATATTATAATGATAAAGTGAACGTTTCTATAATCGAAGGTCGGTTATCTACCCGGAGGTGATCCTGTGGCTCAAGAAAAGCAGGCGGATACCTGTGAAACTTTTTGCTTTAATGAAGAGAAGGTCGAACGATTAAAAACAGAAGTCAAAGCCACCGAGGGATTGGCGGAAATTTTCAAGGCATTGGCCGATGACACCAGAATGAAGATTATCTATGCCCTATCCCGTGACGAGCTTTGTGTTTGTGATGTGGCATCCATTATCGGTTCAACGGTGGCGGCGGCCTCTCATCATTTACGGTATTTGAAGAATGTGGGGTTAGCCAAGCAACGCAAGCAAGGGAAGATGGTCTTTTACTCCATTCATGATCACTGTGTAAAAATCATTATCGAAACAGCCCTAGCACATTATCAGCATGATGATAAGTAGAATAAAGGTTTTTAGTTAGATCTTAAAGGCGGAGATTTTCTCCGTCTTTTCTTTTTGGGAGGCTTCTCGGTTGCTATTTCTGGGATTGTCTTTAGAATAAAGTGCCATAATAAAGCAAATACCAAATATATGGGGTGGTTGTAGGATGGTGACGGGTAGAAAGGAACTCCTTTTAGAAGGGCTTAATTGTGCCAGTTGTGCCAGTAAGATAGAGGAGCAGATTAAAGCTCTGGCCGGGGTGACAGAGGTTTCTGTGAACTTTGCCACTAAAAAGCTGTCTCTGGAAACGGAGCGGGTAGAGGAGCTGGAGCAGGTCATCCAGGAAGTGAGGAACATCATCAGGAAGTTAGAGCCTGATGTGACGGTCTCTGAGAAAAAGGTTGATTTTACGCAGAAGAAAGCTTTTTTATTAATGGGGCTCGATTGTGCCAATTGTGCTGCCAAAATCGAGAGCCAGGTACAGAACATTTCGGGGGTTAAAAGTGCAATGGTAAACTTCCCGGCTAAGAAGCTCCTGGTGGAAGTGTCTTCTGGCAGTAACAATGCCGATATTCTTAGTCACATTCAGGAAAGAATTAAGCGAATTGAGCCTGATGTTGAGGTTCGGCCAGCGGGCGAAGAGAAGAAGGTTCTAGCCAGGGAAGAAGAAAAACACGGAGAAAAAATGGAAACCATCCGTCTGGCTGTGGGAGCGCTCCTTTTTGCCGTAGCCATTGTCTTTACATTCTCATTTACCACAGAGGCTGTACTCTATGGGATCAGCTATCTATTGGTGGGTGGCGAGGTACTGCTCAAAAGTGTGCGAAATATTTCCCGGGGGCAAGTCTTTGACGAGAATTTTTTAATGAGTATCGCCACCCTGGGGGCCTTCGCCATTCGGCAGTTCCCCGAGGCGGTGGCGGTGATGCTTTTTTACCAGGTGGGGGAATTGTTTCAGGACTATGCGGTGAATCGCTCCCGTAAATCCATTGCATCTCTGATGGATATCCGGCCTGACTTTGCTAACCTGAAAGTGGGTAACGAGACCAAGCAGGTCAGCCCGGAAAGTGTCAATATCGGAGATATCATTGTGGTGAAGCCGGGAGAAAAGGTACCCTTAGACGGTAAAGTGGTGGAGGGCACTTCGATGGTGGATACCTCCGCCATGACAGGGGAATCAGTGCCCAGGGAGGCCGTGCCAGGGGGAGATGTATTGGCTGGTTTCATCAATAAGAGCGGTGTGTTATCCATTGAAGTGACTAAGAAATTTGCAGAATCCACCGTTTCTAAAATACTGGATCTGGTGGAAAATGCAGCGGGCAAAAAGGCACCCACAGAGAATTTTATCACCAAGTTTGCCCGCTATTACACGCCGGTGGTGGTCTTTGGAGCCCTGGGGATTGCCCTTTTACCGCCGCTTTTTATTCCCGGGGCCACCTTTAGCCAGTGGATATACCGTGCTTTAGTGGTGCTGGTAATATCTTGCCCCTGTGCACTGGTGATCTCCATTCCTCTGGGCTTTTTCGGTGGCATCGGCGGAGCCTCCCGCAACGGGGTGCTGGTAAAGGGTGGCAATTACCTGGAGGCCTTGAACAATGTTAAGATTGCCGTGTTCGACAAGACTGGCACTCTGACCAAAGGCGTGTTTAAAGTTACCTCCCTTGTCCCGGCTGGAGATTTTAGTAAAGACAAGTTATTGGAATACGCCTCCTTTGCAGAAGTTCATTCCAACCACCCCATTGCTAAATCGATCATAGAGGCCTATGGGCAAAAGGTAGCCACGGAAAAAATAGAGACCTATGAAGAAATCAGCGGCCACGGCATTAAGGTAAAAGTGGGCGGGGAGGAAATCCTGGCGGGCAATATCAAATTGATGAAAAAGGAAGGCGTTGAATATTCCCAGGAGCAAATTGTGGGAACCGTTGTGCATCTGGCTGTGAATAAGAAATATGCCGGCTACATCGTCATTTCCGATGAAATCAAAGAGGATTCCCCCAGGGCTATGCAGCAGCTAAAAGAACTGGGTGTAAGAAAACTGGTGATGCTCACCGGCGATAACCAGGCCGTGGGCCAAGCCGTTGGTAAATCCCTCGGCTTGGATGAAGTGCGGGCGGAACTCTTGCCAGATCATAAGGTAGAGCAGGTTGAAAAGCTCAACCGGGAAAAGGGACCAAAAGAAAGACTAATGTTTGTGGGGGATGGTATTAACGATGCACCGGTTTTAGCCCGGGCGGACATCGGTGTGGCGATGGGGGGCCTGGGTTCAGACGCCGCCATCGAGGCGGCGGATGTGGTGCTGATGACAGACGAACCCTCCAAGTTGGCTACGGCCATCAAAATCGCACGTCGCACCCGGGGTATTGTCTGGCAGAACATCATCATGGCCATGCTGGTGAAGGGCATCTTCTTAGTGCTGGGTGCCTTTGGTGTGGCCACCATGTGGGAGGCGGTCTTTGCAGATGTGGGTGTAGCCTTAATTGCCATTCTCAATGCTATGCGGGTGATGCGGTTTAACCCCGCAGAACCTTTGGTTGCTAGATAAATAGACTATAGCATAAGCTCCCCAGCGGGAGCTTATTTTAGTTGTCATCCTTTTTTTCATCGGCGCTGTATGTCGTGTAAACCGGATTCTTCCTCTGTGCCATTTGGATTGTTACAAAAATGTTAAAAAGTTGTAACATTCCTGTGATATTCGAAGTTTATTATCATTATAAATACTAAAAATGGAGAAGTATGTCTTATTTCGTTCCAATCTAGTTCTTAGGACCACCTTCCAAAATGGCTATGGTTTCGCAGGAAATTAAATATTTATTGTAGAAATTTGCAATATAGACAACTATTAGGGGGATTAAATTGACCTTCCGACCGACTAAAAGATGGATCACCTATGGACTACTCATCAGCCTTTCGGTTTTTACTTTATCCTCGGTGGCGGAGTCCACAGGGCTTGATGATAAGCTCAAACAGGTAAGGCAAAAGCAAAGCCAAACCCAGCAAAGAATTACCGAACAAAAGGGTGAAGTAAGGGATATTACCCAAAAGATATCCGCATTAAATGCCACCATCAATGACAAACGCAATGAAATTGCCGATTTGAATGGACGTATCGCCGCCAACAAAAAGCAGTTAGCAGAAACCGAAGCATTACTGGAGCAGGCCGCAGAGAAACTGGAAAAGAGTAATGAAACCTTAAACCAGCGGGTAAGGTTCTATTACGAAAACGGTCAGGTGGCTTATCTGGAGGTGTTGCTGGAGGCCCGTAATTTTTCAGATTTCATCAATCGAGTGGAATTGATGAAAATGATTATGGAGCAAGATAAGGAGATTATCGATCGGGTAGCGAAGGAAAAGAAGGATATTGAAGTGGCCAAAGACCAGCTTAACAAGCGACAGCAAAATTTAGTGGCACTGCGGCAAGAGCAGGAGAGGAGCCGCCAGGAGTTGGCTGCCCGTCAGAGTGAGCAAGCGGGCTTATTAAAGGAAGCTCGGCAGGACTTAGACCAGTATGAGCGTGACTTGGATCGCTGGGAAAGCCAGGAACAAGAAATTTTACGACAAATCGCCTTGCAAAAGAGCAGCGGTACCACCACTCAATATAAAGGGGGCAGACTGCTCTGGCCGGTACCTGGCTATAACCAGACATCCTCGCCCTATGGCATGCGCTTTCACCCCATTTTAAAGAAGAATCGTCTGCATAACGGGCTGGACATTCCCGCTCCAACTGGGGTCAACGTGGTGGCTGCCGAGGATGGAAGGGTTATATCCGTAACCACCATGTCCGGTTATGGCAAGGTGGTGATGGTGGATCACGGTGGTGGCTTAAGCACCATGTACCCCCATTTATCTGCACAGTTAGTTAGTGAGGGACAAGTGGTGAAACGGGGTCAAGTAATCGCTAAGATTGGCACTACCGGTTTATCCACCGGCCCACACTTGCACTTTGAGGTATTAAAGAATGGTGTCCCCCAGAACCCGGCGGGGTATCTGTAGTCCATTGGCCTTCAGCTGTTGGTCATACTGTATTTTCTATTCACGAAACTAGGAGGTATTGCCCTTGAATATAAAGATCACACCGGAGGCTCGTCAGTATATTTTGGAAAAAGCTGGCGGTAAGGTTACCCTTCAATGTATGGTGGAGGGGGGCTGACGCTGCAGTACCCACGGAGGGGCTATCAATAGCCACACTCCCACCGTGCGTGGGGGAGCACCTTCTGCTCAGCAGAAAACCCACTTTCAGTCCCAGGAAGTCCAGGGTATCACCGTTTATATCGATCCACAAATACGCCTGGCGGAACCAGACCAACCGCTGGGGCTTCATTATGCCGGTTGGTGGATTTTTCGTTCCCTGGAGTTGTCCAATGCCGTCTGTGCTTGGCCTGGGGAGGAGTAAGGGGTTGTAAACTTTACATAACAACCTATTTCCAGCTATAATGATACCTGTGTTTTTTACCAGTTAATTGAAAGGAGCTGAACAATGGGGCAAACAAAGTGGACAATGAAAATATCCACCTGGCTTAGTCAACAGACAAAGCCTGTAAAGTGGGGGTTGGCGGGCCTTTTGAGTATGACGCTTCTATTAGGAGTGGTTTCAGGTGTGCTGGCCAATACCCCCTGTGAGATTAAGGTAGATGGACAGGTGGTGGCGGTGGCTGCCAACAAGCGAATGGCAGAAGTAGTCGTTAACCAGTTAACAGAGCAGCAACGTCAGCAGCTAAATCAGGTAACGCTAGTACAAAAGGTCAGCTTTGAGAGAACCACCGATAGACCAGTCCAAGTATTGCCGGAGGCCAAACTGCGCCAGATCTTGGCTGAAAAACTTACCTTTGAAACCACAGCGGTAGGTATCCAGGTGGCTGGAGAGGTGAAGGTCGTGGTGGCTGATAAGCAGACCGCCACACAAGTATTGGATAAACTCAAGCAGACCTACCAGGTCGACCCGGATTATCGGGTGTCCTTCCAAGAGAACGTCGCTCTGGTAGATTTGCCTGTGCTGTCAGATAAGGTACTGACAGGCGATGCAGCATTGAAAAAGCTGCTAGGTCAGGGTGAAGGCCCCCGGCTTTATACCGTCAAAGAAGGGGATACCCTTTGGGACATTGCCATTGCCTTTGATGTAAGCCCAGAAGAGGTGGAAAAGGCCAACCCAGGCTTCACCCCGGAGACCATGCAAATTGGACAAAAAATCAAGGTGCTAGGGGCACTGGAGCCCATGATCAGTGTGGTTGCCACCACTGAGAAAACCGTAACAGAGGATTATGAGGCACCTCAACAGGTCAAGAAAAATCCCAACCTACCCTACGGGACCAGTCGGGTTATCCAAGCGGGTGAGCAGGGACGCAAGGAAGTTACCTATCAGATTGTCGCAGTTAATGGCTTGGAAAATGAGCGTAAAGTGTTACAAAAAAAGATTCTGAAAGAAGCCAAACCCCAAATCATTGAAAGAAGCTCCCAGGTAATGGTGGCTTCCCGGGGCATTTCCCGGCCCGCCGGTGCCATTTCTTCCGCCTATGGCTCCCGCTGGGGACGCCAACACCAGGGGATTGACATTGCTCGCTCCTACGGTACAGCCATAGAAGCAGCCGGTGCAGGAAAGGTGATTCGGGCTGGATGGTTTGGAGGCTATGGTTTATGTGTGGAAATTAACCACGGCAATGGGGTGGTAACCCGTTATGCCCATATGTCAAGTGTTGGGGTAAAGGTAGGCCAGACGGTGCAAAGGGGACAGTTTATCGGAAAGGTTGGCTCCACCGGCAGATCCACCGGACCTCATCTACACTTTGAAAAATTGGTCAACGGTGTGCCTAAAAATCCAACTGCCTAAGGGCTTTGGCACAAGCCAAAGGGGTCGATTAGAGTGGCGTAAATGAACTAAATCCTAAAAAATAACCCGTATCAAATCCAAGTGGTACGGGTTTGCTACTTTTAATGCTTTTTGAAAAGATAAATGAGGCTTATTTTGGGAAATGAGTTTGGCCGAGTCCTTTATATTTTAAAACCATTGGCAGCGGCCTTTAAGGCATCGGCCAGTCTGGTTAATTCTTCGGTGGCGGAGGAAACATCCTGCAGGGCCGCTGTTTGGTCTTCGGTGGTGGCAGCCACATTTTGTACGCCAGCGGAAATCTGCTGCACGGCGGCGGATAGTTGCTGCACCTGGCCCGACAAGCCTCCGATGGTTTGCAGTAGGGAGCTAAAGCGACCGCTCACTTCATGAATGACTTCGGCACCGTTTTTGATATTGGCAGTACCTGTGTCCATTGAAGCCACAGCCGTTCCGGAGTCGGTATGGATTTGCTCAATGTGTGTACGAATTTTTCCGGCGGCAGCTGCCGATTGCTCTGCCAGTTTGCGTACTTCCTCCGCCACCACGGCAAAGCCTCTGCCCTGTTCTCCGGCTCGGGCCGATTCGATGGCGGCGTTTAAAGCCAGCATATTGGTCTGGTCGGCGATGTGGGTAATTAACTCTACAATCTGATTGACTTGACTTAGTTCTTGTACTAGCTTTTGTAACATTTGGGAGGCGTGTTGGCCAGAAGTAGCAATGACCTCAATTTGTTGGGTGATCCCCGCCATACCTTGCTGGCCTGCCTCGGCGGTGCTGGCTGTCTCCTGGGCCACTGTCGCCACCTGGTGGGTGTTGTGGGCAATCTGATCTGCGGAAGCAGAAATTTCGG
Source organism: Desulforamulus aeronauticus DSM 10349 (assembly GCF_900142375.1). Lineage (GTDB taxonomy): Bacteria > Bacillota > Desulfotomaculia > Desulfotomaculales > Desulfotomaculaceae > Desulfotomaculum > Desulfotomaculum aeronauticum. The sequence continues at coordinate 100,781 of NZ_FRAR01000022.1, read as the reverse complement.
AAATGGTGGCAGCATTGCGGCTGGCGGCGGTAGTCGTGTGCTGGGTTTGCTGGGATAAACCAGCCGCAGCGGTGGTTAGGCTGTCCGCCGTATGGATCAGGTGCCCCGCTAAGGCCCGGAGATTTGCTCGCATTTGGTTGAAGGAACGGGCCAGTGTGCTTAGTTCATCCCGGTTTTTCACCGGTAAGTCTCTGCCGCTTAAATCACCAGAGGCGATCTTGGCCGCTTCCTGGGCCATTTGTTGCAAAGGATGGGCAATCAGCCTCCCCATGAACAAGGCCAACAGAACACCGGCCAGCAGGGTGACGAGGGTTAGCAAAATTACAAAGCAATTTACGCTATCCACCTTTTTCTCCACACTAGATTTGGCCTCCTGTTCTTCTTTAGCTTGGTATTGGGCCAATTGCTCTACTGCTTGGTGAAATTTTTCTAACACTTGCTGGTTGCTGTGGATATACATTCGAGCTTCTTCTAACTTACCGGATTGGACCAGGGAAACGATCTCCTCCGTGTATTGGTCATATGCGTCCATCGATTGCTCAATTTGCGTCGCCAGTTGCCGGGTTTGGTCATGCTGGGCTAATTTTTTTACTTTTTTAATAGAATCGTCAGTCTGACCGTCTAAGGCCATTAGCTTATCTAGGTGTTGTTGGTCGCCGAAAAGTACATAGTTATTGAGAGCTGCTTCGGTAACCGCAAAGGAAACTTGGACATTTTTTGCTTCTTCCGTTAGCTGTAATTCTTTGTCAATAAAGTTGGTAAAGGTTTGCTCCACATTTTCCAGTTGTGTGTAAGAAGTGCCACTCAAAAGTAGTAGTAGTAACAACACCACACCAAAGCCTGATAATAGCTTGAATCGAATCCCCATAGAACCCCTCCACTCTTAATCAATACCAATATTTTCTATACTAGCACCCTAATTTCACAGCCATGTCACAGCAATGTAACATTTTTGTGATATTCCAGGGTTGTTGGGCATGGAGAGTGGTTATTACCTCCGCTCGGTTATTTAAATTTGGGAAAGGAAAGAATAATCGTTGCTAATTTAAATAATACAATGTTATTATATTAGCAAGTGATTATATAATCAATTGATGTTAAGATAACTTAACTGAAGGAGGGGTTTTAGATCATGGAAATTAAAGTATTAGGAACTGGCTGCCAGAAGTGCAAAGAAGTGGAGAAATTGGTGCGGGAGGTTTTAGCAGAAATAAACGTACCCGCCAATGTGGAAAAGGTGGAGGACATTGCCCAGATCGTGCAGTATGGTGTCATGCTTACACCAGGGCTGGTGATTAACGGGAAAGTCAAGGTATCTGGTCGGGTGCCCAACAAGGCCGATATCAAAAAGCTGATTGAGGAAGAAAATTAGTTAGTCAAAAATAACCACGACTTCTCAGTCGTGGTTATTCCGATTTTTGAGTGGTATTACACTAGCAGATAGCCAAAGGCGTTAAAGGTATAGCCGATGATGAGGATACCAACGGTTACAACCCCAACAAACACGGCGAGAAGCTTTGTCTTAACTACCTTTTTCAGGAGAATCATCGAAGGAAGGGACAATGCAGTTACCGCCATCATGAAAGCTAAAGCGGTTCCGATTCCCACTCCTTTCAAAACTAAAGCTTCGGCAATGGGCAGGGTACCAAAGATATCGGCGTACATGGGCACCCCTACCACTGTGGCTAAGAGTACAGAATACCACTTATCCTGGCCCAGTACCGCACTGATGATATGATCCGGTATCCAGTTATGAATGGCAGCCCCAATTCCTACGCCAATGAGGATATAGAGCCATACTCTTTTAACGATGTCCTTCACCTGGCTTTTGGCAAATTCCACTCTGGCACGAGTTGTTAACTCCTCTACTTCAACATCAGCCATTTGATTGCCGAAAACAAAGGGCTCTACATATTCCTCCATCTTGGCTTTGCTGATAACAGTGCCCCCGATCACAGCCAGTATCAGTCCAACGACTACATAGGCAATGGCAATCTTCCAGTTGAAGATGCTGGCCAGTAACAGAACAGAGGCTAAGTCTACCAGCGGGGAAGAAATTAAAAAGGAGAAAGTCACGCCTATGGGCAGGCCGGCGCTGGTAAAGCCGATAAAAAGCGGAATGGAAGAGCAGGAACAAAAGGGAGTTACCGTGCCCAATAAGGCGGCCAGTGTATTGGCTGTGATGCCGTTGAATCTGCCTAATATTTTACGGGTCCGCTCCGGAGGAAAGAAACTCTGGATATAGGAAATTGCAAAAATAAGTACGGATAGCAGGATAAATATTTTAATTACATCGTAGATGAAAAAATGAATACTGCCGCCCAAACGTTCTTGAATGCTTAAGCCAAAGCCCTGTTCCACTAAGGTTTTAACCAGGTTGGAGAGCCACTCCATCTTGAGCAGTTGACTATTTAACCAGTCAAATATAAACATACACTCATCCCCTTACCTTTTCTCTGAGCTGACAAAACAAAACTCTTGCTGGACTAAAACAACTCCTAAGCCTTGTTTGATCAGCAAGTTCTGTAGACTTGGGTTAACCAGTTGATAACCGTCTCCTTTCTGACCCCAATTTATATATTAAAATATAATTATATATGCATATTAAGTCTTAAATGATGAATTGTCAATATCATTTGCGAAAGGGTTAAAGCTATGATCACAAGGTCGCAGGCTTGTTCGGCGGTCTTTTTTATTTGTAAAACTTTTACAATTTGCTTGTTTACTGGGAATATTGGTGCTAATATATAATAAATTTATAATATAAGCAAAAAGTAGGGTAGATGAAGGAGGCGGGTTCATGAAGAAGCGTGGCAAACTGGTGCTGCTGGGTATGATTTTGCTAGCCTTTGTGGCGGTGGCTAGCAAACCCCTTTGGTCCGGGGGCGGAGAGAAAGTAGAAACACCCCAGGTGGTTACCACTCAGACCAAAGCCGGTCAAACAGACACCAATAAAAGTGAGCCAGGTCAAGCAAAGGCCAGTTCAACGGATGCTAGCCAGAACTCGGCAGTTCAGCAACAAACAAGTGCTGTTAACACAAAGGCCCCCAAGCTGACTAAACTTTTAGAAGATAGCTTTGCCAAAGGCAAGCCCGTGGCGGTGGTTTATACCTACAACGCCGATTGCTGACCCACCACCCAGGAATTCTTTTCCAACCACCGGTCGGTGGTACAGCAAATAGAAAAGAAATACGGCGCTCAGCTAACCTTTACTTGGATTGATATCGCAGTTTACCAGGAGTCCGAAGGGGAACAATTAAACAAAACCGCTGCAGACATGAAGGTGCAAACCGCCCCAGCCCTGGTGCTTTTTGATCGTAAGCAGAAGTTGGTGCAGACCTGGATGGGAGAACTAAATCAGGCTGAGGTCAGCAAAGCCATCGAACAGGTGGTGAAGTAGATGCCCTCGCTGGAATCCCTTTTAGCTGGCTCTTTACTATTTTCCCTGCTGGCAGCCCTAACAGCAGGACTGTTCAGTGGCATTAGCCCCTGCACTTTACCCACCGCCGTGATGGTGGTGGCCTATGTGGGCGGCTATGACAATCGCTCAAGGCTAAAGGGCTTTATCCTGTCTTTATCCTTTGTGCTGGGCTTATCCCTCACCCTGGCCGTGGCCGGAGCGGTGGTGTCCGCCGTGGGCGGGCTGTTTATGGGGAGCAAGGTGGTCTGGTATGTGGCTGCCCTGGTGGCAGTGCTGATGGGTGCCAATCTGCTGGGGCTCTTTAAACTGCCCGGTTTTGGCATCAACCCCACCGGGGTCAAGCAGGGCAGTGGCGTGCTGGGGGCCTTTTTGTTGGGCATCCCCTTTGCCATCATTGCCTCTCCCTGCACCGCTCCCATCACCGCCACGGTGCTGGCCTACGCCGCCACCAAAGGCAGTGTCTGGTACGGCTTTACCCTCCTCTTTGCCTACGCAATGGGCCGCAGCATCCCGCTCTTGGCAGCGGGAACCTTTACCTCGGTTTTGAAAAACGCCTCGAAATTTGAGAATTTTAGCTTGGTGGTGCAAAGGATTAGTGGTGTGGCTTTGATTGGGCTGGGCTTTTATCTGCTGTATGGCATCGTTGGCTAGTTGAATAACATGGACAGGATCAAACCTGTCCTTTTTCATTTTCCCCCTTGCCAGACAAGGTTGCTTAGGAATATAATGTGTTTAACCAATATACATAGAGGGGTAATGTATTATGAAGTACGAGACAGAGGAGTATTGGAATGGGTTGGTGCGCATGAGTTTATCTCGCTTTTTTATTTTGCGGGTACTTTGCTGTCGGTCCCTGCATGGCTATGAGATTACCAAAGAGGTGGCCGCACTGACGGAGGGTTGCTGCGCTCCTACCGAAGGGGGACTCTATCCGGTGTTGCGAGAGTTTGAAGAAAATGGGTTGGTGACCTGTGTTACGGAGCTTAATGGCAAAAGGGAACGCAAGGTCTATAGCCTGACAGAAAAAGGGACTAGAGCCTATGAAACAGCCAGCAAAGCCTGGATGAAGGCCGCAGAGTATATACTGGCAGAAGTGAGTAGGCCGGGGCTGTAACCGGCTAGAGGAGGGAACAATGTTGGAATTGAATAACCTTACCCAAGCGGGCAAATTCTTTCTCATTATCTCTGGGGAGTTAATCGCTCTCTTTATCGGGATATCCTTTCTAATTGGCCTGTTACAAGAGTATATCCCCCCGGAGAAAATTAGGGCGGTGTTGACCAGACAGAAAAAATTTGTGGGGAATATAATCGGGGCAGCCTTTGGGGCCTTAACCCCCTTCTGCTCCTGCTCCACCATTCCTATGTTGGTGGGATTACTAAACGGTGGGGCACCCTTTGGGGCGGCCATGTCCTTTTTAATTGCTTCACCACTGCTAAATCCTGTGATTCTGGTCATGTTCTTAGGTCTATTGGGTCTAAAGGTGACGGTGATTTATGGAGCCATTACCTTCGTGGCAGCGGTACTCACGGGGGCTATCTGGGAGAGAATGGGCTTAGCGGACCAGTATAAGCAGGTAGTCACCCGGAGCAGTTGTTGCTGCTGTGGGGAGGGTGCGGAAGAAACGGCGGCTGCCACCGAAGTAAGCCAAACCTTTGAAGCAAAGCTTAAGCGAGCGGGGGAAATGGCCTGGTCTTTGTTCCGGCAGACCTTTCCCTACCTTATTCTTGGCGCAGCCATTGGTGCCTTTATCTATGGCTTTATACCAGAGGATTGGGTGGCAAAGGTGGCTGGCCCAGATAATCCCCTGGCTATTCCGGCGGCGGCCATTGTAGGTGTACCCATGTATATTCGGGTAGAAACCATGCTGCCCATCAGTACGGTGTTGTTAGATAAAGGAATGAGTATGGGGGCAATATTGGCCTTGATTATTGGAGGGGCCGGGGCCAGCATCCCGGAAGTGATTATCCTATCTTCCATTTTCCGCCGTAAGCTGGTAGCAGCCTTTGTGTTCACCATTATTTTGGTGGCCATTGTGGCTGGTTATTTATGTGAGATATTACTATAGCGTAACGCAAAGAGGAACACTCTTTAGATCAAGTGTGTTCCTCTTTTGTATTGCTAGCTCTCTAGGGGCAGGCAATGAGCCGCCGGGACCACAGGCAATCGGCACAGGAGGGGTTGTTACCCCAGCAGTCTGCTTCATTGGTGTCGGTGTAGGAGCAGCCGTCCACAGATTTGCAGTCGGTGCAGGAGGGGATTTTAAAATCCTTGAGCTTACTACGAAAGTTGACATAGGCTGGGTCGGTCCAGATATCACCCAGGGTGCTTTGGTTGACATTACCCAAGTAGAAGGGGTACATCTCCTTTTTGCGCCCGTAGATGTAGCAATGGTAGGCGTGCATCAGGGCGTAACAGGGGGCCACTTCGCCTCGGTAGGTGATGGTGGCGGCTTTGTCTTCCACAAACTTGCACTGCCGGTCGGTGCGGATTTTCATATAGGGCATCTTGGCGTGGATCTTAACCAATATGTCGTCTTTGCCGTGGTTAAGCTGTGTATCGTCCAGGTCGTAGAGGATTTCATCCTTCATTTCCTCATTATAGGGCAGCACGTTGGTGACGATCACCTGATGGGCTTTTAATTCTATGGATAGGCGAATGAGCTTGGCCAGTTTATGGAAGTTTTTCTTCATGGCCACAAACTCGATGCCCAGCTCTGGCAGCTTGCTTTGGGCCGCTGCTTTGGCAGCATTTAGGGCTTTGATATTATCCACCACCGGGGCAAAGTCTGTCTGGCGGATTTGGTTGTATTCCTCCTCATCGGGGCCGTCCAGGGAGATAAAGATGGCATCTAGTGGGAGGTTTACTAGCCTGGCAATATTTTCTGGGGTTAAAAAGGAACCGTTCGTAATCATCTCCACCCGCAGCCCCAGGGCTTTCACGTCCCGCAGCATATCAAAAAAACGGGGGTGGCTCATGGGTTCCCCAAAGCCGCCGAAATGTACCACTTCCAGCTCTGGCAATTGCCGCATCTGGTCCAGTAACCGCTCAAAGGTGGTCCATTCCATCTGGCCCATATCATCTAACCAGGAGTTGCGAATGCAGGTGGTGCAGGAAAAGTTACAGAGGGTCGTTACTTCAATATAGAGTTTTTTAATGTCTTGACGCAGGGGAAGGATTTTGTAGCCTTCCTCGGTGGTGAGCAGTAGGGCCTCGGAAGCACTGGGGTCTGCTAGGCATAGGCCGAGATCACTGAGTTTGATTTTTTTGCCTCCGGCCAGGTTATCTTTAGAATGGACATTGATTTTATTCATGACGGGCCTCCTCAGTTGGTTGATCAGTTAGTGGGGAGGGGAATGCAAGGCAACCCCAGCAAGGGGCAGGGTGCTGCTCCTTGCTGGGGTTACTAAATTTAGTGAAAATTATTTTACTGCACCACTGCTGGTAAAGTATTTCTTTTTGAAGCCCAGAGCTACACTGACCAGGGCAATCATCACGGGCACTTCGATCAGGGGGCCAATAACCGCCGCAAAGGCAGCACCGGATTCGATGCCGAAGATGGCCACGGCCACCGCAATGGCTAGCTCAAAGTTATTGCTGGCAGCGGTAAAGGCCAGGGTGGTGCTTTGGCCGTAGTTGACGCCGCTGCGTTTGCTCATAAAGAAAGACAGGAAGAACATGATGGTAAAGTAAATTAAGAGCGGGATGGAAATCCGTACCACATCCATCGGCAGTTCCACAATATACTTGCCCTTCAGGGAGAACATAATCACGATGGTGAATAGCAGGGCAATCAGAGCCAGTGGGCTGATACGGGGAATAAACTCTTTCTCATACCACTCCTTACCCTTGCGGGGTACCAGTAAAGCCCTGGTTAGCATACCACCGGCAAAGGGAATGCCCAGGTAAATGAGGACACTCTTAGCTACTTCCGCCATCGAGACGTGCACTTCAATGGCTTCCATACCCAGCCAGCCTGGTACCAGGGTAATAAAGAAGTAAGCATAAATAGAGTAAAAGACCATTTGGAAAATGGAATTCACAGCCACCAAAGCGGCGGCGTATTCATTGTCCCCTTTGGCTAGATCGTTCCAGACTATTACCATTGCGATGCAGCGGGCCAGACCAATTAGAATAAGTCCAATCATATAATCAGGATAATCCCGCAGGAAGGCAATGGCTAGCACAAACATCAGGGTGGGGCCGATAATCCAGTTTTGTACCAGAGAAAGCCCCATGACTTTACCATTCTTAAAGGCTTTGCCCATTTCTTCATATTTCACCTTTGCCAGGGGTGGGTACATCATGACGATGAGGCCCACGGCAATGGGAATGGAAGTGGTACCGATGGACATACTGTTTAACCAATCGGCAATGCCGGGAAATACATAACCCAGACCTACCCCAATGGCCATTGCCAGGAAAATCCACAGGGTTAGAAAACGGTCTAGGGTAGACAGTCTTTTTTCTGCCATGTTCTTAATTCCTCCTTATTCATCTTTTTCGCAGACGGATCTTTTCAGGCCCATCAATTCACAATAATTGGGGGTCTCTCGCAGGGCCGAAGGTTTGATATTAGCGGTGGTGGCCTGCAGTAACTCCCCTAAATGCTGCTCCACCAATGGGTAAATCTGTTGCAAGCCACAGGCCTTTAGGGTGTACAGCACCAGTTTGCCATGTTTGACGCTTTCTATTAAGTCCGCCTGGCGCAAAATTTTTAAATGGTGCGACACCGCTGGTTGGGAGAGGCTAAGACCCTGCATGATTTCACAGACGCTTAGCTCCTGCCCCGAGAGCATTTGCAGGATGTTCAGCCGATGGGCATCCCCCAGGGCCTTATAAAGATTCACTAACCGTTCCATATCTCACCACCTCATATATTTAAATGTTTAAATATGATTATTTATTATATTACTATTTAATGATATAATCAACTTGTACTCCGTTAAAAATTTTTAATGGTAACTTCACGGAACCTTAATTGCTTTTTGAAGCGGGTTAGACTAAAAATATTGCATAGCAAAAGATCACCAGGTTTCATAAAAACGAACAGAGGAGAGAAGACATCAGACATGAAGATTGCCATTTTTGCAGATGTACACAGTAACCTATTAGGCTTGCAAGCAGTGCTGGCGGATATTCGGCAAAGGGATGTAGACGCCACCTACTGTGTGGGGGATTTGGTGGGCTATGGCCCTCGGCCCAATGAAGTAATCGACCTGCAGAGGCAGGAGAACATTCCCACCATCATGGGGAACTACGATGATGCCATCGGCAATATGCGGTTTATCTGCGGGTGTGACTATAAGAATGAACAGGCCAGGCAACTGGGGGAAAGCTCCATCCTCTGGACCAAAGAGCATACCTCCGAAGCAAATAAAGGATGGCTCCAGAAGTTGCCCGAGCGTTTGGCGTTTACTGCCGGTGGATTGAAATTCCTGTTGGTACACGGCAGCCCCCGTCAGCTGAATGAATACCTTTTTGAAAACACACCCGAAGAAACCCTCAAGCAGTTCTTAACGGAAAATCATTGTGATGTGCTGGTTTGCGGCCACACCCACTTGCCCTATCACAAGCAGGTGAACGGTGGGCATGTCATCAATGTCGGCAGTGCCGGGAAACCCAAACACGGCAATGCCAATGTGGGCTATGCTCTGGTAAATGTGACGGAAGGGAATTTGACCGTGGAGTTTATTCAGGTATCCTATGATTTTGAACAAACAGCCAGGGAAATCGAGGCCGTGGGCCTGCCGAAGGAATTTGCTGAGATTATTCGCACCGGGAAGGCCTAAAGATTCACGTAATGGGCTTTTTATTTTCACGCTAACCGCCATCAACTGGTTTTATCATAGAAAGTGTTATATAATAATATTAGAATGAACTAGGCGGTGACGTGATGCAAGAAAAAATAGCCCAACGAAAAGCAGATTTATTTAAAGCCATTTCTCATCCCACCCGTATCCGCATTTTGGATTTGCTCAGTGATGGTGAGCATTGTGTGTGCGATATCTTTGAAGGTCTCAATGTGGAACAGGCCAATACTTCCCAGCACCTGTCGGTGATGAAAAAGCAAGGCATCTTGCAGAGCAGAAAAGAGGGACTGCGGGTGATCTACAGCATCAAAAACCCGGAAGTCATTGAGATGCTGGAATTGGCCAATCAAATCCTGAAAAAAGAAGCGGACGAAGCCATGAGCACCTTTGCAGGCGTAGCGGAAAAATAGTGTCACAGCACTCCACAGATTTGTGGGGTGTTTTTTGTTTCTACCCTTGCTTTCCATCAAAAAAAATTGATATGATGGGGTTATGAACAACAATGTGAAAATTGCCAAAGCACTGAGTGACCCCATTCGCTACAAAATTATGCTGATGTTGGCCCAGAGTGAGGCTGGTTGTTGTCCCATACCCGGTGTGGAAGATCAGCGGCCAGGTTTATGTAATTGTGAGCTCATGACAGAGCTGGGTCTTATCCAATCCAGGGTGTCCTATCACATGAAAGAACTGGTGGAGGCAGGGTTAGTGACCGAGGAACCCAGGGGGAAGTGGAAGATGTATTTTATCAATACCAAGAGCTTGCGACAATTCATGGAGCAGCTAAACCAGGATTTTGCCCTGAGGTAAATTTTTTTGGGTGGATCAATCAAAAAAACTTGATATGAAGGAGGGTTTTGAATGAATGAAAGTATCCGGGAAATGGTGCGGCAAAGTTATGCCAGAGCCATCAGCCAAAAGGGTGGCGGTTGTTGTGGGGGTAGCAGTTGCTGCTGTGGGTCCACAGACCAGTCCAACCCCATTACCGGCGGGCTTTACGGCTCGGAGCAGGTGGCAGGCTTGCCAGAGGATTTGGTGGCCAATACCTTTGGCTGTGGCAACCCCACGGCCCTGGCAGAACTCCATCCCGGCGAAGTGGTACTGGATTTAGGCAGCGGGGCGGGGCTTGATGTATTGCTATCGGCCCGCCGGGTGGGTCCTACGGGTAAGGCCTATGGCTTAGATATGACCGATGAAATGCTGGCCGAAGCCAGGGCGAACCAAGCGAAGGCTGGTATCACCAATGTGGAGTTTTTAAAAGGTCACCTGGAGGCAATCCCTCTGCCAGATCATTGCATCGATGTGATTATTTCTAACTGTGTAATCAATCTTTCGGCAGATAAAGATCAGGCCCTGCGGGAGGCCTATCGGGTATTAAAGCCAGGTGGACGCTTGGCGGTGTCTGATATTGTTTTAACCAGGCCCTTACCAGAAAGACTGCAGCAGGATTTACTGGCCTGGGCCGGTTGTATAGCCGGTGCCCTGCAGGAACAGGAATACCGAGAGAAGCTAGCTGCCGCTGGCTTTGCGGATAGCGAAGTACAGGTGACCCGAGTCTACGATTTCACCGGTGCCCAGGGCCAACAGATTTTGCCCAATTCTTCGGAGGAAGAGCGACAGGAGATCCAGGGGGCAGTGGTCAGTGCCTTCATCCGGGCTAAGAAGCCGCCGATGAAGTGACTGCCGGGCGTAGATTATCATATTAGAATGGCCACTGACCGAGATTACCCAGCGATTTGCCACCTTTTGCAATTGTGTCACTTACCCACCGAAGGCGTTAAGGGGAATTTGACTAATCTCTTGGTGGCGGAATCTCCCAGCGTGCTTATCGGTATGATTGGCCTAGAACAATTTGGCACGGCTGTATTGCTACGTCTTAAGCGGTGGACTCGGCACAGCGTAAGGGGGGCATTGCGATGGCCCTGGTAAATGAAACACTAAACCGTGCCCGTAGCAGGGGTGGGCAGGAGGCTTATCTATTAACCAACACCGCCGAAAAGTTTATGGCAAGATGGGGATTTACAAGGATCGAGCGGCAACAAATACCAAGAGATTTACTACAACATTCGGCATTGAGCTATCCCATTTTCATAACCTTCCGAATGATAAAAGAAAATCTAACATTTATCCCCATCCACTAAATAAAAATAACTCATTATTTGATATGACGCCTATTAGTATACAGAGGTTTGACAAAGGGTACATCCTTCCTAGGGCTGGTTCGAACAGTACTCTATCTGATAAGAAAGTATTGCTAATTGGGTGTGGTTCAGTAGGTAGCCACATAGCGTTAGAGCTAGTAAGAGCGGGGGTAATGAATCTAACCCTTGTAGATAAAGACCTTTTTCATATTGAAAATGTTTATAGGCATGCACTGGGGGTTTCTTCCCTTTATGAAGCAGTCAAGAACAAGGAGAATGAAGAATATTATAGTTTACCAAAAGTTATAGGGCTGAAGCGAGAAATTGAGTCTAAATTCCCCTATGTAATAGTGAAGTGCCACCAAGATAGCATTGAGGAATTAATAGTGGGAAAAATGATTGAACCTACCGAATACGATCTGATTGTGATTGCCTTAGGTAATCCAACCATTGAATTATATCTTAATGATTACTTTCATAATTTGTCAAACTGTCCTCCGGTGATTTTTACATGGCTTGAGGCATTAGGAATTGGAGGACATGCTATTTTAACGAAAAACAATAACAAGGCTGGTTGTTTGAATTGCCTATATCTTGACACAAGTGGTTTGAAGACAGACCTATTCAATAGGGCATCGTTTGCTGCAGCAAGACAGTTTTTCGGGAAAATAATTGCCGGATGTGGAAGCGTTTTTACTCCCTATGGCTCAATGGATGCGATAAGTACTGCAATCCTCGCAACTAGGCTAGCGACGGACACTCTACTAGGGCGTGAGGTGGATTGCCCCCTTTTATCTTGGAAAGGAGAGAGCCGAGTTTTTTTAGAACATGGATATATATTGTCGGATAGATATAAGCTAAATAATGAAACATTATATAGTCTCAGATATAGCTACAAGAAAGACCAATGTGAGGTTTGTGGAATCAGAGGTGATTAGACTATAACGATTTTAAATTCATTAGTTTATAATCGTAGTAATACAGGTTATATCAAGATCTGTCGGGGAGCTCTTAGGAAGATGGTGACATATTCTCAGGTTATTCATGATAACCACGAAGGTGGGGGACTACTTTTAGGTCGGCTCATTATTGACTGTAACGATGTTGTTGTTGACGATATAACTGTCCCCAATATAGAAGACCAGAGTGGGAGATTCTTTTTCTTGAGAAAGGGTTTAGCACATCAAGAAAAATTAAAAATAAGATGGTTGCAAAGTAACGGCACTTGTAATTATTTGGGGGAATGGCACACCCACCCAGAAGCTATTCCTAGACCTTCTAACCAAGACATATCTAATTGGAAGCGAATTCTTCGGGAAACTAAGTTTGAAAGTGGTATCTATTCTTTATAATTATTGGAACACGGGCTATAGGCGTATGGGAAGGTAAAAAGGATAATCTAGATATATTAGAGCTCACTGTAGAAACTAGAAAGAGTGGGGGAGTTGTATGAGCAAACCGAGAAAAAATCTCAAAGCAGCTGAAGAGAATTTTTTATGGGTGTCATCGGGAGGAATTTGTGCCTTTGATGGCTGCCATCAGCCATTAGTGTTTGACGACATAGGGACAATAGTAAATGTAGCTGATAAAGCTCATGTCATTGCCCATAGCACAGATGGACCTCGGGGCGATGAACGGGAAAAGTATGGTCTTAGTGAAGACGATATAGATAGTCACAAAAATCTTATACTTTTCTGTAAAATCCATCATAAAATTGTGGATGCTAATGAAGAGAAATATACTCCAGATACTCTTTTTGAAATGAAAAGAAAGCACGAAGCTTGGGTACGAACCAGACTTCAGGAAGTCCAAAATTCGATAGCTATAATCCATAAGACAATGGGACCCCCTGTCGATCATATTACTCTAGCTAGCAAACATAAAATGTTGGGATCGGTTTCACTTCAAGAAAGACTTGATGCTTCGACGGATATTCCTTGGGACCAGATTAAGGATAAAAACATTTTGAAATATAGAGAAACTCTAGATTTAATGAAAAAGTATGAAGGGACTGTTATTGATGTTTTTCCATTATCTCAGATTCCCTTACTAATTCATTTAGGTAGTTTAATTACCGATACTATCCCAGTAAATATTTACCAATATGATCGAAGCATTCAGGAATGGGTACTCGGCTCACCTGAAAATATCTTACTCGAAGAGTTAGGGCTAAAAGCCAATAAAACTATAAAGGGTTCCAAGATTCTTATTGTTTCAATAGGCATAACAAGTAAGATTGAAAGTGACGATATTATAGATGTGGTAAATTTAGAGGAATCTGATTTTCTTGAAATTACGGTAGAAGAACCGAAGGTCGATAAAGTAATTTTTAGTGAGCAAGTAGCAAAAGTAAAAAGTTGTTTCAAAAGAAATGTTGAGGAGTTAATACAAAAAAAACGGTACAATGAAATCCATCTTTTCTATGCAGGGCCAGCGGGGCTTGCAGTGGAAATCGGAAGATCAGTTAACGCAAACATGTGGCCTCATGTTAATCTATATCATTTTAGGTATAGAAATCAGCCCAAACATGAGAGAACCTTCAGTATATGACGTTAAATAATTGTGCAGAAAATACGATCAGTAGGGGACTATATTGCTTTATCATGTATCAAGTGTATCATTCGACAACTAAATGTGTTCTCATACTGTTTAAACAACTTAAAAAGAGCAAAGTAATCATACGGGAACGCATTTAGTTGTCGAATGGGAAGGGATTTACTTATATGATGTTGAGTTTCAAGATCTATTGGTTAAACTTGAATCCCAAAATGGTTCCGATAATGTATATTATGTTAACTAGAATAAAAAAAGAGGGTGCTGCAGGGCTTTTCTCTATCGGGCATTTGGCCTGGACTGGTGGCCCTTTAACTTATGGGTCTTGATTCTACCGCTAATAGAACCTTAAAGCTAATTTTCAGATGGGTTATTTATCAGTTAGTTGTATATACGCCTTGAGACTCATATAGTAAAGATCGTTACGGCGGCCAGCTGCACACTCTGTTGGCCAAGTATGATTAAGGTACGGGTTTGCTCTTTGTAGTTCTAGCTTTATGGCTAAGGCTTAGTACATCAAGGTATCCCTATAGGTCTTGGGTCAAAACCCAAAGAAGCTAAGTGGTGATATCAACGGTTTCCATCTAGTTTTTGATGGCTTATTAGCTAGCAAGAATGGTTTATTTAAAACACCGACTCCTGTCTTGCGTTAACAACACAGAAATCATTTTGAGTCATTCCTTATGAGGCGGCCAATTCAGCTTCGCCCGTTGCTGTTTTAAACGTTAGGTATTATGTTAACCATGCAAAAACATACGTTCCCCCTGCTCTGTTTTCATTAGGATTATTCTCTATAACGAATTATATAATGTTATCTTCTCCGAACCACATCAATAAAGTATGATATGGCATCTGCAATTAACCCCCTTTTCTCTCTAGAATGAGCCATAATTATTTATCTTGAGAGAAACAATGGTTATTCCTAGGCTCTTGGATTTTGAGAGACTTAAGGGCCTCTCCCCTTCTCCCGATAATCGTTGTACCGAGGATTGTCAAAGGACCGGACTATATTAATTATGATATAACGGATCTGCAACATGTTGAAATAACAACGATTTAGTACATTCGGCTAGTCCGAAAGTTTTAAAGCAGATTAGCATTTTAATATAGTAATTAACTAGTCAGTTTCTCTAGTTATCCTACTTAGGTATAGATAGCTAGTTTAGATTACTGCCCTTAGTTTTTACGACACCTGCCCCATTTATAGTAAAACCTCTCTAATAGAAATCAAGAGGTTTTACTAATCCGTGAATACCTGACTCCGAGCTCAAACTTCATATGATATGGATTATGGGAAGCTCACATACTTTAGCGGATAGGGAATGTTAATAACGCGTAATTCACACTGCCTCACCTGATAGTGAGTAAACATAATATATGATCCGCCAAAGTCCATTAAGCTAATTCTTCTAGGACAGTAAAGATCTCCTACTTCTAGCATAGTGACCTGTTTCAGAAATCAAATATATTCATTCGTTCTATGTCCTACCATTGATGATCTCCTTACAATAGGTAAATATCCATTTTATTAACCAAAAGATATGGCGGTTTAATTAAGCTCAAGTCGAATTGAATTTTCACAATCAGTAATAATTGACCCAATCCGGCTGATTTTCTCCAACCGCCTTTTCAACACTACTGATCCAGTCTGCGATCTGTTGGAGCTTTTTCTGCAATTCCTCTGGCGTGAGGTTCCCGTCTTCCGCATCGTCCCATAAGTTGCTGAGTGCGTATTTCACACCGTCTTCCGGGAAAAATATACCATCATGATGTAGATTATCCATAAGAGCGCCTTCGCCATCCTTAGCGTACTTACCATTGATCGAGTTATGGCGAACCTCCCATCCTTCGATCGTCCGCTCAATTCGATAAACGTCCGGATGCCCCCACCTTCTCGTATATACAGAAAAGGTCATTTTTTTGTTTAGCGTATCGTCTCCCTTGGTTTCCATCGTTTCTCCCTGCCCTCTTATTTCTTTCAACAATGCAGTAAGCATATGATAATGATGGTAAAAATCGATTACGTCATTCTCTGGGAGCTTTCCGCTATTGATTATCAGCCATTTTGATAGAATTGGAAGCATACCCCAATGAAGAATCTGGATCACTGGATGTAGGTCAGAAAAAATCTTCCGTAGCCTTTCATAATCAAATGAAAAGCTTGTGCTATTTTCACGGTCGTCATAAAATCTTCCAAAGGATTTTATAAATAAGACCTTGGCGGTTTCCAACTGTCCGAGTGCCTGGTGATGATTCTGAATAATTCTTTGGACTTCATCCAGCCTTTCTGTCTTTAGAATGAATTTCTCATCCATTTGTTTAAAGAAATAATCTAAATTATACGCGATATCTCTTTTCCTAAAATGAAAGACTGTCTCAATCTCCGCCACCGTATACTCGCGAGTCACTTCAAAATTCTCTTTAAGAATTCCGCGTATGATGGAGATTAGTAAATTCCTTCGCCTTGCAGTCGCTTCCGAAATCATCATTAGGTCTTCCTCCGTCACATCTACTTCTACCTGCATCTGTTGATATTAAAAATCGGACAGCCACCGTGGCACATAACATAATTTTCGCAGGTTTGGCACGCAGGAATGGAATATCTCTGTGCTCCGGGCCTGCTTAATCTTTCACGCATTTTGACAAATTCTTCGCCAAATCTCCATCCATCCTGCAGTGAATGCTTCTTTAGATCAATTCCATTCCCGGAGATATCATTCATGAATGAACATGGGTACAAGAGTAGATTTTCTGAAATATAAGCTGAAAATCTTGCCGCTTCACAGAAATCCACAGTCTCCTTCAGAAGACCGCCTCCCATCAGTGGTAAGAACGAAATCATACAGCTGTCAAAGCCAATCTTACAATTTTTGATCTTCTTCACGGACTCAAAGAAATTCTTTATTTCATTTCCATCCGTCAGGCACAAGGCATCGGAGGAATGCACTGGTTTGTAATTCAGAAAAATGATCGCATTGATATTTTCCAATAATTTGGTGTGTTTCTCCATCAATTCCATCGCCTGCGGGAGGTTGAGTTTGTTTAGCATAAAATGGATGTTTACCTTGATTCCATATGCGCTAGCTCGTTTAATCACTTCCTGCGCATCTACATAGGGTTCATACCAACTGACGGCCATTGCGCCGCAGTATTGCTTCGTTGCCGCATAGATCTCGTCCGTCATGCCTTGTCCGTTTGTTGTATATGACGGAACAATATTATGGTCACGGGATTTCTGCAATATCTGCACAAAATGAGGATGCTGGTTTGGGTTTCCGCCGCCCAAGGCCACCTGTAAAACGCCTGCCTTTTCCGCCTGCTTGATAATGAGCTCGTAATCTACCAGGCGCATGAAACTCCCCTGCCTGTTTGAAGCTCGATAGCAAAAATCGCATTCCCGTTCGCAGTAATTTGTGATTGCGATATCAAGCAGTTCAGGGCCTGCTGCGTTGCAGAATGGCTCGCTGCCGTTTTTGTCATATCGGATAAACGTTCCCTCATCCCGATCAAAGCCCAGGATATACCCGCTTTCTCTACAATTTCGAATCAACCAACATCCCATTACCAGCCACCGATTTTGCCGTTAAAATACAAACTATCTTCACAAATCAGAAAGCTTTCCATACAGAAATATACTTCTGCAGCCGAGTATCCATCCGAACTAAGTTTTCCGTAATACACCTTTCTTTTTTCAGCCAGCAGCTTTTCTACGATTTTGACTGTCTCTTCATCGTAGTGTTCCTCTTGCAGAAATTCCGCTACGCTGCGATATGATGTTCGGGACTCTTTCATATATTCCATAATGTCCTGCTTGTTCTGCTCGACTGCTTCATATAGGTCTTCAAAGATCCGACTCATCGGAGACAGTCCTTCGACTCCGATGCCTTTTAAAAAGCGATCCTTATTGAATTCATCCTTCATGGAAATGATGAAAGAGGTGGAGGAACTGTTCGTTACAAAGTCCTGCCTGATCTTCATAAACCAATCTCCTTTAAAGCCTGATTCAAAACATCTATGCCGTTTTCTTCGTATTGGATCAGATTGTCTGCATTATAACTGGTTAGATTTATGTTGAGCTTTAATAAGGTTTGACCTTCACCCAGATCCAAAATCTCCATATGCTCCCAATCCAATAGCTCTTTTTTATACAAGTAATCCTCAAAGCTTTCATATTCCTGTGGGTAGTACGTCAGATATTCCTTTTTTAAATCCCTAGCATATTGAAAAAAAGCCCGGAAGATCCTCTTTGAGTAAAACTCAGCAAAGGAACCCCTTTGCAGATGTAATACATCAGATATCCTTTTTTCAAGTTCTTCATAAGCAAAGCTCTCATTCGCTATACAATAATATTTATCCAATAATTTAAGTATCCTCATGTTATCCTCCGAGTTTACTAGAGAAGCAATTTAGAAAATAGCTCCATGTCGATAGATATATCCCGGCAGAAGCTGTTTTCCTGAGCCAGTCGTTCAATTATCTGATCGTATGCATCGCCGTTTCTGCTCTTTGTGAGATGATGCAAAATCTCCTTTACATTGCATGAAATTAAGCTGCTTTTGTGTTGGTTCATTTCGTTCAGAATGCGAACAGCCACCACCGGTGACACCCCATAGAGCTTACACCATAAATCTAACGCGCCCCTGTTCTCCAGTTCAAGCAAATAAAGGACCAGTCGATACAACTCGGAATGGCACACATTCCAAGTATCATCATTTACATATTCCGCAATGTCCCGGATCATCATGTTAAACGGCCACACAGACTCTGGCCCGGTATTGGTATAGATGCCTTTCTTCTGAAGATAAACGCCAAACATCCTTTTAATAAAAGCATCATACAAGTCTATTTTTTCCGCAAGCACATCCAACGCTTCGAACAGCAAACGGATATTGATATTACTAAAAAATTCACAGTCATATTTGTCAATTAGATCATGAACAATCTTTTTCGCGTGAGGTCCATTCGTAATAAGCTGCATCCTCCAAGCTTTCGTATCATGGGCGGTGAAATGACGATCCTCCAGACCCCATATATAGCGCCAGTAGAGATTTTCGTATTCAGGAAGATTTTCGATGATCGGCAACAGATCCTCCTGCGATTCGGTTCGCGCTAAATAGAAAATGTATTTTTGAACGCCTTCCCGGATCGTAAGATTTTCTTTATTCATCTGATCCCAGAACGCCAGAAAAGCGTGCTGCTCCGCAAGATGGGTTAAAATATAGTTCGTTATGCAGAAATCCCGGAATTCATCAAATGTAAAGCTGATCACAACGGTATTTCTCATCAACATACCAGTTTTCATTATCTGTTCGTCCTTGAATATCACCTCGTTATCCAGCATTTGATAGAGCAGCTTTTGCTCTGTTTCGTTGAAAATACTGGATGGGACATTAAAGAACGTTTTTTCACGGATCATATACTCCGAAATTTTATCAAGCAGGACGTATAAAGAATCTTGATGATTTAAGACCTGTTGATCCTTTTGATATTCCAGTGATTTTAGGTTCAAATATTGCCGGAAAACATCATATTTGTAAACGTCATATACGTAAATTTGCTTCTTGTTTTCGTTTACTTCGCAAAAAAATCGCAGCAGCAGCACATCATTGGTTATTGCATCATAGAATTTATCCGTTAACGTATTTTCTCTGATTGTGATCCCGAAAAAGTTCAAGTACCCTCGGAAGATCCGCTCCTTGAAGTCGTCGCCCCTATGCCACATATCGATATGTTTATATGCGCTCAAATACGTTCCTTCTTCGATCACCACAAACCGCTCCTTCAGGAACTCGTTCCGGGTGGTCATAATCACTTTGATATATGGACAGGCCTGACATTCCTCCAGAAAATCCCGTATGCACTGGCCAAAGTCCTTCACCAGCGTATTCTCGTTTAAGCCGTCTATGATGATGACGATCGGCCTCTTGGAACTATTCCATTCCCGGTGGAGAATTTTATTTGCATAAGGGAATGAATACGCCCCATTAAGCGACAGTTTTTGCTTTGCGAGAATCATCGGATTTTCTCTAAAATCATAGGCATTAAAATATAATGAGCAATAGCCCTTTCTCATCAGGAAATTCAATGCGAAGTCGCAAACGAAATTCGTTTTGCCCTGACCGGCGTCTTTGGTTAGCAGAATATACTTCTTTGCTATAAAGTCGATATTGTCTTTTATGTCAGATAAGTAGTGTTTAACAGAATTATTGAGACTGTTCTGTCTGATGGCAAAGTATTTTTCCAAATTGGAAATATCAGAGTCATTATTTTTTTCAAATTCCTCCAGCCTTGAGATTGCATCCGAAATCCTATCCTGCAGGCAAATGCATACCTGTTCGAGCTCCGTCGCTGAAAAATACTCGGTAAGATCCGAAAAATCTATTTCCTGTTTGCCATTTTCTCTCAGGTGAAAATTAACACTTTTAAAATCAAGAATTTTCGTATCACAGATTGCCTTCTTCAGAAACAACATAGGGTCTGCAAAATAGCGGAGATTTTCTTTATAGTCGCCTTCTTCCACGAATATGTCGGCAATGTATTTTTTGCTTTTCACATTTTTCTCGATCTGGCTTTTCGTATATTGGGTACATGCCTCATTCAACAGCATTTGATATGCATTAGGCTTGAAATTTTCCTTCGCCAGCAAATCCTGGAACATCTTCACGGATGACATGCATACGCCCAATGCGCCGCTGCTATTATGAGCCTGCATTTGAAGGATACCGACGATTCTGTTATCACAGAATACCGGAGAGCCGGATAATCCCTGATAATTATCGGACTTTCCGGTTGCAATTACTGCCAGATGATAATCCCATTCCATTTCCTTTGCCGGTGAAACTATGATCCCGGTTCCCCTCATATGATGCTCGTGTTGCCGGGATGTAATAAATCCGCTGACCGACCAGGTAGATTCTTCATCCAAGATCTCATCATCGGAAAAAATATCTGCCATACTGTAAGTATCGGAATGGCCGATCTCCAGCACTACTGCAACATCATTCTCCTTTATGATGCGAGCATGGTCTTCTTTGTCACTGATCCACACCGTATGACGGTCTCCGCAGGCCACATGCCTGGGAGTCAGCACGAGATTTCGCGCGATCATGATCCCGGTTCCGTATTCAATACACTCATCTTTAAGATAAGACTGTACTTTGACATTGTATTTCTCCATACTATTTTCCTTTACAATCTGATTTCTCGATGTCCAAACATAGCGGAATATCCGTATTCTTCCTGCATATCTATCAGTTCCTGTTTTTGTTTGATGTCGTAGTTAAAATATATAATTTTATTTCCGGTTAGAATGGCTCTAGCCAAGAGTTCATTCTCCGGATGCCGGTTTTGCTTTCCACCATTGGTCGATATGAGAAGCGTTCTACCCTTTGCTTTCTCCAGTAACTTTAGATTTGGTTTTGTAGTACCATGGTGGGATATCTTGATCATATCATACTCATCTGTCAAAAACTCCGCCCAACTGTCGCTGTCCGAGTCCCCAGTAAATAACAATATCAAACCCTTATATTCGATTTCGATTACAATGGATGCATTGTTTACCTCGTTCATATGTGCCAGTGTGGAAGTGCCTATCCAACGCTCGAGCCGCGGCTCTGAAGCCGAAATATATTCTTCAAAACTGCCCGGTTCTAATTGCAACTCCATTAATCGCTCAAACAATGCTGCAAATTCCATATGTTCCGAAAGCTCATAGTCGACACCAAAGTTCCGGATCATCTCAATATTCAGTTTGTGTGCAAGCCTATCCAGAGACGCTTCGTTTGGCGACAACACGATCAGTTTGCATTCTCCAATTTGAATGGAATGATCGACCAGCTTATTTCTGCTGTCAGCAATTCTTTTAACGACTCGGTCAATAAATTGTGCGTTTAACCGATATCCATTCTTAGCGCATAGCTCCTCGAAACTTCTGCTGTGTGCTGCTGATATAAGGCCGGCCTTGCCATCGATCTGCATGGTCAACTGACCCAATACCATATTCATCCGTTTCGTTTGCATCTCCCCGATTGCCGCCCGTTTTCTCTCATTAAATTCATCCCGCATGAACAGGGTGTTGAAAAATCCATTGAACCAAATATTTTCCACCTCGATAATATGAGGTGCGTTTGCTGGACCGTTCTCGCTTAAAAATGCGATTGCTCCTCCTATATGATCCTGATCTATGTGCGTAATTAGCATCAGTATCACACGACAGCCCTTATGCTTTAATTGGATTAACAAGGGTTTTAACTCGATTTCGTAAGTATCCTTATAGCCACAGTCAATAAGGATACATTCCCCATTGTTGAATTCCACTACAAAGCAGTCTCCGGCTTTGGCGGGAAGAAAATGTACAACGCAATTGCTCACGGCAGATCCTTCTTTCTATCGGCTGATGCCTGTGGTTCTATAACCTACTAAGTAACAACTGTTGCGCATTATAGACAAACATCAGCATTATTCGAACTTCGTATTATAGACATTAGTACGGCCCGTTGATTTTAAGAGTCGATGACTTGCCCACATTTTTTGCCTTAGGTAAGGTTTTTTCTGGGCAACTGCGCAACCAATCCAAAGTATTCTGTGATGGCCCATATTTCTAATCAAAACTTAACCACTGCGTGCCTCAAATGGATCAATGCTATTTTCTATATAAAATGTCTTTACTGATGGTATCGCATTGTTTACCAAAACTTCAGTGTATGTGTCTTGGTAAAAGTCAATGCGCCTAGGGCCGTCGATTCCAAGTGAATTATTGAGTCACTAATCATAATAACCGACTAATATAACGTTCCACTTCGTCTACAAGTGTATAATCAAACATAAATATATCTACCCCTGGATTTAATATATCACCCTTAATTCGATAAAGTTTAAGAATTATGTCGAACATAAATAAAATACACCGGAATTTGTCCCAGTGTATCTATAGTACTACTAGCCACCAATTTACAAGCTATACATATTTAGAAACAGATGGCTTAATAAATTGTATTGCTTGATCTTATCGACTCTTACACAAATAAGAAAGCTGAACTTCTAAATCTTCAATAAGATACCGAAGTTTGTGGTGGTTTATAGCCTTTCTTTCTTTTTTAAGAATTTGCTGCAATGTCCGTTCTTCACTTGCAGCCATTAGCCGTGTTGCCGTGTCTCGACCCAGTTTTTCCTCTAGCTTAGAAAGATTCATACTAACTGTTGGAATGCTTATCTCTTCATCAGAGCGAGTTAATAGACGTTCTAGTGTTAAAAGCTCTCCAAGTTCTGCAAGTTTTTTTTCTGCAGTACATGCAAAAGCTAAATTCATCTCCGGAAGATACCGTGGACTTAATAGCTGTTCAGGAAATCTTATTAGAAATATATCCCAAGCAGAAGCACATAGTATTCGTTTAGCTTTTTCGAAATTCATTCCTGCTTGTACTCCTATGAACGAACCTGCGAGATCTGCAAAGCAGTACATCGCTAGGTGACTTTCTCGTGCCAAACGTAAACCTAATTCTTCTGTCATAAAACTCTCAAATTCATCAAGTTTCTTCTCAATAGGTCGTTTATCTTTCTTGTGGATCAATGTCATTTTTAGTAGACACACGTAGCTAAGGTTTATCAATTGTACTAAGTTGTCAATTTTTTTGCTATCACCTATATACTCCTCAACCCAAGCTCTACCACAGTCTTCAATTGTTCTAACATTGAATTTTGTTAAGTAATAATCTATGGCGTCAGGTTTAAGGAGGATTTCCTTGGTCTTTAGAAAACGCTCCTCATCCATTGAATGTAGATATACAATTGAAGTGGCAACAGGGGCAACTTTATCAACAAACACTTTAGGATCTGATTTAAAGTAACTTTCTAATAAATAAAAAGTGGGATTATAGTCAAAATTATATCTTGTCACATAGGATAGAAATTCTTCAATAGCTTGCCTTATGTCCCCCCTCATTCTTTGGCGACTGACACGATATTTATGAAGTTCCGAAGCAATATGCGAATCTAGGACAATAGTAACAACTATTTGATGTTCAAATTGACCGTGTGCCCTCAAAATATCAAGGTTAAATAAGAATGGTCTTTTTCCAGCAAACTGATTAATTATATGTATCTTATGGCTATCAGGGCCAAAAGTTATTCCTTGAGGCAATATGTCAAACTTATATGGTGAAGCAGCGACCTCGTAGATGTAGATATGTTTGTCTCCAACGGATTCTAAAAATTGACGATAATTATCAACTATACTAATAATGGAAACACCTCTAATCTCCCAGTTTTTGGGGGGGAAGTTAAAAATACTTTTTCCTAAAGATCATTGAATATTTCCTACCTTCTTACCTTAAATTGAGTAGGTTCAAGCACAAAGTCTTCGCCAATATTTCCTGGTATAACAAAAAAACTACCAGTGCCATACTGTTTCTTGAAATCATAGATCCTATATAAATAGTAGTTGTCCGAATTCTGCTGTGAGAAAGTTACCTCATTTATGGACATTAGAAACGGGGTATTAATCCCACCTGTTGTTGTCTTTACTTCGATATATTTCTTTTCCCCTTCAATAGTGAAAGATTCAATGTCATAGCCAGCACCATCTCCTATCACTTCAGATGTGTGTATGATTTTATTGGCTAAATCCTTGAGCCCAGCCTCAATTAAATGTTTCCTTTCATATTCCAGAACTAATAATTCGCCTGCTCTCCCTAAGTCTTTACGCTTAGAATCAACCTCACTATAATCAACTTTTCTTCCATGAAAATCTCTCGTTGTTACGCCTTGGGTAGATGTCCTTGGTGCGGGTGGATCCGTCTTGGTAAGTTGAGGCAAGCTCTCTTGGATACTAGCAGAATCCTGTTGTGGCAACGTCTGGTTTAGTACTAGTCCAATTTCCTGTGCTCTTCCTTCTGGTAATTCCCAATCCAGTATTTGCCACTTAAAGTGTACGGGCTCCTCCCTCTCACTATCATGGCTTAAATATGCCAATTGACCTAAATATGTATAGTCTCTTCCCTTGGCAGTTCTGAGAAAAAGATAAATATTATTAGTTAAATGATTATGGTTTATAAAATCCTGAATTGTAGAGTGAGTAAATTTATGTCGAGGCTGGGATTGCCAGGTAAGGATACCCTCCTCAGTAATTCCTTCATCAAATGTGTGACCTGATTGGCTTTGACCATATGTAACAAAGAAAACATAGTCTTTCTCCCGGTTAGGAATCTTAACAATCCCATGCAATCCCCAGGTACCAGCTTGCGGGATAAAAGTTGTATGGGGTGAAAAAATATTATGTACTTCATCTCTGCTATAATCACTGTATTTCCTTAATGGTCTAACCATAATTAACCTCCAGAAAAACATTAAAGATATAATTGGCTTTTTCTATATTTTTTGACATTTCCCTCTAATAGTCTTCAAAATGAAGAAGGAAAGTTACTCTGTTTGTCTAATAATTACAAACAATATCTCGGGAATTGAATATTATGATGGATTTGAGCCACCATCCGATTTGTGAGAGCTACTATGTGTATCTCACAAATCGGATGGTGGCTCTATCTCAGCATATTATTCAGGAATCAGCTTTAATCTTTATGTAAGCTAATACTTCCATAAAATAACCCCCCCATGGGTGCTTTTGTGCTTTATGGAGGATTCGACAAAGATTTGACTTTTTGAGAAGGCAAGCAAGTTGGAGATAAACCGGAGCAGGTTGAAATGATTTATCAAACAGCGAAGAAATAGCAAAAACACCCTAAAAGGATGTTTTTTATTGAGGTTAGTCTTTTGGGCAAGTCTCTCTGTACCTTAAACCTTCAGCTAATATGGATTATGCGAAGCTCAAAATCGGCTGGTTCATTTACAATAAACATAATAGGAAGTCCGCATGCCGGTCAAAGTAGTGTTAAAGATTACGTAGATACTTAAGTATAAATCCGTTTTATCCACTCTGCCCGAAAAGTGATCTGAGTAAACTCTGATGGCCCCTTCAGCAGGATAGCCGCTTCCTGAAAGGCAGGCCCTTCTGAAAGTTTGCGTTGAAAAGACTGGAGTCCCGCCCCCGCGTTGGGTACAAATATATTCATGGTGTATTTACCGACACGCACCTTGGCATTCAGCGTATGCATACTTATATGAAGAGATACATCAATATCACACTCATCCACATAATACTCCCAGTCATGGTTTATATGTAATACATTTTGGGCAATCAACGACTGCTTTAGGTATTGGTAGTCCTCATTGCTCTCCGTGATACGAAAGAGTGTAGGAACCGCCGCCTTTTCCTGAATCCTTTGCCAATCGGCCCCACTGAGAAGCCTTAATCTCTCCTCCAAAGATAGATGGATACAGGTCTCGTTTATAAGTTGATGGTTCAGATAATTAATGGCCATTAAATCCAAATTGTTGGGCGGACAACTTAAACCAACCGCGCCCCTAAAGGCCCGGTTGGTAGGTATCTTAAAGCGGTCGACCCCATTAATCCAGAAAATAGCAGCACCATCTTTATCAAGGTTCAGCACAGCAAAATTAGTTGATTTGTATCCTATATCTACAAAACCTATTGTAAGTTCTTCTCCGTCTTTCTTGATAATCTTTCCCTGACTAATTAATTCGCTAAACCAGCGGGCGAAATACAGTGGATATTTCTCGTGGGTTTCACCTGTAGCATTGTAGCAAGCAAACGCCAACTCTTGCAACACAAACAAGCTCCCATATTCCTTTGACAATTCCATATATCTCTCATAAGAGCTCACCGCCAACGCGTTTTCGCCAAAGTATCGACAGAGCGCTCCCTTTTGCAGATAAGCCTCTGCACATTCCGGCTCTAAACAAATTGCCCGTTCTACCAGATCAAGGGCCGTCTTACTATAGGGATGTAAATTAGCCTGCATTAGGCAAGGCAAAGCGCTGCGTGGCTGCAGTTCCACGCAATGTTCAAACCTTGCCTGCGCATGCTTTTTATCACCAAGATTAGCATAGCACATTCCGGCAACCATAGCTTCTTCAAAGCGCATAGCCTTTTCCGGATATCCGTCCAGGATCGACAGCGCCTCCATGTATTTCTCGTTTGCAAAATGAGCCAGAGCAAGAATTAATAGAGAGCTATTCCCGTCAGTTGGATGCTCGCTGCAGAGTCGCTCAATCTCCTCAAATTCCTCCAGAAATAGCAGAGACCAGAGCTGCAGTTCTAGGTAGGACGGATTCTGCAAGTACAGCATCTCAATGCTATTTTTGTATTCCGGCAGTTGGTTCCTCTCGACAAGTAGCTTGATCACCTGTAACTCAGAAAAATCACGTGTATGAATCAGCATATCGGCCTCAATGTCTTGTAAAAAGCGTTGTTTAAGCAGTGAGACCGATACATTATCAATCCCGCTTACAA
Source organism: Desulforamulus aeronauticus DSM 10349 (assembly GCF_900142375.1). GTDB lineage: Bacteria > Bacillota > Desulfotomaculia > Desulfotomaculales > Desulfotomaculaceae > Desulfotomaculum > Desulfotomaculum aeronauticum. Next base: position 73,492 of record NZ_FRAR01000022.1, on the reverse strand, counting down.
TCTTGCTGGTGCGGTTGCGGTTGATAATTTCTATCAGTTCACCTCGGCTCAATCCTCGCCGCCTAACACTCAAGTCGAGATGTATGCACTCAATCAACTCACTTAGAATTCTCTTTGCATCCACAAACAGTTTGCGCTTTTCAGCCCATTCCAGCACTTCCGCCCAAGCTAATTTGGCGGCGTCCTGTTCGCCGATCGTATCGAGTTTTACCTTTTTTAGCTGCACAAACTCTAGTTTCTTTTTTGCACAAATTTCTTCTAGCTCCAGCTCAGCTTGGACCCTCTCACTTTCATCACCAATATCGCTAAGCTGCTGTAGTTTGTCCCGAAGGTTGCGCAAATCATCGTTCATCGAGGACCCCACATAGCACTGAACCATATCCTCCTTCTCAGGAGCAGTATTCAGTAAGCTACGGATTCGGTTGACGTCCAGCTGATTAATCTTGACTTGGACGTGTAGATCCGGTTGGTCCTGCGCATAATGGATGACAAAATCATCCATTGTCTCAAAGCTAATTGAGGTAAATTTAGAATTGCTCAGATTACGAAACAAATAAATTACTGCAACACAGTCTTGATAGACCAGTCCTTTCCTCTCAATGCTGCCGCCAGATTGCTGTCTGCCAAAGTAACCCATATTAAAAAACCTCCAGCGATTAAAACATTATCTGAAAATCAGTAAGGTGTAGAAAGAATAGGGATGATTACAAGTGTCCCTTATCCAAAAACCAGAGTATATGGATTATGGGAATCTGGATTCGTAGACTGCTATTACGGATTTTTATTGATTTCCATTTGAAACATGAACACCGCCAAGTTTTCTCCAATGTATGTGAGGTAGATTTACTGCCCAAACTTCCTTTGCTCCTTGGTATGCTCTAAACTTATCAATTAACCCGTCTTGCGTAATCCTAAAGGATATTTTGTCTGCTTTTGGTGCTGTCCTATCCCAAGGATTTGTAAAATCACCTTCCATTGTAAAAAGGTATGTATCTTTTTCGGCAACTTCTACCCCACTATTCGTGGGTTTTGACTCGCCAAATATTTGGGAAGCCTCAAAAAAAATATCCCCAGCTTCGCTTTTAATATTAACCTTTTCCTGTGAGTCTTGAGAGCATCCAGTGATTGTAAATGAGACTTGAAGAATGAAAACTAGATACAACAATAATCTTGGGATAGTCAATTTCTTTCACTCCCATTTAAAACTTTTAGGTCCGGTAAACTATAAAATTTCCCCCAGCACTGAAAGAGATTTTCCAGTGAATTATCATTGGTAAATATGGATTATGGGAAGTTAGACTTTGCAAGCAAATAAGAACATATCGGTAGTTATACTTCCATCTTCCTCCGGGTAATCCTGTCTAAGCAACTGTAAAATCTTTAATCCACTCTCTTGTAAAATCTGGCCCAAAAATTCTTCCGAGTAATAATTGAAATAGATGTAACCTCCATTACTAAAACTTGTTGTCTCAAATCCAGATTTTTTTCCCTCCATGCAGCTTAAGTACAACATACCATTCTTCTTAAGCATTTGGACAACTTTCTTTAGTAAATTTATTGTCTCATCATTATCAAGATGTACGATACAGAACGAAGCAACAACTGCATCATACTTATTTTCTTCCATTTCAAGCTCTCGAATATCCCCCACTTTAAACATCACGGAATCATGGGGAACGTTTTGTCTTGCTAATTTAATCATTTCTTCCGATAGGTCTATCCCAACAACGGTAAAACCTTGATTGGATTCAAACAAATATTTAGCTACATTTCCAGGACCACAGCCTAAATCCAGAATCTTTGACCCTGACTTTAACAATCTACAAAATGAGCCGAGTTTCTCTTTATACAAATCTAAGTTCATAAATTTATTTTCAAAGCCCTTAGCAGACTTATTATATGCTTTCATAGTTATAGCAGACCTTTCCATCACATTCTCCTTAGCAAGTTAGTTATATGGATTATGTGTAGTTTAACGTTCTCTAAAAGTCCGGTATGTTCTAAACATAATGCGAAGCCTAATTGATTTATCTTATAGTACTTCTACTCGTGGTTTAAATATTTGTATATCTGGATTTTCACGACATATTTCTTCTGCTAAATCAAAATTATTACTAATAGAAAATATACATCTTTGACTATGAACAACTTGTGCGCTGTTAAAATATTCTACCCATTTATGATCATTGACAGCCATATATTTTCTATCGGTAAAAATATCATTATAGGTCTCGGCATGGTACATGCCTAATAATAAATTAGATGATATGGGAAACAGAATTTCAATTCCCTCCGAATTTAATCCCCCATAACTTAAAAATGTATCATGTTTATGAGGAATATTAACTACAGGGTCATCAGATGTATAGAAAGGGGTGTTTGTCTTATTAACATAAATAACCCAAATATGCTTTACAAGCACCTTTGCAAATTCTAATGCCATTTCAGGGTCAAGTATTATTCCATTATGTTGTAATTTGACATATTCCTTATCTACAGAAACCTTAAAAGCCTCTTTGGGCAAAGCATCTTCTTCGTTCATTTGTGATTTGTAAGTCATAGTTTCTATAAATTTTTCGAACGTTGCGCCTATAGTATCTCTAAATGATTTTGTTCTAATTATTTGGATGGCAACAAAAAGTGAAAAGAGTTCTTTTTCACTTTTTGATAAAGCATAGCAGTTCTGTATAATCCATTGGTTTCCATTACTGCTCTTTTTAATTATATTTTCTAACATAAAACTGTATATGCTCTCTACACCTTCACTAAAGAATTTTTTCTCAATATATTGCTGGCTATCAATATCATTTAGTGCAGCCTCAATGTTGTCAGTTCCCAATAATTCACCAAGTTCTTTCTTGATTTTTTCTTGTTCGGCTGATACAGCTTTTTTATACATATCAAATAAATTCAAATCATAGAAACGATTTTTCATTGCAACATTTAAAATATCTTGATTAGTACGTACTTCCATTTTTTCTTTATCAAATACATTTATGCGTTCTTCCGTAGAAGCAAAATGTCTTAAATAACACTGAGGAACATAGTGTTCCTTTTTAGTATCTGCCATAATTTTGTTAACCCCTTTTTACAAGGTTTTTGAGAACTATAAAAAGACTTCAACTAACCGAAAGCATCCCGAACTTCTTATTAGGTTCGCATTATAGACATTAGTTGGTTATGCTTATTTAATTTCTTACTAGCTTTACACTATAGACATTAGTTACATAGCTTTTGTACAATAACTTGAATTATTTTATCTAACAACATTTCGCATGTTTCCTGATTATTCCTCCTAAAACATCCACAAAAAGTCAGTTTATTCTCAATAAAGAGTAAAATGTTGGAGTTTTTAAAAGCTCTGGCTTACATAAGACTATCCTAATATATTGTGATAACTTAGAGTACGTCTTAGACGGCTCACCATTAAGAGATTTAGTTTATTTTAAAATTGTCTAAGCCATTTTGGTAAGAAGAATAAATCTATAATCTTGTAATTCCCCCGGTTTGATGGATATAGGGTTTAGAGTGTAATTTGGACTGAACCTATTATAGTTAAAGCTGCTTAACCCGATGTTTAATTTACTGGGGAAAGATCAGTCATAACTTACTTCCCTTTCAACTTTAGGTTGCTCCACTCTTTCAATCCTTACAATTCAGATTTACCCCTCATTGTAATTCCTTGCTCAAGCTGCATTGTCCCATTCTTCTTAATATATCTAAGATGAACATAGTTGGTGACAGATTCCCAGACTTGGATGATCAAGAAATACTCGGTTGACAAAGTCTTTTTTGCCTTGCTTAACTTTACTCTTTGAGCATGAAATACTTAAAAACTGAATTATAGTGATATTCTTTGAAATTCTCAAGCCATATTGATAAATACTAACTCCTAACGTATAAAGAGATAATATATATGATGAATGATGCAAAGATGCAATATTAAATATAATCAATACATTGGCTCTATGATACATTGATACAATGATACATGAATGAAATGTTGTTCCTACAATAAAAGAAAAACAAGAAACAATATTTTGTGAATAGTTGCATATAATTCGTATAAATAAGCGCTATGGGGCAAATATTAAATTTAAAAAAGGGGTGCTTATAGTGAACTGTTATGAGAGTTGGATACAATATAAAGATATTATTGAAGCGTTTATAAATTACAAGAGGTTTACTGAAAAATCAAACTTAACACTAACCAAATATGAACGCTTTTTGTCCAAGTTCTTTAGTGAATTTAAAAAAGATTTGAAAGACATTAACCATGAAGATGTACTTGAATGGCTAAAGAGATATGAAATCGGAAAAAAAACGAGCACATCAAACCAAGCTATTTCTATACTATCATGTTTTTTTAATTATTGTTTAAGCGAGGAGCTTATTGATTCGATACCTATTAAGAAAAGATGGAGAAGTAAAGTTCCAAAATCTCTCCCCAAAAATCTTGAATGTTCGGACCGTGCAAAAGTAAAAATTTTTGCGGAGAATCTATCTCTAAGAGATCGTATAATTGTGGAGTTGTTAGATAGTAAGGACGGTCAAATTAAAATTAGCAGCTTTAAAGACATTCTTCCAATTCTGTTTTGAAGAAGGTGTACTCACAAAAAATCCTGTCTTAAGTATAGAATCTCCCAAAGCAAATCAAGATTTACCAGGTCATTTAGATATGGAAACCATGTTTAAACTTCGTGAAGCAACGAAAGAAAGCCCAAGAGACAGAGCTATAATAGAAACACTTTTTTATACCGGTGTAAGAGTCAGTGAATTGATAAATATTTTGCTAGAGGATATTAGATGGAATGGGCATCAGATTTGGATTCGTAATGGAAAAGGGAATAAGGAAAGATTTGTCTTATTTACATCTGATTGTGGTGCTAGAATTACTAGATATCTTGATTTAAGGGCAGATAACTCTCCATATCTATTTGTTACTAGATTAGGTAAACCATTTACCCGCCAAGGAATACATAAAATAATAAAAATGTATGCTGAAAAAGCCAACATAAATCAAAACGTTACCGCTCATTCTTTTCGACATACATTTGCTACAGAATTAGCCCTTCGTGGATTTCCGTATGAGTATATTTCAGAATTACTTGGTCATAAAAATTTAAACAATGCAAGAATTTACACCAAACTTATCTCTTCCATTAAAAAAAGATAGTATAACTATCTGGTTCCGGAAAATATTATTGTGTCAACATCAGCACAAACTCCTAGAGGGATAAAACTTTGATATATAAGGGTTTAGCCCTCTTCTCTTTTTATTAACCGATCTCAGATTGTATATTATGTTAACTTTGACCATAAAAATGCGATAGGGGTGCCTCTCTGCACATAGATGAACTGGCATTAATTAATTGGTTGCCAGAATCATTGTAATTACAGGCTTCGCCTAGTGTTTGATTGAGGTTTGAATTTGTATGGCAGATCAGGCATTCCCTTAGGGTCTTTCAGGTACCTCGCCAGAGTGTTGTCAGTTTTACTCTCAAAGCACGGTTCCAGGCTGTTGTTGGCTTATGGTTGGGCTAGTTTGCATATTGGCTTTTACGCTGGGGTCAGCACAGAGAGTCATTTGATGTATTCCTTTATGAATGCCAATTCGATTGGTTATGAACGTAGTTCGTATGAGCTTTTTATGGAGAAAGCATTAACTTGTTTCCACTACTCTGCCTGTACGTGGTTTAGTGGTATTTGGTGGTGGGATGCCATCCATTTAAACCTGGGTAGGAATACATGACTGAACGGTGAAGTTAAGATTAAGCTTTCCATTGAGGTTTTATGGTAGGCCTCCTGTCTCTGGGCTGGCCCCATTATGTTAACTTCGCTCTTATTGATTGATCTCTAACTTCATACAGGTACTACTAATCAAGCAGGCTGTGCCCAATGTTGATTGATGCAGTAGGTCCTCCGGGATTTCTTGGCGTTCTATCCTGGTAACCCCCTCCCCTCCCATGAACATTTCTACTGTGTTGGTTAACAAATAAGCCACCACTCCTACCGCGGGCTAGCTCTAATGCCTTATTCACCCAGAGCAGTGGCAATAGCTCCTCTTTACGCTGGTCGGTGGCTACAGCCAAAGAACGTAGCATCACGGCAGCATCGATTGTTCCAGTTCGATGACTCCTATCAGTCCACTTTGGGAATGCCTAACCAATAGTTATTTTATGTAAAAAGAACTATCCTTTTTACTGGCACACACATGGCAGAAAGGTGATTAATGCAACGAGTAAGAGTTTACGCCCCCTCCTCCTTGATTGCTTACATCAAGAGTTCCACGAACATCCAATTATATGGATAATACGAACTTTATCAAAAAGCTGACATTTTTGGTGGACTAGTTTTTGGGGAGAAGGTCACATACAAATTAGCAGGTCAAGCTATGCCACTATACTTGCTATTTGAGGTTACATATGGTATTGTTGAATCTATCATTAAGAACAGGAGGTACAAAAAGATGTGTAAAAATAAATTAATCTTGAATAATCACAAACTAAATTTAGAAGTTCAGGAGGAGGCACATCTTTATTGCTAACTGTTTTTATTCCTATGCTATAAACCAGTTACAGCCAAAGGCGAGGATGTTCTCTATCGTCTTTTTTTGTGCCCTTCTCCAAGATCATCAGTAAAGGAGATGGGGTTAATGAGTATACTCTTTGAGGGAGTATGCAAAATTTACCATGGTAAGATGGTATTGGCAAATATAAGCGGTAAAATTAATAATGGCGAGAAAATAGGTTTTATTGGGGGCAACGGTATTGGAAAAACAACATTCGCCAGAATTCTAGCTGGTGCGGAAATTCCAGATATGGGCAGCATTGAATATTCGCCCCATAATTCACTCATAATCTATCTGCAACAATACCCAGATTTTGAATCAGGGACTACCGTGTACGATGAATTATATAAAGCGGTCAGCAAAAATTCCGATGTAAATGAACCAATTGATACCATTGTTCAAAAATCGTTGCATCAAATGGAAATTCACGAAGATCTGTGGGAGCAGCAAGCAACAAACTTAAGTGGTGGAGAAAAAACGAAACTCATGCTCTGCAAAGTTCTTACAAGAAATTTTGACTTGTTGATTCTTGATGAACCCACAAATCATTTGGATATCGATAGTGCTACGTTACTAGAAAAGATTATTAAGCGAATTAAGCAGTCGGTTTTAATCATATCGCATAACAGATATCTTTTAGATCGGGTGACAGATCGAATATGGGATTTAACTGTCACGGGCTTAAAGTCCTATAAAGGCAATTATTCCGAATATAAAATACAAAAAGAAAATGAAGTTAAGCATACTCTTAAAGAATATGAAAAGCAACAAAAACAAATTGAGCAACTGAACCAAACTATTCGCAATAGAAGAAAATGGCTAGTGAGTGCGCAAAAATGCTCTGACTATAAAAATGCTGCAAAAACACAAGCCAGCGCTATTAAGGCAAAAGAAAAAGAGCTTGCTCGATTATTAAAAAATAAAATAGAAAAACCGCAGCAGATTCCGATCCCGGCATTTGACTTTATTAACAAATTTCATGTCCAGAGAAACAAATTATCCCCTGTTATTATACGTGCGCACCAATTGGCCAAGGCTTATGGTAGCAATGTCGTCTTTGAAGATCTGTCTTTTACGATTGGCAGGGGTGAAAAAGTGGCCTTATTAGGCGAAAACGGATCGGGAAAAACCTCCCTTATAAAAATACTTTGTGGTGTTGATCGTAATTTTCAAGGCCAATTATCCTTAGACTCTGCTCTTAGAATAGGCTACTTTTCTCAGGAATTTGAAGAACTTAAAGCCTATAGAACTATACTTGAAAGCGTTACTACAGTGGATAAATCAACAGAAGATCTTCGAACCCTGCTTGCCTGCCTTCTTTTTAGAAAAGACGATGTTTACAAAAAGATTAAGGGGTTGAGCATGGGAGAAAAATCTCGGGTTGCATTTGCCAGGCTGATTTTATCAGGCGCAAACTTTCTTATTTTAGATGAACCGACCAACTATTTAGATATTGCTGCCAAAGAAAAAATTGAAGAAGTCTTGGAACAATATGCAGGAGGAATACTATTTGTTTCACACGATATCTATTTTGTACAAAGGATTGCCGCCAAAATCATGTTGCTTGAGCATGGTTCGCTGAAATGTTATGACGGAAACTATGATTATTACCTGCGAAAAAGAAAAAATGAGTGTATTCAAAATACAGGTGAATTGGATTTTATAACGATTCGTAACCGCATCCTGAAACTTGAATGTGACTTGGCGTTCATTGGCGGAAAATTGAATGATAGCTTAGGTGAGGACGAGAAGAAAAGTCTCAATGAAGAGTATATGAGAAAAGCACGAGAACTGAATGAGTGTCGGAAACTTTTGTAAATAATTCTTCGGTCTACCAGGAAAGAGAAAGTATCGTACAAAATAAATGTAAGCGCTTACTATTAGTCAATCAGTAAAAGCAAAGTTTCCGGCCGATAAGGGCAGGGGCTTTGCTTTTGCCTTGTAAGATGTTAGTTAGTGGTCTTTACTAAAGATGGCTCTCATAACGGAACTGTGGCTCACTTACACCGGAGGTATGGCTCTCACTTTCCGGCATTTCAGAGTCACCTATTTTTGCGTAGATTACCGAGGGAACACATAAAACTCTCTAAGCCTGCTCTATCAAAGCCACGCACTCCACATGCCTTGAAGAGACAAAAAGATGTCGTTTGAAGCTGGTAGGGCATTGGCGGAAGGTTTTGTGTACAACACACGGAGAACGTAACGAGTTTTGCATAAATGGTACTTCCTCCTTAGTGGTAAGTATTGCCATTTACACAAAACTCGTTACGTTCTCATAGGTTATTGTATTTGGTCATTTAATATTTATAATCCAATTTCAGCCGCCATTGTGCGCATACCGAGGATGCATTTGTTAATAACATCGTCAAGTTCCATATTAAGGTTTTTACATCCTTGTAGAATAACCTCACGATTCACACCGGCTGCAAAGTGTTTATCTTTGAACTTCTTTTTTACACTTTTGACTTCTATATCCATGACTGACTTTGATGGACGCATTAAAGCAGCAGCTCCTATTAGCCCAGTCAACTCATCTATTGTAAAAAGTACCTTTTCCATGTATAGTGTTGGTTCTGCATCTACCACCAATCCGTGTCCATGACTAATGACTGAATATATGAATGTATCATCATAACCTGCAGCTTTCAATAATTCAGGCGCTTTTTTGCAGTGTTCATCTGGATACATTTCATAGTCTACATCATGCAGAAGCCCAACGGCACCCCAATAGTCTACATCTTCCTCGGCTTCCGTAGCAAAATAGCGCATCACCGCTTCCACTGCAATACCGTGGCGAATAAGCGCTTCATTCTTATTGTATTGCTTTAATACAGACATTGCTTTTTCTCTCATAATTATAGAACCCTCTTACTTTTAGTATTTTAGATCTTAATTAGCTCTATTACCAAGCCAAGCTTTATAAAGAAATTATACACCAAAGCGCAAATCAAGGAAAGGAACCCCCCTGCCTTTTAATCTTCTACGAAAGAGTTAGGTTATATCAGACTAGGGCGTTGATTTATCTTTATACTTTGCCGATATCAAAATAGCATTTCCTTTGTTGTATTTTCTACTGACTAGTTACGGTCTGATTTTCCCGTTTACCATCCCCTTGATATCTAGGCGCGGAGTATTCAGATAATGAGAAAACTCTCGGCATTTATCCCGAGAGTATACAGATACTCTATTCAATAGATGATAAGTTCAATTAAGAAAACTGCAATGCAAGCAACCGCCGAGACTTTAAAGAGACTGCTTCCCTGATATGCAAGAATAACCGCGACAACAAACCCGCCCAAAGCAGACCAAGTATTTGCAGTTGCGTTCAGAATAGCGGGAAATATCATTACTGCCAACGTAACAAAAGGAACATAATACAGAAATGTTTTAATATAGACGTTACTGATGTCTCTTCTTAGCAACGTCAAAGGGATGAGTCGTATCAGATAGGTTACTCCAGCCATAACCAATATATACAGATAGATATTCCCGCTCATGTTAACCCGCCTTCTTGGAGAGCAGGAGCAATGCTCTTACCCCCTGCAGAACAATCTTCATCCGCTTCCCTTATAGGGAATAGGAATGCCGCTATCCCAGCAATCAGTATTGTCAAAATAATAATTTTAAATCCTGGAGAAACATGATGGAATATCTCTAACTTTGCAAAAAACGAACTCATTAACATTGATAATAAAATAATACCAGTCAAAACTTTATTGCCTTTGGCCGGTGGAATAATCACCGCAATAAACATGCCGTAAAGCGCAATACTCAAAGCATTTATTATTCTTTCAGGCAAAACCTCCCCAGAAATTACACCGAAAAATGTGCCAAGCGTCCATCCCGGAATAGCGCTGCTCATCAATCCATAATTATAGAATGGATTGAGTTTGCCGCTTTTACAAACCGCGACACCGAAAATTTCATCAGTTATTCCATGAGCAAGCAAGAACCGGTGGATAAAAGGAGCTTTTGCATCTAGTTTTTGCGATAGTGCACACGACATCAGACAGTATCGTAGGTTTAGAATCAGTTGAGCAGATGCCATTTCCAGATAGGTCGCAGAAGCTCCCATTAACCCTAATGCGGCAAATTGGCCTGCGGAAGTTAGATTGGTTAAAGAAATCACAACTGCTTGAAACAGCGTAAGACCTGCCTTTTTAGCAAGAATACCAAAGGTAAATGAGACGGCAAAGTATCCCAGACCGATCGGAATGCCATCACAAAAACCATTTTTCCACTGTATACGATTAGTTCCCATTATTCTCAAATCCTTGAATTTCTTAGTCGTTGACCTAGCCAACGCTTAGAATCTTATTCTAGCATGCACATTGACATCAGTAAAACAAATGTTTATGATCTTTATATAAGATATTCTAATGTATCAGAGGTAATAAAATGAATTGCTATCGCGCTTTCATGATCATACTGGAAACCGGCAGCTTTACCAAAGCGGCCGAAGAACTGGGCTATACACAGTCGGCTATAAGCCAAATGGTACGCTCCTTAGAGGAAGAACTTGCCACTACACTGCTGCTGCGTTCACGAAAAGGGATTGCACTCACGCCGGACGGCGAGGAATTATTGCCTTATATCAGAAGATTAGCTAATTCACATCGGGAGTTAATGGAAAAACAAAAAGAAATGCGCGGACTGCAAAGCGGAATCATCCGGATAGGAGTATTTGCGAGCGTTTCTTGTCATTGGCTACCTGGGTTAATGAAGGATTTTAAAAATCAATATCCATCAGTAGTTTTTGAGCTTTATCAAGGGGAATATACCAGTATCGCAAAATTAATTAAAGACGGTAGCGTCGATTTCGGCTTTGTTAATCCCTATGCAGTATCGGATCTAAACACAATTGCTTTAAAACACGATGAAATGTTAGCAGTATTGCCATACAAGCATGCTCTAAGTGATTGTGAGCAAGTCTCTTTGGCAGAATTGTCAAACGAACCATTCATTCTCTTGGATGAAGGCCAATTAAGCGAACCGCTAGAATACTTCAAAAAAAATAATTTACAGCCTAACATCCAATATCGTGTTCATGATGACTATACAATTATGTCCATGATTGAAAAAGGATTGGGGATTTCCATTTTACCAGAATTAATACTAAATCGAATCAATTATAATATTCTAACCAAAAGGATATCACCTACTATTGTTCGTACCATCGGTATCGCATTCAAAAATTTTAAGGCATTGCCCATAGCTAGCCGATATTTTATTAATTTTCTGGTGAAACAGTATGGTGACATTAGTGAAAATAAAGATCTCCTAGGTAATTTAACTTGCTACAACGATTATGGGAACAGAAACAAACCGTAAATCATCTACCTAGTGACTACCCACGCCAGGCAAACTACGTAAATATAGATGAAAAAAGCTCAGTGATTAATGAAGGTTATCAATCACTAACCATAGGCGTTGCCCGTAGGCCATCCGGCGAGTCGATAGTACTACATCCCCCCCTGTCCCACTGCCTAAATCCAGCAGCACTTCACCGGGATGCAATTCCGCCAGAGCTGTGGGATTACCACAGCAACTATTGCCACCGCAGCAAAAACCGCTCTTTTGCTATGGAACGCGCATAATCATTAGTTAATATATATTATGTTAACTTAAACCTTCAAAACGCAATAGGATGCCTCTCAATTTTATTGAAATCAAAAATTAACCTTTAATTTATCTGAGAATATGATCTCGGGTATAGAAGTTATAGTGTACCTTAGTTAACCTTCGAGTATTGCTGTACAATGAGGACATCTTGATGCCTTAATATGGATTTCGGTGTAACAATAAGGACATATTTTGGTAGAAGGAGCTTCCAAAACTTTCTCTTTCTCTTTCGACAGGCGGTTTATTTGTTTTATTACAAAGAAAATAGAAAAAGCTACAATTAAGAAATCGATAATATTGTTAATAAATATTCCATAATTTAAAGTTACTACTCCGGCCTTTTTGGCTTCTTCGATGGATTTAAAATGTTCATTTCCAAGAACTAAGAATAAATTAGAAAAATCCACTTTACCAACTAGGAGGCCTACCAGTGGCATGATTATATCATTGACTAGAGATGTAACAATTTTACCAAATGCACCTCCTATAATCACACCAATGGCTAAATCAATGACGTTCCCTTTTAACGCGAATTCTTTGAATTCTTTCCACATATCTTATCCCCCACATACAAAGTTTTTTAGTATTCTTATACCAATTCACCAGACACATTAATAAATTGGAATTTGTAAATTCAGCTATCCCTGAACGGTAGGTACTCTAAAAAACGCTTGACGGCCAAGGAAGCAGTTTTTTGACTCCGTAGCGCGAGGCCGATTGTGCGATAGGCAGGAACGCTCAGTTCCTTGGCTACGATGCGATAAGGTATCCTTTTCAGAATCAGCTCAGGCAGAATGCTGATGCCGAGACCACTTTCTACCATCGACATGATAGCATAATCATCCCACGTTGTGTAGCGTACATGTGGCACAAGATTATTGCGCTCAAAGATTTCCGCAGTTTCAGCTTTTACAGTCTTTTCAAACAGAATAAGCGGGTAATTGCACAGGGCTTCTACCGGAAATCTGTCGCAGTCGGCAAGTGGGTGGTCTTCCGGCAGCACGACCAGCAGTCTATCCTTCTGAAGCTCTATCGTCTCGAATTCCGCCTTGGTCGGTAGCCGCAGGAAGCCACAGTCCACGTGCCCGTCGCTTATCCATGCTTCGATCTCCGTGTACTCGCCAAGCAGCAGATCATAATCGATACCGGGATAGTCCTTCTGAAACTCCTTGATTATTTTCGGCATCCAGTGTGTTGCCGCACTGGAAAAAGTACCGATGCGGATGATGCCGGACTGCAGACCGTTCAACTCGTCCACCTGCATTTGCAGCTTCTGGTACTCCTCATAGATGCTTTTTACATATGGCAGCAGCTGCAGTCCGTCAGAGGTCAGCCTGACGCCGGTTCGGTCACGTTCCAGCAGGGAGACCTTCCACACCTTCTCCAAATCACGAATCATCCGGCTGATGCCGGACTGGGAGTAGTTGAGCACCTCAGACGCCTTAGTAAAGCTGCCATACTCTACTGTTTTGATAAACGCCATATATTTGAGCAGATTCATATCCATAGTTCACACCTCTTGCATCTGGTTTTGTGCTAATATCCATGCTAAACAGTCGATTTTCAAAACTATAGCTAGATGATATTCTAATAAAGAACTGTTTTCAAGCATAAATCCAAATCAAGGAGAGACAATGCCGTGAAAAAGGCGTATTTTAAATACATCTTAGCGCTACTGCTATTTGGTTTCAATGGCGTCGTCGTAAGTCATATTACACTCGCAAGCTATGAGATTGTGTTCCTACGGACAGTGATCGGAAGTCTCCTTCTGTTGGCGATTGTTCTGCTTTCAAGAGAAAAATTCACATTTTGGCAACACAAGCGACAGTTTCTCTTTCTCGCCATATCCGCTATTGCCATGGGAGCAAGCGGGTTGTTTCTCTATGAAGCATATAACCAGATTGGCGTTGGTATCGCATCTCTGGCATATTATTGCGGCCCTGTCATCGTGATGGTGCTGTCACCGCTTTTGTTCCGCGAAAGGCTGACATATCCGAAAATCATTGGGTTTATGGTGGTACTGTGTGGTATATTATTCGTCAATGGGCAGGCATTTCAGGAAGGCAAGACCGCTTGGGGACTGTTTTGCGGCGGAATGAGTGCACTCATGTATGCTTTAATGATCATCTTCAACAAGAAGGCAAAGAACATCACAGGATTGGAAAACTCAACGCTGCAACTTACCATCAGCTTTCTGCCTGTTGCAGTTTTTTGCTGGGTTAAGCAGGGCCTTCTTATTCAAATTCCCGGTGAAGCTTGGATTTGGGTTCTTCTCCTTGGCGTGCTCAACACCGGAATTGGCTGTTATTTGTATTTCTCCTCCATCGACAGTCTTCCAGTGCAGACCGTTTCAATTTGTGGTTATCTGGAGCCCCTGACAGCTGTCGTATCGTCTGCAATATTTTTGCAAGAAACGATGAACACACTTCAAATATGTGGTGCTATCATGATTATCGGTGGAGCGATCATAGGCGAATGTTTCCTAAATAAGAAAGCACAAATGTAGATTATAATTGCCTAACCAGCCCTCAACAGCCGAAATCAAGACTGTTGGGGGCTGTAATTTTTCACGAACTTTTCTCCTAAACCATTTCAGCAATTTGCAACTTTCTTACCGGCCTTCGTTTTCGAATTAGACCCTCGATGATATATAGTACGGTTTTGCTGCGGATGTTATTTGTAGGAAGTTATCTTTCTTTCAGGTATATTAATTGCCTCGGTCAACCAGGCTGTTGCTGGACCCACCGGGGCTGTTTTCGTAGCTATGGGGTTTCTTTTCAAAGGTTACAGATTTAAGGGGCTGTGAAAAGTTATCTATTATTGCAGATGGGTGAAGTTCTGGCTTCTCCCTCTTCGGCACATTGACTGAATAAGTCTTGAATCTATACTATAGCATTAGCATTTAATTACATAAAAAAAGACATAACATCTCCTTGGAGGAAATGCTATGTCTTTTTTTGTGGTTTAAAGGGCGTTAAACTTGCGGTTAAATTTATACTAGTACTTGGTTGTTTAATCTTGTCTAATTTAAGTAGCAACCCTCCTGAAATAATAAGAAATGCGCCAGATAGTTGTATGGTTGATAGCGTTTCTCCTAAAATTAAAAAAGCCAATACTGTTGCTATTACGGGTTCTATGGTACTTAAAATTGAAGCCTGACTGGCCCCTAACAATGATAATCCTTTTTGATAACAAAAAAGAGGTACAATCGTACATAATATGGCTGTTCCCAGACCAACCATCCACATAGCCTGATAGGAATGACCTGCAAATATATTAACTGGCGGATAAACTACCATGGTAGCCAATAAGCAAACAACCGATGTATAGGTTGAAATGGTCACTGGTTCCAGAGTTTTAGAAAGATACTGCCCGTTTATATTATATATTGCATAAAATATCGCTGATCCGATACCATATAAAATACCTAACATACTAATTTGATGTGTAGATGTATTTATAATATCTATAACCATTAAGCAACCTAAAGACGTAATGAGTAATGTTACCGCCTTAATCAACGATATCTTTTCTTTAAAGATCATTGTTGCCATAAGCACAACCATTAGTGGGTATGTATAAAGCAATATATTTGTAATTGTGGCAGACATATGCTTTATAGCTAACGTATAACAATAGGAACTCCCAAAAAACACCAAACCTTGAACAACTAATTTAGGTAGATAAGATTTATTTATATTGAATCCATTTTTTCTGCTTATGAACATTATAAAAATCAGTATAATACTAGCGATTAAAAATCGCAAAAATAACATGATCTCTGTGGTTAAACCTACATTATACCCATATTTTATGAATATAGGTAAGGCCGCAAAGCCTAAAGCTGCTAATATAATTAACACATAACCATTTTTCATTAGTTCACGCTCCCAACTTATCTGGAACAGGCTTATCAATATAAAAAACCTTGTTAATTTAATTATAAGAGCGCACTAAATATGTGTATAATATCTATTGCCTATACCGGTATAATCTTGATCAATGGGTATTTCATATATAAAACGTACTAACTCCTAATAAAATACCCCCACCTTTAGTCGTGTGATAAAGGTGGGGGTTCTCATTCTCAAAACTACCTTGCAAAAGATATCAAACAGTTATTTTGGAGATACTTTTTATTTAACAGTCACCGATTTTGCGTGTTACCTGGTATGTCAATATCACAACCGCGATACACGGACAAAATAAACTAACAACAGTAACGGTATATCTGTCAGATTTAATGCTTAATCCAATTATTCATCAGGATTCAGTGGAAGGTATAATATAGACTAGCCAGCAGGATTCTGTCCGTAAAGCCTATGCTATTCCATTTACATGCGTGCCCTTATACAAAACAGCTATTGCCGCTGCTATAAGGATCATACCCATAAAAGCGGGTGCGGCATGACCAAGTGATACATAGATTTGACCTCCGATGATAGGCCCAATCATTCTTGCTAAAGCCTGAATAGATTGGCTCCCCCCTTGAATCCTTCCTTGTTCACTAGAATCGACAGACTTGGAGAGCATCCCGTTGAATGAAGGCCCAAAGATCGAATCACCAAAACCAAATATAAACATCCCAGCGATTAAAAGAGGATAAAATGAGAACAAAGCTGATGCTGCAATAAAACTGTAGCCTATAATCTCCGAAACCATGCCGAGAATGGTTATCTGTTTATCACTAAGTTTTATCAAAAGCTTTGGCATTATGAAACCTTGTGAAATGATGTCTTGGAAGCCTATAATTGAAAACATAAGTCCGATTAGTGCAGGCTTCCAACTGAAAGTATCTATTATAAATTGTGAAAAAATTGCCTGTAAAGATCCGTTAGGTATCCAAAGTAAGAACGCTGAGACAAGTAGTCTTTTTAAGTTTTTTATGGAAAGTACGTTTACAAGCTGTGTAAATGGATTCAGTCTTACAAAGGTAATCTTTTTCAGTCTATTATTCTTGTCAAGGCTCTCAGGCATATATAAGATGCCATAAACGACATTCAATAAAGTTATTATTGCTCCAAAATACATAGGTACAGAATAACCAAACTTGGCAAGTAATCCTCCTAGGGTTGGACCGATGACGGTTCCTACACCGACAACTGCACTCACCCATCCAAAGTATTTGGTTCTCTGTTCTGGGGGAATGATGTCTGCAAAATATGCAAAGATAGTGCTTATGCTCCCACCTGTTATGCCTTCTATTATGCGGCCAGCAAATAGTACCCATAGAGCTCCCCCTATGCCAAAAACCAAGTACCCGATTGCAGAACCCAAAAGGCATGCTAAGAGCAATGGACGACGGCCATATCTGTCGCTCAAAGCTCCAAGTCCGGGGGCCGCAAAAAACACGCAGAAGGCATAAACAGAAGTCAGCAGCGTAACAATGATAGCTTGATCTCCCGGATTGCTGGTATAAGGCTGTACTAAGAATGGGACGACAGGTGTTATGATACCGAAGCCTATTCCACAGAGAAACACGGACATAAGACCGAATAGTAAAGCCTTTTTATCTACGATTTGTTCTGTGTTCTGTTTATTGTGTGATCTAAATATGAACACGTAAACTCTCCCCTCAAAAACGATGAATTTGATTCCGCGGAAACAAATTTATCGTACCGTTATTTTGTTTCCGTGTCAACAAAATAATTTGCAATAAAAATGCAGCCTGTTCTCAATAGAGTTGGGCTGCCTGTGGTTTCATTTTCATTATTCAAATTTATTCCGACTTACTATCTACACCCAGTTTCTTTATTTCTGCATCCAAATGCCTACTATACCTTTCCATGAAGCTAAGCATACTGTCAAATTGTTCCTCGGTTACCTGTTCAAATACAGCTTTATCTCGCTCTCGAAACTCTTTGTGCAATTCCTCATGGACTTTGTTAATTACTTTCCCCTGCGGAGTCAAGCGAAAATAGATTTCTTTCTTGTTATCCGACTTTTGGTAGCTTTCGATAAAGCCTTTTTCGATAAGCTTCTTAGTTATTTTACTTATGGCACTTCTAGTCATATAAAAAGACTCCGCAAGCTTTGTCACGTTGGAATCTACATTTCTTCCAATGTATTCGATACAATGTACTTCAGAAGGCTTATAATCCTTAAGTCTGTCTTCCATCTTAAACTTATTAAGCCAAACCATCTTGTTGAATAAGTCTCTGAAACCCATTATGACTTGTTCTTCTTTGTTCATGGGCTGTCCCCCCACCCGTTGTTGCCTTAACCATAGTATATTAAACTTTTGTTTCTATTTCAACAATACAGGCGGTTTCGCTTCCTGTCTGGTCTCCCTGCCAAGCGTGGCGCGGCCATACTTTTCAAAAGTTGTGTTATAGTTTATTTACAATTTGTAGTAAACCTAGCCTTATTTAGTAGATATATAATAACGGCTGTTGCAAGTGCGTATTTAAAGGTAGGTATACTGATTCCTGTAGTAAGATAAGTCGATAACTGTATAAGCCCTGCATTAATTACCAATGTAAATAAGCCCATGGTTATTAAATTTATTGGTAGTGAAATAAGAAGTAGAATCGGTTGCAAAAATAATGTAATTATTCCAAGGAGAAAGCTGGCCCAAAGTACCGCAATTATTGAGGATGAAGATATTGCAGGAAAAAGTATACTTGCAATATAAAACCCAAGAGCATTAGTAAAACATATGATAACTAAGTTTTTCATAGGAATACCCCATTAGTAAAATGAAATACTGATTTGATCCTGGCGGAAAGTTATATCTGCCAGTTGCCACCGTCCCAGTTGACGCATTTCGGAAAACAGTTGTAAAACCATACTAATGGCCATTCTCGGTAGCTTCAGGCGGGAAGTAAAACATTCCCCCAAAACTACTAGATCTAATACAGACTTTATTATGTCATCAAATATAAATAAAGGTATTGGGAAGGTCAATTTCCAGGTACCATGATGGATTTTTACTAAGACAAAGTGGTTTTGGGGCTTATTCCACATAGATTTCTACCTTCGTGCGACCTTCTTTTGGGTCATCTGTATCTACATCTACCAGTTTGCCATCGACCAAGCCTTCGTCGATTAATTGCATTAATTCTTCAAAATTAATTTCTTGCAGGTTAATACCCTTTTTTTCCATTTCCAGACGAGCTTCCGCTGGGATAAACTTTAATCCAACATCCGCTAATTTGGTGGCCACTTTTAATAAGCTTAAGGGAACATTAACGTTTACCTTAGTATGTTGACCACTGGAAACACGAATTCTTATGAAACGTCCACTCATCTGTGAGGAAGTAACAGCCGTACTATCATTATCATCGATTGCCCTTAATAGTTCTAAACCTTCAGTGGCAGAGATGGTACCATTTTGAACCATTTCTAAAATCTTAATTTTTCCATCGCTCACTTACGTTACACCATCCTTAAGCATATTTTTAGCCAATTACTTTTTTACTTTTCTTAATTGCTGAGCCGCTTCTTCAGGGGTTATTTCCCCTTTTTCCAGGGCATCCAGAATATTTTGATGGTTAGTTGCTTCTACAGTGGATTCTGCTTTATCGGTCCCATAACCAAGGGCTTGTAAAACACTATCCAGTCTGTTGCGTACGGTGGGATAGGAAATACCTAGTTCTTTCTCAACATCTTTAATGCTGCCTCTGCACTTTAGAAAGACCTCAATGAATTCTATTTGTTCTTGGGGTAAGCGGCAAAACTTAGAAGGTAAAAACTCGCCTTCAATTTTTGTGTGGCAGTTGTGGCAAGCTAAATTGGTTACGATCATTTCATGTTCACACACAGGGCAACGGTTTAAAATTGGATAGCTAATGTTTCTCACCTCGATTATTAATATATCAGGTCTATCACTTTAATTCAACCATTAAATTAATAATGTTAATTATTTTTGTTAATTAAATTAAAAATATTAATAATAAATTTGATTTAATTATGGAATTGGTAGACTAGTTTTTAAAGTTTAGATAGTGTTTTTAACTATCTTCTTGATTATCCCAACTGACTTATGCCTTCTTGCTCCTTTCATAACCATGAGTTTTGAGAAGGTATTACCGTTTCCCCACTATTCATGCAAAAGAGCGATAGCCCGAACGGGAGAGCCATCGGCAGCCATATGCTTTAGTGGCAGGGCACAAAAGGTAAACAGGTCATCTCCAAGCAGATGCAAATTCATCAAGTTTTCAATAATGACGATTTCATTGTCCTTAAACAAACCCTTAAGTTTCTCTTGAACATCCTCAACTGTGCGGCAACCTTTTGCCAGTTCCTTAATAAATGACGAGTTTTGCATAAATGGTACTTCCTCCTTAGTGGTAAGTATTCCCATTTATACAAAACTCGTTACGTTCTCTTATATTACAGCCTTTACTTTCATAATAACGTATCATTTCGTCAATTTTCCTTTTATCATAACTTGTAATGCAATCTGATAGGACATTAACGCCATAATTTGCTTTGCGTAAGTTGTAGCAGGTAGATTTAACACAAGCAACAGCATCTGCCCCTGCTATATAGAAATCGCATATTTCGTTTTTACTGATAAAGTCTGTAAATTCCTCACTGCTCAATGCGTTTCCTTTGTATTTAGTAAAAACATTTTTTGATACTATTTTCAAATCCGAAGCTAATTCGGACCCATGTGTATTGGGTTTAAAAGTCCTCGTGCCGTCTGATAAATTTTCATGCCTTATATAAACAACATGAATATCATTATTGACTGCCCAATCAATAGCTTTATTTATATTGTCAATAATATCCTTATAATTCTTTGTTATGTCATTTTGAATATCTATTATCACCAAGGCTTTTTTCTGCATAGTGTCTCCCCCTGATAGGTAGATTGATTTGTTTGCTTTTTTATTATACCTGTAATTGTTGACAACAGTATGGCAACAATCTAAAATGATAAAAAAAATTTTGAAAGGCAGCTGTCAGATGAAAATTGACAGGCTTGTTAGCATTATTATGATACTCCTTGAAAAAGAGCGGATAGGAGCACAGGAGTTAGCAGATATATTTGAAGTTTCACCCCGCACAATCTACCGCGACATAGACACTATCAACATGGCGGGTATTCCTGTTCGCTCAACATCGGGAGTGGGCGGCGGCTTTGAAATCATGAAGAAATACAAGATTGATAAAAAGGTTTTTTCGACTGCCGACCTTTCCGCTATTTTGATGGGGCTTTCCAGTCTTTCCAACATGATACGAGGCGATGAACTGGTAAACGCCCTTGCAAAAGTCAAGAGTTTTATCCCCGCCGACAGAGCGAAAGACATTGAGTTAAAAGCAAATCAAGTATATATCGATTTAAGTCCGTGGATGGGCAACGGGAACATACAACCATTTTTAGAAATCATTAAAACAGCTTTGCAGGAAAACAGACTACTTTCTTTTGAATATACAGACCGCTACGGAAACAAAACCGCACGAACAGCCGAGCCGTATCAGCTTGTATTGAAAAGTAGCCATTGGTATTGGCAAGGGTATTGCCTTAAAAGAAATGACTATCGCTTATTCAAACTATCCCGCACATCAAACCTACAAATACAAGAGGAAGCTTTTACACCACGAGATTATCAAAAACCGACGTTAGATTTTACGTATATTTTGGCAATTATGCAAACAAAAATCAAAATCCGTATTCATAAATCTGTCATAGACAGGGTACTTGATTTTTGCGCCTATGAACACTTTTCACCTGATGGTAATGAGCATTACATTGTTAGTTTTCCTTTCATAGAGAACGAATACTACTACAATATCCTTTTCAGTTTCGGGGATAAATGCGAGTGTTTAGAGCCGTTATATATACGCTCAGAAATGAAGCGGCGAATACATGATATGGCTACCATTTACGAAAGTTAATACATGAAGTAAGACGCAAAAACAAACGAGTTGCCGTGTCATTTCGCCGCCGAAAACGGGGAACAGGATAAAGCAATCCTGTTCCCCGTTTTCGGCCGCTTCATTGTACGGCAAAACCGGCTTCACTACTGCGGCGGTAGGCGTAAGTCTATGCGGTGGCTCTGCCCCCGCGCCCCCGGCCTCCTCCAAAGAACAGAATAGGGGCAATCGTTCTATACGGTTTCTCCCTGCTTTTCAAACCGTTCTTTCAGTTTGCGGTAGTAATTCGCCACGCTTTTATCCCCCTCATTGTCGAGGAATAGACAGAATGGCAAACTATTCGTTTCCCTGTGCTTGATAACGCAGGCACAACATTGGCCGTTATTAGGGCAAGTCTTTTTCGGGCAGGCGCACTCTTTGACATTGGGGCAGCTCATTTCGGAAATGTCCTTTCCCTTGCGACTATCAGCAACAGCACGAGCCGCCGCTATCCGCGCAATCCGTTTCGTAGGAAACCCCGCATCCGTCAAACGCTCCAAAGTGCGTTGAGCGGTCGCCCATAACCTTAAACGAAGAAGCAAAGCGCGTTTTTGACAGCATGGACGCTGTATTGCCACAGACCAAAAGCGGCTTGCCCGTGAAGAAACGGTGATGGTCGTCAAGGTCAAAGAAATGCGGATGGCCGGGGATGGTGCCATTGTAAACAGCGATCTGCCCGTAATCCTCGCAAATATCCTCCAAGTCGTCCAGCTTAAATCCCCTAACAGTCCGCTCCATGAAGTTTGCGAAGCCCACTTTTTCTATGATGGCTTCATTATCCAAGTCTAGCGTCCGGCTGGACTTATAGCGGAAATCGGCAAAGCCAGACCGTTGCATGATACGGCGAAAATCCTCACTGTACATCGCACCACCAATACACTCACCGCGCAATATCGGGTCGGTTGCAAGGTGTTCAGGTATGCGGCGGTCAGCGAACACGTCCGAGAAGTAAAGCTCTCCGCCGGGTTTCAGTACCCGCCATATTTCCGCAAATACTTTTTCCTTGTAAGGCGAGAGATTGATAACGCAATTCGAGATTACAATATCCACGGAATTATCCTCAATCCCCGCAGAACGCAAGTCCTCAATATAACCCTTTATGAAGCGCACATTGGATTTAGCGTAACCAAATTTTTGACGCTGTTCTTCCTCGTATTTTTGAGCAACGTCAAGCTGTTCCTGCGTCATATCCACACCGATTACTTGCCCATGCTCACCGACAAGTTTTGCCGCAACGTAAACATCCAGACCGCTTCCACATCCAAGGTCAAGGACGGTCATTCCATTGAGCAGCAGAGGCAGGGGCGAGCCGCAACCATAGTAGCGAGTGACAACTTCATTTGCAACTAAGGCAAGGGCTTCTTTCACTTCCTTTGACATGGACGATGGCGAACAGCAACAGGCTTTGCTTTGTAAATCGGCTGTACTTTGCAGGGTTTTACCGTAATACTCTTTCACGTTTTCGATTATTGACGATTCACCGCAGCAATCACCGGACGCGCAACAACAGTTTTTTTCGCTCATTGACAACAATCCTCCTCGATATTTTTTTCGTAACAAATACAATCCTCTTTCGCTGTCGTGACTCTTTCAAAAAATGCCCGAAAACTCCGCACGGTATCGCCGTTCAGCGAGTAGTACGTCCACTTTCCCTCTTTGCGCCCATTTACCAATCCGCAATCACAAAGGGTTTTCATGTGATGGGAAAGGGTCGGTTGCGTGATATTAAACTTCTCTAAAATCACACAGGCGCACAATTCCCCGCAGGAAAGCATATCCACAATCATAAGTCTGTTCGGGTCGGATAACGCCTTGAAAAAATGGGCGTAGTCTGCATACTGTTCACGCACTAAAATCACCTCACATAGATATTCGTCTATGTCATAGTATACACAACACATAGATGAATGTCAATGTGTTGTGCTTGCATTTCTCAATAATTGTCACTCCATTTCATAGAATAAAAAAATCCTACAAGGTAATTCAACCTTGTAGGCGATACTTTTATCTCAATTTTGTCGAAAATCATTTTACCCCTTGACAAAAGCTATCCCAAGCTAAATTGGTTACAATCATTTCATGTTCACACACAGGACAACGGTTTAAAATTTGATAGCTAATGATTAGCACCTAAAATAAGATATGTTTTAGCACTAGTTTTTAAATTTTAGATAGTATTTTTTGCTATCCTTTTAATCATCCCAGCTGACGTAAGCCTTCTTGCTTCTTTCATAACCATGAGTTTTGAGAAGGTATTACCGTTCCTTCACTAGTCATGCAAAAGAGCGATAGCCCGAACGGGAGAGCCATCGGCATCCACATGCTTTAGTGGCAGGGCACAAAAGGTAAACAGGTCATCTCCAAGCAGATGCAAATTCATCAAGTTTTCAATAATGACGATTTCATTGTCCTTAAACAGCTTTTTATGAAGCGTCAGATTTGTATCGGCAATAGGATCAAGTCCTATTACATCCAGTCCGACGCCCTTTTTATGGCTCTTGACAAGATAATCCGCAACTTCACCATCAATACAGGGGTAATCGCCAAAATATTTCTCAGTTCCCCAATAGCGGTCCCAACCGGAGCGGAAAAGAAGAAACTCAGCTTTATCTGCTTTGTCCTTCTGCTTGTTGATGTACTCCATCGTAATGTGCTGCCCTTCCTTTAAGTCAGAGCAGTCTATCACCAATGCTGTTCCGACAAATTGGGTAATTGGGAACTGGTCGAGTGTGGTTCTGCCTGCAAATAAGTGTGCGGGTGGGTCCATATGTGTGCCGGTGTGGGTATACATGGTCATAAGCGTTTCCTTAAATCCATCCACTTCATAGGAATTTGCAGGCGCAAACTTTGGCCCCTCTGTTCCGGGATAGACGGGCATATCCTCTGAGATATAATGCGTTAGATCAACAATTCTCATTCTTTATCCTCTCTTACCTTTCTTAAATAGGCAGATTCATTTTGTTATGCAGTGCCACAATCAGTAAAACTCGTTACGCTCTCTTTTTTTGCCTACTAATAAAAATTAAGGCGGCTATCGGCAATCTAGCGGATTATCCTTTAATAGAGCTACTTTAAAAACCGACTACCAATATGTCTGTACTTCTTTGCACTTACAGGACGATTAATTCATAATCGCGGCTACCCATACCAATTTCTTCACCATGTCGCAATTGGATAGTACCGTCTATATAGGAGCGCAAACCTTGAAACTTATCTGCACCGGACTCATGATTGCATGACAAATGAGAGTTAGAGAATCCAAGCTGTTTATTTACCAGATCATAGCTTGCCTGATCAAGAGCTACAGGATCAGTGGATGCCAAAAAACCGATATCGGGAACAATCGGTGCATCGCTCCAAGACGCGCAATCACAATCAGGAGTGATATTTATTAGAAAGTTTATATAACCGATGTGTTTCTCATGTGCCTTGGCAAAGCCATAGCCATATTCAGTCATGCGTTCAAGAAAAGCTACTAGATCTGTCTCCCAGTCCATTCCGTTGGCCTTTACAGAGCACACAGTAAGGCATTCACCACAGCCGATACATTTTTCCAAAGAGATATGGGCCTTCATTTCACTCATACTTATAGCCTGTTCTGGACAAACTTCGCTGCATTCACCGCAGCCAACACATTTATCTTGATCGACTATAATTTTGGTAGCATGCTGTTCTTTTTTACCAATCGCGGGTGCTCCACCCATGGCAAGATTTTTTATCGCCCCACCAAAGCCACCCATCTCATGCCCCTTAAAGTGTGATAATACAATTACGCTATCAGCATTAACAATATCTTTAGCCAGTTTCACTTTATGAAAGTGTTTTTTGTCAATCTGTACTTCAGTAATATTATCACTGCGTAATCCATCGGCTATGATAATTGGCGCACCTGTAACCGTATAATCAAAACCATGCTCCAATGCAGTCAGTAAATGATCAACCGAATTATGTCGACTTCCAGAGTAGAGCGTATTGGTATCGGTTAGAAAAGGTTTTGCACCCTTTTCCTTTATTTTATCCACCACCTGACGCACAAAAATAGGGCTAATAAAGCCATCACTGCCGCGTTCACCGAAGTGCAATTTTATAGCTGTGAGGTCGTCCTTTTGAATAAGCTCATTAAAACCAGCACGATCAAATAAGTTTCTTATTTTGGTAATTTTATTGCTCTTATCTGTCCTCGCCCGCAGATTTACAAAATATACTTTGCTGGACATACTTTTTCCCCTCTCTATATAAAGTAAAAGTTTAATCACACTCAATAGTACAACTTTGAGCTAACTTAAAGTCAATAGCTATTATCCGTTTTTACATTGAGGTACCATTTGGCGTTTAATTTTATTTATCAAAGGTATTGGCAACCTCTTTTAAACTTTCCACAATGGACAGATGCTGCGGGCAGTGGCTCTCGCACTGATGACAGTCGATGCAATCGGAAGCACGACCGTTCTTGTCCAGATAGTTTTCATAATAGAATTTTGAGTTAGATTTCTCTTTAAACTGTACATAGGAGTTATACAACGCAAAATAATTCGGAATGGGTATGTTTTTAGGACAGCCTTCCACACAATACTGACATCCCGTACAGGGAACGGCAATGCTGGAATTAATGATAGCAACCGCTTTATTTATGATGGTCATTTCTTCCTCATTTAGAGGTCTGAAATCCTGCATATAATCTGTATTATCCAGTAATTGCTCATAACTTGACATACCAGAAAGTACCATCATGACATTGGACTGGCTTGCTGCATAGCGGATTGCCCAGGAAGCTACGGACAAATTTGGTACATAGTCCTTGAACATCTTTTCTACCTCTGCAGGTACTGTAGCAAGGGTACCCCCTTTGATTGGTTCCATTACGATAACTGGTGTACCATGCTTTACACAAACCTCATAACACAGCCGCGACTGAATGTTTGCATTATCCCAATCCAGATAATTTAGCTGTAGCTGTACAAATTCCACCTCTGGATGATCGTTAAGAATTTCTTCTAAAAGTTCTGCATTATCATGGTAGGAGAAACCGATACTTCGGATTTTACCCTCCTCCTTCTTCTGCTGAATAAAGGCAAAGCTTTCTAGGTTTTTGGCAATTGTATAGTTAGCTGCATTTAAACAATGCAGCATATAATAATCAAAATATTCCACGCCACACTTTTCTAACTGCTCACTAAAGATGCGTTCCATATCCCCTTTTGTTTGCAGCATCATGGTAGGCAGCTTAGTTGCAATTGTAAAACTTTCTCTTGGATGACGTTTTACCAGGGCCTCTTTTACCATAAGCTCACTAACATAATTGTGGTACATATACGCGGTATCGAAATATGTGAAACCCCTTGCCAAAAATGTATCTACCATCTTATATAACTGTGGCTGATCAACACTGGTCCGATCTTCGGGATTTATAATTGGTAATCGCATACATCCAAACCCTAATTTTTTCTGTTCCATAATTTTTCCTCCAACTATTTGATTAGGATCACAACTTTACTTTTGTCTATACAAATTACTTAATTGTCCTGCTTCGGGTAAAACTTTGGTATAGGTAAGTGTTTTTTCTTTTTCAACTATTGATTGTTCATATATTGCAATTTTATAATCTAGGCGTTCCAGTGTTTCCTTCATATCTTCTATTCTTGCTATGAGCTGCTTACGCTGCTCGATAAAAAGTTCTTTTCTTGCTTCAATGGTTTCATCACCCCGTTGAAACAGTGCAACATACTCAATCAATACCTCAATCGTAAGACCTGCGCCTCGCATACATTTGATAAATTCGATCCACTTACAGTCTTCTTCCGTATAATCTCTGTTGCCGCTTTTATTGCGATTCACCCGAGGTATCAGCCCAATACGCTCATAATAGCGGAGTGTATCCTGTGAAATATCTAATCTTTCACTTACTTCAGTTATCGTCAAGTTGTTTTACCTCCCAATAACCATCTATTTTAGGTGAATAAGCCTTTTCCAAGTTAAAAGCCCACTATGAAGAAGGAGGACTGTGTAGGTTCGAATCTAATAGGACAGTTTCATTCCTCCCTAAAAACATACCATTTTAGAGTTAGCTCCAAGTCAATATGTTTTTATCACACCTATAAAAAAAACCTGAGCTTTCACTCAGGTCCATCTCGTTTAATAAATTTTCCTTCATTTTGGTAGAACCTTCTTTTGTCTTGATACATTTTTTCATCGGCACAAGCAAAAACTTCTTTCGCTTCTGATATCTCCGAAGAACAACAAGCCCCCATGCTTAGATTTACACCAATCGGACCATCTGGTCTTGGTTCTATGTTTTTCCCCCTTATCCTTGAGCAAATAGACGCAGTCGTTTCAGGATTATCTTCACCTATTAGAACCACAAACTCATCTCCGCCAAATCTAAAGACATAATCTACCTTCCTTACACTCTGGGTAATGTTTTCTGCGGCCTTAATGATTAGCTTGTCCCCGGCTTCATGTCCGTAGTTGTCGTTAACATATTTTAGACCATTAATATCCAGCATAATGATGCCAAAGGGTTTTTGATTAGTAGTCAGCTCATGAAAAATTGTATCAAAGAATCTTCTATTATAAAGACCCGTAAGGTTATCTGTGACAGCAGCTTTTTTTACTACTTCAACCATTTTCTCTCTTTCAGTTACGTCTTTAGTAATGATCATAACACCCGTAAAAAGGTCTTTAATACGAATTGGCGTGTACGAGTTTTCAATGAATCTGCCATTAAGCTTAATTACGCTATGCCACTCTTTGGTATTAGCATGGTTTATTTTGTCTATAACCCGGGTATTAACCTCTTTGGAGTGACATTTTAGTACCGTATTTAATTCTCCTTCTTCACTCCAACCGAGTAAAAGCCGGGCCAGATTGTTATACCATGTTACATCACCGTTTTGGTTGACTAGGGTTATACCAACAGAGGCTTCCTCCAAAATAATATCTATGATTTCAGCCGGAAATTGTTTTATCATTTTGCATTGCCTGCCTTTACACATAACTATAGGTATCGGAATATCTCGGAAGGTCTAACCGTTCGTCCTTCAAATTGAATCTAAAATTGAGCAAATTGAGTATCATTTTGGACTTTATTCCATTGAACCGGTAACTTGTTTTTATTTTGGCTCAACTTTAGATTTCAATCCTTACTGTATTATTTCACTAAGCATAATCTAAGAAGGTGTAATGATATCTCTTAGTTTCCTGCGAATGATTTTTCCCGAAGTAGTTTTAGGCATTTCCGAAACATAGATGATTTTTCGTGGATATTTATAAGGAGCGGTGTTCTCTTTAACGTAATTTTGCAGTTCCTTTGTCAGTGCTTCCGACGAAGTGTAACCCTCACGTAACAAAATTACCGCACAAACAATCTGACCGCGGATTTCATCTGGCTGGGCGATAATAGCACTCTCCCTGACCGCCGGATGCGTATTTAGAACGCTCTCTATTTCGAAAGGTCCGATACGGTAACCGGAGCATTTAATCATATCGTCATTACGGCCTACATACCAATAGTAGCCCTCTTTGTCTTCAACGGCAATATCGCCGGTATGGTAAATTCCTTCCTGGATAGGATTCATCATTTCACCATTGGCATAGTACGCCGAAAGCAAACCGAGTTGATTCTCGCAGGTAGTAAAGATAACAACTTCACCTTCTTCGCCCTGCTCACACAGACTTCCGTCTGGACGAATTAGAGCAACATTATACAAAGGAGACGCCTTTCCCATGGAGGATGGGCGTACCGGCAGCCACGGAAAGGCACAGGTGATAGGCGTACCCTCGCTCTGACCAAAGCCTTCGTGAATATAGTGCCCGCTGATCTTATGAAACTCGCTGTTTACTTCTCCGGAAAGCGGTTCTCCTGCCGTGGAAAACCACTGGATAGACTCTACATGCTTTTTTTCAATGCCGTCTCGCAGCAGGAAACGGTACATGGTGGGCGGGATGCAAAGTGAAGTCGGTTTGAAACGTTCCATTGCTTTCATTAAATTATGAGTATCAAAACGAACGGGATCATAGGCAAATATTGCACTGCCGCAGATCCACTGGCCGTAAATATTGCCCCAGCCGAATTTTGCCCAGCCGCTGTCAGACTGCGTAAGGTGTAAGCCGTTATTCTGTACGCACTGCATATATTTTGCAGTTACAATATGTCCCAGCGGATAGGTTCTGTTATGAATAGCCATCTTTGGATAGCCGGATGTACCGGAGGTGAAATAAATGATCATTTCATCATGATTTGCTAGGCCGCTGTAATCATTCCACTCATCGTATTTGATATATTCGCGGTTGAAATCCGGATATTGCTTTTGTGGTTCATCCCCCACAATAAGGATATCTATTATAGAGGGGCATTTTTCTTTCATATGCTTAATCTGCTCAAGCACGAAACTATCCTGCAAAGCGATAATCAGTTTTGCTTCTGCCGTGTTAACACGGTAAACAATATCCTTTTCTGTCAGCTGAATGGATGCGGGCACGGTAACAGCGCCGATTCTGGCCATTGCAATGGCGCAGATCCAATATTCATATCGTCTGCGCAATAAAGTCAGAATACGATCACCGGGCTTGATACCAAGAGAAATAAAATAAGCTGCTGCACGCTTTGATAACTCGGCTACTTCCGAAAAGGAAAATCTTCTCTCAAAACCGTCATCATTACAATAGACAAGTGCCGTTTTATCAGGCTCATACTCCGCCCACTTGTCTACTATGTCTCTTACAAAATCAAAATCATCGGGAACTTCAATTTTAAAATTCCCTTTAAAATCTTCATAGCTTTCAAATTCTGTTCTTGGTAGATAGTTTTTAATGAGTTCCATTTTTCGTCTCCCCTTAAAAATAATTACCGCAGAAAAATCCGTCAAAACTCAAGTTAGCTTGATAAAAAAATAAGAGCCATTCGTCCTATATTTAGGACGAATGGCTCGTGTTACCACCTAACTTTGTATAGAAGTGTTACAACTATACCTCATATCAGCACGGATTTTACTCGATGCCGTTTCCCTTTTAACGGTGGGAATTTCCGTCAGAGTCTACTTGAAACAACTAACGAACGTCATTTCTTTCGATCTGCAGCTCCAAGACTACTTCGTGTATTTTCCCGACAAAGCGCTTCCACCGTCCGCTTCTCTCTATGCTCGGTAAAAAATACCTACTCCTTCTTTTCATTGCTTTTCTTATTCAACTTTACCGTATCGGCTTAGGCTACATTATATAGCAAGTTTGTTAAATTTTCAATAAAAATAATTGCTTAAATATCTGTCAGGGATATCCTTTGTATAGAGCAATACATAGCTATTGTTCACCTAAACAACCTAGGTCCTTTGACAATATGTTTTAAACGAATAGATAGTTTATCTTTTGTTAGCGAAATAGTCATAAATGTGAAGCAGACCATCCTGGATTTCCTGCTTATCCGTTCTGGAAACACTTATTTTTAATATGTTAATTTCCCTGTCCTTTTCTATGAAATTCTCTCGGGTGTCTTTAATAATAACCCCTTTTTTTGCCATCTCAGGGATGATGTGACTAAAATGAATGCTTTTTTGTGCCTCCATAGATAAGAAAAATCCTGTGGGGGGAACATTCACTCTTACTATTTCGGGGTCAAATTTACTGCAGATATGCTTCAGGTGTTGCATACGTTCCTTATATGTTCTTTGCAATAATAATCTTGATCTTTCAAATAAACCATTTTTGATATAAATGTCTAATGCGCCCTGGGGAAGGATTGACGTATAAATATCGGACCATTGCTTAAATTGTAAAAATGAAGCTATTAATTCTGCGGGCAAGACAACTGCGGCTATCCTTAAACCGGGCAGAAGAATTTTTGAAAATGTTTTTAAAAAAATAACTCTATCGGTGTCGTCCAATGAAAATATTGGAACGTTTTTTTTGTTTGTATCTAAATCAACAAGATAATCGTCTTCAACAATATAAACATCATATTTTTGAGCTAATTTAAGAATGGATTTTTTCTCGCTATTGGAATAACTGTTGCCAAGCGGATTGTGGAATCTGGGTATCGTATAAAAAAATTTTATAGGCTCTTCTTTAAAAAGCTGCTCTAATTTATTTAAATCAATTCCATTAAAGGTTTTTTCTATACCAATCGTTCTTATTTTATTCATTTCAAGATTTTTGATGATTGGTTCATAGGTCGGATTTTCAATTAAAACAGTATCTTTACCATTGGGGAAATCTAATTTTACTAAAATGTCTAATGCTTGTTGGGAGCCAGCAGTAATGGCTACGGCGGAGGGCTTACAAAATACTTGATAATCCTGTAATTGCTTGGTAATTGTTTGAATTAGGGATGGTAATCCCTGGGTATTTCCATAAGATGACAGGTCTTTCTTATACATTTTCATTGCGTGTTCTTGGCAATGCTGAAACTCTTCGTAGGGAATTAAGTTTATATCCGGTAAAACTGTAGAGAAGTCAATAATATTCTCTGAGTCCTTTGGTTGGTTGCCGTCTTTGGAAACCAGATAATAGCCACTCTTGGGAACAGAGTAGATAATATGCTGGTGCTCCAATTCTTTCAACGCTCGGACAACAGTTAATGTACTGCATTGAAGCTTCCCGGCTAATTCCCTTACAGAAGGGAGCTTTTGTCCGGTTTTTATTTTTTCACGCTCAACAAGATATTTGATGTATTGTTCAATCATATTGTATTTATTCAATATCATCACCCGGTTTTGTATTAACACACATGAATTTTTTCTGTATTGAGATGCATCTGACCATTCAATTAAAATATATTCTGTGAGAAGGATAGTGGGGGCGGATGTAGCCTAAGAGGAGTGGGCACATCCCTCCCAAATCTTCAAGGTGGCAATTAGAGACCATCTGGTTGTTGCCAACAGTTAGTGTACTGCATTTGAAGCTTTCCGGTCAACTCCCTTGCAGAAGGGAGACTATGTCCGGTTTTTTTTACGCCTAACAAGATTTTAAATGTATTGTTCAATCATACTGTATTTATTCAAGGTTATTCATTGGTTCTGTATTAACACACATGAACTTTTTCTATGTTGAGATGAATCTGATGGTTCAATTATACTTTAAGTGTAACAGAAAGTGTGATCTATATGTTAAAAACCTTGAACAATCTTTTTATCAGGAGAAAATCAGGTGATATTTCCATTGCTGGGGTAAGCTCGAAGTACGTGTAATTTAGTAAATAGGAGTTGTCAAATGTTTTAGTTTTTCCTAATTAGCTAGTTTTATGTGTGTTGATAAACGAATTTTACCAATAATTTGGGATAGATTTTTAACTATCCTTTTTTATAAAAAAATGGAGGTGTACTGAATGACCGAAGCCAAGAAGACTCCACTCTTGGACGAGCTTGAGAAAGGCCCTTGGCCCAGCTTTGTGAAAGAGATGAAAAGAGCTGCGGCCCATAACGTTTCCGCTCAAGATTTACTGGGCCAGTTAGAGCTTTCTTATGAAGAGAAAAAAGCTCACTGGAAGCACGGTGGTCTGGTAGGTGTGATGGGTTACGGTGGTGGTGTAATCGGCCGTTACTCCGACGTACCAGAGCAATTCCCGAATATTGAACAGTTCCACACACTACGGATTAACCATCCCTCCGGTTGGTATTACAACACCAAAGCCCTGCGTCAAATCTGTGATGTGTGGGAAAAGTATGGCTCTGGCCTGACAAACTTACACGGTACCACTGGTGATATGGTTCTTCTGGGTACTAAAACCGAACATCTTCAAACCATCTTCAACGAGGTTTCTAACTTTGAAGAGCATCCCATGGATTTAGGTGGTTCCGGTTCCAACCTGCGGACTCCCAGTTGTTGTGCTGGTCCTGCTCGCTGTGAATTTGCTTTAATCGACGCCACAGATATGTGCCATAACTTCACCAATGAGTTTCAGGATTACCTACACCGTCCTATGTGGCCTTATAAATCCAAAATTAAAATTTCTGGTTGCCCCAATGACTGCGTAGCCTCTATTGCTCGTTCTGATTTCTCTGTTCAGGGAACCTGGAGAGACGATATCAAGATCGACCAAGAGGCAGTACGCCAGTATGCTGCTGAGGGCTTTGATATTAATGGCATGGTTATTTCCAAGTGTCCCACCAAGTGTATGACTTGGGATGGCCATGAACTAACCATTGACAATCCTAACTGCACCCGCTGTATGCACTGCATCAACAAAATGTGCAAAGCATTGCGTCCTGGAGACGATCGTGGCGCCACGATCTTAGTAGGTGGGAAAGCTCCCATTCTTCAAGGGGCTATGATGGGTTGGGTAGTGGTTCCCTTTATGAAAGTTGAGCCTCCCTATGATGAGATTAAGGAATTCTTTGAAGCCTGCTGGGAATGGTGGGATGAAAATGGTAAAACCCGCGAGCGCATTGGTGAGCTAATCCTGCGTCTGGGTATGCGCAATTTCCTGCGGGGCATTGGCAGAGAGCCTATTCCGCAAATGGTATATGCTCCCCGTGCTAACCCCTTCTTTTTCTGGTGGCCTGAAGAAACAGTCCAGGACTAATTTAAATAACAGGCAGGCTTATGTTGCCTAAAATAATGAAATTGGGAGAGGTGAACTGTTTTGGCACAAGCAAGAACTGACATTGGACCGCCGCTTTATAAAGAGATGTTACCGCCAATTATAAAGGAAAACTATGGTAAATGGCGGTATCACGAAATCGTAAAGCCGGGCGTTCTAGTACACGTATCTGAAACGGGAGCCAAGCTGTATACTGTACGTGCTGGTTCTCCACGTTTGATTAGTATTTACTTTATTCGTGAAATTTGCGAGTTAGCTGACCAATATTGCGATGGTTTCTTGAGATTCACCAGCCGCCACAATGTTGAGTTCCTGCTAAGCGATGAAAGCAAAATTGATCCCCTGATTACTGATCTGAAAAAAATGGGTATTCCCGTGGGTGGTACTGGTAACTCCATTACCAACATCGTACACACCCAGGGCTGGGTACACTGCCATACTCCTGCCACCGATGCTTCCGGTATCGTAAAAGCAGTTATGGATGAACTGTTTGAGTATTTCACCACCATGAAGCTGCCTGCCAAGATGAGAATTGCTTTGGCTTGCTGTTTAAATATGTGCGGTGCTGTACATTGCTCTGACATCGCTATTCTGGGTATTCACAGAACTGTACCCAAGATTGATCATGAAAATATCAGCAAGCTGTGCGAAATTCCTACCCTGACTGCTAGCTGCCCCACTGCAGCTATCCGTCCCAACCCCAAATTGAAATCCGTCGATATCAAAGCAGAACGCTGCATGTACTGTGGTAACTGCTATACCATGTGCCCCTCCGTACAGATTATCGATGCTAAGAATGATGCCGTTTCTATTTGGGTTGGCGGTAAGATTTCCAACAGCCGTATCGGTCCCAGATTCTCCCGATTGGCTATTCCTTTCCTGCCGAACAACCCCCCGCGTTGGCCGGAAGTTGTTGACGCAGTTAAGAACTTGGTTGAATTGTGGGCTGCTAATGCAGAGCCTGGCGAGCGTATGGCTGAATGGATCGAGCGCATCAGTTGGGAGAAGTTCTTCGAATTGTCTGGTCTACCCTTTACTGACAAGCATATTGACGATTTTACTTTGGCTCAAACTACTTTCAGAAGCACCACGCAGTTCAAGTGGTAAAATTATCCCCTTGACACCGAGTAGTATAGTTCTAAGAGCCGTCGCCGTAGGGCGGCGGCACTTAACATTTATTACCCTTATAGATTGTAGGAAACGGTGGTGAAAATAATGGAAGAAATTAAAGAGAAAATTTTAGCCTATCTCGCAGGAGTAAGCAAAGAAAAACCCCGTGTAGTTGCGGAAAAAATTGGTGTTAAAAAGAAAGAAGTAGATAAGGCTGTAGTAGAATTGGCTAAAGAGGGTAAAATTGAGTACCTTTACATAGGTACCTCTTTTATAACCCTAGCTGGTAAAGATCATACACCTGGCGTTGCAAAGGAAGAGTAATTTAACATTATTGTTAAACACCAAAAAGAGCGGACTGTGTGTCCGCTCTTAATAAATTACGTGCAAAGCATGCCAAATTCTCTAAAATTCCTTTTCCTTATTTAATAATAATTAGCATCAAGTTTCATAATCTTGAAACATAGTAAAAGTCATTGACATATAGGGTAGGACTATATGTTTGTAAGAGAGGTAATCAATTGAAGATGAAGCGGGTAACCTTAGAAGTTAATGAAGGGCCCCCTACACTGGCGGCCCTTCATTATACTTATTCGCTTTTCACATCCCCACAATCTATATTTATCGGTGTTTCCTCGCTTTGTTTTTCTGTTGTGCTGTCTTCCTTTTTTTGTTTCCTTGACTGGCGCCATAGGGACCAGCGATCCTTAAAACGTGGGTACCAAATCATAGTTACACTCCCTAGACCCATAATGCCAAGAACCAGTAATACCAGCCAACCTAGCAGGGGAATCCACACCAGATGAGCTACCAGAAGGATACCCAACAGCATTTCTTTTACCTGGGGGAAT
This sequence comes from Desulforamulus aeronauticus DSM 10349, assembly GCF_900142375.1. Classification (GTDB taxonomy): domain Bacteria; phylum Bacillota; class Desulfotomaculia; order Desulfotomaculales; family Desulfotomaculaceae; genus Desulfotomaculum; species Desulfotomaculum aeronauticum. The sequence continues at coordinate 36,945 of NZ_FRAR01000022.1, read as the reverse complement.
TGTTTTAGATCGAAGGTTGAGCTAACCTTATGTCCAATCTTAAGACAGACGCCAGACATACCAACCAGAGCTGCCAGTACTAAAGTTATCGCTAGTGCAATGGATATTGGAATACCAATGATCGTAATAAACAGTAGAAATACCAGGGGGATACCCAAGGCAGCTGAGACAAATCCAGACCATAGGGTCTTCAGGGGTCTTAATGTGACATTTTCCATACTGATTGCCGCATCACCAGTAAAGAAACCATAGGTTATGAATAAGGTGGCCAGGATGCCCAGTAAAACAGGCAGCCAAAGTAGGAACAGGAACGATATATTGTCGTCCTGAACCACAATTCTTTCAGGTCCATTGTAACGGTTGGGAGTATTGTAATGGAAAAGATTATCCCCCGAGGGTTCTGCTTTAACAATCTTTATCGCTTTATTTTCTGTGTTGATAATCTTACCTAGTACATTAGCACCTGGTTCCATGACCACCGATTCAGTGCTTGTTATCACATTTCCATGAATTGTAGCCGTGGAGCGTAGAATTATTTGTTTACCTGTGACATTACCTTGTATGGTACCGGCCAAGTCTAAGCGGCTTTCCTGGGAACCAGCATTACCCATAATAGTTGTTCCAACAAAGGTTTGAATATCCTCGCCGATAAGATTGCCATAAACAATTCCACGGTTCCTGTTTTCTATTTCCGGATCGAAATCATAGTTTGGGTTTCTTTCGTGTTCGGCACGCATATCGGGTGCCAGAATTACCTGGGAACCTTTCACATCCTGGGTAACTGTGCCACCATAGATGGCCGCCATTTCTTTGGCCATAATGGAACCAACCTGTGCATCCTGGTAGATGCGAACTTCCTTCGCTTCAAGAGTACCAATTACCTGACCATTCATTAATTTGATCCGTTTAGAAGGTTCTTTTAGCTCAGGGATAATTTCACTTGGGTTGCTAAGAAACTCCCATTGATTAGCGCTTTCTCGTACGTCGGTAGAGGTGGGTGTTTCCTCTTGCCACATTGCTTTACTGGGTAAATTTAGGCTAAAGGATATTTCTTTGGCCAATTCACCTTTCTCTAAAAAACTAAAGGCTACAGCCAGGGAAATCATAACCAGAAGCAAGGCAAACCATTTTAAAAATAACTTCAAATATTTTTTAATCACTAAATTCTCTCCTCTCCGTGGTCGAAACATATTCTGGAGCTTATAAAAGCGGTTATAAGAGCAATAATTATCCAAGCAACTACTGCCAGTATAGTAAGTTCAATGACCTTTTGGTATGCTGTAGCCTTAGTTAATAATAAATTAAATTTACTAAGCAATGGGCCGGTGGATCGCTCCGGCAGGGTAAAGGCCGTATCCCAGGTAGTATAGAAAAATTGGCTAAACTTATTGCCTGCCAGGTGGAGGATTGACCAGAAACCGTTCCACATCTGAGTAATACTCTGCCACACTAACAAGGGAGTTTCCTGCCAAGTATATTTTTGACCAAGGTAAATTATCCAGGTGATGACGCCAATCATAGAAAAGGAAACCAGAAGGGGAATTCCCCTAAGCAAAAAACCCCACCAGGAAAGTTCCTGGTTTGTTTCTTCTATAGAAGCTTTTTGCAAATTTGCCAGGGGTTGTATTGTCGACATAATATTTTTTGTTAAATCCTCTGGAACGGGTTCTCTGGGTAGTTGAACCAACAGATGGTTTAGTTCATCATACTCTTCCCGTAATTGTTGGCAATGGTTGCACGTTTTTAAATGCTGTTTAAGGAGTTCTTCTTTTAAGTCAGATAATTGGTGATCTAAATATGCCGTTACATCATGGTGCGTCCATTTACACTCTTTCAACTCGAATTCCTCCCTCCTTGGACGAATTTAACTTTTTGAGTAATACAGCTTTGCCACGATACAGAAAGGTGCCGACGGTTTGTACAGGGACTTGCATGATTTCTGCAATTTCCTGATAGCTAAAGCCTTCCATATGTCTCAACACAATCACAGTCCGATACTTTACTGGTAATTCATCAATGGCTTTTTGCAACCGTAAAAGCTTTTGTTTATCTTGATAGATTTGTTCCGGGTTGCTATTCTGGCCATTACTAGTAAGGAGTAGCAGAAGATGTTCCATGTATTCAGGCGCAGTGTTTTCACGTTTTTTCTTATTACGCCGATAACAATCCAGACAAACATTGGTAGCAATTCGATAGAACCAGCTGGTAAAGCGGGCTTCCCCACGGAAGCTTGGCAGTGCTTGATATAACTTAACAAAGGCTTCCTGAGTGGCATCCTGAGCCTCTTCTCGGTTATTTAGGATACGGAAGGCCAAATTATAGATGCCACTCTGTGTGAGTCTAACAATGGTTTCAAAGGATTCTGAATTTCCTTGGATTGCCTGGTCAATCAGGCTTTGTGATATGTCTAGTGTTGCAATGTCCTTCCGCCCCCTTTCTTTCTTTTTTGCTGGATACGTATAATTTGACGGCGGCATGGTCTAGATTATTTCACTTAACACAAAATTTTTAAGGAAAACCGGATTAAAATTAAGCCAAGGATACTTCTTAGCAAATTCACTTCCCCGATACACCCATCTTTAGCAAGCACATCAGCACAGCTCAAAATAAAGACGGCTTTTTACCATCTTAAAATAAACTATCTTTGCCAACAGGTTAATTCCCTATCATCTCCTTTTTTTTCTTAGGAGTTAATACGTATTATATAGATACTGTTTACTAAAACATCCTTGCTGTAAAACATAACATACACTAAGCCCCCTCGACTGGAACTATAGCCGAGAGGGCTTTCAAGTTGATACATCGTTTTAAACATTGGTCCTATTTTGCATTGATATGATGGGATTTTTACGATTTAAGGTGAATCCTTTTCCTAGTTTTTACGTCTTAACTAGCGAAAGGAGTTGATCAATTGCGATATCTCAGTAAAGACCAATATAAATTTTTGCAAGAGGAACTAGCGTACAGCAGAAACCAGGATATCCTTAGTCAAGAACAGGCCGATAAAATCCTGGACCTATATGCCATAAAGCCGGGACTTAGTTTTGTACGCGTAATGTTAGTCATAGGAGCTATCCTTGTAGGGCTAGGTATTCTTAGCTTCATAGCATCCAATTGGGATGAGTTGACCAAGCTTGTTAAATATCTAATCATTGTTGGGATGTTTCTTGGTTTTATCGCAGCCGGCTACTCCATGTCAGAGAAATATCCTAAGACCTCCAGGAGTTTTCTCTATATGGCACTCATCACCTACGGTGCCGGAATCTTTTTAATTGGTCAGATATTCAATTTTGGCGGGCATTTTACACAGGCCTTTTTACTATGGGCCATAGGGGTCTTACCCACTGCCCTACTTATGAGAGATAAGCTGGTTTTCCTATTTGCTCAACTTTTGCTGCTTATTTATACTCTGGGTTCTATTGGTACAGCCGGGTTCGCCTATGGTATTTTGTTAATACCAGCCGGTTATTATTTTGCCAGGCTCATCCCCGCTCACTTCATTGCTTTCTTTAATAACCTACTTTCTATTGCTGCAGTTATTTATCTCGGGGAATTCTCTAAGGTTGAACCAGTTCTAACGGTTCTTCTATTGTTTATCCTCGGCAATATTGCCTTTTATAAACTGCAGGACATCTATAGATTGCAGGGAATACTGCTATTTTGTATCACAGGTTTCATACTCACCTTCCCGGATATCTGGAATGCTTGGCAACTAGCCTCATTTAATACTGAAATAAGTATTGTCTTTTCTATTGGCTACATCCTCTATATGCTTTGGCTAGTAAAAAAGGAACATTTTATCCCTTTGATTTTTGTTTGTATAACTATTTTCCGCTATTATGTTGACTTGACCTATGATTTTATGCCCAAGTCCTTTGTATTTATAAGCGGCGGCGTCCTGCTCTTACTATTTGGCTACTATATTGAGCGCCGCAGAAGAAAGGTGGCGCGATCATGAGGAAGTATATTCTAATCGCTTTATTACCACTACTGATTTTACTTGGACTCACGGTTAAGCCTGTTCTTACTTACACTCTTGGGGAGGAAATCATTCTTAAAACGCAACCCATTGACCCTTATGATTTATTCCGTGGCCGTCATATGGTGGTTTCTTATGATATATCCAGGGTTGATATTAGTAAAATGCCTAGAGACTTTACGCATGTTAATAACGGGAAAGAGTCTGCAGATAGGGAAAAAGAAGATCCTTATATCCGCGGGAATGAAAATTACCAAGGGAAAAAACTTTATACAATTCTTAAAAAAGAGGGTTCCTATTACACGGTAGATCGCATTGTATCAGATAAACCTAAAGGACTCTACCTTCCTTGTAGATATCAGTATGTAGAAAAAAGTGCTGACGGCGAATATTATGTTAGACTGGACTACAATCTTGATAAATACTTCATTCCTGAGAACAGCAGCTCGGAACTGGAAAATGCTGCTAGGGATGGCAAGGTTGTGGCAAAGGTCAAAGTTTATAATGGATACCCACTGTTGATTGACTTACGTAAATCATAGAAAAATACCCGTCAGACTTAGTTCTGACGGGTATTTTTCTAATGATCACTCTAACTACCCTTAACCGATAGCAACGGCAGGCATATTGAGAACCGGCTGCCATGGCCGGGTTCGCTTTCGGCCACAAGGGTGCCGCCCATTCGTTTGACTGCTTCCTGGGCAATCGCCAGACCCAGGCCGGTGCCTGGTATGGATTGGGTGTCAACCCCGCGGTGGAACCGATCAAAAATGTAGGGTAACTCCTCCGGCGTAATACCTCGGCCAGAGTCCTGGACCAGAAAGACCGCCTCCTGGCCATCCACTCGCAGGGTAAACGCCACCTCCCCACCGGGTTCTGTATACTTGCAAGCGTTGTCCATAAGATTGTCCAAAGTTAATTCCAGCAGGTGCTGGTTGGCCAGTACCCGCAAAGGTGCCTGGGGGCAGGTTGTGGTCAGTCGTTGACCGTTCTCCTCAGCCAAAGCCTGGTAAACCGGCTTCAAACGATTCATCACTGCACAGAGGTCTGTTAGCTCAAGGGATATATCGCTGTCCTCCACTAGGTTGGCTATTTGCAATAAACCGGTGATTACCTGTTCCATCCGTTTAATCTGACGGTCAACAGCCGGTGTGACTTGCTGCAGTCGTTCCGGGTGTTCCTTGAGCACATCGTGGAAAGCCTGCAAAGTGGCCACCGGTGTCTTTAACTCGTGGGCGGCATCGGCAGCGAAGCGCTTGGCTGTATCTCGTTCCATGGCCAGGGATCGAAAGGATTCCCGCAGGTACAGAACCATCCTGTTAAATTGCTCTCCCAAGCGATCCAGTTCAACAATGCCCGACCTGTCCACCGTTTCCAGGAAGTTGCCTCCCGCCACCGCTTCTGTTGCCGCCACCAGACGGGACAGTGGCCGGGACAGCCAGTGGCTCAGCAACCAGCCGATGATTACGGCAAGCACCAGAGCCAGACCTAAAACTGCCAACACCTGGCTGTAAAGATTGGACAAAAATGCAAATGTCGAAGGACTCAAGGTAAATCGATAGAGAGTACCGGAGGAACCTTCTTCGCCTGTCACCAGTGGCAAGGTAAACGAACTTACGCTTAACTTAGACGTTTGCATAACGAACACTCTTCCTGGCTGGAGAGATAGGGGTGCTTCATCGGTCAAAGAAAAAGACAGGACGTTGCCGCTAGGAAGTTCAGTCTGTGCCGGTGTCGTAAAGACACGATGAGAAATACCTCTCTTTTCCGGTTCCAATTTCTCCATTTCAATGTGTAGGTCAGGGAGGTTCTGTTGCAGGAAAGAAAGAGTCGTATCCCCGGAGAGGTTTTTCCTCTGGGCTTCTCCAAGCAAGTTCATGGCTTGCCTGAGATACATGGCTTGTTGAGAACTCTGCACTGACATGGCGTACATAGACAGAGCATTGGAAAAGATATAACCGGCAAAGGTAAGCAGCAGCAAAGCCAGGGCAACATAGCTGAAAATTAGCCGCAAACGTAGGCTTCGCCAAAGTTTCATCGTCCTTCCTCCCGCAGTTTATACCCCACTCCCCGAACACTGACGATGTACCGGGGGTTTTCTGGATCGTCACCTAGCTTAGACCGCAGGTTTCGGACGTGAACGTTCACTGTCAGCGGGCTGCCGGTGTTGCGGTCAGTCTGCCAGAGGGCCTCCATCAACATCTCTCTAGTCAAAATCATCCCAGGCCGCTGGGCGAGGGTGAGGAGTACCTGGTATTCACTGGCGGTAAGGGCAAGCCGTTCCTGGTTTCGATAGACGGACTGCCGTTCCGGCAGAATGAGCAAGTCATGTACCCGGATGCGTTTTTCTTCCCCTGGTTGTGTATGGGCACGCCGTAGCATTGCCCGCACCCGAGCTCTCAGTTCCCGCATGCCGAAGGGCTTGGTTAGGTAGTCGTCGCCGCCTAGTTCGAGGCCCACCACCTTGTCCGTCTCGGAGCTGCGGGCGGTAAGAAAAAGTACCGGAACATTACTGTTGCGACGCAACTCCCGGCAAACGTCAAAACCGCTTAAACCAGGTAAGCGGACATCAAGAATGACTAAGTCAGGCTGGCCAGTTGTGGCCCTGGCCAGTCCTGTGGTCCCGTCTGACACATGCTCCACCCGCAAACCTTCGTCCTCAATTCCCATTTTTATTGCCTCTGCTAAATCAAGGTCATCTTCCACCAGAAGAACCATCGCTGACACGGCACACCCCCCTTTCCTCAAATAATGGTGCCCGTTGGTTTACGGTATAGGAATTCTATATTTTTTATAAAATTATTTTACCATCTTCACCGAAGGTCTCCAAACTCCTGGTTTTGGAAATGCTGGTGTCAGCTAAGCCGCTCAGTGAAAAGCAAGGCTGGTTGGAAACTTTCCAGCCAGCCTTGCCCTAAAAAGAAGATCACACCCGTCTACTGGGCAGTCGCTTGCCCATCGACTGACTCGCTTTTAATCACCACGTGGTCTGATCCTGCCACTGCCTCTCTCACGGCATCAGCCTGCTGCTGGCCGATAATACCCTGGTCAACCATCTGAGTAACCAGTTCTTTTCTGTTACTGAAGTTTTCTTTAAGATACTGGGTCCGTTGTTCCGGGCTCATATCCTTGATCCGTTCAGGCATACGCTGCATCTCTTGCTGGTTGGTCTCCAAAAACGTGAGAATCTTGGCAGCCTGATCCTCTGTAAGGGTTCCCTTACCTACCAGTGCGTTTAGATTAGCCTGTAGTTGCTGCGGTGACTGTTTCGTTAGCTGCACAGTTCTCATGATGGATGGAACTACCTCTCTTACGGCATCAGCTTGCTGTCGGGTCATCATCCCCTGCTCCACCATCTGGCTGATCGGGTCTTTGGTGTTGATATTTTCTTTGAGATGCTGGGCCCTTTGTTCCGGGTTCATATCCTTGATCTTTTCAGCTACATTCCTCATTTTCTGATTGTTGTTCTCCAAGAAGGTAAGAATCTGGCCGGACTGTTCCTCGGTGATGGTTCCCTTGGCTACCAGCGCAGCAAGACCTTGATGCCACTGCTGCTGCATCTGTTGGTCAGCAAGAGAACGCATCTTATCCCTGATCGACTGGGCCTGGCCTTCCGTGATAGTTCCCTCATCCACCAAATCCTTCAGAGGATCAACTATTTTTAACGCTATTGCCGGTTCAGATTTTTTTATTCCGTCAGCTGGTGCCGTTATTTTTAACACTGCAGCTGGTTCAGAAGCTTTTGCTCCATCGATCGATGCCGTATCACGAATCACTACTTTCTGGGGCAGATCTTGTTGGAAGTGCTCAAGCACGGCATCGGATTGGTTCTGAGTGATGGTTCCGCTGGTTACCAAATCAGCCAGAGCCTCTTTGAGGGTACTTTGGTTAGCAACTCCGTTAGTAACACTATAAAATATACTTTTACTGGCGACGATATCCACGGCAGCGGTGCTCACAGATAAAGAGTTCTCGCTGGCTAGGGCTGAACCGCTAAAGGAGGTTATCAACCCCGCTGCCAAAACTCCGGTAGCTAAAGCTTTAACAATATTCCCTTTTTTCATGATTAATTTTTCCCCTTTCGTTGGTTGTAATGTGTACGTTGGAGCGCTCCAACCTTCAAGTGTTATTAAACCATAGGACGGTGTAGATTGAAGACAAGGTTTCATTAAGAAATCTACTCTGTTTTGATGTCCTCCCAAAATAATAAACCAGGAAAGGAACATTATTTCGCTCCCCTCCTGGTTTTCCTTTCCTTGGACCGGTAATCACCGAATAAGCTGCAAGGTTTAATTATCACTCAAAGTTAAAGCCATGATAAGTATCTTTTATTTGTACAGGCAGGTGTGGTTGCGCCCGCTGCTTTTGGCTTGGTATAGTGCCGAGTCCGCCTGGTTCAGCATGTTCTCCAGCGAATGGGTATTCCCTGCGGGGGAATGGGCTACCCCAATGCTGATGGTAATGCTGATGGTGTTATCTCGACAGGAAATCGCTGTGCTTTCAATGGCTTTGCGAAGCTTTTCCACTGTAACAAACGCTTGGATGGCGGAAGTGTCCCTTAGTAAAACTACGATTTCCTCGCCCCCATAACGGCCCACAACATCATCTTTGCGGCAATGGTTCTTCACGATAGCGGCGACACTTTTCAGTGCAATGTCGCCGCAGAGATGACCATAGGTGTCGTTCACATGTTTGAAATGATCCACATCGATCATCAGCAGGGCAAAAGCAAAGGGTTTTGCTTCATGTGAATCCAGTATCGTGCCAGCAAGCTCAAAAAAAGTGCCCCGGTTGTAGATGTCCATCAGGGGATCGACCGTGGCCTGCAGGTGCAGATTCTTGAGCAGCCTGTCTTCCTCAGTTATGTCGCGGAACACAATGCACACACCGCTGTTTTTCTCGCCTTGCCGGATGTAGGTTGGGGTTGCCTTGTAGCACCGTATTTCATCGTCTGACGGAACGTACACCTCGCCTTCGCTTTTGAAATGCTCCACCTGCTGCATGGATTCGCCGGGCGCGAGCCTGTTTAACTCGGGGAACAGTCGCCTGGCCGCCCGGTTTGCGTCCAGAAAGTTAAAGTCATTGTCGCAGACGAAGAAAGCTTCCTCCAGTGCATCAATCACTTGCACACGCGCCAGAGGAATCACATTGAGCAGGTTTTGGATCAGGACTGCATACATAAACGCTACCACTGAAACAACGAATATAAGTGGGGTCAGGTCGTACATCTTTTCACCGCCGAGAAAGATGTAAATCACGTTAGCGATGAGCGGAGCCATCACCCCCGCCAGTAGCACAAGGCTTTGCTGCCTTTGCAGCTTGCTGCCGCTTCGGAGCCGCCTAAGGATCTGCCGGAGTATCAGAAAGATGCACATGTAATTAAATGCGGTACCCAGTAGGTACATAGGACCACGGGTGTGCTGGCAATTGGCAATATAGCCATTTGTGATATAGGAGATATCAGCGTAATGCAGCCGCAGCAATGGAAAGGCCTGCAAGGCGAACAGGCAAAGCAAGGGTATCACAAAAAACAGACCAAGCTTCCTGGGGCTGAACCTTTTTTCTCCATAAACGTCTCTGATAAAAAGATAGGTAAGGGGTATGATAAAGGGCGCCCCCATGTACTGGACGCGAATGCCATAAAAAGCCGTCTCCAGCGAGGGGGCGGAGATCTCCAGCAGACTGCCGAAGGTGAAAAAGAGATCGGCGATAGACAGGAAGATCAGAAAAAAAGATTTCTCTGCGGCGTGTTTGGCAATGGCATATACCATCAGAACAACACAACCCACTACTGTCATCATGCTGATTAGAACAAATATATTGGGCATGATCTTATCCCCTCCCCTCATCTTTAGTGACATGTGCTTTCCATTATAGCTGCATCATTGCGACAAATTCAATTATTATATCAAATATTTTCGCTAAAAACAAGAATTGGAGCTGTTTGACCACAACTATTTTAAGCACTTATGGAGACTGAAAAGAGAGAAGTATTTAAAAAAGTAAGGAACCACTACAGTATCTGTGGTTCCTTTGTTATGAGGTTATAGTCCATACCATAATAAAGGTTTCAAGTAACATTAACATCCTCTACATATTCTCTTTACTTTTGTATTTTATAATGTCGACAAATAAATCTTTTGACCTATTCAAGGGGGATAAGCATGCAGCTAAAAGCGGATTTACACACCCACACCATAGCAAGCGGTCATGCCTTTAGTACCATTAAAGAACTGGCGGAGGGTGCCAAGAGGAAAGGTCTTGAGTTAATAGCCATCACGGATCACGGCATTACTATGCCAGGTGGTCCTCACCCCTATTACTTTAGCCAGTTGGTGAGCTTGCCTGGGGAAATTGACGGGGTAAAAATACTCAAGGGCGTTGAAGCAAATATTATAGATTGCAATGGGTCCCTTGACATGCCAGAGAACCTACTCAAAAAGTTGGACCTAGTGTTGGCTAGTTTTCACACCGATACCGGTTACCAGGGGAAATCAATAGAAGAAAATACCCGGGCTATGATATCCGCCATTCAAAATCCTTATGTTCACATCATATCCCATCCAGGCAACCCAGAATTTCCTGTTGATCTAGAGAAGGTTGTTTATGCTGCCAGAATGTCAGGTAAGGCGTTGGAAATTAACAACAATTCCCTACTGTCCCTTAGTCGCCCCGGAAGTGCTCCACGCTGTGATAAACTAGCCCGCCTCGCTGCTAAAACTGATACATTTATTTCCATTAATAGTGATGCCCACAGCTGTTTTTCAGTGGGAAACTGTGATTTGGCCCTGCAGCTTGCCGAAAAGGCTGGCATCAAAGCTAGTAGAGTACTAAATACTTCGGTAGAGTTCGTTGAGGACTACATCAAGGTATTGAAAAAGAAATTGAGAAGAATATGTTGACTGAATAGGGATGGGGTATTTCAAAGAAATGTTAGTGAGGTGGGGTAATGCATAACTTCGTGATTTCCCTCAGAAACTTTTCGGTTACCGGGTACACCAAAGCTTATATGCCCCAGTTACCCACTCAAGTTGTTCTAGGTGCCGGAGCCACCCATCTATTGTGTAACTTTCAGGCCATCAAAATACTCCGAAATGATGGTCATACAAGGGCCGCTAATTTATTCAGCCATTTTATAAATCATCTGGAAGATGGACTTGTCTGGGCTGATAAGGGCTTTAAAAGCTTATCTCACCATTATGATCCGGAAACTTCTTCTGGCAAATGGGGTTTGTTTAATGCCAGTCATTCATTCGAAGAATACTTAAACAAGGCAATAGCACTTTGGAAAAGAAAAAGCCATGAGGGAGCCATGTTTTATTTGGGTGCAGCCACCCACCTGCTGCAAGATATGTGTGTACCCCACCATTCCCGTTGTGTACTGCTAAATGGCCACCAGGAGTATGAACAATGGGCTGAGGATCATAGAAATACTTATCGTGTTTATGAAAAGGGTATGTATTTAAAGACAACTACACCCAGGGATTGGATTCACCATAATGCCTTATGGTCATCGAAGCTCTTCCATCTTGTCAAGGCTGGAAGTTCAGAACAATCCTTTCACCAGGCAACAAAGTCTCTATTGCCTCTGTCGCAACAGAGTACCTGTGGATTTTGGCTATATTTTTACCAAATGATGATTGAATAAAAGGGGTGATTTTTATGACAAAGGAACTAATAGATAAAATACTGGGAGAGATAGGCTTAGAGGAAATTAAAAAAGAAAAAGAAGAACATAATCACTAGTAAAAAGCCGAAGGAGCAAAAAAACACCTTTGGCTTTTTACTTACTTAACTTACTTATAATCCGTTTCACCGCGCTGCTCTGACTTCGCTTTTTGTTTTCGGTGCCTGCCACATTAACATCTTACATTTTTACGTTTAAAGCCTAGTTTTCCTTTATCAACTGCATTTTGAATATATTGTGCTGCAACATTCGTTTGGCAGAGGGTTTGTCCCTTAAAAACATCTACTTTTCCTACTTCTTGAGCAATTTTCCTTGCTTCTTCATGAAGTGGCAAATATGAAATGCCAACAGACATGATAAAATTGTTCATGGCATGTTTAGTACGGTTTGGCTGGTTGTGTATCGTATCACGTACCTTAATAAGCATTGCCAGTAGTTTGTCCTTATCAAATTCACTGTCTTTACGAGTGCCTAATAACCAATCATAGCAACTCCAGCCAGCCGACATTATTAATTCTTTTCCGCTATCGATCCAGTGGTCGGCAACGGTGAAGGCAATATCTGTTTCGGCAAGGGTTACTGCTACAATATAGTCCGAAATCATATAAAAATAAGCGCCTTCTATCCAGCGGTTAAAATCTTCTTCGGCCATTTTCTTTGGCTCTGCTATCATGCCCGCCAAATACATGGCATCATAATTTCCTGTTGCATAAAGCTGCTCTGCCAAAGGCTGGTTGTATTTTAGCTTCTTAAAAATAGGCTTCATAGCACTTATGGTTACGCCAAAAACCGGCTCTTGCGCACCATTGCTCATATAAATTTTTTTCGTACGCTCTGTACCAAGTGACTTTAGTTCGTCCATAATTTGGTTTAATTCCATTTGTAATGTCTCCTTGAATAATTATAGTAAATTAGAAACTTGATAATCTCAACGGTATGGCTTCTAAGTGGATATTATAATACTTTTGTAAATTTTCAACCATTAAAAATTAAAAAAGCCAATGGAAAATTGACTCTTAGTGATTCTAAAAACTCTGAGTATCTTAAATCATAGGTGTTTGCTGTCAAAATGAAAAAATCCTAAGCAAGAGCACGAACAAAACGTTTACTTAAATCAGTTACTTGCTTTAAATGACTAATCGGCCTTAGCCACTCCTGGGGGATACTGTTATAGCCGTAATAAACTCCGGCTAGCCCACCGGTTACTGCTCCTACTGTGTCTGTGTCCTCACCAAGATTTACGGCTGCTAGCAGGGTATCTGTAAAGTTGTTGTTATTTAATAAGCACCAGATAGCAGCCTCAAGGGTATCAACCACATATCCCCCAGAATTAATTTCTACTTCCGGCAGCTTAGGCAGTGTGCCATCTATCACTCGTTTAAAATGCGGTAACTCGTCGGCAAGATGATTCCCAGCTACTAGTGTAACTGTTTTCTCTCTCATTTTGTTATAAGCACTTGCCGGGTCCTTGCCAGCTAGAAGTTCCTTCACTATTAAAGCATACAAACAACAGGCTAACTGGCTGCGGGGATGAGCGTGTGTGATGCAAGATATTTCGCAAATCCTTTTTATCATTTCACGATCTTCAACCTTGGCAAAGTATAGGGCTGCCGGCAAAATACGCATTAAAGATCCATTACCATTACTTCTTTCATCGGTCAGTCCGGCCTGCAGTGGCTCTATTCCATCAAGTAAGTTTTCCATTGCCCTCCGTGTAGCCCTTCCGATATCAAAGGCTTTACCAAAGGGGGTCCAGTACCCCTCTTGGTACCAGCGGATAAATTTATTACCGATATCACTGGGGCTATATCCTTTTTCGGTTAAGCTTTCCATAAGGCACAATGTCAGGGAAGAATCGTCCGACCAAGTTCCTGGCGGCAGGCCTAAAGTTCTGTTACTGGTCATTTCTGTAATTGGCTTATGCCGAACCTCTTCCCTGGAGAGAAATTGAACGGGTAATCCTAAGGCATCCCCCACCACGACACCTAAAATACCTCCTACAATCCTTTCCTCCAGCTTCATTTAAACACTCCTTTACCACATAGAATCAGGAATACTTATTTCTTCAGATAAGGTTTATACTTCCTCTAAATCCTCAAAATCTCTAGATATTTAATTAGTTTACAATAATTATTTTATGTAAACTATAATGGTTTTCTGAATATGAATTTAGTAGAATATAGTATCTCACATCATATAAGTAAATCCCTTCCCATTCGACAACTAAATGCGTTCCCGTATGATTACTTTGCTCTTTTTAAGTTGTTTAAACAGTATGAGAACACATTTAGTTGTCGAATGATACACTTGATACATGATAAAGCAATATAGTCCCCTACTGATCGTATTTTCTGCACAATTATTTAACGTCATATACTGAAGGTTCTCTCATGTTTGGGCTGATTTCTATACCTAAAATGATATAGATTAACATGAGGCCACATGTTTGCGTTAACTGATCTTCCGATTTCCACTGCAAGCCCCGCTGGCCCTGCATAGAAAAGATGGATTTCATTGTACCGTTTTTTTTGTATTAACTCCTCAACATTTCTTTTGAAACAACTTTTTACTTTTGCTACTTGCTCACTAAAAATTACTTTATCGACCTTCGGTTCTTCTACCGTAATTTCAAGAAAATCAGATTCCTCTAAATTTACCACATCTATAATATCGTCACTTTCAATCTTACTTGTTATGCCTATTGAAACAATAAGAATCTTGGAACCCTTTATAGTTTTATTGGCTTTTAGCCCTAACTCTTCGAGTAAGATATTTTCAGGTGAGCCGAGTACCCATTCCTGAATGCTTCGATCATATTGGTAAATATTTACTGGGATAGTATCGGTAATTAAACTACCTAAATGAATTAGTAAGGGAATCTGAGATAATGGAAAAACATCAATAACAGTCCCTTCATACTTTTTCATTAAATCTAGAGTTTCTCTATATTTCAAAATGTTTTTATCCTTAATCTGGTCCCAAGGAATATCCGTCGAAGCATCAAGTCTTTCTTGAAGTGAAACCGATCCCAACATTTTATGTTTGCTAGCTAGAGTAATATGATCGACAGGGGGTCCCATTGTCTTATGGATTATAGCTATCGAATTTTGGACTTCCTGAAGTCTGGTTCGTACCCAAGCTTCGTGCTTTCTTTTCATTTCAAAAAGAGTATCTGGAGTATATTTCTCTTCATTAGCATCCACAATTTTATGATGGATTTTACAGAAAAGTATAAGATTTTTGTGACTATCTATATCGTCTTCACTAAGACCATACTTTTCCCGTTCATCGCCCCGAGGTCCATCTGTGCTATGGGCAATGACATGAGCTTTATCAGCTACATTTACTATTGTCCCTATGTCGTCAAACACTAATGGCTGATGGCAGCCATCAAAGGCACAAATTCCTCCCGATGACACCCATAAAAAATTCTCTTCAGCTGCTTTGAGATTTTTTCTCGGTTTGCTCATACAACTCCCCCACTCTTTCTAGTTTCTACAGTGAGCTCTAATATATCTAGATTATCCTTTTTACCTTCCCATACGCCTATAGCCCGTGTTCCAATAATTATAAAGAATAGATACCACTTTCAAACTTAGTTTCCCGAAGAATTCGCTTCCAATTAGATATGTCTTGGTTAGAAGGTCTAGGAATAGCTTCTGGGTGGGTGTGCCATTCCCCCAAATAATTACAAGTGCCGTTACTTTGCAACCATCTTATTTTTAATTTTTCTTGATGTGCTAAACCCTTTCTCAAGAAAAAGAATCTCCCACTCTGGTCTTCTATATTGGGGACAGTTATATCGTCAACAACAACATCGTTACAGTCAATAATGAGCCGACCTAAAAGTAGTCCCCCACCTTCGTGGTTATCATGAATAACCTGAGAATATGTCACCATCTTCCTAAGAGCTCCCCGACAGATCTTGATATAACCTGTATTACTACGATTATAAACTAATGAATTTAAAATCGTTATAGTCTAATCACCTCTGATTCCACAAACCTCACATTGGTCTTTCTTGTAGCTATATCTGAGACTATATAATGTTTCATTATTTAGCTTATATCTATCCGACAATATATATCCATGTTCTAAAAAAACTCGGCTCTCTCCTTTCCAAGATAAAAGGGGGCAATCCACCTCACGCCCTAGTAGAGTGTCCGTCGCTAGCCTAGTTGCGAGGATTGCAGTACTTATCGCATCCATTGAGCCATAGGGAGTAAAAACGCTTCCACATCCGGCAATTATTTTCCCGAAAAACTGTCTTGCTGCAGCAAACGATGCCCTATTGAATAGGTCTGTCTTCAAACCACTTGTGTCAAGATATAGGCAATTCAAACAACCAGCCTTGTTATTGTTTTTCGTTAAAATAGCATGTCCTCCAATTCCTAATGCCTCAAGCCATGTAAAAATCACCGGAGGACAGTTTGACAAATTATGAAAGTAATCATTAAGATATAATTCAATGGTTGGATTACCTAAGGCAATCACAATCAGATCGTATTCGGTAGGTTCAATCATTTTTCCCACTATTAATTCCTCAATGCTATCTTGGTGGCACTTCACTATTACATAGGGGAATTTAGACTCAATTTCTCGCTTCAGCCCTATAACTTTTGGTAAACTATAATATTCTTCATTCTCCTTGTTCTTGACTGCTTCATAAAGGGAAGAAACCCCCAGTGCATGCCTATAAACATTTTCAATATGAAAAAGGTCTTTATCTACAAGGGTTAGATTCATTACCCCCGCTCTTACTAGCTCTAACGCTATGTGGCTACCTACTGAACCACACCCAATTAGCAATACTTTCTTATCAGATAGAGTACTGTTCGAACCAGCCCTAGGAAGGATGTACCCTTTGTCAAACCTCTGTATACTAATAGGCGTCATATCAAATAATGAGTTATTTTTATTTAGTGGATGGGGATAAATGTTAGATTTTCTTTTATCATTCGGAAGGTTATGAAAATGGGATAGCTCAATGCCGAATGTTGTAGTAAATCTCTTGGTATTTGTTGCCGCTCGATCCTTGTAAATCCCCATCTTGCCATAAACTTTTCGGCGGTGTTGGTTAATAGATAAGCCTCCTGCCCACCCCTGCTACGGGCACGGTTTAGTGTTTCATTTACCAGGGCCATCGCAATGCCCCCCTTACGCTGTGCCGAGTCCACCGCTTAAGACGTAGCAATACAGCCGTGCCAAATTGTTCTAGGCCAATCATACCGATAAGCACGCTGGGAGATTCCGCCACCAAGAGATTAGTCAAATTCCCCTTAACGCCTTCGGTGGGTAAGTGACACAATTGCAAAAGGTGGCAAATCGCTGGGTAATCTCGGTCAGTGGCCATTCTAATATGATAATCTACGCCCGGCAGTCACTTCATCGGCGGCTTCTTAGCCCGGATGAAGGCACTGACCACTGCCCCCTGGATCTCCTGTCGCTCTTCCTCCGAAGAATTGGGCAAAATCTGTTGGCCCTGGGCACCGGTGAAATCGTAGACTCGGGTCACCTGTACTTCGCTATCCGCAAAGCCAGCGGCAGCTAGCTTCTCTCGGTATTCCTGTTCCTGCAGGGCACCGGCTATACAACCGGCCCAGGCCAGTAAATCCTGCTGCAGTCTTTCTGGTAAGGGCCTGGTTAAAACAATATCAGACACCGCCAAGCGTCCACCTGGCTTTAATACCCGATAGGCCTCCCGCAGGGCCTGATCTTTATCTGCCGAAAGATTGATTACACAGTTAGAAATAATCACATCGATGCAATGATCTGGCAGAGGGATTGCCTCCAGGTGACCTTTTAAAAACTCCACATTGGTGATACCAGCCTTCGCTTGGTTCGCCCTGGCTTCGGCCAGCATTTCATCGGTCATATCTAAGCCATAGGCCTTACCCGTAGGACCCACCCGGCGGGCCGATAGCAATACATCAAGCCCCGCCCCGCTGCCTAAATCCAGTACCACTTCGCCGGGATGGAGTTCTGCCAGGGCCGTGGGGTTGCCACAGCCAAAGGTATTGGCCACCAAATCCTCTGGCAAGCCTGCCACCTGCTCCGAGCCGTAAAGCCCGCCGGTAATGGGGTTGGACTGGTCTGTGGACCCACAGCAGCAACTGCTACCCCCACAACAACCGCCACCCTTTTGGCTGATGGCTCTGGCATAACTTTGCCGCACCATTTCCCGGATACTTTCATTCATTCAAAACCCTCCTTCATATCAAGTTTTTTTGATTGATCCACCCAAAAAAATTTACCTCAGGGCAAAATCCTGGTTTAGCTGCTCCATGAATTGTCGCAAGCTCTTGGTATTGATAAAATACATCTTCCACTTCCCCCTGGGTTCCTCGGTCACTAACCCTGCCTCCACCAGTTCTTTCATGTGATAGGACACCCTGGATTGGATAAGACCCAGCTCTGTCATGAGCTCACAATTACATAAACCTGGCCGCTGATCTTCCACACCGGGTATGGGACAACAACCAGCCTCACTCTGGGCCAACATCAGCATAATTTTGTAGCGAATGGGGTCACTCAGTGCTTTGGCAATTTTCACATTGTTGTTCATAACCCCATCATATCAATTTTTTTTGATGGAAAGCAAGGGTAGAAACAAAAAACACCCCACAAATCTGTGGAGTGCTGTGACACTATTTTTCCGCTACGCCTGCAAAGGTGCTCATGGCTTCGTCCGCTTCTTTTTTCAGGATTTGATTGGCCAATTCCAGCATCTCAATGACTTCCGGGTTTTTGATGCTGTAGATCACCCGCAGTCCCTCTTTTCTGCTCTGCAAGATGCCTTGCTTTTTCATCACCGACAGGTGCTGGGAAGTATTGGCCTGTTCCACATTGAGACCTTCAAAGATATCGCACACACAATGCTCACCATCACTGAGCAAATCCAAAATGCGGATACGGGTGGGATGAGAAATGGCTTTAAATAAATCTGCTTTTCGTTGGGCTATTTTTTCTTGCATCACGTCACCGCCTAGTTCATTCTAATATTATTATATAACACTTTCTATGATAAAACCAGTTGATGGCGGTTAGCGTGAAAATAAAAAGCCCATTACGTGAATCTTTAGGCCTTCCCGGTGCGAATAATCTCAGCAAATTCCTTCGGCAGGCCCACGGCCTCGATTTCCCTGGCTGTTTGTTCAAAATCATAGGATACCTGAATAAACTCCACGGTCAAATTCCCTTCCGTCACATTTACCAGAGCATAGCCCACATTGGCATTGCCGTGTTTGGGTTTCCCGGCACTGCCGACATTGATGACATGCCCACCGTTCACCTGCTTGTGATAGGGCAAGTGGGTGTGGCCGCAAACCAGCACATCACAATGATTTTCCGTTAAGAACTGCTTGAGGGTTTCTTCGGGTGTGTTTTCAAAAAGGTATTCATTCAGCTGACGGGGGCTGCCGTGTACCAACAGGAATTTCAATCCACCGGCAGTAAACGCCAAACGCTCGGGCAACTTCTGGAGCCATCCTTTATTTGCTTCGGAGGTATGCTCTTTGGTCCAGAGGATGGAGCTTTCCCCCAGTTGCCTGGCCTGTTCATTCTTATAGTCACACCCGCAGATAAACCGCATATTGCCGATGGCATCATCGTAGTTCCCCATGATGGTGGGAATGTTCTCCTGCCTCTGCAGGTCGATTACTTCATTGGGCCGAGGGCCATAGCCCACCAAATCCCCCACACAGTAGGTGGCGTCTACATCCCTTTGCCGAATATCCGCCAGCACTGCTTGCAAGCCTAATAGGTTACTGTGTACATCTGCAAAAATGGCAATCTTCATGTCTGATGTCTTCTCTCCTCTGTTCGTTTTTATGAAACCTGGTGATCTTTTGCTATGCAATATTTTTAGTCTAACCCGCTTCAAAAAGCAATTAAGGTTCCGTGAAGTTACCATTAAAAATTTTTAACGGAGTACAAGTTGATTATATCATTAAATAGTAATATAATAAATAATCATATTTAAACATTTAAATATATGAGGTGGTGAGATATGGAACGGTTAGTGAATCTTTATAAGGCCCTGGGGGATGCCCATCGGCTGAACATCCTGCAAATGCTCTCGGGGCAGGAGCTAAGCGTCTGTGAAATCATGCAGGGTCTTAGCCTCTCCCAACCAGCGGTGTCGCACCATTTAAAAATTTTGCGCCAGGCGGACTTAATAGAAAGCGTCAAACATGGCAAACTGGTGCTGTACACCCTAAAGGCCTGTGGCTTGCAACAGATTTACCCATTGGTGGAGCAGCATTTAGGGGAGTTACTGCAGGCCACCACCGCTAATATCAAACCTTCGGCCCTGCGAGAGACCCCCAATTATTGTGAATTGATGGGCCTGAAAAGATCCGTCTGCGAAAAAGATGAATAAGGAGGAATTAAGAACATGGCAGAAAAAAGACTGTCTACCCTAGACCGTTTTCTAACCCTGTGGATTTTCCTGGCAATGGCCATTGGGGTAGGTCTGGGTTATGTATTTCCCGGCATTGCCGATTGGTTAAACAGTATGTCCATCGGTACCACTTCCATTCCCATTGCCGTGGGCCTCATCGTCATGATGTACCCACCCCTGGCAAAGGTGAAATATGAAGAAATGGGCAAAGCCTTTAAGAATGGTAAAGTCATGGGGCTTTCTCTGGTACAAAACTGGATTATCGGCCCCACCCTGATGTTTGTGCTAGCCATTGCCTTCCTGCGGGATTATCCTGATTATATGATTGGACTTATTCTAATTGGTCTGGCCCGCTGCATCGCAATGGTAATAGTCTGGAACGATCTAGCCAAAGGGGACAATGAATACGCCGCCGCTTTGGTGGCTGTGAATTCCATTTTCCAAATGGTCTTTTACTCTATTTATGCTTACTTCTTTATTACCCTGGTACCAGGCTGGCTGGGTATGGAAGCCATTGAAGTGCACGTCTCGATGGCGGAAGTAGCTAAGAGTGTCCTCATTTACCTGGGCATTCCCTTTGCCGGTGGTATGCTAACCAGGGCTTTACTGGTACCCCGCAAGGGTAAGGAGTGGTATGAGAAAGAGTTTATTCCCCGTATCAGCCCACTGGCTCTGATTGCCCTGCTATTCACCATCGTGATTATGTTCTCCCTGAAGGGCAAGTATATTGTGGAACTGCCGATGGATGTGGTACGGATTTCCATCCCGCTCTTAATTTACTTTACCATCATGTTCTTCCTGTCTTTCTTTATGAGCAAACGCAGCGGCGTCAACTACGGCCAAAGCACCACCCTGGCCTTTACCGCTGCCAGCAATAACTTTGAGCTAGCCATTGCGGTGGCCGTGGCCATCTTCGGCATCGAATCCGGTGCTGCCTTTGCGGCGGTTATTGGCCCCCTGATCGAAGTGCCCGTGATGATTGCCCTGGTCAGTGTAGCTCTGGGCTTCAAAAAGAAATACTTTACCAGCAGTGGTGCAGTAAAATAATTTTCACTAAATTTAGTAACCCCAGCAAGGAGCAGCACCCTGCCCCTTGCTGGGGTTGCCTTGCATTCCCCTCCCCACTAACTGATCAACCAACTGAGGAGGCCCGTCATGAATAAAATCAATGTCCATTCTAAAGATAACCTGGCCGGAGGCAAAAAAATCAAACTCAGTGATCTCGGCCTATGCCTAGCAGACCCCAGTGCTTCCGAGGCCCTACTGCTCACCACCGAGGAAGGCTACAAAATCCTTCCCCTGCGTCAAGACATTAAAAAACTCTATATTGAAGTAACGACCCTCTGTAACTTTTCCTGCACCACCTGCATTCGCAACTCCTGGTTAGATGATATGGGCCAGATGGAATGGACCACCTTTGAGCGGTTACTGGACCAGATGCGGCAATTGCCAGAGCTGGAAGTGGTACATTTCGGCGGCTTTGGGGAACCCATGAGCCACCCCCGTTTTTTTGATATGCTGCGGGACGTGAAAGCCCTGGGGCTGCGGGTGGAGATGATTACGAACGGTTCCTTTTTAACCCCAGAAAATATTGCCAGGCTAGTAAACCTCCCACTAGATGCCATCTTTATCTCCCTGGACGGCCCCGATGAGGAGGAATACAACCAAATCCGCCAGACAGACTTTGCCCCGGTGGTGGATAATATCAAAGCCCTAAATGCTGCCAAAGCAGCGGCCCAAAGCAAGCTGCCAGAGCTGGGCATCGAGTTTGTGGCCATGAAGAAAAACTTCCATAAACTGGCCAAGCTCATTCGCCTATCCATAGAATTAAAAGCCCATCAGGTGATCGTCACCAACGTGCTGCCCTATAATGAGGAAATGAAGGATGAAATCCTCTACGACCTGGACGATACACAGCTTAACCACGGCAAAGACGACATATTGGTTAAGATCCACGCCAAGATGCCCTATATGAAAATCCGCACCGACCGGCAGTGCAAGTTTGTGGAAGACAAAGCCGCCACCATCACCTACCGAGGCGAAGTGGCCCCCTGTTACGCCCTGATGCACGCCTACCATTGCTACATCTACGGGCGCAAAAAGGAGATGTACCCCTTCTACTTGGGTAATGTCAACCAAAGCACCCTGGGTGATATCTGGACCGACCCAGCCTATGTCAACTTTCGTAGTAAGCTCAAGGATTTTAAAATCCCCTCCTGCACCGACTGCAAATCTGTGGACGGCTGCTCCTACACCGACACCAATGAAGCAGACTGCTGGGGTAACAACCCCTCCTGTGCCGATTGCCTGTGGTCCCGGCGGCTCATTGCCTGCCCCTAGAGAGCTAGCAATACAAAAGAGGAACACACTTGATCTAAAGAGTGTTCCTCTTTGCGTTACGCTATAGTAATATCTCACATAAATAACCAGCCACAATGGCCACCAAAATAATGGTGAACACAAAGGCTGCTACCAGCTTACGGCGGAAAATGGAAGATAGGATAATCACTTCCGGGATGCTGGCCCCGGCCCCTCCAATAATCAAGGCCAATATTGCCCCCATACTCATTCCTTTATCTAACAACACCGTACTGATGGGCAGCATGGTTTCTACCCGAATATACATGGGTACACCTACAATGGCCGCCGCCGGAATAGCCAGGGGATTATCTGGGCCAGCCACCTTTGCCACCCAATCCTCTGGTATAAAGCCATAGATAAAGGCACCAATGGCTGCGCCAAGAATAAGGTAGGGAAAGGTCTGCCGGAACAAAGACCAGGCCATTTCCCCCGCTCGCTTAAGCTTTGCTTCAAAGGTTTGGCTTACTTCGGTGGCAGCCGCCGTTTCTTCCGCACCCTCCCCACAGCAGCAACAACTGCTCCGGGTGACTACCTGCTTATACTGGTCCGCTAAGCCCATTCTCTCCCAGATAGCCCCCGTGAGTACCGCTGCCACGAAGGTAATGGCTCCATAAATCACCGTCACCTTTAGACCCAATAGACCTAAGAACATGACCAGAATCACAGGATTTAGCAGTGGTGAAGCAATTAAAAAGGACATGGCCGCCCCAAAGGGTGCCCCACCGTTTAGTAATCCCACCAACATAGGAATGGTGGAGCAGGAGCAGAAGGGGGTTAAGGCCCCAAAGGCTGCCCCGATTATATTCCCCACAAATTTTTTCTGTCTGGTCAACACCGCCCTAATTTTCTCCGGGGGGATATACTCTTGTAACAGGCCAATTAGAAAGGATATCCCGATAAAGAGAGCGATTAACTCCCCAGAGATAATGAGAAAGAATTTGCCCGCTTGGGTAAGGTTATTCAATTCCAACATTGTTCCCTCCTCTAGCCGGTTACAGCCCCGGCCTACTCACTTCTGCCAGTATATACTCTGCGGCCTTCATCCAGGCTTTGCTGGCTGTTTCATAGGCTCTAGTCCCTTTTTCTGTCAGGCTATAGACCTTGCGTTCCCTTTTGCCATTAAGCTCCGTAACACAGGTCACCAACCCATTTTCTTCAAACTCTCGCAACACCGGATAGAGTCCCCCTTCGGTAGGAGCGCAGCAACCCTCCGTCAGTGCGGCCACCTCTTTGGTAATCTCATAGCCATGCAGGGACCGACAGCAAAGTACCCGCAAAATAAAAAAGCGAGATAAACTCATGCGCACCAACCCATTCCAATACTCCTCTGTCTCGTACTTCATAATACATTACCCCTCTATGTATATTGGTTAAACACATTATATTCCTAAGCAACCTTGTCTGGCAAGGGGGAAAATGAAAAAGGACAGGTTTGATCCTGTCCATGTTATTCAACTAGCCAACGATGCCATACAGCAGATAAAAGCCCAGCCCAATCAAAGCCACACCACTAATCCTTTGCACCACCAAGCTAAAATTCTCAAATTTCGAGGCGTTTTTCAAAACCGAGGTAAAGGTTCCCGCTGCCAAGAGCGGGATGCTGCGGCCCATTGCGTAGGCAAAGAGGAGGGTAAAGCCGTACCAGACACTGCCTTTGGTGGCGGCGTAGGCCAGCACCGTGGCGGTGATGGGAGCGGTGCAGGGAGAGGCAATGATGGCAAAGGGGATGCCCAACAAAAAGGCCCCCAGCACGCCACTGCCCTGCTTGACCCCGGTGGGGTTGATGCCAAAACCGGGCAGTTTAAAGAGCCCCAGCAGATTGGCACCCATCAGCACTGCCACCAGGGCAGCCACATACCAGACCACCTTGCTCCCCATAAACAGCCCGCCCACGGCGGACACCACCGCTCCGGCCACGGCCAGGGTGAGGGATAAGCCCAGCACAAAGGATAAAGACAGGATAAAGCCCTTTAGCCTTGAGCGATTGTCATAGCCGCCCACATAGGCCACCACCATCACGGCGGTGGGTAAAGTGCAGGGGCTAATGCCACTGAACAGTCCTGCTGTTAGGGCTGCCAGCAGGGAAAATAGTAAAGAGCCAGCTAAAAGGGATTCCAGCGAGGGCATCTACTTCACCACCTGTTCGATGGCTTTGCTGACCTCAGCCTGATTTAGTTCTCCCATCCAGGTCTGCACCAACTTCTGCTTACGATCAAAAAGCACCAGGGCTGGGGCGGTTTGCACCTTCATGTCTGCAGCGGTTTTGTTTAATTGTTCCCCTTCGGACTCCTGGTAAACTGCGATATCAATCCAAGTAAAGGTTAGCTGAGCGCCGTATTTCTTTTCTATTTGCTGTACCACCGACCGGTGGTTGGAAAAGAATTCCTGGGTGGTGGGTCAGCAATCGGCGTTGTAGGTATAAACCACCGCCACGGGCTTGCCTTTGGCAAAGCTATCTTCTAAAAGTTTAGTCAGCTTGGGGGCCTTTGTGTTAACAGCACTTGTTTGTTGCTGAACTGCCGAGTTCTGGCTAGCATCCGTTGAACTGGCCTTTGCTTGACCTGGCTCACTTTTATTGGTGTCTGTTTGACCGGCTTTGGTCTGAGTGGTAACCACCTGGGGTGTTTCTACTTTCTCTCCGCCCCCGGACCAAAGGGGTTTGCTAGCCACCGCCACAAAGGCTAGCAAAATCATACCCAGCAGCACCAGTTTGCCACGCTTCTTCATGAACCCGCCTCCTTCATCTACCCTACTTTTTGCTTATATTATAAATTTATTATATATTAGCACCAATATTCCCAGTAAACAAGCAAATTGTAAAAGTTTTACAAATAAAAAAGACCGCCGAACAAGCCTGCGACCTTGTGATCATAGCTTTAACCCTTTCGCAAATGATATTGACAATTCATCATTTAAGACTTAATATGCATATATAATTATATTTTAATATATAAATTGGGGTCAGAAAGGAGACGGTTATCAACTGGTTAACCCAAGTCTACAGAACTTGCTGATCAAACAAGGCTTAGGAGTTGTTTTAGTCCAGCAAGAGTTTTGTTTTGTCAGCTCAGAGAAAAGGTAAGGGGATGAGTGTATGTTTATATTTGACTGGTTAAATAGTCAACTGCTCAAGATGGAGTGGCTCTCCAACCTGGTTAAAACCTTAGTGGAACAGGGCTTTGGCTTAAGCATTCAAGAACGTTTGGGCGGCAGTATTCATTTTTTCATCTACGATGTAATTAAAATATTTATCCTGCTATCCGTACTTATTTTTGCAATTTCCTATATCCAGAGTTTCTTTCCTCCGGAGCGGACCCGTAAAATATTAGGCAGATTCAACGGCATCACAGCCAATACACTGGCCGCCTTATTGGGCACGGTAACTCCCTTTTGTTCCTGCTCTTCCATTCCGCTTTTTATCGGCTTTACCAGCGCCGGCCTGCCCATAGGCGTGACTTTCTCCTTTTTAATTTCTTCCCCGCTGGTAGACTTAGCCTCTGTTCTGTTACTGGCCAGCATCTTCAACTGGAAGATTGCCATTGCCTATGTAGTCGTTGGACTGATACTGGCTGTGATCGGGGGCACTGTTATCAGCAAAGCCAAGATGGAGGAATATGTAGAGCCCTTTGTTTTCGGCAATCAAATGGCTGATGTTGAAGTAGAGGAGTTAACAACTCGTGCCAGAGTGGAATTTGCCAAAAGCCAGGTGAAGGACATCGTTAAAAGAGTATGGCTCTATATCCTCATTGGCGTAGGAATTGGGGCTGCCATTCATAACTGGATACCGGATCATATCATCAGTGCGGTACTGGGCCAGGATAAGTGGTATTCTGTACTCTTAGCCACAGTGGTAGGGGTGCCCATGTACGCCGATATCTTTGGTACCCTGCCCATTGCCGAAGCTTTAGTTTTGAAAGGAGTGGGAATCGGAACCGCTTTAGCTTTCATGATGGCGGTAACTGCATTGTCCCTTCCTTCGATGATTCTCCTGAAAAAGGTAGTTAAGACAAAGCTTCTCGCCGTGTTTGTTGGGGTTGTAACCGTTGGTATCCTCATCATCGGCTATACCTTTAACGCCTTTGGCTATCTGCTAGTGTAATACCACTCAAAAATCGGAATAACCACGACTGAGAAGTCGTGGTTATTTTTGACTAACTAATTTTCTTCCTCAATCAGCTTTTTGATATCGGCCTTGTTGGGCACCCGACCAGATACCTTGACTTTCCCGTTAATCACCAGCCCTGGTGTAAGCATGACACCATACTGCACGATCTGGGCAATGTCCTCCACCTTTTCCACATTGGCGGGTACGTTTATTTCTGCTAAAACCTCCCGCACCAATTTCTCCACTTCTTTGCACTTCTGGCAGCCAGTTCCTAATACTTTAATTTCCATGATCTAAAACCCCTCCTTCAGTTAAGTTATCTTAACATCAATTGATTATATAATCACTTGCTAATATAATAACATTGTATTATTTAAATTAGCAACGATTATTCTTTCCTTTCCCAAATTTAAATAACCGAGCGGAGGTAATAACCACTCTCCATGCCCAACAACCCTGGAATATCACAAAAATGTTACATTGCTGTGACATGGCTGTGAAATTAGGGTGCTAGTATAGAAAATATTGGTATTGATTAAGAGTGGAGGGGTTCTATGGGGATTCGATTCAAGCTATTATCAGGCTTTGGTGTGGTGTTGTTACTACTACTACTTTTGAGTGGCACTTCTTACACACAACTGGAAAATGTGGAGCAAACCTTTACCAACTTTATTGACAAAGAATTACAGCTAACGGAAGAAGCAAAAAATGTCCAAGTTTCCTTTGCGGTTACCGAAGCAGCTCTCAATAACTATGTACTTTTCGGCGACCAACAACACCTAGATAAGCTAATGGCCTTAGACGGTCAGACTGACGATTCTATTAAAAAAGTAAAAAAATTAGCCCAGCATGACCAAACCCGGCAACTGGCGACGCAAATTGAGCAATCGATGGACGCATATGACCAATACACGGAGGAGATCGTTTCCCTGGTCCAATCCGGTAAGTTAGAAGAAGCTCGAATGTATATCCACAGCAACCAGCAAGTGTTAGAAAAATTTCACCAAGCAGTAGAGCAATTGGCCCAATACCAAGCTAAAGAAGAACAGGAGGCCAAATCTAGTGTGGAGAAAAAGGTGGATAGCGTAAATTGCTTTGTAATTTTGCTAACCCTCGTCACCCTGCTGGCCGGTGTTCTGTTGGCCTTGTTCATGGGGAGGCTGATTGCCCATCCTTTGCAACAAATGGCCCAGGAAGCGGCCAAGATCGCCTCTGGTGATTTAAGCGGCAGAGACTTACCGGTGAAAAACCGGGATGAACTAAGCACACTGGCCCGTTCCTTCAACCAAATGCGAGCAAATCTCCGGGCCTTAGCGGGGCACCTGATCCATACGGCGGACAGCCTAACCACCGCTGCGGCTGGTTTATCCCAGCAAACCCAGCACACGACTACCGCCGCCAGCCGCAATGCTGCCACCATTTCCGAAATTTCTGCTTCCGCAGATCAGATTGCCCACAACACCCACCAGGTGGCGACAGTGGCCCAGGAGACAGCCAGCACCGCCGAGGCAGGCCAGCAAGGTATGGCGGGGATCACCCAACAAATTGAGGTCATTGCTACTTCTGGCCAACACGCCTCCCAAATGTTACAAAAGCTAGTACAAGAACTAAGTCAAGTCAATCAGATTGTAGAGTTAATTACCCACATCGCCGACCAGACCAATATGCTGGCTTTAAACGCCGCCATCGAATCGGCCCGAGCCGGAGAACAGGGCAGAGGCTTTGCCGTGGTGGCGGAGGAAGTACGCAAACTGGCAGAGCAATCGGCAGCTGCCGCCGGAAAAATTCGTACACACATTGAGCAAATCCATACCGACTCCGGAACGGCTGTGGCTTCAATGGACACAGGTACTGCCAATATCAAAAACGGTGCCGAAGTCATTCATGAAGTGAGCGGTCGCTTTAGCTCCCTACTGCAAACCATCGGAGGCTTGTCGGGCCAGGTGCAGCAACTATCCGCCGCCGTGCAGCAGATTTCCGCTGGCGTACAAAATGTGGCTGCCACCACCGAAGACCAAACAGCGGCCCTGCAGGATGTTTCCTCCGCCACCGAAGAATTAACCAGACTGGCCGATGCCTTAAAGGCCGCTGCCAATGGTTTTAAAATATAAAGGACTCGGCCAAACTCATTTCCCAAAATAAGCCTCATTTATCTTTTCAAAAAGCATTAAAAGTAGCAAACCCGTACCACTTGGATTTGATACGGGTTATTTTTTAGGATTTAGTTCATTTACGCCACTCTAATCGACCCCTTTGGCTTGTGCCAAAGCCCTTAGGCAGTTGGATTTTTAGGCACACCGTTGACCAATTTTTCAAAGTGTAGATGAGGTCCGGTGGATCTGCCGGTGGAGCCAACCTTTCCGATAAACTGTCCCCTTTGCACCGTCTGGCCTACCTTTACCCCAACACTTGACATATGGGCATAACGGGTTACCACCCCATTGCCGTGGTTAATTTCCACACATAAACCATAGCCTCCAAACCATCCAGCCCGAATCACCTTTCCTGCACCGGCTGCTTCTATGGCTGTACCGTAGGAGCGAGCAATGTCAATCCCCTGGTGTTGGCGTCCCCAGCGGGAGCCATAGGCGGAAGAAATGGCACCGGCGGGCCGGGAAATGCCCCGGGAAGCCACCATTACCTGGGAGCTTCTTTCAATGATTTGGGGTTTGGCTTCTTTCAGAATCTTTTTTTGTAACACTTTACGCTCATTTTCCAAGCCATTAACTGCGACAATCTGATAGGTAACTTCCTTGCGTCCCTGCTCACCCGCTTGGATAACCCGACTGGTCCCGTAGGGTAGGTTGGGATTTTTCTTGACCTGTTGAGGTGCCTCATAATCCTCTGTTACGGTTTTCTCAGTGGTGGCAACCACACTGATCATGGGCTCCAGTGCCCCTAGCACCTTGATTTTTTGTCCAATTTGCATGGTCTCCGGGGTGAAGCCTGGGTTGGCCTTTTCCACCTCTTCTGGGCTTACATCAAAGGCAATGGCAATGTCCCAAAGGGTATCCCCTTCTTTGACGGTATAAAGCCGGGGGCCTTCACCCTGACCTAGCAGCTTTTTCAATGCTGCATCGCCTGTCAGTACCTTATCTGACAGCACAGGCAAATCTACCAGAGCGACGTTCTCTTGGAAGGACACCCGATAATCCGGGTCGACCTGGTAGGTCTGCTTGAGTTTATCCAATACTTGTGTGGCGGTCTGCTTATCAGCCACCACGACCTTCACCTCTCCAGCCACCTGGATACCTACCGCTGTGGTTTCAAAGGTAAGTTTTTCAGCCAAGATCTGGCGCAGTTTGGCCTCCGGCAATACTTGGACTGGTCTATCGGTGGTTCTCTCAAAGCTGACCTTTTGTACTAGCGTTACCTGATTTAGCTGCTGACGTTGCTGCTCTGTTAACTGGTTAACGACTACTTCTGCCATTCGCTTGTTGGCAGCCACCGCCACCACCTGTCCATCTACCTTAATCTCACAGGGGGTATTGGCCAGCACACCTGAAACCACTCCTAATAGAAGCGTCATACTCAAAAGGCCCGCCAACCCCCACTTTACAGGCTTTGTCTGTTGACTAAGCCAGGTGGATATTTTCATTGTCCACTTTGTTTGCCCCATTGTTCAGCTCCTTTCAATTAACTGGTAAAAAACACAGGTATCATTATAGCTGGAAATAGGTTGTTATGTAAAGTTTACAACCCCTTACTCCTCCCCAGGCCAAGCACAGACGGCATTGGACAACTCCAGGGAACGAAAAATCCACCAACCGGCATAATGAAGCCCCAGCGGTTGGTCTGGTTCCGCCAGGCGTATTTGTGGATCGATATAAACGGTGATACCCTGGACTTCCTGGGACTGAAAGTGGGTTTTCTGCTGAGCAGAAGGTGCTCCCCCACGCACGGTGGGAGTGTGGCTATTGATAGCCCCTCCGTGGGTACTGCAGCGTCAGCCCCCCTCCACCATACATTGAAGGGTAACCTTACCGCCAGCTTTTTCCAAAATATACTGACGAGCCTCCGGTGTGATCTTTATATTCAAGGGCAATACCTCCTAGTTTCGTGAATAGAAAATACAGTATGACCAACAGCTGAAGGCCAATGGACTACAGATACCCCGCCGGGTTCTGGGGGACACCATTCTTTAATACCTCAAAGTGCAAGTGTGGGCCGGTGGATAAACCGGTAGTGCCAATCTTAGCGATTACTTGACCCCGTTTCACCACTTGTCCCTCACTAACTAACTGTGCAGATAAATGGGGGTACATGGTGCTTAAGCCACCACCGTGATCCACCATCACCACCTTGCCATAACCGGACATGGTGGTTACGGATATAACCCTTCCATCCTCGGCAGCCACCACGTTGACCCCAGTTGGAGCGGGAATGTCCAGCCCGTTATGCAGACGATTCTTCTTTAAAATGGGGTGAAAGCGCATGCCATAGGGCGAGGATGTCTGGTTATAGCCAGGTACCGGCCAGAGCAGTCTGCCCCCTTTATATTGAGTGGTGGTACCGCTGCTCTTTTGCAAGGCGATTTGTCGTAAAATTTCTTGTTCCTGGCTTTCCCAGCGATCCAAGTCACGCTCATACTGGTCTAAGTCCTGCCGAGCTTCCTTTAATAAGCCCGCTTGCTCACTCTGACGGGCAGCCAACTCCTGGCGGCTCCTCTCCTGCTCTTGCCGCAGTGCCACTAAATTTTGCTGTCGCTTGTTAAGCTGGTCTTTGGCCACTTCAATATCCTTCTTTTCCTTCGCTACCCGATCGATAATCTCCTTATCTTGCTCCATAATCATTTTCATCAATTCCACTCGATTGATGAAATCTGAAAAATTACGGGCCTCCAGCAACACCTCCAGATAAGCCACCTGACCGTTTTCGTAATAGAACCTTACCCGCTGGTTTAAGGTTTCATTACTCTTTTCCAGTTTCTCTGCGGCCTGCTCCAGTAATGCTTCGGTTTCTGCTAACTGCTTTTTGTTGGCGGCGATACGTCCATTCAAATCGGCAATTTCATTGCGTTTGTCATTGATGGTGGCATTTAATGCGGATATCTTTTGGGTAATATCCCTTACTTCACCCTTTTGTTCGGTAATTCTTTGCTGGGTTTGGCTTTGCTTTTGCCTTACCTGTTTGAGCTTATCATCAAGCCCTGTGGACTCCGCCACCGAGGATAAAGTAAAAACCGAAAGGCTGATGAGTAGTCCATAGGTGATCCATCTTTTAGTCGGTCGGAAGGTCAATTTAATCCCCCTAATAGTTGTCTATATTGCAAATTTCTACAATAAATATTTAATTTCCTGCGAAACCATAGCCATTTTGGAAGGTGGTCCTAAGAACTAGATTGGAACGAAATAAGACATACTTCTCCATTTTTAGTATTTATAATGATAATAAACTTCGAATATCACAGGAATGTTACAACTTTTTAACATTTTTGTAACAATCCAAATGGCACAGAGGAAGAATCCGGTTTACACGACATACAGCGCCGATGAAAAAAAGGATGACAACTAAAATAAGCTCCCGCTGGGGAGCTTATGCTATAGTCTATTTATCTAGCAACCAAAGGTTCTGCGGGGTTAAACCGCATCACCCGCATAGCATTGAGAATGGCAATTAAGGCTACACCCACATCTGCAAAGACCGCCTCCCACATGGTGGCCACACCAAAGGCACCCAGCACTAAGAAGATGCCCTTCACCAGCATGGCCATGATGATGTTCTGCCAGACAATACCCCGGGTGCGACGTGCGATTTTGATGGCCGTAGCCAACTTGGAGGGTTCGTCTGTCATCAGCACCACATCCGCCGCCTCGATGGCGGCGTCTGAACCCAGGCCCCCCATCGCCACACCGATGTCCGCCCGGGCTAAAACCGGTGCATCGTTAATACCATCCCCCACAAACATTAGTCTTTCTTTTGGTCCCTTTTCCCGGTTGAGCTTTTCAACCTGCTCTACCTTATGATCTGGCAAGAGTTCCGCCCGCACTTCATCCAAGCCGAGGGATTTACCAACGGCTTGGCCCACGGCCTGGTTATCGCCGGTGAGCATCACCAGTTTTCTTACACCCAGTTCTTTTAGCTGCTGCATAGCCCTGGGGGAATCCTCTTTGATTTCATCGGAAATGACGATGTAGCCGGCATATTTCTTATTCACAGCCAGATGCACAACGGTTCCCACAATTTGCTCCTGGGAATATTCAACGCCTTCCTTTTTCATCAATTTGATATTGCCCGCCAGGATTTCCTCCCCGCCCACTTTTACCTTAATGCCGTGGCCGCTGATTTCTTCATAGGTCTCTATTTTTTCCGTGGCTACCTTTTGCCCATAGGCCTCTATGATCGATTTAGCAATGGGGTGGTTGGAATGAACTTCTGCAAAGGAGGCGTATTCCAATAACTTGTCTTTACTAAAATCTCCAGCCGGGACAAGGGAGGTAACTTTAAACACGCCTTTGGTCAGAGTGCCAGTCTTGTCGAACACGGCAATCTTAACATTGTTCAAGGCCTCCAGGTAATTGCCACCCTTTACCAGCACCCCGTTGCGGGAGGCTCCGCCGATGCCACCGAAAAAGCCCAGAGGAATGGAGATCACCAGTGCACAGGGGCAAGATATTACCAGCACCACTAAAGCACGGTATATCCACTGGCTAAAGGTGGCCCCGGGAATAAAAAGCGGCGGTAAAAGGGCAATCCCCAGGGCTCCAAAGACCACCACCGGCGTGTAATAGCGGGCAAACTTGGTGATAAAATTCTCTGTGGGTGCCTTTTTGCCCGCTGCATTTTCCACCAGATCCAGTATTTTAGAAACGGTGGATTCTGCAAATTTCTTAGTCACTTCAATGGATAACACACCGCTCTTATTGATGAAACCAGCCAATACATCTCCCCCTGGCACGGCCTCCCTGGGCACTGATTCCCCTGTCATGGCGGAGGTATCCACCATCGAAGTGCCCTCCACCACTTTACCGTCTAAGGGTACCTTTTCTCCCGGCTTCACCACAATGATATCTCCGATATTGACACTTTCCGGGCTGACCTGCTTGGTCTCGTTACCCACTTTCAGGTTAGCAAAGTCAGGCCGGATATCCATCAGAGATGCAATGGATTTACGGGAGCGATTCACCGCATAGTCCTGAAACAATTCCCCCACCTGGTAAAAAAGCATCACCGCCACCGCCTCGGGGAACTGCCGAATGGCGAAGGCCCCCAGGGTGGCGATACTCATTAAAAAATTCTCGTCAAAGACTTGCCCCCGGGAAATATTTCGCACACTTTTGAGCAGTACCTCGCCACCCACCAATAGATAGCTGATCCCATAGAGTACAGCCTCTGTGGTAAATGAGAATGTAAAGACAATGGCTACGGCAAAAAGGAGCGCTCCCACAGCCAGACGGATGGTTTCCATTTTTTCTCCGTGTTTTTCTTCTTCCCTGGCTAGAACCTTCTTCTCTTCGCCCGCTGGCCGAACCTCAACATCAGGCTCAATTCGCTTAATTCTTTCCTGAATGTGACTAAGAATATCGGCATTGTTACTGCCAGAAGACACTTCCACCAGGAGCTTCTTAGCCGGGAAGTTTACCATTGCACTTTTAACCCCCGAAATGTTCTGTACCTGGCTCTCGATTTTGGCAGCACAATTGGCACAATCGAGCCCCATTAATAAAAAAGCTTTCTTCTGCGTAAAATCAACCTTTTTCTCAGAGACCGTCACATCAGGCTCTAACTTCCTGATGATGTTCCTCACTTCCTGGATGACCTGCTCCAGCTCCTCTACCCGCTCCGTTTCCAGAGACAGCTTTTTAGTGGCAAAGTTCACAGAAACCTCTGTCACCCCGGCCAGAGCTTTAATCTGCTCCTCTATCTTACTGGCACAACTGGCACAATTAAGCCCTTCTAAAAGGAGTTCCTTTCTACCCGTCACCATCCTACAACCACCCCATATATTTGGTATTTGCTTTATTATGGCACTTTATTCTAAAGACAATCCCAGAAATAGCAACCGAGAAGCCTCCCAAAAAGAAAAGACGGAGAAAATCTCCGCCTTTAAGATCTAACTAAAAACCTTTATTCTACTTATCATCATGCTGATAATGTGCTAGGGCTGTTTCGATAATGATTTTTACACAGTGATCATGAATGGAGTAAAAGACCATCTTCCCTTGCTTGCGTTGCTTGGCTAACCCCACATTCTTCAAATACCGTAAATGATGAGAGGCCGCCGCCACCGTTGAACCGATAATGGATGCCACATCACAAACACAAAGCTCGTCACGGGATAGGGCATAGATAATCTTCATTCTGGTGTCATCGGCCAATGCCTTGAAAATTTCCGCCAATCCCTCGGTGGCTTTGACTTCTGTTTTTAATCGTTCGACCTTCTCTTCATTAAAGCAAAAAGTTTCACAGGTATCCGCCTGCTTTTCTTGAGCCACAGGATCACCTCCGGGTAGATAACCGACCTTCGATTATAGAAACGTTCACTTTATCATTATAATATTCCCATTGTTCCCTGGACAAGAATTTATTATCTCCTGGTACCCCTCTAAAAATCGGAGCGAACCTACGAATAGCTTGCTAAGACCGAAGGAGTGAGCCAATGGAGGAAGAAGATTTAAGGGTAGCGATCCTCATAACTGCAATCTTTGCATTTGTTATGGGCTTACAAATCGTGAGAATTTTTTTCACGAGTTAAGAAAACCGGTAGTGCCTCCCATTGAAAAGTCCGCATTCCTTTCACAGAATGCGGACTTTTTTATCTGCTGGCAGCTATACACTGACACTGGCCAGGTTGGATTGGTTGGGCTTAACCTTTGTCTCTGTGTAGGGGTCAGCCACCTTCATTAACCGCATACCGTTAGCAATGACAAGTAACGCTGCCCCGGTATCCGCAAAGACCGCCATCCATAGGTTGGCCATGCCCAGGAAAGTTGCTACTAGGAAGACCCCCTTTACCACCAGGGAGAAGCCGATATTCTGCTTAATCACCCCCAGTGCCTTACGGCTTAGGTGCATGGCATAGGGTAGCTTGGTCAGATCGTCTGCCATCAGGGCAATGTCTGCGGTTTCCAGGGCGGTGTCTGTACCGGCACCACCCATCGCAATCCCCACGGTGGCGGCGGCCAGGGCCGGGGCATCGTTTACACCATCGCCCACCATTGCTGCCTTGCCATATTGATGTTGTAACTGCTGAATGGCGTAAAGTTTACTTTCCGGCAGCAGTTCTGCCCGGTAATCATCAATGCCTAATTCTTCGGCAATGACTTTGGCTGTGCCGGCGTTATCCCCGGTTAGCATCACCAGCTTGGTAATACCTGCCCGGTGCAATGCTGCCACCGCAGCCCGACTGCTTTCTCTGATTTTATCCGCCACCGCAATGAGACCCAGAACCTCCTTACTGCTACTCACAAGCATCACCGTCTGGCCACGATCCTGCAAAGCGGTGAGTTCTTCCTGCAGATGCCCCAGGGGGATATTTAACTCTGCCAACAAGCGTCTGTTGCCGATGTAGTATGGTTCACCATTTATTTGTAACCCAGCCCCTTTGCCGGTAAAGGATTGAAAATCGGTGCCCTCTGGGATCTGAATATTCCGTTCCCTGGCATATTTGAGAATCGCCTCTGCCAGGGGGTGCTGGGAACGGGTTTCAATGGTAGCCGCAATCTCCAGCACCTGTTCTAAGGGAACATCCGCAGTAGGAATGACCGAGTTTACTTCCGGCTTACCTGCGGTCAGGGTACCGGTCTTGTCAAAGGCAATCACTTTAAGGGCACCTGCTTCTTCCAGATAAGCGCCGCCTTTAATCAATACCCCTCTCTTAGCGGCACTGCCAATGGCAGCCACGATGGACACTGGGGTAGAAATCACCAGGGCACAGGGGCAGGAAACAACTAAGAGGATCAAGGCTCGCTCAAACCAGGGCTGAAAGGGCTGCCCAAAGAACAGCCAGGGAAGCACCGCAACCAGTACAGCGGCTATGATTACCGCCGGTGTGTAGTATTTGGCAAAGACATCCACAAACTGCTGGGACGGTGCCTTCTGGGCCTGGGCCTCTTCCACCAGTTGAATGATTTTGGCCAGGGTGGTGTCTTCCACCAACTTGGTAACTTTCATTTCAATGGCCCCTTGACCATTGATGGTCCCGGCGTATACCTCCTGACCAACGGTTTTCTCCACCGGCATGGACTCACCAGTAATGGGGGCCTGGTTCACATCGGTCCGCCCCACCACCACTTCACCGTCCATTGGGATACGTTCACCGGGCTTGACGATGATAAGATCACCCACCACCAGTTCCTCCACCGGCAGGCGTAGCTCTTGGCCAGCACGCCGTACCAGGGCCTCTTTGGGCGAGAGATCCATCAGGGCTCGAATGGAGTTACGGGTTTTATCCATTGTATAGGCTTGCAGGG
>NZ_FRAR01000029.1 GCF_900142375.1 Desulforamulus aeronauticus DSM 10349 | reverse complement strand
GGAGCAATCGGACCCACCGGTCCCATCGGTGACACTGGACCTACTGGACCCATCGGACCCACTGGACCCACGGGGGCAACCGGTCCCACTGGAGACGTCGTTTTGGCTTTTGGATCTTTAAGAGGAGCTAGTGCAGAGTTACCTGGAGCAACATTCACACCCGTACCATTCAGTGTGGTTGGACCTTTATCAAATGTCACAGTTAGTATGTCAGGCAATGGATTAGTGGTAGGAGAAAGCGGAATTTTTCAAATAACGATATCTATTAACGCTGAAGCCACTGTTGATCCGGACCCAGATCAACCATATCTTGATGCTATTATTACTGTCAATGGTCTACCAATTTTTGGCGATACTACTACTTTCTTCAAGATACCTAATAGAAGCAGTTCAACGTTTGTCGTTCAAGCCTCTTTAACAGCAGGAGATGAAGTAGGAGTAGATATTAGTACTACTTTTGGTGGTACTTTAGGTTATATGAATCGCTCTTTAACTGTTGTTCAATTAAGTAATTAAATAATGATTTTTTAGAAAAACTTGGCTTGCGCCAAGTCTTTAGACGCCGGCGGAAGCCTTGGTTTTTCTTATACTTTCTGAAAGTGCAAAAAAAGCGTAGGTTCTGGGCTATGGTTAGTCCGTGAACCTACGCTTTTTTGTGTCAACACATTTAGGGAGATTGAAATAACATCAACTCAGGACCATACTGGCAATGGAACAATGGGATGATTTGGTCATTATTTTACTATTTTTTCGGAAGCGTTCATATCGAAAACAGCAGTATTCCAGAAAATCGTCACCATTGTAATGCCTAATCAAAGCCCAGACTGTCCAGAGCAAGTCCTGTGCCATCATAAAGCTTTTTATTTTTAATTCTTCCTCCGGGGTCAATGGATGACCAAAGTAGCTCTGTGTTAAATAGTCGATAGCTTCTATAGATAGTTTAGATTCAAGAATGTAGGCTGCCACATCCCAACAGGGATCATTCATTCCGGAATACTCCCAGTCTATCAGATAGGTTCTGCCAGTGCCGTCAATGACAAAGTTCTCAGGCACCGTATCATTGTGACAGGGGACTAAACTTGTACTTTTAATATTTTTTTGCACAAAATCAATTAATTTCTCTTTTTGAGTTGTGTAATCATAGAAAAAATCACCGCGTTGTTGTTGAATAATCCGTTCGTATTTGGCAAGTTCCTTCTGCCAATCGAAGTGGTTTAAAAAATGTTTTGGAAAAGAGTGAATTTTTTTCATTAAGCCGGCCACGGCTTCCATATTTTGAGGGGTGCTTGGATTGGCTTGCGCCATATTTTGGCTATTTTTGATGCAAATACTTATTTTGATGCCGCTGTCTTCATCAAAGTAAATGCAATCGGAGTTTACACCATACTCAGAGGCAATATTATTATTTACCCCTTCAATTTTTCGATCAATAATCTGTTCCGTCATGCCGCCGGGTTGCCTGATGACATATTCGATTCCCTGAATGTTCATGATGTAGTTGTAATTGGTAAGTCCGCCGGCAAAGCGGGATTTATCGAATACAATGCTTGCGTCCTGAAAAACATGGCGCAGCTTTTCTTGAACTAATTCTTCCATTCTCATATATATTACTCCACCAAGTATAGTGAAACTTGGATTTTAGAATTATTGTAAACTTACTTTAGCAAAAAAAACTAACAAAATCAATGTATTTGGACCGATATATTGGTCTAACAATGGATTTCGGCTGGTTCCTATCGTGTGGAAGTTTCATATCTAGTATTTCGTTAAATCAACCCTCTTGTCCCTATTTTTAAATAAAGTCATCTTAGTACAATAACTAAATTTTACTGGATATAAAAGTACAAATTATAGCTATTGATTATTCAAAAAAATAATTACTGCATGCGATATCATAAAGGCAACTAATTATCTAGGGAATTATCAGTCAATTGTTATGGTGAGCAAAATGATACCCGGGCAAATCAAAAGCAAATGAAAGGAATTTTCTATGGACAACACTTCATCTTCTGCGAATGCAACTGCGGTTGCTGCGAAAAAACAGCTATCATCTAATTTTTTCAAAAAGGGAGTTACCGTCGCTATCCTTTCCGGCATGTTTTACGGACTTTATACCGCTTTTATGACTCTGGGTATGGCGAATGGCGTCTGGGCAGACTGGTATGGCGTAAATAACGCCGCTCTGTCAGCCTTTGTGATTACCTACATGCTCGGGGCGCTGGGGAGTGCGCTGAACGACACCTTAAGTGCGCTATGGTGTATCGGGATTGCCGCTTTCAAAGGAAAGCTAGGCGATTATTTCAGGACGCTGAAAACAAAACCGGGCAGAGTGATGATCTTTGCCGCCCTGCTGGGAGGACCGATTGCCAGCACCGCGTATGTTGTCGCCCTTCAAATGGCTGGTTCTATCGTAATTCCAATCACTGCTCTTTGTCCTGCCATTGGGGCAATCATGGCCAGAATCTTATTCAAGCAAAAGCTGACTCCTCGTATGCTGCTTGGTATTGCAATCTGTTTCAGTGCTGCTCTGATGATCGGCAGCACCAGCATGAGCGCTGATGCACCGCCAAACCTACTTCTCGGAATTTGTATCGCTTTCATTTGTGCCTTCGGCTGGGGTCTGGAAGGCTGTATCGCAGGTTACGGAACTTCCATGATCGACTACGAGATTGGGATTACCATCCGTCAGAGCACCTCCGGTCTTTCCAATTTGCTTATTCTGGTTCCGATTCTGGCGATGCTGGCAGGAAATATCGGTCTGGCCCCTTCACTGGTGGTCCAAGCCGTTACCAGCGGACCTGCTATCATTTGGTTTGTGGTCAGCGGTTTCTTTGCCGTATTTGCCTACAGCCTATGGTATAAGGGCAACAGCATGTGCGGTGCGGCGCTCGGCATGGCCTGTAACGGCGCCTATTCCTTCTGGGGACCGTTTTTCTGCTGGCTGGTACTCGGCGTATTTGCCGGTATGGAAGGCTGGGCTCTGCCGCCTATCGCCTGGGTGGCCGCGATCGTGATGGCATTCGGTATTTTGATCATTGCGATGAATCCGTTAGACTTATTCAGAAGGAAGGAGGCGTAAGCCAATGAAACCACTGAATTACGCTATTTTAAAGCATTTTACAAAGGTGAAGGAAGCCTGTGCCGACGACGTGATCGAAGCTTTAAAGAAGGAATACGGCCATTTCAAAGCGTTGAAAAAACCAGCTGTCATTGAAGCCATCATGACAGGGGAGGCTAATGGACTCCTGGAAGAAACGAGATATGATCTTGATGAAAAGGGAGAACTGAGAGTGTATTACCGCGCCCACGAAGAAGGAGCGGCAACGATAAACAACTACATCCCCGATTAGTCATAGTTCCTTTTTCAGGCAGGGACGGCGTTTACGACCGGTTCCTGCCTGAAGTCGAGCAAAATGTGAACGTATTTTCCTGAGAATGAATATGCCCTGATAGGTTGGCTAGGGGAGTAATGTGAAAAAGGAGTTGTTTCGATGAAATACTCTGGCGAGGAAGCATTGGGCCTTGTTGAGACAAGGGGCATGGTACCGGCCATTCAAGCGGCGGATATCATGTTGAAAACTGCTGACGTTGTTCTTGTTTCCTATGAAAACGTGGGTTCCGGTCTTGTCACAGTCATGGTGAAAGGCGATGTGGCAGCCGTGAGGTCAGCTGTGGAAAGCGGTGCAGCGGCAGCGGCAGCCATTGGTGAGCTGACGGCCTCTCACGTCATGCCACGCCCCATCAGTCGGGTAGGCAAGATTGTTTCGCAGCATGACATTGATGCGAAATAAACATTGATTAGCTGGAAGGAGAAGCCGCATGGAGAAAAATTATGCTTTAGGGTTCATAGAAACCTTTGGCTTGGTTTCAGTACTGGAAGCTGCGGATGCCATGTGCAAAGCCGCGGATGTGGAATTAATTGGTTATGAAAATGTAGCTTCCGGTTTAATTTCTGTGGTGGTTCGTGGTGACGTGGGAGCGGTGAAAGCGGCTGTGGAGGCGGGCATCAAAGAAGCCAGCAAGGTGGGTAAGATTTATAGCTCCCTGGTCATTGCCAGACCACATGCGGATATACAGAAGATTATCGCCAGGTACAGTCTCGACTACTAAATGATAAATATCCTTATTTTACGGGTGGAAAGGGGGGAGAGACTGAGATATGACTAGAATTGACAATGATTTACTCTCCGTCCAAGAGGCTCGGATTCTTGTGGAAAACGCCCGCGAGGCGCAAAAGATACTGGCGACTTTCCCCCAGGAAAAACTGGATAAAATTGTCGGACAGATGGCTAAAGCAGTGTCAGGGCAGGCCAGAGATCTAGCCATGATGTCCCAGGAAGAAACAGGCTTTGGTAAATGGCAGGACAAGCTTATTAAAAACGTTTTTGCCAGTGATTTTCTCTATCAGAAACTTAAGGATATGAAAGTCGTTGGTATTATTGCTGAAGACAAAGAAAATAAGACTCTGGATATTGGTGTACCCGTTGGCGTGGTTGTCGCTTTACCTCCGTCAACGAATCCTGTATCCACTACCATATATAAGGCTCTCATTGCCATAAAATCCGGTAATGCTATTGTTTTTTCTCCTCATCCGAAAGCTAAAAAAACCATCGCCAAAGTGCTCGATATCCTGATTCAGGCGGCGGAAGAAAGCGGCCTGCCCAGTGGTGCCCTTGGATATTTGCGGACACTGGCTGTGGACGGTACGGTTGCCTTGATGAACCACAAAGACACGTCACTTATTCTAATTACAGGTGTACCCAAGATGGTCCGGGCGGCCTATACCTCTGGAAAACCAACCATTTATGGAGGCCCGGGTAATGGCCCCGCCTTTATTGAGCGTTCTGCCGACATCAAAAAGGCCACAGCAGATATTATTGCCAGCAGAACTTTCGATAACGGAATTGTCTCGGCTTCGGAACAATCGATTGTTGCTGAGGACTGTATTGCCGATGAAGTAAGGCAAGAACTTAAGCGAA
Organism: Desulforamulus aeronauticus DSM 10349; assembly: GCF_900142375.1. Lineage (GTDB taxonomy): Bacteria > Bacillota > Desulfotomaculia > Desulfotomaculales > Desulfotomaculaceae > Desulfotomaculum > Desulfotomaculum aeronauticum. The sequence goes on along the minus strand of NZ_FRAR01000029.1, from coordinate 42,965 downwards.
ATGGAGCTTACTTCATGTCGACCCTGGAGTCGGAGCAGCTCAGTAAGTATTTTTTCCGCCGTGATGGCAGTATAAATCCAGAAATTGTCGGGAAATCGGCTACGGAGTTGGCGCGGCGCATTGGTCTGTGTGTTCCGGAAGGTACCAAAGTATTAATTTCAGAACAAAAATATGTGTCTCCCACTAATCCGTACTCCAGAGAAAAACTTTGCCCGGTCCTGGCATTTTACGTTGAAAAGGACTGGATGAATGCTTGTGAAAAATGCATAGAATTACTGGTCAATGAAGGGCGAGGACATACCCTGGTTATTCACTCGCAGAATGAGCATGTAATTCGCGAGTTTGCTCTGAAAAAACCCGTTTCAAGAATACTGGTGAATACTCCCTCCAGTTTAGGGGGAATCGGAGCAACAACCAATCTCTTTCCGGCCCTGACCTTGGGTTGCGGCGCAGCAGGCGGCGGGTTTACATCTGATAATGTCACACCCATGAACTTGATTAACATCCGCAAAGTCGGCTATGGTGTGCGGCAACTGGAGGATCTAAAAAATATCGTGCAAGTTGGGGAGGTTTCTGGAACAGGTAGAACTCGTTGCTCTAGCAATCAACCTTCCATTGAAAGCACAGATGATTTGAAAGAGTTGCTGGAAAAATTACTTAACAACCTACGCAATGCGGAGAAGATTTGAGGTGACAGTGCTAATGAAAACATTTGTCATGAAACCCAAGATTTATTTCAGTGAAGGATCCATGGAATTTCTGAAAGAAATCAAAGGATCTTGTGCGTTTATTGTTTCTGATTCGATTATGGAGAAGTTAGGCTATCTCCAAAAAACGATTGATTATCTCAATGAATCGGGCATAAAGTCTGCTGTTTTTACAGAGGTACACCCTGACCCGGATGTGAAAGTCATTGCCGCAGGAATGAAGCGATACCTGGAAACCAATGCAGATACCATTGTTGCTTTGGGCGGCGGCTCTGTCATTGATGCCGCCAAGGGTATTTTGTATTCCTTGTGGCAGTTTAGAAAAGCTGCCGGGGAGGAATTTAAAAAACCACTGTTTATTGCTATTCCCTCCACCAGTGGCACAGGCTCTGAAGTGACGAACTTCTCCGTTATTACTACGGAAGGACAAAAAGTGTGCATCGTAGATGAATGGATGGCTCCGGATATAGCCATACTTGATTCCACTTGTCTCCAACATGTTCCCCAGCAAGTGGTGGCCGATACCGGTATCGATGCGCTGGTACATGCCATTGAGGCCTATGTTTCTACCGAGGCAACCGATTGCACAGATGCCCTGGCTGAAAAGGCAGTCCAATTAATTTTTCAAAACCTTAAGACACTCTACAACGATACCAGTGATGTCTGCGCCAGAGAACGTATTCAAAATGCATCTTGTATAGCGGGTATGGCCTTTACCAATGCAAATCTCGGGATTAACCACAGTCTGGCCCATGCTTTGGGGGGAACTTTTCACATTTCCCATGGACGAGCCAATGCATTGTTATTGAGCACAGTGATTGAATATAACGCAAATTTGAATGATAGCAGCAATCGATACGCAGCTGAAAAATACGCGAAATTGGCTACTGTACTGCAATTGCCTGCTCGGACCTACCGGGAAGGAACGGTAAATTTCATGCAGGCCATCAAGGATTTGAAAAAATCTCTGGGCATTCCTACTAGCATTCGCGAGTTTGGAATTGATCAAGGCAAATTTGAGAACGAAGTGGCTACAATGGCTGACCTGGCCCTCCAGGATCGGTGTACCCCCACGAGTCCCAGACAACCGTCCAGAGAAGATCTGATCGCTATCTTGCAAAAGGCATTTTAATTATAGTAAGAAACGTATCGTGAAAGGGAGGAAAGAGGCTTGGATATAAAAGAGTTTTCCAATAGATTTGCCGATGCCACAAAACATTTGTCCCCGGAAGAAACGGCTGCCATTATGAAGCTGTTCCAGGGAATTTCCCAAGAACTAGCCACAAACAGCCCAACAACGAATGGTGACACAAAGTCACCTGTGTACGAAGGAGAAATCACCGGCTTAACACCTCGTTTGGAACGTTTACGGGCTAATTATTTAAAGGCTAAGCCCAGTGTTAGTACCTATCGTGCCAGAGCTTTTACCCAAGTGACCAAGGAAAATGCGGGTTTACCTAAAATTCTGCTGCGGGCCAAGTGCTTTAGAAAAGCCTGCGAGACTGCTCCCCTGCTGATTCAAAAGGACGAACTGATTGTCGGACATCCCTGCGGCAAACCGAGAGCTGGTGCTGTATCCCCGGATATTGCCTGGAGATGGCTTCGCGACGAACTGGACACCATGTCAACCAGAGCACAGGATCCCTTTCAAATCAGTGAAGAGGACAAGCGTATTTTACGGGAAGAGATTTTCCCCTTCTGGGAAGGTAAGAGCGTAGATGAAGTTTGTCAGCAACAATATGAAGAAGCCGGTGTATGGTCATTTTCAGGTGAAGCTTTTGTCAGTGATCTTTCTTATCATCAGGTCAATGGCGGTGGGGACACCTGCCCAGGCTATGATATCATCCTGATAAAAAAAGGCATCAATGGTGCAAGACAGGAAGCCGTCGAGAAACTCAGTAAATTGTCCATGGAAAACCCGGATGACTTAGATAAAATTTATTTCTATAAAGCGGAAATTGAGACCTGTGACGGCATTTTAGCGTATGCCAAGCGGCTTTCCGATTATGCCAGAGAACTGGCTGATAAGGAACATGATGCAGCTCGGCAAAAAGAGCTTTATAAAATTTCCGAAATTTTAACCTATGTACCGGCTAATCCGCCCCGTACCTTCCATGAAGCGCTCCAGTCCATCTGGACGCTGGAATCCCTGTTTGTGGTGGAAGAAAACCAGACCGGTATTTCCCTCGGACGTTTGGATCAATATATCTATCCCATGTTCCAGGCCGACCTGGAAGCTGGCCGCCTGAACAAACTGGAAGCCTTTGAACTGTTGAGTTGTTTTATTATTAAATGCTCTGAAGTCATGTGGCTGTCTAGTGAACTGGGAGCAAAATATTTTGCCGGCTATCAACCCTTTGTCAACTGTACCGTCGGTGGACAGAAGAGAACCGGTGGCGACGCAACCAATGACTTGACGTACCTGATCATGGATGCCATTCGTTTTACCAAAATGTATCAACCGTCCTTGGCTTGCCGGATTCACAACAAATCACCACAACAATATTTAAAGAAAATTGTCGAGGTGGTAAAAGCAGGACTTGGCTTCCCAGCCTGCCATTTTGATGATGCTCATATTAAAATGATGCTGCTTAAGGGCTTCGGCATTGAAGATGCCCGGGATTATTGCCTGATGGGTTGTGTGGAACCACAAAAATCCGGCAGAATCTATCAGTGGACCTCCACCGGCTATACCCAATGGCCCATTGCCATAGAATTTGTTCTCAATCGCGGCATGATGAAATGGCATGGCACCAGACAAGGGCTTGATACAGGGGATCTTGACAATATCAAGACCTATGAAGAATTTGACGCTGCCTGCAAAAAACAAATTGAACATATTATCCGCCTATCTGCCATCGGCACCATTGTCAGCCAGCGGATTCATAAAGACCTAGTTCCTAAGCCGCTCATGTCCCTGTTGGTAGAAGGTTGTATGGAGAAAGGTACCGATGTGACAAACGGCGGCGCTCTGGTTAATTACGGCCCCGGCCTGATCTTCTCCGGCCTCGGAACCTATGCTGATTCGATGGCAGCGATTAAAAAGTTGGTCTTTGAGGAAAAGAAATATACATTAAGCCAAATGCGGGATGCCTTGGCTGCCAATTTTGTAGGCTTTGACACCCTGCGGACGGATTGTCTGAATGCTCCGAAATACGGCAATGATGATGACTATGTTGATGATATTGCCTCGGATATCATCACCTGGACAGAACGGACGCACAACCAATTTAAAATGCTGTATTCACACTTTTCCCATGGTACCCTGTCCATCTCCAACAATACGCCCATCGGCGAAATTACTGGCGCCACGGCCAATGGACGGCTGGACTGGACACCTCTGTCAGACGGCATCAGCCCGACCCAGGGTGCGGATAAATTGGGTCCCACAGCCATCATTAAATCGGTTAGCAAGCTGAATGTTGAATCCATGAATATTGGTATGGTGCACAACTTCAAATTGTTACGTGGCATTCTGGAAACCCCGGAAGGTGAAAACGGCCTGATTACCTTGCTTAGAACAGCTTCTATTCTGGGCAACGGTCAAATGCAGTTCAGCTACGTTGATAATGAGGTTTTGAGAAAAGCTCAATTAGAACCCGAAAAATATCGTGACTTGATCATTCGTGTAGCTGGGTACAGTGCCTACTTCGTAGAACTGTGCAAAGAAGTACAGGATGAAATTATCAGTAGAACCGTATTGGATCATTTTTAAGCAAAAAAGAGGAAGCATATCTAGCCTACTGAGGCGGGAAAGTTGATTGCTGACCAGTAAAGGGATGGGGACAATATGACGACAGGAATCAGTGGCTTTTTAGAAAGAAAAGCGAGAATCTTCAATGTGCAAAAATACTCCATCTATGATGGACCGGGCGTTAGAACACTAATTTTCTTCAAAGGCTGCCCCCTACGATGCAAATGGTGTTCGAATCCCGAGGGACTGGAAAGAAAATACCAAGTCATGTACCAAGAAGAACTTTGCATTCACTGTGGCAACTGTATTCCTGTTTGTCCCGTCCACATCCATTATTTTCAAAATGAGGATACCCGGCATCAAGTAAACAGAAGCATTGATTGTGTCGGTTGCCGCAAGTGCGAAACCCTTTGCCCTAAACAGGCACTGTCCATTGTCGGCTTGGATAGAACCATTTCCGAAGTGCTGGACATCATCCAACAAGATGCACTTTTCTACCACAGTTCAGGGGGCGGCGTCACCCTAGGTGGAGGAGAGGTCACAGCACAGCCGGAATTTGCTACCCAGCTGCTGACAGAATGCCAGCGCCTGGGCATCCACACAGCCATTGAAACCTCCGGCTATACCAAACTGGAGTCGCTGCTCAAGATCGCCCAGTTTACCGATTTGTTTCTTTATGACATTAAGCATATTGACTCGGAACGGCATTATGAACTTACCGGTGTACCCAATGAACGTATCCTGGATAACCTGACAGAACTCATCCAGCGTGGGTTCACAGTGAAAGTTCGCATGCCCCTCATCCGGGGATTCAATGATAGTGCCGACATCCTACGCAGAACCATGGAATTTCTGCAACCCTTTCAACATTACAAAAATTTTCAAGGCATTGACTTACTGCCTTATCATAAATTGGGTATCAACAAATACAAGCAACTAGATATGAAATACGCCATTACCGAAGATTTGAGCTTCAAAGAAGAAGAACTTACAAAAATTGAAGAGCTTATCAAAGGATACGACTTACAGGTTGAGGTCATCAGACATTAGTAGGGGCTGGGCTCTGCTCAGCCCGTTATATGGTGCTATCGGCAACCTAACGGGAGGAGCAGAGCCCCTCCCCTACAGGATAAAACAGGCATAGAAAAAATATAGTATAGGGAGGGATTTTTATGGGCGCAGCAGATGAATTTACTAAGCAACGGATTATCCAGGAATATGTGCCAGGCAAACAAGTTACACTGGCTCACATTATTGCTTCGCCTGTACAAGACCTCTATGAACGTCTGGGTATTGAAGAAACAGGTGCCATTGGCATTTTAACCCTTACTCCCTATGAAACAGCCATTATCGCAGCCGATATTGCCACCAAGACCTCTGACGTAGAGATCGGTTTTCTGGATCGTTTTACAGGCTCTCTGGTCATATCTGGTGATGTGGCAAGTGTCGAAGCCGCCATGATGGCCATTAATGACACCCTGGAAAAATTGCTGGACTTCACGTCCGCCAAGATTACTCGTACATGAAAAAACGAATTATGGTTGTCGGTCCAACCCAATCCGGCAAATCTACACTAACCAATGTTTTAAATGATACCGAGCGACCTTTAAAAAAGACCCAGGATGTTATTTACGGAAAAAACACCATTGATACACCGGGCTCATATATTGAAAACCCATCTATGTACAAATACCTGATCGCCACAGCACAAACCGCGTCCCATGTGCTACTGCTGGTGGATCAAGCCAGACCCATTGAAGTATATCCGCCTGGTTTTGCAAAAACCTTTACTTGTCCAGTTTTGGGAGTGATTACCAAGATTGATTTGGCGCCGCAAAATGCCAATCTTTCTATCCAGCAATTGAAACGAATGGGGCTTGCCGAACCGTACTTCTGGATTTCTTTAAAGAACCATACGGGTGTGGCAGCTTTGAAAGAATATTTACTAAGAAAACAAGAAACACCTGACAAAAATTAAGTTTCTTCAATATATAACCATAAATCGCTTGGAAATCTGGTAAAAGAGGATTTCAGGAAGGGTAGGTGAGGTTTATGAAATTCATCACCGAAATGGAACTGCGAGATTTATATAAAACAGAGCCCTTTACTACGTATGTTCTGGAGCCAGATGTAAAGATCACACCAGGCGCCCGCCAATTTCTTGTAGATAGACGTGTTACGCTGGTACAAGCAGCGTGTAGTGACAGCAAACAATCCCTTTCTGACGACTCGAATCAGGAACCGGGAAGGGAAAACTGGTGCACCTTACGATTGCGTAGAAGAATGGATTGCATAGAATCTTTATTTCTCCTTATGGCCGCAGAACTTTTACACGCCGGAGATACTGCCCTGTCAGAAGAAGTCATGGCCCTGGGCAAATATTTCCAGCATGTGCGAAAGGCGGAACGGGAACAGCTAGCCCCAGAGGTTATTCGATTTTGGGACTGGTCTGCAGAGGAAATTAAAGAACGATCTAATAAACTGGAAAATTACCTTGATATCAGTGAGTTTCACGTGGGATTAGAAAATGGCAAAGAGCTTGCTTTGTTAAACCACCTACGTGCTTCCCTCCGCGAGGTTGAACCAGCCCTTCTGGAAACCTATTGGAACGAGGCGGAGCAAGTTTGCTCACGGCAAGACTTGATTGATACGGTTAATCTGATCATTAACATTCTCTGCATCATGATGTGGAAATGTTTAGGGGGGAAAGAATGGAAGCGCTAAATTCAACTTTTTTGTACTGTGATCAACTGGTGCGGGATTTTGAGAAAGTTATCAAAACACCCATAGTAAATAAATCTGCCGTTTATTACACCGGCATTGACCTAGGCACAGCTTACATTGTATTGGCTGTCCTGGATGAAAATTATCAGCCTGTGGCCGGTGCCTATCGTTTCGCCAGTGTTGTTAAAGATGGCATGGTGGTTGACTATATCGGTGCTATTCGCATTGTCAGAGAACTAAAACAAGAACTCGAACAGAAACTTGGCACAGAACTGATCTATGCAGCAGCGGCGCTTCCACCGGGAACCTTTACCCTTGACTCCGGAGCGATTAAGCATGTGGTACAGGGAGCTGGTTTCGAAATCACCAATCTGTTGGATGAACCTACGGCAGCCAATGCCGTGCTTAAGATCAAAGACGGTGCGATTGTTGATATTGGCGGCGGTACGACAGGGATTGCGATCCTGAAAGACGGTAAAGTGATTCATGTCGCTGATGAACCTACCGGCGGCACTCACTTTTCTCTCGTCATTGCCGGAGCCTATAAACTGAGCTTTGACGAGGCGGATCAATATAAGCGGGATTTCAAAAACCATCGGGAATTAACTCCCGTATTACGACCGGTTATTGAAAAAGTCTCATCTATTATCAATCGCCACGTAGCTGACTACCAAGTAAAAGAAATCTATCTGGTAGGTGGAACCTGTTGCCTGGAAGGAATCGAAGATATCATCGCCAAACAAACCAACCTTCCTACCTATAAACCGCAAAATCCCATGTTTGTAACACCTTTGGGTATTGCGTTGAACTGCACACAGGAAATCCTTTAAGATTGGGGTGACTTTTCCGCATGGAGTACCGCATCATCAAATCCCCCTCCAAGGGGACCTTAGATATTCTCTTTCGAAGAAAAAGTTCTCCTTCAACCACCTCCATTGAAAACTATGATGCTGTGGGTTTGGTTCAGGGACGGCTGATTGATATGGTCTTCGCTGCTGATATCGCAGAAAAAGCAGCTGGGGTGGTAGTAGAAGATATTCGAGGGCATTGCCCGCAAAATATGATTATGATTGCCATCTTCGGAGATACAGCGTCGGTGGAAGCAGCTATGAAAGATATACAAATTAAATTTGAAAATAGGTGAGGCCTATATGATAGCAGTCAAGGTAATCGATAATATCTGGTCAACTAGAAAAGCAGAATCCCTCATAGGACTGAAGTTCATGTTGGTGGAAGTCCTCGGCGGCATTGACGCAGGGCGTCTGATGATAGCTGCGGATACCATCGGTGCCGGCATTGGCGAGCGAGTGATTGTCTGTACTGGCAGCTCCGCCCGCAAAATGTTGGATCGGGACGATGTTCCTGTTGACGCCGTCATTGTCGGCATCATTGACGAAGACTGCGTGTTTTAAGAAATCTGGGGGTGGAGAAACTTGGATTTACTGAACCTAATCAAGGATGCAGGAGTTATTGGGGCGGGGGGAGCAGGCTTTCCAACTCACGCTAAATTAACTTCCAAAGCCGAGTATATACTACTGAATGGAGCCGAATGTGAACCACTGCTCAGGGTAGACCAACAATTGATGGAACAGTTTCCTGATGAAATCATCAAAGGACTGGAAGCTGCGGGAAGAAGCATTGAAGCTCGCAAGGCCATCATCGGTATCAAAGGCAAACACAAAGAAGTCATTCGCATTTTGCGGGAGAGAATTACTGCCCTAGGCCTGGTCGATTACATGGAAGTCATGGAACTGCGGGATGTCTATCCTGCCGGTGACGAACAGGTGCTGGTTCATGAATTAACGCAAAGAGTTGTTCCTGAAGCATCCATTCCCTTAAAAGTGGGTTGTGTGATCATCAATTCGGAAACAGCCTTAAATATCTACCACGCCATAGCTGGTAAGCCTGTTACGGAAACGTATATCACCATTGCTGGCGATATTCCCCACCCGGTGACCGTTAAAGTGCCCGTGGGCGTGCCCATCCGGGATGTCCTAAATCTTTGCGGCGTGGCAAATCTGGATGATTATACCGTAATAGACGGCGGCCCCATGATGGGCCCTGTCATGAATAACCTGGATGGGTATGTCAGCAAAAAGAACAAAGGCTACGTACTGCTGAAAAAGGATCACTTTCTGATTCGTAAAAAATCCGTGAGTCTTAATCGAGCAAGGGTAATCGGCAGAACCGCCTGCGAACAATGCCGCATGTGTACCGATTTATGTCCCCGCTATCTTTTAGGACATAATCTGCAACCCCATAAAATCATGCGGGCCCTAAGCTACAATCTGGGTGACCTGAAAGATCAGCAAATCGCTCAATTATGTTGTGAATGCAATATTTGCGAATTATTCTCCTGTCCGGCCAATCTCCATCCGAAGTCTGTCAATATTCTTTATAAGCAGAAGCTGGCAGAACAAGGCATTCGTTATCAGCCGACACAGGTGGAATTCAAACCACGATCAGCCAGAGAGTATCGCTTGATTCCAAGCAAACGCCTGATTGCCAAAATCGGTCTAACGGCTTTTGATAAACCAGCACCCCTGACGGAGATCGAATTTAGACCAGAAACCATTCGTATTGCTCTGCGCCAGCACATCGGCGCACCGGCCATACCTGTTGTGGCTGTAGGGGAACAAGTGAAAGCCGGGCAATTGATTGGAAAAATTCCTGATAACAGTCTGGGCGCTGCGGTTCACGCCAGCCTCGATGGGACAGTTGTCGAAAGCACAGAACATTCTATTGTCATAAAGGTGGGTTCGTATGTATAACGCCATAGGTATGATTGAGCTTACAAGTATTGCCAGAGGAATTTATGCCACAGATCTGATGCTCAAAACAGCCTCTGTTGAAATAGTTAGTGCAACTCCTGTCTGCCCGGGCAAATATATCGCCATTGTCCATGGCGATGTGGCTGCCGTAGACAGTTCTATCAGCGTAGGCGTCGAAGCAGCAGGAGAATATTTGGTAGATAGCTTTATCCTACCCAATGTTCATCCGGCCGTTTTCCCGGCCATTACGGCCACCACCCTGCCGGATGGCACCGGAGCTCTTGGAATTATGGAATCCTTTTCCCTGGCCTCCATGGTTATTGCAGCCGACGCAGCACTGAAAGCCGCGGACATCCAGGCTTTGGAACTCCGTATGGGCAGTGGCATAGGCGGCAAAGCCTACTTTACCTTTACCGGAGATGTTGCCGCTGTGAAGGCAGGTCTCGAAGCTGGGACAGTTGTCGCTCTAGAAAAAGGTTTGTTAGTCGATACCGAGGTAATTCCTTCTCCCTCCAATAGATTGTGGACAACCTTATTCTAACGTAACAATCACATTCTTCTATAGCAGTCAGCGAAAGGAGGTGGTACCTTGAAAAAACTGGTTTGTGCAGATGAGGTAAAAGCAGCAGCAGACAAGGGCCAGAAAGTACTTTACGTAGAAGGCAATACCATCATTACACCGGCAGCCCAGGATCTAGCCAAAGAACTGGGTGTGGAATTTGCAGCAGATTCATCTGCTACCAAAAATCACATTTGTAAAGATAGTGGTCTACAGAAAAAAGATAACCAGGAAAAAACGATTGACAAAGATTTAATCTATCAAATCGTCAAAGCGGTATTAGCGAATAGCCTCCTGGCCAATGTTCCCGCACCATCTTCTGACCCGGCTTTTCTTACCGAGGGTGACCCGAAAAGTGGCCTGAAAATTGTGCGCGGCAGGACCGTAAAATACGAGACCTTTGATACAGGAAACCCCAACACCAAGGTAGCTTATCGTGAAGTGATCAGTAAAGATGATTCCCAAATGAGCGCAGGCTTTTTGACCATTGAGAAATCCAGCTTTGAATGGGAATTGTGCTATGAAGAGATTGATATTGTGCTTGAGGGAAACCTGTCCATTACCATCAATGGTGAGACTTACGAGGCCTGCCAGGGAGATGTGCTCTTCGTACCCAAAGGTTCCAAAGTAACCTGGAGTTCTTCCGGGTATGTGAAGCTCTTCTATGCAACCTACCCGGCGAACTGGGCTGATCTTATGGCACAACAATAGGGGGGTAAGTCATGCAGGCACTTGGACTAATTGAGACACGGGGACTCCTGCCAGCTATTGAGTGTGCCGATGTCATGCTTAAAACGGCGCAAGTGGAACTTGTGGGGAGAACCTTTGTCGGTAGCGGCCTCGTAACAATTACGATAACCGGTGATGTGGGAGCTGTGAAGGCCGCCGTGGAAGCAGCTGTAACCGCGGTTGAAAAGATTAGTCAGTTGTCCTTGGTCTCTCAGCATGTAATTCCCAGACCGCATCATGAGATTGGCAGCATGGTCGAACCCATAAACGATCCCTTGGCAAACCAGGATACAGCAACAGAATCAGAACCAGCCGAGAACACAAAAGAAAGTACTCCGTCCGAGCAGATCATACTAAATCAAGTTCGTAAAGAGGTGGTAGATGCTCTCGTACAGGAATTTGGTCTTGAAAAAGTTGTGGATGTCCTGAAATCGCTTTCTGTGGTAAAACTTCGGAATCTAGCCAGAGAATACAAAGATCTTGGTCTAGCCGGTAGAGCCATCTCCAAAGCGAACAAAGAATTGCTGATCCAAAAGTTAAAGGGATATTACGAGCGGGGGAGTGAAAAGTAACTTGCACCCTGTAAAAAAAAGTTAAGACAGTGTAGAGGGGACGAGAAAATTGGAAAACTTTGATTATGATTTACAATCTGTGCAAGAGACCAGAAATTTGGCCCGTCAGGCCAAACAGGCACAAGCTGAACTTGCGAAATTTACCAGTGAACAGATTGATAAAATCATTCAGAATATGGTGAAGGTGGCCGAAGAGAATGCTGTTTCTCTGGCTAGATTAGCAGTGGAAGAAACCGGCTTTGGTAAAGTGGAGGATAAAACTTTTAAAAATCAGTTAGCTTCCACAGAGCTATATCAATTCATCAAACCAATGCAAACCGTTGGTGTCATCAATGATGATCGGGTCAACAAGGTTGTGGAAATTGCTGAACCGGTGGGACTTTTAATGGGGATTATCCCCTCCACCAATCCTACTTCCACCACCATTTACAAATCCATTATTGCTATTAAATCTCGTAACGGGATTGTCTTCTCACCGCATCCTTCAGCTCTCAAATGCACGCTGCAAGCAGCCAGACTGATGAATGGTGCTGCAGTGGCTGCTGGTGCACCGGCTAATATCATTGGCTGCATCTCCAAGCCCTCTATGAGTGCAACCAATGAGCTTATGAAATGCGATGAAGTGGACATGATTATTGCCACAGGTGGTACTGCCATGGTAAAGGCTGCCTACAGCGCCGGGAAACCGGCACTGGGTGTAGGTCCGGGCAACGTCCCCGCCTATATCGAAAGAACAGCCAATATCCAAAAAGCAGTTAAAAATATTATTACCAGTAAAACCTTTGACAACGGGACCATTTGTGCTTCTGAGCAAGCGGTTATTGTGGAAGAATGCATTCGTGATCAGGTTGTGGAAGAATTCAAACGTCAGGGCGGCTACTTCATGACTCCCGCAGAAACAGACAAAGTTGCTCAAAAACTGTTTGTCCGCGGCCATGCCATGAACGCGAAATTTGTCGGGCGATCCGCAGCAGCCATTGCAGAAAGTGCCGGCATCACCATTCCAGCCGGAACCAAAGTCCTGTTAGGTGAACAACAGGGTGTGGGACAAGGACATCCCCTGTCTTACGAAAAACTGACTACCGTGTTGGCCTTTTATACCGTCAAAGATTGGGAAGAAGCTTGTGATGTGTGCATTAAATTATTGAAAAATGGCGGTGTAGGACATAGCCTTTCCATTCATACGGAAAACCCTGAAATGGCTATGAAGTTCTCTGAAAAGCCCGTATTCAGAATCTTGGTTAACACTCCCTCCACCCATGGCGGTGTGGGTGTAAGTACCGGACTGGCTCCGGCCTTTACACTGGGTTGCGGTACCTGGGGTGGCAGTGCCACTTCCGATAATGTAACCCCCATGCACTTAATCAATAGAAAACGTGTGGCCTATGGTATCAAAGACTGCACCGAAAACACAGCTCCCGCTTCTTCAACCTGTGTGGCCCAAAGCAGCAACTCTGGTGCCATCAGCGAAGATCAAATTATGAATGTTGTGAATGAAGTCATTGCCCTGCTGAAAAAAAGAGGTGATAACTAAAGTGGGAAGGTATGACGCTTTAGCAGCGCTTCTGCTAGAAGCAATCCAAGAAGGGGGGATTTTAAAAAAAGACACAAATTCCATACCCGTGGGAATATCTAACCGTCACATTCACCTTTCCCAAACAGATTTAGAAACCCTGTTTGGTGCTGGATACCAATTAACAAAAATCAAAGAACTTTCTCAACCCGGGCAATATGCCTGTAAGGAAACCCTGACCATAGCAGGGCCGAAGGGTGCTATTGAAAAAGTACGCATCCTCGGGCCAACACGAAGCGAATCGCAGGTAGAAATACTCCAAGCAGATTGTTTCAAGCTTGGTATAACCGCACCGGTAAAGTTGTCTGGTGACCTGCAAGGAACTCCAGGAATCACTCTCATTGGTCCCAAAGGAAGTATCTATCTCTCCAAAGGCTTGATGATCGCCCAACGGCATATTCATATGACCCTGGAAGATGCAAAAAACCTTGGTGTAACCGATGGAGAAATAGTAAGTATCCAAGTAGATGGGCTTCGGGGAGGAACCTACTCGAATGTCATCATCAGAGCCAACAACACATCGGCTCTGGAGTGTCATATCGACACCGAAGAAGCAAATGCTTTGAATCTCACTGCAAGCTCAAAAATAACGATAATAAAATAAAAATTTTAGGAGGAAACAAAAATGAGTAAATCTGAAGCTTTAGGATTAATTGAAACCAAAGGTCTGGTAGGAGCCATTGAAGCAGCCGACGCCATGGTAAAAGCCGCCAACGTTCATCTGCTTGGCTATGAAAAAGTAGGCGGTGCTCTGGTAACCGTAATGGTAAGAGGCGATGTTGGTGCTGTAAAAGCAGCAACCGATGCCGGTGCTGCTGCTGCTCAGCGAGTTGGTGAACTAATCTCCGTTCATGTTATTCCCCGTCCACACAGTGATGTAGAAATGATTCTGCCAACCAGAAAAGAAGTATTATAATCATTAGATAGACGATGCAACAAAGGGCTGCCTCAATAAAAATGAGGCAGCCCTTTGCATTAGCAAGGCAAATATTACTAGGGAAGCACAAGTATTGCAAATTCAAACGATACAAAATGGGGTACTTCAATAACGTTATTCATGAAACTTGGCAGTCCCAATAAAATCATGGTATAATGAAAGCTGCATGCGATCCGTGACCTTTCTTTCTTTTAGTCAGCAACGTAAAGAATTTGGTCCACCTAGCTCGGATGCTTTCTTTTTTGCGATGGATTGACAACAATTATACCGTATACTTTATCTGAAATGCAAAATACAATCAATCAGAGAAAAGGGATTTGGGCGAAGAGCATGAACAAAACTGATACCCTAAAGGGCACAAGTAAAACATTAAAAAATTTAGTGGATTCCAATCTATATTCTCGATATAGCGGGCTTCTATCCCTCTCTAATATTTCTTTGCAGTTGATCGATACTAATGGTGATATTCTGCTTGAATTTAATCCGTCTCCTGAGTTTTGCAAACGAATCTGTCAGGAAGATGAAACACGGCTATGTAAAGACTATATTTCTAGATTAAAACCAGGTAAAGGAGACCGCTTTACCTGTCAGCACGGACTGGCAAACATTATTCTACCAGTGGATTTTGACAACCAAACGATAGGCTATGTTGTGGGAGCACAGGCTTTTTTACCGGATAGTGAATATCAGAAATACCTAATTGACATTATGGCTATAGCAAAGGATAAAAAACTCGAGCCGGAGTTTATTGCTAAAACAATAGCAGCGATAAAATCTATAGAAAAAAACAAAATTGAAATTCATGAGCAACTTTGCAACCACATTGCTAAAAATATTTCCTATGACTTCTCTGAAAGTATCAATAATACTGATACAGCTATAGAAAGATTATCTATTGAAAAAGAGATGCTGGAAAAAAAGATTCTTGACCTGGAAGCAAAAAATATGTCTTTGGTGGTTAATCCCCATTTTTTGTTTAATACGCTAAACTCCATAGCACGTATCGCCTATTTTGAAAAATCCCATACGACGGAAGAACTCATTTACTGTCTTTCCGATTTATTACGATACAATTTAAAACAAGATGATGAATTACACACCATTGGAGCTGAGATAGATAATATTGAAAAATACCTTTATATTCAAAAGGTGAGATTTAAAAATCGTCTGGAATATGAAATTAACATTGCAGACGATATTAAACCCCACAGAATACCCAATATGATCATCCAACCTATCGTTGAGAATGCTCTTATCCATGGTATTTCCCCGAAAAGAGATGGGGGCAAGATAAAAATTTATGCAGAAAAATATAAAGATGATATTAATATTTTTATCGTAGATAACGGGAATGGTTTTCCCAAAGAGGTTTTACAAAGTCTGGATCAACCGGAAAATAAACAGGGAATTGGTCTCCGCAGTACAGATAAACGGTTAAAACAATATTTCGGAGATCATTATGGGTTGAAAGTCGTAAAATCAGACTATAGTGGAAGTACTGTTACGATCTCGATTCCCACCAAACCCTATGCGAGGCGATAGCAATGAGTGTAGTTTTAATCGTAGAAGATGAATTACTCGAATTGGACTTTCTCAAATCGATTGTGGCCGAAGAACTTTCTGCTAAAGATAAAATAATCACTTGTGAAAGTGGCATTCAGGCTGTCAAGCTGGCCAAACAATATCGACCGGACATCATCGTGCTGGATATACGCATTCCTGAAATGGACGGCTTACAGGCTCTTCAGGAGATAAGGAAATTTCTCCCACAGGCATCTGTTATCATCCTATCGGCCTATTCAGACTTTTCCTATGCACAAACAGCCATTCACCTCCGCGTTCAGGAATATTTATTAAAACCTGTTAAACCATCTGTTTTCAAACAGGTATTCCATGACCTGTTAACGACTGTAACTACGTGCCAGGTACCTGTCGACGAAGAAGTTAAGGAACCGGAAACCGACCAGATCTATTTTATTGAAAAAGCATTAAAATATATTCACGATAATTTTAAACAGAAATTGCCTCTGCAAGCTGTTTCGTCCTATGTATTTTTGAATCCTCAATATTTTAGCCGCATCTTTAAAAAAGAAGTAGGGGTCTCTTTTATTGATTACGTCAATAAATTGAAGATTGAGCATGCGTGTAAATTATTAGAAACCACCAACTATCCTGCCTATCGCATTTCCAGTGAATGTGGTTTTACAGATCCCTCTTATTTTAATCGTGTCTTCGTCCAACAAATGAATATGACACCTAAAGCATACAGAAGAAACCATCTATATGACAATGCGGATAACTGAGTATCCTCCGCAAATCACAGCAGATAATCTGTGGTTTGCAGAGATAACCGACGCATTGATCTAACTACAGGAGAATAATAATCAATGGCTTTTTTATACTTGATGCTTGCAATTGTATGTGAACTTATTGGTACATCTCTACTCAAAGCCTCTGAAGGTTTTTCTAAGCTAATTCCTACTCTGGGATTGCTCGTTAGTTTTACCTTAGCTTTTTTCTTTTTGTCTTTATCACTTAAAACAATACCATTAAATTTAGCCTATGCCATCTGGTCAGGGTTAGGAACGGTAGCAACTGTTATCATCTCAATTTTAATCTGGCAGGAAAAAGTGAATGTCGCCAGTATTGCAGGAATTGCCTTAATTATTATTGGGGTTATCGTATTAAATCTTTATGGACCCGGACATAGCCAGTCTGCTGATAAGGATTATTCAGTTAATGAAATCAGCAGTAGCTTTAAACAAACAGATACGCAATAGTGAAAATTATTCTGCTTACGTTCTACCTTAGAAGGATTTCAAAATTTTTAATGGAAACTTACAAATAGCTAATGAGTGATGACATCTATTTTGGATTTCGTCACTTTTTTATTAAGAGGGAGGTTCAGCGAAGATGATAGAGGAACGTTATAAGGAAAGATATCAAGCAGGCAATACTCCTTGGGATATTGGCAAACCTGATTTTAACCTTATTCAGACGGTAACCACCATGTCCATCAAACCCTGTAAGGCACTGGATATTGGCTGCGGAACTGGTAATAATTCCATCTGGCTTTCCCAAAATAGTTTTGATGTAATAGGTATTGATACTTCAGAGCTTGCCATACAGAAAGCTGTAGAGAGGGCGGCAGTAGAAAATATCAAGTGTACCTTTATTGTGAATGACATCCGTTTAAACAACATTGAAGGGGCTCCCTTTAGCTTTGCTTTTGACAGAGGTTGTTTTCATTCATTTAATACGGATGAAGAGCGGAAGGTTTTTGCTGAAAAAGTAGCTGCTCACTTAGAAAACGAGGGTCTATGGCTTAGCCTAGTTGGCAATGCGGATGAACAACGTGATGTCCCAGGTCCACCGCAGCGTACTGCCAGAGATATTGTTAACTCCGTGGAGCCCTACTTTGAAATCCTTTCGCTGGTTTCAAGCCATTTTGGCTCTAACCGACCAAACCCGCCCAGAGCTTGGGTTTGCCTAATGCGGAAACGGAAATAGTAACGGCTATCACACACAGATGAATAGAGATCTTATTGCATATTGCCCTGGAGTCAGACTCCGGGGCATTCCTTTGCTAAGTTTGTTGCACGCTAGTTATTCCAAAGATCGCCAATGAACCATTCTTTTTACTAGCCAGACAACAGCTGCGAGCAGTACCAGAATGATTGCGATACTCCAAGAATAACGCTCAATGTCATATAACAAATGATCCCATTGTGAGCCAAACATGTATCCCAGGCCTATGAAAATAATACACCAAAACAAGGCGCCGCTATAAGCATAGACTGCAAAGATCCGAAACGAAGAACCCAAAATACCTGTTAAATAACCGGTTATATGCCGAACAACGGGAATAAAATAGCCGATGAAGACAAGAAAATGACCAAGTCTGCTGAACCATTCTTTCGTTTTATCAAATTTACCGGGTGTAATGAACCCCCATTTGCCAACATACTGAATAAAAGGCATCCCCACTTTTAGACCGACAAAATATGTCACGGTCATCCCAAATATCGTGCCGATAAACGCTAAAAAAAGTGCTGTCCATCCATTTAACACTCCCAGATAAGACAGATACCCTGCATACAGCATTGCTATTTCACCTGGAAAGGGAAGAGCAATGAACTCCAACAGCAATCCTATGAATAGGATTGCATATCCATACTGCTCAAATAGTGCTTCAATATTCATTGATATCCCATCCTTTAATACCTTTCACGTAAGGAAAAACACTCCATGATAAATGGTTGCCCTGGTAAATGAATCATTACCAGAAGAAAAGTCGGTTTTCACACAAGAAGACCGACTTTTCAAATATAAAGTCCTGCACCGCCAATTATCAGGACGATGATTATAATGGAAATCGTTATTTTCTTTTTACCATATTTCTGTAAAGAGATCCATCTGAAAAATACAATTGCATCTGTTCACGAAAGAACCAACCCAGATAATTTATCACGTACTTGTATTATTCCTTATCTAATAGATACGAAAACATTATTTACCAGAGATCATTGAAGAATTGTTGGAAATTAGTTCAATAAGGTAAGGTGTCGTCTACGACTTTACCTTCAAGTTTTTGACTCCATTTCTTTGCATAAGTTGGCTCAGTCTAAATGGTAGCTTTCGGTTTTCTAGAGATAATAAAGCTGTAGACTTGGGTGGTGGCGTTACGCCAAGGATTGATTAGGGTTACTAGGAGAGGCAGATGATATAATTTAGTAAATATGATACATAAAATTGTGAGAGGAGTTCTTGAAATGCTACGAAATAAAAAAGTAATCGTAACGGGGGCGGCTTCTGGAATCGGAAAAGAAGTTGTCAAACATTGCTTACAGGAGGGCGCTTCAATAATTGCCTGCGATATTAATGAACAATCTTTACATGATTTAAAATGTTCAATGGATGACCGCTATAACCTACATACCTATCAGTTAGATGTAAGCAAATATAAAGAGGTCGCTAAATTTTTTGTATATGTAGAAACAGAACATTCCGACGTGAATGGTTTAGTTAATAATGCAGGGATTTATTTAGCAAAAAATTTACTAGACTATCAAGCAGATGAAATCGATAGAGTCCTTAATATAAATGTTAAGGGATTTATCTATTTCTCTCAGATGTTCGGCAAGAAATTGTTCCATAGCCAAAGTAAAGGTGTGATCGTGAATATGTCTTCCGTTTCAGGTATAGAAGGCAGTTCAGATGCAATCTATGGATTATCAAAAGCAGCCATCCTGGGTTTGACTAAAAGCTGTGCCATGAATTTCTCACCATACATTCGAGTGAACGCTGTTGCTCCTACGATGGTTGACACTCCAATGATGGATACAATACCTGACTGGAGAAAAAAGGAGTATGTAAGTCACCAACTCATCGATACACCGGTATTGCCTGAAGATGTTGCTGAAACTGTTCTCTTTTTATTATCTGATAAATCTAAGCATTATACCGGTGCTACATTCGATATTAACAACGGAGGATATCTAAGATAGATTCTAATTCTTGTTCAACAAACCGGATCGATAGCTGAATAGCGAACAGTGGTATCCATAACTATAAATAGCTATCTGAAAATAATTTTCATAATCCCGTGGTATATTATCTTTAAAAATTAAGGATAGATAGCACATGAAAAAGACATATTCAATCATCCTAGTTACTTTTGTTTGTGTAGTGGTGATCATGGCGGTCCGAGGTTTTAAGTACCCGCCATCTAGAAAAGCAGAAAATCTTCAAACCAAGCCACCTGCTACAGCTTATACTTTTCCCGCCGAGTTTGATAGACAGCAGGCCATCTGGCTGCAGTGGCCCCCTGAAATCTATAATACCGACCGCCCGGTTTATCCAGTAACCCTTACGATCATGAAAGCTCTGGAGCCGTACATTCGCGTTAATCTGATGGTACGGAGCCAGGAAGAAATTAACCAAGTTAAAGACCTGCTTAAAAGTAACGGCTACACCGGTAACAAGGTACACTACTACGTCGTTAACCACATGTCCATTTGGACCCGGGATGTGGGACCAATTTTTATCAAGGATCCGCAAAATAAGCTCCAGGTAGTGGACTTTGGCTTTAACAACTACAGCCGGGGTGGCGACCCGAACTACCTTGCTACCGAAAGCCAGGTGGATAGACTGGCCGCGGAGCAGCTTAACCTACCTGTCATTAAGGCTAACCTGATTTCCGAAGGTGGCGCCATAGAGTCTAACGGCCGGGGTACCATGCTGGTTACCGAATCTGTGGCTTTAAGCCGTAATCCAAAGATGAGCAAAGAAGAAATAGAAAAGGAATATCAACGGGTGCTGGGAGTTAAGAAAATCATCTGGCTAAAAAAAGGGCTAGCAGAAGATGACCATATCACCACCGGACACATTAATGAAATAGCCCGTTTTGCCAATCCCAATACCATTTTATTAGCACAAATTCTGCCTGCGGACAGGTATATCAACACGATAACGCAGGAATCTTACCGTCGTATGGAGGAAAACTACCAAATACTACGTAATGCCACTGACCAGGATGGCAAACCCTTCCACATTATCAGAATTCCTATGCCGCCCACTCTTTATGGACAAGTTGATGAAACCGGCAAAATACCCCTACTCAGCTATTTAAACTACGCGGTTACCAATGGGGCAGTACTAATGCAGACTTATTGGCAGCCGGGCCGAAGTGATACTCTTAAAACCACGGAAAACCAGGTTAAAAATACCCTGCAGAAGGTGTTTCCGGGTCGTCGCATCATTGGTATTAACGCTGAAAATGTAAATCGTTGGGGTGGCGGTATCCACTGTATTACCCAGCACATGCCAGAGTAAAGTACAATGGAGCTAACAAAGTTACATTTATCATATTTAGATATTCCTAACACTCGCCGTTAACTCGGAGAGTGTTTTTTTAGCGGCAATTATTATGCAAAAAACAGGTGACAAAGGATGCCACTTGTGATATTTTAATATTAAAGCGAACGTTTGAATGTTTGTCGGAAATAATTAGGTAACATTTCAGGAGGGATTATTGTGAAAATAGCCCATAATCATACCCATGGCCGGACAGCCTGTGCTTGTAACAGCAACTGTTGTTCTGGAAAAGATAAAACGGTAATAGATAATTTACAAGAGACCAAGACAGTTAGCTCCACTGGCGTGGAACTGCATAGTAAGAGCAGTGTTCTGCCGGGATTAACACTGGGGAAAATTAACTATACCTCAGTATTAGCGAAAGAATCTGCTGTTCTAACCCAGGTTCCTGCAAAGACCCCTGTAGCAAAACAAGACTCATTGAAGAAAACTCAATTTCGCCTGAGCGGATTGGATTGTGCCGATTGTGCAGCAAAGTTGGAAAAAAGAATCAAAGACCTGCCTGGTGTGATGGAGGCCAATATCAACTTCGGAGCAGGTAAGATGACCGTCAGCCATACTACTGCCCTGGAGACAATTTTAGATACCGTGAAGGTAGCAGGCTACCGGGCTGAATTAGATGGTCAAGCCAAAAGCACCGTCTTCCGTATAAGTGGGATGGACTGTGCTGATTGTGCCGCAAAGTTAGAAAAAAAGCTGCAAGCACTACCCGGAGTAACGGAAGCTCAAGTAAATTTTGGGGCAGGCAAACTAAGTGTTAGGCATACAGCCTCAGTAGAAACGATTTTGCAGGCCATCAAAGCCGCTGGATATGAAGGCCAGTTAGCTAACGAAAAAGGGCAGCCATCTCAAAAGAGTTTATTCGGAGATCATAAAGTGCTGCTCACTATCCTTTCCGGTTTCTTCGTGTTAACTGGTTTTATCCTCACTTATTTTCATATGTCCGAGCCCATTGTAACTGGCATTTACCTTGCTGCTATGATTAGTGGGGGATTTTATACAGCCAGAAGCGGTCTATATTCTCTTCGGTCCCTGTCCCTCGATATGAATTTCCTGATGATGGTAGCGGTGGTGGGTGCAGCAGCCATCGGAGAATGGGCCGAAGGTGCTACCGTGGTATTTCTTTTTGCGCTAGGCAATGCCCTGCAGAGTTACACCATGGATAAGACCCGTAATTCTATCCGAGCACTGATGGATCTCTCTCCCAAAGAAGCTCTGGTACGGCGTAATGGTCAAGAGCTAAGACTGCCGGTGGAGGAACTTGTGGTAGGCGATATCCTTATCGTCAAACCTGGTGAGCGTATTCCGATGGATGGTGAGGTCGTGGCAGGGCAAACTGATGTGAATCAAGCCCCCATCACCGGTGAATCCATGCCGGTGGAGAAGACCGTTGGTCTGGAGGTTTATGCAGGCACCATCAATGGTCAGGGTTCTATTGAAATCAACGTTACCAAACTGGTGGAAGATACCACCCTGGCTAAAATTATTAACCTGGTGGAAGAGGCGCAGGCCCAGAAGGCACCGTCCCAACAGTTTGTGGATGTTTTTGCCAAGTACTACACACCGGCGGTGATCATCGCAGCTATTCTGGTTGCAGTATTGCCCTGGCTTTTCTTCGGCCAACCCTTCCAGCTTTGGTTTGAGCGGGCACTGATTCTTTTAGTGGTTTCTTGTCCTTGTGCCCTGGTTATATCAACTCCGGTGTCAATTGTAGCAGCCATTGGCAGTGCCGCTAAAAAAGGTGTCTTGATTAAAGGCGGAGCTTATCTGGAGGAAGCAGGTGGCCTCAAGGTAATTGCCTTTGACAAGACAGGCACGCTCACCGAGGGTAAGCCAGAAGTAAACTCGGTTATCCCAGTGGAAGGTATTCGCCAAGAGCAAGTAATTGAAATTGCTGCCGCCATCGAAAAACGTTCTCAGCATCCCCTGGCGGAGGCTATTCTAAGGTATGCCGGAGAACAGAACATTCAAATGTCAGAGGGCACTGATTTTCAATCCTTTACTGGTAAAGGTGCCGGCTTGCAACTTGGCAGGGAATACTATTTCATTGGTAACAACCGGTTATTTGAAGAGATGAAGATACCCCTACATTCCCTGCAAGAACAAATTGCTGCCCTACAAAAGCGGGGCAACACTGTGATGATTGTGGGCAGCAGCCAAGAGCCCCTGGGACTGATTGCCGTGGCTGATAAAGTCAGGGAAAGTAGCCGGGCAGCATTAGCGGGCCTGCACGCTGCGGGGATCACTAAACTGGTGATGCTAACAGGGGATAACACGGGAACCGCTAGGATGATTGCTGAAGAATTGGGTCTTGACGATTATCGGGCAGAACTGTTGCCCGACAACAAGCTCACTGCTATTCAGCAGCTACAGCAGCAGTATGGTAAAGTGGCAATGGTGGGAGACGGTGTGAACGATGCTCCAGCTCTCGCCACAGCCACCGTGGGTATTGCCATGGGCGGTGCCGGTACGGACACCGCTCTGGAAACCGCAGATATTGCTTTAATGGCAGACGACCTAACCAAGTTACCCTATGCTATGCATCTAAGCCGTAAAGCTTTAGGGGTTATCAAACAAAACATTGGTTTCTCCTTGGTGGTAAAGGCTGTGTTCCTAGTGGCCACTTTCCTGGGCCTGGCCAACCTGTGGATGGCAGTCTTTGCCGATACCGGCGCAGCATTACTTGTGATTGCTAACGGCATGCGATTAATGAAAGTGGGCGATCCCTACAGTGATGCAGCAACTAAGCCAAACCAATCTTCTGTAGCCTACGCCAATGCGTAAACCTCCTTTGATAGACGAGCCCGCATCCCCATATAAGGGATGCGGGCTTACGATTTTAAAAGTAAATACTAATAAATTCTTGTGAAGGGAACAATGGAAATACTATAATGATAAAGTGAATGTTTCTATAACACTAGGGAAGATTCATGGGAGGTGATTCTGTGACTGAAACAAAACAGCCCGACACCTGTGAAATCTTTTGTTTTAACGAGGAAAAGGTTGAACGGTTAAAAACAGAAGTAAAGGTCACTGAGGGACTGGCGGAAATCTTTAAAGCTTTAGCTGATGACACTAGAATGAAAATTATCTACGCCCTGTCTCGGGAGGAGCTTTGCGTTTGTGATGTGGCATCAATTATCGGTTCTACGGTGGCGGCGGCTTCTCACCACCTACGGTACTTAAAAAATGTAGGGCTGGCCAAACAGCGCAAACAAGGTAAAATGGTCTTTTATTCCCTGCATGATGATTGTGTCAAAACCATTATCGAAACTGCCCTGTCACATCATCACCATGATGGAAAATAATTAATAGTAGATTTCAAGCTTATTGTAGGTAACCCATTATGGGGGAGGTTAGATAGACTATGCTGGCTGGTGGATTTTCCGTTCATTGGAAATAGAAAATTCCTGCTGTGCCTGGCCCGGTGAAGAACAGTCTTAACAATACCATAACTAGTAAAGGCGGAGAATCTCCGTCTTTTTCCTTTTCATAAAGGTTTTTTAGGAGATACATCATATTAGTAAAACCGTTCCCGTTTACGAAAGTTCTCAGCCCTGCAATATCAAGGGTTGAGGATTTTTTAGTTTTTATATGAGAATATATTTCTTATAAAACCGAATAACTTAATATGTTCCCATAGCGTAAAAAATAAGTAAATTTATTCCCATATGTTTGGTATTAAAACAGAGTTTTATAAAAAATTCCAATAAGTTATGAACATTTTGGATAATTTTAACGTCTGTATAATTGAAAGTCGAAATAGCATATAAAAAGTCATATCAAGTCGAAAAACAAAATTTGAGAGGTATTGAATGAGCCGAAAGATCCCTGTTTGGATACCCCCAAGAGGTAAGTATGGGAGTACCATATATGAAGACTATAGTCCAAAGTTAAAAAGAATTGTTCGTTCATACAGTTCACTGGAAAGAGATCATTTTGTGTTAGTAGAAACCGCTCCCCAAATAATTGATTTTTGTGAACAGTGCGAAAGAATACAGGGAGTCGTGAATGGGGAGTTGGTTGAATCTATCATTGATTATTGGTTGTTATATGCAGATGGAACAGAAGTGTATCGTGAAATAAAATACTCTGCTGATCTACAACCTTCCTCAAAAAAATTTGGAAAAGCACTCCGGCAAATATCGGCACAAAAAGAATACTGCTCTAGAAACTCTTACAATCACGAAGTCTTTACAGATGAAAATATTAGAGATAAACGACTACTCATTACTAATTTGAGGTTTTTAATACCATTTGGTAGGGATGAAAGACGTTGCAAAGAAGCTGAAAAGCTAGTTCTTAAAGAGTTGATGAAATTCGAGCAACTCAGCATTTATAAATTATACAAGAATATCAATTATAATGAAGAATCGCTTAAATACGCCGTATATTACCTGCTTTACAAAAGAAGACTTCAAGCAGATTTAGATAATCAACCACTGGGACCTAGAACGGAGGTTAGATTGTGCCAAAACCAAGAGTAACTTCTAAAGCTTTAATGAGCATTGACAGAATAGATACTTCCGTTTGGAAACAAGTTTTTCCTGATTCATTACCAGAAAAGGAAAGGGAAATTTATTTAAATAGAAAAAGTGCTGTTGATGATTATCTCCAGGGAAAAAGGAAAGTGGAGGATATTGCTACAATACACGGGATCTCCAGAAGATGGCTAAGTACACTCGTAAATAGATGTTTAATGGAACATCCAGATGGGGATATTTGGGGATATCGTGCATTAATACCAAACACAACTGTTAAAGAGAGAAAAAGCAAAGATTTATCAGAATGCAAACCGCATTCGAAATATGGAGGCCTGTCAGGTGCATTTAGAAACCTATTAGACTCTTATCCAGAATTAGAAGATTATATAAAAAAAGAATGGCTCGGAATTAAAAAGCACAAAGATCCTGAACTTCTTTTAGAGAATAGAATTAGTTTTAAGGTTATGCACAGAAGGTTTAGGGATAAATGCCGGGCGCTTGGTATTGAGAGTCATATGTATCCTTTTAATACTAAAAAAATCGCGTGGAGTTCATTAAGAACTTTTTGTAAACTTCTTGAAGAACGACATTTCGCAACTGCTGCCAAATCACGTTATGGAGAAAGAGCTGGAAGACTAGCCCGAAATGTACCGCAAGAAGAGAGGTACTATGTTGACCGTCCATATCATAGAGTGGAATTTGACGCTCATAGAATAGATTACTTAATGATGGTAATTTTCAAATTACCCAACGGAGATACTCAAACTCAATTATTAAAAAGACTATGGATTTTAACTATTATAGATACTGCAACACGGTGCATATTGGGTAAATACATTTCCTTTCACGAAAATTACACATCTGAAGATGTGTTAAGGTGCATTCAAAATGCAATAGTTCCGTGGAAAAAAAAGGAACTTCAAATACCTGGGCTTACATATAATAAAGATGCTGGCATGCCATCGGATATTAAAGAATGTGCTTGGGGCCTATGGGATGAGATAAGTTATGATAATGCAAAATCAAATATTTCTCAGATCGTTGTAGACAGATTAGAAAACTACTTATATTCATCCGTAATTAGAGGTCCTGTTGAAACGCCGGAATTTAGATCAATACAAGAGACCTTTTACCGAACGTTGGAGGAAAGTTTTGGTCATAGGTTGCCAAGCACTACAGGATCTTCAACAAGTGATATAAGAAGACAGAATCCCGAAAAAATGGCTTTACAATATAAAATAACCCACGATGAATTGGAAGAACTATCAGATGTAGTTATAGCAAATTATAATGGAGAGCCCCATTCTGAACTGTATTGGCATTCCCCACTTGAGACTTTAAAACAAAGATTAACACCGTATGAATCTGAGGAACCCAGATTTGAGATAAGAATATTGCCTGAATCTGAGAGAGATAATCTTAGGTTTTTCACAATGACTGATAAGAGAAAAGTCGTAGGTAATATTAAGCAAGGCAGAAGACCTTATATTAATTGGAAGAACGCAAGATATACCAGTTCAATATTAGCTGATTCCCCAGATCTAATTGGCAAAACCTTGAGTCTGGAGATTGATATTGACGATGTAAGAAGAATTCGTGCATATTTACCTAGTGGCGCAGAACTTGGAGAATTATATGCTGTAGGTGGGTGGGGGAGAACTAAACACAGTTTAAAAACTAGAGAAACTATAATACAGCTATATAATGAAAAACAACTACATTACCTTTCAAATGATGACCCTATTATAATATATCAAAATTTTCTACGCGAGAAAAGCAAAAAAGATAGAGCTTCCGCTAATGCATTGGTCACTTTAATAAGAGGTGCGGAAGAATCTGGAGACTATGATAATATTGTCCATGAAGACAACCTAACCCCCACTAACGCTAATAATAAATCCAAAAAAGCAAATACAGAAAATAATATTACAAAAGATGAAGCAAGTGAGAGATCAAATGAAACAAACTTTAACAAAATAGACAACGGTGATAATAATTCGGTTAATACACCTAAGTTAAGATTGTTGAAAAAAGCAATAGTATTTTAAAGAGGTGAGATTCGATTGGTAAAACCAAGCATTTTAAACGGAATCAATATAGATTTACTAGACCCTAAACTTCATCCGATTAATACCAAAAGATATATCCTATCAACTCCTCCTGTCAATGAAGTTATCCAGAATATATCTGCCTGTATTGATAAAAAAGACACAGGTGCAATAATATACGGACGACCACGTTTAGGAAAAACTTTTGCATTGAGGGCTCTAAAGGTATATTTACAGGATGGCTATGGTGATATTCCAATTTTCACCATAAACCAAACATGGCAGCAGTATGCAAGAGAAAAAAGATTTTATGAAGATTTGCTAGCTTCTTCAGGACATGACCTGATAAGTAAAGGAAACTCCGATGAAAAAAGGAGAAGGTTAATAAACCATCTTTCTAATGAAATTGATAAAAGTCAAAAGGGTATGATGGTTTTGTTTATTGATGAAGCCCAACATCTTCTTGAACCTCACTATTATTGGCTTATGGATATCTATAATGCGTTAGAATCTAAGGGGTATTACGTGTTCTACCTTTTGGTGGGTCAAAAAGAATTACGACACCGTAGAAGTACTTTTATTGAGCAAGAACGCCAACAGATAGTTGGTAGATTCATGGTAAGAGAGTATGCATTTAGTGGTATCAGAACTGAAGAAGATATTAAAGAATTACTCGAAGGCTACGATGAATTGACTGAATATCCAGAAGGGAGTAATATTTCTTTTACAAATTACTTCTTTCCGGAGGCTTTTAGTACTGGGCATAGAATTAGTACATTCTCTGAAAAAATGTTCAATATTTTTACTAATAAAAGAATTGAAGTAAAGTTAAGTGGAAAACCTGAGATACCCATGAAATATCTCACTAGTACGATTGAGTATCTCTTCAAGGAATACGGACTGCACAGTAAAAAGCCATCCGAATGGATTAATCACAGTATGCTTGAAGAATCCATAAGGCAATCTGGTTATATTCAGGCAGAACTAGGACTCCAAGGGTAAGGTAGTGAAGCAATAAATGTTCTTTAAGTTGATAAGTCCATCTAGCAGTAATCAAAGTTCAATTACATGGAATAATGCATGGGTAAAAAATGGGGAATCTCTAAGAAATATAATCATAAAATTAGCGTTTTCAAACATGTGGAATGTTAGGGATCTTAGAAAACTAATACTAAATGCAAAAGATCCTTTTGAAGAGGAGATGTGCTTGAAAATAGGCACTAGAAATATTGCATTTTTTGAAAGACTTAATTTTGACTTGGAAATAATAAGGAATAGTAGTTATGCCCCAATATTAGAATATCTAGAGGAAAATAACTATTATTTAGGAAGATATAGACCAGTGAGGGAATTTCAATCAAATTTTTTAAATAACTACACAGATCATAATCTTAGGTATTGCCCAATTTGTATGTCAATGGGGCATCACTATACCTATTTTCAGACTAAATCTGTTAAGAATTGCTTGATTCATAACGAAAAATTACATTCAGTATGTCCCACTTGCAAAAAACCTATTCCATATATAATAAATAATTATAACATTAAAGCTATTAATAAGTTAAGCATTGATTCAATGGAAGAGTGTACAAACATCTGCTTAAATTGTTTTGGACCCTTATCAAATGTTAAAAACATAAAAAACCCCTCCTCTTTTGAAGACCGTATAGCTTCAAAAACAACTTCATTCTTTATTCATAATATATTGTTGCTTGACAATGAATTAGTTATTGATAAGAGTTCTAGTTGGGCAGTGAATAGTTATTTCTCTAAAGTTGGTTCTAATATAATATATTTTAATGTAAAAACTGGCCGCAATAAGTTTTCGGCTCGACTAAATGAGAGTCAATACATAGATATAAATGATTGTTATTGGAAAATATATAAATCGGTTTGCAGATTTATAAGAAAACAAATTATCAATAAAAAACACCAGAGATATTTACATAATATTACAACCTGGGGAACTGAAGAAATTATATTAGAACCGTTCAGTTATGTCTATTTCAGATGTATAGTTGAAAAGAAAGATAGATTTTATCGCATTGATAAAAAACCTGAAAATTGGCCCCCGGAAGAAATAGATGAAGGTTCTTACATACCTGACAAAAACTGTATAGGATATATATATAGTATTCAAAAACAATTTGTTGAAGGGGATATAGATTATAATACTGCCCAGCTAACAATTAATAACGTTTTAGCATGGGCATTCCTTAAACTTTATAAGCGTTGTCAATCTTATGTACAAAAAGAAAACAGAATTCTTGTCTACTTTGATGATTTAACAAAAGAATTGGGTAGACCTGTTTATTTATTGAAGAAATCTCCAAAAGGGAACTTTGACACTGTAGTGTATAGTCCAAATCTAGATCAGCTTGAATGATCACCAACAACATTCCGGGCTAAAATGAGCTAATGGGTGGCTCTGACACGGCGGAATATACAATAAAGAAGGGAAAAGCAATGGAGGAACTTTTTAGACTAGCCTCGAACTATGGTTTCCCAATGGTGGTGGTGGGTTACCTGCTACTCCGCCTGGAACCACCATTCGGGAATTGCAAAAAAGTATTAACCTCTTAAGTATCACCATCGCCCGGCAAATGGACATGAAAGAGATTAACGAATTGATCGATAACCTCTAGGAGGGAGCAGTGGAAGTAGCTAAGAAAGCTAAACCCGGCCAGCAGCTATCGCCCCACTTTACAGAAGGAGAGCTGGCTTGCCGATGTTGTGGTAGGTTGCTCATTCAAGGGGAGTTAGTCAGTAGGCTTGAAATCCTTCACCTGCCAGTTGGAAAACCAGTACTGGTGAATAGCGCTACCGCTGCCCCACCCCCAATGTCTGCCGACCTGTGAGCCTTTGTGCCGACCCAGAAGACCAGCCAGCGTGGGCTGGCACGAAGGCCAGGACCCGGAGGAAAGGCAGGGTGTCAGACCCAGGGAAATACCCTAAAAGGCACGCTGCCGCAGGTGACCGATGGAAATGAAAGAAACTAACATGATGGTGAGGATAAAAAGGTTCTAGAATAGATACCCTGGTAAAAGCTGGCGTAGGGGGAATTAACGTTCTATGCGTATGACCGATAATATAAAACACGAACATCCTTTCAAAAGAGGTTCGTGTTTATATTTCGGAAGTGATCCGTCGTATGTCAAATTTTAAATTTTTCCGTTGCCCGATCGATCTCATTTGATATTTGTGAAAGATGCACAGAAGCAGAGGCCACATTCTCTAATGCGGCGGTCTGCTCCCTGGTGCTGTCGACAATGTTTTCGACTCCTTCAGGGATTTGCTTAACAGCTGCCGCTAAACTTTGAAACTGTGTGACCACTTGATCCATCAGTTGGATAATATTTTGAAAATCTTGACCCACTTCTCGCATAACCGTGACTCCAGCTTTTACCCGGGTATTGCCACCCATTATGGTTTCTAACCCTTTTTGGGAATCCAGGCGAACCCTTGCGATCAATTGGTCAATTTCCCCGGCTGCTGTGGACGATTGCTCTGCTAACCGCTTAACTTCTTCAGCTACTACGCTAAAACCATAGCCATGCTCACCGGCCCGAGCGGCCTCAATGGTGGCATTTAGGGCTAGGATGTTGGTTCGTTCGGTAATCTCTTGAATAACCACCACAATTTGATTTACCTTCCCTAGGGTTTTATTTAGATCACCAATGACTCGAACCGTTTCTTCGCTGGACTGAATTATGGCGTCCATCTGTTGATTCACCTGCTCCATATTTTGCATGCCTCGATTGGCACTTTGAGAAACCTCCTCGGCAGTTGAGGAAACTTGATTAGCATCCTGAGCCACCTGAACCACTGTAGATAAAATTTCCTCGGAAACGGTTTCATTTCTGGTTGCCCCTTCTTTAATATACCTGACCTGCTGTGTAAGCTCCAGGGCAGAGGTTGTGAGGGCTTTAGACATGCCAACTTGCTGACTCATAATATCCTTTAAGCTGTTTTTCATTTTACTAAAGGACTGTGCTAAACGGCCTATTTCATCTGGGTGTCCCTTAAGATGAATATCCCCTACGGTTAGATTACCAGCTGCAACGTGATCGGCCAGCAGGCTTAAATTCTGAACAGGCTTAACCACTAATTTTAAAATCAGCCAGGAAAGAAAAAGAATCGATACAATCCAGCCCAGGGTCATGGTAATAAAGGTGGCTCTGATAATCGCTGAAGTTTTGCGTGCCACGGAGGCCATACTAATTTTAATGCCAGCTGAGCCAATTAACTGGTTGCCCTCATGGAGAGGAGCGGTAATATCCATGATCCGTTGACCGTTTTCTACCGTCTCAAGCATCACCACTTGGTCTTTCTTCGCAGCAGCAATGTCCTCCGGATCGGCCTTTTCACCAACTTTTTTAGGGTCGGAACTAGCTGTTACCTCATAGTTATGATTTGCTTCATGCAAGCTAATTTCTTCTACAATGCCTCTGGTGGCCAGCCGTTTCACTAAACCCTGCAGCCAAAGGTGGTCGGCCATGCGGTCGGCCGAGCCAATACTGGCATCTAAAGCAGTCACGATACTTTGGGCCTGTTCCTGGGCCATTGTATCAATTTCTTCCTTGCCCTGTTGCCAGGTGTAGTAGCCCACTAGAAGAAAAATGATAGCCAATGTAACGCCCAATAAGAGGGGGATTTTTTTGCTTAGGGACTTCATGGTAGCGGTCTCCTTGTTATATGTAAAATGAAGCATAGGCTATCATTTCGGCAAGAAATGATAGCCTATGCGTACTGTTTTAACCGATTAGGCTAGTCTTGATCATCATCATCTTCCTGGTCGCCTTGCTCATTGGAGCTTTGTTCGGTGTCCTGGTCGTGGCTATCGTTATCTTGGCTGTCATTATCTTGGATATCAGTATCTTCCTTATCCGCTGACTCTAATTCGTTATACAGCACCTTGCCATTACCAGGATCTACAACAACCTCCTGCAGACCAGCGCTGGTGAGAACATCTACGGAGTAGATTAGTTGACCATCTTCCTCCTCCAGTTCAGCCTTCACAACTTGGCCTGGGAAAGCGGTTAAGGCATTATTGATGGCATCGGTCAGGTTGATTTTAGTGAGGGACAGGAGTAATTTGGATTCTTCCTGGTCGTTTAACTCCTGACCGGCTGCTTCCTGTACCAGAACACTGGAGCGGTATGCCAACTTTTCAGCCTTGTCTTGCAGAATTTTACCATCAACGGAATTTATGGTAACCTCGTACTTTTGGGTCTGGTCGGCCAAGTCTACGGAAAAGATCACTTTACCAGCTTCCTTTTCCTGCTCGACATTCAGAATGCTTGCTCCGGGGTGTGCCTTCTGGGCAATGGCCTGGGCATTTTGCTCGGACAAATTAGCTTGTCCCATGCCCTTATCAGCATAAGCAATGCCACCAAGCATACTGGAAGCAACGAGACCTAAACCGGCAATGGTACCTAACATTTTTTTGTTCATTATGGATGACCTCCTGTTTTTTGATTCTCCTTCATTCTAGCAGGGGTTTCTGAGAATACTCGGAGAAACAGGGGGAGAAAAATGAGAGTTTTCTCATCTAGCTCACTTTATAATGGCAAAGTAACAAGAAAAGAGGTTCCTTTGCCAGGAGAGCTCTTTACCTGGATGGAGCCGTGGTGGCTTTTCACAATCCAATCTGCGATGGAGAGCCCAAGGCCGGTGCCTTCCAGGTTGTTGGAGCGGGCGTTGTCGATGCGGTAAAAACGTTCAAAAATCTTGCTTAAATGCTCGGAGGCCATGCCCACTCCGGTATCCTTTACCAGAAGCTCCAGGCAGGTGCCACGGGTTCTTAACGCTAGGGTAACTTCACCGCCAGCAGGGGTGTGCTTCAGGGCGTTGTCAATTAAGATAACAACCAGCTGTTTGATTCTTTTTTCATCCCCACTAAAATCCACGTCTGCCTCGATTTCTTGCTTCAACTGTATGCCTTTAGCCGCGGCTAAGGGAAGCAACGGTCTAATGACTTCGCCAATGGCCCTGTCCAGGGAGAACCGACTGAGTTCCAGTAACTGCTGTTCCGAGTCCACTCTGGCTAAGAAAAGCAAATCATCCACCAACTTGGCCATGTGGGTGACTTCTGTGCCAATATTTTCTAACCAGACTGCTTGTTCCTCCACCGTTTCCTTGGGATTTCCCAGCACTAATTCCAGGTTTGTTTGCATCACCGCCAGAGGGGTACGCAGCTCGTGGGAAGCATCAGCCACAAAATCCCTCTGCCTCTGCCAGGATTTTTTTATGGGGACCAGCGCCTTATCCGCCAGAAACAGACTGCTATAAAATGCCAATGCCAGACAGACCAAACCGGCAATGGCCAGGGCTGCTAAAAGAAAGCCCAGGATTTCCATATCCCGCTCAATGCTAACAAAGACCACCAAAAATCCCGACCCTTTTTGCAGGGGAACCCTTAAAAAGCTATAGGAATGATCGTGCCAGTCAAAATCACCCTTGTCTCTTTTGCCAGAAACTATTTTTTGCACAATTTCACTATACTTTCTCTGATCTAGATCCGACCTAGCAAAATAAGTCTTAAGGATGATACCCGATTGGTTGGTGGTTACATAAAAATATTCTGTACGGTCAAATTCCGCTAACCGATCCGCTGAACCAGACTCGATGGCTGCCACTAGGTTCCGCAGGACCCCTTCGGACTGCTTGATAATCTGCCGCTCCATCAGAAAATAGGTGCCCAGGATAAACAGCAGCAAAAGAATGCCCATGATCAAGATGTTGATCAAAGTAAGCTTTAAGCGAAGGTTGCGAAACATTAGATCCCCTTTAAACAATAGCCAACACCTCGAATCGTTCCAATGGAAACCTCCGAAAAAGTTAACTTCTTACGCAGGTAATGGACATAAGTTTCTACATTGCTGATTTCTACATCTGAGTCTAGGCCCCATACCCGATCCAGGATTTGTTCTTTGGTAATCACCTGGCCGACATTGCGCATCAGAAGCTCCAAGAGCAAGGACTCCTTTAAAGTGAGTTTGATGACTTCTTCACCTTTGGTTAGCTCGCAGCGGAGTGGGTCCAACGTCAAGCCATAGGCCTCAATTTTTTCGCCTCCCAGTTGAGCAAGCTTTCTTCTGCCCAAAGCCCGCACCCTGGCCAGTAACTCCCCGGTGGAAAAGGGCTTGATCAGATAATCATCAGCCCCGGCATCCAGCCCTTCGATGCGATTTTCCACGGAATCTTTGGCCGTTAATAAGAGCACTGGGGTGCTAATACCCTGCGTGCGTAAAGCCTTGACGATTTCCACACCCTCTTTGTAGGGCAACATCCGATCCAGAATAATGACATCATATACGCCGGTCTCGGCCATAGCCTGGCCGGTTTCCCCATCGTAGGCTGTATCCACGCCGTAATTATTTTTCTTTAAAATATAGGTTAGAGCATCCGCTAACCTTTTTTCATCTTCCACCAATAGTAGTCTCATCACATCACCCCATGCTTATGATATAACAAATTCCTTTAAATCACCTTTAAATAGTAGTTTTTTCAAAGGGAATTTTAAGTTTTGCTGTTTATACTGAGGAAAAGGAAAGGAGAGGTAACATGCAATTATTTGAAAAACTTAAAAAGATCAACAAAAAGTGGTACCTAACATTGGCCGCCATCCTGGTCATAGGGGCGACGGGAAGTGCAGGGGCAGAGTATTATTTCGATCAGCAAGCTGCTGCAGCAAAGACCGAAAGGGTGAGTCTGCAGGCTAGTCGGGAGGCCGTAGAAGATTTACTCTATCTTGAAAAGCAGGAAACACTGAAGCTTTCCCCGGACCAAGCAAAGACTCTCTTGCCACTGGTAGAGAAAATATCCACTACCTCGGACGCCACTTCCAGAACCGATTTAGCTAAACAAATTTACCAAACCCTAACCCCCGACCAATACCAAGCAGTGTCAGAACAGAATAAGCAGGACCATCGTGATGTTAGGGTGAAAAAGGATGGCAAAGACAGACATGATGACGAGAGGGAGCATGAGTTTAAGGGAGAAGCAGACCTCAAAGGTACGCAGAGCCCTAAAGCAGACGCTTTAAATCAGGTGGTTATCCAAATGTTGAAAACTAGAGGTTCTGAAACACAATCCAGTGCCGCTGCTCCTGTAAACAGTTAATGTTAGAAAAAAAGCCAAGCCCGGTGCTATTATGGTACCGGGCTTGGCTTTTTCGTTCAGCTACTGCATTTTTATTTAAATCACTTGAGTTCACAGACGCACCTTTGATAGTACAGCTATATTAACCTGAAAAATGAGAGTTTTCTAATGTTTCAGCATTGCTGTATTGGCTATAATGAAAAGAGCCAATAAACAGGAGAGGGATATTGGAATGGGAAGAATTTTAGTAATCGAAGATGATAAGAATATCCAACGGTTTGTCACAATGGAACTAACCCTGGAAGGTTATGAGGTGGCATCTGCTTATACTGGCAGGGAAGGATTAAAGAAAGCGGTGGAGGAAGCCTGGGATCTGATCCTTTTGGATATTATGCTGCCGGAATTAAGCGGCCTGGAGGTCTGCCGTAGGATTCGACAGGTCAAAAACACGCCCATCCTGATGTTAACTGCTCGGGCAGCGGTGCCGGATAAAATTGCCGGGCTGGATTCCGGGGCCAATGATTATATCACCAAACCCTTTTCCATCGAAGAACTGCTGGCCCGGGTAAGGGTTTACTTTCGAGAAAATAAACTTCCCGTGCCAGACGACATCTCGATCAAAATAGCGGATCTAACCATCAATTTGCGAACCAGAGAAGTAACCCGGAATGAGAGAAAAATCGAGCTGACCCCCAGGGAATTTAATCTGCTGCAATATTTTGCGGAAAATCAACGGACCGTTCTCAGCCGGGATCAATTATTACAGCAGGTTTGGGGCTATGATTATTACGATTCCAATGTGGTGGATGTATATGTCCGTTACCTAAGAAACAAAATTGAATTTGCCCAGGAAACCAAGCTTATTCACACCGTCCGTGGTGTAGGCTATGTGCTGGAGGAGAGAAGCCTTGAAAATTAAGTGGAGACTTACGCTAATTGCTTCACTCTTTTCTCTCCTGGCCATTCTAGTATTGTCCGTGGTCCTTTACTTTGTCCTGAGTAATTTTGATACGGTCTATGAGCAGCGAATCCTCACAATTCAGCTCAGCTTATTAGAAAAGAACATGGTTGAAACAGGCCAGCTACCTTCTGGCAATACCCTCAAAACCTTTCTGCAGCCACACCAGCAAATCCGCATTTTAGATGGAAAGCAACAAATTGTGGCCGCAGGGGAAGACGATTTTGAATCCGCTGAGTATGACTTTCCCCTAGATCGTAAAGGGAATTTCCAAGTCTTTCGCAAGGAAGGAGATTCCCTCTATATACAGAGAAGGCAGCTAGATGTAGGGGGCCATGCCTATAGCCTGGAGATTCTTTCAGAAAACGAGTACTTTAGTGATGTGATGGAGAAGGTTTGGTCTTTGCTTGCCATGATCAGTGGCGTTTTTTTAATAGTGGCCACGGTCAGTGGCTATATGGTATCACGGCTGGCCTTGTCTCCGGTACATGCTTTAATCCGCAGCGTAAAGCAAAAGGAACTTACACAATTATCCGAGGGTTTGCCACTGCCACGCTCGAAGGATGAAATTTATGAGTTAGCAGAAACCTTTAATTATCTATTAAAAAGAGTAAACAACTCCATTGAACAACAAAAGCTATTTATTGATAACGCATCCCACGAACTGCGGACACCCCTGACGGTTCTAGAAGGGTTTATCTCAACCCTGGAGAGAAGGGAATTGGACGCAGCCACGAAGGCGGAATTTTTTCAAACCATTCATCAAGAAATCGAGCACCTGCGGCATTTAGCCAATGAATTATTAGAGATATCTGTGTTGGAAAGAATCCCTTCCTGGGATAACCAGTGGGTGCAATTAAAGCCAGTTGCGGAGGAAAGCCTTCAGGCATTTACGACTTTGGCACCCGAGATGCAGTTTCAAAGTCAAATTCCCGAGGAAATGCAAGTACTGTTTGACCCTTACCGACTGAAGCAGGTCCTCAAAATTTTGTTAGACAACGCCGTTAAATATGCCAATGCTTCGTTGGTGGAGATTGTGGCACGGCAGGAGTTGGCGAAAACTTTGATCGAAGTAAGGGATAACGGTGTAGGTATTCCCCTGGAAGATCAGCCCCAACTCTTTGATCGCTTTTACCGGGTGGATAAATCCCGTAGCAGAGAGCTGGGGGGAGCGGGGCTAGGGCTTAGCATTGCCCGAACCCTGGTGGAACGGCAGGGGGGAGTTCTTTGGTTGGCCAGTACACCGGGAAGCGGCACGGTATTTACTATAGAATTACCCAATACAAAGGTACCAGGGGGGATAAAGGGTGCTTAGCCAGTTGTTTCAGAGCTCCGTAGCGTTTTTTCAAATTTACGGCACAGTGGGTTTGTTTTTGATGTCCTTTGCAGAGTCTTCCTTTTTTCCAGTGCCACCGGATATTTTACTGATTGCTATGTCCTTAAGCCAGCCCAAGCTAGCCCTGTGGTACGCCCTGATTACCTCGGTGGCTTCGGTATTGGGTGGTATCTTCGGCTACTTTATTGGGGCTAAGGCAGGTCGGCCTCTACTAGACCGCTGGGTGCCTGCCAAGCGAGTGGCCCAGATTGAGTCGCTATTTCAACGCTACGGTGGTTGGGCTGTTGCCATTGCTGGCTTTACACCCATCCCCTACAAGGTATTTACCATTGGGGCAGGGGTCTTTCAGATTCAAAAAACGGTATTTGTGGTGGCGTCTATTCTCAGCCGAAGTGCCCGTTTTTTCCTGGAAGGCTTACTGATTTTCTATCTGGGGTCGGCTGCCAAGCATTTTTTAAGCAGTTATTTAGAAATACTGACCATCGGTCTGTCCCTGGTGATACTGTTGCTCTATTTTGTTTTACGACATACCAAAACCATGCAGTATTTAAATGGTTTTTGGGTAAAGTTACGGGAACGTTTGGAACGATATTACAACGAAAAGATGTCCCCCCTGGGTGCCTTTGGTAACTACCTGCTGGTG
Organism: Desulforamulus aeronauticus DSM 10349; assembly: GCF_900142375.1. Classification (GTDB taxonomy): domain Bacteria; phylum Bacillota; class Desulfotomaculia; order Desulfotomaculales; family Desulfotomaculaceae; genus Desulfotomaculum; species Desulfotomaculum aeronauticum. Next base: position 4,251 of record NZ_FRAR01000029.1, on the reverse strand, counting down.
GGTTCAGTGCTGGGAATCGGCAGTATGCTCCTCTTTGCCAAATTGGCCAGTGAACTGTTGGAGAATGAACTAAAATGGTTTGATAATGCAGTGATTGATTTGGTTCATCGGCTGGACAGCCCCCTTACCACGGAGGTAATGAAGGGACTTAGTACCATAGGCTCGTCAACGGTCATGATTGGAGTAGCCCTGGTGGCAGCACTACTGCTTTGGTGGGTAAAACGACATTTTTGGGATGCCCTGATGGTGCCAGTTGCGTTAATTGGCAGTTACAGCCTCAATGAATTGTTGAAATGGATTTTTCGGCGAGACAGGCCGAATGTTGCTCGCCTGGTGGAGGCCACTGGCTACAGCTTCCCCAGCGGGCATGCGATGGTTTCCATGACTGTCTTTGGTCTGCTGGCCTATCTGGCCTGGATTAACCTTCGTCAACCGCTCCTGCGCTACCTGCTAACCTGCACCCTTGTCCTATTGGCAGTGGCCATCGGAATCAGCCGTATTTACCTGGGGGTCCATTATCCCAGTGACGTGCTGGCAGGCTTTGCTGCGGGTGGCTTCTGGTTGGTAGGTTGCATTCTGGGGTTGCAGGCCATTCGGTATTACAAAGCAGATGCTGATAAAGGATAGCTTTTCTGTTGCTTTTTGGGCAGTCAGTAACGTGCTGAGATGTCTTTTGTATAAAGCTTGCCACCCAGGAAGATTAGGAATTTAATAATATCAGCTAAAAAGGAGGCATTTGATTTGCCTCTTTTTTTAATTAACTATATAGTAGCGGAAATGATATGTTAAATGCTGGAACCTTTCTAATTAAATTACATAATATGGAATAAACAAGAGGAGGTTTTGCCAATGACAGAGGATATTAAGACAAAAAGTCAGGAGAATGGCCCCATTAAAACCAATGCTGCCAACTATTTTTGTCCCTCCTGCGGCCCAGGAGCGAATCCTTTACAACCACCCTATCCGGGATATCCCTGTGTAAATTATAAGTACTACCCGACCTATATGTTTGTGGCACAATACGCCTATCCCGAAGCGTTAAACTTAATAGTTCAATCCGTTGGCGGGGAGCGGGAGGATGAATTGTTTTATACCTACATGCTCAATGTGGCACCGCCGGGTCAAAAGGAAATTATCGCAGCCATTCGGGATGATGAAATCAAACATAACAAAATGCTTAGGGAGTTGTATTGGGAATTAACCGGGCAAGACATACTACCAGCCCAGGAGGAACCCTTTCAACAACCTCAAAGCTATTGTGATGGACTTGTCCGGGCTTTATTTGGAGAATTGTCCGCCGTAGAAAGATATCGCAAGATTTTATTTGGCTTGGAATTCTTACCCTATCGGAATATGATTACAGAAATTTATACCGATGAGTTGAAACACGCAACAAAATGGAACTATCTCTATTCGTTAAATTGCGTGAGAGGTAACGGTTATTAGTGAAGCATTGATACTAGAAAGGGGGCCGTTGCACGATGACTAACCAAATTGAGGGCTTAGGAGGACACAACTGGCTGCCCGTTTGCTGTTGCTTTTTACTGTTCCTGTTTTTTGTGTTGATCATATGTTGCTGCATTTTCTTTTTTTAGTTAGGCGTTCATCATTCAGAAAATCTATCGAAATAAATAATGAATTAGCAGAACCCAGTCAAATAGAGACTGGGTTCTGTAACAGCAAGGTAATTTTCCCACCAGTTGGAATATATTATTATTACTGATGTGACAGTGCTTCCAACCGTATGCCACGATTTCATTCCTATTCAAAAAGCAGCACCGCAGGTTGTAAAACAGCCATTATTGGTAAGAAACTCTCTGGTTACTGTGTAGTAAAGGGTGACTTGACATGATTTCCATACGAGAAATTATGGTTCCCATTTCTGAGTATTCGGTGGTAGATGAAAACTCATTGGTTCGAGAGGCCATCAAGGTCTTGAAAAAGTCCTTCTACAAGGATGAAAACGGTGGTATTGTGGGTCACCGTTCTTTGCTGGTGACCAATAAAAAAATGAACTGGTGGGGATCGTAACCCTGCGAAATATTCTTAAAGCAGTGCTAACCAAGTATGATTTGCCAGAGAGTTATTTATGGATTTACTCGGTTAGTTCTTCTGGCTCCAATATGCCCGTTAAGAGTGTAATGCGGGCCACTAAAATTGTGTTTGTGGATGTCGAGGATGACCTATACAGAGCGGTGGATTTGTTTTTAACCAAAAAGGTTAATTCTTTGCCAGTATTAGAAAAAGGAAAGCTAATTGGTATTATCCGTACCATTGATGTTTTTGGGGTAATAGGGATGTTGTTGTAATTTTTTAGAACCCAGTCTAATAAGGACTGGGTTCTCTAACGGAGAGTAGTTTTATATGCCTCGAAGGCAGAATTAGATTACCCATTTTGGGTAAAAAATTACATAGGTAAATATACCCAGGTATTATATTGATTAGCCAATAGCTGTTTGCTTTGCATAAAGCTTGTATTTTTGTAGCATAATTTTCTGTGAAAGGGGGCTTGTCATTGTACAATCTTAAGAAATTCAATGCTATCTTCATTTTACTTACCCTATTCATCATAACTTTGGTTGGTTGTGCGAAAGAGGCACCTCAAACCCAGGAGAAAAAGCAAGAAACACCGGCACCACAGAAAGCAGCGGAAGTATCTTATCCGGCTGGCCGTATTTACACAGCCGATGAGGATGGTAATACCGTCAGTGTAATTGATACAACGGAAAATAAAGTAGTGAAATCCGTTGAGGTCAAGAGTATGCCCCATAATGTGCAAATATCGCCCAATGGGAAAGAAGTATGGGTGGCAGTGGTACAACCAGGTATGGAAGCCATGTCTGGTATGGAGCATGGGGCAACGGGCATGGCCGGGCAAGTATGGGTGATTGACACTTCAACCAATGAAGTCACTCAGAAAATTACCATTGGCAATGGGCCTGCCCATGTTATTTTAACGCCGGATGGCAAGGAAGCCTATGTAACCAATGGGGTGGACAATAATGTTAGTGTTATTGATACCGCCACCTACAAGGTAAAGTCAACGGTACAAGTAGGCATGGGCCCCCACGGTTTGCGCCCTTCGCCGGATGGCAAGGTGGTGGCTGTGGCCAACTTGAAGGAAGACACCGTATCGGTTATTGATACAACTACCAAGAAAGTCACTCAGGTGAAGGTAGGTAATAAACCCGCCCAGGTGGCCTTCGACCCAGATGGAAAACAATTGTATGTCTCCTTAACGGCGGAAAATGCCGTAGCAATGGTGGACACTGGCACCTGGAAGAAAACCATGACCATACCTGTGGGAAAAGTACCAATCCAGCTCTTTGTAACCCCGGATAATAAATATGTTTACGTGGCCAACCAGGGAACCAAAGAAGATCCAGATAACCGAGTGAGTGTCATCGATGTCCAAAAGATGGCGGTAGTTAAAACCTTAGAAACCGGCAAAGGGGCCCACGGAGTGGTGGTATCCCCCGACGGGAAGTTTGCTTATATCACCAATATCTATGAAAATACGGTTTCCGTAATTGATACAAATAAAAATGAAGTGGTCAAGAACATTCAAGTAGGCAAAGGGCCAAACGGCATCACCTTTAAAAAACAATAGGGTAATAGGTGTGTTAGGGTAAATCATAGCAAGAACTGGCATTTTGTTGCCGGTTCTTTTTTATAGGGTATTCTTTGGCATTCAATTTGTAACACTTTATTTGTACATGGAATATTATGGCATTAAGGGTTGGTGCGAATCTTAAACTGCATCAGTTAAACCCTTCAGAAAGGGGAATGAATCATGTTTTACCGCAATCAACATCCGGTTCAGCCAACTAGTCAAATGGTATTGCCTGCTGTACAACACTGTGAAGTGGTATGTGAGTATACCCATACCGTCATTCTGGGAAGACAAGATGTTCACATGCGTACGCAGCAATTGCAATTACTACATGACTGCGCTGACGTTTGTACCTTAACTGCGAAACTGATAGCCCGGTGTAGTACCTTTGCCAGGGAAATGGCAGCTCTTTGTGCACAGGTTTGTGAAGTATGTGGAAATCATTGCTTAAGGCACCCGGATCAGGAGTCTCAATACTGTGGTCGTGTTTGTTGTCATTGTGCGGAAGTATGTAGAGCCTTTGCGGCTTCAGCAAGTCCTGGTCACCACCCCGGTGCTTGCCCTGGTTCTGAATGCCCGGTACCTGGCTACCCCGGAATGGGGCCTGGCATGGGAATGGGGCCTGGCATGGGAATGGG
>NZ_FRAR01000028.1:3281-57618 GCF_900142375.1 Desulforamulus aeronauticus DSM 10349 | reverse complement strand
TTGAATAATACAACAGGATCAATAGAGGGGCGACCATTATCAGAACAATAATAAGGCTGCACTTTTTCTCTAATAAACGAAAAATCTATGTACTTATCTATCTTTCGTAGTAAATGGTTTTGAGGAACTAATTCTTCAATACAAACAAATTCAAAACTGCTTTGAGTCTTGTCATTTGAGGTTAGTATTTTTACCACCTACAATCTTGCATTTTCTTCCATTATATCATAAAAAAAGCCCTAAACCTTTGATTTTCATGGTTTAGGACTACTTATCTTTAAATATCTACTATCATTGGCTTTCTCAACAGCCTGAAATAACTCCGTTTTACCGGAGTTATTGCTTGGAGCATCACTCTTTTAGGGTTTCTTTCTCCATTTGAGCAGTAACGATGAATTGATAATGACTGCCACAGAGCCCACATTATGTACGAGAGCTCCCACAACGGGATTCAGTATGCCGGTGATTGCCAAGGCAATCGCGGCAAAGTTGAGTAACATGGATGCCACAAGGTTGATGTTGATGGTGTGCATAACCTTTCTTGATAACAATAGCAGGTGCGGGATTTCTTTTATATCGTCACCGACCAGGACAATGTCCGCAGCTTCGATGGTAATGTCACTTCCAATGCCTCCCATGGCAATACCAACCTGGGCGGCTTTGAGTGCTGGAGCGTCGTTGATACCGTCACCTACCATACAAACAGGCTCACCGCTATTCTGATACTGCTTAATTGCAATCAGTTTATCTTCGGGCAGACAGTTTGCCCTCACATCGGTAATACCCGCAATTTTCGCAATATGGTTTGCGGCTTGTGGTGCATCCCCCGTGAGAAGCACCGTTTTTGTGCCGGTTTCATTGATTTCTTTAACAGTTTGGGTGGCATCAGGCCGGAGTGTATCGGAAAGAGCAATCAAACCAATCACGTGTTTTTTATCCAACACATAGATGACGGTACTACCGTCTGCTTTTGCGTTGTCCACGCTTTGTACAAGCTGTTCCGGTATCTCTAAATGATGGTCGATCACAAGTGCTTCATTTCCTGCAAAAATCTCATATCCCTGCACTGTTGCCATAACACCCCGTCCTGGCAATAGCTGAAACGCCTCCGGCTCCGCAGGGGATTTACCGCGTCCTTGCCTGTAATGTGCTACAATAGCTTTTCCAAGGGGGTGCTCCGAGTGCAATTCCGCCGTTGCCGTGATTTCAAGCAGTTTGTTACTGTCCATATCCGTAGCGCAGCTTTCCACCCGCATTACAGAAGGCTTGCCCTTGGTGAGCGTACCCGTTTTGTCAAAGGCAATACGCCGCACCTTTGCCAGACGTTCCAGCGCATCCCCTTGACTAACAAGAATGCCGTATTTTGTGGCATTGCCAATACCTGCCATGATGGCTGTTGGTGTCGCAAGAACTAGTGCACAGGGACAGAACACAACGAGAATGGTTACAGAACGAATAATCTCGCCGGTGACAAACCAGGTAATCACCGCACAAAAGAGGGCGATAACCACAATCCAGGTTGCCCAGCGGTCAGCTATGCCGACAATTTTTGCTTTACCGGCATCTGCCGACTCCACAAGATGTATCATCCGTTGCAGGGAACTGTCTTCGCCAACCTTTTGCGCCACCATTTCAAAGGTACCGAATTGATTAACAGTTCCGCTCTGGACTTCATCTCCTTCGTTTTTGTCAACAGGGAGGGACTCGCCCGTCATCACGGACTGGTCAACGGAAGTCTGACCCTTTGTAATGACGCCGTCCACGGCAATGGTTTCCCCTGCCAGTACCCGGAGAGTATCGCCCACTTTTACCTGTTCAGCGGGGACGACATATTCCTCGCCATCGCGTACTACTTTTGCTGTGGCAGGAGACAGATGTACCAGTTTTTCAATACCGGCACGGGCTTTTGCAACTGTCCGTTCCTCCAAAAAGGCACCAATTGTCATAATGAACGCGACTTCTCCGGCTGCAAATATTTCACCGATTAAAACCGCAGCAATCAAGGCGATGGATACCAACACATCGGCTTTGATATCAAATTCGGTGACAAGCCCGACCATTGCTCCTTTAATAATGGGAATACCGCAGAGCAGGATGGCAAGCCATGCCGCATCAATGGGAAGCATACCAATGTTGAAGAAGCTAACAGCTAACGATACCGCTGAAAGACAAAGAAATAGAATTTTCCACTTCTCGTCATCCTTAAAAAATGCTATCAAACACATCACTCCTTATACCTATGGGGGTATATGTATATTGACAAGAGTATACCCCCGGGGGTATACTCTTGTCAATATAAAAAGCAGCCGATTGTCAGCTGCTTTAGTAAACGATACTATGTCATGCGGGAAAAGTGCTCAACTGCTTTCGCAAAATCAGCAATTGTTTTCTCGGCATCACCGTGTTCTATGCCTTCCCGGACACAATGGTTTAGATGTCCTTCCAAAATCATTTGCCCAACCTTATGTAATGCTCCTTTGGCCGCATTGATTTGAATGAGTATATCTTCGCAGGGAATGTCCTCGTCCACCATTTTATCAATCGCTTTGAGTTGTCCCATGATTTTATTGAGCCTTCTGTGAAGGTTGTCTTGATCCATACATTGGCGCACCAATATCCCTCCTTCCGTATACCTATGGGGGTATATGTAGTATATCATGACAAAAAAGCCTCGTCAATTTTGTATGATATAGCAAAAATCCGAACCCTTCGCCAACAGGAACAACCTGTCGTGAGTGGTTCGGATTATGTGTATTTGGTGCGGCAAAGAGGACTTGAACCTCCACACCCTAACGGGCATAAGAACCTGAATCTTACGCGTCTGCCAATTCCGCCATTGCCGCATGGTTTACTTAGATTTTTTTTCAAGGCAATAGTGATTATAGCAAAGATAAATGAATAGTGCAAGTACTAACTTGATGGTTCTAAAAGCACAAAAAAAAGACCGGTAAATTTTCCTACCGGTACAATGAGCGTAACTTTCAAGTGTACTATTATTATGTCACAATTTGACGAAAATTTATGCAATATAGACGACAAATGTTTTTCTTCTGAAAACTAATAAAATAACATTTATAATATCGGAGAAAATAACACTGGGTAAAAAGCTAAGGGGAGGTTCTGGCATGCGTAAAAGAGTTAGAGGTTTTAGTAAGAACGCGGGCACTCGAGGGGAAGCAGCATTGGTTGGTAAATTTGGTGGATACCATGAAACTTGGGATACCGGCCGTGCTAATGCTATAAAAAAAATGCAAAGAATAACCGGTATCAATCGTCCTTCAACGTAATAAACAATGAAAAAACAGGTAAGAGTTTGTCTCTTACCTGTTTTTTCATTGGCTGGGGTGGCTGGATTTGAACCAACGAATGCCGGAGTCAAAGTCCGGTGCCTTACCGCTTGGCGACACCCCAATATGGTGGAGGGAGAAGGATTCGAACCTTCGAAGTCGTCTGACGGCAGATTTACAGTCTGCTCCCTTTGGCCGCTCGGGAACCCCTCCATATGAAATTGCTAACCAACAGTGTTACTAAGTTAAATTGGTGACCCCTACGGGGAGGGGCTTCGAACAGTGTTACTAAGTTAAATTGGTGACCCCTACGGGATTCGAACCCGTGTTACCGCCGTGAAAGGGCGGTGTCTTAGGCCGCTTGACCAAGGGGCCATAAAGCTAGCGACGAAACTTATTATAACAAAACATCTTTTGTGCTGCAAGCATTTTTATAAGTAATTTTAAATAATGTGTAACATTTTTAATTACTTGTGTGAAAGTTAATTAATTTGTAAGGATTTAGTTAATTAAAATCAATTTTTTTCTGATATCATTACATTTGGTATATTTATACTTTCCCTTAACGAAAAAAGAAGGAAGCTTGTACCGCTTGTAAATAGGTCATATTCTAGGGCAGGAGGGTCACCTGTGAGAAGTAAAGTGGTAGAATTATTAACTTGCAATGAAGAAGTTATTTATCAAAAGATAATCAAATACGCCAAGATGGGTGGTTTCACCCGGAGTAGTTCTACCCGTATGGAAGATTGGCGGTTGTCTGTTCGACAGCTTATTCATTCTCTGGTGATTTTCTTAAAAGAATCAGAACAATACAAGATACAGGTGGATATGGATTTAGCCAATCATCCGATAACTTTTTTAGGCATAAAAAGTGCGCGGCTTCATCGGGCCAGGGGAATTACCTTAAAGATGTTTATAAGTCTGTTTAAATACTATCAGCGCGCGTACTTGGAGTTTATTCGTGAAAGTACATTAGCGGAAGAAGAAAAGTCTGATGCATTAAATGCGGTAGAGTATTTTTTTGATCTTTATGAAATAGGTTTTTGCAGTGAATGGGTTGGAGAAGGGCCGGAATCTAGATTAATTGAACTGCAAGTGGCCAATCAACAATTAACTAATGAAAGAAATAAATTGCGTACTATTTTTGAAAGCATGACAGAATGTGTTTTTGTGGTTAACTCGCAAATGGAAATTATCGAGATTAATGAGGCTGCTGCAGCCTATTTTGAAGTAAATCCGGAAGATGTAATTGGAGTTCATTGCTCTAATTTAATGGGTTGCCAGTGTACAAAGGAAGAATGTCAGCTTTATCAGGCTATGATAACAGGTGGCTGCTATAAAGATGTGGAGGTTGAGGTTAATACCAGACGTGGTCGAAGGCAACTGCTTACTAGCGGCTCTTTTTTACATGATATAAGTGGTGAATACACCGGTGGAGTACAGGTGTTTGAAGATGTTACCGAACGTAATTTAATGCAGCAAAATCTTCGTTTACACATGCAGGCTAACAACAGTTCTATTGAATGTGTAACCATTTTTAATGAAAGTGCCCAACTGACCTATGCCAATGCTGCTGCTGTGGAACTTTTTGGTCGCTCTGAGCAGGAGCTGATTGGCTTAGGCCTTGAAGAGATATATTATCAGAACGAAAAATTGCTTTTATCGCTGGTTAGGGGAGAATCCTGGCGCGGTGAAATAACGCAGACTGGTTGTACCCTGAATGTCCATGCCAACCCCATTCGTCTGACAAGCGGAAAAATAAGTGGCTTTTATGTAGCGGCAAAGGATATTACCAACCATAAAATGACCCAGTTAAAACTGCAGCAGGCCAGAGAAGAAACCGAACGGGAAGCAGCTAAACTTAGGGCAATTATTTCGATAATGAAGGCAGCTATTGCTTTGGTGGATGCCAATGATGTCGTAACCGAAGTAAATGAGCAATGTGCTGCTCTGGCCGGCATGACCAGGGAAGATATTATCGGGAAAAAACTATGGGATATTCACAAGGGGGAAACGCTAGTCAAGGTTCGTTCCATTATCGATGAGTACCGTATCAATCCCAATCATCCGCCTAGAACGATTACCCGCCGTATGGGAGAAATGGATGTAATTATGAACATCCAACCGGTTTACCGCGATCATACCTACGATGGTATTTTACTGATGGTGGTCGATGTTACTGAGGTGGCAGCGGCCAAAAGACAAGCTGAACAGGCCCGGGTAGCAGCAGAAAAAGCGAATCAAGCTAAGTCGGAGTTTTTGGCTAATATGAGTCACGAAATTCGAACTCCCATGAACGGCATACTAGGATTTGCGGAAGTATTAATGCATCAACAACTGGATGCTCAGCAAGAGGAAAGTGTCAAGATTATTCAGCAATGTGGAGAGCAACTGATGGAACTCATTAACGATATATTAGATCTTTCTAAAATAGAATCTGGAAAATTTACTTTAGAAGAAACAGATTTCAGTTTGCGTAAATTAATTTATGAAGCAATAAGTGTAGTTGAACCAAAATTACTGGAAAAAGATGTAGAAATGAAAATTAATATTGAGCCCAACCTACCGGATGACTTTAAAGGTGATCCGACACGGATACGGCAGATTTTAAGTAATCTGCTTTCCAACGCAGCTAAGTTTACGCACCAAGGATTTGTCAAACTTACGGTCAGCCACAATAGCATTGGTAATGAAGACCGCAGATTCAATCTGAAATTTATGGTTGAAGATACCGGCATCGGTATTACCAAGGAGAAACTTACTCTGATTTTTGAAGCCTTTACCCAGGCAGATGGTTCAACAACGCGAAAATTTGGTGGCACTGGTTTGGGCCTCACAATCAGTAAAAACCTGGCTCAGTTAATGGATGGGGAAATGACTGTTGAAAGCGAAGAAAATCAGGGTGCTACATTTGTTTTTACCATTCCGCTTGACCAAGTTGAAGTGCAGCAGGTCGTTCAGTCGGTAGAGGAAAAAGGTGAGCAAAGTTCCGGTGTAGTTTTGGTGGTTGAGGATGACTGGGCTACGAAGCAGTTAATCGCCAACTATTTGGAAAAAGCAGGATATACGGTAATTACTACGGATCAGGGTAAGCAGTCTTTAACCATGGTAAAAATTTATCGGCCAGATATTATTATTCTGGATATATTGTTGCCGGATTTAAACGGTTGGGAGATTTTGCAGAAGATTAAGCTGCAAGAAGGGTGTCAGGATATTCCCATCATCGTCTGCTCCATTTTACCAGAAAAAGAGCGGGCATTTTCTCTGGGAGCGGTGGATTTTCTGGAAAAACCAGTGTCTGAAAAAACATTGATTGAACGGCTTAGGAGGTTAATTGGGCAACGCAACACCGTTGAAAATAACGTTGTTTTAGTGGATGACGATCATAATGTCCTGCAGTTTTTAAGTTGTGTTCTGGGGGAAGCAGGGTATCAGACGCATACATTCATTAAGGCAGAAGAGGCACTAACCTACATCCTAAATGGTGGACTGGTACAAGCCATTATCTTAGATCTTATGATGCCGGGGATGGATGGCTTCGAATTTTTGGATAAAGTTCGTGAAAATCCACAGTTTAAAAATATTCCTGTTTTAATTAATACAGTGAAGGATCTAACCCCGGAGGATTACCAGAAGCTAAACGACAAATATGAAAAAATACTAAACAAGCGGGTGGCGCAGCCGGGGGTTTTACTAGAAGAACTTGCTTCCCTTGTCCGGAGTGGAGTAGCAAACTCCGAATTATCGAAAAAGGCAACAGAAACGAAGCTTACTATTTTGTTAGTAGAAGACAATCGCTTCAATCAAAAATTAATGCGACAACTATTGTCCGAAAAATATCAAGTAATGGTGGCAGAAAATGGGCAACAAGCTATCGATCTGCTGGAAAAAAATAAATTTGATCTGCTCCTAATGGACATGCAAATGCCGATCATGGATGGCTATGAAGCCACCAGACGGATTCGCCAAATGAGCCAATTTCATGATTTACCAATTATAGCCCTCACAGCCCATGCTATGAAAGGTGACTATGAAAAGTGTATTGAGGCCGGCTGTAATGATTATTTAGCAAAACCGGTTAAAAGGGACACCTTACTAAAAACCATTAAACAATATTTAAAAGAGTCCAATAAAAAAATACGCTCAAGGGATACAGGGATAGAGGCTCTGGTACCCTGGTATTTGCAGGATCTATCCGAAGAAATGGATAAACTGAAATATGCAGCTAAAGTCAATGATTTTACCACCGTCCAATATATTGGTCATGGGTTAAAAGGCTCCGGGGGAGCTTATGGCTTCCCTGAATTCTCCGCTCTAGGAGCGTCTATTGAAAAAGCAGCCACCAATAAAGATAGCGATTTAGTTAAGAGCTTGGTAGCAGAACTACGTGAGTTCTATACCAAAATATTGGAAGAAGAACTCTAAATAGAAGGCCTTGTTGGAAAAACTCCGGCAGTATTTGCCGGAGTTTTCTATTGTGTGAAAATAATAATTTGGCAATGGTGAAAGGATAATTACACTTGATCAGCGAATAAAATAAAATTAAGAACAAGGGCTAGAACAACAGGGAGTGAGTAATGTGAAGATAACGGAAGAAAAACTTCAAGAACAGGAACTAAAGGCCAAATTTCAAGATGCCTCTCAACTTGGTTTTGGTCGAATTTTTACGGACCGTATGTTTACCATGCGGTATGCCAATAATGAGTGGACTGAAGCAAAGATTGAAAAATATAAAAACTTTACTTTAGATCCTTCTGCCTGTGTGTTCCACTATTCTCAGGAAATATTCGAAGGCATGAAGGCCTATGCTGCAGAGGATGGCAGAATTTTGTTATTTCGCCCCGAACAGAACGTAAGAAGAATGAATAATTCTGCAGCACGCTTAGTAATGCCTACCATTCCGGAGGAAGATATGCTGCAGGCTATTGAGGAGTTAGTGCTGGCCGAGAAAAATTGGATTCCCAGAGCTGCGGGAACCTCCATGTATATCCGTCCAACCATGATTGCCACCGAAGCTTTTCTAGGAGTGCATCCTTCCGCAGAGTATACTTTTTTTGTTATTCTGAGTCCTGTAGGAGCCTACTATAAAGGTGGTTTTCAACCTGTAAAGCTTTATGTTGAAGATACCTTTGTCCGGGCTGCTGTTGGCGGAGTAGGGGATATTAAAACCGGCGGTAACTACGCAGCCAGCCTTATGGCAGGCTACCGTGCTCAGCAAAAGGGCTTCTCCCAGGTGTTATGGTTGGATGCCAAGGAGCGTAAATATGTAGAAGAAGTGGGAGCCATGAATATGTTCTTTGTCTATGGCAATAAGCTGGTAACTCCTGCTCTTTCAGGCTCAATTCTTCCTGGCATCACCCGTGCTTCTGTCCTTGAGTTAGCCAAACATCTTGGTTTGACAGCGGAAGAGCGGACCATTAGTATTGATGAAGTGATTGAAGATATTGCCACTGGCGCAATTACCGAAGCCTTTGGCTCCGGTACAGCAGCGGTTATTTCCCCTGTAGGTTCCCTAACCTTTAAAGAAAAGGAATATGTCATTAATAATAATCAGGTTGGTCCGAATACCCAGCATTTGTATGATACCCTGGTGAATATCCAATACGGTAGACAAGAAGATCCCTTCGGCTGGGTGAAGGAAATCGGTAGACTGTAATGACGAAAGAGGGAAGGTTAAGGCCTTCTCTTTTTTTGTGCAATTAAAGAAAAATAGTACAATATGAAATTAAATTCACGATGCGAATATTTAGAATATTTTGCAGAATGGTATGTTACAGAAGGAAATTAAATAGTAATGTAGAAGATAATAAGTATAATCGAAATCTCCGGGGGGTATTGTGTATGAAGGCTCTGCTAGAGCAAATATCGAAGGATAAAGAAAAATTTATTGCCTTTCTGCAATATTTAATTGATACCGGTAGATTAACAGAAGAAGAAGTAATAAACATTGTCAGACAGTGTAATTGTAATGACAAAGGTGAGAATGGTAATAGTAAAAATACTCAGTAGAAAAACACTTGGCATTAAACTAAATTGAAACAATTTTTATTTTTTTCAATTTTATTAACCTTTTTCAATTAGTTAGCAGGAGAAAGATTGTGAAATGTAGAATTTGTCTTTAAAGTGACAAAGATCGGAGGTCATTATTATTTTCAAGCTACATGAACTGCTAATTGATAATGAAGATATGCTGATGTGTTTTTTAAATTACCTTCAATTAAATAAAAAAATAACAGACGAGGAAGTTAAGGCTTTTCTACAATTATATGAAGAACAAAAGAATGTAACCAAAGAAGAAAAAAGAAAATATAAAAGTCTCAAGGACCTACAGTTTATAAAATAAAGCACCGCTTTTGGTGTTTTATTTTATTTTTTCTGATCATTGGCTAAATAAACAGTAAAAACAGCTATCTTGCTTTTGTGATAGCTGTTTTTTTACTACCGGATTAAACGATAGATATTAATCTCGCTTTCATTTTCTCGTAATAGACCAAGTTTAGGCACAATCGTTGTAAAATGTATTGACTGCAAATGAAGATTTAAAGATTCTTCATCAGACCATTCTTCTATAAAAGTTAAGATGCAAGGATTATTAATATCTTGGTATAATTCATAAGAAACATTTCCTTTTTCCTTCCGTGTTTCTTCAATTAATTCGGTGACCAAGGAGTTATATTTTTCAAGACAATCCTTTTTGATTACGCTCTTTGCCACTACTTTTATCATTTTTATCACCCTACAATAGTTTTTCCTTATTATACAAAGATTGACTTATCTGAACAAGTTTGTCGAGAAACTCTATCTAAAAGAAAAGGGCAACCCGAAGTAGGTAAGTGGACAGTCTAGAAGTCATGTGCTACATTTTAGTAAGATTCAAAATAACGACTATAAATAAAGGAAAATGATGATGAACCTATTAACAGTAGAAAATCTCACGAAAAGTTACGGTGTAAAAAAGCTTTTTGAACATATTTCCTGTGGCATTGGCGAAGGAGAAAAGATTGGTTTAGTGGGTGTAAATGGTACTGGCAAATCCACTTTTTTAAAAGTATTAGCTGGTGTGGCACAGGCGGATGGTGGGAAGATTACCACGGTCAACACCCTGCGAATTGAGTACTTACCCCAGAACCCTTACTTTGATCAGCAGGCCACTGTTCTTCAACAGGTGTTTAAGGGAAATTCACCGGCGACGCAGTTGTTACGTAATTATGAAGAAACCGCAGCGCTTTTAGCAAAGGACCCGAACCAGCAGGATTTGCAAAAAAAGCTGCTGCAATTAGGCCAACAGATGGATGCCCTAGACAACTGGCAGCTGGAAAGTGAAGCCAAAACCATTCTGACCAAACTTGGTATTCATGATTTTAATATCCCTGTGGCGAAACTTTCTGGAGGTCAGCGTAAGAGGGTTGCCCTGGCCAGTGCTTTAATTAATCCGGCGGATCTTTTAATCCTGGATGAGCCTACGAACCATATTGATAATGAAACGGTGACTTGGTTGGAACAATATTTAAATAAACGCAAGGGAGCGCTGTTGATGGTTACCCACGACCGTTATTTTTTAGATCGGGTGGTTAACCAGATTATGGAGTTAGACCGTGCTCAGCTCTATCGCTATGAGGGGAACTATAGTAAGTTTCTAGAATTAAAATTAGCTCGGGAAGAGCAGCAGCAAGCCTCGGAAGCCAAAAGGCAAAATATTTTACGAAATGAACTGGTTTGGATTCAACGAGGTGCCAAGGCCCGTACTACTAAACAGAAGGCCAGAATTGACCGATTTGAAAAGCTGCAGGCAGCCAAGGTGGAAACTGCCAATGATAAGCTGGATATTGCTGTAGGAGCCAGCCGCTTGGGCAGTAAAGTCATTGTACTAGAGCATATCAGTAAAAGCTTTGCAGCTAGAACAGTCATCCAGGATTTTAGTTATATTTTTGCTAAGGGTGAGCGAGTTGGCATTATTGGACCCAATGGTAGCGGCAAATCAACTCTGCTAAACATCATTACTGGCAACCTAAGCCCGGATAGAGGCAAGGTAGAGCTCGGCCAAACGGTTAAAGTAGGGTACTTTTCCCAAGAAAATACCGAAATGCCGGAAGATCTCCGGGTGATTGATTATATTAAAGAGGTAGCAGAATATTTACCCACCTCCGATGGTGAATACATTAGTGCCTCCCAGATGCTAACGCGCTTCTTGTTTCCGGCGGATGTGCAATGGACGACCATTACTAAACTTTCTGGTGGGGAAAAGAGAAGGTTGTATTTGCTTAGGGTTTTAATGGCAGCACCGAATGTCTTACTTTTTGATGAGCCGACCAATGATTTGGATATTCAGACCTTAACCATTTTAGAAGACTACTTGGATGATTTTCCCGGTACTTTAATTGTGGTTTCCCATGACCGCTATTTCCTGGATCGAACCGTTGAAAAATTGTTTACCTTTGGCCAGGATGGCCAGATCGTAGAATTTATGGGCAGTTATACCGAATACTATGAAGCTCTAAATCAGACCACAGAGGTAGGAAAGGATACCGTTAAACAGAGCCAAGAAAAAAAGAACGATTATCAGGAAAAGAAAAAAGACCGTCCCTTAAAATTTACCTACAAAGAACAGCGAGAATATGAGCAAATTGATGAATTTATTGCCGAGGCAGAGGAAGAGTTAAATGAAGTCAATAAAAAAATCAATCAGGCTGGTAGCGATTACGGATTGCTGCAAGAACTGCTAGGGGTTCAAAAAAATCTGGAGCAACGCCTGGAAGAATTAATGGAGCGTTGGACGTATCTAAATGAGTTAGCCGAGGAAATAAAGAAAAATAGCAACGCAAAAGCACCGAGATGATTTAGAGTAGTAACCCGCAACTTTTAAGTAGTTGCGGGTTTTTTATCTTTGGGCATCACTGATGAATGAAATATCCTGTATGCTTTTCCTACGGCTTATTAATCTTTATATTTTCTTTATGTCTTTCGAGATTTTCTTTATCCAAAACTAATGGTAAAACGTAATAAAATAACCTTAGCCTCAGTTCGTCTGAAACCATTGCTAACGACCGCATTGCGTTAGCTTTTTATATGTAAGTACTAAAGACATGGAGAAGGTGACTTTTTGCAAAGACTAAGTGGCTTTTTAAATCACCCTGCCAGAGTTCTGGTGCTGGGTTTTCTATGTGTCATATTAGTAGGAGCGTTCTTATTAGCTTTGCCAATTTCCTCAGCAAGTAAAGAGTATACAAATTTTCTCTCGGCCTTATTTACATCCACCTCTGCTGTCTGTGTAACAGGGCTGGTGGTGATGGATACGGGCACACATTGGAGTACCTTCGGTCATGTCGTCATCATGGCCCTAATTCAGATAGGGGGATTGGGGTTTATGACTATGGCTGTCCTGTTTGCTCTGTTAATGGGACGGCGAATTTCTTTTAGGGAGCGTCTATTAATTCAACAGTCTCTAAATGTGATAGACCTTAGCGGTTTAGTAAGGCTGGCAAAACAGGTGATTTTAATAACCTTAACGATTCAGTTACTTGTTGCCTTGCTGCTTATGATGCGTTGGATTCCAGAGTTTGGTCCAATAAAAGGCATTTGGTTTGGTATTTTTCATGCTGTATCGGGATTTAATAATGCCGGATTTGATTTAATGGGTAACTTCAAAGGATTAACCTCCTATGTAGGAGATCCCATCGTCAACATAGCCATTACTATGGACATTATCTTAGGGGGTATCGGTTTTACTGTAATTGTTGATATATTACGTTTTCGTCAAACTAAAAAACTTACCGTGCATACCCGCTTTGCTTTACTCATTACGGCGGGCCTATTGATCTTAGGCACAGTGGTTATTTTTTTCTTGGAATTAAACAATACCCTTGCACCATTGGATTTCGGAACCAGGCTTTGGGCTAGTTGGTTCCAGGCGGTGACACCGCGTACAGCGGGTTTTAATACAATCGATATCGCTGTACTCAGACCGGCCACATTATTTTTTATGGTACTTTTAATGTTTATTGGTGCATCTCCTGGCTCTACTGGTGGAGGAATCAAAACAACCACCTTTGGTATGCTTGTACTAGCCGTAATCTCCCTGGCTAAGGGTAAAGAGGATGCAGAGCTTTTTCGCCGCAGGCTACCCACAGATCTGATTTATAAGGGCCTAAGTATAGTTTTATTGGCTATGCTTTGGGTGGTTTTTGCTACATTAGCCTTAAGTATCACGGAAAAAGCAGACTTCCTGGTAATCCTGTTTGAGGTTGTTTCGGCCTTTGGCACAGTGGGTTTAACTGCCGGTCTAACGACAAAATTGACGTCTTTTGGACAAATCATAATCATTATAACCATGTTCATCGGGCGTTTAGGACCATTAACCCTGGCCTTTGCTCTGGCCTCACGTCTGAAGCGAAAGGACCATATTCGTTATCCCGAGGAGCGTATCATTATTGGCTAGGAGGAGTAAAAAATGAAACAGTTTGCCGTCATAGGTCTAGGGAGATTCGGCTCCAGTGTTGCAATGACTCTCGCCAAAATGGGCTATCAGGTCTTTGCTGCTGATATGGATGAGGAACGTGTCAACGATATTGTAGAGTATGTTACCCATGCAGTGACACTGGATGCTTTGGATGAGCACGCCTTAAAGAGCATAGGGATTAGAAATTTTGATGTAGTCGTTGTAGCTATTGGTAAGGAAGTTCAATCCAGCATACTGGTAACTGTTATGCTTAAGGAGTTAGGTGTTCAGAAGGTAGTGGCCAAGGCTCAGAACGAGTTGCATGGAAAGGTGCTGGAGCGGGTAGGTGCCGATAAAGTGATCTACCCAGAGCGAGATATTGGAATTAAGGTAGCCCATGCTTTGGTCTCTAAAAATGTCATGGAGCAGATCTCCCTTTCTCCAGAGTATAGCTTAGTAGAAATGGTTGCTCCACCAAAACTGGTTAATAAAACGCTGGAGAAATCGGGAGCTAGGCATAAATACGGTATGAGTATTCTGGCTATACGCAGGGGTGAGGAAATGATAATTTCCCCCAGTGCCAGCCAGGAGATTTTAGAAGGAGATATTTTGGTAGTCATTGGCCGAACAGAGAGATTACAAGATTTTGACACAGTAGAGATTTAGCAGAGTAAACCTTTTTTAAGCCGTTACTTTACTCCCGGCATTGTTCATTGCTACCTATCCCAAACTGGGTATGCTAAATAGTATGGATTAGCTACTGTATTAAATTAATTAATACTCTCCTAGTGGGTACTGGGAAAGGGAAGTATGAAAAAATGGCGAAAACAATAAGCCGATCTTTGTTTCTTTTGGGTATTATCTAGCTGTCCAGGTACTATTCCCCAGACAGGCCAATGGTACCATCGTTTAACGGGATGGCAAACCGGTTAATGTGCAAGGTTAAATAGGAAACTGGTTTTTCTTTAAGATAGGAGATAATTCTGATGTTGAAGGAAAGACGGGTAAACCCCGACGTGCTGGCTAGCATGGAAAAAGAAGGACAAGGAAAACTGACGGTTTTCCTTGGTGCAGCAGCCGGTGTGGGGAAGACCTTTGCCATGTTGGAGGCCGCCCAAGAAAGGATGGCTGAAGGCGTAGAGGTGGTCATCGGCTGGGTGGAAACTCACGGTAGGATTGAGACGGAGGCCCTCTTAAAGGGTCTTCCCGTCGTTCCTCCCAAATGCATGGAATACCGGGATCGAGAGTTTGGGGAGATGGACCTGGATGGCATACTGGCCCGTAAACCAGAGATAGCTCTAGTGGATGAACTGGCCCACACTAACATTCCCGGTTCCCGTCATGCTCACCGCTATCAGGATGTTCAGGAACTGTTAGCCGCGGGAATTCATGTTTATACTACGCTTAACATTCAACATCTGGAAACGCTGAATGATGTGGTGGCTCAAATTACAGGAGTCACGGTTCGGGAAACCGTTCCAGATCGTATTCTGGAACAAGGTGCACAAATTCAACTGGTTGATATCCGACCGGAGGAATTAATTCAACGACTAAAGGATGGTAAGATTTATGTACCCGGGCAGGCCCAGGAAGCCCTGCGCAGGTTTTTTCGGCCCGGAAATATCAATGCCTTGAGGGAATTGGCCCTACGCTATACAGCCAGAAGGGTGGATCGCCAGGTGGAATCTTACATGAGATTACACGGCATTACCGGGCCCTGGCCTACTGGTGAGCGGGTCTTGGTGTGTATTAGTGCCAGCCCATTTTCCGCCCCGTTAATTAGGATCGCCAAGCGGATGGCAGAGGGGCTGCAGGCTGAGTGGCTGGCTGTTTACGTAGACACTCCCAGGCGATTCCCGGTACGTGAGGAAGAGAGAGATCAACTGGCTAAAAACCTACATCTGGCAGAGGAACTAGGCGCAGAAACAATAAATGTTTCCGGCAATGATGTTGCTGAAGAATTACTGGAGCTAGCCCGCAAGAGGAACGTTTCCCAAATCATTATTGGTAAGCCTTTATACTCTCGCTTATGGGAGCTTATGCACGGCTCAGTGGTAGATAAAGTGATTCGCAAGAGCGAAGGGATCAGTGTGCACGTTATTCCCGGAAACCCTAAACTCTTGCAGGGCCAACAAAAAGTACCACAACCAACGCAACAGCCTATCAAAGAGTTAAAGTCCCTGTATCCTTATTTAGCTTCTCTAGTTATGATGGTGGGATTAACCCTTGTTGCTGCTCCTTTAAAAAACACCTTTGGTCTAGTTAACCTAGCTATGCTATTTTTACTTCCGGTATTGCTTAGTGCCGTCAAATGGGGCACCAGGCCCTCAATAGCCACGGCTATTATGGGGGTTATTGGTTTTGACTTCTTTGTAGTACCGCCCACCATCAGTTTTACGGTGACTGATATACGTTATGTGATAACTTTTCTCATTTTTGTGATGATAGCTTTGTTTACCAGCCGCCTATCTACCCGTTTAAGACAGCAGATAGTAAACTCCCGTAGGCGGGAGGCCCGGATTTCCGCCCTATATTCTCTCAGCAAGGACATAGCAGCGGTAGCAGAACCAGAACTTGTCCTGGAAAGTATTGTGAAAAAAGTGGCTGAAACTATCGAATGTCAGGTTGTATTGCTGCTGCCGGAAAAAGACACGAAGTTAGTGCTAAAGGCGAGTTCTGAGAATGAAGGAGAAAGTTATATTAATGAGCATGAGTATGCAGTGGCCACCTGGGTTTTTACCAGGGGTCAGAAGGCTGGTAAGGGTACAGACACATTAGGGGCTGCGGAGGGGCTTTATTTACCGCTACGTGCAGATAAGGAAATTTGCGGCGTGCTGGGTATTTGCTCAAAGGATGCCAATACTTTTTTTGAACCAGAACAGTTGCGTCTACTGGAAGCCTTTGTAAGTTTAGCTTCAGTGACTGTTACCAGAGTCAAGCTGGCTGAGCAAGCCAGGGAGGCTCAAACATTGGCGGAGTCAGAACGTTTAAGGAACGCTCTTTTTAATTCACTGTCACACGATCTAAGAACTCCCCTGGCTTCCATTATTGGGGCAGCTTCCGGCTTGCTGGAAAATGACGAAGTCTTTTCCGAGGAGGCTCGCAGGGATTTGCTGCAAAGTATTCAGCAGGGTGCACTTCGCATGAACCGCTTTGTGCACAACCTTTTGGATATGGCCAAGTTGGAAGGCGGCCTTGTGCGTCCCAATAAAGAGTGGTGTGATATGCAGGATATTATTGGTGTTGCCATAAGCCGTTTAGAGGAATCTCTGGGAACGCGGTTGGTTGACATCAAGGTACAGAACGACCTGCCTTTAGTCAAGGTAGATTTTATATTAATTGAGCAAGTACTTGTTAATTTAATGGATAACGCGTTAAAATATTCTGAACCCGGTACAGAGATTGCTGTTGAGGCATTGCCGAAGGGGCAGGAAATCGAAGTAACGGTAGCTGACCGAGGCCCGGAAATACCTGAAGAAGACATAGAACGCATTTTTGATAAATTTTATCGTTTACAATCTCCCCGCCTGGTCAGTGGCACTGGTCTTGGTTTGGCCATTTGTAAAGGCTTTGTAGAAGCACATGGGGGCAAAATATGGGCAGCCAATCAGCCGGGTAGGGGAGTGGAGATGAAGTTTACCTTACCCCTGGAGGATCAACCGCCAGTAACCAATGAGTAGTTCACAAAGGAGATAATTATGGAAAGTAAAGGAGCACGCATCCTGGTTATTGACGATGAAAGCCAAATGCAGAAACTTTTGCGGGTGGCTTTAACTAGTCACGGGTATGAAGTGGGAGCAGCTGCCACAGGTCAGCAAGGACTTAGTGAAGTGACTATTTTTCGGCCAGATTTAATTATTCTAGATCTGGGTTTACCTGATATGGATGGACTTGAGGTAATGACTCGCTTACGGGAATGGACCAAGACGCCGGTAATTATACTATCTGCCAAGGAGCAGGAGAATGATAAAATTTTGGCCCTAGATGCAGGAGCGGACGACTATTTAACCAAGCCCTTTGGCATGGGTGAACTGCTGGCACGCATTCGGGCAGCCATGAGGCATTCCGCCGGGGGCGCTGATGAACCGATATTAAAGTTTGATGATTTGGTCATAGATTTGGCCCACCGAAGAGTCGTGGCAAAGGACGAAGAGGTCAAGCTTACCCCGACGGAATATGATTTAATCAAAAACTTAGCCATTCATGCTGGCAAAGTACTAACTCATAAGCAGCTATTAAAGACGTGCTGGGGTCCCACTTATGAGAATGACACACACTACCTGCGGGTTTTTATAGGGCAGCTGCGTAGAAAGATCGAGGCAGACCCTTCTCGACCACGACATATTATAACTGAGCCAGGAGTGGGTTACCGTTTATTATAAAAACTCCCGAACTATTTTTATTCTTAACCGGATCTGTCTTCTAAGTAAGTCAGCAATTCATAAACTATAACCCGGATAAGGGACTTTTTTGGAGTCTCCATATCCGGGTTATAGTTTTGCAAACAATGTTAGGGTTTAGGAGAAAATCCCGGTAGTTGAGACAAGTAGGCTGTTTGTTGTTATAAGCAGTCTCACTATTTATTAAGTAGCCAAGAACTTTATTTTTAAGAAAGCTTACTTTTGATGATTTCCTTTTCTTGTAAAATTGCTTGGTAATCATGGGGGGGAAATAAACCTTCAATAATAAATGGCACATTTAAATCCTTCACCTTATCAAATAAATGGTATTGTTTGCTAGTACCTAGTGGGACTCTGTAAAACCCGTCTATATAACCGTTTACTTGCACTTCTGCTATTCTATCACTAAGTTCATCCAACATTTTTTCCAGATAGTTTTCATTGCGAGTTGCACGATTGATATCAAGTACACATTGGTAATCGTAGGATTTTGTAATATCTCGTAGTTTGATCCACGAATCTTCTTTTTCAGAGTTTTCAAGATAGATGTTTAATCCACTACTATTGAGTAAAGAGAAATCGGAAATACAGTCTATTCTAAAAACAAAAGCATCAATTTTCAACATTTGATCAAGCAACTTAAGATAATCAATAACTGTTTGGGTTTGTTTGTTTTTTCCGTACCTCACCCGACACCAAGGAACATTTATTGTGACGTGACAAAAAGCATCCAATTGATTAAAAAGACTAGTAAGTAAGGTAAATTCCTTCAGCATTTTTACTGTGCTTAAGCCAATTTCAACTCTAGAAAAATCAAGGTCACGGCTGATAGAAAGTTTCGTAGTAGGTGTAACATCCCAAAGGCAAAAAGAAGCTGTTGATATACCAATCCTAGCTTTTTCCACTTAATCCCTCCTTGAAAAAAACCACTCATTTTGTTGAGTGGATTTTTTGGTGGGCTATCAGGGACTCGAACCCAGAACCTACCGATTAAGGGTCGGTTGCTCTACCAATTGAGCTAATAACCCGAAATATTGGAGCTATACAATAATGAAATTATAGCATAGCATTGCCGACATATTTATAAAACATCCTTATATCTGGTTCGTTGCGAGGTAAGTTGAATTCAACCGTATTTAAGAGAAATAACGAGAAAAAATGATATAAACACTAATGTCTTAATAATTAAAACACCTGTATTATAAATTTTTTTCATAAAATGTATAACTATGAACTGAGCTAAACTGGTAAGGTATTGTCTGTATTCCAAAGGCGTTATTACACGTTAATCTCTTCTGGTATCGATGGGTATTGTAATAATGTATGTATTCCTTAACGGCTACTTGCAGCTCTTCATAGGTATTGAATTTATTGAGATAATACATTTCTGATTTCATCATTATCGAAAATGATTCCATAGGGCCATTATCAATACATCTGGATAACCTTGACATGCTTTGTATCATTCCCCTTGATGTTTTCACTTTACGTGGCATGAAAAAAGCTCCCTTGTAATAGACAGTTTTATTATTTCAACTGTCTACCACAAGGGAGCATATCAAACCACCCTAGTTTCCTGCAAGGAGGTAGTACGTTATATGCTATATTACTCCATGTCCATTGGTAGCGTACTTAACCATTCTGGTTCTTATTGTTGATTTTTTAAATTCATCTCAAACATATCGCCATAATTCTTTTGTATGATCCCTGCCACATTTTCGGCCGGTCCTGGTCTGCTAAGCAAATAGCCCTGGACATTGTCACAGTTGCACCGGACCAGATAATCTAATTGTGCCTCTGTTTCAACTCCCTCCGCAACCACCTCTATTTGGAGCCTGTGCACCAGGGATATGATCGAACTGACTATGTTTTCCCCCATACCTCGGACATTGATATCCTGGATAAAGCTTTTATCGATTTTTAACGTGTTCAGCGGCAGTCTTCTGAGGTAATTCAGCGAAGAATAGCCAGTACCGAAATCATCCATTGAAATTTTAATACCCATATCCCGCAATCCCTTCAGCATAGGAACCGCCTGCTCGAAGGAGTTGATCAATAGGCTTTCCGTAATCTCCAGCTCCAGATGTGCGGGTAAAAAACCGGTTTCTTGCAGAATGTCCTTGACCATATGGACAAAATTAGCCTGTTTCAACTGCACTGTGGAAATATTGACCGAGATGATAAGGTCTTCGCAGCCGCTCCCGTTCCATTCAACTCCCTGCCTGCATGCCTCCCTTAATACCCATTCCCCCAGGGGCACGATTAGCCCCGTATCTTCCGCAATAGGAATGAATTCCAAGGGGGATACGTTTCCAAGCTCAGGGTCCCTCCACCGGAGCAATGCCTCAAATGCCCGGACTTTTCCCGTATCTATAGAGATTTGCGGCTGGTAGTGAAGTTCAAAGCCGGAGGTATTCAACGCTTTTCGAAGACTCTTTTCGATTGTTATCTTGCGGAGGATGCCCTGTCTCATTTCTTCCTGAAAGAACTGAACATTATTCTTCCCGAGATTCTTTGCGCAATACATGGCCGTATCTGCATTTTTCAGCAGTTCTTCCGCAGTTGACCCGTCTTCGGGATATAAGGATATCCCAATGCTTGCACTTATATTAAAGAGATAGCCGTCAAATTCAAATGGTTCCGCCAGCCTTTCCCTTATTTCTTCGCAGAATTCATAGATCTTGTGGTTACTGCCTATATACTGGATTAGAACGGCAAATTCATCTCCTCCTAACCGAGCGAGAGTTGCGCGTTTTCGAATATGCTGCGATAGCCGCTCAGAAATAACTTTTAGCAATTTATCCCCTATATTGTGCCCCAATGTATCATTTACATCTTTAAAATTATCCATATCCATAAAGATGACCGCCATCCGACGGCCGGCCCTCTCGGGCATGCCAAGCGCAATAGTGAGGCGGTCCATGAAAAAGGTACGGTTCGGAAGGTTCGTCAATACATCGTGATATGCCATATGTTCCAGTATTTCCTGCTGTTTCTTGTTCTCCTCCGCACTTAGAGAAAGGCGCAGGTAGTTCTCCTGCAATTCCTCCTCAGATGCCGATAACTCTTCATACAACGTGGATAATTCTTCATTTCTTTCCCGAAGCTCATTCTCATACAATACTCTTACTGTAATATCCTGTATTGCGCCTAGAACTCTGAGCGGCTCACCCTGCCCGTTCACTTCCAGTTCTGCCACAGAGTGCATGTATTGCGCCTTGCCGTCATTCAGGATTATTTTAAATTGAACATTATACGGAGTATTTTTTGTAATCAGAGCTTTCAACGCCTCGTCCATTTTTTTCCGATATTCGTCACATACCATGCGTTGAATAACGGGTAACGGCAGATAAGGTGATTTTCTTTCCAACCCATATAGGCGGAAAGCTTCTTCGGAGCCCCACATGGTGCCTTTCACCAGATCCAGCTCCCAGTTTCCCACCTTCGCAAGCTGTTGAGCCTTATTCAGGCGTCTTTCATTTTCTGCCACCCGCCTATTTGATTTTACCAGTTCATCATTCTGCTGGCGTAGTTCTTCCTCCGAAGCTGTCAGTTCCTCATAAAGGGCAGTTTGTTCTTCATATAGCGTGCTCAGTTTTTCATTTTTGTCTATAAGCTGCTCTTCACTCTTTTTAATCGAGGTAATATCATTGAAAATGGTTACAAAATACCCCTTCATCGGCGAATAAACGTGGATACTGTACCAGCGGTCGAAAGCCACAGAATATTGTTCCATGGAGTCTTTTCCCCCATCAATCGCCACTTTCCCGTAAAAAGCAACCCAATCAATAGGATCCTTGCGAATATTGGGGACGATTTCACAGATTGTCCGTCCGATGATGTTTTCCCGCTTCAGACCCGTATACTTTTCAAAGGCTGTATTCACATCTATATAACGGTAATCGGTCGGTTTTCCATTCTCATCCGTGATGATGCGGTGGAGGGCAAAGCCGTTTATCATATTCTCGATAATGGATTGGCTGAATTGATTGTCCAATTGCATATTCCCAAATCCTCCATAGAATTGAATTTATATCCGCTCATTCATTACCCTGATTTTAAGAAAGTAATCTGAAAAAAGCAAGAATAATCTGTAAAAACTAACAGTTACGACAAAATTCGATAAAGAAGAAGAGATTTATCGTACCAACTTCCATAATTACATAGGTTCTATATAATAAGAATCGTCCACATGCTACGCTGGCTTTATGGCACGGAAAGCCCTAGTCGGAGGGGGAACAGAGGATTGGAAACGAGCCAGCATGGTTTTCATCTGCCCGCTCATGTGGTACGGCGGGGCGCATTACCTGCTGTGCCGGGGAAAGGAGAAAGCCACAGCTGAACTGGGGCTTAGGTTCCTTGCGTACAACTTGAGAAGAGCGATCAAGATGGTAGGAAGCGGAAGCTGGTAGCGGCTATACAGGGGTGATATCCCTGTTTTTTATTGTTTTTGAAAGGCCGCTTGCTTTTACCGGTTTTGCGCCAGTTTTTCTTACGCAAAACGCCAAGAACCCTTGAAAACATTAGTTTTCAAGGGTTCTCAGACAAAAAATGGTCGGGGTGACACGATTCGAACGTGCGACCCCCTGCTCCCAAGGCAGGTGCGCTACCAAGCTGCGCTACACCCCGATTCGTCTTGTTGACAAAAGCTATTGTAACAAATTAATCGGCTATTGGCAATAGCTATTTAGTCGTTATTTGAACAAAAAAAGTCCAGCTATTTGCTGGACGGGGAGAGATAAAACTCACCAAAGCGGAGTATTAGTATTTTTGACTAACCTAAGCAATCCTATACCGTGATTTGGAAGAAACCAACAATGTCATGAAAAAGAGGAAAATTATGGTCATAAAATGGACAAAGCCTTTATATACATGATAATAAAATGCCACCCAAAGGGGGGTTATGCTAATGTCAATGTATTTACGTAAGAAGCTATTTTGTTGTTTGATAATTATTCTAATAAGTTTAACGACTACGTCTCTAGCTGTAGCGGCACCGGATGCTATGCAGCAACCGAAAGAAGAGGTGCCAAAGGTTACCAGCAAAATATTTCTTATCGTAATTGATGGTCTACAAGCAGAAACATTGCAGAAGACTTCTGCTCCCAATATTAATGGAATTGCCAATACGGGTATTCGCTGCAATCAGGTGAATTCTGTATTTCCGGATACGGCACAGGCAACAGTTACCTCGGTTTTAACAGGAATGCAACCCCAAAGGCATAAGTTCCTGCAAAAGGGAGACAAGTTTGAGGGAAAAACAATACAAACGTTAATGGAAGAAAAGCAAATTAAGACAGCATTCTTTGGTGCTGAGGGAGAATTAAAGAAAATACAGTCTAAGGACGGATATAGTTGCAGCGGTCCCTTTAATGGTAAAGATGAACTGGTCATTACCAACTTACTGAATGAATGGAACCAGGGACCGTCTTACTTTAATGTTATCGTGATGCCACAACTACGGGAAGATCTAAAAAAACACGGTGTAAAGAGCAATGAATATAAGATGGCAGTTACAAATACGGACTCTCAGGTAGGTCGTTTATTAAAAAAACTTCATGATGAAAACATTTTTGACAACAGCATGATTATTATTACCGGAACTTTAGGTGCGCCACCGCTGATCATTAAAGGTCTGCCTTTTGAAGAAAATAACCAAATGCCGCCGATTGGTATTTGTGATATTGCACCGACCATTGGGTATTTAAATGGTGTTAAGTTAGGTGAAGTGGATGGTTTGGTGCTATGGAACTCTTTTAAAGAAATCGGTGGACAATCTAAGGAATATTTACTACTTGAAAGGGTTAAGGATTTAAGCGAGGCTAATGCTCACTTACTGCATGAAATGACCCGTCTCCAGGAAGAAAAATTAGAAGTGAAGCAACAGCAGGAAATGGTGGCCCGTGAGAAGGAAGATATTCAAAGACAGATTGAGATAAGGGATAAGAAAATAGACGGTTTTAAAAACAGGATTACTATCTACCATCTAATTGCCTTTGTGGCATTAGGGTTTTTTGGATTAGGTTATTTTATTATGTATCGGCTGTTGCGAAAAAGATTTCTTATGTTTTAGCAAAAAGCAAACGAAATAACAAAGAGCAGGTAGCCTTAAACCTAGTAGGTTGGGAAGGCACCTGCTTTTTTTGTTACTCCAGGTGTAACAAATTTACCTAAGATCACATGAAACCTGTTTGATAAACCTATTAAGTGCCCCTGTGTTTTTACTCAGAGTGTTAGATATCTACCAATTTTTCCCTAATTGCATACAAAGCAGCTTGGGTTCGGTCGGCAACCCCAATTTTTTGGAAAATATTAGTAAGGTGATTTTTAACCGTTTTTTCACTTATGTAGAGTGCTTTGGCGATATCTTTATTGCTTTGGCCTGTGGCGACTTGCTTTAAAACATCAATTTCCCGCTCCGTCAGCATCTGATGTTTTTTATCTTGATCACCGGATGTAAGACGGCTAAACTCGGCTAAAACTCGGGCAGTGAGGGCTGGGGGGATAAAGGATTCACCACGGGCTACGCCAAGAATGGTTTTTATGAGTTGATGGGGATGCACATCCTTTAATACGTAACCAGAAATACCGTACTTGATAAGTTCAAATAAATATTCGTCCTGATCATGAATGGTTAAGGCAATGATGCCAAGTCCAGGTTTTAGTTCCTTAATTTTACGACAGGCTTCAATACCGTTCATAACTGGCATATTGATATCCAGTAATACGATATCAACGGCATTCTGACTGCAAAATTCCACAGCCAGTGCGCCATTGGCAACCTCTCCTAGCACATGAATTTGTGGTTCAAAGGATAATATTTTCCGTAAACCCTCTCGTATAAGGGGATGATCGTCTACAATGAGCAGATTAATTGTCTCAGACATTTATTACACCTCCCAGATGTTATATTCTCCGATTGGTAACCAGAAAGAGATTTCGGTTCCTTTACCGGGAGATGAATGTATGTTAACCCCACCATTTAAAAGCTGTATACGCTCCCGCATACCCATTAAGCCATAGCCGCCACCGTCACCTCCAGGTGTTAGTTTGTCCATGGCAAAACCACAACCATCATCTTTTATATATACGTTGATTCTTTTCGGTATAAGCTCCATTTTAATAAAAACATATTGTGCTTTGGCATGTTTTTTTATATTTGTTAACGCTTCTTGAATAATTCTAAAAGCAGCCACCTCTAAAGATGTTTCAAAGCGAGTTTCTTTTCCCCAAAAGGCGAATTCTACGACGGTATCATTTTGCGTTTTATAATCATCTAAATAACGTTTAATGGCTGGTACCAGACCCAAATCATCCAGCACCATGGGCCTTAGATCAAAAATAATTTTACGCACATCCTGCAGACTGTGGCGGACCAACTGTTGCAGTGACATTAATTCATCACTGACCATACTGGGGTTTAATTCTAAAAGCTTAAGACAAAATTCAGCGCGCATAACAATATTGGCCATGGATTGGGCAGGGCCATCATGGATTTCCCGGGCTACACGCTTACGTTCTTCCTCTTGGGCTCGGATAATGGAGATACCTAATTGCTGCATATCATGCAGATTACCCAGCTTTTCACTTAAGTTCGATAAATCATTGCTCAGGAATTGCATAGCGACACCCACCTGGGAGACCAGCTTTTCTGCTTTGCTTGCGGTATCGTGCATTCGCTTTAAAATTATCTGAGCATGATCCCGTTTGAAGCGAAGTGTTTTCTCCTTTTCCCGCAGCATTACTAATTTTAATTGAGCTGCCTGAGCATTTTCATAGGCAGTTTTTATGTCTGCCTCAGAGAAACGATGAAAATCTCTACTAACCTCCATCAGCCTCAAGCGGGCTTTGCGTTCTTCAATTTCCAGATGAGTTACCTGACTAATAATGGTAGTGATTTCTGTCTTCAACTGCCTAATTTCATCTTCCAGTCTTTCGTGCTCTGAACGCGCGGATTCCGCAATCTGGTAGATTTGTTGTTTACTTTTTTCAATTGCGGAAAGGGTTTCTTTAATAATTTTGTCCAATGCCTTAATGTCAAGTTCCATAGATTAACCTGCCATTTCAAATTTTCTTGTATTTCGGGTATTCGTTGGTATCACTAAATTTCCTTCCAGATGTAGACTGAGATTTTTTGACAAGTTAGCAAGTGTAAGAGTTTCCCGCTTTGCCAAGGGGCAAACTAAATCTCCACTGGTATCGCGAAAGCCAAGTTTTTCTAAGTACTGTAATTTTAATTATAGGAAAAACTACTCAAAAACAACAGGGACAAAAGGGCAAAACATTTTCTTTTCCGGTAACAATTTGTTTTTTCAAATGAAGCGATGGAAAGCGTTTTCTCTTAATAAAATCTTAACATCTGTTTAACTGAACTTTTACTGGAAACAACCTGTTTATTAACAAATTCTTTATACAATGGCTAAGGAGGTTAGACAGAAACTGATTTTAAATGTGCTTTAAAAGTAAAAAATACTAGGGGGAATATCATGTTTAAGAACAGTAAAAAGGTAATGTTGGTTTTTGCTCTTATTTTAACAGCAGTGATTGTCTTCTCTGGTTGTGGAAAGAAAGAAGAAACTCCTAAGGATGCTAACAGTGAAAATGCAGGTTTGTCCGGTTCTGTTACGATTGCTGGGTCCACTTCTGTACAACCTTTATCTGAAGAATTAGCAAAAGCATTTATGGCTAAGAACACTGGCGTAACTGTTAATGTCCAAGGCGGCGGTTCCTCTGCCGGTGTAAAGGCTGCCAACGAAGGAGCTGCTCAAATTGGTGCTTCTTCCCGGGAGATCAACGAATCTGAAAAGGGAATAGGTCTAACTGAACACAAAATTGCTCTTGATGGTATTGCCATTGTAGTAAACCCGAAGAACGAAGTGGCAGAATTAACATTGGATCAAGCTAAGAAAATTTTCTCTGGTGAGATTAAGAATTGGAAAGAAGTAGGCGGTGAAGATGCTGCCATTAACGTAGTAACCCGTGAAGAGGGTTCCGGTACCCGTGGTGCCTTTGAAGAAATTGTTTTAAAGGACGCTAAAATGTTTAATAAAGCAATCACCCAGCCCTCTACCGGGTCTGTAAAAACGACAGTAGCCGGGGATAAAAATGGCGTTGGTTACATCTCCCTAGGTTCCTTGGACAATGCTGTAAAAGGTGTCAAAATAGATGGTGTAGAGCCTACTACCGATAACGTAAAGAATAACTCCTTTAAAATTTCTCGTCCCTTCCTGTACCTAACAAAAGGTGACATGAACGAAGCTACTAAGGCTTATATTGACTTTGTCATGGGTGAAGAAGGTCAAAAAATCGTTGTTGAATCTCATTTTATCTCTACTAAGTAAGGAACCCTGGGTGCTAGATAAGACAAAATGAGCGGGTAAGGGGGTTGCATATCAACCCTCTATCCCTGTTTTATGAGAGGTAGAGACACATGAAGAAATTACATGAAAACATAATTGAAAAATTATTGCTAGTAAGTGCAGTTGCTGCGATTTTTGTGGTGGCACTAATCACCTATTTCATCTTTGCCGATGGTCTGCCTGTAATACAGAAATACGGCCTTGCTCATTTTATTACCGGCATAGACTGGCATCCCCTGGAAGGTCATTTTGGACTTTTACCGATGATTGTTGGTTCTTTTCTGGTAACCCTAGGTGCCCTCCTAATTGGAGTACCCCTGAGCGTTGGCTGTGCCATTTTTTTAGCTGAAATAGCACCCAAACAGGTGACCGGCTTGGTCAAACCGGCTATTGAGTTATTGGCGGGGATTCCTTCGGTGGTCTATGGCTTTTATGGTTTGGTTATTTTAGTTCCTTTTATTCGAGAAGTATTTGGCGGCAGGGGTTTTAGTATCTTAAGCGGTTCTATTGTTTTAGCTATCATGATCCTGCCGACCATTGTCAATATATCTGAAGATGCCATTCGGGCGGTGCCTAAGGATTACAAAGAAGGTTCCCTGGCCCTGGGTGCTACCCACTGGCAAACCATTAAAAAAGTAATTGTACCCAGTGCTCGTTCCGGCATCCTAACAGCCATTGTGCTGGGGATGGGCCGAGCCATTGGTGAAACCATGGCCGTCATTATGGTGGTTGGTAACGTGTCCGTCTTACCGGAGAGTATTCTAGACCCGGTTCGCACCCTCACGGGTAATATCGCCATAGAAATGAGTTACGCGGCTGGAGAACACTCTCAAGCATTATTTGCCACGGGTATTGTACTATTTGTAATCATTATGATCTTAAATTTGCTGGTGACTTTAGTGCCTAAAAGGGTAGGTGAATAGCATGGACAAAGTAAGATCCTCTGTCTATTGGGAGGAAAAAGTTGCCAAAGTATTTCTGTGGGCTTCGGTGGTAATCACCCTGGGGGCACTGCTAGCGGTAATCTTTCATATTTTACAGCATGGTCTAATGCATGTTAGCTGGGAGTTTTTGACCAAAGAACCTAGGTTGATGGGCAAAGAGGGCGGTATTTTCCCCACCATTGTCAGCACGGTATATCTCATTGCTATTTCCCTGGCCATTGCCACGCCCATTGGTATTATGGCAGCTATCCAACTTACTGAATATACCCAAAAGGGGTCGCTGGTGAAGGTGATACGCTTTGCCACGGAAACCCTGGCGGGAATTCCCTCGATCATCTTTGGCCTGTTTGGCTTTGCCTTTTTAGTGTTGTTTATGGGATTTTCCTGGTCCCTGTTGTCCGGCGGTTTAACCTTAGCCTTCATGGTTCTTCCCACCATTGTGAGAACCAGTGAAGAAGCCATTAAAAGCGTGCCGCTCAGTTATCGGGAGGGGAGCATGGCTTTGGGGGCCACCAAATGGCAAACCATCTGGAAGATAGTCTTGCCCAGTGCCCTGCCTGGCATTGTTACAGGTGTAATTTTAAGTATCGGTCGAGTAGTGGGCGAAACCGCGGCAGTTATCTTAACTGCCGGTAGTTCCTTAAATATTCCCGCCTCAGTGATGGACCCTGCCCGCAGCATGTCGGTGCATTTGTATATACTGGCCATGGAGGGTATCTCTATGGAAAAAGCCTACGCTACAGCAACGGTGTTGATTATTTTAATCTTTATCATTAATACGTTAGCTACCAGAGTTATGCGGAGAATGAGTTCCAACCTAATCTCCTAAAGAAAAAGGGGTTACGATTAGAAGCAGTGTCACACTTTGACACTGCTTCTAATCGTAACCCCTTTTTCTTTAAAAAATATCCAAACTGAGGAAAGCATCATCTTCATCGTCGCCCTCTAGAAATAAATGATCCAACAGATTATTGGTAATAAATCTTTGTTCTTCCAGAGGCAATGACTTAATTTCTTGTAATATTTCTTCGGAAGACATAGCAACACTCCCATTTTTGTTTTATAATAACCTTTTGGTAAGGGGATATTCATAGGTTAATTATATTTTTGTGAATGTCAGCTAGCGGCACCTTTTCGTCTACGCCAGCCTGGGATTAGATGTTTTTCCCCCTCTTTGTCGATAAACAAAGGTGGACAAGGCTGCCATTCTTACCATAAAATATTGAAAGAAGTACAAGGGGGTTGGGGCATGAGACACAAAAATAGACTGGCAGTAAAAAAAGAATTTGATGCTACCAACATGACCGTTTTTTTCGGTTCGGCGATTTTTACCAGTGGCATGACCAGTATCCCAAATCTATTTTTAAAGTATTACCGTGATATTGGGATTACAGATTCTGAAATGATGCTCATTATTCAGTTGTTGAGATTGCGTAACGAAGAGCAGCTAATGCCCAGTGCAGAGACGTTATCTCACTGCTTAGCAGCTGATCCGGCACAGATTGAGCGACAAATTAAAAGCTTACTGGATAAAAGAGTTATTGGTATCACCCAGTATTTTAGTGACGAAGACGGTTCAATCATGGAGGGTTATGATTTTGAACCGTTAGTTTTTGAAATCTCGGAGGTTTGGGCTCTTAATCAGAAAAGGCAGTTAGACGAGATTGCTGAAAAAATGAATTCCGCTGAATATCATCTCGGGAACGAGCTACAGCACAATCAAACTATTTTAACCACACCAGAAAAGGAATTGTGTCATACCTTCGAAAATGAGTTTGGACGGCTGCTTTCCCCCATGGAGATTGAACACATTTTATCCTGGGTGGATGAATATGAGATGGAACTTATTTTAGAAGCACTGCGGCAAGCAGTCATTAGAGGGAAACATAATATCAAGTATATCTCCAGTATTCTTCGGGAATGGCACAAAAATAATATTAGAACTGTTAGGGAAGTGGAAGCACATCAACGGCAATTTGAGGAGAACAGGGCCAAACAAATTCAGCGGAAAGCCTCTCCCATTACAGAAACCAGCAATAAGGGAGATCTCAAAAAGAAAAATTTAATGAGATCCATGTACAGTTAACTTCTAAATTAAACAGCGCCTCTAGGGGCGCTGTTTTTTATGTATGTATATTTCTGTCATAATTGTGCAAACTATCAAATGGGTAAGAAAGGAGGCACCAATGAACAAGAAGTACCGTAAAATCGCTGTGTTATTGGCGGTTGTCTTAGCAGTCACCTCTGGATTAATGGGGGTAGCAGTAGCTGCAGGGGAGACTAGCGGCGACGGTGCAGGCGGTTTAGAGCTTGATGGGTCTGAAGCAGACCGATCTAGCTCAGATATAAGTTACACTGTCCGACCAGGGGATACACTGTACCAAGTTTGCCGGGATTATGATGTGCCATTGGCACCACTGATGAGAGCAAACAACTTAACCAGTACAATAATTTATCCCAACCAAAAGTTATTTATTCCTACCACTAACGTCACCTCTTATGGTGCAGTATTATCCAGAGGGGATGTTTCCCGGGAAGACATTATACTGTTAGCTAAGCTCATTCATGCTGAGGCCCGGGGAGAGACCTTCGAG
The DNA here is from genome assembly GCF_900142375.1 of Desulforamulus aeronauticus DSM 10349. Lineage (GTDB taxonomy): Bacteria > Bacillota > Desulfotomaculia > Desulfotomaculales > Desulfotomaculaceae > Desulfotomaculum > Desulfotomaculum aeronauticum. Next base: position 26,599 of record NZ_FRAR01000028.1, on the reverse strand, counting down.
GGGAAGGTTGCTGTAGGAGCTGTTATACTAAATAGAATAGCCAGTCCAGATTTTCCAAAGAGTATTCGGGAAGTTATTATGGAAAAAAACAGCCGGGTATATCAATTTACGCCGGTTCAGGATGGCACTATTAATCTGAAACCAGACGAAGAATCCATGAAAGCTGCCCTAGAGGCTTTAATGGGACAGGATCCCACTAAGGGTGCGTTATTCTTTTATAACCCTGTGGTGGCAGAAGATCAATGGATACGAACTCTGCCCGTTGTTACCCGCATTGGTAATCATGTTTTTGCAACGAAAATATAAGGAACAAAGGCCGCCTCTGGTGGCCTTTGTTCCTTATATTTTGATATTGGTGAAGCGAGATTTGACGACTGCCCAATCAATATTTTTGGCAAAGGCATCCAAATAACTGGTACGGTTTGTTCCATAATCCAGAAAATAAGCATGTTCCGCCAAATCTACTACTAAAAGGGGCTCTATTCGTACTGCGAGGCCTGCATCTTCATCGTAGCCATAATTATGCAAATGTCCATCATCAAAGTCGTACCCGAGAATTGCCCAATTCCTAGCCATTAAACAGGTGGCACGAAAGTCTTTTTCCCAATATTCATAGGAGCCAAAGTCCCTAACAATGACTTCCAGTACATTTCCGGTGGCGTTGCCGCCTCGCCCACCCATATTTTCAAAATAGTATTCATGCAGTTTGCAGTTATTTACTGCATAGAGTTCAGCAGTCTTTAGGGCACGGTACTCACTATAAATAGAGTCGGCTTCCTTTTGCTTTAATGCTTGAAGTTTTGCTCGTATTTCATTGATCTTAATAACATAGTCCTGATAAAGCTTGTAATGTTCTTGAATCTGACGCACAGAAAATCCCATCATGGTTCGGAGTGAAGATTTTAAATTTTTTGTCTCTAGGAAATTATAAGTACCATCAGAAGCAGCGGGAATATATACAACATCTCCTGGGTTTAAATTTTCCAAGTTTTCTAAATGAGTGTTAGCAATGGCTAGGTTATTGGTATTGGCATTGTATTTTTTTACGATGGTTTTTATTGTGTCACCGGGCCTTATTACATGCCTTGGCATAAAACCACCATCCTAACTTTTATTCTATCATTCTATTCCCATTGGGACTTTATGGTTACCTGCTTTTTGGATAAGGCTTTTAATCATGGAAAAAATATTTATTATGCTACTATGTTTTGTGGAGGAAAAAATAGTGACCTATAAACGGTTTTTCTTGTTGATGAACTTAATGCTATGCCTAGGTGTAGTTTTTGGCTGTGGAACGGAAGGCGGAGGACCGCCGGAGGTTCCTAAGCCTTCCCGCATTGTGGATGCCAATAACCGGCTTATTACCACCATTTCCCAGGTAAATACTGTCCCCGTGCAATTAGAGGAAATTGCTCCAACCATGCGTCAGGCCATTGTAGCTATTGAGGATGAGCGGTTTTACCAACACCGGGGCATTGATTTTAAAGGGATGGCTCGGGCACTTTGGCAAAATATCAGAAGTGGCTCCATCGTCCAGGGGGGAAGCACGCTAACACAACAATTAGCCAAAAACCTGTATTTAGGACCCGAGAAAACCATCGACAGAAAGGTTAAAGAAGTATATTACACCATCCAATTGGAGCGGACCTATACCAAAGACGAGATTTTAAACATGTATTTAAATCATGTCTACTTTGGCCAGGGAGCTTACGGGGTAGAAGCTGCCGCACAAACTTATTTTGGCAAAGCAGCGAAAGATCTTACCCTGGGAGAAAGTGCGATGCTGGCCGGTTTACCGCGGGCCCCCAGCTACTACGCGCCTACCACCAATCTGAAGGGAGCCCTAGAGAGGCAAAGGGTGGTTCTGAATCGTATGTTGGAGTTAGGCGTGATAACTCCCGAGCAAGCGGCCGCTGCACGGGCAGAAAATATTCAACCTTTAGCTAAGACCGAAGCATTCCAGCAGGCGCCCTATTATGTGGCTGAAATTATTAACTATTTTAAAAACAAATACCCCAATGGTATGGAACTACTTTACACCAGCGGGCTAACCATTCAAACCAGTTTGGATTTAACTATGCAAAAATCTGCAGAAAAAGCTATGGAGCAAGGCCTGGCTAATGTAAATCCAGATATTAACGGCGCTTTGGTGGCCATCGATCCTAAAAATGGCTATATCAAAGCCATGGTGGGGGGACGCAGTTGGCAAAAATCTCAATACAACCGTGCCCTGGCCAAAACGCAGCCTGGTTCAGCCTTTAAACCCTTTTTATATACGGCGGCCATTGAGTCTGGCTATACCGCGGCCAGTACCATCGTCTGCGAGCCAGTAACCTACCAACAGAAGGGAAGTGCACCGTATACTCCGGCAGACCATAAGGTGGGTTATCATTACCGCCCCTTTATTCTTAAACAGGCCTTAGCCATCTCCGATAACGTAGTAACGGTTAGATTAGCAGATATGTTAGGAATCAATGCCCTGGTTCGCTATGCTAAAGCAATGGGGATTGAAAGTGAGTTACGGCCTTATTTATCACTGGCTTTGGGTACTTCAGAAGTTACCCCGCTGGAAATGGCAGCAGCTTACGGCCCCCTAGCCAACCAAGGCATACGTGCCAAACCCATTTATTTATTGAAAGTGACCGATAGCGCAGGGCGGGTATTAGAGGAACAGCACCCGCAGCTTTCCAAAGTGATTGATGAAAGGGTAGCCTATATTGTAACGGATATGTTAAAGGCTGCTGTAAGTTCAGGAGGAACTGCAGCCCAGATTTCTTGGCTGGTAAAAAGACCGGTGGCCGGTAAAACGGGGACTACAGAAGATTATACGAACGCCTGGTTTGTGGGCTATTCCCCTGATTTAGTGGCTTCTGTCTATGTAGGATATGATGACAAGAGCAAAAGGGTAGGTTTAACGGGGGGGGACATTGCTGCCCCAATTTGGGCACAATTTATGGAGGAAGCCCACGGAAATGCGGCGGCTCAAGATTTTAGGGTACCGGAGGGAGTGGTGCAGGAAGAGGTTTGCACCATGGATGGACTAAAAGCTTCACCCTTATCCAGCGATACTATGGCTGCCTATTTTATAGAAGGCAGTGAGCCAAAGGTACCATGTTTTGGGGACTTTTGGACCCAAAAGCCGCAAGATTCCGGAGAAGGTCCTGAGGATTTGCTAGTCAATCCCACGGTACCACCATCAGCCCCAGATCCCTTTCGTTCTCAAGAACCGTTGGTAGCGGAATAAATGCAAAAAACAACAGGCCTCGCATTATTAGAGACCTGTTGTTTTACTATTCTTCCCGTGCATGTTCAGCCAGGTAACAATTTTGGCAGTAGCTATTATCCATCTCTTCGTCATAGTACATCTTGCTTTCCTCGGTATGTCTGCCGCAAACACAACAGGTATACAATTATTCTTCCTCCCTAGTACAATCCTGGATCTAGCATCTTTGCCGAGCTTCTTCCAATAGGACACCTGTCTTTTGACACATTTTAGCCAATTGCTGTTTTTCAGGTGCATCAGCGGGAAGTTTATCAATCATTCTCCCCATATCCGTCATGCAACTTTGGGCGTTTTGAATACAGTTTTTTAGTTCTGCTTGATCGCTGGTGTTGACCATCTTCTTCACCTCCTTCAAGGATATTGCCAAAGATGTTGGCAAAAGTATTCACTACCTCTCCGAATCCCGCTCGCCAGTTTGCCACGTATACACCTCCTCTTCGATAACAAGATCAGGTTCCCGTGAGGAAACCCCTAACCAATGGTAAAGGGGACTGAAACCAATGATAGCTACCAGAAATACTTCAATACCCAACACGATAAATAGACTGGACCAAAAAGGAGAGACCAAACGTAAGAGTCCTAGAGCAAGAAAGGAAACACCAAAGGTAACCCGAAGAATCCTATCGGCAGTTCCGACGTTCTTTTGCACGGTCATTCCTCCCCAGGGTAATGTTTGGAATTATTATTTGCAAATGGCCCAAGCTTATGCGGAGGCTTATATTTTAATATAGAAACCAAATTTTCTTGACAAATGGTTTTTCTTGGGTGATAATATACTCTGTTACAACAATTGGCATTTCGGGGCGTGGCGCAGTTTGGTAGCGCGCTGCGTTCGGGACGCAGAGGCCGCAGGTTCGAATCCTGTCGCCCCGACCAAAAAGACATAACTTCCACTTAGTGGAAGTTATGTCTTTTTGGTCGAGGGGCAAGTGTGGTACAATCAATAAAACAAGTAGAATGGCAGAAAAATAAGAGTCTGGAAGTGCAGGCTTTGGGAGAGATTATTCATGAACAAAGAACTGTTAAAACTGCCGTTATGCACTTTGGCAGCTGGAATTATATTGCGAACAGCCGATTACATTACGGTCCGTCTCTTAATCCGGGGCACTACCGAATGGACCCTTGAAATGGGAACCACAGCATTTTATGTTCGGCTGTTTTTAAGCGTTTCCCTGTTTGCTGGTATTGGGTTATTATTGCGCAAAAGATACAGTCGGATTACTTTTATAAAGTCCGCGACGCTCTTGATGCTCTATTCCGTTGTGATTTTTGCCATAGAACAAGTCACACAACATTTTGGCTCCTATAGCATGATAATCTATTATCTGTATATTCCTGTTGATATGTTTACTGTTATTACATCCTTTTTAGCAAGAATAAGCGATGCCGGGAGCATAAACTGGTTGTATGCAATTCCCTCGTTATTTGCACCCTATTTGTTTCTGCTTTTCAGTAAAAAATCGGCATCCCAAAACTAGAGCTCCAAGATTTTTACCGAAAGAAGTTGAACGATAGAACGGTTCAACTTCTTTCATTTTTTGTGTTATGCTTAATATGAGGATTGTTTTATAGTAAAGGTGGTAACTATATGCAATGGATTTTACAATCAGAGAGATTAGCCTTTCGTAAGATTGATAGAGATGACTTTAAAGACTTGTGTACAATGCTACAAGATATTGAAGTGATGTATGCTTGGGAGCACGCTTTTACAGATGAGGAAGTTTACGAATGGATTGATAAAAACCTTATACGTTATGAAAATGAAGGCTTTAGCTATTTTGCTGCAATAGAAAAGGCTACAGGTAAATTTGTGGGTGTAATTGGCCCATTAATAGAAGAAATTGACGGGATTCCATATACGGGGATTGCCTATATACTTAATAAAAATTTTTGGTGCAAAGGCTATGCAGTTGAAGGAGCAAAAGCCTGCATGGATTATGCTTTTGCTAAATTAAATGCCGACAAGGTTATTGCACAAATTAGACCAAACAACTTTCCATCTCGTAAAGTTGCAGAAAAACTTGGGATGAAGATTGAAAGCGAATATACCAAACATTATAACGGCAGTGATATGCTTCATCTAATTTATAGCCGGACAAAATGAGACAAGCATAATCTTACTCAAATTAAGAGGGGCTAGTAGGCTGTTTTTACAAAACACAAAAAACCCTGCAGATCATTATTTCTTACTGCAGGGTTTATGCTTTTTAAATTGGAGGGGAGAAGTCGGAATTGAACCGTACTCCAACCTGGATCTCAGGAAAGCTCATGGGTTTGCAGCCCATAGGGGGGACCACCCCCGTTCTCCCCAGCAATATTTTATCACAATAATGGTAATAATATATATGAAAAAAAGTAATGATAAGGTTACGAATCATAACCTCTGGATAAAAGGTTGCCAGACTCTGTGACATCTGTGTTATACTCTCCCTTGTGGGGGGTGACTTTTTTGCAATCAATTTACCTAAAGTGTTTAATCGGATTTTATTATGCCGTTAATGGAGTTATTTTGCCTTATTTCCCCATTCTATTTCAAAAGCAAGGGTTTCATTACTGGCAGATAGGAGTTCTTTTAGCCATGGGGGCGGTGGTTAATACTTTAACCCAATCTCTCTGGGGCTACTTTTGTGATAAGCTACAAACGGTAAAAAAGATCATGTTAATGCAGTTATTCATTTCGGCAGTTTTAAGCCTTTTAATTTTCCGCTTTCATTCTTTCCTGGGATTGCTTATTGCTCTCACCGTATTCTTTACTTTCTATCGTCCGCTACCTTCGTTAATTGATACGTTAATTGTCAATGCAGTAAAAGATAATCCCAGTCAGTATGGTAGTTATCGTATGTTTGGGTCTCTGGGGTTTTTAGTTTCAGTTTTCTGCTCTGGCTTTGTTCTAAATAGTTTGGGTGTTAATAATGGTCCTTATTTAGTAACTGCTTTGATTGCACTAACCTTTTTATGTGCTTTACCCGTGGGGGATGCTAAGTATATCTGCACCCCCCCAAGTTTTCAAAAATTTATGGCTTTGGCTAAAAAACCTCAAATTTTTAACTTTTTAATCGTAGCCACGTTGCTAGGAACCACGCAGGTGGCGAATGATAATTTTATCAGCATTCACTTGCAGAACCTGGGCGGGAGTATCCGAGAAACGGGGCTAGCCTGGGCCATCGGGGTTAGCTCGGAGGTTTTAGCTTTTATTGTTTTGAGTCGCCTCAGAATGAACCTGGATTCCTTAGTTTTTTTACGTTACATAGCTTGTTTGTACGGACTACGCTGGCTGCTGATGGCCTTCATAAGTAACATTAAGGTTATTTTGGTTATTCAGGTAATGCATGGTATTTGTTTTGCCTTATTTATTTCCATGGTCATGCAGCACTTGTTAAAAATTGTCCCTGACGAATTCAGGGCAACGGGGCAAGGATTATTTTATATGTCTGTATTTGGTGTTGGTGGTATCATGGGTATGACAGGTGGGGGATTACTATTAGATCATTTTGGGGCAAAAAGCTTCTATTTAACTTGTTTGTTTTTTTCGATATTTGCCTTGGTAGGGTTTAGTAGACAGGTGAAAGCTGAGGCAAAGGGAATCTAGGTATACTCATAAAATGATAGCTAATGTAATACTTTACGTGAATAAAATAAGTAAACCAATTTTTTAAAAGAGGAAGATTTGGATGGATCATTACGAACAGCAGGCTTTAAGGGAGTTGCAACAGTGGCAAATTCGAATGAATAAAAAACCATCCTTGTTTAACGGGCTGACCAAAGGACTCCAAAACAAGGTCAATAACGTTATTCCTGATAAAATTCATGAAATTATGACGTCAGCCATCAAAAATATCGTACGAGCGGCTTTGCTAGGTTCTGAATTCACCACTAAGAAGGAAGTACCTTCGGGTCTGTCCTTGGCGGAGCGGGAGCGTTTGGTCCGAGAGCGTCTTCGTTTTTATAAAAAGGCAGCTGCTACTGAAGGAGCAGCCACTGGTGCGGGAGGATTGTTTCTTGGCTTAGCTGATTTTCCACTTTTACTCACTCTGAAAATGAAGTTTCTTTTTGAGGTGGCGGCGATCTATGGTTTTGATATTAAGGATTACCGTGAACGACTCTATATTTTACACCTATTTCAATTGGCCTTCTCCAGTGATGCCAGACGCAGGGAGGTTTATCAAAAAGTTTTAAACTGGGAAGCAACGATCCTGGAATTTCCCAGTTTACAGGCTATCGATTGGCGGAGATTTCAGCAGGAATACCGAGATTATATTGATCTGGTGAAGTTGTTGCAGTTGGTTCCTGTAGTCGGGGCTTTTATTGGGGCCTACGCTAATTATCACCTGTTAGATAACCTGGGGGATACTGCTATGAATGGTTACCGATTAAGATTTTTACAACAAATTACGATAACCCCAAAATAGTTTTATATTTTTTTCAATAAGATTTTCATCCTTTATACAAATGTAAGAAAAACTATACAATTGGCACAATTTACGTCAAAGAATAGTCAGAAAAGCAAGTCACAAAATGCACTTGAAAACAAGGAAGAAACTAGTTACAATCAGTTTGAGAAATTGACTATCAATTATAAATGATAATTGTATGTTGTAAACACAATTTTTTGCAGGGTAATACCATCATACCTAAACAAAGTTGGTTTAATACAAAGGTTGTAAGTTAGAAGGTTTTAAAAAGAAGGGTTTTGAAAAGGACATTTTTGTAAGACGAGACATATATTTTCTTGTTTGTATTGTTCTCTTTAAACAAACCCTATAAAAAATAATGGCCATATCCTTTCCTAAAATTAGTACTTTTACTTGTTAAATAAAATTAAAAAGGAAGTGTTGCAAATGTCTAATCTGGAAACCCCAACCAGGGTAAATCCCGATGAAATTACCCCTATTGCTGTTACCGTGGGTATTTCTGCGCGTCACGTACACTTAAGCCGAGATCATGTGGAAACTTTATTCGGAACTGGTCATGAGCTTAAGCCCTTTAAAGAATTATCTCAACCCGGTCAATTTGCTGCGGAAGAAATGGTGACCGTGGTTGGACCTAAAGGCGTTATTGAAAAGGTACGTGTTTTGGGACCTGAGCGTAAAAAAAGTCAGGTAGAACTTTCTATCTCAGACTGTTTTAAATTAGGCATTAAAGCTCCTTTAAGAGATTCTGGCGATTTAGCAGGTTCCTCTTCTGTCACCTTAGTTGGTCCTGCTGGTTCCGTTACTTTACCGGAAGGTGCGATCATCGCTGCTCGCCATATCCATATGCATACTTCCGATGCTGAGAAGTACGGCTTGGTAGATGGAGACAGAATTTATGTAAGAGCTAAAGGACCCAGAGGAATTATCTTTGGCGATGTACTGGTTCGTGTGGGTAATGCCCATAAATTAGAAATGCACGTGGATACGGACGAAGGAAATGCTGTGGGTCTAAGAAATGGTGATACCGTTTATGCTTATAAAATCCATGGCCATATCTCTGAACTAGTAAAATAAGTTTTGTGTTCTTTTCACATTAAAGGAGGAAAATCTTTGTTAATCCTAGTTGTTAACTGCGGCAGTTCATCCATAAAATATAAGTTGATGGATATGGAGCAAGAGACCGTACTACTCTCTGGTTTATCCGAAAGAATTGGCATTTCTGGTTCCAGAATTAAACAAGAAAATAACAAAGGTGAAGAACTGGTTTTAGAGCAGGATTTACCGAATCATAAAGCCGCTTTAGAAAATATTCTAAAATGCATTACTGATGCTAAATATGGCGCAGTAACTGATGTAGCTCAGATTAAAGCTGTTGGTCATCGGGTTGTTCACGGTGGTGAAAAGTTTAACCAGTCGGTGGTAATTGATGAGGCACTCGTTAAGGTATTAGAAGAATTGTCTGAATTGGCACCGTTGCATAACCCGCCTAACATTGTAGGTATTAAGACTTGCCAGGAACTAATGCCCCATGCTGCTCAAGTGGCTGTGTTTGATACCGCTTTCCATTCGGCTATGCCAGAAGAGGCCTATACCTATTCCATTCCTTACGAATATTATGAGAAGTATGGCATCCGGCGCTATGGTTTCCATGGAACTTCACATAAGTTTGTATCCCGCCGGGCTGCAGAAATTTTAGGCAAGCCCGTAGAGGATTTGAAAATTATTGTTTGTCACCTAGGTAATGGTTCTAGTATTTCTGCTGTAGGGAAGGGTGTATCTCAGGACACCTCCATGGGCTTTACCCCGCTGCCGGGATTACCTATGGGAACTCGTACCGGAGATATTGACCCTGCCATCATTCCTTTTTTAATGGAGAAGGAAAAATTAAGTGTGGCTGAAATTGGCGATGTCATAAATAAAAAGAGTGGTGTGTTAGGCGTATCCGGTCTCAGTAGCGATTTTAGGGATTTAGAAGATGCAGCCTTGCAGGGTAACGAAAGGGCCGAATTGGCTTTAAGTATGTTTGCCTATGGTATTGTTAAGTATGTAGGTGCCTATACCGCTGCCCTAGGCGGTTTAGACGCTTTGGTGTTTACCGGTGGTATTGGTGAAAACTCTAAAGATATCAGAGGCAGGGTACTAAAGGCCTTTGCTTACACCGGGTTGGAAATTGATGAAGCAAAGAACAACTCCCGTGGTAAAGAAGTGATCATCAGCAAGCAAGGTGCTCCCTTTGTTGCTATGGTTGTACCCACTAATGAAGAATTAATGATTGCCAGAGAAACCAAAGAACTGGTCCAATAATTTACAGTTTTACTACCAAGCCACAGATGCCTTTGGGTTCTGTGGCTTTTTCATAAGGTTATATTTTTAATACAAATATAGGAATTTGTTATTAATAATGTAATCTTTTAACCATATACTTATCTTTAGATGCAAGAAAAATTGGCTGCAGGAGGTGACCCGAATGTTTACGAAGCATTGGATGCTCAGAGAAACGGCCCATTGTAAAGAAGGTTGCCTAAGATAGTCCTTGACATGACGCTAAACTGTCTCTATATAGAAAGATCCACCCCAAAAAGGGTGGATCTTTCTGTATAGAGGTTTTATTTTATAGGCAGGATCTTTAGGCCGCTGATTAAATCTTCTCCTTCTTGAGAGAGCCTTTGTAAGGTAATGATATGCTTACCGGTTTTATCCCAAACAATGCTGTCATTATACGTATACTCCGGAGTTAACTCTTTAACATTCTGACCGTCGTAATCTGAAATCATTACTTTATTGCCTTTGATCTTACTATCTAAGAATCGATCGTAATCACCCTGGACAAAAGCTAATTTATAACCATTGGGGGAAGGGGTGTAATAGAAATTTTGCCTATTCTTTTCCTGCAAAGAGTAAGATTCCTGCTTATTGCCAATGGCATCAAAGATATCAACTTGCCCGAAGGAGGTTTTAAACAACAAGCCGGTTTTACTATCTACGGCTACGAAATATGAGGAATCCATGAGGTTTTCCCCCAGGTCAGTATATTTGTTTTGCGACAAATTGAGAATACCATGATAAAAACCATCATCCCAACCTCTGACGATATGCAGAGATTTACCGGGGATGATCCACTCGGCTCGGCGAAATTTGCCTTCTTCATCTGTAAGCCTAGTTACCTCACTTGTTTCGATAGAGATTTTAGCCATGCCTTGTAAATGTCCAGCACCATCTCCCAGGTTTTGCTGTAGGTCAGAGAAATAAAATAGCTGCTTGCTGTCAGGATACCAGATAGGATACCAGTCATCCTGATTTTTAGTTAATTGTTTGTGTTTAGCAGACTCAATAGTATAAACCATTAAACCCTTTCCCTTTACGGTATAAGCAATCTGTTTACCATCCGGACTAATGGAGCCATACCAACAGTCCTTGGAAATTTCAAGTCGGCTACGATTTTTACTGTTCAGTAAGGAGAGGGTACTTTCGGTTTGGTAAAGTAGAATGTTGTTATCCGGCAGCCAACCCAGCACCTTGGATACACCATCAAAGGTTGTAACCTCCCCTGTAACCAAGTTAGCCAAGACCATTTGTTCTTTGACGTTTTTTTCCTTATCCCAAAAGTAGCCACTAAAAGCAACTGACGTACCAGCCGGGGATAGCACCAAGTCCTGATGATAACCGAATAAATGAACTCCTTTGGCTGGCAAATCTATGTCCTTTAAAACTTCTTGACCAACCTTTTCTACGACCTGCCGATCCTTCTTAGCAGGCTGAACCAGCGGTTGATCTTTGGCTGGTACACACCCGGCGATGCTGCTGGCTAAAAAAATGCTTGCTAGGATAACGCCAATCCATTTCCTTTTCATACCATCCCCCACATAACAAATATTTACTGTAGCTTACTGGATATAGACGATAGGAAGGGGTTTTTTGTAACTCGTATAGGCCCAATTGATGTGTAAGGTCATGGAAAGAAGGATAACTCCTTAGCAGTCGTTTTTTACATTTTTTTAAAGAAATGTGGTCAAACTAATTTTGCTTACGTCGAGTGATGCCATTTTACCATTGACATACGAACAAACACAGGAATATAATGGTCTTAATTGAATAAAAAATAAACCTTCAGGGTTAGGTGCAATTCCTTACCGGCGGTATGGCGCTTTCAGCCGAGCCCGCGAGCCCGTAAGGGCAGATCTGGTGAGAAGCCAGAGCCGACAGTTAAAGTCTGGATGGGAGAAGGTTGATAAGAAACCTCGCAAAAAATGTATTTTTGTTAGGTTTATTCTCCTTTTGCCTTTAACCCTGGAACTTTTTCCGGGGTTTTACTTTTTTACTAATGGGAGATGAACTACAGTGGATCAGGACAGGCATTATATGCAGCTGGCCCTGGAATTGGCAGAGAAGGCCAGAGGGCGAACAAGTCCTAACCCCATGGTGGGAGCGGTGCTGGTAAAGGACGGAGAAGTGGTTGGCAAAGGTTTTCATGTTAAAGCAGGCAGTGCCCACGCCGAAGTGGTGGCACTGACAGACGCTGGGGAACGGGCCAAAGGCGCCACAGCCTACGTCACCCTGGAACCCTGTTGTCATTATGGAAGAACCGGTCCCTGTACCGAGGCTTTATTAAAGGCCGGTGTTAAAAAAGTGGTGGTGGCCATGAAGGACCCCAATCCTTTGGTTGCCGGGCAGGGTTTAGCCATTCTGAGGGAAGCCGGTCTGGAAGTTGAAAGCGGTTTGCTGGAAGAGGAAGCCGTTCGATTAAATGAGGTCTTTTTAAAGTACATTACCACCAAGCGACCCTTTGTGGTAATGAAAGCAGCCACCAGCTTAGATGGTAAAATTGCCACGGCCACCGGTGAATCCAAGTGGATTACCGGTGCAGCAGCCAGGGAGTATGGTCATCGATTAAGAGATACCTACGATGCCATTTTGGTGGGGGTTACTACTATTTTGGCTGATGACCCGTCCCTTACAGCCAGATTACCAGAGGGCAGGGGGAGGGACCCCATCCGTATTATTTTAGATAGTCAGGCCCGTACTCCCACTGGGGCTAAAGTGCTCATTCAAGAATCTGCGGCTCATACTATCGTGGCTACAACTGAAGCTGCTCCGGTGGAACGACGGGCCAGTTTACTGGCAGCAGGAGCTGAAGTACTGGTAATACCTGGAGCAGGACCGGGGGTAGACCTGGTAAAGCTGATGGAAATCCTGGGTGAAAAACAAATCACCAGTGTACTTATCGAAGGTGGCGGCAAGGTAAACGGTTCTGCCTTAACCGCTGGAATTGTGGATAAAGTGGCCTGGTTTTTAGCCCTTAAGATTATTGGTGGGGATGCGGCACCCGGTCCCGTTCGGGGAGAAGGGGTAGCAGCCTTAAAGGATGCCACCAAGCTATATGATGTTGCACTGGAGAGATTAGGTGAAGACACCTTGATTACAGGATATACCTCAGAGGGAGGTGGCAAAAATTTTTACCGGCATAGTTGAGGAAATTGGTACGATCAAAGGGATTTCCCGAGGCCCCAATTCGGCAAAATTAAATATTCTAGCCTCGACAGTGTTAGAGGATGTAAAGCTTGGGGACAGCATTGCGGTTAACGGAGTTTGCTTAACCGCCACTGCCTTTAGCGATGGAAACTTTACGGCAGATGCCATGGCGGAAACCCTAGCCAAAACCAATTTAGGTGATTTAAAACCCGGCAGTAAAGTCAATCTGGAAAGAGCTTTACGCTTGGGGGATCGGCTGGGTGGGCACTGGGTGTCTGGTCATGTGGATGGGGTAGGAACCATCGTACGCCTGGAAAAACAGGATATTGCCACTCTCATTACCATCCAGGCACCGGCCCAGGTAATGCGGTATATCATTAAAAAAGGTTCTATAGGGATTGATGGTACCAGTTTGACAGTGGTAGATTTTACAAGGGACAGCTTCCAAGTGTCACTGATCCCCCACACCGCTCAGGCGACTATATTAGGTAGTAAAAAAATAGGGGATTCGGTAAATCTGGAGTCTGATATTTTGGGGAAATATATCGAGAGATTGCTGCAGGGTGGAGAGCAGGAATCGTCTGAGAAGAAGAGTAAAGTTAACTTGGATTTTCTGGCTACAAACGGATTTTTATAGGAGGGAAAAGTTGTGACAGTTAAATTTAATACCATAGAAGAAGCCTTAGAGGATATCCGCGCTGGTAAAATGGTTGTGGTCGTGGATGATGAAGACCGAGAAAATGAGGGGGATCTGGTGATAGCTGCGGAAAAAGCTACGCCGGAAGCCATTAATTTTATGGCTACCTATGCCCGAGGGTTAGTCTGCATGCCGATTTATGGGGAGCGTCTGGATGAATTAAGCCTTCCTGCTATGGTTACCAATAACACCGATCCCCACGGTACAGCCTTTACTGTTTCTGTGGATGCCCAGGAATGTACTACCGGCATTTCAGCCGTAGAACGGGCCCTCACTGTGCAAAAAATGTTGGATCCCAACACCAAACCTGAGGATTTACGCCGTCCGGGGCACATCTTCCCATTACGTCCCAAAGAGGGTGGGGTTCTGGTACGTTCCGGTCATACAGAAGGGGCTGTGGATTTAGCCAGACTAGCCGGTCTAAAATCTGCCGGTGTTATTTGCGAAATTATGAAGGAAGATGGCACCATGGCTAGGGTGCCGGAATTGGTAGAATTCTGTAAAACCCATGATTTAAAGCTGATCACCATTGCGGACCTAATTAAGTACCGTAGACACCATGAAAAATTTGTGAAAAGAATAGATTCTGCTCAGATGCCGACAAAATATGGGGATTTTATTGCTGTGGGTTATGAAAGCCTGATTGATGGCAAAGGTCATGTGGCACTGGTCAAAGGGGATCTCAGCAGTGTGGAGGCTCCCTTGGTACGGGTACACTCCGAATGCCTGACCGGTGATGTGTTTGGTTCCCTGCGCTGTGATTGTGGTGATCAATTGGACAAAGCCATGCAGGCAATTGCCAAGGAAGAAGTTGGTGTCCTCCTCTACATGCGGCAGGAGGGCCGGGGTATTGGTCTGATGAATAAAATAAGAGCTTACAAGCTGCAGGATATGGGGGCCGATACAGTGGAGGCCAACCTAGCCCTGGGCTTCCCAGCCGATCTACGCGATTATGGTATTGGTGCTCAGATTTTGGCAGACCTAGGGCTGACCAAAATACGCTTACTGACCAACAACCCGCGAAAAATAGCTGGTCTGGAGGGCTATGGACTGGAAGTAGTGGGTCGAGTTCCTATCGAGGTGGCCGCCGGACAGGCTAACGAAAGATATCTCAGCACCAAAAAATGCAAGCTAGGCCATTTGCTAAACATGAATGAAAAAACCAAAAAATCTGTTAACGAGTAATTAAAATCAACACTGATAAAATATGAACAGGGGGACAAAAGGATATGCCTAAAGTATTTGAAGGACATCTACTTGGTCAGGGGTTAAAATTTGGTATTGTAGCAGGCCGTTTCAACGAGTTTATTACCAACAAACTGTTAAGCGGGGCTATCGATGCATTGGTGCGTCATGGTGTAGCAGAAGAAGATATTGAAGTTGCTTGGGTTCCCGGAGCCTATGAGATTCCTCTAACAGCTAAAAAGATGGCTAGCTTGAACCGCTACGATGCGGTAATTACCCTGGGTGCAGTTATCCGGGGCGCCACACCTCACTTTGAGTATGTATCCGCAGAGGTTTCCAAGGGTGTAGCCAAGGTGGGGTTAGATGCTAATCTGCCTGTTATCTTTGGGGTGCTGACCGTGGATACTATTGAACAGGCCATTGAAAGAGCCGGTACCAAAGCCGGTAACAAGGGTTGGGAAGCCGCCAGCACCGCTATTGAGATGGCTAATTTAATGAAGACATTCTAGTTGTTAAAAACGGAAAGCACCCAGTAAGGGTGCTTTCCGTTTAGGCTGGCAAGGTAAAATTAAAAAACGGCCTGAGGCCGTTTCGTAATGCGTAATCTTATCAAAGATGCAACTAAATAGCCCGTTGCACTTTTCCACTCCGCAGACAACGGGTGCATACCATGATCCGCTTAGGGGAACCATCAACGATAGCTTTCACTCTTTGCAGGTTAGGGTGCCAGGTCCGTTTAGTTCTAATATGAGAGTGGCTAAGTTTAATGCCAACGGTCACACCTTTGTCACAAATTGCACACTTGGCCATAGTTACACCTCCTTTAATGACACGGTCAGAAATGTCATAAAAATACATTGCGATCTCACTCACTTGGATAGTATACCACAAATAAACCTAAAATCAAATGAAAAATTAATAAAACTTACTACCGTGGGAATTCCTCCCATGCTATAATTAGAACATATGTTTTCTAAAGGTGAGATAACGTGATTGATTTATACAAACCCGTACAATTTATTAAAGGTGTAGGACCCCAGCGAGCTAAGCAACTGGAACGACTGGGTATCCAGACAATTTTGGATATCCTCTATCATTTTCCCAGGGACTATCAGGATCGGACCCATATTTTGCCGGCCCATTCCTTTGGTCAGGGGGATTTGGCTACCGTCAAGGGGACCGTGATTGCCAGTCAAGAAACCAAGCCCAGGCGTGGTTTGTCCATAACCAAACTGACTCTGCAGGAAGGTGCTGCTACCTTCTATGCGGTATGGTTTAATCAACCCTATATCCGAAAACAATATCCTCCTGGTAAAAAACTTTTGCTTACTGGGAAAATGGATAGAAATTTTAGCGTGCCGCAGGTTCAAGTCACGGACCATGAGTTATTGGAAGGGGATGAAGGATTACATAGTGGACGTATTGTACCGATCTATCCTTTGTCCGAAAGTATCAGTCAAAAATTTTTAAGAGGTATCATCAAAGCAACCTTGGATGCCTTAGGCGGGCAGATGCGGGAATTTCTTCCCGATGATCTGCTAGATCGCCATCATTTACCCTGTTTACCGGAAGCTCTGCAGGAGATACATTTTCCGCAGGAGGAGAAAGCCTACCAAAGGGCTAGGAAGAGATTTGTTCTTGAAGAGCTTTTTTTATTTCAGTTGGGTCTTACTTTGCAAAAGAGTCGTTATATTCGGCAGTCTAAAGTACATCAATATGATAATCAATTGCTGGAGGGGCAACTTCTGCAGAGACTACCCTTTAGCTTGACCAAGGCGCAGCAAAGAGTATGGCAGGAAATAAAGAGTGATCTTTTAGGGCCCTATCCCATGAATCGTTTATTACAGGGAGATGTCGGTGCAGGCAAAACTGTGGTGGCAGCTTTAGCCATAGCAATAGCAGTGGGCTCCGGGCAGCAAAGTGCTTTGATGGCTCCCACGGAGATACTGGCTGAACAACATGCCGACAGCATCAGAGCTTTACTAGAGCCACTGGGTATCCAAGTAGCATTGTTAACTGGTAGAAATCGGCGGGGCCGTAAGAAGTTTCTGGAGGGTGTGGCTAGCGGTGAGATTCAGGTGGTAATTGGCACCCATGCACTTATTCAGGATGAAGTTCAGTTTAAAAACTTGGCTCTGGTGGTGGTGGATGAGCAACATCGTTTTGGGGTCCGCCAGCGGGCTGCCCTGCAGGATAAGGGGCTGCGACCGGATGTGCTGGTAATGACGGCTACTCCAATCCCCCGAACCCTGGCTCTTACGCTCTATGGTGATTTAGATGTTTCCGTCATCGATGAATTGCCCCCGGGGAGACAAACCATTAAAACCCATCATATAGGTCTAAATCAGGCTGGCAAAGCGGTTGGCTTAATTAAACAGCAGGTGGCTTTGGGGAGACAGGCCTATGTTGTGTGTCCGCTGGTGGAAGAATCAGAAAAGGTGGATACCCAGGCGGCCATCGACCTTTATGAAAGGTTACAACAGGCCTTGCCGGAATGTAACTTTGGTTTGCTGCATGGTCGGATGAAGCCAGCGGAAAAAGAAAGTATTATGCAGGACTTCCGCCAGAACAACATTAACGCCTTAGTTTCCACTACGGTTATTGAGGTAGGGGTGGATGTACCTAACGCTACCGCCATGGTGGTGTGGGACGCCCAAAGGTTTGGTTTGGCTCAACTTCACCAATTAAGAGGCCGGATAGGGCGGGGCAGTCACCAGTCCTACTGTATTCTGGTGGGTAACCCCACCACCAAAGAGGCTAAGGAACGTTTGGCTGCCATGTGCCGCACCCAGGATGGTTTTGTCTTGGCGGAGGAAGACCTAAAGCTGCGGGGACCAGGGGAATTCTTTGGTACCCGCCAATCGGGTTTGCCGGATTTTAAAATTGCGGATCTGCTGCGGGATAGCCGGGAGATTGAAAAGGCCAAAAAGGAAGCAGAAAAAATTCTCCAGTCCGACCCAGATCTTAAAAAGTTGGAAAATCAGTATCTCTTTAAGCAGTTCGCCCAACGCTTCCCGAACTTTGTAAAATATAGTGATATAAGCTAAATACGGTATAAAACCATGCATCAAAGGGCCGTAGCTTTAAATCGTCACGCTCCCCAGAGCAGCTCCTTTGAGACTTTCCACATTATCCGCATACGGATGTGGATATAAGGTAATAAAAGGGTTGACAAAAGTGGATGCGAAAGTATACTTACAAATAACGACTTATTCTCAGGGCGGGGTGAAATTCCCCACCGGCGGTATCTCAGTTATACTGAGGAGCCCGCGAGCGCTCTTTAACTTTAAAGAGGTCAGCAGAACTGGTAAAAAGCCAGTGCCGACGGTATAGTCCGGATGGAAGAGGATAAGGCAGTCAGTCAAAATCTGCTCTTAACAATCATTTTAATTTATTTGGCATGAGCACATGCTGTCTGCCTGGTGTGCCCTGATTCAAGTAAGTCCGACTAGTAATTAGGAGGAGATACTGTGAATCAAAATTTGTTAACCCAATTTGGAGATGCGGCCGCAAGAGTGGAGGCCGCGCTTGATGCATTGCGTAGTGGACAAGGCATTTTAGTCACCGATGATGAAAACAGGGAAAATGAAGGGGATATCTTTTTTGCCGCCGAGTCTTTGACAAATGAGCAAATGGCCCTGTTAATCCGTGAGGGTAGTGGGATTGTATGTTTGTGTTTACCGGAAGAAAGAGTCCAGGCTTTAGATTTGCCGATGATGGTGGAAGTGAACACGAGTAGTTTTGAAACTCCTTTTACTGTTTCTATTGAAGCGGCAAGCGGAGTTACAACTGGTGTTTCTGCCGCTGACCGTGTGACTACCGTAAAAGCCGCAATTGCCGACCCTGTAAGACCGGACTGGCTGCGACGTCCCGGGCATATTTTTCCATTGCGGGCCAAGCGGGGCGGTGTAATGGAACGACAGGGGCACACAGAAGCGAATGTGGACTTAATGCGAATGGCCGGTTTAAAACCTTATGGTGTATTGTGTGAATTAACAAATTCCGATGGTACAATGGCGCGGTTACCTGAAATCGTGGCATTTGCCGAGAAAAATAATATGACAGTAGTTACAATTAGTGATATCATTGCTTATCAAATGGAAAAGGGAAGATAGACGCTCGAAATAAGTACATGTTGTGTGGATACAATAATAAATTCAAGGGGAAATGTCAGAAATGACATTTCCCTTTTTTGGCATATGGGAAAGTATAAAACTTTCCGACATGCATAAGGGCAAACTAAGCTTCCACCGGCGTCTAAAGACTTGGCGCAAGCTTAGTTTTTCTAATGAAAGCCCACTCGCAGCCCCATATAATCAATATTTAACAACAATTGTACAACAACGCCGAGAAAAAGTTCCGTGAGGGTCTGTGATGAAAATCTAGCAATATCAACATCCATGGGCATTAGAGCTCCTGATTGACATCTAAAGGCGTGGTACAAGACCACGCCCTTAACTTTTGTTAACATTTGCCGTGTATGATCAAATCTTCTTACCAAATAATAAACCCGAGGTGATGATCTTGCAAAATAAGAACAAAGAAAATTTGTTAAAACAACGGGCCAATGATTCTCTTCGTTTTGAAGTGGGCCAAGGGATTGGCTTCATCGATGAGGGTAACAAAATTGGCCTTACTCAGCCGACGACCGGAGCAGATACCTTGACCAAAACAGATCATGGCAATGATGCTGCTTTTAACCCAGAAATCTAATGGTTAATGCAGGTAATTGGTGTATTCCTCCACGGTAATGGAAGGATGCAGGGCGATAGAAATACCACCGGCGATGATCTTAGCAGTATTTTCAATGAGTGTATCGATTTCCTTGGGAGTTACCATCAGTTGCCCTGAGGTATAGGGCTGTAAAATGGCATTCACAATGGGTTGGAACGCCTCTGAATTCATTTTTTGATAAATGCTTTGCATTTGGGGCTCGTTTTTGGTTTGTTCCACCAAACGATCCAAGGTTTCGCCGGCAATTACTGCAGCGGGAATCACTGTAGGCACCCCAATGGCGATCACAGGGACCCCCATGCTTTCTTGATTAATACCTGCTCGTTTATTACCAATACCAGAGCCTGGTGCAATCCCTGTATCTGCCAGTTGGATGGTAGTGCCAATACGTTCTGCAGAACGAGAAGCAAGGGCATCTACCGCAATGACCAATTCCGGCTTAACCTTGTCTACCACACCTTTGATAATTTCCGCGGTTTCTATGCCGGTAAGGCCAAGGACACCGGGCGATAGAGCACTGACCGAACGCATACCACCTTTTATTTCTTCCGGTGCATAGTTATACATGTGTCTGGTAACCAGAGTCATACCAACTACTTTGGGTCCCAAAGCATCCGGGGTAGCATTCCAGTTGCCAAGACCCACTACCAGCACATTGGCATGCTCTGGTAAATGAATGAGGGTAGCTAATTGCTTGCCCAGAACTTCCACTACTTCCTGGTGGGCTTGACGATTATTTTCCCGAATAACCGGAGCTTCAATGGTAATATAATTACCACGGGGTTTACCCATGATTTGCTCTGCGTATTCTTCCACAATACGAACGATGGTCACAGTGGCTTGATCGTAACTTTCTTTGTCCATAATGCAGCCAGGTATTTCCTGGCCTGTTTGACCACGGATAATTTCCCGTGCTTCCACTGCCAAGTCTAGATTAATATCATTAGCTTTATAAAAATTAATATCCAAGTATGATTCCCCCTGTTCCATGATAACGTACAACCATATCCTGTTCTGACTTAGCATTATTTATGCAAATCTTGTCTTATATGTAAAAAAATCGATTTTTTTTGATCAATATGCTATAATGTTGAGTTGAGAGAATATGGGTGTTTTTCTAAGAAAGGAATCAGTTTTTATTGAGAATCATTGCCGGTACCGCTAGAGGTCGCAACCTAAAAAGTCCTAAAGGGATGTCTACCAGACCAACCTCAGACCGAGTAAGGGAGGCCTTGTTTAACATAGTAACTCCTTATGTGCCTGACTCTCGTTTTTTGGATCTTTTTAGTGGGACAGGCGCAGTGGGCATAGAAGCACTTAGCCGAGGTGCAGCAAAGGCTGTTTTGGTGGAGAAGGACCGCAATACCACCAAAATTATTTTAGAAAATCTTGATCTTTGCCGACTAAAAGAGAGTGCTGAGGTGTTGACACTGGATGTTGCCAAAGCCATTTCCTTGCTTGGTCATAGAAGAGAGATCTTTGATTTAATTTTTATAGATCCGCCCTATCAGAAGGGATTTGAAGAACCTACGATAGAAGAGATTTTGGCCCAGGCTATCCTTGCTCCTGAGGGAATCGTAATAGTAGAAAGTAATAAAGTTGATTTACCGCCGGAGACAGTGGGGGTACTTAGGGCCTATCGGCGAGAAAAATACGGTGATACAGCGTTGACATTTTACAGACATGACATCAAGGGGGAACCATAATGCGTATTGGAATCTATCCCGGTAGTTTTGATCCAATTACTAATGGGCACCTGGATTTAATTGAGCGTTCTGCGGTACTGTTTGATACGCTTATTGTAGCAGTAGCCAGGAATTCACAAAAGATTAAGCCACTCTTTTCGGTAGATGAAAGGGTAGAAATATTAGAAAAGGTGCTTGGTAAATATCCCAACATTATTGTTGATACCTTTGATGGCTTGACAGTAAACTATGCCTTAAAACAGGGAGCCCATGCTATTGTAAGGGGTCTTAGGGCAATTACCGATTTTGAAAGTGAGTTTGTTTTTGCCCTTACCAATAAAAAGTTAGCACCTCAATTAGAAACTGTATATCTAATGACCAGAGCGGAGTATTCCTTCATTAGTTCAACCACTGTTAAAGAAGTGGCTTCTTATGATGGGTGTCTACGTGCTATGGTTCCAGACTTGGTTGCGGAAAAATTGAAACAAAAATACGGGTATGCAAAATACCAAGGAGGGATAGAAGGTGGAGCTCCTGAATATCTTAAATGAGCTAGAGGAACTCATTGAGGAGAGCCCCAAGGTGCCGATGACCAGGCGTGTTATGGTCGATGAAAATCGGATTTTGGACTATCTTGATCGCATCCGCACCTCACTTCCCGAGGAAATTCGACAGGCAAAGTGGTTGGTGAAGGAAAGAGATAAGGTACTCAGTGAATCTAAGAAAGAAGCCCAACGGATGTTGGAGGATGTAAACCGCCAAATTGAACAGAAGGCTGAAGACAGCGAAATTGCCAGACAAGCCGAAACAATAGCTCAGCAGACCATTCAAAAGGCTGAGGAGGTTTCTTCACAAATCCGTCAGGGGGCCCGTGAATACGCCGATGATATTTTAATGGGCTTGGAAGACAAGCTTGGTAAAATGTTAGCAGAAATTCAACAAGGGCGTGGTGAACTGAGAAAGTAGTTAGTTAACTATTCTAAAAAGACCATTAAAAAAGGGGCTGTTGCTCTACGAACTATCAGTTCGTAGAGCAACAGCCCCTGCAGTTTGTAGAGAAGCTGTGGGGGGCGTAACGAAACTTTAGTTTCGCTGCGTCCCCCATTTTGTAGGTACCTTTAATTTCTCTTTATAAAGAAAGGATGACCTTTACCCCATTGACTTTATAGCATTTTAGAAAACTGATGACAAAATGTAACATTTTCCAGCCCTATGGAATATTTTAGATTGAGCTAGCTAATTTAGAGAGAGGGGTTGATTATTAGGTTGCCAACGATTTCATTAATACCAATTGGAGACGCCTATATTGCACAGTCTTACCCAACAACCAATTTTGGATCTGTTGCGGCACTGTATATTGGTAGTTTTACCAGGATTAACGACGTATACAGGAGTCTAATACAATTCCCTACACCCATCATACCGGCTGGCAATGTTCTGAACAATGCTTTTTTAAGACTCTATCTTTATAGGAAGGATGTACCGGGTGTTCAACCAATATACATCTACCGGGTTAACACTCCCTTCAACCAAAATACTGTGACCTGGAACAATAGGCCTGTTAGCTCTTACACAGGTAATTTCTATAATTTCGCGGACGACCAAATATTCCAGTTTATGGATATTGATGTAACAGAATTAGTTAACGGCTGGATCAATGGTGATTACCCCAATTTTGGGCTGGAAATCCGTGGCTTAGAAGATCAGCCTGCGTTATCAGCTTTTCGCAGTAGTGATTATTCTGATAGCAATTTATGGCCACGACTTATTGTAACTTATACCAACGGTCCAAGCGGACCTACTGGAGATACTGGACCCACCGGACCTGTCGGACCTACTGGAGATACTGGACC
>NZ_FRAR01000028.1:0-2876 GCF_900142375.1 Desulforamulus aeronauticus DSM 10349 | reverse complement strand
ACCGGACCTGTCGGACCTACGGGTGATGCTGGACCCACCGGTCCTATCGGACCTACGGGAGATACTGGACCTACCGGGCCTATCGGACCTACTGGAGACACTGGATCCACCGGTCCTATCGGACCTACCGGAGACACTGGATCCACCGGGCCTGTCGGACCTACCGGAGACACTGGACCCACCGGACCTGTCGGACCTACGGGTGATGCTGGACCCACCGGTCCTATCGGACCTACCGGAGATACTGGACCTACCGGGCCTATCGGACCTACGGGTGATACTGGACCTACCGGACCTGTCGGATCTACTGGTGATACTGGACCCAGCGGACCTGTCGGACCTACTGGAGACACTGGGCCTACCGGCCCTGTCGGATCTACTGGTGATACTGGACCCAGCGGACCTGTCGGACCTACTGGTGATACTGGACCTACCGGGCCTGTCGGACCTAGTGGTGACACTGGACCTACTGGACCCATCGGACCTACTGGAGACACTGGGCCTACCGGGCCTATCGGACCTACCGGAGACACTGGACCCACCGGCCCAACGGGCGATACTGGCGCTGCAGGTACGATGGCAGACAGCACGGGATGTTTTGCCATCAGGCAGCTGGCTAATCTGCTGGAGCAGATAGTGGTCTTATATCCCACCACTACCATGACCTTGTTTGTGGAACAGCTGGCTACATTGTCGGGGGTAGCTATTGAGGTATACACTGCTCCCAGCGCCGATGAGCCGGGACTGTTAATCATACAGAGCGGCTCGGATTACGGATATGTATCGTTAAACAGAATTGCCGCGATATATCTTGGTGCGGATTCGGTGTATGACCCAAGTATCACCTATCTGACTCCTCCCGACCCCTACTCTCCAGGCTGCGATACGGACTATATCCTTGCTGTACAGTCATCCATGTCGGTAGGGGATCAGATTTCCTTTGGTGCCGCGATAAACACCACCGGAAGCGGTGAGGTGTATATCAATGAACCAGGCATAATGGTGCTCAGTGATGGCTTAGGGAATACCCCCGTATTTATATTCACCCCGCAGATAAGGTATATGGTCAAGGATTCACTACCGTTGGCCAAAATGCCGGGCGAAACAAAAACGGTTAAAAAGGTCACGATTCAAAACAGTTGAGATTGATTTGTCTCAAACATCGGCTCATAGGTAAATCCTCTGTATTTACCATAAAAGTAACCCTAAATCGTGGATGAACTGCCCACTGTCAACTTGACAGGCAATGTCATTAAGTTAAGAAAGAATAGTCCCAGTCCAAAGCAAGCTCTGCTATTAGACTGGGACTATTTTTGTGACCAGACAGTAAAAAAATAAAGAAAAAGGCTTGACAAATTATCAAAAATCGGAGGCTTTGCCTTGAAAGCATTTTCAAAGGAGGCCTCCAAATGAACAAAAAATGGTCACCAGAGGAAATAAAGCAAAAATTAAAGCTTGCAATCTCTCATGTAACTGAATCGAAAGATGAATTTGTCCTTAGGCCTGGAAAAGACTTTACCAGGAATCGGAAACTTAGCATGGATACAATGATCCAGCTCTTGATTTCTATGGGAGGAAATACACTGCGCAAAGAAATGTATGATTGGTTCCATTATGCATCCGATACAGCAACTGTTTCAGCATTTGTTCAACAGAGAAACAAGTTATTGCCTGCTGCATTTGAATCGATATTCCATAGCTTTGCTAAAGAATGCACTATGAATTCATACTACAGTGGATACCGTGTCCTTGCTATTGATGGTTCTGATCTAAGATTACCAGCCAATGCAAATGATCCCGAAACATACATCAAAACGAATGAAACGGATAAAAAAGGGTATAATCTTGCACACTTGGATGCTGTATATGACTTGCTCAGCCATGTCTATAGCGACGCATCCTTGCAAATGAAAAGAAATATGAGTGAACATCGAGCATTAGCCATAATGGTAGATCGTTTGGAGATAAGCGACAAAACTATTATTGTAGCGGATCGGGGATATGAATCGTTTAATACTATGGCTCATATTAAAGAAAAGGGATGGCATTTTGTATTAAGAGCCAAAGAATCCTATGGAATTATCACAAAGATAGCACTTCCGGATTCCAAGGAGTTTGATATGCCTGTGAGCATAACCTTAACCCGTAGGCAAACGAAAGAGACACGAAAATTATTTGAGCAGGACCCTTGCAAATACCGTTGGCTTCCACCTAAAGCAACATTTGACTACATAGAGCCTAAGTCAAATAAAATGTATGATTTGAATTTCCGTGTAGTGCGATTTATGATTTCATCAGGTTTATATGAAACCATATATACAAATTTGCCAGCTGCTAATTTCCCAGCCGAAAAGATTAAACACCTCTACAAAATGCGTTGGGGAATAGAAACATCATTTCGAGAGTTAAAATACACAATCGGATTGGCCAGCATCCACAGCAAGAAAATACAATTTGTCATTCAAGAAGTGTTTTCTAAGCTTATTTTATATAATTTTTCGTCACTTTTGATGCGTTTTCGTGATCTTAAGGATAATAAAGTTCGGATAAACTTTTCTGCTGCGTTTTTGTGGTGTAAGCAGTTTTTGTATAATATGACCAGCGAAGCGGTTCTGCTGCAAATGCTCTTGCGATGTACTTCACCCGTGCGTACTGGCCGAAATTTTCCAAGATATCAAAAGCATCTTTCTGCTATGAGTCTTAACTATAGAATTATCTGAACCAATTTCATATAATCTTTTTCAGATGCTTACGGGCACCTGTTTTTGTGTTGCCTTAAAACATTCAGTAATTGCTAAAATAATAAATCAGTGCCTCTGCAAGCACGGGTTTTAGCTTTACAGAGGCACTGTGAGTTCTTAACTTAATGACATTGA
>NZ_FRAR01000027.1 GCF_900142375.1 Desulforamulus aeronauticus DSM 10349 | reverse complement strand
CAATGTCATTAAGTTAAGAAAGAATAGTCCCAGTCCAAAGCAAGCTCTGCTATTAGACTGGGACTATTTTTGTGACCAGACAGTAAAAAAATAAAGAAAAAGGCTTGACAAATTATCAAAAATCGGAGGCTTTGCCTTGAAAGCATTTTCAAAGGAGGCCTCCAAATGAACAAAAAATGGTCACCAGAGGAAATAAAGCAAAAATTAAAGCTTGCAATCTCTCATGTAACTGAATCGAAAGATGAATTTGTCCTTAGGCCTGGAAAAGACTTTACCAGGAATCGGAAACTTAGCATGGATACAATGATCCAGCTCTTGATTTCTATGGGAGGAAATACACTGCGCAAAGAAATGTATGATTGGTTCCATTATGCATCCGATACAGCAACTGTTTCAGCATTTGTTCAACAGAGAAACAAGTTATTGCCTGCTGCATTTGAATCGATATTCCATAGCTTTGCTAAAGAATGCACTATGAATTCATACTACAGTGGATACCGTGTCCTTGCTATTGATGGTTCTGATCTAAGATTACCAGCCAATGCAAATGATCCCGAAACATACATCAAAACGAATGAAACGGATAAAAAAGGGTATAATCTTGCACACTTGGATGCTGTATATGACTTGCTCAGCCATGTCTATAGCGACGCATCCTTGCAAATGAAAAGAAATATGAGTGAACATCGAGCATTAGCCATAATGGTAGATCGTTTGGAGATAAGCGACAAAACTATTATTGTAGCGGATCGGGGATATGAATCGTTTAATACTATGGCTCATATTAAAGAAAAGGGATGGCATTTTGTATTAAGAGCCAAAGAATCCTATGGAATTATCACAAAGATAGCACTTCCGGATTCCAAGGAGTTTGATATGCCTGTGAGCATAACCTTAACCCGTAGGCAAACGAAAGAGACACGAAAATTATTTGAGCAGGACCCTTGCAAATACCGTTGGCTTCCACCTAAAGCAACATTTGACTACATAGAGCCTAAGTCAAATAAAATGTATGATTTGAATTTCCGTGTAGTGCGATTTATGATTTCATCAGGTTTATATGAAACCATATATACAAATTTGCCAGCTGCTAATTTCCCAGCCGAAAAGATTAAACACCTCTACAAAATGCGTTGGGGAATAGAAACATCATTTCGAGAGTTAAAATACACAATCGGATTGGCCAGCATCCACAGCAAGAAAATACAATTTGTCATTCAAGAAGTGTTTTCTAAGCTTATTTTATATAATTTTTCGTCACTTTTGATGCGTTTTCGTGATCTTAAGGATAATAAAGTTCGGATAAACTTTTCTGCTGCGTTTTTGTGGTGTAAGCAGTTTTTGTATAATATGACCAGCGAAGCGGTTCTGCTGCAAATGCTCTTGCGATGTACTTCACCCGTGCGTACTGGCCGAAATTTTCCAAGATATCAAAAGCATCTTTCTGCTATGAGTCTTAACTATAGAATTATCTGAACCAATTTCATATAATCTTTTTCAGATGCTTACGGGCACCTGTTTTTGTGTTGCCTTAAAACATTCAGTAATTGCTAAAATAATAAATCAGTGCCTCTGCAAGCACGGGTTTTAGCTTTACAGAGGCACTGTGAGTTCTTAACTTAATGACATTGACTTGACAGGGGGCAGTTCATTTTCATGGTTTAGGGCTATAAATATTTAACTGTCTACTAACATTAACTTTCTCAACAGTCCCCGTTTTATTTAACCAAAAAACTGTGAGCCCCTAACTAACTTTTGACTAAGTTCCTTCTTTCCTATATTTTGAGGCAACTGCCACGCTGGGGAAGCGCGAATCTACGAATAAATGAGGTAGTCCGATTACATAATACTATATATTTACTATTTTTGAAAAATACTGAGTGGTAAAACTGATTAGCTATGTAAATATCACAATGGAGGCCAAATAAATGTACAATCGTTTCGAAAAATTATTTACTCCCTTCAAAATAGGGTCAATGGAGGTAAAAAACCGCATTGTTATGTCGCCAATGGGTACTAATTCTGCCAATATAGACGGTAGAATTTCAGTAGACGAAATAGATTACTTTGAAGAGAGGGCTAAAGGCGGTGTCGGCATGATCATAACAGGTTGCATGTTTCTCACCAAAGACTTGGCCCAAGGTTCACTGGAGGGAGTGTTGGAAGATAACTATGTAATTCCTACGTTGACAGAATTATGTGAAGCTGTTCAACGTTACGGCACAAAAATATGCGCACAGATTAGCTGTGGCACAGGGAGAAACGCTTTTCCCAATATGTTTGGCGACCCACCTGTATCGGCATCTGCTATACCGTCACAATTCAACCCCGATGTATTATGCCATCCCCTGACAGTGGAAGAGATTAAAGCTATCATGGATCAATTCGCAGCTGCAGCCAAGAAGGTACAGATGGCAGGCTTTGATGCCATAGAAATTCACGGTCACGCGGGGTATCTCATCGATCAGTTTATATCCCCCATCTGGAACAAGAGGGAAGATGAATACGGTGGTTCCCTTGAAAATCGTATGCGCTTTGCGGTGGAAATCGTGCAATCTATTCGAAGTGCCGTGGGAAAGGATATGCCCATACTATTTAGAATATCCTGCGATCATCGCTTTAATGGCGGTAGGACCCTTGAAGAAAGTGAAAAGATGCTGAAGATATTGGAAGATGCCGGGGTTGATGCCTTAGATATTGATGCCGGTTCCTATGAGAGCATAGATTATATATTCCCCCCCACTTATCTTGGAGATGCCTGCATGGCATATGTATGTAAAGCAGCTAGAAAGGCTGTATCAGTGCCGCTACTAAATTCCGGCAACCATACACCTGAGACGGCGGTAAAACTGATAGAATCCGGAGATGCCGACTTTGCCATGTTCGGTCGTCAGCTTATTGCAGACCCACATACGCCAAATAAACTTTTGGAGAACAGACGCCAGGATGTACGTCCATGCATTCGCTGCAACCAAGACTGTATAGGTAGAATAGTCGATCGCTTGACTAAAATTAGTTGTTCTGTAAATCCCCGGGCATGCTTTGAAAAGCGTTTTATAATTGAAGAGACGAAATCCCCTAAAAATGTGGTGGTTATAGGGGGTGGACCGGCGGGGCTGGAAGCTGCCAGGGTAGCAGCTCTAAAGGGGCATCAAGTTACACTCTTTGAAAAACATGGAATCTTAGGGGGGCAGCTTACCAGTGCTGCTACGCCTTCCTTTAAAAGGCCACTCAGAGATCTTATAAAATGGTATGAAGTCCAGCTGGCGAAACTTCGGGTAAAAATTGAGCTAAATACGGAGATTAAGAAGGATGATGATCCTATTCTTGAAAAGGCTGACCGAATAATCGTAGCGGTGGGTGCAGTACCCACAAATCCACCGATATCTGGCATAGATGGCTCTAATGTTATTGGGATAATCGAGGCCCACCTCAATAAAGAGCTGGTTAAGGGAGAAAACATCGTTATCGCTGGTGGCGGTCTTTCCGGTTGCGATAGTGCCTTGGAACTGGCGATGGAAGGCAAAAAAGTGACAATCATTGAGATGCGGCAAAGTGTTGGGCCGGATGTAATGTTCATCAATGCCGCGGCGCTTATGCCAATGCTAGAGAAATACGGAGTAAGGCTGCTTCCTGGTCACAAAGTCCTAGCCTTTGATACAAGAGGGGTAAAGGCACAAAAGACAGACGGCTCAGAAGTATTTATAGAGGCCGATACCATCATCACCGCTTTCGGCGTAAAACGAAACAATAAATTATTTGAAGATATTAGCAGCAAATATCACATTAAGACACGTCCCGTGGGCGACTGCGAAACTGTCGGCAATGTAGGTACTGCCGTTCGTTCAGGCTTCTTTGCTGGCCTTGCAATAGAATAAGTACATAAACACACCTCTCCCCTTAATTTACCTTATACGATCAAGAGGCTGTTATTTTCCGAACTGAATGTTCGGAGAATAACAGCCTCTTTTACTAGTTTTATCCTAAAAATCCCACAGGACCTCAAGTAAAAGCCGCTCTTTAAGCTAAGCTGCTTATAATGCTCTGCCAATCGCAGTAGCGTTCTACGTTCTCAAGGGCCTTTTGAATACTTTCTTTATGGCTGGCGGTAATACGACCGGAGAGCTCACTAAGGCGTTCGATGGCATGATAGGTATCGAAGTGCACCAGTATTACCGGTACGCCCTTCTCTACTGCCCGGCTAATTACCTTCACATCGGGGTACAGTCCACCAGTAAGGATTATACAGGAAGTGCTGGTTTCTAAAGCAGCCAAAGCCATATCGGCCCGATCACCACCGGTGATAAACATCTTATTATTGGCACGGCGCATATGGCCAAGGGCACTTTCAATGGTCATGGCACCGACCATAATATCCTCTACCAGTAAATCCAGGTTTGCTTCCCCGGTTAGCAGTTCACCACCCAATAGTTCATATACCTGAGCCACCGAAGGGTTTGATAGTTCCCTTACTCTAGGTATAATCCCCAGGGTACGAAATCCCATTTCATCCAATAAAGGTTTGTAAACACCCTCAATTTTGGCTTGAATGGGCCGGGGTACGTGAGTAAAAATATTACCCAGTAGAGGCACACCTTTATTTTGGATGTACTGGTTAAAGAAGATGGATTGATCCAGACTGTAATCGTTTTTAATATTAATCAGATACAGTGCTTGAGCTTTCAATTCCAAGGCCAGGGAAGGGGCATCTAATCCAAGGGTGCCCATAATGTGCGGAAAGATAGCACTATCGATAATAACGATATCAACACCCCTAGAGACTTCCTCGTAGGCGTTTTTTATGGTTGCCAAGATTTCCGCAGAGCGGTTACCTCTGGATAAATAAAAGGGGCTGGCAGTAGTGGGTGAAATAACTTCTAAAGGGGCGGACATGTTTAATAATTCTTTCATTAAAGTAGCATCTTCATAACCTTGGCTCACTGGCTTAAAGTAGGCTACCTTAAGGCCTTCCTGTTTAAACTTGAGTGCCAGTCCTACTGCCATGGCTGTTTTACCACTGCCTGCGGAACCCATAATGTACAGGTTTTTCACTGGTACCACCTCGCGTTTTAATTTCAATAATTGGGGGTTTTAGATTTCTATAGTAATTTTAATATCTAAAGCCGAGTAGCCATCCGGGTAGGCAAAGACTGGATTAATGTCCATTTCACTAATTTCTTCAAAATCTAAAATAAGCTGGGCAGCTCGTGCTACCATGTCGATAATACTTAACATATCTGCCGGTTTATCGCCTCGGTAACCTCGTAGCAGGGTAGCAGCCTTGGTTTCGGCAATCATGGCGGCAATTTCCCCGTGGGTTATGCCTCGGGCCAACCGGAAGGAAACATCTTTTAGCAAATTGACATAAATGCCCCCAAGACCAAAGGCAATAAGAGGCCCAAACTGCATATCCCGGGTCATTCCCACAATGAGTTCTGTTCCCTTGGGCATCATTTTACTAATCTCGATACCATAGGGAATAACATTGGGCAGATAACGCTGCACGTTTTCCATAATTTCAATAAAGGCATCCCGTACTTCTTGCTCGTTATTAAGGCCAATTTTTACCCCGCCCACATCGGTTTTATGCATAATCTTCGGGGAGGCTACTTTAAGTACCACTGGATAACCCATTTCCAGAGAGAGATTTACTGCCTCATCAGGTGAAGTAGCCAACCTCACCGGTGCAGCGGAAATTTTATAGGCCTCAGCCACTGCTGCCGCTTCACTGCCCAAGAGAACACTGCGGCGGTCTCTGATGACATCATAAAAAATGGCTTTTACTTTATTCCGATCCACATCATCAAAACGGATAGCTTCTCCTTCCGCACCACTGTCTATGCGTCGCGTATAATTGACCATGCCTGCTATAGCCTGAATAGCCGGTTCGGGGAAGGTAAACACAGGAATTTTAGCTTGGGAGAGTCTTTGGGCACCCTTGGCCAGTGAGACGCCACCGATATAGGATGTCAGTATAGGTTTTTCAGGATATTTTTGGTGTAGCCGAATCACTTCCTCAGCGATGGCCTCCGGATCTGTTACTGCAGTGGGGCATACCATAACCACCACACTATCCACATAGGGGTCTTTTAAAACCGCCTCTAAAGCAAAAGAATAGCGATCTGCTTTGGCATCTCCTATCACATCCACAGGGTTATAAATATTGGCTTCGGTAGGCAGGTAGGCTCGTAAAGCATCCAACGTTTCTTTTTCAAACCGGGCCATTGATAAGCCAGTATTTTCGATGGTATCGGAGGCGACAATACCTGGACCACCGGCATTGGTGACAATGGCTACCCGGTCACCCTTGGGGAGAGGTTGATAGGAAAAGCAGGTAGCCAAATCAAATAACTCTGTCATAGTGCGGGCACGTACAATGCCAGCTTGTGTAAAGGCCGTTTCATAGGCCAGATCACTGCCGGCCAAAGCACCGGTATGGGAAGAGGCAGCCTGGGCACCTGCCTGGCTGGTGCCGGATTTTAAAATGATAACCGGCTTTTTTCTAGCCGCCTTGCTTACCACTTCCAAGAAATGCTTACCATTGTGTACATCTTCTATATAACATAAGATAACCTTCGATAACGGATCGTCAGCTATGGCATTGATAAAGTCTGCTTCGTTAAGATCTGCTTTATTCCCTAAGCTAAAAACCCGGCTAAAGCCAAGGCCAATGGTTTTGGACCAGTCCATAATAGAAACCAGCATAGCACCACTCTGAGAAATAAAGGCAATGTCTCCCTGTAAGGGAAAACCTACGGCAAAGGTTGCGTTTAATGGGGTATGGGTATCCATAATGCCCACACAATTAGGCCCCACCATACGAATGCCATATTTTTTGCAGATGAAAAGCAATTTCTTTTCCAATTCCAGTCCTTCGGGGCCAACTTCTTTAAAACCCGCGGTAATAACAATGACATGTTTAATGTTTGTTTTACCGCAATCTTCCATAACATCAAGACAGGCTTTAGCGGGAACTGTAATAATAGCCAAATCAATCTTGTCCGGGACCTCAACCAGAGAGGGATAACAGGGTAGCCCTGCAATTTTTGGTTCTTTGGGGTTAATGGGATAGATCTTACCGGAAAACCCGCAATCAATCACATTTCTTACAATAACATTGCCAATTTTGTCGGGCTTGTTGGAAGCCCCCACAATGGCTACGGAGTTTGGGTGAAATAAGGGTGTTAAGTCCGCCATTGACCTCACCTTCCCTGCATTAAATAACACAACTGATTGTTTTTTTTACAAGTGGTATATCCTCTATTTATAATATGATGCTAGTTTTTCCACAGACTCATCACTAATACCTTTTTTTAGTCCTATAAATGTGAAAATATTTTGTGGATTCTTAAGCATAGTTGAATCGTTAGGCCCACAAAAATAAGCAGCAGAAAGGAAGCACCCATCAAACACAGGGACCCTGTTATGATAGAGAGAGGAGAGTAACCTAGCATTTTTGTCACTGGCGTCATCACTGGCAAAGTTAGGGAAGACGCTATTGGTTTGTAAAAAAGCCAAGTAAAAAATCCTGCCAGCACAGCGTGGGCAACGCGGGTAATCATAAATAGGCGCATACGGATATCCGTTTGGGCAATCATGCTGGCCACTTGGGCATGGATCGATAGCCCGCTCCAGCCAAGAATTATGCCTACCGCCATTAATCTTTGCAATTCCGGAGCATTCGCTTCTGAAGCAAGTTTAGTGCCAATGGTCATTTCAAAGAATCCACTGGAGATGGCTGTTACTACGTCAGGGGAAAATCCCAGGGGAAGCAGGATAGTAGATAGAAAAGTTGAAATAAGATGGATGACGCCTATTTCTTTTAACAGTCTAATAATAACAGCAAATAGAATAATAAAGCCCCCAATATTCAAAAGTTTAGAGACAGAGGAGGCAACCGCTTCACCCAATAGCTGACCAAGGGGGGGACTTTCTTTGGCATTATGCAGTAGAATCCGTAACGCCTGCCGAAAGGACCAGGGGACTTGGGAGTTATGGATGGTACGTTCAGAGTCCTGTCTACCATAAAAACGCAAAACAAGACCTAATAAAAGATTTGCCAGGTAGTGAGAACCAGCGATAACAACCCCCAAATCCGGGCGGCCAAACATTCCTACGGCTACAGCTGTGAGCATGAATAAAGGGCTGGAATTATTGGTGAAGCTCATCAAACGTTCGGCTTCCAAACGGGTACACAGCTTTTGCTGCCTTAATTTGGCGGTAACCATACTGCCAATGGGAAAACCGCTGGTAAAACCAATCACCATGACAAAGGCGCCGGTTCCTGGTACATTAAATAAAGGCCGCATTACCGGTTCTAACAACACACCCATAAAACGCACCAGCCCCAGCTTCATTAAAATTTCCGAAGCAATGAAGAAGGGCAGCAGGGAAGGGAATACAATATTCCACCAGGCCTTTAAGCCACTTAGGGAGCCTTCATAAACAATTTTGGGTTGAATGACCATACCTACTACGAAACAAATTGCCAAAGAAATCCATAAAAGAGAGGACAAATTCTGTTGGATATCGGGAAAGTTTATTTTTTTCTGCTTTTTGGTTAGCAAAAACATCACCTCAAAAATAAGATCAAAAAACACCTAACAGTATAATATATAAATGGAAATGTTTAACTTTAGACCAAAGTAGAGGTGAATTCCCCTTATACAGTAATTTTCCTTGACAAATAATGAGTGGCTTTATATAATGAATTTTGTTAAATATTGAGGTGACCCTAACAAGTGCAAATAAACATTCTTAAATTAAGGAATGCACCCGGCGAAAAACTTACCTTTGATTTCAGCAGTGCGATGGATGATATTGAAGTAAGCGGGCAGCATTTTAGGTTTGTTGGTCCTGTGGCAGCCACTGGAGAGGTAGTCTCTAGAGACAATTACTTTCAGGTTAAAGGTGTTACGAAGGCTACGATTTTGACCTCATGTAACAACTGCTTGGAATCCTTTGCATTAGAGGTAGAAGGTTCGCTGGAAGAGATTTATGCTAGGAACGAAGAGATCGTTCAGGCCGACCTAGCTTCCGAGGCGATCGGATTTTTGGGTGATGTTATCAATATTGAGCCTGAGGTTAGTAAGTCGCTGATTATTGAACTCCCCATGCGACTTATCTGTAGCCCAGAGTGCCAAGGACTTTGTCAGCAATGTGGGTCTAATCTAAACAAAACCCAATGTAATTGCCAAAATGAAACGATTGATCCCAGATTGGCAGTACTTAAAAAATTACAACAATAAAGTTTTGACTTTTTGAAGGGGGTGTAAGAAAATGGGTGTACCGAAAAGGAAACTTGCTAAGCACCGGGGAAGACAGCGCCGGGCTATGAATATGAAGTTAGAAGCCCCCAGCCTGGTAACCTGCCCACAGTGCCATGTTTTAATTCAACCACATCATCTGTGCCCTGAGTGTGGTTACTACAAAAACCGTGAAGTTGTTGCGGCTAAATAAGTAAATGATTTTAGAAAAACTTGGCGCAAGCCTTAGTTTTTCTTATACTTTCATCAATAGAAGTTTTATAATTTATTATGAAAGTGAAAAATAACCCTTCTTCAAAAATTGAAGAAGGGTTTTTACTTTTTATGGTAAATAATTATGAAATAGTTTGCATTACAAGAGTTATCTGGGTATAATTAGTACCAGGTACTAATTGGGTTATGGTGATTCATGATGGTTAAGGGTGGTAAAGGAAAAACTCAAAGACAACGGGAATTGGTCAATTACCTCGCTAATAACCCTCTGTTAAAGGATGGGGAATTAGCAGAGATATTTGGCGTAAGTATTCAGACCATTCGCCTGGACCGCTCTGAATTGCAAATTCCTGAGTTGCGAGAGCGTATGAAATCAGCTCTGCAATCCGGCACTACCTTACGTTCGCTGGGAAGTGACGAATTGGTGGGAGAATTGCTAGAGATCCAGGTGGCTCACCATGGGCTTTCCCGGCTGATCATTAAGCCAGAAATGGCCTTTCGTAAAAATCTAGTGGCAAGGGGACATCATCTGTTCGCTCAGGCTAATTCACTGGCTGTAGCCTTGGTGGATGCGGTAATTGCCTTAACAGGGACTGCCAATGTTATGTTTAAACAACCAGTTAGAGTCGGTGAGACTGTACTGGCCCGAGCTACAGTGAGCAGTCAAAAGGGCAATAAAACAATGGTTCGCGTTATCTCAAAGGTAAAAGAAGCTACTGTATTTGAAGGTGTTTTTACAGTATTTGCTTTGGAGGAGGAAGGCAAGCAGTGATAAGAATTGCTTTGGATGCCATGGGAGGAGATCATGCACCGATGGAGATTGTCCGCGGTGCCCGGGATGCTGCCCATGAATTAGGTGTTCATATTATTTTGGTTGGTCACGAAGAGAAAATTCTAAAGGAATTAGATGGCGAAGGGGTAGGAGAACATATCTCCATTGTGCATGCTCCAGAAGTAGTGGGGATGGATGAGCATCCGGTAAGTGCCATCCGAAAAAAGAAAAACTCATCGATCGTGGTGGCTACACAGTTGGTCAAAGAGGGTGCTGCAGCCGCTGTGGTATCTGCCGGTAGCACGGGTGCCCAAATGGCCTCTTCCTTATTTATTCTAGGCCGTATTACCGGAGTAGATCGCCCGGCTATCAGTACGCTGCTTCCCACAGCTAAAGGGGTATTGGTGTTATTAGATGCCGGTGCCAATGTTGATTGCCGTTCCCAGCATTTAAAACAATTTGCTGTCATGGGTTCCTTATATGCAGAAAAGGTATTAGGACTGCCCTCTCCCAGAGTAGGATTGGTTAATATTGGTTCGGAAGAAAGCAAAGGTAATGAAGTAACGCTGGCAACCTATAAACTCTTGCAGGACAGCAGCGTGAATTTTGTGGGTAATGTAGAGGGAAGAGACCTCTTCCTGGGCAGCAGCGATGTGGCTGTTTGCGATGGTTTTGTAGGAAATGTTATCCTGAAGTCTGCTGAAGGCTTAGCCATGATGATTCTGGGGATGTTTCAGCAAGAATTGGGAAGAATGGAAGATGTTATTGGCCGTGAACGTATTATGCATCTGATGGGTGGATTTAAAAGGCGTATGGACTATGCCGAATACGGTGGAGCACCGCTGCTGGGTGTAGACGGGGTGTCCGTCATCAGCCATGGTAGTTCCCGGGCCAGAGCTATTAAAAATGCGGTACGTGTGGCTAAGGAAACCGTAGAACAGGGGTTAGTTCCAGCTATTAAATCAGCTATCGAGAAAGATGTTGTCAAGGGGGTAGAAGCTTAGATGCCCAATCACCTGATTCAGGCCGGCATTCTAGGGGTAGGTAGTTACGTGCCTGAACGGATACTCACCAATAAAGAGTTAGAAAATATGGTGGATACCAGTGACGAGTGGATTCGTACACGATCTGGTATCAAAGAAAGAAGAATTGCCGACCCAAGTCAATCAACCTCAGATTTAGCAGCTATTGCCGGACGCAGAGCTTTGGAACATGCGGGGGTGAAGCCCGAGGAACTGGATTTGATTATGCTCGCCAGTTGTTCTAAAGATATGCTTATTCCAGCCGGGGCTTGTTTGGTGCAGGATGAATTAGGCGCCTATAATGCCGGGGCCTTTGATTTAGAAGCCGGTTGCAGTGGTTTTAACTACGGGTTGGTTGTTGCTTCTCAATTTGTGGCTACCGGAGCCATGAAACGTGTCTTGGTCATTGGGGCGGAGGTTCTCTCCAAGGTGCTTGATTGGGAAGACCGGAATACCTGTGTTCTTTTTGGAGACGGAGCCGGTGCTGTGGTGGTCGGTCCTGTGGGTCCTGGGGAAGGGATACTGGCCAGCAAGCTAAGTGCCGAGGGTTCCGGTTGGGGGCATTTGTATATCCCTGCGGGGGGCAGTAAAATGCCAGCAGATCCCATTACCGTGGAACAAAAATTACACACGGTCCATATGAACGGTAAAGAGGTTTTCCGCTATGCCGTAAAAGTAATGGAAGAGGCGTCCCTTAATGTATTAAGCGCAGCTAATATGCAATTATCTGATATCGATTTATTAATTCCGCATCAAGCCAATATAAGAATTATTGAACACGCAGCTAAAAAACTATCCGTGCCAATGGATAAAGTGCTGGTTAATCTGGATCGGTAT
The DNA here is from genome assembly GCF_900142375.1 of Desulforamulus aeronauticus DSM 10349. Classification (GTDB taxonomy): domain Bacteria; phylum Bacillota; class Desulfotomaculia; order Desulfotomaculales; family Desulfotomaculaceae; genus Desulfotomaculum; species Desulfotomaculum aeronauticum. Next base: position 60,363 of record NZ_FRAR01000027.1, on the reverse strand, counting down.
GGTAATACCTCAGCAGCTACCATTCCTCTGGCTTTGGATGAAGCCGTGAAAACCGGACGTGTGAAGTACGGAGATCGCGTTTTGATGGTAGCTTTCGGAGCAGGTCTTACTGCCGCCGGAGTGGTACTAAAATGGAATTTAAGGGAGGGAGAATAATGAAACTGAAAACCAACCTGTGTAATTTATTGGGAATTGAATACCCCATTTTACAAGGTGGCATGGCTTGGGTCTCCACTGCCGAACTGGCAGCGGCAGTATCTGAAGCAGGGGGACTGGGTGTGATCGGTGCCGGACATGCTCCTACGGAATGGTTGGAAGAGCAAATCAAAAAGGCCAAAAGCATCACTAAGAAACCCTTTGGTGTTAACGTTATGCTTATGTCTCCCTTTGCTGAACAGAATATGGAGTTAATTATACGAGAAAGGGTTCCAGTGGTTACCACCGGTGCCGGTAACCCGGGCAAGTTTATTCCCAGGTTAAAGGAAGTGGGTACCCGGGTCATCCCGGTAATTCCCTCCGTAGCTTTGGCCCAACGGATGGCTAAAGCCGGTGTGGATGCCGTTATTGCAGAAGGCGGTGAATCCGGTGGACACATTGGGGAATTATCCACCATGCCTTTGGTGCCCCAGGTGGTTGATGCAGTAGAGATTCCGGTTATTGCTGCCGGTGGTTTCTTTGATGGCAGGGGTCTCATTGCAGCCCTGGCTTTAGGTGCTCAGGGAATTCAGATGGGTACCCGGTTTATGAGTGCCACCGAATGTACCATTCATGATAACGTTAAGGAACTGCTCATTAAGGCTAAAGATCGTGATACTATTGTAACCGGTCGAACCACGGGTCATCCGGTACGGATCATACGCAATAAACTGGCTAAACAATTTGAAGAAAGAGAACGCCAGGGGGCTCCAGTAGAAGAACTGGAGCAGATGGGTGTAGGGCGACTGCGTATGGCTATGGTGGAAGGAGAAATACAGGAAGGTTCCGTAATGGCCGGCCAAATCTGCAGTATGATTAAAAGAGTTGAACCTGCTAACGACATTATTAAGGATATTATGACCGGTGCTGAGCTTGTATTGAACCGGTTGGGCAGAGGGGAGTTCTAGGGATTGTCTAAAATTGCCTTTGTTTTCCCCGGTCAAGGGTCTCAAACAGTGGGTATGGGCCGGGAATTATATGATAATTTTTCGATCTTCCGGCAGACTTTAGAGGAAGCAGACGATGCCCTAGGTTTTAGGCTTAGCCAAATGTGCTTTGAGGGACCGGCAGAAGAATTAAACAGTACTGTGAATACTCAGCCGGCAATTTTGGCTGTAAGTGTGGGTGCTCTTAGGGTGCTGCAGCAGGAAGGTGGAGTAACACCAGAGCTTATGGCTGGCCACAGCCTTGGGGAGTACTCCGCGCTGGTGGCTGCCGGTGCTCTACAGTTTACCGGGGCTGTGCAGGTGGTTCGTCAAAGGGGACGCTTTATGCAAGAGGCTGCCCCCGCTGGTTCAGGAGGAATGGCTGCCATTCTCGGTTTGGCACGGCCCAAGGTTATCACCTGCTGTCAGGAGGCGGCGACCTTAGGCGTGGTGGAGCCCGTTAATTTTAACTGCCCGGGGCAGGTGGTGATAGCCGGAGAAAAGGCTGCCCTGCAACAGGCCATGGAGTTATGCCGCCAGGCTGGGGCTAAACGAGCCATTGAATTGGCTGTCAGTGGTCCCTTCCATTCCAGTTTAATGAAGCCTGCGGGTGAAAGGTTAGCCGAGGCTTTAGAACAAATTACTATTAACAGCCCCACCGTACCGGTGATTGCCAATGTAAGTGCCGGTACGGTGCAGGCAGCATCAGAAATCAGAGATTCCCTGGTGCATCAAATTTCTGGAGCGGTACTTTGGGAAGATAGTGTAGAAAAGATGGCTGCCCAGGGGATCACTACCATGATCGAGATTGGACCGGGGAAGGTTTTGGGTGGTCTCATCAAGAAAATTAGCAAGGAAATAACTACTGGTAATGTAGAAGATTTGGCAAGCTTGGAAAAAGTCCTTGCACTGTTCAAGGAGGTTGGCTAAAATGTTTCTGAATGGTAAAGTTGCCATTGTCACCGGAGCTTCCCGTGGTATTGGCAAAGCCATCGCTCTGGCCATGGCTGGTGCGCAGGCTGACATTGTCGTAAACTATGCCGGTCGGGCCGATGCTGCCGAAGAAACTGCTGCAGCGATTCGTCAATTGGGTCGCCGGGCTATGGTGTATCAGGCGGATGTATCCGATACCAGCCAGGTTCAAGGGATGGTAGATGCAACCCTGGCTGAATTCGGCAAGGTGGACATTCTAGTGAATAATGCCGGGATTACCAGGGATAACCTAATCCTGAGAATGAAAGAGGAGGACTGGGATACCGTCCTGCAAGTGAACCTCAAATCTGCCTTTAATTCCATTAAAGCCGTGTCTCGTTCAATGGTGAAAGCACGCTATGGACGCATTATCAATGTTTCTTCCGTTGTTGGTTTACACGGTAACGCCGGCCAAGCTAACTATGCCGCTGCCAAGGCGGGTCTGATTGGCCTCACCAAGAGCATGGCCAAGGAGTTGGGACCCAGAAATATTACTGTCAATGCTGTGGCACCGGGCTTTATTATGACAGATATGACTGAGCAACTTAGTGCCGAAGCCCGCGAGAAGATGACTGCCAGTATCGCTTTAAACCGGTTGGGTAAACCGGAAGATGTGGCTAGTCTGGTAGCTTTTCTGGCCAGCGATTTTTGTGGCTACATCACTGGGCAGGTTATCGCGGTGGACGGTGGCATTGTAATGTAGCTTCGAGGGTTAGTTTTTCCTCGATTTGAATTCATGATAAAAATAGATGATATCCCGGAGGGGGGTGAATGAGTTGGCAACTTTTGATAAGGTTAAAGCAATTATTGTAGATCAACTGGGTGTGGAAGAGTCTGAGGTGGCTATGGAAGCTTCCTTTGTTGATGATCTGGGTGCTGATTCTCTTGATATCGTGGAGCTAGTAATGGCTTTGGAAGAAGAGTTTGGTCTCGAAATTCCCGATGAAGAGGCAGAAAAAATTCGCACCGTAGGCGATGCCGTTAAATTTATTCAGGACCGCCAGTAATACGATGGTTAAAGTCCCGGCATTTTTTATACCGGGACTTTTTCTCAACTCACATAATTAGCTTTCTAAATAGTAAGCATAATCAGCTTTTCTAACGTAAGGAGGAAATTATTTTGTCTAAACGGGTTGTGATAACCGGCATGGGAGTTATCTCTCCCCTGGGTACCGGGCTGGACAAGTTCTGGAACGCTCTGACCAACGGAGTGTCTGGAATTGCTAGAATAACCAGGTTTGACCCGTCCGAATTCAGTACGCAAATTGCGGGAGAGGTTAAAGATTTTGACTTTTCTCGGTATTTAGATAAAAAAGAAGCACGCCGGATGGATAAGTTTTCCCAATACGGTGTGGTGGCCGCCGCAATGGCCATTGAAGATGCTGCTCTGGATATGGAAGCCCTTGATAAGGATCGTACCGGTGTGATTATTGGCTCCGGCATTGGTGGCATGGAAACCTTTGAGGAGCAATGTAAAGTCTTGGTCAACCGGGGGCCTAGCAGAATTAGCCCGTTCCTCATTCCGATGATGATTGCCAACATGGCAGCGGGTCAAATTGCCATTAAATTTGGCTTGAAAGGCCCTAACATTACCACCATTACCGCCTGTGCCTCCAGTGGCAATGCCATTGGTGATGCCTTTAAACTCATTCAACGGGGCAATGCAGAGGTCGTGATCAGCGGGGGTACCGAAGCACCGATTACTCCGCTGGCAGTGGCCGGTTTTTGTGCTGCGAAAGCGATGTCCACCAATAATGAGGAACCCGAGAAAGCCAGTCGGCCCTTTGATGTCGACCGGAATGGTTTTGTAATGGGTGAAGGTGCGGCCGTTATGGTGTTGGAAACCTTGGAACATGCTCAAAAACGGGGTGCTAACATTTACGCAGAAATTGTCGGCTATGGCAGTACCTGCGATGCTTACCACATTACTGCCCCGGACCCAGAGGGTTCCGGAGCCATTGGTGCCATGGAAATGGCACTAAAAGACGGCAATCTAAAACCAGAGGATGTACAATATATTAATGCTCACGGTACTTCTACCCCGGTGGGAGATGTGGCTGAAGTGGGTGCCATTAAAAAAGTATTTGGTGAACATGCCTACAAGTTAGTGGTTTCTTCCACCAAATCCATGACTGGTCACATGTTGGGTGCTGCCGGTGCCATTGAAGGAATTGCCTCGGTTTTGGCCATTAGAGATGGTTTGGTTCCCCCTACGATTAATTTAGAAAACCCCGATCCTCAGTGTGATCTGGATTTTGTGCCGCACCATGCTCGTCAGATGAACGTTGATGTGGCCATCTCCAACTCCTTTGGGTTTGGCGGTCATAACGTTACGCTAGCCTTTAGAAAGTTTATTCCATAGATTTCAGGTGATCCATTTGTCAAAGCAGGATGAACAATTAAATCGGTTAAAACATAGACTGGGCTTCCACTGGCACCAGCCGTCCCTGCTGCTGCAGGCTCTAACACACAGTTCCTGCGTTCATGAGAGCAGGGGACACGGTTTATCTCATAACCAAAGGTTGGAATTCCTTGGCGATGCTGTTTTAGAACTTATTGTCAGCGAGCATCTGTATAAATCCTTCCCGGAACGTACCGAAGGCGAACTGACGAAGATGAGAGCAGCAACTGTTTGTGAACCCTCCTTAGCCAAAGTTTCCCGAGGGTTGGACTTAGGGCGTTCTTTGCGCATGGGGCGTGGTGAAGAGCGCTCCGGCGGCAGGGAGCGGTCATCCATACTGGCTGATGCCTTTGAAGCTTTGTTAGGTGCTGTTTATTTAGATCAGGGTTTAGAGGTGACAAGAACTTTTGTTCTACATTGCCTAAATCCCATTCTAGAGGATGTGGTGGCCGGTAGGCTGGATCGGGATTATAAAACGGAGCTGCAGGAAATCTTACAGCAAACCTCACCGGAACCTGTAACGTATATGATTATGAACGAAACGGGTCCCGACCATGATAAGACCTTCACAGCGGGTATTTTATACCGTGGGGAGATTATTGGTAAAGGCAGTGGTCACTCTAAGAAAGAAGCGGAGCAGCGGGCTGCCAAAGATGCCTTTAGCAGACTTGAATCGTTTAAAAATGCTTCCAGACAGAACGGGGGCAACAAGTAATCGGCGGACAACAGGGGGCAGGAGACATTGTGTTTAAAAAGAGTTGATATACAGGGTTTTAAGTCCTTTGGCGACCGTATTAAGTTGGAATTGCACTCGGGCTTGTCTGTGGTTGTAGGTCCCAACGGCAGTGGGAAAAGTAATATTTCTGATGCCATTAGTTGGTGTTTGGGGGAGCAGCGGGCTTCCTCGCTTAGGGGTTCCCGCATGGAGGATGTTATTTTTGCCGGCAGCGACAAACGTAAAGCTGTAGGAATGGCGGAAGTAACCTTAACACTGGACAATACCGCTAAACTGTTTTCTCTGCCCTACGGGGAGATAGCGGTTACCAGGCGGCTTTATCGTTCTGGTGAAAGTGAATACTTAATCAATAAGGTGCCCTGCAGGCTAAAGGATATCCAAGCTCTTTTTATGGATACTGGATTAGGCCGCGGGGCCTACTCTCTTATCGGGCAGGGTAAAGTAGATGAGATTTTGAGCAGCAGGCCCGAAGAAAGAAGACATATCATTGAGGAAGCGGCCGGCATTGTCAAATATCGCCATCGTAAAGAAGAGGCCTTACGAAAATTATCCTCTGCAGAGCAGGATTTAAATAGAGTTTCTGATATCATACATGAACTGGGCAGCCGCTTAGAGCCACTGGCCGCGCAAGCAGAGCAGGCAAAATTGTATAATACACTACAAAGCCAGGCCTGGCGGGTAGAATTATCCCTTTATAAAAGAGAGTGGGACGATCTGCAAACCAAGGCAGCAGATATTGCCCAGCAATTACAGCAAGTAAAAGCAGATTTTGTAGATGAACGCCCGGCTTTACAGGAGCGACTGGAACAAGCTAGAAACTTTTTGCAAATTGTTGAAAACCAAATTGTTCAGGCTAGGGAACATCTTTTCACCATTGAATCGGCAAAAGAGAAGAATAGTAGTCAAAAGGCTTTGATTCAAGAACAACTAGGCAATCACGCTGCTGAACAGCAGAGAATGATAAATGAACTTGACGAAACCAGAGAAGTTTTACAGGGCGTTACTTTAGAGTTGGCAGCGGAACAGGAGAAATTGAACAAACTACAGGCAGAGGTCTGGGTAGAAAAAACCTCCACCGAAGATGAAGTACTACAACAGTTGGAGAAACAGCTGGAGGAAAAGCAAGAATTATTCCAAAATCTGAACACAGAATTAATTGATCAATTGAATCTGGTGGCTAATCAACGAAATAGTAAGCAACAAGCCTCGGATCGTAAAGAACAACTAGCGGGGCGCCTTAAACATTTAGAAAAACGCGAAGAAGAAGCTAAGGAAAACGAAGCAGCACTTCAAAGGGCCATTCAAGGTGCCAGCGCTCAGGCAGCAGAGCTTACCAACAAAAATGAACAACTAAAATCGCAAAAGCTACTTCAGGAAGAAGAGATTAAGCAAATAGAACATGAGTTGGCTGCTTTGCAAAGTAAACTGGCTGTCAAAAAGGAAGAAATGGTGGCCAAACATTCACGACTTAAGGTTTTGGAGGAAAACCTTAGCTCTCACAGTGGTTTTATGAAACCGGTAAGGGAATTGCTAAAAGCCGCAGAACAAGGCAGAGAACGGATCAGCGGTTTGTGCGGGGCGGTAGCAGATATCATCAGGGTTCCGAAGGGTTTTGAAACAGCCATGGAAGCGGCTCTGGGTGGAGCCTTGCAGAACCTGGTTTGCGAAACTTCCTCCCAGGCCAAAGAAGCCATCGAATATCTTAAGAGGCATGGTTTAGGCAGAGCTACCTTTCTGCCCCTGGATTCCTTACGCCCGACTCCTGCCGGAGAGTGGGAAAAAAAAGCATCGGGATTAACCGGTGTCATTGGCCTGGCGGCGAATTTGATAGAGGTAGACACTAAATACCGTTCAGTGGTGGAATTACTCATGGGCCGTTTGGTAGTAGTAGATACCATTGAAAATGCTATTACGGTAGCCAGAAGGCTACAACAACGGGTGCGTATTGTAACGCTGGCAGGCGAATTGTTGCAACCCGGAGGATCCCTTTCTGGGGGTGGGCTGGCCCGAAATACAGGAGGCATGCTGCATATTCGCCGGGAGCGGGATGAATTGGCTAACACTGTCAAGCAACTGCACCAGGAAATCCACCAATTGACAGGGCAGGTCACCCAAAGGCAGCAACTGCACCAGCAAGGGCTGCATGAGCTTAAACAATATCAAGAGCAGCTGGTTACTCTGGGACTTGCCTTGCAAGCTGCTGAGATGGAGCTAAACAGGGCTCAGGAAGATTTAACCCGAGTAAATCGCCGTAGTGAGGAAGGCCATTGGGAGAAAGCTAGTATAGAGCTGGAATTCCAGCAATGGCACCAGACAGAAACAGAGGCCGCCGCAAAACTAGCAGATTTTGAGCAGCAACTTGCTGGACTGCAGACTAAGTTGGCCGTTACCCAGGAAGAATTGACAGCAGCCAGGGAGAAAAAGGCTGAATTGGAGAATGTTGTCCACCGGGAGAGGATTCGTCAGGCAGAGCTACGCCAAGAATTAATTGGTGTACAAAAAATTGCTGATCGATTGGAGCAGGATATTAGAAATCGTAAGTTGGCCCAGGCCACTCTGGAAAAATCATTGGAGAACTCCAGAAAAAGAACCGGGGAACTCCAAGAGCAACAGGTACAGTTAGAGCGGGCTGCAGAGGAATTAACAGGGCAGCATACAACAGCCCAGGAAGCCCTACAGGACCAGCAGAGTCGGCAGGTAGCTGCCATAGCAGCAGTCAAAGGATGCGAAGAATCCTTACAAGAGTTCCAACAGCACTGGCAACAAAAAAGTGATAAATTACATTATTTGGAACTGCAGCAGACCCGTCTGCAAACTGAACTGGAATTATTAACCACCCGATTAGAAGAACTGGGAGTCCATAACCCTTCCGAGTTAACAGTAGAGGCGGTAGCTAGCAAGCGGCAGGCTCGCAGCCAGTTGGCTGAACTACGGGAACAGATTACAGCTCTTGGACCTGTTAATGCGGCTGCCGAGGCCGAATATCAAGAAGTTAGTGAGAGACACGGATTTTTGCAGCAACAAAGATCTGATTTGGAAGATAGCAAAAAATCTCTACAACAAGTAATTGAGGAATTAAACCGCTTGATGTCCAGTCAATTTACCACTGCCTTTCAGGAGATTAATGGGAATTTCAGTGTGGTATTCCAACAGTTATTTGGGGGTGGTGGTGCAACCATGTCACTGACGGAAGGGGATACCCTTACCTGTGGTATCGATATAACAGCACGTCCCCCGGGGAAGAAAAACCAGAATCTGTCTTTATTGTCTGGAGGAGAACGGGCACTGACGGCCATCGCGCTGCTGTTTGCCATCTTACGCTATAAGCCCAGTCCCTTCTGTGTTCTGGACGAGATCGAAGCTTCACTGGATGAAGCCAATGTAAATCGGTTTGCCAATTACCTTTCTCGTACTTCGGAAGAAGTTCAGTTTATTGTCATCAGCCACCGTAAAGGAACCATGGAACAGGCGGATACTCTTTACGGAGTCACCATGGATGAGGCTGGGGTCACCCGCCTGCTGTCCATGTCCTTAGAGGAGAAGCCAGACCGTAAAAGACTGGCCTAGGGTACCTACCCCCTACCATGGTTGACAGCGCCTTTTCTTTGGCATTATAGTAGGGACAGGCTTTGTCCGCATGCATCAGGCTATAGGTCACGGGCAGGTAAACAAGCCAGTTTTACTAATATTCGTTAAAGTACTGGGGGTATCGGAAAGTGGGCTTTTTTGGCCGTTTGAAAGAAAGTTTAACCAAGACCCGGGAAACCTTCGTAGAAAAAATTGACCAGGTTTTTACCGGACGTAAGGGTATTGATGAGGATTTATATGAAGAACTGGAAGAGGTATTGATTCAGGCTGATGTGGGAGTCAGTACCGCCATGAAGTTGGTGGAGCGTGTGCGGAAAGGGGTTAAGGCCCGGAACGTGCAAGAAGCTGCGCGGCTAAAGGATATTTTCCAGGAGGAATTAGAGTATCTGATGGGAGAAAAAACCTCCCCCATCAAAATAAACCCTGAGGGCCCCACGATAATTATGGTGGTAGGGGTAAATGGTGTTGGTAAGACAACGACCATTGGAAAAATGGCCCATAATTATAAAGCGCAGGGAAAAAAAGTTATGTTGGCCGCCGGCGACACCTTCCGGGCTGCGGCCATCGATCAACTGGAGATTTGGGCGGAACGGGTAGGTGTGGATATTATCAAACACCAGGAAGGTTCCGATCCCGGTGCTGTGGCCTATGATGCCATTCATGCAGCCCGTTCCCGCAAGGCCGATATTCTTTTAATTGATACAGCAGGTCGTTTACATAATAAAAGTCACCTGATGGATGAACTAAGAAAGGTTCATAAAATTGTGGCCCGGGAAATGCCAGGGGCTCCCCATGAAGTATTGTTGATTTTGGATGCCACCACCGGTCAGAATGCTTTAAGCCAGGTTAAGATTTTCAGTGAAGCGGTTCATGTAACGGGCATTGCTTTGACCAAATTGGACGGCACAGCTAAGGGTGGTGTAGTAACCGCCATCGTCACCGAAATGGCCATCCCTGTCAAATTAATTGGTATTGGGGAGGGAATGGACGACTTACGGCCCTTCAATCCTAAAGATTTTATCGATGCGTTGTACGGCAGAAGAAACGATGATGAGTAAAAGCAAATAACTGATTTTAGGAATCTTTGGTTTAGGACCAAAGATTCTTTTTTTTGCATAAAAAGTCTAGAGAATAGAAATCATAGTTTTGAATCTACTATAAGGAGGAGATTATATGCCGGAAGTAGCATGCACCGTTAATAACTGCAAGTATTGGACCCAGGAAAACCACTGTACTGCCAAACAAATCATTGTACAAAACGATGCTGAAGGTGGCGGTTTCGGTCCCAACGCTAGCTTACAAAGCCTGTCTGCAACACCCGCTAGCAGCAATGATGAAACTTGCTGCCAGACTTTTAAAAACGCTAAGTAATAGTAAAGAGCTACTCCTAAAAACCCATGTTTGTACATGGGTTTTTATTATGTCCCTTGTGTATTACAGTAAGTTATATAATAATAATATGAAAAGCCAGACATACCCGTATACCAAGGGGGATTGAGTTTGCAGGATCAATTTAAATTTACACCAATCGAAACCGTAGCCCAACCACAAATCAGAGATAAGGTATACGAGCAGTTAAAAAGAGCCATCTTAAATGGTTACATGCAGCCCGGTGAGCGTCTGATAGAAAGAAAATTGGCGGAGTTGTTGGGGGTTAGCCGGACACCGGTGAGAGAAGCTATTCGAGTGTTAGAGTTAGAAGGTTTGGTGGCTCATTTTCCTCGGGTGGGTGTGGTGGTAACGCAGGTTTCCGATACCGAGGTTATGGAGATTTATCGTATCAGAGCGGTCCTAGAGGGATTATGCGCCCGTATGGCGGCGGAAAAGATTAAGCCACAGGAACTAGAGCAATTAACGGAATTGCTAGCAAAGATAGAGGAATATGCTAAAGGTTCTCAGATGGAAAAACTTGAACAGACACACCAGTCTTTTAACGACGTGATTTACCGGGCAGCGGACAGCCAGAGACTCTACAGTATGATTATTACTTTAGTGGAGCACATCAATCGCTATACCCGGGTGGGCTACAGTCATCCAGGGCGTATAGAAGAGGCTAATCGAGAGCATAGACAATTGCTGGAGGCCATCAAAATAGGCAATGGCTCCCTGGCAGAGAGCCTGGCCCGGGAGCATATTGAGAATTCCCGGCGAGCCTATTTTAAAAAGCGTAACCCAAAAAACATTACTAATGAAGGAAATCATAGCCAGTAAAGAGAATAACTCAAGTTTGTATAAACCATGCTAACTTTAGCATATTGAAAGTATAAACTTTTCGATATGTTAGGGAAAACTAAGCTTCCGGCGTCTAAAGACTTGGCGACCCCGTGGGTCATAACCTAAAAGGTCACTGGCAGGCGGGCAGACAAGCAAGCCAAGTTTTTCTAAAAATATTGTGGGAAAAGGAGAAATCAATATGACCATACGTATCGCTATCATTGGGGGAACTGGCGTTTACGACCCCAATATTTTAACCAACATCCGGGACGAGAAGGTGAGCACACCTTACGGAGAGGTAGGATTGAAGGTTGGTGATTACCAGGGAAGATCCGTTGCCTTTCTCAACCGACATGGTGCCGGCCATTCCGTGCCACCTCACCTGGTGAATTATCGGGCCAATATTGCTGCTTTAAAAGAACTGGGAGTGAAGAGCATTTTTGCCACAGCGGCAGTGGGCTCTTTAAACTTAAACATGGGTCCTGGACATTTTGTGTTTGCCGATCAGTTCTTGGATTTTACCAAGGTTCGTCAACACACCTTCTTTGAAGGTGGGGAACAAGGTGTTGTACATACCGACATGACTGACCCCTACTGCCCGGAACTTCGCCAAGTTTTAAGTAATGCGGCGGCAGAGTTAGGAGTAACTTATCATAAGTACGGTACCTATGTAACCAGCGAAGGACCCCGTTTTGAAACCCCTGCAGAAATCAAGATGTATAAATTACTGGGCGGCGATTTAGTAGGTATGACCAGTGTGCCGGAAGTGGTATTAGCCCGAGAAAAAGAAATGTGCTATGCGAATATTTCAATGGTTACCAACTATGGGGCGGGCATTTCACCTACTAAACTAACCCACCAAGAAGTATTGGAAGTAATGGCTGCCAATGCAGAAAATCTAAGAAAACTGGCGATGAAGGCCATTAGCTTACTGGATCCCGAAAGGGGTTGCCTGTGTCAGGATGCCATGGAAAAGTTAAATAAGGAGTGAACTTAGCAAATGGATGCCATCATTTGGGAAAATAACCATTTAAGACTGCTGGATCAGACCAAGCTGCCCGGTAGTATTGAATATATCGATTGCGATAATTACCGGATTGTGGCTGAAGCGATTAAACGCCTCTCAGTTCGTGGGGCACCGGCCATTGGTGCTGCAGCGGCTTATGGTTTGGTAGTGGGGGCGAAACAAATCGAAGCCACCAACCGGAAAACTTTCCTGGAAAAACTAGAAGCTATTTCCGGTGAACTGGGAGCCACCAGACCTACCGCCGTAAACCTGCGCTGGGCTTTGGAGCGGATGATGATGCGAGTGAGTACGGCTCCGGAACAGGATATTAATGAACTACTTGGCATGATGCTGGAAGAGGCCCATAGCATCTACCAGGAGGATGTTCAGAGTAATCGTCGGATGGGTGAATATGGTCAAGAGCTCCTCGGGGTAGGGGCCAGAATACTCACTCACTGCAATGCCGGTGCATTGGCCACAGCCGGTTATGGTACCGCCCTAGGGGTTATCCGGGCGGCCCAAGAAAAGGGCAAGCAGGTTAGCGTATTTGCGGATGAAACCAGGCCACTTTTGCAAGGGGCCAGGCTAACCTCCTGGGAAATGGTTCAAGAAGGGATTCCCGTTACTTTAATCACGGATAATATGGCGGGTTATTTAATGGCTCAGAAAAAAATTGATTGTGTGATTGTGGGAGCAGACCGGATTACCGCTAACGGAGATGTGGCCAACAAAATTGGCACCTATGGAGTTGCCGTACTGGCTAAATACCATAATATCCCTTTTTATGTGGCAGCACCCCTATCCACCATTGATATGTGTCTTTCCGCTGGAGAGGAAATACCCATTGAGGAGAGGAACCCTCAAGAAGTAACGCATCATGGGGGACAACCCATGGCCCCGGAGGGAGTGCAGGTTTGGAATCCCGCCTTTGATGTAACCCCCAACTCCTTGGTGACGGCCATTATTACAGAAATGGGTGTAGTCTACCCAGCCTATGTGGAAAATTTAGCGAAGATCTGTGGTAAGAATACCAAATAGGAGGCAAAACATGTCCAAGTCTATTATTCGAGATATTAACTTAGCCCCGTCCGGACGTTTAAAAATTGATTGGGTTCGTCAACATATGCCGGTATTAAATGTTATCCGCGAGCAGTTTGAGAAGGAGCAGCCCTTTAAAGGTTACCGGGTGGCGGTATCTATTCACCTGGAAGCAAAAACTGCTTATTTGGCGGAAGTATTAAAGGCCGGTGGAGCAGAGGTCTCCATTGCCGGTTCTAACCCACTTTCTACCCAAGATGATGTGGCTGCTGCCTTAGCAGTGGCAGGTCTCAATGTCTATTCCTGGTACAATGCCACCGATGAAGAATATAAAGATCACCTTTTACATCTAATTGACGACCAACCGGACATTGTTATTGATGACGGTGGTGATGTGGTGCAGCTTTTGCACACCGAGAGGACTGAAGTAGCCGCTAAGGTTATCGGTGGTTGTGAAGAAACCACCACCGGCGTACTGCGCTTACGTTCTCTAGCCAAGCAAGGAGACCTGCGTTTCCCCATGATTGCCGTTAATGATGCTCAGTGCAAATATCTGTTTGATAACCGTTACGGGACTGGTGAATCCGTTTGGTCGGGTATTATGCGGACTACCAACTTAATTATTGCTGGTAAGACTGTGGTGGTGGCAGGCTATGGTTGGTGTGGTAAAGGGATTGCTATGCGGGCCAAAGGAATGGGAGCGAAGGTCATTGTTACGGAAGTAGATCCGGTCAAGGCCATTGAAGCCTATATGGATGGGTTCCATCCTATGAACAGTTTGGAGGCTGCAAAACTAGGAGATATCTTTATTACCGTAACTGGCTGTAAAGATGTATTTACCCGTAATCACTACGAATTAATGCAAGACGGAGCCATCTTATGTAATGCCGGACATTTCGATGTTGAAGTTAATAAATCTGATTTAGCGAACGTAGCCATCTCCCGTCGTATTGTGAGAAAAGACATTGAAGAATTTACCTTACAGGATGGCAGAAAGATTTATCTGTTGGCAGAAGGGCGTTTAGTGAATCTGGCAGCAGGGGATGGACATCCTGCCGAAATCATGGACATGTCCTTTGCTTTGCAGGCGTTAAGTGCTAAATATGTACTGGAGAATGCTAAAGCATTGACCAAGCAGGTTTACGTAGTGCCCAAGGAAATTGATGACCGTGTGGCCAACATTAAGTTAAAATCCATGGGAGTTACCATTGATTCCCTGACACCGGAACAACAAGCTTATATTAGCGAATGGAACCACACCACCTAAGCGGGGGAGTAACAATGAGTGTTGCAATCGAAAATGCCAGGCTGAAGGTAGCAGAGCTCGGGAAAAAAATGCTGACCAGTGGCCTGGTAGCGGGTACTTGGGGTAATATCTCTGCTTTGGTGCGGCAGGAAGGTGTAATGGTCATCACCCCTAGCGGGATGGACTATGCCAATCTTCAGCCCTCCGACATAGTGGTCTTAGACCTGCAGGGTAAGGTACTGGAGGGTGATCGCAAACCCTCCAGTGAAGCACCACTGCATTTGGCTATCTACCAGGCGCGGCATGATGTAGCTGGCGTGGTGCATACCCATAGCGAAGTGGCGACGGCCTTTGCCGTAGTCCGTGAGCCGATACTGCCAGTGGTGGAAGATGCCGCTATGCTGGTGGGAGGAGCCGTGGCAGTGGCGGAGTATGCCCTCCCGGGAACGGAAGGATTAGCTCAACATGTGGTGGCAGCACTGGGCGATCGTTACGCTGTTTTAATGGCCAATCATGGGTTAGTGGGGGTTGGCCGTCATGTGGATGAGGCTTTCACCGTCTGCCAAGTGGTGGAAAAGTCTGCTAAAATTTACGCCTGGGCTCGGAACCTGGGAATGCCAATGATTATCCCAGAACAGGATGTATTAGCATTAAGCCAAGTTTATCGTAATTCTTATGGACAGCCTAAAAAATAGAGTGCACCCCACAGGGGTAGAGTAGGAGAGATGAATTTTGAAGAAGCTACTGATCCGCGGGGCGACAATCCTAACGATGGAAGGCCCGGATGCCATCATTGATATCGGCGAAATATTAATTGAAGACGGGTGGATCACCCATGTGGGACTTCCAGGGTCGGCATCCGGTTCCTTTGATATGGATGAAATCATTGAGGCCGACGGACAGGTAGCAATGCCTGGTTTTGTCAACTGTCACACCCATGCATCCATGACTCTGCTCAGGGGCTATGCAGATGATTTACCTTTGATGCAGTGGTTATCGGAAAAAATCTGGCCCTTTGAAGGCAAAATGACCAGTGAAGATATTTACTGGGGAGCCATGCTGGCTTGTTTAGAAATGATCAAGTCCGGCACCACCTGTTTTGGCGACATGTATGATTTTATGCATAGTGTGGCCAGAGCAGTTGAGCAGACTGGTATGCGGGCTATGTTATCCCGGGGGATGATTGGTATCGCCCCCAATGCAGATAACGCCCTGGCGGCGGCAGAGGATTTAGCCAGGACCTGGAACGGTAAAGCGGACGGTCGAATCACCGTTATGCTTGGTCCCCATGCACCCTATACCTGCCCTCCGGAATATTTGGATAAGGTCATGAATCTAGCAGCGAAACTGAAACTGGGTATTAATATTCATGTAGCGGAAACCCTTACCGAGGTCGCAGATATTAAGAAACAGTATGGCCAAACCCCTGTGAAACATTTGGATAGCTTAGGTTTATTTAAGTTTCCTGTATTGGCTGCCCACTGTGTCCATCTAGATGAAGAGGAACTGGAGATTTTAGCCCAAAAGGCTATGGGAATTGCCTACAATCCCCAGAGTAATATGAAACTCGCCAGCGGTATCGCTCCTGTGGCGAAGCTGATTGATTTAGGGGCGACAGTAGGGATTGGTACCGACGGAACTGCCAGTAATAACAACCTAGATATGCTGGAAGAACTCAGGGTTGGTTCCTTCTTGCAAAAGGTTGCCACCATGAATCCGGAAGCCGTGCCAGCTTACCGGGCCTTGCAAATGGCCACCATAGACGGGGCATTATGTATGGGACTGGGAGACAGGGTAGGCTTAATTAAAGAGGGTATGCGGGGAGATATTATTCTAATCGATACCAGAGAACCCCATATGTGCCCTCAGCATAACTTGGTGGCTAACATTGCCTATGCCGCTAATGCTTCTGATGTGAGCACTGTTATTATTGATGGTAAAGTCATTATGCAGGATCGTTTGGTGTTGACCATCGATGAAGAGCGTGTGATGTATGAAGTAAGGACGCGGGCGGCAAGGCTGGCGGGTGAGAAGTAACAGGAGAGAGTAGGGGCGTGTTCGACCTTCCTCCACTTCTACTACTAAAAAGAGTAGCACAAACCAGGGCTGTGGTCTGTGCTACTAACATCGGTTCGTAAAAGATTGCTGACAGCTAACCTCAACTCCGGGCGAGCGAGTGCGTATCCAATGCTTCAAAGCCAAAGCAGCGATAGATATATCCTAACAGCGGGTCAGCCACTTGCCTTGGATTTCCCATGGTTTTGGCCTCCTGGGGACTAAAGCCGTAGGGTAGTATGATATCGGCATATTTACACTGGGGTTGCGGGAAGTTTTTATAGAAGTTAAAGAATTTAGGGTCGTCCAGACCTTTACCCTGAATGTTTTCTAAGGCCACCTTGGGGACAAACAAACCCATATAGCCAGTAAAACGGTAGACTTCTCTGGTTAGTTTGATGGTGCGCAGTAGAGCCACCTGCACTGCCAGATAGTCGAGAAAAGCCAACTGGTGAGGCTCATCCTCCCGGTCAATGGTCTTAACAGCGGTGGGGATGGGACAAACATAGGTAATAACACCGGATCGCAGAATTTCCAGCCGGTGATCACCACCTTCAAAGGCAAAGCCTTCAGGTTCAAAACGAATGTTACGGGGCAGGGTATTCTTCCAGATATTCCTGGCCATTTTTTTTAGGCGGGAAATCCGCTCAGGCACAAAGAAGGGGTCGATTAGCTTAAGGTTTAAGGGTACCGGACAACATACCACTTTAAAGAGAACTTCACTTTGGTCACTCTTTTGCAGCTTTCTGGTGATAAAGGCTTTTACTTCGGTTTTATTAAGCTTTGTTTTTTCGAAGAGGCGGTCTAGGATATGACGATCCGTTTCAGCCAGTGGGTCGGAACCTTCCATATTGCGTCGGTAAATACGACCATCTTTGGTGAGGTGTGGCGGATAGGTGCTTTCAGGAATGCGCACCACCAGAATACCCCGGCTTTTATTGTCTGACTTGAGAATTAGTTTAGAAGAAAATAGGGGTACCGGAGTAATGTTGCCCTGGCAGATATTTCTGAATCGATCTTTGGGGTCATGAGAAGTATCAATACCTGGAAAGGACGTGGGTACATTTCTTGGGTTGCGGGCATCAGCACCGATAACAATCCAGCCGCCAAAGGTATTGGCAAAACTGGTCACAATCTTAGCTAAATGAGTAGGAAAATCTTCCTTGTATTCTACATAGAGCCCTTCGGAAATTTCTTCTTCTATTAACCTGTCCAGGTCCACCTCTTCCAACTGCTCCAGTGGCTTACCAAATGGGTTAAGCATAGCTTCCTCCGTGGGTTTTTCTTTATTTTACCATAGTTCCTACCTTCATAGTAAAGCCGTCATCCATAGGGTGACGGCATACACTTATTTTTTCATATTTAACAAAACGTTTTTGGCACTGGAACCAACCATGCTTAGGAATCCTGAATGACTGGACAAAATACTTTTTAGGGCGGTTAAAACCCGATCCAGCTGCTCCTGGGTAACGGTAAGTGGTGGCTCTAGACGAATAACGTTAGGATTATTTAAGGTGTACGCGGTAATAATCCGGTGTTTGTTTAAAAGTTCTCCGGCTACGAGACTGCCCATGTATTCCTGGGCCAGTTTATTGACTACATTCATAGTAAATGTAAAAGAGTATTTCTTTTCACCCGTTGGGGGTTGTTGGAATTCCAAACCGATCATCAGCCCACGACCGCGAACATCCTTCAGCAGAGGATATTCATCTTTTAATTTTTTTAATTCCTCAAGAAAATAAGCTCCCTTAGTTTTAGCCTGCTGGACTAAATTCTGATCTACAATGATTTCAATCGTTTTCAAAGCAGCAGCGCAGGCTGCTGTATTGCCGCCAAAGGTAGAGGTATGCAAAAGAGATTTTTCCATGGTGCCATAGGCTTTACGCCAGATTTCATCACTGGTTAGATAAGCTCCCATGGGCATAACGCCACCTCCCAGGGACTTAGCTATACATAGGATATCCGGCACGACATCTTCGGCTTGGCAAGCAAAGAAATCTCCGGTACGGCCAAAGCCTGTTTGTACTTCATCGGCAATGAACAAAGTTCCGTACTGGGCACATTTTCTTTTGGCCTTGGCTAGATAACCGGGAGGTGGTACCACAATGCCTCCTTCTCCTTGAATCGGTTCTATAATGAAAGCGGCAGCATCACCAGAGGCTAATGCCTGCTCTAGGGCAGCGAGATCCCCATAGGGGACAGACATAGTTTGTGAAAGTAATGGGTGGAAAGGGGCCTGATACTTTTCTCTACCGGTTACTGAGAGAGCACCAAAGGTTTTACCATGAAAAGAGTGATGGCAATAGATAAATTTTTGACGACCAGTGGCGATCCGAGAGAGCTTTAAAGCCCCTTCCACTGCTTCCGCTCCGCTGTTACAGAAAAAACTGCGTTTGAGATGACCCGGTGCCAGGTGTGCTAAATTATGGGCCAGGGCCGCACTTATACCACTTATCGAGGCCTGGAGAATATTGGGTAATGACTGTACCTTTTGTAAAGCGGCATAAATCTCCGGATGATTATGGCCAAGGTTCAGGGCACCATAACCACCTAGAAAATCCAGGTACTCATTACCCGCGGCATCGTAAACAGAAACACCGCTGGCGGAAACAAAAGGAGTATCAAAATTTATTAGGCTTAACAGGGTAACCAAGCTGGCATTGAGATACTTGCTGTGTAGCTCTTTTATTTGCTCCTTTGGTAATGCCAAGGCTTGTTCAAAGCCCATTAAACCACAACAGCCACATTGGCAGTTTTGTTGAGACAATTCTTGCACCTCCCATAGAAATTCCTTGTAATAAAGTATGTGGACGGGCAGGGGAAATAGCACAAAAGATTTAGCTGACAGTTAAAAGATTCCATCAGCCGTCAGCTACTACCCCTTGACAGTAAGACAAGATTTTTGTAAAATAATAAATGTCTGTAAAGTGAAAGTCCTTTATACCATAAAAAAGGGTGAGTACACTTGAAAGAGTTCCATAAAATAAATCTTCTTTTCGATTTTTACGGTAGCCTGCTTACAGAGAGACAGCAGAAATTTGTCGAGCTATACTATGGGGATGATTGGTCCCTGGGTGAAATTGCTGAACAGTTTGCTGTAACTCGTCAAGCGGTTCACGATACGTTAAAAAGAGCCGAACAAATCCTCAATACTTATGAGGAGAAATTGGGGTTGGTAAGGAAACTAAGTGGCGATTATCGCTCACTGGAAGAAATAGCAACCCTCATACATGACTACCAGACGGGTGTTGCACCCGATGGTTTGGATAAATCTAAACAGATCTTACAATCAGTGTTGGATAATTGGCAACGGTTCTAATCGGAGTAGTTCTGGTTCCCAGTTATTTGTTAGGGGAAGGAGGCACTGAGTATGTTTAAAGGTTTGGGCGAACGCCTGGACGATATTTTTAAATCCCTCAAAGGCAAAGGACGCATTACAGAAGATGATGTTAGCCAGGCCATGCGGGAAGTCAAGATGGCTCTCCTTGAAGCAGACGTTAACTTCAAGGTTGTCAAGGAATTTGTGGCTCAGGTAAAAGAACGGGCCATTGGTCAGGATGTGCTGGAGAGCCTTAGTCCAGCCCAACAGGTTATTAAAATTGTCAAAGATGAGTTGACTGAACTACTGGGGGGTACCCAGGCTAAAATTAATATTGCCTCAAAACCACCCACAATCATTATGTTGGTCGGTTTACAAGGGGCTGGTAAAACTACCACAGCGGGTAAGTTGGCCAAGCTATTAAGTAAACAGGGACGCCGTCCTCTGCTGGTGGCTGGTGATATTTATCGTCCTGCGGCCATTAAGCAGCTTCAAGTACTAGGTGAGCAACTGAACATTCCCGTTTTCAGCATGGGACAAGAAAACCCTGTCAAGATTGCTCAGAGTGCCGTGGAAAATGCCAACAGCACGGGCAGGGATTTAGTTATTATTGATACCGCTGGTCGTCTGCATGTTAACGAAGAGTTAATGGATGAGCTGGCCAATATTAAGGGTACTGTAAAGCCACACGAAATCCTACTGGTGGTGGATGCCATGACCGGTCAGGAAGCAGTGAATGTGGCAGATACTTTTAATCAAAAGCTAGGTCTAGATGGTATTATCATGACCAAGCTGGACGGTGATGCCAGGGGTGGAGCGGCACTCTCGGTACGTAAGGTAACCGGTACACCCATTAAATTTGCCGGTATGGGTGAGAAGTTAGATGCCTTAGAGCCCTTCCATCCAGACCGCATGGCTGATCGTATCCTGGGCATGGGTGATGTACTGACTTTGATTGAGAAGGCTCAAGCCAATTTTGATGCAGAACAAGCTGCCAAGTTAAATAAGAAAATTCGCCAGGCTGAATTTAACCTGGAAGACTTTTTAGAGCAAATGCAACAGGTGAAAAAGTTAGGTCCTCTGGAACAGGTTTTAGGTATGATTCCTGGCATGGGTAAATTAACCAAGCAACTGAAGGATCAGCAGGTGGATGAAAAAGAGATGGGACAGGTAGAAGCCATCATTTATTCCATGACTACCTGGGAACGCCAACACCCCGAAAAAATTGATGGCAGCCGTAAAAAGCGGATTGCCCGGGGCAGTGGTACTAGGGTACAGGATGTTAACCAGCTCCTAAAACAGTTTGAGCAGACAAGAAAAATGATGAAACAAATCTCCAACATGACCAAAGGCGGCAAAAAAGGCAAAATGAAATTACCATTCTTGCAATAAATTTGTTCTTACAATATAGATTTTAAACCTGTTTAAGGAGGTGAAATAACAAGTGGCTGTAAAAATTCGTCTGAGACGTATGGGGGCCAAGAAAAACCCCTTTTACCGTATAGTAGTTGCCGACTCCCGTTCCCCTCGCGATGGTCGCTTTATTGAGGAGATTGGCTATTACGATCCCGTCAAGCAACCTGCCGTGGTTAAGATTGATGAGGCTAAGGCTCAAGATTGGATCAAGAAAGGCGCTCAGCTTTCTGATACCGCTAAGTCTTTATTTGTTAAAGCCGGCATTATCCCAAGCCAGGCCAAGAGCAAAGAGGCCTAAGGTTACGGGGGAGGTCTATAACCGTGAAAGAATTGGTTGAGATTTTAGCTAAAGCCCTGGTAGACCAACCGGAGCAGGTCGAAGTAACCACGGTGGAAAAAGAAAGATCCGTGGTGGTTGAACTTCGTGTAGCACCTGAAGATATGGGCAAGGTGATTGGCAAGCAAGGGCGTATCGCCCGAGCCATTCGTTCGGTGGTCAAGGCCGCTGCTACCAAGCAGCGTAAGAAAGTTGTTGTAGAAATTATTTAGCCGGATATCCCGGTAAAGTAAAGGAGGCTGATAGCCTCCTTTACGTTCACTTTTAGAAGTTTTAAACGTAGGGGGTACGTTTTCTTGCTTACGATTACACGCCCTGTGATGGTTAAGGTTCGGATTACCGATAGCTACAAAAAGGATTTAGCTTTGGAGTTGCAGCAAGGTGTGGCGAAAATGGAATTGGAACTGCAACAGTTAGAATTGCAAAATCGTAGACTGCAAGAACTTGCTCAGAAAAATCCCAACAGTGTAGAGAAAGCCCTGGTGCAAATAGAACAGGAAAAACAAAAGCGTCTGGATACCAGAGTGAAACTGTTGGATAAAATAAAAGAAGTTGCCAATTTAGCGAATGGCAACGAAGTGCTGCACGGTCAGGTGGAAAGCCTGGTAGAGGTTCAGCTAGGTGATGACTGGCAGAAATTAATGAACGCAGAAATCATCGTAGAAGACGGTAAGATAGTTGAAATACGTACGCTGCAACCGGGGGGGTCGCTTTGACAGAACAGTATATTACGGTAGGGGAAATCGTCAATACCCAGGGGGTTCATGGCGAAGTGAGGGTGATACCTGCCACTGATTTTCCTGAACGTTTTTTCAAAATGAAAAAAATTCTGGTGCTGCAAAAAGGACAGAGGCAGGAGTATGCTATTGAAAAAGCCTGGGAACATAAAAAATTTGTTATTCTAAAGTTTGCAGAGATTCCAGATATGACTAGCGCAGAGAAATTAAAGGGTGGCTTGTTACAAATCACACCGGAAGAATTGACGCCGTTGCCTAAAGGTAGCTATTATCAGTTTCAGATCATTGGACTCAAAGTGATTGATGAAAATGGGTTGGTATTAGGGACAGTGTCCAATATCCTGAGAACCGGTGCCAACGACGTTTATGAGGTGAAAAGGCCTGAGGGAAAAGATCTATTAATACCAGCCCTCAAATCTATTATTAAAAAAATCGATCTGCCCAGCGGCAAAATGGAAGTAGAATTGCCCGAGGGCTTACTATAATTAGATAGGTGAAAAACCATGTACGTTGATATTTTAACGCTGTTTCCCGACATGTTTGACGGTCCCTTTGGCCACAGTATTATCAAGCGTGCCCAAGAGAAAAACCTGCTGCAAATCAATACGATTAATATTAGGGATTTTTCTCGCAATAAACATCACACCGTAGATGATACCCCCTGTGGTGGTGGAGCTGGGATGGTCATGGGGCCAGAACCTCTATTTGAATGTTTTGATTACGTAAAGAGCATCCGAGGAGATAAAATGGGTCGGGTGGTTATGATGTGCCCTCAGGGGGAACCCTTTACCCAGGAATATGCCAAAGAATTAGCTCAGGAAGAGAACCTGGTGATTGTCTGTGGACACTATGAAGGTATCGATGAAAGAGTAAGGGAAGCCCTGGTGACGGATGAAATTTCCATTGGCGATTATGTACTCACCGGTGGTGAGCTGCCGGCTATGGTGGTGGTAGATGCCGTGGCTAGGATGATACCTGGCGTTTTGGGAGAGGCAGCCAGTGCAGAGGAAGATTCTTTTTACCACGGGCTGTTAGAGCATCCCCACTATACTAAGCCGAGGGTGTACCGAGGGTATGAGGTACCAGAAATTCTTTTGTCCGGGCATCATGAAAACATTCGCAAATGGCGCAGACGGCAATCTCTCCTACGAACCCTGGAACGACGCCCTGAATTGCTTAAAGAAGTGACATTAACCAAAGAAGATAAGAAAGTGCTGCTCGAGTTGAAAAAGCTGTTACAATCCTTGGATTTACCATCGTTATGATGAAAAATTCTTGCCCCTTAGGGGAGTCTATGATATAATAACATTTGTTGAATTACGGGCGGTCCGCTGCCTTGGGACAGGTATGAACGTCTAGGCGAGGAAGGGGGTTAGGTCCAATGAACCTCATCCAATCTTTAGAACAAGAACAAATTAAAAAAGATATTCCCGCTTTCAAACCTGGTGATACAGTAAAAGTACACTACAAGGTTATTGAAGGTACCCGTGAACGTATTCAGGTATTCGAAGGTGTTGTTATCCGTCGTCGTGGCGGTGGCATGAGCGAAACCTTTACTGTTCGTCGTGTTACCTATGGCGTTGGTGTAGAGAGAACCATCCCTCTGCATGCTCCTAAGATTGATAAAATTGAAGTGGTTCGTCGCGGTAAAGTGCGGAGAGCCAGACTTTACTATCTGCGTGCTCTACGTGGTAAGAAAGCTCGTATTAAAGAACTTACCACTCGCTAAACTAGAGAGGGACTGGCTTCCAGTCCCTTTTTTAGCTTTTTGGGAGGTATTACTATGGAGCAGAAGGACCCTCAGCAAACAGCTGAATCAGAAAATAAACCAAAAAAATCAGCACTTAGGGAAATGTTGGAATCTGTAGTTATTGCGGTATTGTTGGCTGCAGTGATACGACTCTTCATCTTGGAACCTTTTTACATCCCTTCGGGTTCCATGGAACCTACACTCATGATCGGTGATAGGATTATTGTCAGCAAAGTTACTTATTTACTAAGGGAACCCAAACCGGGTGATATTGTGGTCTTTAAGTTTCCCTTAGATCCCAGTCGTAATTTTGTCAAAAGACTTATTGCCGCTGGCGGGGATACTGTTGAAATCAAGGATAGTGTACTTTATATCAACAATAAACCCACGCCGGAAGATTACCTGCCCCAAGGACTTAAGTTTCAAGATTATGGTCCCCAGGTAGTTCCCGCAGGCCAGTACTTTATGATGGGAGATAACCGAAATAACAGTGATGATAGCCGAGTTTGGGGTTTCCTGGATAAAGAATTAATTGTCGGCAATGCAGAGGTTATCTATTGGCCGTATAACAGACTGGGACTGGCAAAATAATACTTGATACCATTAGAGAAACTGGAAGTGTAAATAAGCTTTCGTAGGGGCGGTTTTGGGTAAACTCTTACGGAAGCTTCTTTTCACTTTCAGAGGTAAAAGTCACGGGTAAGCAACTGTATATGGAGGTACCGTTACGTGGAGATACAGATTCAATGGTTTCCTGGTCATATGGCCAAGGCTAGGCGTCAGGTACAGGAAGCACTAAAGTTAGTGGATGTAGCCTTCGAACTGCTGGATGCACGCATTCCGGTAAGCAGCGGCAATCCTATGATTGGTGAAATAGTAGGAAATAAACCAAGATTAATTATCCTTAATAAAAGTGATTTAGCTGATCCAACGATAACCAAACAGTGGTTGAAGAAGTTGGATCAGCCAGGAATCAAAGCCATTGCCGTAGATACCATCAAGGGTGAGGGGTTGAAGGAAGTGCCCAAGGCAGCCGCTGCCTTAGTAGCGGAACAAATGGCTAAGCTTGCAGCCAAGGGTCGTCGGCCCCGGGCGATACGCTGCATGGTACTGGGAATTCCCAATGTCGGTAAATCCTCTTTCATTAACCGCTTGGTAGGGCGTAAAGCTACCAAAACAGGTGATCTGCCGGGTGTCACCAAGGGGCAGCAATGGATTCGTACCGAGGGAGCACTGGATTTATTGGATACCCCAGGTATCTTATGGCCAAAGTTTGAAGACCCTGAAGTAGGTTTTAGACTAGCCGTGACAGGTGCCATTAAGGAGCAGGTTTTTGATATTTATGAAGTAGCCATTAAGCTGTTGGGGTGGTTGGTGGAGAACAATCCCGAAAAATTGAAGGAAAGATATAAATTAACCGAACTTGCTCCGGAATTACCTGCTTTGTTAACGAATATTGGAGCACGTCGTGGTATGTTGATAGCAGGGGGCGAAGTGGATACTTTTAAAGCTGCCCACCTAGTATTAAAAGAATTTCGAGATGGTATCCTGGGGCGTTATACACTGGATTTGCCCTAATGGATCAGAAAACATAAAAGAAGGTAAAAATCCTCTGGAAGAGAAGATATTCTTACGGGGGATTTTTTTATGCCCGATTCTTAATTAAAGAAGGAAGAGTACGCATGGTATCATTGGATTTTGAACAAAGAGTTTGGCAGAACGGTGTTGCCTATGTAGCCGGTTGCGACGAAGCAGGCAGAGGTCCTCTCTTGGGGAGTGTGGTTGCTGCGGCCGTGATTATGCCAGAGGGTTTATTGATTGATGGTGTTAACGACTCCAAAAAACTTACCCCTAAAAAAAGAGAGAAACTACATAGTATTATTATGGAAAGAGCCCTAGCCGTGGGCATTGGGGAAGTGGATAACCGTTTGATAGATATGATTAATATCAGGCAAGCTAGCCGATTAGCTATGAAAATAGCAATACATGAGCTGAAAGACAGAGATGGTAAACCAGTAATCCCGGAGTATTTGCTAGTTGACGGGGAAACAGTAGACCTGGAGACACCCCAGGAAAAAATTATTCATGGGGATGCCCTTTGCCACAGCATTGCAGCGGCTTCCATTGTGGCAAAGGTATATCGAGATAGAAAATGCCTGGAATGGGAAGAGCGCTTTCCAGGTTATGGGATTGCCAAACACAAGGGTTATAGTACCAGGGAACATGTAGAAGCCTTGTTGAAGTTTGGTCCTACGCCATTGCATCGAGCCAGTTTTCTTAAAAAAATTATGGCCCGGGCCACTGTTGAACAGCAGGAATTATTCAAGAATGAATATTTTGCAGAAAAACTCGTATAAAATATTCCTTAACATTAGCAGCATTGACATATAGGGTAGGGGGGTATACTATATAAGTGGAGGTGAGATTAACATGAACAATAAAAATTGTTTGTGTGGCCAGGACAACTCTGCTGACGTTAGGGTTAGCCACCATGATGAGAAGACCATTAAGGAACTTGTTAATAGAATTAACCGCATCGAAGGCCAGCTGAGAGGCATCAAGGGAATGATTGAAAGACAGGCCTACTGCGATCAAATATTAAACCAAATTGCCTCGGCAAATGCTGCTTTGCACGGTGTTTCTAAGTTGCTTTTGGAAAAGCATATGAAATCCTGTGTTAAAGAACAACTTCAGGCAGGCGATGAACAGGTTATTGATGAGGTATTGAAGACTATATTTAAGATGATGCGATAAAAATAATGATGGTGGTGATAAATTATGAATAAAACGATTACTATTTTTATAAAAGGCATGACCTGTGCGGCTTGTTCCGCTCGGATAGAACGAGCTTTACAAAAGATGCCCGGTGTTTCTGAGGCCAGTGTTAATCTGGCGTCGGAAAAAGCCTCGATCACCTATGATGCCCAACAAAGCAGCGTAGCAGAGTTTATTTCCAGGATTCGTGAGCTAGGTTTCAATGTGCCGGTTGAAAGGATAGAACTTGCCATCTCAGGCATGACCTGTGCCGCTTGCTCAGCAAGGGTGGAGAAGAAACTAAATGCTCTGGTTGGTGTACAGGAGGCCACGGTAAACCTAGCCACCGGCAGGGCCACTGTAAAATATATTCCTGGTTTAACGGAACCTACTGAAGTACGGAAAGCAGTAGAGAACCTTGGCTACGGGGCAAATTGGGTTCAGGAAGATGACCAAGATCGAGAAGCGCAAGCTCGGCAGAAGGAAATTCGTCTGCAGGTTATTCGATTTAGTGTAGCGGCGATTTTATCCTTACCCCTAGGTTGGATGATGGTTGCCATGATGTTTGGTTGGCACCAGTTTATGCTTAATCCCTGGACCCAGTTAATCTTAGCAACCCCAGTACAGTTTTTGGCCGGCTGGCAATTTTACCGGGGTGCCTACCATTCTTTAAGATCAGGTGGGGCGAACATGGATGTACTGGTGGCACTGGGCACATCGGTAGCTTATTTCTACAGCGTGGTAGCTGTTTTAAAGGGTTGGCACGACCTCTACTTTGAATCCGCTGCCATTGTGATAACTCTTATCTTGCTGGGCAAGTACCTGGAGGCCGTGGCCAAAGGAAAAACATCCGAAGCCATTAAAAAATTAATTGGTCTACAACCCAAAACAGCACGAATTGTGCGCGATGGTGTAGAAATAGATATTCCTGTTAACGAGGTTCAAGCTGGTGATGTCGTTTTGGTTCGTCCGGGAGAAAAAATACCGGTGGACGGTGAAATTATTGAGGGATTTTCCTCCGTGGACGAATCCATGTTGACCGGCGAGAGTATACCTGTGGAGAAGGGCCCCGGCAGCGAAGTTGTAGGTGCATCTGTGAACAAGCAAGGTAGTTTTACTTTTCGAGTTACCAAGGTTGGTAAGGACACTGCTTTAGCTCAAATTATCCGCATGGTAGAGGCAGCCCAGGGTTCTAAGGCTCCTATTCAACGGCTGGCTGATAAAGTTTCCGGTATTTTTGTACCTGTGGTGGTGGTGATCGCATTACTGACCTTTATCGGGTGGTATGGTTCGGGGGCTGGTATTACAGAGGCCTTGATTCATATGACTACGGTATTGGTAATAGCCTGCCCTTGTGCATTGGGATTGGCAACTCCCACGGCCATTATGGTGGGAACCGGTGTCGGAGCTGAAAAGGGAATATTAATTAAAGGTGGCGAGCACCTGGAAAGAGCCGGTCGAGTCAACACCATCGTGCTGGATAAAACCGGTACCATCACCAAAGGAGAACCTACTGTAACGAACGTACTAGTTATGGCACCCTTTACTGAAGGGGAGCTTTTACAGTCTGTTGCTTCTGGAGAGAAAAAATCGGAACATCCTCTGGGACAGGCAATTCTTAAGGTTGCCGTCGAGCGTGGAACTCAACTCATGGAAGTCACCGACTTTTTAGCCTTACCGGGTAAGGGGATTCGTTATCATTTAGATCAAAGCATCTGGCATGTTGGCAATGAAACACTAGCCCATTCCCTCAATATAGATATTTCTTCTATCCTGGCAGCCAAGAATGAATGGGAAGAAGAGGGAAAAACAGTTATGATTGCTATCGTCGATGATCGATTAGCAGGAGCCATTGCGGTGGCAGATACGGTGAAAGACCATGCCAGGGAAGCCATCCAAGAACTTATGGGCATGGGCATGGAGGTATACATGCTGACTGGAGACCAGGAACGTACAGCCCAGGCCATAGCCCGTCAGGTAGGGATTGAGCATGTGATAGCGGAGGTTCTACCGGAGCACAAAGCTGAAGTGATACAAGAATTGAAGAATACCGGTAAAATTGTGGCGATGGTAGGTGACGGAATTAACGATGCTCCTGCTTTGGCAATTGCCGATGTGGGGTTAGCTATTGGCACCGGTACAGATGTGGCCATTGAGAGCGCCTCCATTACCCTGATGCGGGGTGAATTAACCACCATTGCGATGGCCATAAAATTATCGCGCCGCACTTTAAGCAAAATTCGTCAAAACCTATTTTGGGCCTTCATTTACAATGTAATTGGTATTCCCCTGGCGGCATTTGGGTTACTGACACCCATTATGGGTGGTGCGGCAATGGCCTTCAGTTCGGTGTCTGTAGTAACAAATTCTTTGTTGCTAAAAAGATATAACCCGCAGTAAGGGCAAGAATGAATCATACCTTAATAGTTGAAGGAATAAACTGCACTGTAAAACCAAGGTGACGAATGTAGTTGGCAGGGAAGAATTAGCGAAGGCAATCAATGATGTTGGCTATGCAGTGCCTAAAGGAGATGATGTAGCTTGCTGAAGGTCGATGTAGCGATCTTACCGAAAGACGTTACCAGGATGAACCTTTCTAATACTGTTTGTATCGTGTTAGACATATTTCGAGCAACAACCACTATCGTCACTTCCCTGTCAAATGGGTGTAAAACAATAGTTCCAGTATTATGCATTGAAGATGCTCGCGCTCTGGCTAACCACATAGGACCTGTTTTATTTGCAGGCGAACGACAGTCCATCAGAATAGATGGTTGTGATTTGGGAAATTCTCCTTTTGAATTTTCACAGGAGAAAGTAAGGAATCAAACGATTATTATGACCACTACCAATGGAACTGTCGCCATCAAGGCCACAGAAGGGGCGTATCGTACCTTGATTGGCTCATTCTTAAACGCAACGGCTGTTTGCCAACAGGCAAAAGGATATGGGAAAGATATTTTAATTGTCTGTGCTGGAACAGAGGGTTTTTTCTCCCTAGAAGACACGCTTTGTGCGGGATTATTAGTTCGTTTGCTAACTGAAATGGGAGAAGTGGAGCTGTCAGATGCAGCTCGCGGAGCGCTGCTAATGTATAGTCAAGCGAAGGATCAATTGATAGAGACAGCCGTTGAAAGCCGAAATGGTAAACGATTATACGACCTAAACCGAATGTATGATATCGTGTATTGTTTTCAAAAGGATAGGCTAAATATCGTGCCGGAATATCGAGAGGGAAAAATCCTGTTGGCCAAATAGCAGGCTAATGGTCACCATCTGGTAAAGCAAAAAATAGAGGTTAAAAAATAAAGTTTCAAGGACTGGTGCCTTGAAACTTTATTTTTATAGATTTAACTTAGCTACTATTTCTGCCATTTCCGGAAATCTGCCCAGTTCCTTTTTGGAAAAAAGAAGTTCTCCATTTTTGCGAACTTCAAATACCCCACCGGTGGAAGGAATTATTTCAAAGGAACTGATCTTATTTTTGTAAATCTGCAAAAGTTTTTCAGCCAGACCGACTGCTTTTTGTCGGTAACCTCAAGAAGTACAATATTCAACAGATAATTTAACTTGCTCAGCCATTTTTGATTCCTCCTGTTTGATTATTTGATAGGGTAATTATAACGTAAGTACTACTTTATGACAAATTTATAACCAACTCCCCGTAATGTCTGAATGTACGGAGGTTAGGAGTGATTTCTTTTGATCTTATCGCGTAACCGGCTAGGTTATAAAAACTATAGGGCAATTTGTGATTATTTAATTAAATATTAAGATTGGATAAACATTTGTGTAATTTTTACATATTATTATATTTTTTAGATAGGGAGAATTTGCAAAGAGTAATTTCCATGATATCTTATCAGACGTGATTACGAGTTTCGGCTAAAAATTATAGGCGATATTTTATTCATAAGGGCAACCTTGTCTTCCACCTGCTTGTTTGCCTATAATCTTTAGGCTATGCTCTAGTGGGTATCTTTTCCAATTGCCCAGCCAGATATCTTCCTGCTGTGATGTAGCTCACTGCCCTTAGAGTGTATCTGTTATAAATTTGAAGTATAGTATTATGTTCCCTAAATGAACAAAAATAGATTATTTCTGACATGATTGTTTTGAAATGGAACATTTATGTTTTTTTGCCTGCTTAATGGGGTATCTTATCACTGATAAAGTACCGATATTTTGGTATTAAATTTGCATAGAAACTAATGGATGCAAGGTTTATAAATAAGCAATGTAGAATAGTTAGAAAATTAAGACAATATAAACTTAAAAAGAAAGGAGAGATCGCCTTGTCAGATTGGGTTGGTGTTGCTTTATTTTTAGTGGTGGGCCTTGTGTTTGGAGCAGGTGGTTTGTTAACCAGTTTTCTTATTCACCCCCGGTCCAAAAATAAGTATAAGTTAGAAACTTATGAATGCGGCTTACCCACAGAAGGTCCCAGTTGGATCAGATTTAAAACACAATATTTTACCTATGCACTTATGTTTGTCATTTTTGATGTGGAAGTTATTTATCTTTATCCCTGGGCAGTGAGCTTTGAAAATTTAGGATTTGCCGGTCTGGTAAAAATGTTTATCTTTATTTTTATTCTCGTGTTAGGACTCTGGTATGCCTGGAAGGAAGGTGCCCTTGAATGGAAATAAAGGACGAAATGTATGAAGAAACCGTCAAGCGACTTAAAAAAATTGGGGCAGAACCCGCGGAGATTGGCGAACTTACCAGAGTGGTATCCGTGGGACCCTTGGAAAAACTACTAAACTTAGCCCGGGCTAACTCCCTTTGGCCGATGGGCTTCGGGTTAGCCTGCTGCGCTATTGAGGGACTCATGGCAGCCAATATGGCCAGATTTGATATGTCCAGATTCGGTTATGAGGTTATGCGGGCCTCTCCACGACAAGCGGATGTGATGCTGGTTTGTGGGACGGTAACTAAAAAAGCAGCCCCCTTTGTGGTACGACTTTACGAACAGATGGCCGAACCGAAATACGTCATTGCCATGGGCAGTTGCGCTATTTCCGGTGGGCCCTTTGTGGATTCCTATAGTGTAGTTCCCGGGGTAGATAAAATTATTCCGGTGGATGTCTATTTGCCCGGTTGTCCACCACGGCCAGATGCAGTGATTCATGCTTTCATGAAACTAAAAGAGAAGATTATTAATCCTGAGGTGGTGAAAAATTAATGAACCCCAAACCCCTTGAGGAGATTATTGAGGAATTAAAGACGCGGTACCCAGGTATCGAGGTTGCCGAATCCGGGTCTGGGAGTATTACCGTAACGGTAGATCAATTAGTGGCTTTCATGCGGGAGATCAAAGAAAAATATCACTTTAACTACCTTACCAATGTAACCGGTGTGGATTATCGAGATTACTTCGAGGTTGTTTATAACGTTAGTATTGTTGAACAGCCGCATATGCTGCACATTAAAACCAGGCTAGACCGGCATAACCCAGTGGTACCCTCCATGGTACCTATTTGGGGTGGTGCTATCTGGCAGGAACGAGAGGTCTATGATCTCTTGGGCATTACCTTTGAGGGACATCCGGATTTAAGAAGAATATTGCTGGATGACCAGTGGGAAGGACATCCCCTGCGTAAGGATTATCAGTGGGAAGGCGGTAGGGAGTCATAGCCAGGAAAGAGGTGAGAAAGCTTGACTTTGAAGACGGAAGAATTTTTATTAAACCTGGGACCGCAGCACCCCAGTACCCACGGAGTATTTAGAATTCTTTTAACCCTGGACGGTGAAACAGTGGTTAAGGCGGTACCAATACCTGGCTATCTGCACAGGGGTATCGAAAAACTTGCCGAGTCTAGAACGTACACTCAGGTTATTCCCTATACTGACCGCCTTGATTATCTGGCCGGGATGCTGATGAACTGGGGTTATGTCCATGCTGTGGAAAAATTAATGAACGTAGAAGTACCGGAACGCGCGGAGTATATCAGGGTGATTGTAGGGGAGCTTGCTCGTATTGCCAGCCACTTAGTGGCTACCGGAGCGTATGCAGCAGATGTTGGCGGATTGACCGGATTTATTTATACCTTCCGGGATCGGGAAGATATCATGGACTTATTTGAAATGATTAGTGGTGCCCGCCTGACCCCCAGTTATATGCGTGTGGGTGGTGTGGCCGATGACATACCGGATGGATTTATTGATAAGTGTCGCCAGTTTTTAGACTACTTCCCAACGGCCCTTGATGAATATAACGGCTTAATTACAGGGAATGAAATATTCCAGGCCAGAACCAAAAATGTAGCTATCATATCGGCTGAAAAAGCCATTGAAATGAGCCTTTCCGGCCCAGTATTGCGGGCTTCCGGGGTAAACTATGATTTGCGGAAGGCCAGACCCTACAGCGTATATGATCGGTTTGATTTTGAAGTACCAGTGGGTAGCAAGGGAGATTGTTTCGACCGTTACTACCTGCGCCTTTTAGAAATGGAACAATCGGCTAAAATTATTCGCCATGCCTTGGATCAATTACCGGAGGGTCCTATTAAGGGAAAAGTTCCCAAAGTGATCAAGCCTACAGCCGGTGAGGCCTATGCTGAAATTGAAAGCTCCAAGGGAATTATGGGAACCTATGTAGTGAGTGATGGCAGCACCAATCCCTACCGGGTCCATTTTCGACGTCCCTCCTTTGTTAATTTAGGTTACTTGGATGAGATGTTGAAAGGCTGGAAAATAGCAGATGCCATCGCCATTCTAGGGAGCATTGATATCGTTCTGGGAGAAGTTGACGCCTAGATAAGTTGGGAGTGAGGCAAGATGGAGAACCTGTTTGTCAGTATGGCAGCGGGCATCAGATCCCTGCTGGGATCGGGCGGACTGTCCGAATGGGCAACTGATTTCTTGGTAATGTTTTTAAAATTAGGTGCCATCCTGGTGTATATTCTCGTCAGCGCCCTCTGGCTGGTATATATGGAAAGAAAGGTTTCTGCCTATATGCAGTGCCGGATAGGTCCTAACCGGGTAGGACCCATGGGATTATTGCAAACCACCGCTGATATTGGAAAGCTGATCAGTAAGGAATTCATTATTCCCAAGGATGCAGACAAAAAATTATTTTTGTTGGGACCGATTTTAATCTTTATGCCACCCTTAGCGGTGTTTGCTGTGGCACCCTTTGGCAAGGGCATGGTCGCCATCGATATGAATATTGGTGTTTACTATTTTCTAGCCCTGGCTTCTTTATCTACCGTGATTATCTGGATGGCTGGTTGGGCCTCTAACAACAAGTACTCCCTTATTGGTAGTATGCGGGTGGTGGCTCAAATGGTCAGTTATGAAATGCCTTTAATCTTATCCATCGTTGGCGTGATCATTCTCACGGGCACACTCAATATGAGTGACATTATCCACGCACAGGAAAATGTCTGGTTTATTTTTCTACAGCCTCTGGGCTTTTTGATTTATCTCATTGCTGCGGTGGCAGAGACGAACCGTGCCCCCTTTGACTTGGTAGAAGGTGAATCGGAAATTATTTGTGGACCCTTTACGGAATACAGTGGTATGGGTTTCGCTATGTTCTTTCTGGCGGAATATGCCAATGTGGTGTTGGTCTCGGTGATGGCCACAACGTTGTTTTTAGGAGGCTGGTTGGCGCCCTTTGGCCTCACCTTTATTCCCTCCTGGATCTGGTTTTTGCTCAAAGTGTATTTGATGATTTTCTTGTTTATGTGGTTCCGCTGGACCTATCCCAGGGTTAGAGTAGACCAATTAATGGAATTTGGGTGGAAGGTACTGGTGCCTCTTTCAATCGCCAATATTTTTGTTACTGGCATCGGTAAATATCTGTACCACTCTTTAGGATGGTGATGCAAGTGAAAGGTAAAGGACTGTTGAAGGGACTGGGGATAACTCTCAAGCGCTTCTTCAAGCCGAAAGTTACTGTACAGTATCCTGAGCAGCGGTTGCCCCTACCAGACCGTTTTTATGGCAAGCCGGAATTTTACTATGATAAATGCATTGCCTGTAATATGTGTGTCAATGCCTGCCCCAACAAAGTAATTAAGCTGGAAACAGAAGCGGTGGATAAGAAAAAGGTGGTTACCCGCTATGATTTTGACCAGCAATATTGCCTTTTCTGCGGTCTCTGTCAGGAGGCTTGCCCAAAGGATGCCATTAAATTCAGCAAGGATTTTGAACTAACGCAGTATAACCGTCCGGATATTAAAATCAAATTTGTTAAGCCAGAACAAGTAGAGCAAAGGAAAGAAGAAATTCGTAAAGCGGCAGCAGAAAAAGCTGCTGCGGAGGCCGCCAAGGCAGCACAAGAGGCTGCCTTAAAACCAGAAACAGCAGACAAGGAGGGAACCTAAAAGATGGACAATGTTTATAGTTTACTTGCCTTTGTTCTCTTGGCTGGGATGATACTTGGTTCTGCTTTGCTGGTGGTTACCCTGAGAAACTTAGTGCATAGTGTTCTTTGGCTAATTGTTATGTTTATCGGAGTGGCAGGTACCTTTCTGCTTTTAAATGCAGACTTTGTGGCAGCAGTGCAGGTACTGGTTTATGCTGGCGCGGTTTGTATCATGCTTGTTTTTGGGGTGATGCTGGTACAAAGGCCCAATATGGAACACTCTAACCCCATCAACTGGCGTTTTAAGCTAGCTGCACCGTTGGTGGGAGGTCTCTTTATTGTGATTGGCTTGCTAACCGCCAAGTCACAGTTGGTTGTCTCAGGACAAGAGGTTCCAGCACAAACGGTGCAAGCCCTGGCTCCTATTTTATTGAACGATTTTGTGATTCCCTTTGAAGTGGCAGCCATTTTATTAACGGTCGCCTTGACTGGTGCCCTGTTGTTGGTGAAGGAGGTGAAGGCCAATGGGAACGGCTCTTAATCCCTCTTATTTTATGGTGCTTAGTGCCGCGCTCTTCGCCATTGGATTATACGGTGCTCTTTCCAGGAAAAATGCCATTGCGGTCTTAATCTCGATTGAAATTATGCTGACAGCCGTTAATATAAACCTGGTGGCGATTAATAAGTTTCTCACCCCGGAGGCCTTTATTGGGCAAATTTTTGCCATTTTTGTGATTACCGTGGCAGCCGCCGAAGTGGGATTAGGCTTGGCCATCATCATTGCGATTTATCGCAATCGCCACACCGTGGATTTGGACGATTTCAACTGGATGAAATGGTAATCACAGGCCGGAAGGAAGGTGTAAGGAATGGTTGATTTTGCTTTAACGCATGCCTGGTTAGTGCCCCTGCTGCCGGCGTTAGCCTTTGTTATTATTGTTTTTCTCACGAGGCCCTGGCCTAAGCTTAGCGGAGCGGTTTCGATTGCAGCTATGTTTTCTTCTTTTGTTTTGGCCTCATCCGTTGCCTATGGGGTGTTTACAAATCCAGGATTTATAGAAAGACCTCTAATTTATTCCCTCCGGTGGTTTGGCATGGAAGGCTTTACTGTGGATGTGGGGGTTATGCTTGATCCTACATCAGCCATGATGCTGTTTATGGTATCCATGGTGGCGACTCTCATCCAAATCTATTCCACCGGCTATATGCATGGAGACCCACAATATTCAGTGTTTTTCTCTTATCTGTCGCTTTTTGCAGCCTCCATGTTGGGTTTGGTAATCTCCAGCAACTTACTGCAAATGTTTATCCTGTGGGAACTGGTGGGACTATGCTCCTTCCTGTTAATTGGTTTCTACACTTTTAAGATATCTGCCCGGGAGGCAGCGAAGAAAGCTTTTATCACCACGAGAATTGGTGACTTTGGTATGTTGTTGGGCCTGCTATTTTTGCAGATTATTTTTGGCACGTTAGATTTGGCAGGCTTGGCTGAGAGAGTGCCCCATTACGAGCAATATGGTATCTCCCTGGGGCTTTTAACGCTCATTGCCATTCTGGTATTTATCGGACCCATTGGTAAGTCTGGTCAGTTCCCACTCCACGTGTGGCTGCCGGATGCCATGGAGGGCCCCACGCCGGTATCTGCCCTGATTCACGCGGCTACCATGGTGGTAGCCGGGGTGTACTTGGTGGGTCGCACCTTGTTCCTCTTCTCAGAAGTACCCGGTGCGGCAGAGGTAATAGCCTTTATCGGTGCTTTTACCGCGATTTTTGCGGCAACCATTGCTATTACCCAGCGGGAGATTAAACGTATTTTAGCGTACTCTACGGTATCCCAATTGGGTTATATGATGTTGGCCTTAGGGGTAGGCAGTCTCTCTGCGGGCATGTTCCATCTGTGGACCCACGCCTTCTTTAAAGCCCTGATGTTCTTAGGGGCCGGCTCGGTGTTACATGCTTTGCACGATAAGGCCGATGTCTGGGAAATGGGTGGGCTGATCAAGAAGATGCCGATCACCGGCTGGACCTTTGTCATTGGTGGCTTGGCGATTGCCGGGATTCCACCCTTTGCCGGTTTTTGGTCCAAGGATGAAATATTAGTGGTGACACTGGAGTATGCCAGACAGGGTCATGCTTTAGGGTATCTGCTGTTTTTCCTGGCCTCCTTTACGGCTCTGCTCACAGCTTTTTATATGTGGCGTATGATTTTCCTAACTTTCTTTGGGAAGGAAAAGCCCGAGAATCATCCCCATGAATCACCCCTGAGTATGACCTTCCCCTTATTGGTGTTGGCAGCGCTGGCTGCGGTAGGTGGTTTGATCGGCACACCCTGGGCCAATGTTTGGGGTAAATGGATTCACTTTGGACATCCCCATCATGGGGAACCAAATTACGGCCTGATGTTCTTCTCGGTGGCCCTGGCTGTAGCCGGGATTGGCTTAGCCTATCGGTTATATTATCAGGATGAAGAAAAGAAGTTGGCCAAGCAGCTGGCCGAGCGATACCAGCCCCTTTATAAGTTGTCCTACCACAAATACTATATCGATGAACTGTACCAATGGTTTACCAGGCAGGTAGTGGATGCCAGTGCCGCTGTATTCTACTGGTTTGATATTCATGTAGTAGACAATATTGTGAATGGGTTGGCAGGTGCTACGAAACTGTCCGGGCAGGGGTTGCGTTATTTCCACACCGGGAGAATTCAAACCTATGCGCTGGTGTTTTTCCTGGCACTGCTGGTGATTACTGTAGTGTTGGCCTTTGGTAGTCCCACCTTAGCCGGTAGTATGGGAGGTGTACACTCATGAGTTTACCAATCCTTACCATAACCCTGCTGGCCCCCATAGTAGCGGCTTTGGTCATTGTCTTTGTGCCCAAGGAAGAAGAAAAGCTTTGTAAATGGATTGCAGCCATCGGAACCGGAGCCGCCTTACTGTTAAGTCTATATGTTTACTTTGGCTATGATCAATCTGTGGGGGGATTACAATGGGTTGATTTTGGAGGCCCCGTACCATGGATTAAAGACTTAGGTGTTACTTACTTCATGGCGGTGGATGGTCTGAGTTTACCCATGCTGTTGCTGACCAACCTTATTGGTTTTGCCGCAGTATTCGCTTCATGGAATGTCACTCACCGGGCCAAGGAACTAATGATTTACTTGCTCATCTTAATCGCGGGTGTCATGGGAACCTTTATTGCACAGGATCTTTTTATCTTCCTGCTGTTTTACGAAGTGGTGGTTATTCCCATCTATATCATGGTGATTATTTGGGGTAGCTCCAAACGGGTGACCAAGGAATATGCCGGGATGAAATTAACCATCTATTTGCTCATTGGTTCAGCCTTTTTGCTGGTGGGCGTGATTGCTACCTTTATCCAGTCGGTTCTGATTACCGGCCAAGCGAATATGAGCTTTGAGGGGTTGGCCAGAGTGCCCTTCCCAGAGGATTTTCAGATTTATATGTTTGGCTTAATGTTAATCGGCTTTGGTTCCTTACTTTCTATGTGGCCGCTGCACTCTTGGTCACCGGATGGTTATGCTGGTGCTCCCACCGCGGTATCAATGATTCACGCCGGGGTACTGAAAAAGATCGGCGGCTACGGTTTAATCCGCATCGCCATTTATGTATTACCCCTGGGAGCTAAGTTCTGGGCACCTTATATTGCGGTACTGGGTGTGATTGGGGTGGCTTACGCAGCAATGGGGGCGCTAGCCCAAAAGGATTTGAAATATGTTGTAGGTTATTCTTCGGTCTCTCACATGGGCTATGTCTTACTGGGGGTAGCCTCCCTGGGAGTGATTGGAGTTAACGGTGCGGTAGCCAGCATGTTTGCGCACGGCGTGATGGCGGCCCTGTTCTTTTCCATGATTGGGTTCATCTATGAAAAAACCCACACTCGATGGATTCCCGACCTGGGAGGACTGTCGCACCAGGCGCCAAGACTCTCCGTAGGCTTTATGATGGCAGGCATGGCTTCCCTGGGATTACCTGGTTTAATTGGTTTTGTACCGGAGTTTACCATCTTTGTGGAATCCTTCCGGGTCTTTGGTTGGTTGGCCGTCTTGGCCATCGCCGGGATTATCATTACCGCTTTGTATGTCCTGCGTGCCGGAGCCAATACGTTATTTGGTCCAGCTAGGGAGGAATACCGTCAGGTAAAAGATTTACGAGGAGCAGAACTGGTACCACTTGTAGTGTTAGGCGGTGTACTGGTGATTGGTGGACTTCTTCCTTCCTTGCTCTTTGATATGGTCAACAGCGGCGTGGCACCAATCCTGGCCCATATTCAGGAAACCCTGCAGATAGGGGGGAGATAGATGCATTTTGATTTCTCGCTTTTAACCACTGAACTGAGTATGTTTATCCTAGGTTTAGCTACCTTTGTGCTGGGCCTGGTGGTTCCCTCCCGATCCCGGCGGGGTATCGGTGCCTTTGCTCTCTTTGGTTTGCTGGCAGTGTTGGGTCTGACAGTGCTCAATTGGGATCAACAAGGGGTCCTGTTAAACGGCATGTACTTGGTAGACCGCTACGCCATGTTCTTTAAAATTCTTTGTCTTAGTACGGCCATTCTGGTTATTTTTGGTTCCCTGCGTTATGTAAATGAGCATTTGGGGAATCACTTTGAATACTATTCCACCATTGTTTTTGCCACGCTGGGGATGATGGTGATTGCCTCGGCGGGGGACTTTATTTCCCTGTATCTGGGCATAGAGTTAATGACGATCTCCTTTATCATCTTGGTAGCCTTTCGCTCTCAGGATGGCAAATCTCTGGAGGCGGGTATTAAATATCTTCTGCAAGCAGGCTTATCTTCCGCCGTGATTTTGTATGGTTTCAGTTTGATCTATGCAGCCACCGGAACGATTGTTATCCTAGAGGTTGCTCATGCTACTTTGCAAGGGCAGGCCAGCCCCTTACTCATCGCAGGAATGGTGATGCTGGTAGCCGGGTTAGGCTTTAAGGTGTCTGCGGTGCCTTTCCATATGTGGTCACCGGATGTTTATGAAGGAGCACCGACCCCGGTCACGGCCTTCCTGGCAGTAGGTTCCAAGGCGGTCTCCTTTGCCGCGTTACTAAGATTATTTGTGGCCGGCCTCGCCGGCGTTCATCAGCAATGGGATATACTGGTGGCAGTCCTGGCAGCTCTTAGTATGATTATTGGCAACCTGGTGGCTATTCCCCAGACCAATATCAAGAGACTGCTGGCGTATTCCAGTATTGCCCAGGCCGGGTATCTTCTGGTGGGGCTGGTGACGGCCAGCCCGGCAGGAATTAAAGCCGTTATGTTTTATTCCTTCCTCTATGTTTTTGCCACGGTGGGAGCCTTTACGGTGGTGGCAGTGGTCTACAACAAAATCAAGAGTGACGAAATTGCCGACTACGCTGGCTTGGTGCAAAGAGCCCCTTTGGCAGCGGCAGTTATGCTGATTTGTCTACTTTCCATGGCGGGTATTCCACCTCTGGCGGGTTTTGTGGGTAAGTTCTATCTATTCAGTACGGTCGTATCCGGGTATCTGTGGTTGGTTTATCTGGGGCTGATTATGAGTATGATCTCGGTTTATTATTACCTCCGGGTAGTTTTGGTGATGTTTCGGGATGATCCCAAAGATCCGGCTCCTATTGAAATGGGCAGTGCAGCCAACATTACTTTAATTATTACCATGGTGGCTACCATTTTCTTGGGCATTTACCCCAACCCTCTCTCGGAAGTGGCCAACAGTGCAGCCATCTCCTTTTTCTTGAAATAAGCAGTAACGAAAATCTCCCGTTGTCAGGTGACGGGAGATTTTTTTCTGTTTTTCTAAGGTTACGGGAAAAGTTCAAAGGAAAAGTGAAGGCAATGAAAGAAACCCAATGGTAAAAAAACAAAGGGGTCTTTGAGGTGACTTTCTACAGAAAGGGCTTGGGCAGCAGAGGGGAAGAAGAGGCAGCAAGATATCTTTATGGTTTAGGCTGGCGGATCCTGGAAAGGAATTACCGTTGCCGCATCGGGGAATTAGATATTATAGCCAAGGACGAAGGTGGTACGCTGGTCTTTGTGGAGGTACGCTCCCGGGCTGGCAATAGCCACGGTCTGCCAGAAGAGAGTATAACCCAGAGGAAACAATATAAGCTTAGGATGTTAGCTCAGCAATATTTGCTGGTCCGTCCTAAGCTTGCCGACAGTCCTTGCAGATTTGACGTGATAGCCGTAGAGTTTAATCCTAACGGGGAGAAAAAAGAGCTTCGTCACATTAAAAATGCTTTTTGACACTTTCATAAAGAATAAAATTTCTATTGATGAAAGTATAAGAAAAACTAAGGCTTCTGCCTATGTCACAAGCCAAGTTTTCCTAATTGATTAAGTAATTTGCGCATATTTGCAAAACTTCTTACAGGCCGCAACAAAATGGGGCGATACACAATCATCTGGAAAACCAGGTAAGCTCTCAAAGCAGGCAGGTATGTTTTTGGGCCGAGAATAAGCACAAGCTACACAGGACGGGGTACAGCCATAGCGCAAACAGGCTTTACCACGAGATCCATAACAGATTTCTTCATAACAGTCCGGGGGAGAATCAGAACGGTGATAGTTTAAATTAGGTCCGCCACCCATGGGATACCTCCTAACTGAATTATTTTCTAGGCCATTTAAACTGCATGGTTCCTAGCACAAAAAAGCCAATCCCCAGCAGGCCAAATTCAACAGTTCGATCCACGAAGAAACTAATGATAATAAATAATATTCCCGTGACCCGTAAAGATTTCGATAGACTGGGGCGCTCCCGTTGCACTGGTACATCACTCCTGAGAATTATTTTAGCCTATGGTAACATGAAGCAACAAAAATGAAAAGCTACTTTAACCAAAGCAAACGATTATCTTGCAGGGTCGTTTTGACGCGGTTAGTTTCATATAAGTAACTCAGATAGGCTAACACCGCTGTACGATATAAAAAGAATAGGCTGGGGTTAGCGGCAGAAGTATCTAGATGAGAGCACAACTTTACCAGTAGTTCTTCCGCTGTTTGGGGTTCGTGCAGCCAATCTTCCAGTAACTGAATTTGCTTTAGCACGGTGGTACGGTTGTTTTCGAGATCACGGGAAATATCCTGAGCCGGGTCACCGTGGGAAGGAACAAACCATTGACATTGTATGCTGTCCAGTTTTTCCAGACTGGACAGATAGGTTGGAATATCAACGTTATAGGGAATACTGTATTTCTCTAAAGCAAGGGCA
This sequence comes from Desulforamulus aeronauticus DSM 10349, assembly GCF_900142375.1. GTDB lineage: Bacteria > Bacillota > Desulfotomaculia > Desulfotomaculales > Desulfotomaculaceae > Desulfotomaculum > Desulfotomaculum aeronauticum. The sequence continues at coordinate 18,140 of NZ_FRAR01000027.1, read as the reverse complement.
CTAATGTAAGCGTCGCCGGTAAAAAGCACACCGTCATACAACACACCAATATGCCCCAGGCTGTGACCGGCTAGGGGGATAATTTCCAAGGGAATGTTATTGATTGTTACCGTACCGTCCGTTAACTTTTCACTTACCGTACTGGGTTTGGCCAGCAAAAATTTATTGCGCATCTCTTTCCAGGGGTAAGCTCCTCCGATGAGCATAGAGGGTTCCAACAGTGGATTCTCAAGAAGGGCAGTTTCTGCCTCCGAGGCATAAATAACAGCCCCGGTACGAGATACGATGAAGGAGTTGCCACCAATATGATCAGCATGGGCATGGGTATTGATGATGGCTTTTATCTGAAGACCCTCATGCTCCAGTTCCCGGAGCAGTTTGCGGGCAACAGACTCATCAATTCCGGTGTCTATTACCACTGCCGAACCATCAGCAGCTTTAATCACCCCAATATTGGTGGGGGCTTTCAATACGAATACCGCATCAGTCAGTTTAATCAGAGCCATGGGAAACCTCCTCAGAGACATACTGCTCCAGTCCGGCTAGGCACTGAGGCAGGTTTCTTCTACCAAAGCCAATTCGAAAATTACGTTGGCCAAAATCGTAATAATTTCCGGGTAGTAAAAGTACGCCTTTGCTAGTTACCAGATCATGACAAAAGTCTGCCACGTTTCTATCTCCTTTGATACTTGGGAAAGCAATGGGACCAGCTTTTGGTTTTTGCCAGTTGAACAAATGCTTATATTTAGTAAAAAATTGGTCAAGAAGCTGTAGGTTGTTTTCAATAATCTTCAAGTTGCGAAGTGCTAGTTTTTGATGGTTCCTTAAGGCCAGGATGGCTAGCAATTCACTGGGAGCACTGTTGCAAATGGATGTATAGTCCTTAAAGGAAGCCATTTTTTGATAGATTTCCTGATTGCGAGTGACAATCCAACCAATCCTTAAACCGGCTAGACCATAGGTTTTGGACATAACTCCCAGGGAAACTGCGTTTTCATAAATATCACAGGCTGCTGCCAATTGATCTGTTACATTATATTCCAAGCCTCGGTAAACCTCATCGGAGAAGAGGAGAATGTTTTTCTGCCTGGCTAAATCGATAATTTTCTGTAACATGTCTTGGCTCATTAAATAGCCAGTGGGGTTATGAGGTGAATTAATAATGATTGCCTTTGTGTTAGCTTTGATGTTGTTTTTCAAAATGTCTAAGTCTGGTTGCCAGTTATTTTCTTCCTTCATTTCCCACTGAGTAATTTCGCAACCAATAGAACGGGCAATTTCAAAGAGAGATTGATAGCAAGGGTACTGGACAATGATATGATCTCCCTTATTTAGGGCAATGTTCATGAAAATGAAAATAGCCTCTTCGGCACCAGAGCAAACAAGAACATTTTTCTCTGAGGCTTCTCGGTATAAATTAGCGATAGTCCCCCGTAATTCAGGATGACCTTGGGATTCGGTGTAACCCAGCCAGAGTTTTTCTAAAGCGTCGGCGGCAGAGGCATCAGCCAACTCTAGGATCTCTTTGACGGTGAAAGATTCACAATCCGAGCAACAAAGCAGGTAGGGGGAGTTAAATTCATACTTAGCAAAATATCGTTCCAGTTTAAAGTCGGGCAGTTTCACGTACAGAATCTCCTTTGTCACATTTTAGTTCATCTTCTAGAATTAGATTGATAAATCCTTTAGAAAGTAAGATAAATAAGGGTAATTACATCATTCCCTAGTGATCCTAGACAGAAGCAAAAAGAAAAAACACCGCTAATAATGCGGTGCAACAAGAAGAGGGAATCTATATTAAAAAGAGGATTGTCTAGATTGTATCACTGCAATATTAAAACAAGATTAAAATATTATGGTAAATTATCAAATTTTGGTGGGAAATTTATGAAAATTGCCTAGTGAGTAGTAGTGGTGGAAGCTATCTTCTCTGCCAAATTCCGAATAGTCATTTGATTTGCCGGTATGATCTGACGTAGCATACTCCCGAGGTAGTGACAGACTAAACACCTTTCAGTTTCAGCCCCAGCCTATGAGCTTTGAGGTGATTGACTGCAAGACCTTTACTGAGGTTCGCTTTTTATGCATGGAGTGAAAAGGCCAGAGTGTAGAAGTAAGATGTAATAATGGGGAGAACTGCTTGCCAGAGTTTATGGAGTGGTTGAAGAATTCGTAAGCTATAATCCTATTTTAGAGACATCTAGCAAAATGCAACTATGCATAAAAAATTGTCGACAAGGATTTGACTGAAGTAGCGTTCAAGGCTGGTCTGCTGCTGCCAATTAAACCTGTGCGATTAGATTAAAGGCGAAAGGGGTAAGTGATGAAACAAGTATTGGTTGTCGAAGATGACCGCAACCTGAACCAAGGTTTGTGCCTTGCTTTAAAAGATCAGGATATTCAGGTTATGCCGTGTTTTGATTTAAAATCTGCCCGTGAACAGCTTACTGGTGGTGCGGCGGAATTGGTTTTGCTCGATATCAATCTTCCTGATGGCAGCGGGTTGGAACTGCTTCACGAAATTAAAACAGGGAGAAAACCTGTTCCGGTGATTCTTTTAACCGCCAATGATACCGAGATGGATGTGGTTATGGGATTGGAGCACGGTGCGGACGACTATATCACAAAACCCTTTAGTCTGGCGATTCTTCGTGCGAGAGTAAAGACCCAGCTGCGCCGTGAACTGGCCCGTGTGTCCAAGTCGTTTGTCATTGACAGCTATCGGTTTGATTTTGAGTATATGGAGTTCTACAAGGCGGATACTCCGGTAGAGCTAAGCAAAACGGAGCAGAAGCTCCTTCGGCTGCTGGTGGAAAACCAAGGAGTAACCTTAAACCGGGCAACTCTTCTGGATCGTGTCTGGACAGACGGAGCGGAATATGTGGACGAAAATGCGCTTTCCGTCACGGTTAAACGGCTACGGGACAAGCTGGGTGCGGCCAAGTATATCAAAACCGTCTACGGTTTGGGCTATGTATGGGTGGTGAAGCAGGATGAATGAATGGAATCTTGTCCTGTTTGTCATTGCGTTGACAGCCATTCTTCTTTGCTTGGCAATCGTGCTGTTAGAGCACCGTAAAACCCAAAAAATTATAAGAACACTTAACCAAATGTTGGATCGCGCGATGGATGGAAGCTTTATAGAAAACGCCTTTAACGAAAGCCTACTTTCGGCGGTGGAAAGCAGATTAAGCCGGTATTTAACCGCCTCCGCGGTATCTGCACGCAACTTAACGACTGAGAAAGAAAAAATCAAGGAGCTGTTAGCGGATATATCTCACCAGACAAAAACGCCGGTTGCTAATATTCTGCTCTATGCGCAGCTGTTGGAAGAGCAGAATCTGCCGGAAGAGAGCATGACTTGTGTAGTGGCGCTGAGGGGGCAGGCGGAAAAGTTGAGCTTTTTGATTGCATCTTTAGTGAAGCTATCACGACTGGAAATAGGTGTTTTTACCCTTCATCCGGTTTCAAATGCCATTGCCCCTATGCTGGAGGAAGCGGCGGATCAGTTTACGCCCAAAGCTGCGCAAAAAGAGATTAGGCTGACCATGAATGCCACGGATGCCCGTGCGGTATTTGACTATAAATGGACCACAGAAGCCCTCTGCAATCTGCTGGATAACGCTGTCAAATACACGCCCGTTGGCGGTAGCATAAAACTTTCAGTCGAGGAATACGATCTGTTTTGCCGCATTGATGTAGTAGATACGGGAATCGGGATATCGGAGGCTGAGCAGGCAAAGGTGTTTTCTCGCTTTTACCGCTCCCAATCTGTCAGCAAACAGGATGGCGTGGGGATTGGTTTATATCTGACTCGCCAGATTCTAGCTGGGCAGAGCGGATATATTAAAGTGGCATCGTCTTTGGGCGGCGGTGCTGTATTTTCCATGTTTTTGCCCCGACAAGCTTGAATTCTTACAATACTGTTAGAATTGCTTGTCCGCCGGAAAGATTCTGGAAAGAAACGTATGATAAAGTCTGTATTGTAACGAACCATACAGACGGAGGTACCTATCATGTCCATTTTAAAGACACATGATTTGAAAAAAATTTACGGCACCGGTGAAAACACTGTTCACGCGCTGGCCGGGGTCAATTTGCAGGTGGAAACAGGAGAATTTATGGCAATCGTCGGCACATCAGGCAGCGGTAAGAGCACGCTGCTGCACATGCTGGGTGGACTGGATCGCCCCACCGGTGGTATGGTTACGGTCGACGGCAAGGACATCTTCTCCCTGAAGGATGAAGAGCTGACCATCTTCCGCCGCCGCAAGATTGGTTTTGTGTTCCAGAATTACAATCTGGTCCCGGTACTCAATGTTTATGAGAATATTGTGCTGCCCATCCAATTGGACGGCAACAGACCGGACTGCGCCTATGTGGACAGCATTATCGAAACACTGGGCCTTCAGTCCAAGCTGCAAAACCTGCCCAACAACCTTTCCGGCGGACAACAGCAGCGGGTCGCTATTGCACGCGCTTTGGCTGCCAAGCCCGCCATTGTCCTTGCGGATGAGCCGACCGGCAATTTGGATTCCAAAACCAGTCAGGATGTATTGGGCCTTTTAAAGGTTACGAGTCAGAAATTTTCCCAAACCATTGTGATGATTACCCATAACGAAGAAATTGCCCAACTGGCCGACCGCATCGTTCGTATTGAAGACGGTCTGATCGTCGCTCGATAAGGAGGTGCGGAGCATGAATGTAGCAAACAGAAAATGTATTCGCGGTCTGAGTGTGAAAAGCATGAGAGCGGCAAGATCAAGAAATCTGATTGCTATTCTTGCCATTGCCCTGACCGCCGTACTGTTTACGTCCCTGTTCACAGTGGCGCTGTCTATCAACGATTCCTTTCAGCAGGCCAACTTCCGGCAAGTCGGAGGCTGGAGCCACGGCGGATTCAAATATCTGACTTTGAAGCAGTTCGAGGAAATAAAAAACGATCCGCTCATTGAACAGTATGGGTTGCGCCGTTTTGTGGGTATGCCGGAAAACGCGCCTTTCCTCAAATCCCATGTGGAAATTGGATACAGCGACATAAACCAGGCGCATTGGATGTACTGCGATCCGGTAGAAGGCCGGCTGCCTACTGAGGACAGCAAAGAAGCCGCTACCGACACGCGGGTTCTGGAACTGCTGGGTGTTGAGCCGGTATTGGGAAATGAGTTTACCATGACCTTTGACGTGGATGGCACGGAGGTAACAGAAACCTTTGTCCTGAGCGGCTGGTGGGAATATGACGAGGCGATTGTTGCCAACCATGTCCTTATTCCCCACAGCCGCGCGCAAGCCATCTATGATCAGGTCGGAATAGGAAGCGGTATCGGCAATGACGGCATGACAGGATCATGGAATCTGGACGTCATGCTGGGCAGCTCATTGCACATAAAACAGGACTTGAGCAAAATTCTTGCAAATCACGGCTATCAGACGGAAAACAGCTCGGCGGGGGACAATTATATCCCGACGGGTGTGAACTGGGGGTACACCGGCTCTCAGCTTGCCGATAATATAGATCCCATTACCGTTGTCGCAATCGCGGGTCTTCTGCTGATTATTATCTTCACGGGCTATTTGATTATCTATAACGTATTTCAAATCTCCGTTTCAAATGATATCCGTTTCTATGGTCTACTGAAAACCATCGGTACCACCGGTAGGCAGATTAAGCGCATCATCAGGCAGCAGGCACTTTTGCTGTCCTTGATTGGAATCCCCCTTGGATTGCTGGTTGGCTATGGCGTGGGGACTCGGCTGACTCCGGTGGTTTTATCCCGACTCAACGGCGTCGTACAGGACACGGTATCGGCAAGTCCGCTGATTTTCATTGGTTCCGCGCTTTTTGCTTTAGTTACGGTGGTAATTTCCTGCCGCAGGCCGGGCCGGATGGCGGCAAGAGTATCCCCGGTGGAGGCTGTGCTCTACACTGAGGAAATGGCGAATAAGAAAACGATACGCAAGGCGCAGTCAGGCGCGTCGCTGCCCAGAATGGCATGGGCGAACCTAGGGCGCAATCGCAGCAAGACGGCAATAACAGTAGCGTCGCTGTCCCTGGCTGTGCTGCTGCTCAATATGACAGTCACCTTTATAAATGGCTTTGATATGGATAAATATTTATCCAAAATGGCTGCGGATTTTATAGTAGCGGATGCGGGCTACTTTCAGGTAGGAAATATGTGGTCTGCGGAACGAGCCTTGCCCGAGGAAATCATTACTGAATTAGAGGCTAATCCTGGTATTGAAGCCGGAGGGCGTGTATACGGCAAAAGCAGTCCGGTGGAGGAATTTGTCACCGAGGACTATTACCGCGCCATGTATGGGGCGTGGAATGATCAGGAAACCTTGGACAATTCAGTTGCCGTTGCCCAAAAAAATGAGGCGGGATTGTTGGCCGACCAGGTACAGCTTTTCGGTATGGAACGCTACGCCCTGGGCAAGCTCCAGGTGCTGGAGGGCGATTTATCGAAACTCCATGAATCGGGTGGACGCTATGTCGCGGCGGTCTATTCCGATGATGACTACGGCAATCCCCAGATGGATTCTAACTGGGCGAAGATTGGTGATACCGTCACGCTCCGCTATGTGGAAGAGTACGAGTACTATGATCCGGAGACAGGCAAAATTCTTGATCCCGGGAATATGCTGGATGATCGGCCTTTCCGGTACAGGGCAAAAACTTATCGGGATATTGACTATGAAGTGGCAGCCTTGATTACGGTGCCGCATTCCCTCAGCTATCGTTATTACGGAGCTGATGAGTTTGTCATGAATGACCAGACATTTATTCAGGACAGCGGCACCAGCAACATCATGTATTATGCTTGCGATGTCAGTGACGAGGGTACTGCCGATATGGAAACTTTCCTATCTGATTTGACGAATGAACAGATGCTGCAGTTCGACTATGAGAGCAAATCAACTTATGCTGCGGAGTTCGACTCTTTCCGCAATATGTTCTTGATACTGGGAGGCGTGCTGAGCTTTATCGTCGGGCTTGTAGGCGTGCTCAATTTTCTCAACGCGATTTTGACGGGCATTCTGACACGCCGCCGTGAGTTTGCGATGCTCCAGTCCATCGGAATGACAGGTAACCAGTTGAAAACCATGCTGACTTGGGAGGGGTTGTATTACGCTCTGGGGGCAGTGACTGTATCACTTTTGCTTAGCATCGCGGCTGGTCCGTTGCTATCCAATGTACTGGCCAGCATATTCTGGTTCTTTACGTATCGGTTTACGGTTTTACCTATCCTATCTATCGCGCCGATTTTTACCGTACTCGGTATTGCCGTGCCGCTGATGGTGTACCGCACTGTTTCCAGACAATCCATTGTTGAGCGTTTGAGGGAAACAGAATAGTTGATAAAATCAGTAATTGGCGTTTATGTATCGACCAACAGATATGAGAAAAGATGGTGATGATTGATGCTGCGGTGTGCTCCAAAGGTAATAAAAGAGGCAAGAGCCAGGCCCCTCTGAAGTGATCCCCATTTTTCGAATTACTTCTGCTACGGGTGTACCCAGTTCGGCTTGTTTCAAAGCAAAAGCAATTTGTTCTTCGGTAAATTTTGATTTCTTCATCTTCTTCTCCCCTTTAACTTATTTTGCCATAAAACTAACATTTTTGGTGGACTAGTTTTTGGGGAGAAGGTCACTTTCTAAACTAGTAAATCACCTCGGCAAATACTAGTTGGCCAAGGTTGTTATCCACACGCTTGTCGGTTTTCATAACATCCCTGGCAAAGATGAACTTGAATGTTACTGTTGCCCGGGGATTACCCTGGTCATCGATTTTAGTATGAACCCCAATCGCGCATTGTCTTTTCATCATTACTTAACCATATTCTTGACGTGCCTCTAAAAAGTGAATTGTTTTACTGCAGAACAAGTAGTAATTTACATAAATCAAAATATAAATCAACTAGAAATAATAAAAGGAATATAGATACTAATGAAGAACTAGTATATTGTATAAATTTACTAATTAGAATTTTATTAAGGAGGATGATGGAGTGGTTAGAAAAAGTCTGGTGTTTATTTTTGCTGTAATTTTAATAGGCCTGATTCCGGCGGTTTCGGCGGCAGAGGTGCAGGATAAAATACAAGTTTCAATTAATGGAGAAAATGTAGATTTTAGTGAAATAACAGGATATCCTTTCTTAGACGAGAACAACTGCATTCAAGTACCTTTTAAGGCCACTCTTGAAAAATTTGGTGCAAAGGTGGATTGGTTAAACCAAATAGAAGTTGCAATTGCGGAAAAGAATGGAATTTATATAGAGATTCCCAATGGTAAATCATATATTTTAAAAAACGGAATGAAAATAGATAATGAATCTATCTCCCAAAGTAAAAATGGGAGATTATACCTGCCCATAAGAATCGTAATGGAGCAGTTTGGGTGTGATGTAAAGTGGGATAGCCTATCCCAAACAGTCCTGATTACCTACATTCCTGTAAAAGAAAAGGACGATGCTGCAGATGTTAAGCAAGAAACCACAAAAGATAAGCAAAATGCTGTAGATGTTAAAGAAGAAGACATAAGAGATAAGAAAGATACTACAAAAAAGGATAAACCACAGACCAAGGATTCTCAAGGAGGAGCAGGTTATTATTCAATAGAAGAGCGTGAGTCTGAGGATTATTGGGAGGCTTATGGAACCAATACAAAAGAAGAAACCGAGTACAAAAAACCGGTAATAACATTAGACCAGGATATTCCAAATGTAACCGACCAAGCCTCCTTTGTAGTTAGTGGAACATGTGAGAATACGGAGTATATAAGTGTACAAAGTCCATTAAATAATATGCGACCAATCAAACCTGAAAATAATAGATTTAGTATTACTGTAAAACTTGTTACAGATACAGATGTAGAGGCTGCCCAAAAAGAAAAGGGAATTGGTAATGGGGTAACTATAATCGCGAGAAATGGAGATAAAGTTTTAATAAAGGATTATATAGTTTACTATAATTGACCTGCTCCCCGAAAACTGATCCAAAGGAAATGTTAGTCCTGATGTAGTATAACTAAGTCAGGAGGGGACAGTTATGAGAAAACGTTTCACCGAGGAGCAGATTATTGGAATACTTAACTCCCATGAGAATGGGATGCCGGTCGCTGACATTCTTCGGCAACATGGCATTAGCGAACAAACCTTTTATCGCTGGAAATCTAAATATGGCGGAATGGACGCAAGTGATGCGAAGAAACTCAAGCAGCTAGAGGAAGAAAACCGCAGGCTTAAGCTACTCGTAGGTGAACTAACCCTCGACAACCAGGCTCTAAAGTGGGTTATTGAAAAAAACAAGTAAAGCCTGCTCGCAAGCGAAAGCTTGTTAAAGAACTCCAAGATACTTTTGGTATGAGTGAACGTAGAGCGTGCAGGCTTGTTGGTATCGGACGCTCCAGTCATAGATATGTTCCTTCTGCATCAGAAGAGAACGAGGCCTTGAAAACGAGAATATCTGAACTTGCCTTTAAGTGGCGTCGCTTTGGATATAGACGAATTCATGCCTTACTTCAGCGTGAAGGACAGAAAGTTAACCACAAGAAAGTATATAGGCTATACCGGCTTGCTGGCCTCGCTGTTCGTCGCCGCAAAAGAAAACGTGTTCTCTCTGGAAGGGGCCGCCCCCACACAGTTACGCCTCAACCGAATGTAAGGTGGTCTATGGATTTTGTTAGTGATTCGACGGCAACTGGGCAGCGATTTAGAGTTTTTGTAGTGATTGATGAAGCAACTCGAGAGTGTCTGGCCTGCGAAGTGGATACTTCAATAACAGGACAGCGTGTGACAAGAGTATTAGATAGAATTGCTATTTACAGAGGTTATCCCAAAGAAATCCTCTCTGATAACGGACCTGAATTTGCAGGACTAACCTTGAATCAATGGGCCTATGAACATAGAGTTATCCAATTGTTTATAGACCCCGGTAAACCAATGCAAAATAGCCATGTAGAAAGCTTTAATGGAAAACTCCGAGATGAATGCCTTAATGAACACTGGTTCAGAGGTGTAAGTGAGGCTCGTCGAATTATTGAAGAGTGGCGTCATGAATACAATACAGTTCGTCCACATAGCGGACTGAGCAACAAAACACCAGTAGAATATGCTACATATCTGGCTACAAAAACCTGTGAACAAGTTTCGTGACTAACATTCCCTGTGGTACAAAACCTGGGGGCAGGTCATAATGGTAAAACTAACGATGAGGAGTAATTGCATATTCTTAAGACCTGTGGGGCTTAAAATCCTCACAGGTCTTTTTTATATACAAAAAGAGACGACAATCTATGATGTCGTCCCTTAAATGTCACGAGTCTGTTGATAATTTCTGTAATAATGTTAGAAATTTTGTCATGCTTATTTTCTTGCTACCTTCTTAACCACACCCATGATAATGCTTGCTACTACAATCCCCTATAAAACATAAAGTAAACGTCCAATAAGTCAGTGTATGGAAATTTCCCTAATTCAGTGGGACAATTCTCTAAATTAGAGTTTGTAGAGTTTTTCGAGTGAACTCGAAAAACTTCAAAGGAGGTTTAGAGTTGAATACTAAGGAAGTGACCAACCAGTATCGATTAAATAAGTGGACTGATATTGTCCGAGAAGGTCAATTCTAAACTTAACGTACTAAAACAAAAGCTCCACCCCTTAGGGAAGGACTGATGAAATAAAAAAACTGTCTATATAAGGAAGCATTTTCTATGTCTAAAACACGAATAACTCCTAGTTAAAGTACCTTCGTAAGTATTTTTTCAATACCTCGTTCTTCTAACTTATCCAGTGATTCCGTGTTATCAGCACACCTTTTACAGTGTAATAATTAACTCTGTTTTTATTAGTTCAGTAATAAATACCTTTATTCGACCTCTTTTATTTATCGCCTTCCTCAGGCACAATGCAAATAAACGAAAGTTCTTGTTCTTCTTTGTTCATAAACTGATGCTCTACGTCACCAGGAACATAAGCAACAGAACCAGGCTCTAATGTATGTTCTTGCCCCCCTAAGAATAAGACACCCTTTCCACTTAGTACATAATTAATATGAGGCCAGGGATGTGAGTGACGTGGCGTATGTCCACCACCGGCCAAAGAAAACTGGCGCATCACCCAGCCCTCCCAACCTTGAGCCGGACCGATTAAAGTTTGTTTAGTGGCTCCGTTTACTCCAGGAGCATTCATGGTAATTTTCTCAATATTATTGACATGATTTATAAACATAGTATACCTCCTCATTTTTTACGATATTTATTGATAACCAAAAGGGATGACCACCTAATGATGTCGTTCTTTAATGTCATGAATTGGAAGATGTTCAGTCAATTTAATGGGGTATGGCTAACATCATAATAGAGCCTCTTAATAACTCTCATTTGCTTATACCAAATCCCAAGCAAAATAAACCAAGCCTATGATCATTCATGGAAGTCCCAACACCTCCATAAATATTAACTGATTGTTAAGGATAATTCAGATTTACTCCACCTAAATAGCAACCTACTTAATAGAAGTCGATACAATTATCATCTCCATATTCTTAATAAGATAGTATCATTTGACAGCAAGTGTAAAGAGACCTTATTTTCAATCTTCGAGGCAGTATTTAAATCTCCCTTCATAAAATCAGTTTGAATCTGGTTGATGATAGGAAGTGGATCAATTGATTTTGAATCTAGAATATATGCAACATCCGTTAACTGTTTATTTAAATCACCATTATTTTCAATGACTAATTCTAGTAGAATGTCAGCCGGATATGCTTTTACGCTTTGAATTGATGTTTCTAATGGAATAGTGAACCCTTCCTTGGAAAACTCACCCGTGAATATTGCCCTGACAGAATTGTCAACTGTATTATGAGTTACCTTGTAGCCTAAATTTTCTAATAGAAATTTAGCCGGAATATATGATTTCTCGCCAATTAATAATGGGCAGGTGTCCATTTTTTCTAAGTTAGAATAAAACTCCTTATGTTTAACTAAATAGTTATTTTCATTTAGTAAAAAAACAACATGATGGTCATTTTTAGTAAAGGTAATACTCTGATAGTCTACTTTATCTAGCCATTTCACGTCTGCTTGTAGATAGTCTCCTAAGGAACGGGAGGAAACATATATTCTGCCATTCATTAGGAAAGATGGAACATCCATTAGATATGGCCGGTCATTAACTATACTATTTTCTTCTCCCACTGGAATAACAATATCATTAGCTAAAGCAGGAACGGCAAATAAAAATAACCCCAATACAACCAGCATACCAAAAAATGTTATATTTTTCATATGATTTAGCATATATCCCCCAATGTTTGTTTTCTTTTAATTTCTTCAGGTATCATTCTGATTCCTTTTTAGCATAGCAAGTTTTGTAAAAAAGGTTAGAAAATAGAGGAATTTTGGAGCTTCATATAAAAATTATTAAAGATAGTAAATTGATAAGGAAGTGCTTCTTTTTTGAGAGTCACCACACTAATGCTTTTTTTGATCTTATTATTTATCCAACCTCTTTCTGCTCAGTCAAAGGATCAAGTTTCTACTACCGTCAATGGTAACACACATATCTTTTTGTTGCATGAAATTGGCCAGGGACCCCATGGTCTTTATGTTCCGGAACAGGATTTTGAGCGGCTAATAGATCATTTAAATAAAGAGGGGTATAAGTCTGTTACGGTATCACAACTACTGGACAGTAACTTTAAACGAGAAGAAGGGGATAAGCTTGTTGCGCTAACCTTTGATGATGGTTATGTCTCATTTTATGAAAAGGCTTACCCAATATTGAAGAAATACAATTATACCGCTACTGTTTTTATCATTACGGATATGGTGGATACACCCAACCATATGACATGGACGCAGTTGAGAAAACTGATGAATGAGGGGGTTGAAGTAGGAAGTCATTCTGAAACTCACCCATATTTATCAAAGCTGGACAGTTCATTGTTACAAAAGCAGGTTGAGGGATCAAAACAAAAGCTAGAGGAAATGTTGAATAAAAAAGTAACTGATTTCTGTTACCCCTATGGTGATTATAACGATGATGTTATCGAATTAGTTAGAAAGGCTGGCTATAAGTCGGCTGTCACAGTTCATACTGACATTTCATCCTCAAAAGATAACCTATACCAGTTGCCAAGGATAAATATTTACGGAAGCATGAGTAATCATACTATTGATACTCTGCTTAAAATGAAGCCAGGACAATTTGATGGTAACATTATAAATTATTTTTTAGCTATAGATTTAAATCAAAATGATGCTAATGCTTATTTACAAAGAGGCATGGCCTTTGAAAACATTGGCAATCATCGTGAAGCTATCAATGATTATACCAAAGCACTAGAGATAAATCCGAACTTCTCTGAGGCCTATAATGGTAGGGGTTGGGTCTATAATGAACTCGGTCAGTATGAGAAGGCGATATCGGATTATACAAACGCTTGTACTTTAGCCCCCCAATTCTCCTATCCCTATAATAACAGGGCTTCGGCTTATATTAAGGCTGAAAAATATGCAGAAGCTATTCAGGATTTAAATACTGTCATTGATATAGATCCTACCTTTCCATATTTGGCGTCTACCTATAATAAAAGAGGTTATGCCTATGCCAAATTGCAGGATCTTGATAAAGCATTAATTGATTGTAACAAATCTATAGAGTTAAAAAATGATTATGCCGATGCCTATCATAGTAGGGGGTATGTCTATTATTTAAGTGGAAATTATGAGAGAGCACTTTCTGATTTCCAAAAAGCTATCGAATTTGATAAAACGAAATCACTTTATTTTTATAACATAAGTAAAGCTTATGAGGCTTTAGGTCAAAAGCACCTTGCTAATAATATGTTGCAGAAGTCGCTTGAGTTAGATCTGCAAGAAAAAAATAAGGACTAAATTGCCGTGTGTTACAAAAGGGACGACATTATTTTAGATGTCGTCCCTTTGATGTTCTAAGTCTTTTGATAATTTCTGTTATATTGCTAGGAATTGTTCATGTATTGTTTCCCGTATTCCTGACTTATCTTAAAATACCCACTCTTTTGGCCTCTGCTTCCCATTGGGGGTATTCATAGAGGAGTTTGTCATATAAATGTTCGTCACTTAGGGACGCAATGTCTTTGACATCAAAGAAATTAGCATTATCGATTGTTCTCCCGCTAAGGCTATCTAATCTTTGCAAGAATTCAAATTTTTCGTCTCCAATTCCAACAAATTCCCAGAAAATATTATGGGCAGATGATTCTTTTAAAATTTTCTTAGTATTATTTTTATCTGAGTTGTTCCCATCAGTTAGAAATATTATAAAAGTAGGTAGTGGTGATGGGTCCTCGATGCAGTATTTATTAAAAACATCCTGCATTACAGGGGCATATTTTGTCTGTCCCCAAAACTTTTCAATAACACCACTCATAACTTTAGCGTCAATATAATTATAGAAATTATCTAGGGTAACTGGCTCTTTCATGCGAATAAATTCATCATTAAACAACCAAACATCCAATTCACCATTATCATCAAAATTTAAAGCGATTGGAAATAACTTTTCTAACACGTCCTGTACAGAACCATCCTTATAAAGTTTTCTCATTGAACCAGACTTATCTAGTACGACTCCAACTCTAGCTGTTACACTGGTTAAAGATTTTTTTACCAGTGATATTTTTAGGGTCTCTTTTCTTAAATCGAGCTTTCTAGTAGCTGTTTCTTTAACAAGACTAATAGACAATAATATTCCCTCCATCTCTCTTACTCGAATATTGTCGAATTCCCCATAAAACACAAAAGCACCCATAAGGGTGTTTTATTTTATGAAAGTATTTGACTTAACAGAAAGATTAAAGCTAATTTCCAAGTAATTTAATTAGACAAACAGAGTAATTTTCCTTCTTCCCTTGAAGATTATTAAAAGGATTGTCAAAAAATATAGAAAAAGTCGATATATCTTTAATCTTTTTCCTGGAGGTTAATTATGGTTAGACCATTAAGGAAATATAGTGATTACAGCAGAGAGATTTTCATAGGCGAAAACTTGACTATAGAGAGGTTGCTTCTAAACGTAGAGATTTAGGGAGCTGGCGAATTATTAGTTTTGGAATATGAAAGGAAACACTTAATTGAGGTTGGACGCGAGGATTTAGACAATGAAATCATTCACGCATCTAAAATAATAGGGCAATAAGCCATATTTACTGTTATTTCAACGCCAAAATGTGTAGCCGCCTCTCTAATAATTTATTTCACCCGGAATACTTGTCCTAATTTCTCTCCCTAGAGAAGATATTTTGCTTTAGAATTTACTATTCAACAGATTTTGAAATAAAGGTATGATAGTACTTCTGTTGAATTATAGCAATATTACAACTATTTACTCCGGGGGAATTTCTGTGCTGGCTATTATTGATAGTGTAGCATTACTGGGTTTAAATGGGCAGAAAGTAAGGGTAGAGGTAGATGTGTCGCATGGTCTGCCTTGCCTGGAAATTATTGGTCTACCCGACGCTGCGGTTAGAGAGGCCAAGGATAGAGTTCGCACAGCCATTAAAAATTCTAGTTTGGATTTTCCTATTCAAAGAATTACTGTAAATCTAGCCCCAGCTGATTTACGAAAAGAAGGGCCAATTTTTGATTTACCCATTGCCGTAGGCATTCTGGCTGCTACTGAACAAATTAATCCGGAAATAGTAGCTGATTTGCTATTTATCGGTGAACTATCTTTGGATGGTTCGGTGCGAGGTGTTCATGGAGTACTTCCCCTCGTCTTAGCTGCTAGAGAACTGGGAATCAAAAAAGTAGTTGTTCCGCTGGAAAATGCGCCAGAAGCAGCTCTGGTTCGGGATGTGGAGATATTTGGCATTCAGACCTTGGCAGAGCTTGCTGTAGCACTTAGGGGTGAGGCGGAGCTTCAACCTTCTATAGTAGAGGAGGACGTTTTTCTTTCATGTTCCGAGGGGGAGAACTTAGATTTTGCTGATGTAAAGGGTCAACTGGCAGCTAAGCGGGCCTTAGAAGTGGCCGCCGCCGGAGGACATAACCTCTTAATGCTGGGGAGTCCCGGTTGCGGGAAAACCATGTTGGCTCGTAGACTACCCTCTATTCTTCCCGATTTAACCTTTGAGGAAGCCATTGAGGTTACAAAAATTCATAGTTTAGCGGGACAGTTAAGTTCTCAAAATCCCTTGGTAAGGAAACGCCCTTTTAGAGCCCCGCACCATACTTCATCTTCGACAAGCATTGTGGGCGGGGGGCGGGTGCCTAAACCGGGGGAAATAAGTTTAGCCCATCATGGAGTATTGTTTATGGATGAGCTGCCGGAATTTCATAAAAATACTTTAGAAGCGCTAAGACAACCACTGGAGGATGGGTGTGTTAATGTTTCCAGAGTGGCAGCCAGCGTAAGTTTTCCAGCTAACTTAATGTTAGTTGGTGCAGCTAACCCCTGTCCCTGTGGATATCAGCTTGATAAGGAAAAGGAGTGTACCTGTACGCCCTTTCAAGTACAAAAATACTTACACCGAATTAGCGGGCCGTTATTGGATCGTATTGATATTCATTTAGAGGTGCCTAAAATATCCTATTCTGAGTTAAATGAAACAGCACCCGGTGAATCATCCCAGCAAATTAAAGTGAGGGTTGAACAGGCTAGGGCAATCCAACGGGAAAGATTTAAGGAGCGACTTATAAGCTGCAATGCTGCCATGGGTACCAAGGAGGTACGACTATTTTGCAAGCTGGATCAGTCGGGGACCAACTTGCTCAAAGAAGCCTTTACTAGGATGTCTCTTAGCGCTCGTTCTTACAATAGAATTTTGAAAGTAGCACGAACTATTGCGGATATTGACAACAGCGGAGCAATATTACCCCACCATATAGCAGAAGCAATACAGTATAGAGGATTGGACCGGTTGTTTAGAGTTTGAATTATTAGATCGTCAATAGTGAGGGGAATACTAAAATGGAATATCAACAGATCGTCAAAGAAATTGCCCCTTGTGGATTGGATTGCCGGAGATGTGCCGGATATTCACAGGGAGAGATTAAAGAACATAGTACTAAATTGCTAAATTTACTAGGGAATTATGAAAGATTGGCTAAAATAATGAGTGATCATAATCCAGCCTTTTCCGATTATCAGTCATTTAAAGAGATTCTGACATCCTTTTCCCAAGCCTCCTGTGCTGGTTGCAGGAATGATGCGTCAGCTTGTCCTGTAGATTGTATTGCCAAGACCTGTCATAAGGAAAAAGAGGTAGACTTTTGTTTTCAATGTAAGGAGTATCCTTGCTCCGGACAAAACAACCCGATGCTAAGAGAACGATGGCTACAAAAAAATAATCGCATGAAAGAAATTGGGGTTGTTGAATTTTACAACGAACAAAAACGGATTCCTCGATACTAGGACTAATCTCCAATAAACTTGGTATATATTTTATCTCTATAATAGGTGAGAGCTGAAGAGTAGGTCTTTCTTTGGTCCATCATGATATCAAATCTAAGAATTTTTTCATTTAGTTTTTTAACCAACTGTCTTTTATCCTTATTTTCGTGGCAACAATCAATTAGTTTTTGTAGAGTAATGATTTCTTTCTTTAGTTCCATTTCTTCAGGTAAAACGTTAGCGTTTTTAAGTAACCGGTAGCTAACCCTTAACTCCTCAGGTATATGGGACAGATCTTCCACTGGCAGAGGCTTGCCACTACCAGGTAGGTTATTTAGTTCCCCTTTTTCCACTGCCTCGCGTATTTTGTTTTCTGCGAGTGCTGCTAATATATCCATTCGTCCACCCACGTTCATTTAGTATTCTATAAGAAGACTTATGATAATTTTGACATTGAAAAAGTATTCCCTGCAAAAAGATTGATATTCTTAAAAAAAGTTCTTGCATAAACGAAATGATAGTGGTAAGATAACAAATGTCGCCGCTGAGCGGTGGCAACGAGAAAGACAAACTACCAAAAATTTCACTTGCAAGAAAGTGAGAGAGATGGTAAGATAAGATTCCGGTCGCGAGAGTGGCCAAAGCAAAATGGTCTTTGAAAACTAAACAGAAGATGATGGATGCATAAGGTCAAGTCAAAAGTCAGCGGAAGCTGAAACTAAGACGACCACAATGAATCCTCGTCAAGCGTTATATAAA
>NZ_FRAR01000026.1 GCF_900142375.1 Desulforamulus aeronauticus DSM 10349 | reverse complement strand
TGACCAAAAGCCTGTAAGAAAGATTACAGGTTCGAGTGAAAAGGTATACGACGAGTTTACAAAGTAGCTGTTCAGTTTTGAAGGAACGCAAGAGCTAAGAAAGCGAATCTGTAATCAGGTAACAACACAATAGCATAAGATTTCTGGTGGCGATACCGGAGGGGGTACACCTGTTCCCATCCCGAACACAGCAGTTAAGCCCTTCAGGGCCGATGGTACTTGGGACGCAAGTCCCTGGGAGAGTAGGTCGTCGCCAGAGTAATTTTAAAAAGGCTCACAGTTTATCATAACTGCTGAGCTTTTTATTTTGCCTAAAAACGTAGGGGCGACCTTTGGTCGTCCGTAGGACTGTCCTAACACCCCTGCGGACGACCAAAGGTCGCCCCTACAAATAATTAAATATTAAATCGGAAATGTATGATATCTCCATTCAGCACTACATATTCTTTACCTTCTAAATGAACTTTCTCTCTCTTTGGCTTGTTCAGAAGAATTCCCAGAAGGGAAAAGCCAAAAGCTAAAAACTAAAAGCTAAAAACTAAAAGCTAAAAACTAAAAGCTAAAAACCTTTGGCCAACCCCAAAGGAATACCCCACAGCTCCAGTTTAATCTATGATATAGAATTTACCGGCCTCTTTCCTAACTTTCCCTTCTTTAACTAGAATATTAACGACGTCAGCAAGAACCCCCATTTGTCTAATGCCAGCTCTTTGCATAATAGCACTTTTGCGAGAGTCTGGTCCTAAATCAGAAATTGACTGCAGGACAGCATCCTTTTTAGAATCTAAAAATGTTTTAATAAAATCCAAGGCCTTTGGTGTATGCTGAAGTTTTTCGGTCAAGTAACCAGAACTTATTAAAACATTTGCGTTGCAATCTCCAGGCATTTGATCCATCATCAGATCTACATACAGTTGTTCTTTATCATCCATTACAATGCACCTCCTTTCATAAACTTTCCTTATGAATAAGGCTAATCCTTTAATTTAATTCTTACATTTTCGTGAATATTTTTTACCGAGCCTGATTAAAAAATGAAGTATATGTTATCATGACACGGTATTAGCGTGTTGTGCCTAATTTTTCCCTACCAGAATAGTTAAATCAATGGTTATATGTATTACCAATGAGGTGACGGATTAGATGGAGAGTTAGTTTCCGAGAATAAAATATTTACATATATCGATATGTTAACTAATAATGAATACCCATAGTCTTATGACTATGGGCGCTTTGTTTTATGGAGCAGCAGTTTGGCATGGCCAAGTTTTTCTGGTGAAAAAGGTAACAAAGAATAGTCAAATTATATTGACTGATTATAAATAAATATTTATAATATTAATAAGTTCACTAATATAGAATCGTGTTCTATATAAGAGAACGTGATAAATTTTGAAAGGAGAAATATCATGAATTTAGCCAAATTTTCTCGAAGACGTTACACAGAGGGGCAAACTCCAATTGAATTTTTGCCTAATTTTACAAAGGCTCTTGGTGGACCAAACATCTATATTAAAAGAGATGACCTATTAGGATTAACTTCTGGGGGTAATAAAACCAGAAAGTTGGAATTTTTAGTAGCAGATGCCTTGGCACAAGGTGCAGATACCCTTATTACTTGCGGAGCAGTACAATCCAATCATTGTCGACTCACTCTTGCGGCAGCTGTAAAGGAAGGTCTAAAATGCAGACTGGTCTTAGAAGAGAGAGTTCCCAATAGCTATAAGCCAGAAGCCAGTGGCAACAACTTTTTGTTTAACCTACTAGGTGTGGAAAAGACCAAGGTCGTGCCCGGTGGCTCAGATATGATGAAAGAAATGCAAGGTGTTGCTGATGAATTGGCAGCTGAAGGGCGTAAGGGTTATGTAATTCCCGGTGGTGGTTCGAACGAAATTGGCAGTTTAGGATATGTTGCATGCGCACAGGAAATATCCGCGCAACTTTTTGACAAAGGCATTAAGATTGATCATATTGTTACTCCCAGTGGTAGTGCAGGAACTCATACCGGGTTGATAACTGGATTTTACGGCAATAACTGTAACATTCCGATTACTGGGATTAGCGTTAGTCGTAAGAAAGATGTTCAAGAGGAACTGGTATACAGCTTAGTTCAAAAAACCACAGCTCTTATAGGGGTAAAACATGAGATTCCCAAGGAAGCTGTATGTGTATACGATGATTATGTTGGCCAGGGTTATTCTTTACCTACCTCGGAAATGGTTGAAGCTGTACAGCTATTGGCTAGAACAGAAGGTATTTTGCTGGACCCTGTATATACAGGTAAAGCTATGTCAGGTTTAATAGGACTTGTTCGTAAGGGCTTATTCAAGCAAGGCGAGAATGTTTTATTCATCCATACCGGTGGTTCGCCTGCTTTATATGCTTATAAATCAACTATCCTGGGAAATAGTTAAACATCTAAACACTAAAGAAAAATCACTCTTAAGATTTGTATCTTAAGAGTGATAACCCAATAATCATTAGTAATAGCTACATTATTGACATACAAAATAAAATAATTAAGATTTACCAATATTATATAGTAAAGAAGTAATTATTTAAGTCATCTACATTACCTGGAAAACTAAAAATTACTATCAGTTTTTAAAAGTAAGTAACGGAGGTGTTGTCCATGACAAAGCAAGTTATTGAACATGACACCAACAACTCTCACAAGTTAGAAATGTATGGTGGCATTTGGGGTGCATTATTACCCTTAGTCCTTTTAATTTCCCTGCTGATTTGGTTATCTGTTGAAGATCGGGGGGGAACTAAGCCCTTCTGGGCAGCTGGTTGGTTAGCAATTGTTTTTGGTCTATTCTTGGCAAAAAGCAAAAAAAATTACTCGGAAAGTATTATGCGGGGCATTGGAGACAAAAACGGCATCGTGATTGTCACTGCCTGGCTACTAGCCGGCGTCTTTGGAAAGTTAATGGTTGCCGGAGGGCTGGTAAATGGTTTGTTTTGGTTTGGTATTGAGACGGGAACACAAGGGGCATTATTTGCTTTAGTAGCTTTTGTTTCTGCAATGCTATTTTCTCTTGGTACTGGGTCAAGTACTGGTACTACTATTTCATTGGTGCCTGTACTTTACCCCGCGGGAGTATTTCTAGGAGCTGACCCTGCCATACTTGCAGCGGCAATCTTAGCTGGGGCTGCTTTTGGAGATAACTTAGCACCTGTATCTGATACAACCATTGTTTCTGCTTATACCCAAGGTGCCACTATGCAGGAGGTTGTGAAAAGTCGGTTCCCACTGGCAATGACAGCCGCAATCATTGCAGCAGTGGTTATATTAATAACTGGTGGCGGTGGTGAAGTTAAACCACTCCTTGAAATTCAGGATAAATTAGATGCCGGCGGACTTCTTATGCTTATAAGCTTTGCAGTAGTTGTGGTCAGTGCTTTAAGTGGTAGACATATAGTTGAATCTCTGATTTATGGTAACGTATCTGCTATGCTACTGGGTATGATTAATGGTAACATTAATTTACAACAAATATTCTCCATTCCAGTTGAAAAGGGAGGTTCTACTGGGATTATTGAAGATGGAATTCAAGGAGTAGTTGGAGCCATTATCTTTGCATTATTAATTTTGGCCATTACGCAGGTGCTGATCGAGAGCGGTGTAATGAACAAAATGTTAAATTGGGCAACTAAAACAGTAGCCAAGACCGTAAGACAAGCAGAACTGGCAATTATCGGGATCACTATCTTAATTTCTACCCCGATTTCTGCAAACGCACCTGCAGAACTACTGGTTGGACCCAGTTTGGTTAAGCCTCTGGGCGAAAAATTTAATCTTGCCCCTGCTAGAAGAGCTAACCTTATGGATTGTGCCGTTTGTACGCTATTCTTCATGCTTCCCTGGCATATTTGTGTTGTTGCATGGTACGGAGCCTTAGTCTCTGCAGCTCAAGCCAATAATATTGTAGCCCCATCAATCAGCGCAGCCTTCTTGAACCCATATTCATGGGCACTACTGGTAGTAATTATCTTTTCTGCAGTCACCGGCTGGAACCGTAAGTATGCCAATGAAGTGAAATAGTTTCTTAAATTAAAGTGTCAAAATAAACAAAACCATCTGATTTTACCTTCAGATGGTTTTGTTTATTTTGATTTTTTGATGACTGATCCTACTATAATCTTACAAATTATAGATGCGAGAGGTCCAATTTGTGTTAGGCTAAGAGAATCGAAATTTCATTGGCTTTACTTTTCAATAGTTGAATCCAACTATTGATCTTTTCTGAAGTAAAGCGTACTTTGGGTCCTGTAATACATAAACACGACCATACATTTTTATGATCATTCATTATAGGTACTGCTATTCCGAAGGATTCCAGAAATCTTTCTTCATCACTAATGGCATAACCTTGATCACGAATTTTTTGGTATTCTTGCAGAATTGCTTCTGGCTCAACTATTGAATTAGGTGTATGTTTTATAAATTTCGTGGCATTTAATAATTCTTTTACCCTCTCAGTATCGTGGTATGCTGCTAAAACTTTGCCAATAGCACTACCGTTCATGGGATATTTAATACCGATATCCTCAACATAGCGAACAGGCAGTGTAGAATCAATTTTATAGGCGAGAATGGCATGATCCCCCTCTCTAATGCCTATTGAAATGGTTTCCTGTGTGATTTCTGCCACTTCCATGATAATTGGTTTTGTAATTCCCCAAATGCCTACTCGGTTATCATAAACTTTACCAAGTCTATACAAGGCAGGGCCAACAGAGTATTTTTTTGTTTCGGGATTTTGAATAATAAAACCTTGTTTCATCATAATACCTAATGTTTTATGCACACCACTTTTTACAGTATTCATTTCATTGGCAAGTGTAGTCAGATTCAATTCATACGGTTCCTCACCTAATCTATTTAAAATCCAAAGAACCTTTTCTATACTATTCATGATAATAGAAAGCCCTCCAAAATAGATTATTTCTCCATTATTATTAATATTCAAATGGTCATCGTCATAAGTAAATAAGCTAAATATTAAGATGTTATTGCTTCTTCTATACTTTTTTTAAAACAAAGTAGCTTATGTAATCCAATAATTCGTATTTTTTTCAAAACGACCCAGGCTGATTAATGGTATAACTTATCATGTAAATAATAATTATAACAAGTTTATGTTATTATAGCAAATATTGGACTGAAGTGACAAACAGAAATTACCACTTGAAATTCTATATAAGATATGGGTCCGCCGCTAATGAGGTTTTGCTGTAGCTTGACGACTGCTAATCTTATTGGATTCTAGGAGCAGTATTGTCAACCGTTAAATTTTAAACGGTTGACAATACTGCTTTGGGTAGATAATATAGGTAAGTGAGAAGAAAAATTTGTAAGGTAGGTTAAATATGAGCAAAATCCTAAAGCATGTCGAGAAAAAACTACATAATGGTAGATTAATCGATTTTGAAGAAGCGATAGAACTTTCTGAGGCTAGCCTTGAAATTGAGGAATTATTTCATTTAGCAGATAAGATATGTAAAAAGCATATGGGAAACAAGGTTGATCTGTGTGCCATCATCAATGCTAAATCCGGAAAATGTGCTGAGAACTGCAAATATTGTGCTCAGTCCGGGCATTACAATACTGGGATTCCGAGTTATCCACTTCTTGATATCCAAGACGTATTGGTTTCGGCAAAAGAGAATGAAAAAGAAGGTGTTCACAGGTTTTCGATTGTCACCAGTGGGGGAAATTTGAGCGAGGATGATTTTGAAAAGGTTTTGCAAATGATTGTATCGTTACGGTCAGAGACAAATTTAAGGCTATGTGCATCTCTTGGCAGTCTTTCTGTTAACCAGGCGTTACGCCTAAAAGAAGCGGGGCTTTCAATGTACCACCATAATATTGAAACTTGCAGGGAATATTATGCCAATATCTGCGATAGCCATACCTACGATGACAGAATACATACCATCAAAAATGCAATCATGGCAGGGCTTACAGTTTGCTGTGGCGGTATTATTGGAATGGGCGAAGGCATGAAGCAAAGAATAAAAATGGCCTTTGAACTCAGGGAATTGGGTATAATATCTATTCCGATCAATATTTTGAATCCTATTAAGGGGACACCCTTGGAATATGCTGAAAAAATTGAGCCGTTAGAAATTGTAAAGACCATTTCATTGTTTCGGCTAATCATCCCTTATGCTTTCATTCGGTATGCCGGTGGGAGAAATGCATTGGGAGAACTCCAACGGAAGGGCTTTATGGCCGGTATTAACGGGGTAATGGTCGGAAACTATCTGACAACAGTCGGGAATACTGTTTCGGATGATGTAGAAATGATACGTGAAATCGGTTTAGAGGTGTGTAGGTAGATTATTTTAGCTAAAACCCAGTAGTTACGTGAACTGCTGGGTTTTTTATTTTTATAAGTACGCAAGTGCAGAGCTGACCATCAGCTGTCGGTTTAGTGATATAAATATGGTACACTTGCTTTACTGATAACCAACGAAAAATGTTCTCCATTGTTAAGGCCATGAAAAACAGTAGAACTTACATTAGATACATATAAATATTAGAAAAAAACACATGATAAGCAGGAAATATAATACAAGCTTAGAAAACACTATAGTAGTAAATAGGCAGAAAGTCCTAATTTTAGACAGGTTAGTCTGAAAAGAACAATATATTTTTCAGGTAGAGCATTGTCAAATACAGTTATTACTACAAAGCAAAAAAGGGTGATAAAAGAATTGTCTAGCGATTTTGATTTTCCCCTCCACTCAGCTGAGCCTGTTCGAAAGGCGGAACTCTCCATTCGATTATCCGAGTTCGAACTCCCGCCAATGAGGGATGTATTGTTGGTAGGAAAAAAAGCACCCATAGGACCGGAGGCAGTACGTCGTATGGTTGATGCACTATCCCCGGATCAGTATGAGATAGTTCGTATTAGTCATCCGGTATTTGAAGCAGTCGTACTAAAAAAGTCTATCATGAAACTAATTCCCAAAGAAAAATTATTACCTATTATTTTAGAAGAAGGGGAGCGTATGGCAACAGATAATACGCTATTAAAGGTTCAGGTTAATATTGTGATTCAAGTAAACCGGGGAGTAGATTTGTAATGATTTGTGTGGAACAAATAATGGAAACAGAACTGATTACCATTACCCCGGATGATTCAGTCAAACTGGCGATTGATTTAATGGACAAGTATAAAGTCGGAGGGTTACCCGTACTGGAAAACAGAAAACCGGTGGGGATCATTACCTCTCGGGATGTGAGGAGAGCGCATCCGAATCGACTGGTGGTTGATGCAATGAGTAGTGAGGTTATAGTGGCATTACCTCACTTCTCCCTTTGGTATGCAAAAGAACTTATGGAACAGCATAATATTGAACGTTTGGTAGTGACTAAAGACGGATATATGGCTGGATTAATAACAAAAGCCAAACTCAATGCTGAATTAGGAAAGCATATCGACGGTCTTACGGGTCTTCATAAGGCAAATTTTCTATATGTAAAAGCATTAGAATTTTTGCAGAGAGTACAAGAAATTACTATTATTTTTTTAGATCTAGATGATTTTGGTAATATTGATAAGCAATTTGGCCACGTAGTAGGAGATTCAATTCTATGTCAGACTTCTAGGGTATTAAAAGGTGTAATCCAGGAAAATATGGATTATCTTTGCCGTTATGCCGGAGATGAGTTTGCCATTGTAACCATAAGATCTTGGCGGGATGTCCAATATTTTGCAGAACGCATTATTAATGAATTTTCTTTGGCGGAATGGCCTCAGGGGATTAAGGTTAGGGGATCAGTAGGGATTGCCGGAGGGGTGAGATGCTTTTCTAATTCCAATGACAGCAGAGCATACTCAGTTTCAGATCTTATCAACATGGCCAGTCTTGCTTCGACAACAGCCAAAAGAGAGAAAATTTCTATAGTAGTGCATGGACAGGTGGAAGTACGAAGTGAGTTCTGATGGTTTTAAGGTGGCGGAAAAATGATGAATCCCCTATGGAGAATATTCCATAGGGGATTCAATTTATATATAAGTATATTTTTTAAATGACTCCTTGTGCCATCATGGCATCAGCAAGCTTAATAAATCCTGCGATATTAGCTCCTACCACCAGGTTACCTGGATGGCCATATTCCTCTGCTGCTGCAACACTATTACGATAAATATTGGTCATGATTTTATATAACTGGGCATCAACTTCTTCAAATGTCCAGGATAGTCTCATGCTGTTTTGGGACATCTCTAGTGCAGAAGTGGATACCCCACCTGCATTAGCAGCTTTTGCTGGTGCAAAGAGGATATTGTTTTTTAGGAATACATTAATTGCTTCCAAAGTGGATGGCATATTTGCACCTTCGCCAATAGCTTTTACCCCGTTCTTAACCAATGTCTGAGCGGAACTTTCATCAATTTCATTTTGTGTGGCACAGGGCAGAGCAATGTCACAGGGAATGGACCATATTCCAAGGCAGCCTTCATAATATTCTGCATGAGGATGCTCCGTCACATATTCTTTTATTCTTTTTCTCTCAACCTCTTTTAATCGTTTAACAGTACTAAGATTAATACCATTTTTATCATAAATATAGCCATTTGAATCACTACAGGCCACAACTTTTGCACCCAATTGAGTAGCTTTTTCTATGGCGTATATCGCAACATTACCAGAACCGGATATAACCACGGTACTTCCCTTAAAACTAAGTCCCCTGTCTTTCAGCATTTCTTCTACAAAGTAGACAGCACCATATCCTGTAGCTTCTTTTCTGGCTAAACTTCCGCCGTAGCTAAGGCCCTTTCCTGTCAACACACCTGCTTCATAGGCTCCTTTAAGTCTCTTATATTGACCGAACATAAAACCAATTTCTCTTGCACCAACTCCAATATCCCCGGCAGGCACATCAATATCAGGTCCAATGTATTTGGATAGTTCTGTCATAAAGCTTTGGGTAAATCTCATGATTTCTCTGTCGGATTTACCCTTCGGGTCAAAGTCGGAACCACCTTTTCCACCACCAATAGGTTGACCGGTTAAAGAATTTTTGAAAATTTGTTCAAAACCCAAAAACTTAATGATACTAGCATTGACGGAAGGATGAAACCGTAAGCCACCTTTGTAAGGGCCGATGGCACTGTTAAACTGTACACGGAATCCGCGGTTTACTCTGGTCTTTCCTTGATCATCTACCCAAGGAACTCTAAAAGTAATCATTCTTTCTGGCTCTACTATCCTTTCCAATATACCATTGTCCATGTACTCAGGATGTTTTGCCAATGCAGGAATAAGAGACTCCAGAATTTCCTTAACAGCTTGATGAAACTCACATTCATGAGGATTCCGTTTTTGTACAAGCTCATATACCTCGTTAACGTAATCCTTAGCAACTTGGGTATCCTGTAGAGACGCCATTGTCTATCTACTCCTCCTCTTGTTTTCAATACTTGTGTATTATAATAAAATGATTTTAATACTCAAGCATCAATTAGTAAAATAAATAAAATTTTACTTTTCATGATTATTCTATAATTAAAAATTGTTTAAAACAATATCTCAATCATAAAAATACAATATCCATTGCTACCTTAAAATTCCAAGTAATTTATAAGGATACAACTATTTGCTGCAAATGAGCAGTCTATTATCTGTTACTAATATTATCATGGTGTTAATTTATTAAACTAACCTTCAATAATTGATTTCAGATACAATATTATCAGAAAATAACCTATAACCAACAACTAGTAACAAAAACAAATAGTAGGAGAAAGGCAATGGTGAGAAAGATAATCTCAAGGCGGTCATTGGATCAAACAAACTCCCAAGAAGTAACAAAGCCCATCAAATTGTATTAAAAAACAATTTGGCGGGCTTTGTAGTGACTTGATTCTCTATGGATTGTTTAATAATAGAGCTATTTTTTTCTCCGATAAATAACATTTTCTAAGATTAAAACAGCTAATACACCTATCACAAAGCCATTTCCCATAATGGGTCTTAGTGAAACAGGAAAACTGTTTACAATATTCGGGGGGAGGAAGGAAATGATTATACTTAACATAAGCGGTAACCCCATAATTAGACCATTTTCGAACTTAAAACCTCCAGTTGTGTTAAAGGCAACCAATAATCCCGAAGAGATTTGTGAACACATAATATAAATGAGTGCACCTCCCACCACTACCGGAGGAATGCTCCCAATAAAGGCAATTGTCGAGGGCAAAAATGAAAGCAGCAATAGCCCCAAGGCAGTGGGGATTAGGGTGAACCTGGAAGCTACAGCGGTGGATGCTATTACGCCGGGGCTTAAAGAAAAATTGACCGGCCCTACAACACCCAACAGACCGGATAGGATGTTGCCTAATCCGGTAAATGAAATACCTCTCGTAATCCGTTTTTCCATATTTTCTGGCTTGATTAATTCACCAATGGATTGAATTGAACCAAGGTCATT
The DNA here is from genome assembly GCF_900142375.1 of Desulforamulus aeronauticus DSM 10349. Classification (GTDB taxonomy): domain Bacteria; phylum Bacillota; class Desulfotomaculia; order Desulfotomaculales; family Desulfotomaculaceae; genus Desulfotomaculum; species Desulfotomaculum aeronauticum. The sequence continues at coordinate 78,356 of NZ_FRAR01000026.1, read as the reverse complement.
AATGGACAGAGCTAAAAAGCAAATGAGAAAAGAAATTAGAACACTAGGGTCTAGGGAAAAATCAAAGCTTAAAGGTCTAAAAAAACTTGAGATCGAGTTAAAATGCTGATTATAACTTATTCCAGTATACTGAGGAAAAAGTAGCAAATAGATCACACTTCCAATAATCATAGCCCAAATAATCAGGGTTGTCTTCCAAAGACCGGTTAAATGCTGATTGGCCATAAACATACCCAGAACAAGAGTAAGAACAAAACATAAATTCTGCAGTGGAGCTATCTGCTGAGCAGCAAAAATTAAATTGAGAATCATGGGTGTAAGTGTAAGGGCGATTAAAATCAGAATGGTAGCGACCACCTGGGGTGTGAAAAACCTTTTAATTTTTGCGAATAATCCGGTAGCACTTAAAACCAGAAGAAGTATACCACCCATTACAATGGAAGAATAAATCGTATTTGTGTTACCTCCCTGGCTTGCAGCAATACCCACCAGGAGTACTGTTGCGGGGCCTATAATTAATGGTAATCTATGTCCCCACAGCACCTGTGCCAAAAGAGAAACTGCCGATACAAAAAACATTTTTTGCAGATAAACGACCTGATCTAATGGATCACTAAAATGCAGCCCCACGATTACTTTGCCAATAATGATGATAATTGGGATTACAATAGCCAGCCATTGTAATCCTAATAACAATAGCTCTATCAAAGGGGGGACATCATCCAAACCATATTTGAAATTTATTTTATTCAATGTGTAAGCACCTCCCGATTAGTATTAGATTAATTCGATATGTTATAAAAAATTCCTGGTAGTAAAATCTCCGCATGAAATTTGAATCTAATACCCAAAATAGTTCTTATGCTTGATACATATGATAACGCTATTTAAAATCAAAAAACTATACTTATGTTGCTGGATAGACCCTAAAGAGGGTTAAATTTAGTCATATTGTAAATTATATTGATATAAGTATTTAAACTTTTGCCAATCCTACCATTAGTGAAAGATTTAATTATAAACGAATAGTCTTGAAGATTGCAAAATAAACATATACAATAGTATACATTGGGTAATTCTTTGTCTTGATATATGACAATTATTATAGAGAAACACGCCTTTGGGAGGGATAGAAAATGGAGACTATCAGTTATGAACCTTTAGCATTGGAGGAATATGAGAAAAACCTCATTCGGGAATACGGTACAGTGGTGCATTATCCCAAAGGTCAAATTATTTTTGCGGCCGGTGATACTGCAGATCGTATCTATTTAATAGAAGAGGGTTTTGTTAAGATTTACCGCATTACAGCCGATGGACGGAGGGTTACCGTGGGTAGCATGAGAAGTCCGGGAGAATTAATGGGACTAGCCGAAACCCTCTATCATGGCGAGAGAACCTGTTTTGCCGGTGCTATTAATGATGTTACTATCGTGGTAGTAAGAAAAAATCGGTTTGAAGAATTGCTTGAACAACATCCTTCCATTGCCATTAAAGTTGCTAAAACCCTAGGGGTAAGGATGAGAGAAGCAGAGGCCATTATCCATGAAATGGTTTGTTGGCAGGTCCCAGGTCGATTAGCGATGTTATTATTAAAGATGGCTGAACGGGCGGGAGTTGAGACCGAAAACGGCACTAAAATAGATTTGCGGTTAACACATGAAGAGATTGCTTGTATGATTGGCACCTCCAGGCAGACGGTAACATCACTTTTAAATACCTTTAAACAAGAAAATAGTATAGCTGTTGAAGGTAGAGAAATGTTCATTCTAGATACTGAAAAGTTAAATAAGTGGATTGTATAAAATAATGAATTAAAAGGGTTGGCGTACAAATCGCCAACCCTTTTAATTTGTCGTGCAATAGACAATAATAAGGTAAAATTGACGACTAAATTTAAGTAATTATTATGACACACTTATGGTCACGTTAGCGACATGAATTAAAACCAAAGTTTGATAAATTAATAACAAGCGAAGCGAATGATAACTTAAGAAGGAGGGGGGGCATGAACCAAGATAGACTAACTCAACCATTTAGTAAAGAACGGTTACCAAAGAAGTTGATGGCTTTCTTAAAAGATCCACACGGCGCAAAAATTAAGAGACTTAAAGAAAGATATCAAGAATTAAATGAATTGTCAAATGTAGCAACGGAGATTGGAGATGGCGCCGCCTATCGGTCGCTACAAGTTGAAATGCGAGAAGTTTTTTTTGATTATTTAACCGCAGTAGCAGTGGATTCAATTTATAGCCTAGTTCCCCACGTACTTATAGTTTGGATTATTAGCTTGAAGTGGCCTACTATTACATTACCTCTTGTTAGCTGGGAAATTAATACCTTTGCAGGATATTTTGCTTGCTATATTTTCTACTATCTCGCCAAGGGTGTGTTTGGATACCTAAAAGCCCGGTTAACGACTAAGTCTATCTTAGTTAGTACTGAGTCTCACAATAACTAATGAATAATTAAAATGGAGGGAATTATATATGCATTTTGCAATGGCAGGCGTGGACGCTAGTCCTATTACCCTAATTTTATGGGGAATTTTTGTCGGATATGTATTTACCACGGTAGGTGCAGCCGGAGGTATTCTGGCCGGTGTAGGTCATATGAGTATTTTTGGTCTAAAAAATGCCAACATGATAAAACCTATGAACCAAGTTTTAACACTGGTTAGCCCCATCGTTGGCACTCCTCTGTATCTTCGTGAAAAACGTATCGTAGTTCCTACCGCGATAGCTCTTGGTCTTGGTGGTATTATTGGTGCTTTAATCGGCTCTTACTTCTCTGCCGACTTCCTCAAAGAAATGAAGCATTTCCAACCTTACTTTGGTTTCTTTACCTTAGCAATCTCTCTCCGCCTATTCTACGAATGCAGCCAGAAATTTGTTGATAGCCAAAAGAAAGTAAAGCAAGCGAACCAGGCCTTTGCCGAAAAGGTTAAAGAACTCAAAGCCGCAGGTAAAATGAATGAAATTAAAGAAATTGGCGTTAATTTCCAACAAGTTGGTCTCCAGAATACCTTCACCTTTGCCGGTCAGGAATTTAAGTACAATGCACTCGTTCCCTTCTTTGTCGGTATCGTTGTAGCTATTATCTCTGCATCCCTTGGTGTGGGCGGCGGTTTCCTGTTAGTACCCTTTATGACCAGTATAATGGGCTTCCCCATGTACATTGTTGCCGGTACCTCCGTTCTTTCCATTCTAGTTTCCTCTTTGACCAGTATTGCCAACTACCTGTCCATGGGTAGTCAGATTGACTTTGCCTTCCTGGGCTTTGAGTTGGTTGGGGTTGCCATCGGTACTGTAGTTGCGGCTCAACTGTCCAAGTTTATCAACGCCCGTAAACTGAAGTATCTATTGGCTTTCATTCTCCTGTATGTAGGCCTCAAATACATGCTGCTTGCTTTAGGCATTAAGATCTGATAACTGATCTACTGATTTGACGATCTTCAAAAAGTATGTAAGGGGGGTCCGAATTGTGAAGTGTGCTTCCTGTAAACTTCAACCCAAAAACAAATGTGATAAGGAGGGCTTTGACTGCACTGGCGGCAAATACGCCCTCGATGAATACGATGAAGATGTGAACAAGGATTACCATCGCCTAAGTGGTCATTTTCAAGCGGTACATGGTAATAACCTAACTCGTCTGGATGAAGTTATTCTGTTAGCTAAAAGAATGGGTTATCAGCGTATTGGTTTGGCTTTCTGTGTTGGATTAACAGAAGAGGCAGCGATACTGGAAGAAATCTTATCTAAGCATTTTGAAGTTTACTCTGCTTGCTGCAAAATTGGCGGTTTAAAGAAAGAGGACTACGATGTGCCTAAGGTAAAAGAAGACAAAGTAGAAATCCTTTGCGATCCAATTTTACAAGCAAAGGTCTTAAATCAAAAGAAAACGGATTTAAACCTAGAAATTGGGCTTTGTGTTGGTCACGATATGCTTTTTGCCAAATATTCTGAAGCCCCGGTGACAACCTTTGCTGTTAAGGATCGGGTATTAGGGCATAATCCTCTAGCCATCTGCTACTCCAGTTATCTGCGTAAGAAGTTTAAAAATAAAAAATATGAATAAAAATATCGCTCCGGCATCAGCCGGAGTGATATTTTTGTATTTTGAGCCTTAAGTATGGTATAGTCTTAAGGGCACAGCGATTAGGAAAGATTTATTTTAATAATAATAGTAATAATAATAATCTTACTAGCATTGAAAGGAGTTACAATATGTCAAATTTCTATCAACTGGGATTAAGTAAACATGTAACAGAGTCGATACTAAACATGGGCTTTGAAGAGGCTACACCGATTCAAGAAAAAACGATTCCTATTGCCTTAGAGGGAAGAGATCTTATTGGGCAGGCCCATACTGGTACTGGTAAAACGGCCGCTTTTGGGATACCCATGGTGGAGAGATTCTCAGGAGCCATTGGGCAGCTTCAGGGGCTGGTAATTACCCCGACAAGAGAACTGGCGGTACAAGTAGCAGAGGAATTAAATAGGATAGGCCAAGTTAAAGGAATACGAACACTGCCGGTCTATGGTGGGCAAGATATTGTTCGCCAAATCAGAGCACTAAATAAAAAACCTCATATCATTGTCGGTACCCCAGGACGACTTATGGATCACATGAGAAGAAAAACAATTCGCTTAGAAGAAATTAAAACGGTGGTTCTGGATGAAGCGGATGAAATGTTGAATATGGGGTTTGTGGAAGATATTGAATTTATCTTAGGAGAAATGCCCCAACAACGACAAACCTTACTTTTTTCCGCTACCCTGGCCAAACCGATCCAGGATTTAGCCCAACGTTTTATGAATAGTCCTGAGTATGTAGGTATAAAAGCCAAAGGAATTACGGTTCCTAGTATAGATCAAAGCTATATTGAAGTTCATGAAAAACAGAAATTCGAGGTTTTATCTATCCTTCTAGATATTCAGTCACCGGAACTGGCAATCATTTTTGGACGGACCAAACGGCGAGTGGATGAACTCTATGAAGCCTTAAATAAACGAGGTTATTCTGCAGAAGGAATCCATGGTGATCTTACACAAGCGAAGCGGGAAAGTGTACTGCGCCAGTTCAGAGAGGGTACGATAGAGGTGTTGGTGGCCACCGATGTGGCTGCCCGGGGTTTAGACATCAGTGGTGTAACTCATGTTTATAATTTTGATATTCCCCAAGACCCTGAAAGTTACGTACACCGGATTGGCCGAACCGGACGTGCTGGCAACAAGGGAGAGGCTATTACCTTCGTCATACCACGGGAGATCAATCATTTACGATTAATTGAGAGGCTAACAAAACATAAAATTAACCGCATGCCTATACCGACGATTAAAGATGCTATAGCAGGGCAGCAGCGGGTAACGGTAGATAAGCTGTTAAGGATTGTGGAAGAAGAGGATTTTAAACAATATCAAGGGTTGGCCAAGGACCTGTTATCAGAAACAGATTCCATCACTCTTGTAGCGGCAGCCTTAAAGCTGCTCACAAAGGAACCGGATAGAACCCCAGTTCAGTTGACAGAAGAAAAACCGCTGCGGAGTAAAAAAGCCACCTCGGCACCGCACAAGAAATGGCCTCCCAGAGACAAACGGGCTCCGCAAGGTACGAAGAAGAGGTTTGGTGGAGTCAGAGGCAAAAATCAGCATTCATAAAGCAAAAACTTCGCATAAAGTTCTTTACATAATGGCATGGCACTTGTTGTCATGCTTTTTTCTTTGAAGGCTTCTTCACAGTACTTTCGTTGGAAACAACTTCCTTTCAATAATCTAAAGTACGGGTATGATAGTGTTGTATGCTTATCATATATAATTGGTAATTTATGCTGTGTGGTTGACAAATAACCATTCCAACAATAGAATAAAAATTAGAATAAAAGGAGGATGCCTAATTTATGTATTCAGTTCGTTTAAGATAAGCTGGCAATAAAAAAGCAGAGTTTCTATCCACGATAGTGGGCTTTTTTTATTGTGCTTATTTTACGAATGTGAACATGGATTACGGCTGGGAATGGCCTTTTTAAGGCTAGGCCTTTTGTTGTCGTGTTTCCTCTCGTCGTATAAATACAGACCAAAGCCCGCGTTGCCGGACGATGGCCTGTATTTTTTATTGCCTAAAATCACTGTTTATCACAAAAACTTATTCGGCACTTGCATTTTGGCGCTTGAGCATATTGGTTCCATCCATTAGGAGGTCTGGATAAATATGCCAAACGACTACAGTAGTTATTCTTGCAGTTAGAAAACTGTGATTTTGACAGGAGGCTAAGATTTATGGAACTATTGATAAAAGCGAAAGACATTCGCGTTGAATATATTGGGCGCGATATTTTAGATATTGACGAATTGGAACTTTACGATTATGACCGCATAGGTTTGGTCGGTGGGAACGGAGCAGGGAAAAGCACTTTGCTAAAAGTATTGTTTGGAGATCTCGTATTACCACATTCCAAAATTACACGACGGGGTAACTTTTCCCTTATCCCACAGTTGAGTGATGCTTTTGTTCAGGAAGAAAAAGATCATGTCTTAATGGGTAAGCTGGGTGTTGACAATCTGGCAGTACAAACTATGAGCGGTGGAGAGGAAACGCGGCTCAAAATTGCACAAGCCTTATCGGAGCAGGTGCATGGCATTTTTGCCGACGAGCCGACTTGCCATCTTGACCGTGAAGGAATAGATTTCCTGATTGGTCAATTAAAATATTTTTCTGGTGCTTTGCTTATCATTAGCCATGACCGCTATTTTCTAGATGAGCTCGTGGATAAAATCTGGGAGTTGAAGGATGGGAAGATCACAGAGTATTGGGGTGGGTATTCCGATTACTTACGCCAAAAGGAAGAAGAGCAGCAAAGTCAAGCCGTTCAATACGAGCAATTTGTTGCTGAACGGGATAGGCTGGAACGAGCCATTGTCGAAAAGCAGAGGCAGGCAAGAAAAGTTGAACAAAAGTCCAAAGGTGCTACCCGCAAAAACAACACGGAGAGCGGTGGGCGGCTCGGACATCAAAAAACAGTGGGAAGCAAGCAAAAAAAGCTCTATAATGCAGCGAAAAACATGGAGCATAGGATAGACTTGCTTGGTGATGTAAAAGCTCCCGAAAAGGGCCGTACAATCCGTTTCCGTCAGAGTGCAGCATTGGAATTACACAATCCATTTCCCATTACGGGAACGAACATCTGCAAACGATTTGGCGAAAAGATGATTTTTGAAAAAGCGTCTTTTCAAATCCCCTTGGGTGCTAAAGTTGCGCTGACCGGTGGCAATGGTGTGGGTAAAACAACCCTGTTTCACATGATTTTAGAACAAGAAAATGGCATATCCATATCGCCGAAGGCGGCAATCGGATACTTTGCCCAAACCGGATACAAGTTTAACCGCAAGCAAGGTGTCATGGAGTTTATGCAGGAAAATTGCGATTACCAAGTATCCGAAATTCGCTCGGTGTTGGCTTCTATGGGGTATTCTCAAAACGATGTTTGTAAAGAACTGTCCGTTTTAAGCGGTGGTGAAATTATTAAGCTACTGCTTGCAAAAATGCTGCTGGGCCGTTATAACATTCTACTAATGGATGAACCAAGCAATTTTCTTGATCTACCTAGTCTGGAAGCATTAGAAGTAATGATGAAAGACTATGCCGGAACAATTTTCTTTATTTCGCATGATAAACGACTTTTGGACAATGTAGCAAATATAGTTTACGAAATTAAAGGAGGTCAAATCACCCCCCAAAAATAGACAAAATGTCCCCAATGTCGGGAGGCAGGCAAAGCGAAGCTTACAAAAAAGAAAAGAAGCAGCGAAATTGGAGCAGTAAAGGGTGTAGCCTTTATTGCTCCCCGCTACTTCTTATAAGGGTTCGTGGCATGTGGGCCACCATGTAGGCGGGAAGCAATAAAAAAACCGCAAAAACGTAGTGTTTAAGCGGTTTTCTAGCGTTTTGCGATTGTATAGAACACGTTAATCCTTTTTTATAGATATTTATCTGCCAGGGCACTAAACTCTTGCAAAGAACGCATACCAACAACAATATCTAAAATCTGGCCATTCTTATCGACAATAAGAGTCTGCGGTACACCAAAAACATGATCTGCAAAGCGACCGTCATCTTTTAAATGGGGAAAGGTGGTATCCTTAACCGCTTGTAAAGCCCATTTTTCTCTATGTGGGTCCAGGAGAAGACCTATCACGGCAACTTTCTTGGCAGTATATTTTTTATTCAGCCCTTCCAGGGCTGGCATCTCTTCGATGCAGTAGCCTCAGGTGGTGGTCCAAAAATTGATAAAGGTTAGCTGGTGACCGGTAATAACAGCTGAGGCACTGGTGGTGTTTCCTTTTAAATCAGTGAGTACAAATTCCGGCAGGGTTGCACCAACTTTGAGCGACACAGTTCCCTGGGGTAAAGCAGGTTTTGCCGGTATTTTAGGTTCAACGGCTGCCGGTGCTTTGTTACTGGGGGGAAGTGGCGCATCTAAAGCAGCAGCACCCGAAGCGTTGGGTTCCTCAGTTTCCTTTACCCCGGTTTCTGCCGGTGGAGTATTGGTTGGCGTTTGTGGTTCGCTTGGGGTAGCTGTTTTAGGGTCTGTGGATTGCTGTTGGTCTTCCGTTACCCCGGGGGAGGATTGCTTGGTTTGCTGCTCTGGAGAGGAAGTTCCTGCACAACCCGCCAGGTTAACCGACAGGGCCATAGCCAGACCCAAGATTAAAATTTTAGGCTTTAACATTGTAAACCTCCTTCTTGGATTCGGTAGCAATTTGAAATGTAAGTGCCTGGGTAGGACAGGCTTTGGTACACCTAAGGCAACGAATACATTCGGGATGATTGGGATTTTCAGTTACCTTTAGCTCCACCGGACAGGTTGCAGAGCATTGTCCACAGTTATTGCATTTTCCAAAATCATAGTGAATTCGCCAGAGGCTAAAGGGATTAAAGAAAGAGTAAAAAGCTCCTAAGGGACAAAGTGTACGGCAAAAGCCACGGTAATACATAGCTGCTAGCAACAGAATGAGTCCTAACCAAAAGATTCTCCACCAGAATAAAGCACCTGTAGCACTGCGAATGGGCGGGTAGGATAAATACAATGGAATAGCTGCCTCCAGCGTGCCAGCTGGACAGAGATATTGGCAAAAATAAGGGACACCGATGCCTGTTGCAGTTGGCAGAAGAGGTAGCAAGAAAACACCGAGCAAGATAAAATATTTTATTTTCCTGGACCAATGAGGTAATTGAAGCTTGGGCACAGGCAGGCGATGAAGTAGCTCTTGTATAAACCCAAAGGGGCACAGCCAACCACAAATAAATCTTCCCAGGGTGACGCCAAACAAAAGCAGAAGTCCCGTTACGTAAAAAGAAAACTGAAAGGAAATGCTGCCCATTATGGCTTGGAGGGAACCTATGGGGCAGGAACCAATAGCTCCCGGGCAAGAGTAGCAGTTTAGGGAGGGTAAGCAAATAGCCTTTAAGGGACCCCTGTAAATACTGCCATTCTGAAAGCCTGGCCAATAGCTGTTGAAGCTGATGGCCGAGCATAATTGTACAATACTTCTTATACTAGCCAATGCCGATACACTCCAAACAAATTTGTATGGCTTTTTGCAAAACCTCGAAAGCTTCGCCGCGCAGAATTCCGAAAGCTAAAAAGATACTCCCGGTTAGGAATACTATTTTTGTCATGATTGATCTTTTCATTAGGTTATCTCCTATATCTGGTAGTAAGGATTTCGACACGCGGCAGCAACTTCCTGCCATTGCCCTCTAAGGTAAAAAAAGGGAAAAGGGCATATCTGGAAATCTGTATAATAGAATGAATTTAGAGCTTACTATTTCTTTTTTTGCTTATACTAAATTGAGTGTAAATAATGTTTTTCTAGATTATAGAAGGAAAGTTACGTTTGAGCGAGAATTTTATTAAATTGGTGTTTTATAACGACCTCTGTAAGGGTGATTTTGTGAGTTTATATTCATTTGATGGACAAGGCTTAAAAAAAATGCTTTTGGGCAGTACCCATTTGCTGGCTCAACACAAATCTGAGATTGATGCACTCAATGTTTTTCCTGTCCCCGATGGAGATACAGGTAATAACATGTATTTAACTCTTTTGGCAGCGGCCAAAGAAGTACAGCAGATGGAGACGACTCATATTGGCGAAGTAGCTGAAGCTGCTGCCGAGGCGTGCTTGATGGGGGCGAGAGGTAATTCCGGCGTTATCCTTTCCCAACTGGTGCGCGGTTTTGCCAAGGCTTTGGCTGGAAAAGAACGGGCCAATGCACTGGAAGTTGTACAGGCTATGGAAGAAGGGGCAAAGCTGGCTTACCAGGCAGTCATGAACCCCGTGGAAGGCACCATGCTGACAGTCATGCGGCGTAGTGCTGAGGCGGCCAGAACTGCCGTGATTCGCAATTATGATTTACTGCGGGTGATGATTATTACCCTGCGGGAAGCACGGATGGCCTTAAGTGAGACCCCGGAACTATTGCCGGTGCTTAAAGAGGCCGGTGTGGTTGATGCCGGGGGCCGCGGCTATGTCATTATTTTGGAAGGTATTCTAAATGCCCTCAAGCGGGCAGAGGAATTTAGTCTGCTGATGGATTTTACAGCCCGGCAGGAAAGCAAATTTTCCAAAGGCTTACCTAAGGAATTGGATACGGAGATTCATTTTACCTATTGTACTGAGTTCTTAGTCAAAGGCACTCAAATACCCTTGGAGACCCTCAGACATGAGTTAGCCCCCTATGGTGATTGCCTGATGGTGGTTGGTACTGAGCAGGTAGCCAAGGTGCATATTCACTCTAACCACCCCGGGATGGTTCTGGAAAACTGTTTAAACTATGGCTCGCTTCATCAGGTAGCCATTCACAATATGAAGGAACAAAACCAACAACTAAAACAAGAAGTAATTCCTGAAAAAGAAGTTGGCCTTGTTACTGTAGGAACCGGTGAAGGAATCATCGATATCATGAATAGTCTTGGGGCGGATACCGTGGTTGTAGGGGGCCAAACCATGAATCCCAGCACCGAAGAAATTGTCCGGGCCATTCAAAGTGTACCAGCCCATGGTGTACTGGTGTTGCCTAATAACAAAAATATTATCTTGGCAGCTGAGCAAGCAGCTAGTTTAGTCAAAAACAAAGAGGTTAAAGTTGTTCCTACACGGACGATTCCGCAGGGACTTGGTGCCCTATTGGCCCAGTTACCGGAAGCCGGTTTGGCAGAGAATTTCCAGGCAATGAATAGTGCAGCCCGCTCGGTGTTAACTGGTGAGGTTACCAGGGCTGTCCGGGAAACCACCAACAACAATTATAAGATTCATCAAGGGGATCTAATTGGCATTGCTGAAGGTTCGATCGTGGCAGTAGGTCAAGAATTAGCCCCTATCGTGAAGGATCTGCTCACCCATATGCTGCAGGAAGACCACTCCCTGGTTACCTTGTATTATGGCGCGGATGTAGGGGAGCAAGCGGAGGCAATTGTAGAAAAATTACAAACGGATTTTCCTGATATCGAATTTGAATTGCATTTCGGTGGGCAGCCCTTATATCACTTTATTCTTTCTGTAGAGTAAAATAAGGTAGGTGATAGGATGCCACCGGTACGTATTGTTACTGATAGTACAGCGGATTTACCGGAACATTTATATCAAAGATTTGGCATCAGCAGAGTTCCTTTAAAGGTATTTATTGGATCGGAAATGTATCGCGACGGTATTGAAATAACACCCGACGAGTTTTACCAGCAACTTAGCCAGGGTAAGCTGGCCAGCACATCCCAACCGGCACCGGGGGAATTTGCCAGCAAGTTTGAAGAATTAATGAAGGATGGCTCAAAAATTCTTTGTCTGACCCTATCCAGCCAATTCAGCGGCACCTGCCAATCGGCAAGATTAGCTGCTAATATGGTAAAGCATAAAGGCCAGGTTGAAGTGATTGATACACGCTCCGCTACTTGGGGTGTTGGTCTAATGGCCATTGCTGCTTCCCAGGCTTTAGCCGTAGGAAAATCCTATGACGAGGTTAAGGCTCTGGTTACTAACCTAATTCCCAAAATGAAGATATCCTTTTTAGTTGATTCGTTGGACTATTTGGAACGGGGTGGACGTATTGGCAAGGCCCAGGCTTTTCTGGGTTCTTTACTCAATATCAAACCACTGCTTGCTGTAAAAGAAGGTATTGTTTATCCTTCGCAGAAGATTAGAGGGAAAAACAAAGGCTTAGAACGTATGGTCGAAATGGTAGAACAGGATTCTGGGGATTCTCCCATCATCTGTGCAGTGCTAGGTGGTGGTGACCCGGAGGCCAGGGATATTTTACAGCAGAAAGTAAAGGCTAGGTTAAATTGTCAAGAGCTTTGGCTAGGAGATGTAGGCCCGGTAATTGGCAGTCATGTGGGTCCGGGAGTAAGCGGAATTATTTATTATTGCTTATAATTAGGGTAGCAGAACACCTTACTGGTTGTTCTGCTACTTTTTGTCTTATTAAGATGTAAAAACATGAAATTTGGCAGAGGTTGGCAGGTTTTTATAACTAAAATATCGAATATCTTTAGAAATTTTAATGGAGGTGTCCTATGAAACGAGTTGCTATTTTTACCTGTAAGAAAATTAGAGACATTAGTTGTGTTGCCTGTCTGAAGTGTTTTAAAGCTGCCGAGCAAAAGGATGGGGAGTTTGCTCGCCACGAGGGTGAGGTTAAGATCGTGGCTATGACCAATTGTGGCGATTGCCCCGGCTTGGTGATGCCCCGGGCGCAATTACTACTGGAACAAGCAGATTATCTGGAGCGGGAAATTGATACAGTACATCTTGGCACCTGCTTGGTAAAAGCAGTCCAAACTGCCGGCTGTCCCATTGATCTGGAGGGTATCAAGAAGAAGCTGGAAACCAAGTTTAAAGAGGTAATTATTGGGACTCATAATTACTAAGCAGTGGCACGGCTTTACGCCGTGCCTTTCCCATTGACAGCCTTTTCAATATAGGATATATTTTAAGTAATTAGTTAAAGGGGAGTAGCCACTTTTAAAACGGGGTCAACAGTACGGTGTCAATCACCTGGCTTCGTTGTTGGATCTTATTCCAATGGCAAGACCTTTAACACAGGGTTCCTTGGGGAATTTTGTGTTAAAGGTCTTTTTCTATATCTAAATACAAAATAATCACCATAAATAGGAGGTGGTAGGTAATAATATAGTATAGAGAAAAGCTAATTGGCAGGATTTTGTAATTGCTTCTTAGAATAGTTTTCTGTGTTAAGGTTGTAAGGAGGGATACTTTCAGAATGAACAACTTAAAAGCAATTCTTCTGATGGGTGTTTTGAGTGTTATCCTCGTTACCATAGGTAGTGCTGTCGGTGGTCCCAGGGGGGCTACCTTGTTCTTACTCCTTTCCCTGGGGATGAACCTCTTTAGCTATTTCTACAGTGATAAAATGGCTATTAAGATGACCCGTTCTCAACCGGTATCCGAGCAGGAAGCACCGGAGTTATATGCGATTATTAGAAAACTGGCCCAAAGGGCAGGGCTTCCCATGCCGAAGGTGTATATTACTCCTTCCCCTCAGCCCAATGCCTTTGCTACCGGGCGCAACCCCCAGCATTCTGCAGTGGCGGTAACCGAAGGTTTGCTCCATCTGTGTGACAAAGATGAATTGGCGGGCGTACTGGCACACGAGTTAGCCCACATTGCCAATCGGGATATTTTGGTAAGCACCATTGCAGCAGCCTTTGCCGGAGCAATCACCTGGATTGCCAATATTATTCAATGGGGTGCCATTTTCGGTGGCATGAGAGGGGACAGTGAGGAAGGCGGTGGTATCGGTGCCTTGGTACTGGCTTTGCTGGCACCCTTGGCGGCAACCATCGTGCAGCTGGCCATCTCCCGTTCACGGGAGTATGCGGCAGATGAATTGGGGGCTAAGATTGCCGGTCGGCCCGAGGGATTGGCCAATGCTTTGTTAAAATTGGAAAGGGCGGCGCACCAAATCCCCATGCAGGTGAACCCTGCTGCTTCCCATATGTTTATCACCAACCCGCTTTCGGCTAAATCGGTAGCAAAACTATTCAGCACTCACCCGCCCATTCAGGAACGTGTAACGCGCCTACGTCAAATGAGGTTTTAACTAGGGCACCCCTGAGGGGGTAGCCCTTTTTCCTTCCCTAAAACAAATAAAGGAGTGGTTACTTTGATCGTAGGATTGATGACAATAGAACTGCACATAGGGGGAGCTACCACCCTGAAAGAAAAAAGAAGGGTTTTAAAGAGTATCATTGATCGTGTAAGAAGCAAATATAATGCATCCATTGCCGAGGTGGATTATCAGGACCTATGGCAACGTGCTACCCTGGGAGTGGCGGTGGTAAGTAATGAAACCAGTCATGTTAGCCAAATGCTGGATACGATCATACGTTCCATCGAAGCAAATGGAGGAGCAGACCTTGTTCACTATAATATAGAAATATTATAAAAATTGCCTAAAAGAAGGGAATAAGATATTCTAAAGAAAAAGGAATTGGCTTGGCATATCAGAAAATAAGGGCAAACCCAATTTCTGCCGGCATTAAGGATTTAGCGTAAGCCGAGTTTTTCTAGAGGAGGCTAGATGATGGATGACTAGAGTAGAAGAATTACTTAAACAAATTGAGGATTTGACCTTTGAAGAACAAAAAATTCTCTTCGACTTACTGGCTGATACGTTGGATACTTTTGGCTGGTTTAAACTAAATGATATATCTTTTTATAAATAATTATAAAAGGGGTAATTACATTGACGGCTAAGGTTTATTTTGCGGATACTCGGGCCAGCGTAAAGCAAAATTTGCTGGACAAACTGCAGCGTCTCTATGAGCGCTCTGGGATTAAGGATATTGTTGCGCCCAATGATTTGGTGGCCATCAAGGTTCACTTTGGCGAGCGAGGCAACACTGCCTACATAAGGCCTCAATTTATCAGACGTGTGGTGGATAAGGTGAAAGAAGCAGGGGGAAAACCTTACTTAACCGATGCCAATACCTTGTATGTGGGTAGCCGTGCCAATGCAGTAGATCACCTGCAAACAGCCATTGAAAACGGCTGGGGTTATTCTGTAGTTAACGCACCCTTGGTCATTGCCGACGGTTTGACGGGTAAAGAATATACCAACGTAGAAGTAAATCTGAAGCATTTTAAAGAAGTGAAGATTGGTTCGTCTGCTCTCCATGCCAATTCTTTTATTGCCATCAGCCACTTGAAGGGCCACGAACTGACCGGCTACGGCGGGGTCATGAAGAATATTGGTATGGGCCTTGGCTCACGCAGCGGCAAGCAAATGATGCACTCTGATGTACGTCCTACCATTAGTAGCGAAAAATGCACCGGCTGTAGTAAGTGCCATCAATGGTGTCCCGGTCAGGCTATTTCCGTGGGAGAGGATAAAAAATCCTTTATTTTAGAGGAACATTGCATTGGCTGTGGCGAATGCACCGTTAGTTGTCCCTTTGGCGCCATTGCTGTCAATTGGAAAACTGAGGCGGATATCATTCAAGAAAAAATTGCCGAGTATACCCTTGGTGTACTGAAGCACTATCAAGACAAGTGTGGTTTCGTTACCTTTGTGACGAATATTTCCCCGGAATGTGATTGCTGTGGTTGGAACGATGCACCCATTGTTCGGGATATTGGTATTCTGGCGTCCTTGGACCCAGTGGCCTTAGACCAGGCCTGTATTGACTTGATTAACCAGGAACATGGTCTACCTGGTTCCCGATTAGAAGGACAACCCCATGGCTCCGATAAATTTCGTGCCCTCTGGCCCCATGTTGATTGGCGGCGTGGTTTGGAATACGCAGAAAGCATTGGGTTGGGCAGCCGAAAATATGAACTAATTAAGATCTAACATAGCGTAGGTTGGATAATTAACTATTGCAAATTGTTTACGCTGTGTTTATAATTTTAATTAAAATTCAATAGTAACAGTTGCATGACTGGCGGAATTATTTGTGGAGTACCACAGAGGATTGTAACTGTTTAACGCCGACCGCCTGGGCAAATAACATTACTTTAGTAATGTTATTGTCCAGGCGGTTTTTATTTTCACTTTCAGAAGTATAAAATTTCTATTGACGAAAGTATAAGAAAAACTAAGGCTTCTGCCCGAGTCAAAGACTTGGCACAAGCCAAGTTTTTCTAATATAAAGGAGTTGGCTAGCGTGAAACAAGAGTGGCATGGTTTTTTGGGGCAAAAATGGCAACAGGAAATAGACGTCCGGGACTTTATCCAGCATAATTACACCCCGTATTCTGGAGGTAAAGATTTTCTTTGTAATGAAACTGAAAAAACAAAAAAACTCTGGGAAAAATGTTTGGCACTTTTTCAGGAAGAACGAGCCAATGGCGGGGTACTCAGTGTTGATATTTCCCGTGTTTCCGGCATTAATGCTTATGGACCGGGGTATATTGACCGCGAACGGGAACTTATTGTCGGAGTACAGACCGAAAGACCTTTGGAACGTTCTGTAAACCCCTTTGGCGGCTTACGAATGGCCAGGGAAGCCTGTAATGCTTACGGTTATACCTTTGACCGTCAGTTGGAAGAGTTTTTTGCCAAATATAGAAAAACCCATAATGACGGCGTGTTTGACACCTACACCAACGAGATGCGCCAGGCCAGAAGCCTGGGCATTATTACCGGGCTGCCCGATGCTTATGGCAGGGGCAGAATTATCGGGGATTACAGAAGAGTAGCCCTCTACGGGGTGGACAGGCTGATAACAGAAAAAGAAAAAGATCTAAAGGGAATGTCCTCGCCGCCGATGACTTCCGAAACCATACAAGTAAGAGAAGAAATAAAAGAACAAGTGAAATCATTACAATTGCTAAAGGAAATGGCGGGTCAATACGGCATTGCCATCGACCAGCCCGCTGCCAATGCCCGGGAGGCCTTTCAATGGGTATATTTTGCCTATTTGGCTGCCATCAAGGAGCAAAACGGTGCTGCTATGTCGCTGGGCCGAGTCAGCACATTTCTTGACATCTATATTGAAAGAGATGTAAGGACAGGTTTATTAAATGAAAGGGAAGCCCAGGAATTAGTTGATCAGTTCGTCATTAAATTACGCTTGGCCCGGCAGTTAAGAACACCGGATTACGATAAATTATTTGCCGGTGACCCGATGTGGATTACGGAAGCCATCGGGGGAATGGGGTTGGACGGAAGAACCATGGTGACGAAGAACTCTTATCGTTTTTTGCAAACACTAATTAACCTTGGTCCGGCTCCTGAGCCAAATTTAACGGTATTGTGGTCAAAGAGTTTACCGAAACCCTTTAAAGATTTTTGCAGCCAAATTTCTATCCAGACCAGCTCCGTGCAATATGAAAATGACGACCTCATGCGTGGCTACTTTGGTGACGATTACGGCATTGCCTGTTGTGTGTCGGCGATGAAAATAGGGAAACAGATGCAGTTTTTCGGAGCCCGGGCTAACCTGGCCAAGTTGTTACTGTTAGCAATTAACGGTGGCAGGGATGAAATCACAGGTAAACAATTGGCCCCGGAGGTTCCCCTGCCGGAGGGAGAGGTTCTACAGTATGAACAGGTGAAAAGAAATTTTATAGGGTTACAAGACTGGTTATGCCAGCTTTATGTTAGCACCATGAATTTAATTCACTTCATGCATGATAAGTACGCCTACGAAAAGATACAAATGGCCTTACACGATAGTGAAGTAGAACGTCTGATGGCCTTTGGTATAGCAGGCCTGTCAGTGGTAGCCGATTCCTTGAGTGCCATTAAACATGCTAAAGTTTACCCGATACGGAATGAGGCAGGCATAGCCGTTGACTTTAAAATTGAGGGTGATTTCCCTAAGTACGGAAACGATGATGACCGTGTGGATGCCATTGCCGTTGAATTGGTTCGCGGTTTTAGCCATACTTTGAAAAAATATACCGCCTATAGAAATGCCAGACACACTCTGTCCGTACTGACCATCACTTCCAATGTGATGTATGGTAAAAAAACCGGCACAACTCCTGATGGCAGGCCAAGCGGGGCAGCCTTTGCTCCCGGTGCCAACCCCATGCATGGCAGGGATACCAACGGAGCTCTAGCCAGTCTTAATTCCGTGGCCAAATTGCCCTATGAAGCCTGCTTAGATGGGATCAGTAATACCTTTTCCATGATTCCCAGGGCTCTGGGCAAAAGTGTAGAAGATAGGGTGGGTAACCTAGTTGCTATCCTGGACGGCTATTTTAGCCAGCAGGCTCACCACCTAAACGTTAACGTTCTGGACAGGGAAACCCTGGAAAAGGCTATCCAGGAACCGGAGAAGTATCCACAATTAACGGTGAGGGTTTCCGGATATGCCGTACATTTCACCAAACTGTCCAGGGCTCACCAGCTTGAAGTGATTCAGAGAACCTTCTTTGAGAGATTCTAACCAGGGAGGGAAACCATTGAAAGGGAGAATTCATTCCATTGAGAGTTGTGGTACCCTGGATGGTCCGGGGTTGCGCTGTGTTATCTTTTTCCAAGGGTGTGCCTTGCGGTGCCGCTATTGCCATAACCCAGATACCTGGAATCCCCAGGACGGGTATGAGATTAATGCTTCCGAAGTAATCAAAAAGGTACTTAGATTTAAACATTACTTTACGAACCAGGGCGGTGTAACCATCTCAGGGGGTGAACCATTACTACAAGCGGAATTTGCTGCTGACATATTGAAAGAATGTAAAAAGGCAGGTATTCATACAGCCGTTGACACCTCCGGTTGGGTTAACAGAACAGCCCTGGAAAAAGTCTTGTCCTACACGGACCTGTTGGTGCTAGATGTAAAGGCCACCGATCATCAGCTTTACCGTTGGTTGACAGGAAAAAGTGACGACACATTTTATACTGCCCTCAAAACTATTCAGGAAAGAAAGACTCCTCTCTGGATACGCTATGTTGTGCTTCCGGGCATCAATGATTCTCCGGTGCAGATCGCTAAATTAAAAGAACTCCTAACTACCCTAGGCGATCAGGTACAAAAAATAGAATTATTGCCTTACCACCCTTTAGGCATTCACAAATGGCAAAAACTTGGCTTAATCTACACGTTACATAACGTAAAGCCTCCGAATGAAAAAGACCTTGAGACTGTCTCAAAGGATCTGCTAGCTGCTATTGGTTTAAGCACGATAAGACCCTCCTACATTTCTTAGGAGGGTCTTACTGTTTACAGCATAGTTTAGTTAGAGTCATTCTCATAATTTTTCCTGACATAATCATTGGCTGCCTCTTGGCTAGTAAAACCAGTAACTCTGTGGCTGTCTACAACATTTTGCCAGTTGTCCACGGCATCTTCAATAGATTTTCCCGCAGCTACAATCTCACATTGATAATTAAGGTGGCCTTTTAAGCGATAACAGATAATATCAAACACCATTTGGTCCCTCCCTTGCCAAAATTATATCACAGGGAATCAGCAGAAAGAACAACAATCCACTTTAGTTATAATACTCTGGTTATCTATGAAATAATTTTATATTTATTATAAAAGGAATATAGATTCTGGGCTTTAATATTTTAAAAATGGAGTAAATAAATGAAAGTGGAGGAACTAATTCATGAGACCTCAAAGCATGAAGATTTTTGATGAATTAAGAAACTTAAATGTACTTACCGTACAAAACGCGAAACTAGAGGGAAGAAAGGTGGTTGGTTGTTACTGCACCTATTCCCCCCAAGAGATCATATTAGCGGCAGGAGCCCATCCCGTAACCCTGTGTGGCACCCGGCAAGAACCCATTGCCGCGGCTGAAAGAGATTTGCCAAGGAATCTCTGTCCTTTGATTAAATCAAGCTATGGCTTTGCTGTTAGCAAAAAGTGTCCGTATTTTGAAGCAGCGGATGTATTGGTGGCAGAAACCACTTGCGATGGTAAGAAAAAAATGTATGAGTTAATGAGCAAAATCAAGCCCATGCATGTCATGAATTTGCCCCAAAACCAAAATGGGAAACAAACACTGGCCGCCTGGACCAAAGAAATGGAGATTTTTAAAGATTGGTTAGCAGAAAAATTTGCGGTGGAAATCTCTGAAGAAGATCTCAGAAGTGCCATTAAACTAATGAACCGGGAAAGAGAAGTCATGCGCCGCCTGCATGCTACCACCAAGGTTAAACCCTCACCGGTCACTGGTGTAGATCTGTTGGTTTCGGTCTGGACAAAGAGCTTTAATATTAATAAAGAAGACGGCATTAAATTAGTGGAAGACTTAACCGCTGAAATTGAAGAGCTTGCTGCCCAGGGTAGCAGTCCCTTTACCTCTGAAACACCCCGTATCTTGCTAACGGGCTGTCCGGTTGGCTTTGGCTCTGAGAAAGTGGTACGTTTGCTGGAAGAGAGTGGTGCTTCGGTGGTGGCCTTTGAAAACTGCTCTGGCTACAAAGCACTGGATCGGCTGGTTGATGAAGACGAAAACAAAGATGTCATGGTCGCCTTAGCTGAAAAATACCTGAGCATTCCTTGTTCCTGCATGTCTCCCAACGAGGGCAGATTAGAGTTAATTAATAAAATGGCGAAGGAATATCAAGTGGATGCCGTGGTGGATCTTACTTGGCAGGCCTGTCACACCTATAACGTGGAAGCCTTTGTTATCCGGGATTATGTACAAAATGAGCTAAATCTACCGTATATGCATTTGGAGACCGATTACTCAGAATCCGATGTGGAACAGCTCAGGGTTCGGGTACAAGCCTTCCTGGAGCTAGTTCAGGGGGAATAGTAGATGATCACTGCTGGCATAGATGTGGGTTCCGTATCGACAAAAGTCGTTTTCTTACAAGAAGATGAAATTTACTATTTGGTTCGCCCCACTGGCTGGAGTCCCAGAGAGGCTGGCCTAAATACGTATCAGGAACTGCTGCAACAGACGGGAATTGGCGACAGTGAAGTAGCCTATAGAGTAGGAACTGGTTATGGCAGGATTTCTCTGGGGTTCATCGATAAGGCAGTAACTGAAATACACTGTCATGCCAGAGGTGCTAATTACCTGGTCAGTGGTGGTGGACTAGTGATTGATATCGGTGGTCAAGACAGCAAAGCCATTCTAATGAACGATCAAGGTAAAGTGCTTGACTTTGCCATGAACGATAAATGTGCTGCAGGAACCGGCCGTTTTCTCCAAGTAATGGCAGCGGCTCTGGGGGTGGATGTTAGCCAATTGGCAGAATTGGCCAAAGATCGTCAACCGCTGGAGATTAACAGTATGTGTACTGTTTTTGCCGAATCCGAGGTTATCAGTCTGTTAGCCAAGGGAGCGGATAAACAGGACATCATAGCGGGCATTCACCGTTCAGTGGCCCGGCGAGTCTGGGGTATGGCCAGCCGTTTTGGTCCGGCCAAGCAAATACTTTTTACCGGCGGTGTAGCTAAAAACCAGGATGTCAGAAACCGTTTAGCCATAGAAGCTGGCGCACCGGTAGTTGCACCGGAACTGGGCCAATTGGCGGGAGCCTTAGGTGCAGCGCTGCATGCCCGGGACGTAGCTAAAAAGGATTTCGTGTAATAAAAGAGCCCCTCAAAGCAGGGGCTCTTTGCTATGCAGTAGTAGATTTGTATAGATTTAACACCGTAGAGAATGATAATATAATATGGAAAACTTTGTGTTGAGGTGAAGAAATGCAACAGGGTACATTGATTAAGCATCTTGGCAAACATGTAGGGGAAGAAGTAACGATTCAGGGCTGGTTATACAACAAACGTTCCTCCGGTAAGATCCAATTTTTAATTGTCAGGGACGGTACCGGCATGGTGCAAAGCGTACTAGTCAAGAGTGAAGCACCGGAACTTTTTGAAATGGCCAAGGGTATTACCCAAGAATCTGCTATTCGAGTAAAGGGAGTTGTGCGAGAAGAGCCCCGCTCTATGGGTGGTTATGAAATGTCTGTAACCGGGGTAGAACTCATTAGTTTAGCTCAAGAATATCCAATTACCCATAAAGAGCACGGCGTAGATTTCTTAATGGATCGCCGACACCTGTGGATTAGAACCCCACGGCAAAACGCAGTGTTACGCATTAGAGCGGAAATTGAACAGACTGCCCGGGACTTTTTTCACCAAAATGACTTTACCCTGGTGGATAGCCCCATTATTACGCCCGCGGCCTGCGAGGGTACTACGACTTTATTTGAATTGGACTATCATGGTGAAAAAGCCTATCTTACCCAGAGCGGTCAACTGTACAATGAAGCCTCCGCCATGGCGGTAGGACGTATGTATTGCTTTGGACCAACCTTCCGGGCGGAAAAATCCAAGACCCGTCGTCACCTGATGGAATTTTGGATGATTGAAGCCGAGGCAGCTTTTTTTGACCATGAAGATAACATGAAGCTGCAGGAGGAAATGGTTTATTTTATTGTGCAGCGGGTCTTAGAACGCCGTCGCAAAGATCTGGAATTATTGGGCCGGGATATCAGTAAACTGGAAGCTGTTAAACTTCCCTTTCCCAAACTCAGCTATACAGAAGCCGTTGAACTGTTAAAGAGCAAAGGGGAGGAGTTTGTGTGGGGCGAGGACTTTGGCGCACCTCACGAAACAATTATTTCCGAAAGCTTTGACTCACCGGTATTTATTGATCGCTACCCCACAGAAATTAAAGCTTTTTACATGAAGCCAGACCCGGCAGACCCCAAAGTAGTCTTAGGGGCCGATTTAATCGCACCGGAAGGTTACGGCGAGATGATTGGCGGTGGTCAGCGGATTGATGACCTGCAGCTTTTAGAACAGCGTCTCGAAGAGCACAAACTGCCTAAGGAAGCCTTTGAGTGGTATCTGGATTTACGCCGCTACGGCAGTGTGCCCCATGCCGGCTTTGGTTTAGGCCTGGAGAGGACAGTAGCCTGGATTTGCAAATTGGATCACGTGCGGGAGACCATTCCTTACCCGCGCATGCTTTATCGCGTGTATCCCTAACACGTCTCACTTTACCAACGATAAGGGGTTACCATGGCAAAAATACTGCAAGCAAACTATATGGCCAAATGCATTGGCTGTTATTCCTGTATGTTGGCCTGTGCCAGAACGGTACGGCACAGCTTTTCCCTGCAGCAGTCAGCGATTCAGATTCATACGGCTGGTGGGCTGCAAAGCCGCTTTTTAGCGGATATTTGTCGAGGGTGTTCGGAACCAGCCTGTGCCAAGGCTTGCCACTGCGGCGCTCTCCTGCCCCGCAACGGCGGTGGTGTTCGATTCATCCCGGAAAAATGTCTGGGGTGTCAAGAGTGCGTGGAAGCCTGTGTGGTTAAAACCATTCGTTTCGATCATACCAGCAATAAACCGCTTATCTGCATTCAATGCGGCAGTTGTACTCGCTTTTGCCCTCACCAGGTAATTACCATGGAGGTAAGAGAAGATGGCCGTTAAACCAGTACCCAGAATCTTAGTGATTAACCTTGCGGAGGAAAGGGTAGAAACCATCCGTCGGGAGGATTTAGCACCCTTCATCGGGGGTATTGGAGTGGCTACCAAGCTGTTTTCCGAGTTGGTAGATGTAGAGAAGGATGCTTTAGACCCTGTACAGCCTATCATTCTAGCCAATGGCCCTATGTCCACCATTTTTCCGGTGGTAACCAAAACGGTGGCGGTATTCCGTTCACCGCTAACCGGGGAGTGGGGAGAGAGTTACGCTGGTATGCGGCTGGCCCTGGCTATGCGCATGACCGGGTTCCAGGCCATTGTTATTAAGGGACGGGCGAAGCGGCCGATGTACCTAGCCATCAGTCATCAAGGGGTACGATTTAAAGATGCCACAGCCCTGTGGGGACTATCGGTTTCAGAAACCGGTAGTATCCTACGAGATTTGGAGTCGGGTCGGGGGCATCGCAGTTGTATTCGCATCGGACCAGCCGGCGAGCGGGGCGTACGTTTTGCCAATGTCAATGTTGATACCTACCGCCACTTTGGCCGTCTGGGCTTAGGGGCCTTGTTTGGCTCCAAGAATTTGAAGGCTGTGGTAATTCATGGCGAGAGAGAAGAACCTATTGAAAATTTCGCCCAATACAGCCGGGTTTATAAAGAGATCTATAATAAAGCAGTTACCACCGATATTATGGATAAGTATCATGGCATCGGTACAGCTATTAATGTCAATGGACTGAACAACCTTAATGGCTTACCCACCAAAAACCTGCAGCAAAGCTCTTTCGATCAAGCTGCAGCTATTAGCGGGGAAGCCTTTGCGGAACAAAGCCTCATCCGTAAAATGGCCTGTGCCGGTTGCCCGGTTGGCTGCATTCATATTGGTTTGCATCGCAGGGAGTTCGGTCCGGGGTACGATTACGAATCCAAAAATCTCTCCTATGATCATGAATTAATCTTTGCCCTAGGCTCTTTTTTGGGCATGTCTAGCCAGGAAAAGATTTATGAATTGATCGATGCTGTGGAGGAGCTGGGATTGGATGCCATATCCGCTGGCGTGCTGTTGGGCTGGGTGACCGAAGCCTTTGAAAAAGGGATACTGACCGAAGAACAGCTGGGTGTCAGGCCAGCCTTTGATCACTCCAAGCCTTATTTGCAAATTCTCAGAAAGCTTGTTCAGCAGCCCAACGAGCTATATCGTTTCTTAGCCCTTGGCGCCTACGCTGCCGCCCAACGATATGGTGGGCAGGAGTATGCGATGACCTTGGCCAAAAACGAGATTGCGGGTTATCATACGGGTTATGCTAACATCTTGGGACAGGCTGTGGGAGCCAGACACAGTCACTTAGATAATGCCGGTTATTCAGTGGATCA
This sequence comes from Desulforamulus aeronauticus DSM 10349, assembly GCF_900142375.1. Taxonomy (GTDB): domain Bacteria; phylum Bacillota; class Desulfotomaculia; order Desulfotomaculales; family Desulfotomaculaceae; genus Desulfotomaculum; species Desulfotomaculum aeronauticum. Next base: position 53,611 of record NZ_FRAR01000026.1, on the reverse strand, counting down.
AAAACTAAAGGATAAATCCCCGGTGGAAAAAGTAGAGGCTTTAGTGAAAGAAGAAAAATGGCGCAATGTCTTGAACTGCCTCACCATTTGCCTCTTTGCCCGGGAGATTTACCAGCTGGATACCGTGCTAGCAGCTTTAGATTCCATCGGCATTCCCAGCACGGAAGAAGAACTGGAAAAGCTTGGTGAAGACATATTCAGGCTGAAGCAGGATACTCGACGTCAGTTAGGCTATGATTTTAATCAAGTAGAAGTTCCCAAACGTTTCTTTGAGACAACCAGTGTCACGGGTAATCTCAACCGGGAAGCCTTTCAAGAAATGGTAGAGCATTATAAAGCCCATACCTGTCCCCAAAATTAGGGGCAGGTATTTTTTGTTTGCCAAGAGAGAAGAAATATGGTAAGTTATAGAACATAAACATATGTTCGGTTGAGCTAGTTGGGGTGTTGCTAGTGGAAGTGCTTGAGAAATTAAATATTCTGTCTGCTGCGGCAAAGTATGATGTGTCTTGCTCTTCCAGCGGCAGCAATCGCAAGAATAAACCGGGTGGAGTGGGCAATGCCGCTGCCAGCGGTATTTGCCATAGCTGGTCCCAGGACGGGCGTTGCATCTCTCTGCTAAAAATCCTACAGACTAATTTTTGCGTCTATGACTGTGCCTATTGTGTTAACCGGGCCAGTAACGATCTGCCCCGGGCAGCTTTTACCCCCGAGGAAGTGGCAGATTTAACCATCAATTTTTACCGAAGAAACTACATCGAGGGGTTATTTCTCAGCTCGGCTGTTTGGCCCAACCCCAATCAAACCATGGAAGCTTTATTGCGTACAGTAAAACTATTGAGAACTCAATACAGGTTTAACGGTTACATTCATGTAAAAGCCATTCCAGGTGCCGACTGGCGTTTAATTGCGGAAACCGGCACCCTTGTGGACCGCATGAGTGTCAATATCGAACTTCCCACCAGCGAGAGCTTACAGTTGCTGGCGCCGCAGAAAAAAAGAGAAAATATCCTGCAGCCCATGAAACTCATCGGCTCACAGATTGTTGAGAGCCAAGAAGAAAGGAAACAATCGCGGAAGGCACCTTCCTTTGTACCGGCGGGGCAAAGTACTCAGTTAATTGTTGGTGCGACACCGGACACCGATCTGCGTATTCTGCAGCTTTCAGAAAGCCTTTACCGCCGTGTCCACCTAAAAAGAGTTTACTACTCTGCCTATGTACCGGTCTCCACAAATCCCAAGCTGCCTACCCTGGCGTCTCCGCCTCTAAACCGGGAGCACCGCTTGTACCAGGCAGACTGGTTGCTGCGATTTTATGGTTTTGAAGCGAAGGAACTACTCAATGAGGCAAGCCCAAACTTTCACCTACAGCTTGATCCTAAATCCGATTGGGCACTGCGTAATTTACATCTGTTTCCCCTGGAGGTAAACAAAGCGGATTATCGATTTCTCTTACGGGTTCCCGGCATTGGAGTAAAGTCGGCCCAAAGAATTCTTACGGCACGCCGCTTTCATTCCTTAGATTTTGAAGATCTACAAAAGCTGGGTGTGGTTATGAAGCGGGCTCGTTATTTTTTAACCTGCAAAGGAAAATACTTTGGCCAAATTCCTTATCGGGAGGAAGCCATTAAAGAAAAATTGCTTGCTAAGCCTACCAAGGTAGAAAATTATACCCAGCTTGCTTTATTTTCAGATGTTGAAAATCAACAACCGGTTCAGGATGCCCTCACCAGTATTACGGGAGAACTTTAAAATGATCATTTATCTTTATGACGGCAGCTTTGAGGGGCTCCTGACCGCTATTTATGAAGCCTATTATCGCTCTGAAAAGCCAGAACAAATCATGGCGCAAGACTCATACCAACCAGATTTGTTTAGTCAGCCCAGGGTGATTGCCACCGATTCGGACAAAGCGGGGAAGGTATACGATGCCATTGAACGAAAAATATCCCACGAAGCCCTGGAACATGTCTTTTATGTTTATCTATCCGAACTGCCGGGGCTGGGTACACTTATCTATCGTTACCTGCAATTTGGTTGGCGGGTAGGCGCGGACATTAATGGTCATCTCTCGCTGGAACCAGTACGGGAAGTATTAAGAATCAGCCAAAAGGTCGGAGTGGAAAGGCACCGCATGTTGGGCCTGCTTCGTTTCAAGAAGATTCAAGGAGAGCTCTACTACGCCCCCTTTGAACCGGATTACAATATTGTAGGGCTCATGGCACCTCATTTTGCCAGGCGACTGGCGGATCAAAACTGGATTATTCATGATCTGAAAAGAGGATTGGCAGCCTTTTATAATCAAGAAAGATGGCTGATTCGTGAACTGGCCAACAACACGGGGCAATTGAACTGGGAGGAAAATGAAGCCTTCTACCAAGAATTATGGCAAAATTATTTTCAGAGGATTGCTGTGGAAGGAAGAACCAACCGGAAAGTACAACGTCAGTTTATGCCTGCACGGTACTGGCGTCATTTAATAGAAAAACCTACACAATAAAGTCCGCACCCATAGGTGCGGACCATTTGTTTTCTCCTTTAAAAAGTGTAACACTAGGACTTCTACCTGCTACCCATAACCCCTTTGGTCATGCCCAAAAGGATACGTCCGGTCTTAGTTCGGGACAAGTTCATTCAATGTAATTTAGCTATTGAATTTGAAGTCAACTTTCCTCTCGATCAATATGGAAATGATTATGATGAATCTTTACTTTATGGTTAATTCGGCATTCTGGACAAGAGAGAACTTCACCATCTTTAAATCGAACTTCACCAATGTGTTTGTTACAGCAGATAACCTCAATACCGATAAGGGATCCGTCATTCTTTTGGTTGACCCTATAACCAGAGCTAGGTTTTTGAGTTTCCATACTAATCATCCCCCTTGTGGTTACTTTATTACTTCTTCGCCGTAATAATGAAAAATCCTGCCGCTCTATGATGTTGAGTTGAGTTTTGGTAAATAAGATGAAAAATATACATATTTTAGAGATTTTGTTGGAAAACTTTGACCCCCCAGGAACGATCTGCCGGTTTCTATAGTTTATTTAAATGCACATTTTCTAGACCTTAAAAAAGAATATTTTTTTAAAATACTCTAGGAAATATTCCTGATTTTTGATATGGATATAGTAACCTGGAAAAAGGAGTGATGTACAATGTCAAAGGCTTTAATTAACCCTTATGTGGTAAAGCAGATTAGCCATACAGAAGTCCAGTATCCCATCCCAGGCAAAGAAGTTAGCTTTTATATGAACAACGAATTGGCCACAGCTTTTGTCAGTGATAATTTTCTTACCATCTGCCGCAAGGAAATGGACCTTGTTATTCTGGGTAAAATTAAGTATATTTTGTTTAAAAATTTTCAACCGGAGATGACTAAGCAAGTAAAAATAATGACAGATTCCTTAGTAGAAATTGATAAATGGCCCTTAGTGACCAGCGGTGAATTAGAACTATGGAGGGCAAATAAAAAATTATCATTGTACCATAGTTCCGATTCTATTCGAGATCATTTATTGAAGGTTTTATTTGAACAAGAGAAGGTTGAACCAGGTTTAGCAATTAGTGTAGCCAATCTGGCCGCTAAAATGAATACCAGCCGAACTATATTAATACCGGAAATATTGGCTTTGGTGGAAGCTGCGATGATCGAAAGAGGTGGCGACAAAAACTTTGTGCATGCTTCGGATTGGATTAAACTGACCCAGGCTGGTGACCGTTATGTAGATGAAAATTTTATTATAGGTGGTTTAAAAGTAAGAATAAAATAGCTTTATCGTAACCTGTCTTAGACAGGTTACTTATTTATTTTGAATTTTCTTACTGGAATGTCAATCAAAGCAACTTGATTTATCATGAAATTTGAGTATAATTAATAAATGTCGCAGTAATTGCGGCATGATCAAAGTACAGCGGGTAGTCGCTGTTCCATGTAAATGGGGCAGAGGAAAGTCGAGACACGCACACGGTTTTTGGCCTTGGGTCGGAGATCGTGTAAATTGGTGCCCGGCGCAAGCCGGGGCAGGGTGACCTGACGACGGTAAAAGCAACTCACCGAGTTGCGAGTAGCCATAAAGTGCCACAGAAACAATGTCACCGGGTGACCGGTGAGTGCAAGGGTAAACTCCACCGGCGTGCAACCCAAATAGGCAGGGGCGTTTGCCGCCTGCGGGTAGGGGCACCTCGCTTGGCGAGGAAGGAGAACTTTCTCCTTAGATAGATGACTACTAGAACAGAATCTCGCTTACGGCTGTATCTTTGACCATATATTTCTAAAATGGACTTGCAACATGATAGATACTATGCTACAATAACTTTTGTTACGGGGGCATAGCTCAGCTGGGAGAGCGCTTGAATGGCATTCAAGAGGTCAGCGGTTCGATCCCGCTTGTCTCCACCATCGCAAATGAAGGTTCACAGTTTATGCTGTGAGCCTTTTTGTTGTCTGTTGGCAATTCATAGCCAGTATCGATGAGCTCTCACTTTCCCAACTGGAAGGCGAGCTCTGTTCTCGGTTAAACGTATGTCCGTTGTACCAACCGTTATGAACGAAAGGAATATCGAGCACATATCATGGTACTATCAGCGGGGCTGAGCGGTTTGATTGCCACAGTAAATGAATTGGCGAGACTATTCCTTGAGCAAATGGCGGTTCTCTTCAATAAAAGGCATTAGTATTTCATCTTCAGCCTGCCACCTTGCCTTCGCCGCTTCGATGATGGTATCATGATTTCCAAGATAATAATGCCTGCCCTTAAAGTTGAGCGTGGCAACCCAAGAGTCTGTTCTGCTGTAGTAAGAAACTCCTTTTATACCACTACGATTATCTCTCGGCACTTTGGTAGACGCAATAAGCTCTAAACATGTACCATCGATCATGGTTCGGTACTCTATTTCGTGCAAGCATCCGCAGCTTCGTGTATGGCCGTTCCTTAAATTTGAAATGCTTACGCTGCATGTGTTTCCGCAGTCACAGCTACAAATCCATTTTCGACGGCCTTTTTTAGACGCGTCATCAGGATATAGAGCAATCAGATGACTAAAACGCTGGTTCGTGATATCACGTTTTTCTTCCGAAAGGCATCCGCAGCTTTTTGTAAATCCCCGCGTTAGATTACGTCCTGTAACATAGACCGTTTCGCCGCATTCACAGATACACTCCCAAATAATATTGCCATCTTTACGCTGATCGGTAGGGGAAATCGCCTTTAACCTGCCAAATGACATATCGGTTATATCGTTGAACTTCCTCCGATTCTTTTCTTCCAAGCAACCACAGCTTTTTGTTCTATGGGCCGTTATATTACTTTTATGGATTTCTTTCATATTGCCGCATTCGCATTCGCACAGGCAAATAAGGTAACCCTTTTCGTTTCTATACTGATCTCTAACAGTAAGTAGTCCAAAACGTTCTCCAATGATGTTCATGTAAGCCATATTTATCACTCCAATACAGTTCAATTTGTCTTTGGGCATCGGCCTATCAATTTGCTGATAAGAGATAACTGGCAGGCGGGTTGCACAATCCGGTCAAAGATTGTCGGATTCATAAGAAAAGTATATAGAATAAAAAGATAATTTGGCCGTTCATCAGTCCAATAAGCTGGAATCCGTGCTTAATTGATACCTAAAAGGAATCACCCGTTCAAAACACGGGCGGTTCCTTTTTAAGATTGCGTCGAGTATGGGTGGAGTTGGTTAGTCAGAATGCATCGGAATGATCAAGCGTTCCATGCTAAATTCGACTATAAAGATAAATTCAGCGAAAGAAATTGCGTATTTGGCATAAAAATTCTGTTCCAAACAACTTTGCGATTATACTCTGAATAGCATTTAGGATCAGAAGTTATAGATATGAATCCTGGATTATTAATAGTATGCCTCATGTCAATGATTTGGAGGAATTCAAAGTGAACGAAATACTGAATAGTATAAAAGCAGAGACCGCAGCAACGTTTATCGGCCCCCATATTACTCGTTACCATTTTGGAGGCAAGGAAGATCATCCCGACTGTATGCAAATAAAGAAAGATCTGCGTGAGACGATCGTCACTCTGTATCGTGAAACTGCTATCTATCAGTATCTCAGTGGTGTCAGTCTAGGCATAGATATCTGGGCGGCGGAAACTGTGCTGGATCTTAAGAAAGAATACCCCGCTCTAGAACTGTATTGTGTGGTGCCCTACTCCGGACAAGCAGATAAGTGGTCTTCAAAAAATCAAGCTCGATATGCCCATATACTCCATCAAAGCACCGGCGTAATACAGATCAGTGCCGATACATATATTCCGGGCTGTTCTCGAGCGCTCAATGTGTTTCTTGTTGAGCACGCCCATATTCTTATTGCTGCATTTGGAAGAGAGTGTAGGTCAAAGAGCGGTTCAATACATAGAATCAATATAGCAAGGGAGAACGGCAATCGCATCATTTTTATCAACTGATTTACAGGTTGTAATTATAAAGCAAGTAAGTGAAAGTCTGAAGGGAATCCCTCTCAGACTTCTGCTTACATAAACTAGGTGTTTACTCTCATCTCTTTCCCGCTATAAGCTGATCGGGAATAAGAGCTTGATCGTAAATATCTTTTCCTGATGGTTCACGTCGATCTTCATCAAGCCACCTAAGCTCTCGACTGTATCTGAAACGACCGATAAACCAATTCCATGGATTTCCTGATTTTCTTTCGTGGATTTCGGCATCCCATTGCGCATGTTTGCTTCACCATGAAAAGAGTTCGACATTTCAACGGTTAACCAGCCGTTCTCTTTGTTTACACTGCTTGTGACTGAAAGAAAACGTTCAGATTCAGAGGCAACCTTGGCACAAGCTTCTATCGCATTATCCGTCAAGTTTGAGAAAATGCGAACAATATCAATATCTGCTATTTCGAGCACCACGGGGATGTACGCCATCGCTGAAAAGCGGATCGAGTGCTCCTCACACATGTTGGCAGCATCCTGCAATACAGTATCGAGTATGATATGGTTCGAATAGGTCTTATGAACCAGAACCTGTTTTTGCATCGTGTCATGGATGGTATCGAGCATTCTTTCCGCCTTGCTATATTCGCCGGCGGATAACAGGGATTTCACAGAGGTCATCATGTTCTTATAATCATGCTTAAACGCCCGGAAACTTTCGGTATATTTCTGATAAGCGTTGTAGTGCTGTAGTTGCCGTGAAAGCTGCTTCTGAAGCAATTGTTTATGCATTTCGGCTTCTATAAGAATGCTGATTCTGATTCCGTGTTTCACCAAAAACCCTTGCGTAAAAAAACAGATCACGCAGGATACGATATAGGTGAGCTTGTACCAGGGCAGGTCCAGCCCGTAATACCGTCCTAAATTGATAAACAGCATATAGCCTAGTAACATTGTTTGAAAGATTGCCACAAACCGTAATTGTTCGTGACTGCGATAGAGTTTCTCCATTTTTTGCTGGGGAGCGATGACACGACGAAAAAGCTCATGATAAAGAAGCATAATACACAATGAGATCACCCATGCAAGGCGGTAACATGATTCATCATGTCGAACCCATTGAACGCTCTGCCCCAAACACAATGCAAATGATGGAAGCACAATTCCCCTCGCCCAGTAAAGGCTGGCGACAAAATAACTTCCCTCGAAAAGAAGCTGCATCATGTTCATTTTGTACATGCATTTAAGTTCTAATATTATGATTCCAAGAAATGCCAGCGCCCCATAATGCGATGATAACGCCAATCCCCAACCAGCGCTGAAGCTAAAATGTATCAACAAAGCAATTGAAAAATAAATCCAGTAGCCCGGCCTGACAGAAAAGCTTTTTCTGTGATAGAGAAGGAAAGAAATGCTGTAAGCCAAAAACAGACACTCCGCTAAATTTCGTAGTAATATCGTCATCAGGCCGCCCCTCTCGCATTAGAACTCTGCGTTGATGCGAACGATATAATCCATAAAGGCCGTTTTCACTTTATCTTCATAGGTAACTCCCACGGGGATACTCTCTCCTGTTTTAAGCACCACAGAGCGGCGCGCAAATTTCGCAATATACTGGAGATTGACGATATAGGATCGGTGGGTCCGTATAAAGTCCTTACCGCGTAGTTGATCTTCCAACTCCGCTAGGGTCATCCAATATTCAAATTTCTCATTTTTTCCATAGTGTACGGTAACGACTCCTCGATTGATGTCATAGTGCGAGATCTCCTTGAGCGATATGATTTTGTGCGAAGCACCTGATTTGCAGACGAACTTCTTAGCCTCTTCACCAGCAGACAAATGAACGGCACGCAAAAACACCTGCTCGAACTTTTCTTGTGCCGTTTCTTCTTTGAGCAGATAATGTATCGGGAAAACATCAAACGAATCGAACACATAGTCTTCGCTGCTGGTCAGGAAAATAATCTCAGCATTACAGCCCAGCTTCCTCAGTTGTTTTGCCGTGTTAATACCGTTGAGCTTACCCATCAAAATATCAAGATAAATGATGTCCGGCAGATCCGGCGTATCGGACATATGAAAAACCAGAGATTCGCCGCTGTAAAACACGGAAAGGGCGATATCGATCTGATGCTTCTCTGCAGTGCGTTTAATCAAAGTGCTGTATTTTTCTACCGTCTCACTGTTATCGTCACACAGAAAAATGGTAACCATTTTGTACCCCTACTCTCATAAAATAAGGTTGAAATACATGGCGTCCATTTATTAGGATGAGGCTCAACACACTTATTTATTCGCTTGATCACCGGGTTTGAGTGTCACCCTTATACTAGGACGAATGTATATTTCAATTTATAAGTATAATAAAGAGTTTAATCAATCGGCACGGCATCCGCTAAATAAAACAATTTTTCCGCTCAATTTCATGTCTCTTATACCATGCAGGAACACATCAAGGAGCTGTTCGCAATGGTGCTTGATCTTGACAACAGCGGCAAAGGACCGGTCCAAGAGAAAATGCCGGGTTGCTATCATACAAATGCAACTCCGAATCTGTGACCGTCCCATAGATGATAAAGGACGCACCTGCAGGAATACGGGCGCTTTTTACTTATAGAATGAAAACAGGATATTTCATCAGAGCGTGTCTGCAGACAACAGTCTGCGGGCGCGCTACTTTTTTATAAGGGCAAGCTAAAATTTTTCTAATCGAGAATGACCACATACGGTTATCCATATGTAATCTCAATCACATATACACAAATTGAGCCGATATTTTAATGCATTGAGCGGATATCTGCGCCATCGGCTAATTTTATTTCTATACTTAAAATGCAAAGTATTATTGCTGACATTTGATATAGAACTTTTGGAATTGAGGGAATGAAAGATGCACTTACAAACAACGACTGACTATGGAATTCGCGTTATGTGTTATCTCTATGATAAAGATAGACTGATCACGGCTACCGAGCTGTCGGAGAAGCTCGGTATTTCATACCCGTATCTGATTAGGGTGCTCGGGCGTCTGAGGCAAACCGGTATGATTGAAGTCGCCCGGGGACGTTTTGGCGGTTATCGGATTACCAAGAGTGCGCGGGATAGCAGCCTTTATGACATCATTAAGACAATGGAAGGCGAAATTTGGATCAATTTCTGTCTGAATAAAGATGGCGATTGTACAAGGAATGCGATCGATACATGCCCTGTACATAAAATACTGGAATCAGCACAGGAACAATTGATTGCCAGTTTGGATCGTGTGCGCCTATCCGACATTGCAAGCATCAGTTGGAACGGAAGAACGGTGGCCGTCCAATAAATCAGGCAGGGGGTACATAGCCTGCGGATATGTAATTTACACAAATCACGGATCACCGAGCGGATGTTTTGTGGTATTGGGTGGAATCAACGTCAGCAGCAACTATGATGATGTATACTACTAAAGGCTTATTCGGAGATTTCCGATCGCGAGAAGTCGTTTGGCGTGGCGAGCGATATCACACCGGAATGTATTGCCAAGAAACTGCGGAAGCAGAGGTATGGGGGAATGGCGCAAATGGAAATTGCAACAACCTACCAATCACAGATTACGGCTTTTTTGTGCCAAATGAAATTCAAGAAGAGAATCATAGGCGGCGTGGATGAAGAGGACGTTTTAGATAAGATCAAGCATATTACCGAGATGTATAAGGATGTGGAAGTGGCCCTCCTGCGCCAAAATGCGTTCGTGCAGCAAGACAATAGCCTTCTGCAAAACCAGATGGAACAGCTTCAAGCGGTAGGTCGGGAAAAAGAGGCACTCATCTCTGCCCTTCAAATAGAAAAAGCATCCGTACTTCGTGAGCAGGAGGAGCTCAAAGCAAAGGTGCAGGAGATTGCCAGCACGTTGCAACGGTATGAACAAGAACGAACAGAGCTTATCGCGGCGGCACAGTGCGAAGCAAAGAAAATCATTCAACAGGCGATGACATATGCGGAGGAGTTGGCTGCACAGAATGAGCGCGAAATCGAGCGGCAGATTTCAGCACGGCAAGCGGAGATTGGACAGCTGACCAACCAACGAGAAGTGATGGAAAAAGAAGTCGAAGAAATCCGGATTAGGATGAAAGACGATCTGCGGCTCATTACCGAAAACCTCTACCAGATGCTGAGTCTGATAAAAGGATTGGACGGCGAGTTGGCCTCCGGTGCAGATGGCGATGCGCTCAAAAGTTTATAACGGGGCGGAACTGCCCGAGGACGTTTTAAAGAAAAGGTTCCATCAGCTGCGCCGGAAAAAAGAATGGTATCGGTTGATACGCAGCCTGGTGGCAACCGCTCTTACCGTTTTCTTTTTGTTTGGGGTTTTTTGTGGGGTCGGCATCATTCGCGGCCAGTCCATGATTCCGTCCTTCCAAGACGGCGACCTTGTACTGTTCTGGAGGTTGTCAAAAGACTACGCTCGCAATGATGTGATTTTCTTTGAGCGTGAAACATGGCAATGCGAACTCATCAAGCGCATTGTGGCCGTACCCGGCGACACGGTGGATGCAGACTCGGAGGGCAGGCTTATGGTAAATGCTGAGGTTCTGAAAGATACTCACACCAAGCCCGGTATCGGATACCCCTTGACGCTTCTGGAGAATGAATACTTCGTGCTGGGAGATAACCGGGAGGCCGCTATGGACTCAAGAAACTTTGGTCCTGTGGATAAAAGGGATATTGATGGCAAAGTCATTCTTGTTTTGCGGACTCAGGTAAACTGATGCATTTTACATGGGACCACTTCAAAGGAGATAGAACAAAATATGGAAAATGTCTGGAAAAGGATGAAAGGACCGGATAAGGCTTTATCCCGATTGTTGGCACTTACGCTTGCGGTGGTGATGGCCGCGACGTTATTTATGGTGGCATGGGGCTCGCTGGACGTTGGGACGGATACCATACTCTCTTTTGAGGCCAGCAACCCGGTCGTAAATCTGACAGTGGACATAGGGACTGAGCAACCATATTTGCCGGATACCCTTCGGGCGGTTGTGGAGCTTGCGGAGATTGAACAGACAGCGCCTGTGGCGCCACCCACCGAAGAACAAGCTCCGCCGACAGGCAATGAAGAAGTGCCCGTGACGTCACCCATCGAGGACCAAGTTTCGCCGACAGGCGATGAAGAAGCGCCCGGAGAAGTTGAAGATTCGCCTGTGGACACAAAGGAACAAGCTGCAACGTCAACAGAATTTTTCTCAGCACCGGAGGAGCCTACTTTTGTACTGTCGGAAGCAGCACTGGAGGAGCCTGTTTTTGTACCGGAAACACCGCTCGATTCCTACGACTACGAAGCTGCCGACGGCGGCCTTTATACATACACCGATCAGACGGGAGCGGTATCGTATCGTGTGTACGGTTCATACAGCGGCAGCGCCCCCGCTTGGTTTGCTTGCGATGAAGACGGTAATGTGAACGGCATCATCCAGGAGATCCCCGTCACTTGGTCGTGCACTGATTATGAAAAGGATACTCCCGGTACTTATACCTTCACCGCGTCGTTCACTGGCTATACCTATGCTGGCCCTTGCCCCTTTGCCTTGATTACGACGGAGGGTGAAGGCATTATGCCGCCCTCCGCTCCCGGTGCAGAATCCACACCAACCCCGACGCCCGCTGTGCAAACGAACAGCATCTCCGGCAAGCTGTGGCTGGACGAAAACGAGGACGGTGTGATGAATGAAACCGAAAACGGCGTGGCTTTTTACCCGATACACCTCTACGCGACGGACGACACTGGCGTGGCGGTGCAATCTACTCAAACCGAAGAGGACGGAACCTATCGGTTTGAAAGCCTTGAACCCGGCAGCTATGTAGTGGGGATAGCCCCCGAAACCATAACCGAAGTGGATTACTTGCTGCCTGTAGTCGGCATTTCCCATGATAACCAATTTGAAATCAATGAGGAATTGTCCGCTGCCTATAGTGGGCCGCTGATGATCGCAGAGGACACGGCGATAGAGAACATACATGCCGGCGTGCGTCAGATACCGGTAATGGAGAAAATGCCATTTGCAACCACTTATACGGTAACCGACTTCGCAACACTAAAAAAAGCCGTGGAGACCGACGCGGTTTCAGGCGATACCATCAAGATTGAGAATGATATCACCTTTACTGGAGCCATCACGATCAATGACAAGAGCCTCACCTTCATTAGCACGACGCCGGTAGTTCTTACGGCGAAGACCTCACGGCACTTTAGGATTGAAGGTGAAACGAATAACAACATCACCCTTACCTTTGATAACGTCATATTAGACGGCGGAAATACGGACGTCGGCACAAACGGCAGAGGCGGGATTGAATATGCACAAAACGCACTCTCCCTGACGCTCATCAATCCCGAGATACGCAATTGCTTTGCGAATAACAGCAGTACAGCCGGGGGTGCTATCTGGGTCTCCGAACGGAGCGAACTCACCATTACAGGCGGAAATCTACACGAGAATCGATCAAATCACTCGAGTGGCGGCGGCGCTATCTGTGGTTCGGAAAGCACCATCACGCTTACCAACTGTATCATCAAAAACAATAAGGCAAGTAATGGCGGCGGCATTTTTGGTGCGTTGGCAACAATTCATATCAACGGGGGCGCGGTCACCGGCAATACATCAGAATTTGTTGGCGGTGGCATTTACGTCACGCAAAACTCAGCTCTTTTCGTCAATGGCACTGATATTTCCGGCAATACGGCAACCGGCGACGGTGGTGGTATCTATACAAGCGATAGCAGCTATGCCAACCCCGCCGCCACGGCGAAATATTCCAACATCAGTATAACGGGCGCAGCGGTCATAAGCGGCAACACGGCGGGTCAGGCTTTTTTGCCCCCGTCCAACGCATCAGAATTTATTGCCCGGTTCCCCGGTACCTTGCTGAACAACAACGACATCAACTACCGCAACCCATACTTTGTCGTCACATATAAGGCCAACAATGGTACCTCGCAGCCTGACTACCTGCAGCAAACCACGATCACAGGCAGCGGGAGCGTCAACACGGTTGCGTTTGCAACCACGGGCTTTACAGCTCCTGCTGCCGATACAATCTTTTTAGGATGGAACACCCAAGAGGACGGCAATGGCACGGCCTATACGGAAAATGCGCCAATGGCCATCACCGGTTACACAACACTGTACGCCAAGTGGTTGAATGCTGTAGTACTTACCGTTTCCAACATGGTAACAGAACCCTACGCCAATACAACGCAGGCGTTTACCTTTACCATCCGTTTCTTTGATGCAGGCGGTGACCCGCTTCCGGACGGCACGGAGCTTTTCTATACAGGCGGCATCGTGCAGGGCTCCGGCGCAACGGCCCCCGCAAACGGTATTTTGACGCTGGCGGGTGGCCAGGCGACGTTTATGCTCAAACACGGCCAGCAGATTACCATTGCCGGTATCCCGGCAAACAACAAGGTTCAAGTAACACAGGCAGCCGCTGAAGGGTATAGTACATCTTTCAAGGACAGCAAGGACACGGGTTCTACAACTTCCTTGGATACCGGTGTGCGTGACCTGTCTGACGGCAACAGGGTATTCGCCTTCACGAACGCCAGCATCATCGTACCGGCGGGCATTTTGACAGGAAGCACGCAGGGCCCGGTTCTTCTGATGTTATCTGCGCTGCTGATAGTGGGAGTCGGCGTGGGTATCCATAGGAAATACCGCAACCGTAAGGAGAATTTTTGATATGAATGAAGCGCTAAAACACGCGGTAAACCCAACATCCCGAAGGGGCCAGGAGCCCCCTTTTAGAGCGCCCCCTGAACCATCGCCGCTCAAGGATATTTTGTTCCTGCTGGCCAAGATTGCGGTGATCCTTGTTGCCTTCCTGCTGATTTTCACCTTTATGTACGGTCTTTGCCGCAATACGGACGCCTCCATGGCTCCGTCGGTCAAGGATGGCGATCTGGTAATCTTCTACCGGCTGGACAAAAAGTATGTCGCTCAGGACACCCTTGTCCTGGAATTTGAAGGGCAAATGCAGGTGCGTAGGGTGATCGCCACGGCCGGAGACGTCGTGGACATCACCGAGGACGGGCTGGTGATCAACGGCGCGCTGCAGCAGGAAACAGGAATCTACGAATCAACGCAGCGATATGAAAACGGTGTGGAATTCCCGCTTACCGTAGGAGAAGGGCAGGTATTTGTGCTTGCCGACAGCCGGGTAAACGTTGCGGACAGCCGCATCTACGGGGCTGTGGAGATCAAGGACACGCTGGGGAAAGTGATGACCATCTTCCGGCGCAGAAATATATAAGCGCAAGCGATAAAGAATACGTTTGCATATAAAACAAAAAAGGAGTACACCAAACAATGAAAAATCAAAACAAGAGGTTTATAGGAAGGCTGCTTAGCAGGGTCCTTGCTATTGTGCTGTGCTTTGGCATGGCTGTCCCTGCATTTGCAGCAGGCCCAATTTTGGGAACCGAAGTTAACCCCGCCACGGCGGCGATTACAAAAACGTTGAAAATGCCGGAAGGCACAACCATACCTGGCGTCACTTTTGGGTTTACCTTCGAAAAGAAGGCCCTGAATGAAAAGATCGGTGCTGATTATCTTGCTCAGATGCCGGTAATCTCCAACCATGTCATTGCTTTCACCAGCGGCGATAACCCCACTTCCAGCGACGGCATCAAAAGCATAACTAAAGAAGTGCTTATTGATCTCACAGGTGTCACCTTCCCGAATGCGGGCGTCTATACCTATAAGCTTACGGAACTGCCAAATATCACCAACGGCAGCATCGATCCCGCCAAGGAAACTCTCGTTTACTCCAAAGCTGTGTACGAGATCACCTTTTTTGTGAGAGAAAAATCGGATCATTCGGGGCTGTACGTATCGGCCATCGGAACCAAAATCATGCAAAATGAGGAGGGAAGTCCCGGCTCCGGAGCGAAGGTTGATCCCACGCCCGGCACTGGAGGAGGCTTGGGCGCCGGCGGGCTGCTCTTCACCAACTCCTACATGAAGACCACCGGCGGCGTTGATCCTAGAGTCGAAGCGAACCAGGTTCTTAGAATCAGTAATGTCGTAGCCGGAGACTTCGCCGATACGAGCATGTACTTCAAGTATCTAGTTACCGTAAAGAAGCCCTTAGTTGCCGGCGCTGCCGCTAGATACAAGGCTTATGTCCTGAACGCTTCCGGAATTGACATTGATCCGACACAAAACGCGCCCGGCTCCATCATCCAGACCGACGCTGCCGGCAAAAAGTACATCGAATTTGCGGCCCACTCATCCATAACAATTAAGCTCAAGCATGATGAAAAGCTGGTTTTCACGGATGTGCCAGTTGGTGCGCTCTATGTTGCGGTAAATCAAGGTGCTGCAGACTATATACCGACAGCAAAGATTACAGTCAACGGGACGGTGCTTACTCCGGATTTATCTGCCGGAGTTGGTCAGTCTCTTATCACCGACAACATAAGAATTGGTGAAAATACTAACAAAGCCGATTTTACCAATACCTTTAAGAGCATCCCTGTCACCGGCCTAATCATCAACAACCTCCCCTTTATCATGATTCTGGTCATAGCGGCAGGTGCGTTCATTGCCTTCATCCTTATGAAGTTACGCAAACGCCGGAATTCTGCTGTCAGCTATTAAATGCTAAATTAAAAAATAAGTAATTAAGAAATATGCCGAAAGGAGGGCCATATGGCCATCGTTAAAGCAAAAAAAGCAGGAAGGGTCGCAGTTAAGGTTGCACATAGCATCATAGATTTCACGGTGCTGACCATCATCCTGCTTCTGGTCGCCTTTGCAGCTTACGCCATATGGGACTCCGACCAGGTATATCAGGCGGCGGACGCCGCGCAGTATGCGGTTTATAAGCCAAGCACCGAAGACAGTATTTCCTTTGCGGAGCTTCAGACCATCAATCCGGAGGTGTTTAGCTGGCTCACGGTTTACGGCACAAAAATCGACTACCCGATAACTCAGGGCACAGACAACATGAAGTACGTCAACACCAATGCGAAGGGGGCTTATTCCCTCTCGGGTAGCATCTTTTTAGACTATATGAACGACAAGGACTTTCAGGACTTCAACAGCATTTTATACGGGCATCACATGGAAAAACAGGCGATGTTCGGTGAACTGGGATTGTTTAGCGGTAAGCGCTTTTTTGACAGCCGCGTTTACGGCAACCTGTATTATGGCGGCAAAGACCATGGACTGGAATTTTTCGCATTCATAAAGACGGACGCATATGACGCAGGCATATTTTCGCCTAATGTTCAGGGCCGAGAGGCACAACAAAAATATCTAAACAACCTGCTGGCAAAGGCGATGTATACCCGCGATATCGGTGTGACGACAGACGACCATATCCTTCTGCTGACAACGTGCTCAACGGAGGCAACCAACGGACGGGACCTCCTCGTAGCAAGGATAACGAATGAATGCTACGGCGATGCATTTAAAACGGAAGAAAAAAGCGATGCAACCGAACAGGCGTCGGTGGATCAGCAGTTTGGCTTCTGGGGGCGCATCCCATTATGGCTACGGATGGTGTTGCCGGTCCTCCTGTTTATTGTGCTTATTTATATATTCAGGAGAAACCGTGTAAAGAGGTAAGGAAAATGAGCTTGATACTAAAATCATGTCATAAAAGGATAACTGCATTCTCCTTGTGCCTAGCCTGCCTACTCACGCTGGTATTCCCACTGACGACCTATGCGGCGGTCGATTCGGTTTCAGTTACTCTACGAATGGATCAGACCTTCAGTAATAGTTCCGCCTTTACAAGTGTGAACAGCGTGTTCCATTATGAGATTCTGTCACTGGAGGCCGGAAATCCAATGCCATCGGGAAGTTCAGGCAGTCTTTATTCCTTTACCATCGACGGAACAACCAGCTTTGACCTCGGCCCGATTACCTTTACTGATACCGGAGTATATCGTTATGAAATTAGAGTGGATTCGTCTTTCTCCGCCCCCGGATATACCTACGACAAACAAGTTTATTCCGTAAGGATCAATATACGCAAATCCGGGCAAAACCTGATCGCCGATATTACGATTGGAAACAGCAGCGGCAGCAAATCGAGTGGTATCAAATTTAATCACAGCTATACCTCTTCCGGCAGCAAGCCTGGGACTATGGCAGATCCTCCGGTGCAGAAAACGGTGTCAGGCAATCCATCCAAGGCAAGCACCTTTGCCTTTTTGCTAACTGCGGGGAAGCCCTCAAATCCCATGCCGGTGGACAGCGTCAATGGCAAAAAAACAATCACGATTAATGGGTCAGGCCAAAAGCGTTTCGGCACATGGGAATACATCCAGGAAGGAACGTATTATTACACCATCTCCGAGGTCAACACCGGCGAAACGGGATATACCTATGATAGCGCTAGATATACCATCACCGATGTGGTAAAGGATGTAAACGGCCAGCTTACTGTCAAGCGGACGGTCACCAACGAGTACAACAAGCTGGTAGAATCCTTCATCTTCATTAATAAGTACAACGGCAATAGCTCTGGTGGCAATAGCTCTGGTGGCAATAACTCTGGCAACAATAACTCTGGCAGCAATAACTCTGGCGGCAATAACTCTGGCGGCAATAATTCTAGCAACAATAACTCTGGCAACAATAACTCTGGCAGCAATAACTCTGGCGGCAATAATTCTAGCAACAATAACTCTGGCAGCAATAACTTTGGCGGCAATAATTCTGGCAATAATAACCCTGGCAGCAATGACCTTGACAACAATGATCTTGGCAACAATGGTGGCGGTAGCACAAACGGGCCTAAAACCGGCGACGATGCCGGAAACGACCTGTATACCATGGCGATTATGATAGCCAGTATCGTAGCAATGAGCTGCATTCTCTATTTAGTATTTGTCGGCAGCCGCAGAAAAGAGGACACGGAGAAGTATTGATATCTGAAGGAACGGATAGGTGACGCATGGAAAAGAATCAAAAACCAGCCATAACGGCAGTATGGTTTCTTCTGATTATTTCAATCGGCGTTATCCTTTTTTCCGGATATAAGCTGTGGGGAAGTTTACAGAGCTATGCGCAGGGCAATGAAAACTATGAGCAACTGCATGAACAGGTCCGGCAGCCTGATGAAAATCATGTGGACAGTAACATGGCTGTTCTCGGGTCAGCACCGATGGTGGATATTTCCCCCATTTATATTAACTTTAATGTGCTTGAAAAAATCAATTCCGACGCTGCCGCATGGTTGTACTGCCCGAATACCGTAATTGATTATCCGATTATGCGTGCAGATGATTACGATTGGTATCTCCATCACCTGCCTGACGGCACCTATAACGCAAACGGGACATTATTTCTTGACTATAACTGCCCGGCAGATTTTAGCGGCAGGCTGAGCATCATTTACGGACACTACATGAAATCCGGTAAGATGTTCGGCTCACTGGCAGGATACAAGAAACAGGAATACTTTGAGCGGCATCCCTATTTGTACCTGTACACGAGGCAGGGAAACTACAGGATTGACCTGAAGTATGGCTGTGTCATCGGTGCGGGCGAATGGCGTGACAGGGCATTTATGTATGAAGTGAATCTTAACGCGCTGCTCGCATACGCTGCCTCAAAGACTACCTTTGATAGCAGCGCGGAGTGCACGGATGGAGACAAGTTTATCATACTTTCCACTTGCAGCTATGAATTTAATGATGCCCGGTATATCGTAATCGGCGTGTTAAGACCGGAATATGGGGCAGGCTGAATGATAGCTTGTTGGATCTTATGAGGCCGAAACCTATTATTGGCTTACCTCCTCCATTTGAGATGTTTTCCCCCGGCTCACCTTTATTTCGGCCGCGATCCATATGATTACGGGGAGAATCACCTGGATCGGAAACGCGATATACTTATACATCCACGCAAAATCGAACATCTCAAACGCTGTTTTGAAAACGATTGAGCAGAGCGCCAATACCAAAAGGCTGACCGGCAGTAGCAGGTTGCGGTAGGCATCTGTTTTCAACAGCTTAGCAGTCCCCAAGGTTGCCGCAGAAAGGCAAAGAGCGATTTTCGTGATTCCCATTAGGATCAAATTAAACGAGATGAGGCTTTCCATACGCTCAAAAAAGCTGCCGAGGTGGACGATACGCACCGCCATATATCCTGAAAACTTAGCGGCCTCAACCATTTCCGGCCCTAAGATCAGCAGGTTGCGCAGCGCCACCAGAGCCAAAGCGACAATGCCGACTAAGAGTCCCCATAAGTAAACTTTATAGGAGCTCTTCCCTGTCCCTACATGACCCATAAGCGTCATAATCAGCACGGATTCGCCAATGGCGATCGACCCGATTGAAGCTGCATTACCGGCGATCTGTGAAAAACTGTGGTCCAGTACCGGCTTGATGCGGGAAATCTCGATCACATCCAAGGAAAGAAGAATCGTAAATGCGAGATTGGCTAATATGATTGCACAAATAATGGTTGACCATTTACCGAACACCGCCAACCCTTGACGGGCCAGAAATACCACCACGAACAAGATCGCCATCATCAGCGGGATTTTCGGCGTGTCTTCCAGTGCAATGACCACGGTAAACTCTACAAAATTGCGGAGCGTCAGCGCGGCTATGGTCAGGGCATAGGCGGAGAAGAGAAGGATGAGCAGAAAGACGATTGCTTTTCCAAATAACGACTCTAGAATTTCATACAGCCCCTGCTGCGGGCATAGCGCGCAAATCCGGCTGTAAACGAAAATGATGGGCAAAAACAGCAGCGCGGAGAACAAAATAGATAGCCAAAGGTCCTGCTTGACCGTGTTGATTCCCGTCAGCACTGAGCCGCATATAACCATCAACGCCATCATGCTGGCCGCGCCGCGCGTAGTGATCATCTCTTTATTCATAAAACTCCTCATTTCGTACCTAGCGGTCAATCCCAACGGAGCGCAGCCATTCAACCAGGAGCCTGGTGGGGTCCGGTAAAGTGACCTCCAGGCTCCTGAGCAGCAAAACAGTGAAGCTGACCCCGATGCAAATCACAGTAAACACGTTTTCTCTTTTGCTATTTAATTTCCATGCCGGCCAAAGCCCCAATATGATCAGCGCAAAGGCAATGCATACAATCGCCAATACCATGTGATCCCATCTCCTTAGAAGTTTTTCAGGACGCCGGTATTCACGATGTCCACAGTGACTTGTACCTCAAACTGGGCCTGTGAGAAGATCTCATCCCAGCTATCCTCCAATTGCCTCCATACATCCGGATGGTCTCCATACAGCAATCTGCCCAGACCAAAAATGTCTGTTTTGTATTCTGTCTGTACGGACCCAAAGAAGGCGCGGGTAGATTCCTCTATAAATTGAGCGGCATGTGCTTCCAGCCAAGTCCGTTCCTGTTCCTGAGATAAGTCCAATTCTCCTTTCAGCTCTGTTAGATTCATCTCTGTTTTGATTTGGACAGACACAACCAATTGCCCATTCTCATACCGGACACTAGTTTTGCTGCGGTTGCTTTTGATTTCCATAGAGATTTCGCTGTTTTCGCTGCGGTAAGGGAGCGACACAGCAGCGCTCTTTATCTCGTCTACCAGAAATAGATAGTACAGGGTCTGCTCCGGCGATAAAAAGCCGATGAGCTTATCCCCACGAAACAACGCCACGCCGTTAGATTCCGTGGTCACATCGTTATTGTTTTGCTGCAGATGCAAGATCGGCAAAACCAATGAATCCCCTGCTTCCTTGATTGCGTTGTAAGCTTGATACAGTGCGATATTTTTTGTGGAAGAGGTGGTTTGGTTGTCTTCATTGATGACCCCATGGATTTCAAAAGAAATAATCTTCGAATCCAGCCCCTTGGTCATTAGAACCGATTTGGCGGTCTCTTCCTGTGAAATGGCAACACTCAGGGTTTCGCGCGGCTCCCCATCCCGCAGAAACATCTCCAGAATCGCTAAGACGCCTTCCTCCTGTGCAATCTGCCTGCTGATGATGATTGCCTGCATATTGCCGCCATACAGTTTGTTAATGAGCTTTCTCTTTGCGTTTCGTATTGCGCCGAATAAGGTTGGCCCTTGGGATTCCACATATTTTACTTCCGTAGGTACATCTTTTCCCGAAACCGCGGTATCCACCATTTCGTAAGTCAACAAGTACATGCCTGTTTCCGGGTTCTTGTCGATGGCTATCCCCGTTACGATATCAATCGTGTCCAAGCCTTGATAATTCCAGCAGCCTCCCAAAAAGACACAGCACAGCATCAGGCAGATAAGAACAATACCTTTTTTCATGACTGCTCTCTTTTGCCGGATTTTTCCCGAACCCGGTTTGGACTAAGCTGGAACGGACGCAAACGCATCTGCCACCAGGGAGCGCGGATGACCGTGTCCTTGATTTCCTGATATTGCAGCTTATGGCCGGAGGCCAGTTGAGAAACGCCAAACGAGTGGAGCGAAAGCACATGGGCAAGGAGCAGCGCACATCCGAGCGTCACCCCCAAAAAGCCCAGGGAAGCGCCCAAGGCAAGAATACCGAACCGAATGTATATCACGGGCGCGTTCATCTTCGGGATCAGCAAACTGGTGATGCCTGCCATGGCGACCACAATAATCATGGGGGCGGCGACCAGACCCGCCTCCACCGCGGCCTGTCCCACCACCAGCGCGCCCACAATACCCAGCGTCTGACCCACATTGGTGGGCATGCGAAGACCTGTCTCCCGCAAGATATCAAATACCAGCAGCATCAAAAAGCATTCCAGGGCGGCCGGTAATGGGACCCTCTGCCGTTCTATCGCAATTCTGATGAGGATCGGGGCTGGTAGCATCTCTTGGTGATACGCCGCAATGGCGATATAGACGGCCGGTACCAGAACCGTTAGGAAGAAGCCTAGGATACGGAGGAACCGGGAAAATGAGGTATAGTAGAAATTCAGATAGTAGTCCTCGTTGCTCTGAAAGTTCTCGATGAACAGGTACGGCAACGTCAGGACCACCGGCGTACCATCCACAAACAGGGCGATACGCCCCTCCAGCAGCTTGCCCGCCACAACATCCGGGCGCTCGGTATACCCAATGGAACGAAATGGCGACCACGGGTTATCCCGTACCAACTCCGTGATGTAATTCGTGTCCAGAACACCATCAATATCAATCGTGTCCAAACGGCGGTATAGTTCTTTGAGAATGTTTTCATTCACAATTTCGTCCAGATAGGCGATGCCAAGCTGCGTTTGAGTTTCTTTACCTATCGTATAAAAGCGCATCTTCAGACGGTTTGTCCGAAGCTTGCGACGAATCATGGACAAATTGCTAAGCAGCTCTTCTGTAAACCCTTCCCGCGGTCCGCTGAGGATCTTTTCCCCTTCCGGTTCTGAGACGGATCGCGTTTCAAACTTCTTAACGCTGAACAGCAGGCCTTCTTTCAGGACATTCGTAATCAGGAGCGTATCGCCACCGGTAACCGCACGCACGATCTCCCGGTAGCTGCACAACTTTTTCCCCGAGACGGTCTGGATAATCTGTTCCAAAAGAGCGTCGGCAGTGATCTTTTCCCGCACGTCTAACTGAAGCTCCAAAAGTGGCCGGATCAACTGGGCGCCGATCAATTCGGAATCCACCAGACCGTCGCAGTAAACAAGGCAAAAGCGCAGATCTCCGGCATTTTTATTTTGTAGCTCACGGAACTGCATGACATCATCGTCCCGGAATAATTCTTTTAAATATCCTACTGTTTCATCATAGCGGCCCGACACCTCGTCACGTGCCACTTGATGATTCAGAAGGGCAACCTCTTCTTTTATTTTCCTTGACTTTTTTGGTCTATTAATCCCAAACATAAAGCACCTCTTTAGCGTGATACCACTTTAAGTATTGGCAATATTTACCGCTAATATTCTTCTGTTATGCGTGCTCTGTATGGCATTGACTCGTGATATCGTAACCCGGTAAGCAAAAAGAAAACATCGTGTCGTAGATCATCTCCCTGCAAGCAGTTGAACGTCTCAGTGATCGCGGAGGGCGTCGAAACAAAGGAGCAGTCAGATCTGTTAAAACGGCTTGGTTGCCAATATTTTTAGGCTTTCATTACAGCGCATCATTATGAAAAATTCCTGGCTTGTGTGGATCAAAACGGCGCTCAGGGCAAGCAGGCACAGGCAGAGTGAAGAAATAAAAAAGAGCACCCAGCATTATGCTGTTGCTCCCCAAAATCTATATTTCAAGGTTACGGCCACATCGCGTCCTTAAAACGATACATCACCAAACAGTTTTGACTCATTATTTACTGAAACATGCTAAAATACATGTAAATTGTGGATTGCTTAGAGGGGTCTGTTTGTTGTGAATGCCGTTCCAGTGTTTTCTCACTTAATGTTGCATAATTTTAGTATTGTTTACCCGGCATTCAAGAGATTAGTGGTTCGATCCCGCTTGTTTTCCAACCAAATCTTATTTATCAAGAGCTCAGAGGTAGTTTACTTCTGAATCTTTTTTATTTAGACTGAGGATACATTTTATTTGATAATATCTTCCATTTGTTTTGGGGAATAAATCCTTACTCCTGGTTTATTCATTTGAGCAATCTGATACATGGCCTGAGCTACGATTTTTGCTTCTATCCCCATCTGACTGGGTAATGATCTTCTCAACAAAATGGAAAGACCTCGAACTACTTTAATAGCTATGCCTTCAAAAAATCTAAACTCTTTGCGCATTCCCAAAAGCAGCGACGGACGAAGGATTGAGGTTGTTGCAAAGGGAATGTTTTTTATTTGCTCCTCAAGTTGTCCTTTCATCTTTGGATACCAGATAAATGATTCAACATTCGCATTTACCGAACTTATAATCAGAAAATGACAGGCCCCCTGTGCCTTTGCCAATTTGGCTAAAGTAACAGGATACTCCACATCGACCTTGTACATCGCTTCTCTTGTCTTGGCTTTTTTGATGGTTGTTCCTAAGCAGCAAAATACATCATCCACCGCAAAGTATTCTTTTACCTCTTCAAGCCGGTCAAAATCACAGACGATTTCTATTAGCTTCGGATGTTTCAACATCAAAGATTTTCTGACGATGGCATAAACCCTCTCATATTCTTTTTCCTGCAGCAGGATTTGCAGCAGTTCATTTCCTACTAATCCAGTTGCACCGGCGATAAGAGCTGTTCTCTCCTTCAAAATATCGCATCTCCTTCCCGCGAAGAATAGCAGCCACTATAAGGTTAACCGTCAAAAGTGTTTTTACTATAGTCGCTCCTAGTATGTGGTATTCTTTATAACGATACTATCATATCACAACTCCTGCAGCGTCTAGGGAGATTGATAAGGTAAAAAGTAACTTCATATCGGACTTGACTAAATAAATTATTTTTTGATATGATACCTCTAGAAGGTGATCACTTTCGACAATCAAATAGTGTTGGGTTGCAGAATCCACACTAAATCCTGCTTTGTGCGCTGCTTGATGATTTTTAAAACCACAGTGTTTTTTCGGGAGTCAGACTTAGCTTGCAAATATCAAGCCGTAGTTCTTGTGCCCTTTAGGGTACATTAGCGGAAGGTAGAACCAAGCTAGCGGGCACCCACCTGCGAGAAGCGGGTACTTTAAAAACACCGAGTGGACGGCTTAGTGGGGCAAGATTAAAAAATCCTCAGAGAGAAATCTCTGAGGATTTTCTGTATTTTTAAAATTACCAGTTTTTGTTGGTAGTACCATCCTATAAACCAAGGAATATTACAGAGAAATAAAGGAGTTGGTAAGATGGCCCATAGTAGTGAGTCTGCCATTAAAGCTGCCTTAATTGCCAACGGGGTCATTATGATCATGAAACTGGTAGCTGCCACACTCAGTGGCAGTGCTTCTATGATGGCGGAATTTAAACACTCGGTGGGTGATTGGGCTAACGGTTTTTTCTTGTTGATTGGTATCCGTCAATCCCAGCGTCCTATTGATGATAAATATCAATTTGGTCATGGCAAAAGGGTATTTTTCTGGAGTTTTGTGGCCAGCTTGGGGATGCTATTTATTGGTGGTGCCCTTTCCATTTACGGCGGGATACAAAAGATCCTTCATCCAGAACATTTACAATATGTGGGTCTTAACCTTGGGATTATTGGTGTTAGTATTTTATTTGAGATTTATTCTTTAACCATGGCCGTGAAGGCCATCATGGTAGAAGTGGGTGAACCTAGCCGAGGCATTGGTATGTATTTTCGGGTGCTGCCAGTTTTGTCTAAAGCTACCCCAGCCACACGATTCATATTTCTAGAGGATTCAGCTGCCCTCATTGGTTTGTTCGTGGCTGGCGGAGCCATTATTTTATCTGTTGTTACCCATAATGTACTTTTTGATGGTCTGGCATCCATCATTATTGGTATGTTGTTGTTGTCTATTGGTCTTGCCACAGCCAGGGAAAACGTTGCCGCCATCCTGGGAGAAGCTGCGGACCCGGAGCAAGTGGAAAAAATGGGTAATTACGTGCTTGCTCTGGGGGGAGTTAAGGATGTTCACAGTGTAAGGTCAATGTGTATTGGACCCAACAGCTATTTAGTGGAAATCGTGATAGAAGCGAATGAACGGATTTGTCTGTCAGAATGCGATATTATCAATAACCGGGTGACCACGGCAGTAAGCAAAGCTTTTAAAGAATTCACCCATGTACATGTTAGTGTTATCAGTGATGACAAAATTAAGGATTGGCATTACATAAGGCCGGTTACACAATAAGTTTAGTCTTTTGAAGCATAGCGATCACCGTGAATGACCATGCTAAACAAAGTATATCTACGGAGGGATTCTATGCGCAAAAGAAGAGTAGAAAGACCCATTGTTGCCATTACCAGAGACCCCTTAGAAGGGAACGCGTTAGGGAATGCCCTGGCCATGCTGCCAGTTGATGAACTATTTAAAACCGGAGATACCGTGGTAATTACTCCTAATTGGGTCAATACCCGTTCACCGGAAACTGGGACGGTAGTGGGGCCGGAGACCTTGCGGCAACTCATTCAATTTATCAAAAAGCAACAACCCGGTCGGCTGGTAGTTGCCTGTGGTTCCGGTGGCGCTCCTACGCCAAAGGTCCTGGAGCAGACTGGCTATCAGCAAATTTTGCAGCAGGAGCAGGTAGAATTTGTGGACACCAACTATGGGCCCTATGTTGAGTTGACACTGAATCATCCCTATCCCCCGTCCACACCCATCAATGAATTAATTACCAAGGCCGATGTTCTGGTATCCTTTACCCAGATCAAACAGCATGAGGAAGCTACCGTTTCCCTGGGTATCAAGAATATTGCCTTATCCTGGCCACCAGCGGAGATACACGGTTGGCCCAAAACGCAAAGGGGTATTCATGAACGTTTACATAGTTTTATTGCGGCCATGGGAGAGAAGCTGCCCATTGATCTGACGATTTTAAGCGGTGATCAAGCAATGATTGGTACCGGGCCCTCCCATGGCAAGCCGGTGAATTCCGACTTAGTGATTGTGGGCACCGACCCAGTGGCCACGGATGTAGTGGGAGCCAGATTACTAGGTTTTATGCCCCAGGCTGTACAATACCTTTATGAATTGATTCTGCGGGGAGTCGGGGAGGGAGATTTAAAAAAGGTGGAGTTAAAGGGAGTACCGCTTTACGAGGCGGAAGAAGTGTTTAGTCGGGCTGCCTATGGACACACGGTGGTGTTAGACCAAGGACGGCTAAAGCCACTGCAGTTAAAATAAATGTAACAAAGATGAAAACCTTCCTGTGTTACAATGGATAAAGTGAACAGGAGGGAGAAACATGATTTTAGTGAGTGCTTGTTTGGCTGGTATTCCCTGTAAATACCACGGTGGAGATAACCTGATTCCGGAAGTATTGGCACTGGTTGAGCAGGGGAAAGCCATTGCG
Source organism: Desulforamulus aeronauticus DSM 10349 (assembly GCF_900142375.1). Classification (GTDB taxonomy): domain Bacteria; phylum Bacillota; class Desulfotomaculia; order Desulfotomaculales; family Desulfotomaculaceae; genus Desulfotomaculum; species Desulfotomaculum aeronauticum. Next base: position 26,323 of record NZ_FRAR01000026.1, on the reverse strand, counting down.
GTGTGCCCGGAGGAGTTAGGCGGGCTCTTAACTCCCAGAGAACCGGTGGACATTGAAACCGGAGATGGTTTTCAGGTATTGGCTGGGCATGGCCGGTGTTTGTGTGAAGGTGGTCGGGAGGTTACTGCTGAGTTTGTACAAGGGGCGGAAAAGGTATTGCAAATAGCCCTCGAAAAGGGCATCACGCTGGCCATATTAAAGGAACGCAGTCCTTCCTGCGGTAGTTCTCGCATTTACAATCGTGTGCCAAGTGCCTTGCCGGGTGTGGAGCGCAGGGTTGTGGAGGGTATGGGTGTTACAGCAGCGTTATTAAATAAAAATGGTATTAAGGTTATTTCGGAAGAACAAATTGATCAAGGGATTTTTAGCAAAAAATAAACTGATAGCTCTCTCCGTTAGGGGAATAATAGATACTAATCTACCCAAGGAGATGAGATAATGTCAAAATATCAAGATCAAGAAATGCAGCGGGATATCCAGTCTTTAATAGACAGAACCGATGGTCTAAAGAGTTACGGTATTAAAACCCTAGTGCAAAAAGGTGAAGTGCATTTGATGGGCATGGTAGACACTTTGCACGAAAGAAGGCAACTGCACGAACTAGTGTCCCGAGTAGAGGGTATTAAGAGCATTGAAAATGGCGTTACCATCAGCACCGACGGCCAAATTAATGACGGCGAGGTGACAGCCGAGGTTTATGAAGAGTTTGCCAATAACGATATTAATGTAAAACACATTGGCGCAGAAAGCAGAGGCGGTACTGTTTACCTAGTGGGGCACGCAGACAGCCAGGAGGAAATTGACAATGCTGTGGAAGCAGCCACCAGAGCCAGGGGTGTCCGGGATGTGATGAGCCAGGTGAAACTTACTGAACCTCAGGAGGTTCTGGACGATCTTAGTTTAAAGGAAATATTCCATAGTCAGGTTAATAACGATCGTGAGGACCCTCATTTTAAAGACGGGCTTGAATGAAGAAAAATAAATTTTGTGTAGTAAATTAAAAAATTTTGAAACCAAAAAGCTACCTTCCTTATCCAAGTATTGAAAAATAAATTAAGGGAGGTAGCTTTAATGTTCCAAAAAATCAAATCACTGGTGGTTTTACTGGTAGGGTTGATGTTCCTTACCCTCGGGCAACCCGTAATGGCACAAGAGAATGAGAATGATGTAGTAGAGGTCGTAACACCGATGGCTTACCAGTACCTGTTTGACTGCTCTTGCCTGTATACACTGAATGGAAGTAGCATAGGAGCCTCGGGTACAACGCAAACTTACTCGAAGGTAAGCAAAATAACTACTACAGTATATTTAGAGAAAAAGACTTCAAGTGGTTGGTCAGTTGTTAAGGAATGGCAAAGTAGTGTTCAGAATGATACCTATTCTAGTACCAGTGGGAGTTATACGGGTACATCTGGGACAACTTATCGGGTAAAATGTCTCCATAGGGCGGATAACGGTGGCACTACAGAGACTGCCTATTCCTACACAAGTTCCTTTACTGTAAAGTAATTCTTCTTAATGAGCCAGCTAACACAAATAAGTCTTTCTCACTTAATGAACCAGTGATTGTTACAAAGATATCCCGGTCAACCCATAATAATTGCTTTTTCCCATCTTTAAAAAGGAGTAAATTAGCCTCTTGGCCCATGACATTCACGTTCTCCATGACTGCGTCTTCTGTATCATAAGCTATAGCCTGATTAAAATCGCCAATAATATTAACCTCGCTAATGGTTAACCTTTCTAGGTTAGTAGTTTCAAGGAAAAGTATAACCTTTGTCGAATCCCCAACCTCTTCAATTAACGCTTTTTCAATGGTATATTGACCGGCTAAGTCATAAGGTAATAACACTTCATATGGCACTGTAGCTAAGGCTTGGCTAACTTCTGGTTTTAAGGGGTTATCCAAGTCTTTAGCATTTTTCTGAGTGCCAAATGAGATCTGGACGGTTTGAACCTTGCCAGTTACAAAGGTGCAGATGGACTCGAAAAATTTTAGGTTTAAGGCTGTACCCTCTTTAGGCATTAACCAAAAACCCACTACCAGACAGAGAACAAATGAACAAGCAATAACAGGCCATTTCGATAACTTTTTAGGCTCCTGGTGGTACCTTTTGTTATATTTCTCCCAAGCAAGCTCCATATCCACATCTATATTTTCTTCAAGCTGCTCTTTTAGGGATCTTTTAATTAATTCGTCAACAGAATGATATTTATCGCTTTTCAACTTTCAAATCACCCTCCAGATTATTTAGCAGGTATCCTTTTTTAATCAAGTACTTTTTAATAAGGCCTCTTGCTCTGTGCAATAAAGTTTTGACAGTACCTTCGGGTTTCTGAAGCAATATGGAAATATCCTTTACTTTGAGTTCCTCATAATAATACAGTTGAATGACTTGTTTCATATCAGGGTCTAGAGAACCAATTGCATTTTTTACCGTTGTTATGGTGTCCTGTGAAGCTACCACATACTCCGGGGAGTTTTCAATAGGGTCAACAATGTGTTCCAAGAGATCAATACTAATCACTTTTTTATGTTTATTAAGTATACTGTTGACATTATTTATGGTTATTTTCTTTATCCATGCCTCAATTTTATCTGGATCTCTTAGTTGGTCTATATTTTGAATAGCTTTAAAAATTGCTTCCTGAGCAGCTTCTTCAGCAATAGTTGCATCTCCACAATAGAAATAGGCAGCATAATAGGCTGATTTATAATGTAGTTCAAAAATAAGTTTACTAAAATCTTTATTAACAATAGGCCTCTTTTTGGTGAAAAGCTTTTTAAATATAGACATAGTGGACCCCCAAGAGATTCAAAAAATATATGATATATTTCTACAAGTTATGATTATATTCCTCTTATAATTATCAAGCTGTCAGCGTAACTAATTAATTACAATCCCTTCGAGAGCCAAGCATCTTTGCGTCCTTGATTCTAGATAGTTACTGGAAAGTAGTGGGATCTATATTCAAAGATAAACGAAATCATCTGGGAAATTATACTTTCGAATATTGTCGAAATAATTGGAAGTATTTTTGAAACTAAACTCTCCCTTTTTTTATCTAGTTATAAATCGAAACTTTTAGTATAAGTCGGAAGAGGGGTGATTCCAATGGATGGACAAAACGTGGTTCGAGTGGATTATAAAGCGGCTCACATTTACATGGTTTTTAGGTAAACTTGCATATGTATAAGCCACATTTTGTTATTCTTATGTTAATATTAATGATGGGAGCGTTGGAAATGAAACGAAGAGATTTTAGAGTTGCTTTCTGCGTTTTTGTAATGAGTGTCTTGCTATCAATAAGTGCCACAGCATTTGCACTTGTGGCAGATGGTACATCAAAATCTTATGGACCAGTTGGAGGGTACAGCTATACGAACCAGTCGAGTGTAGGTTATACTAATAGTTCTTCCGGTGTTTGGGCCAGTACAACTGCGAGGGTATCTGGTAGCGTACAAGTACCTGTGTCGTATATCGGTGTTGATGCTAAACTATATAACTCAGCCGGATCTTTAAAGACTAGTACTGGTTTTAAGTATAATGACATGAAGACTGGGGGATATGGTGTCGTTACACCAAACTACTATACCCATGACACATACTACTCTAAAGGCGATACACGAGCTTATACGGGTACAGGGTATATTACGTATTCCTCAAATCAGAGCCCTAATGTTAATTACTAAGGAGGGAATAATATAATGTTTAAGCCGAATATAGGACGGACAGCACTGTTAAGTACTGCTCTTGTTGTTGGTTTAATAGCAGGAACTGTTGGTTTTAATCATGCAAAAGCTGACACCTTGTCTGATCAAAATAAAGCACCCGTATACAAGAAAAATGCTGGTGGCCAGACGTATGGTTCTGCTTTGTATGCGCCCTCTCCAGAGTTAGAACCTGATTTAATTCAAGCTGAAGATGAAAATGGTACTGTTGGTTATGTTCTAAAGACAGAACTTGATGGCCCTATCCCGAAGACACCAGAGGAAGCTACGGAGTTAATGCGTAAAACCCCTAAGGTTAGAAAGATAAACTTGTATGCTTCAGATGGTAAGACCGTTATCGGAACCTTTAAGATTGAACAAGGTCATGAAATTTATGTATCGGATGATAATTAACGGTTAAACAGTCTTATGGAAGTATACTGATTTGTAATTGGTTTTTAATACCTTGAATATTTAAATAAGCCTTTATCCTACCGAGGAATAGGTCAATCTACGCTTTGCAGACAAACCTAAATTAACTTGTGTAATAGCGTAAAACTCAGTTTTCAGTGAAACCCTGAGAACTGGGTTTTTTACTTACTAAACCAAGAAAAAAGAAACACAGGGGGACGGTTCTTGTGTGTTACGGCTACAATAAACTAACCAACTAACGAGATTGGTCAACACCAAAGAAGTCCAACTGCACCTACTTCCTAACGGTAACATTATTGGCATTATTGACGCTGCAGGAACGATAATCAATCTCTATGACAGACTGTAAATCCTCATTTTGTTTTAGCCAGAATGGCCAAGTATTTACTAATTACAGTATCCGAGTTTAACCAGGGGTTGGTCCTAGAATTGGGTGAGCAACCAGGTGGACATCTTTCGCCAGACCCAGCAGGTCATTAGTCCTATGTATTATGATTAACCGGATAACCCCGGGGTTCTGACATACGCCATTACAGTGGAACTTTAAATGGCGTTTTTTACAGTCGCATCGATATTCCGATAACAAACTACAATCCTTAAACTTAAACAATTCCTTCCACATGGAGGGTTCAAATAATTGCTGTTACAGAAATTAGAAAAAGTAATAAAATATTAATTATCTTTTTATTCAGCCTTTTAGTGGTCTCAAATTATTACTTAGCAATTATTAATGATATGTATAGAGATGGTAGGGAAATATTATGGAAACATTAATTAAAAACCTGAAGGATGTGTACTGGAAAACCCGTGCAAACGCCGCTAAAGAACTAGGTGAAGTAGGTGATTTGACCGCTGTCTTTCCGCTCATAGATGCACTATTAGACGAAGAAGGGGTAGTAAAGAATAATGCGATTGAGGCATTAGGAAAAATAGGTCAAAGTGCAGTGGTACCCTTAATAAACGTTCTATCAAACCAGGACAGCTATCAAATTAGCGATGAAGTGTCAAAAGCCTTGGTGAAGATTGGAACTCAAACAGTAAAACCCCTTGTTCGCTTGCTAGAAACTTGTCTTGAAGATGTCAATGATATTATTTTTACAAGGGTTGCAAACATCTTGGGGGAAATCGGCGATCCAAAAGCTGTATTGCCTCTCATAAATTCATTAAATAAGGGGAATACATCTATCCGATTAGATGCTATAAGAGCATTAGGTAAAATTGGAGATAAAAGAGCAGTAAAACCAATTATTAACGATGTAAAAAAATACGGAAGTTCTTTAGAGGCCATAATTGCTTTGGGTGAACTAGGAGACTCAACAGCATTACCTACTTTGCTAAATATACATCATTGATGCGAAAGCTTTTGAAGAATTACAGGAAAAGGTAAAAAATGCAGCCGAGTATGAAAAAATGGAGTCTACGAAAAAGGCATTAGATCGATTATCCCGGTTGAGAGGACAAATGAACCTGCAGCCGGATTCTACTCCCCTCATCAGGCAGTTGAGGGAAGGGGAGGAAAGAATATGAGAAGCTACATTTGTCTAGATAGTAGCGTACTGATTAAGTTGCTGGTACGGGAAGAAAACAGTGATAAAGCGGCTCTGCTGATTGAGAGGGTTTTGAATAACAAGCAAACCGTAGTGCTTCCGAGCTTTGCATGGGCAGAGATAGGCAGTGTACTACGTAAAAAAATTAGCAAAAAAATGATTACTTTGGAACAGGCGGAGATTGCCTGGGAGTCCTTTAGCAGTCTGGGAATTCTAGAATTTATTATTAGGAGGAGACACCGGCAATCAAATTTGAATAAATTCAGCAATAAAACAACGATTGTCCTACGCTAAATTAAACTTTGAGAGAGGAATAAATACAAAATGGGTATATTCATGGAAGAAGAAACTATACCTTTGTTTTTTATTTGTTCTATTCTTGTGATTTTCTTTTGTTTACTTTCTATCATCATACTGTGGCATAGATATAAAAGGAATTTAGCATGGTTTATCTGTCAGTTTATTTTCTTGACAATATCTTTATTATTGTTCGTAAAATTTCTTAGACAAAATTATGGCCTGGATATAGCATCTTCAATTAATAATTCAGTGACCATTGCTTTAATAGGCGTATCATGGTTTTTAAGTATGATTTGTATGCTTATTGGTTTATGGTTTCTTTGCATAAAAAACAATAATTGGGGTTTACCAGCCAAGCAATTGACAGAGAAAAAAAAGAGGTGTAATCTTAAATAGTAATAATTCCTAATTAGGAGGAGTATACTTTGCCAATTAACTATTTTATTGAGCAATTACAGGCCAAAGGGGTAAAAATTACCCCTCAGAGGCAGGAAATAATAAAGGTTTTTCTCGAAAGTCAAGATCTTCATTTGAGTGCCGAAGAGGTACACAGAAGAATCACCGTTAAATTTCCCAGTATGAGTCTGGATACGGTCTACCGTAATCTATCAATGTTGCAAAAACTGGGTATCTTAACGGAATTAAATTTTGGTGACCGGAAAAGCTTGTTTGAGATCAACAACTCACAGCACCATCACCATCTGATTTGCACCAAGTGCGGTGGTTCCCAGGAGATAGAATTCTGTCCATTGGATTTTTTAGATAAACAGCATATTAAAAACTTTAAAGTACAGAAGCATAGTTTTGAAATTTTTGGTATTTGTGCAAACTGTATGCAATAGGGGGAGAGCTATGATACGAGGTAGGTTAGCTGTTGTTATATTGGCTTTAGTCTTCATATCTTCAAGTTTTCTTAGTGGTTGTGCTAATAACCGTACCTCTGCTGAAGTAAAAGATAAAATAGTAGTCTATACCAGCATTTATCCCCTTTATGATTTTACCCGTAAAATTGGCGGCGACAAAGTAGAGGTTAGAAATGTGGTACCAGCTGGTGGGGAACCTCATGAATGGGAGCCTTCTCCCAGGAACCTGGCGGATCTCGGTAAAGCAGCTGTTTTTATATACTGTGGCAGCGGCATTGAACCTTGGTTGGAAAAAACATTGCCTTCCATTGATCAAAACAAAGTGTTAGTCAATGCCGGACGTAATATCGAACTGCTTCCGGCTAAAGAAGAACAGACTGCCCATGGCAATCAACAGGATGACCACCACCATGCCAAGGTAGACCCCCATATTTGGGTTGACCCGTTAAATGCGGTGATCATGGTGGATCATATTTTATCTGGATTGGTTCAGGCAGATGAGCAAAATAAAGCCTACTACCAAGCCAATGCGGCCGCCTTTAAAAAGCAACTGTTGGCCTTACATAAGGAGTATGAAACTGCCCTGGCGGGTGCCCAAGGTAAAGAATTTGTGGTTTCCCATGCTGCCTTTGGTTACTTAGCACATCGTTATGGGTTGAAGCAGGTAGCCATTCGAGGCTTATCACCGGAGGTAGAACCTAGTCCTAATGATATGGCGGAGATTGTAAAATTAGCTAGGGAAAAGGGGATCAAATATATTTTTACTGAATCATTAGTCAGTCCGAAGGTATCGGAGGCCCTCGCCAGTGAACTATCGGCAAAGACCTTGGTGTTAAACCCTGTGGGTGGATTGACTAAGGAAGAAATAGCAGCTGGTAAAGATTATTTGTCTGTTATGGGTGAGAATCTGAAGAACTTAAAATTGGCCGTGGGAGTCAACGTATGATGAAGACTGTTGTAGAATTGCAGAATGTTTTTTTTACCTATGGTTGCCATCCGGTTCTAAACGACATTAATTTAACCATAAAAACGGGTGAATTGGTCGGTATTGTGGGACCCAATGGTTCCGGCAAATCCACGCTGCTTAAGCTAATTATGGGACAACTAAAACCTAATGCCGGTCACGTAACAATATTTGGCACCGATCCTTGTAAACTAAAAGAAAAGTATAAAATTGGTTATGTCCCTCAGAAAGCCAATCATTTTAACAATCAGTTTCCAGCTACCGTAAGAGAGGTGGTAACTTCCGGTAGAGCGGCTCGCAGAGGACTGTTTCGGCCCTTTACTGGCAGCGATTATCAAGAAGTAGAGCGGGTGTTGGAACTGGTGGGGTTGATGGATATCAGCAACCAACTGGTGGGAATGTTATCCGGTGGGCAGCAACAAAGAGTTTTTATCGCCCGTGCACTGGTATCTGAGCCGGAAATTTTAATTTTCGATGAACCAACAGTGGGTGTTGATGCTGCTGCCCAATCCTTATTTTATAGATTGCTACAGGATCTAAACCAGAAAAGAAATATGACGATGTTGATGGTTTCTCATGAATTGGAGGGATTATCCTCCATTATTACCAGGCAAGTTTGCTTGGATCGACACATTTGCTCCTGTAATTGCCATACCTACGAGATACCTCGTCTGCAAGAAAACTGCAGCAAAAGGTTGGCTTACCAGGCGGCTAAATAACGGGAGAGAACGATGGAGATATTTCAATATGATTTTATGCTGCGAGCCTTTGCTGCGGGTATTATAGTGGGGTTGATCTGTCCGGTGGTGGGACTCTTTGTAGCCTTGCGTAGAATGTCCATGATTTCCGATGCCTTGTCCCATGTCTGTTTAGCAGGTGTAGCGGCAGGACTTTTGAGCGGGGTGCATCCTATTTTATCGGCTTCGGTTTTCGCCGTGGCAGGGGCACTGGGTATTGAAAAATTAAGGGATGTATTTAAAGCATACTCGGAAATTTCTATTGCCATAATATTGTCGATGGGGATTGCTCTGGGGGCTATTCTGTTGGACCTTGGAAAGGGTTACAATGCCAGCTTTATGAGTTATCTATTTGGTAGTATTGTTGCCATTAATCAAACAGATCTCATCATTATTGCAGTAACCGGCTTGAGCATCCTGGGGCTGGTGTTACTGTTAAAAAAAGAACTCTTCTTCATCTCTTTTGATGAAGAGGGTGCAGAGTTAAGTGGTATGCCGGTTAAGATTATTACCATTACCTTTACTGCTCTAACGGCTCTTACCATCGCCATTGCCATCAGGGTGGTAGGTATTCTGCTGGTATCCTCTTTAATTGTTTTGCCCGTAGCAGCAGCTATGCGTTTGGCTAAAAGCTTTCGTGAGGCCATGATTATATCGGTAATCCTGGGGGAAGTGGCAATCATTATTGGGCTCTTTGCTTCCTTCTATATTAACTTGGCTCCTGGGGGAGCCATCGTAATGACTTCCGTGATAATTCTCTTATTCACGTTGGCCTTGCAACAGCGTCGACGATATAGCGATGTAAAACTAGTGGGAGAAAGGGTGCCTCAGGGAGGAGACAGTCAGGTATAATAAAACGTTTTATTGGGGATGTAGGGAGTATCGCAAAAGGTAGTTTTGCGATACTCCCTTGTTCTCCTTATTAATCCCGATTAATATTATGCTTCATATCCCGAACACCAGTCTTGTGACCCATTTGCATTTTTACACTTTTTTGCGTTCCGTGCTGGTGGACACTGTTCAGCTGGGCCTTTTGGGACTTGATCTCTCTTGGCTGTGTATGTCCCACCGGATGGTGCAAGTATTGCTGTAATTCAGGTTTGTTATGCTGCTCACCTTTGTGATATTCATCTATAATGGTCATTTTTATATCACCTCCCTATCGTATTTTTATTTTGCCCAAAAGCCTTTAACTAATAAGATTATTTTCCGATGGCTGTCCTTTGAGATAAGTGCTAATATAACTATAAAATAATGATTTATTTTAGGTGAAACAATGCTTAAAAAATTTAGATTTCAGCTTATGATACTGGTTGGTGTTTTGCTGTTATTGCCGGTGCTTATCACCGGGGCTATGTTATATATGGTTAATCATAGCAAACCTGCAGTATTAGAGGAGCAACGGGAAAGTTTACAAGTGGCTGTGCTGGAATTAGCAAGGACAATGCCAACGGATGTAGCTGGCTTAATCGAAAAACACACCAGTATCGATAAACCTCGAACGGAACAAATCAAGGCCATGAATAGGGAATTGGCTGGTGCAGTGATGAAGGTATTTCAAAAACACCCTGGGATGGAATTAGGGTATTATTCGCCGCAGGTCAAGGCAGTGCTGGTTCAAATGGGTCAGGACAGTCACCTACCGTATATGGATTTTAAAGATTTGCTTTTAGACGTGTCCGAGGACACCCAATGGTCGGAACAGGCCCAGTGGAAAGATGCCTTTGAAAAGGTAATATGGACTAAAAAATCCTTGGAAATTGTACTGGGGTCGTCTGGTAACCAGAAACTGATTATTTTTCAGCCTTTATTAAACGATCAGCAGGTGGTAGCAGTCATCTGGGCCGGTGAGAGGCTGGGAGGCATCAATAAAGAAATCCTTCAGGCAGAAAGCTTTGCCTATACCGTGATATTTTTTGGTTTTATGTTAGGTCTTTGCAGTACTTTCTTTCTCCTTAAAAATTACATGGATACGGTAGCCAGTATTAAAAATGGTCTGCAGAAGCTAAAATATGACCTAAACTATAAAATTCCGCCAGCCATTGGTGAGTTGGATGAAATTTCTAAGGCTATTAATGAATTAGCTGCCAGATTAGTCAGGGTGCAAAATTACAATGAAATTATTATGGCTAATATCGATGCCGGTATTGTAGCTGTTGATTTACAGGGGAGAATTGTTAGTATCAGTTCTTCAGCCCGTAAAATATTTTGTCTGTCGGAAGATGCCGTTGAAAAACCCTATCATCGAGTATTTACTGACCCCGGTATCGCAAAAATGTTTGAAGCTTGTCTACAGGGAAAAGAAACGAAAGATATGCTCATTACCTTAGGTAAAGACAGAAATCTTCAACTGCTGGCCAGTACGTCCGTTTTGCTGGATGCCGGACAACAATTGGTGGGAGCAGTACTAAGCTGTCGGGATATTACCCAAAGGCTACGACTAGAGGAGCAGATGAGAAGGCAGGAGAGGCTTGCTTCTTTAGGACAGTTGGTGGCTGGTGTCGCCCACGAAATAAAAAATCCGCTTACTTCCATCAGTGGTTATATTCAGTTTTGGTTAAAAAATAAGGCTCCTACAGTTAAATCTTTAAATACCATCTATCGTGAAGTACGTCGTCTGGATTCTATTGTTAATAAACTACTTTTTTTTACCAAACCAACCAATGCTGTATTGACTCAGCTAAATATCAACAGCTTCATTAGCCGGGTTTTAAATTTTTTTATTGAAACCCATGTAGACGATATTACCTTTGTTGCTTTACCCAAAGAAGGATTACCCGAAGTGAAATTAGATTCCGATCAGATGGAACAGGTGCTCATGAACATTATTTATAACGCGGTACAGGCTATGCCTCAAGGGGGGCAGGTGAGCGTAAGCACCGGCTATCTGGATTCCGAAAAAATGGTGTATATTGATATTCAGGACACGGGCAGTGGGATACCTGAAGATATTCTAAACCAATTATTTGACCCCTTCTTTACCAACCGGGCCAAAGGGACTGGTTTGGGTTTGACCATAGCCGATCAGATTATTCGTGCCCATGGTGGTAGAATTGAAATAAGCAGTAAGCTAGGTTCAGGAACTCGGGTACGTGTTTTACTGCCTGCAGAGCAAGAATAAACTTGCCAGCCATTAGGAGGTGTTACTTAACTATGAACCAAAAACTGGTGCTGGTAGTTGACGATGAAGAAAGTGTAAGACAGTTTCTTTACGATGTTTTAACCGACGAACATTACCGGGTAGAAACTGCTGTGAATGGTGAGGAATGTCTTGAGAAACTACGACGGTTTAAGCCAGATGTGCTTATTACGGATATTCGCATGCCTGAAAGGGATGGCTTCTCACTCTTAGAAAAGATTAAAGAGAATGGTTTTACTACCCCAGTTATTTTAATGACGGCCTTTGGTACCACCGAGGTAGCCATTCGGTCTATGAAGCTGGGTGCCTTTGATTACATTGTTAAACCCTTTGACCTGGATGAATTTCTCAATCTAGTGAAAAGGGCGGTAGCTCAATCGGATACGGTGGTGACTTTCAAACCTGAAGATGTAAAGGAAGAAGCTAGCGAAATTAACTTGATTGGTAATTCAATGGCTATGCAGGCAGTTTATAAGGATATTGGGCGAGTCGCAGACAGTAATGCCACTGTACTTATCCAGGGAGAAAGTGGCACAGGGAAAGAATTAGTGGCCAGGGCCATCCATAGTAACAGTTCTCGGCGAAATAAACCCTTTATCAAAATTAACTGCGCTAATTTACCGGACAGTTTGCTGGAAAGTGAATTGTTTGGCTATGAAAAGGGAGCCTTTACGGGAGCTAGTAATACCAAGATCGGTAAATTTGAGGTGGCTCACCAGGGAACCATTTTCTTTGATGAAATAGGGGAAATCAGTCTTTCAACCCAAGCAAAGCTACTTAGGGCCATTCAAGAAAAAGAGTTTGACCGGATCGGCGGAACAGAGACCCTAAAGGTGGATGTAAGAATTTTGGTTGCCACCAACAGAGAGCTAAAACAGACTGTTTTGGAAGGTGGTTTTCGCGAGGACCTGTTTTTTCGATTAAATGTGGTGAATATATCCATTCCACCTTTGCGGGAGAGAAAAGAAGATATCCCTCTGTTGGTGGCCCATTTTTTAGCAAAATATAATAGAGAATCTAACCGGCAGGTAAAAGGTTTTTCAGAAGAAGCCAAGAGGGTTTTATTGGCATATGATTGGCCAGGCAATGTTAGGGAATTGGAGAATGTTGTGGAAAGGGCTATTATTATGGCTCGAGGTCCCATTGTGGTTCCCGAAGATATAGAACTTACTGCCCAAGAGAAAAAGCAACCCATCCCCTGGCAAAATACAATTGAGCAAAATTTGCCCTTAAAGAAAATCGTGGCAGACGTCGAGCGACAGGTTATTTTAAAGGCACTGCAGGACCACGACTGGTGTCGAACCAGTGTAGCCCAGGCGTTGGGTATCAATAGAAGGTCTCTTTATGCAAAGATGAAGGAGTTTGGGATCGAGTAGTGGGCAAAAATTGCCCACGGTGGGTTAAAGTTGCCCGATTTGTCATTACAATTAATGAGTAAAAGCCAAACAAAACGCGGCCCTAAGGGGTTGCGTTTATTTTTATTAGGTTGGCATTCTTCTTGCTTATTAGATAATCAATAAGTAATTAAGGAATGGGGGAGCAAGGATGGAAAATATTTTTTTCTCAGGTGCTATTACTTTTTTGCTAATGGGTATCATTTCCGGTGGTTTAGCTTCTGCCATAGGGAATGCAGGAGTCTATCTTATTGTTCCCCTTCTGATGCTGGTAACTGGATTAACACCTGATATAGCTATTCCCGTGGCGTTAGCTCATCTGGCAGCTCTCCTAGTCCCGCGAGTAGTTGGCATGTGTCAAGCAGGAAATGTTGATTTGCGGTTGACGCTATGGATTTTGGCGGGCTTTTTACCGGGTACTTTGTTTGCCGCCAAACTGGCAGCCTTAACCAATAATCTTGCCTGGTTTAAGCTAATTGTGTTAATACCGTATCTTATTTTGCTAGTGGGTGCTGTAATCTATCGTGCAAAGCCCTTTCGGTTATTACCCGCCCCGAACAATTTAACCCGAAAAAAATTCTTGCAACTGGTAAAAAGAGTTCCTGGAAAAGTTTCTCTGCCCTTTTCGGGAATCACACTTTCAGCGGTAATTCTAGTCATTTTGGGAGCGGGATTTGCTATGGGGACCTTTCTATGGGGTCCGTTGGCAGTTTTGCTGCTGAGTCCGTTGCTGATCGTCGGGCTGGATATTCCGGCCATGGTGGCAGTAGGTACTGGTGTGGTTGTCAGTTTTATAGGGGCGATCGTTAGTTCCTTAAGCAGCGGGGTGCTCTTATATCCCATTACACTACAGATGCTGTTGTGGCTATTTTTGGGTACTGCCCTGGCCGTTTTAGTACTCTCTGTTCTCCGACACAAAAATAAGCTATGTCCTGTACCTGTGGCTGCCTTAATGGTAATCATTACCTCGGTGACCCTTTGGGCATTATCTTCAACACAACCCCAGGACTTGCTCCTTCAGCATTATCAGTTTCCCCTTCAACTGTTGGGTTAGTTTGGGGGTGTCCGGTTTGAAAATGACGGTTTTCCTAATCCTTTGCTTGTTCTTAACAGCACCGCTGGCAGCCAGTGCGGCAAGTATTTCCTGTCAACTTTCCAAGGATGAAATTGAGGTGGGGTTGAATCCGACAAAAGAAAAGATAACCGTTTTTGGGCAAATTCCGGAAGGGTTACCGGTGATTGTGCGGGTGGAAGGGCCAATGCGTCCGGTTTTAGTTAGCCTTTCTCAGAATCATTCCTTTGTTAAATGTTCCGAAGCGGAAGTCCTTGGTTTGCCGGGTTTTTATCAAGTTCTCACTTCGCAATCTGTGGAAAAAATTCCGATACAATATTGGGATACCCTGGGGGTTAACCCAGACTATCGTCAGTTAAAAGAGAAGGCCTGGACAAGAATGAGACAAAATTTGGGTGAGTCCTATGAGAAGTACCAGCAGGATTACCTAAGCTTAGCCCTTAAAATAAAAGATCATGAGCAGATGTTGGCTTTGCGTCAGGGAGTGGTCCAACGCCAAGGACAACAATTTTGGGTGGATATTCCTCTGCTAGCGGGAATGCCTCTGGGGGAGATCAAAGTAACTGCTTTGACTGTGATGGATAACAAAGTAATTGCTGCACCAACCCAAGTTTTGCAAATAAGGCCAGCCTCAATCCTCTCTTTAGGCTCTAAGGAACTGTCTATTTCAGCAGTGTTGGTAATCTCTCTTTTTATGCTACCGATTCTGCTGCTTACAGTGGCACAAATCTTAGAAATGGTTGAACAACATAAGGAAGAGGAAAAAAGGACACGTCTTTTGAGACAGCTTCGTCATCATTAAGAAGGTTGTTGCACAATGAATTGATGATGCGAAAGACAGTCTTGCAACATAGCGAACGTGTGTCCTGTGTAAACTAACTACGCCTACGGCAAAAAAGGGAGTGCCGCTTACTACACAAAAAGTAGTTTTGCGACACTCCCCTGATACTTATCTGGTTAAACCAAACTTTTTAGCAGCCTCCGTTAAGCCATCCCGGTGGTCTGGGTGAGAAATGGCAATTAATGCTTCCGCTCTTTGACGGTAAGTTTTACCTCGAAGTTTAGCAATGCCGTATTCCGTAACCACGTAGTCAACATCGTTTCTGCTAAGACTAACCACCGAACCACTTTCCAGCATTGGAACAATTTTTGTTCGACCTTTGTGAGTGGATTGAAGAACCACAATACTTTTACCATTTTGGGCATTCATGGCACCTCTGGCAAAGTCCACCTGTTCCCCGGTGCCGGAATATAGTTTGGGTCCAATTGGTTCCGAGGCGCACTGGCCCAGGAGGTCAATTTCATCAACAGAGTTAATGGCAACCATATTATTGTTTTTAGCAATGATAAGAGGGTCGTTGGTGTAGTTGACGGCATGCATTTCAAACAAAGGGTTGTTATTCATAAACTGGTAAAGACGCCTGGAGCCAACTGCGGAGCTACAGATAATTTTACCTTGGTGAATATTTTTTCGTCGATTGGTGACTGCTCCGCATTCAACCAAATCTACGATGGTATCTGTAATAAAGTGGGTGTGAATCCCCAGTCCTTTTTTTATACTTAGACAGAGAGCCGTTGCATTGGCTAAGGAGCCTAGCCCAAGCTGAATGGTTGAGCCGTCCTCGACTAATTCACATACATAATCGCCAATTTTGCTGTGAATTTTATTTAATTCTGGTTTGGGCAACTCTAATAAGGGAGTAGTATCCTCAACAATTAAATCTGCCTGAGAGATATGAATAACACTGTAACCCATCGTCCTAGGCATATGGGGATTAACGAGTAGAATCACTTTTTTGGCACAACCTGCAGCGGCTATTGTATAATCTACAGATACACCAAAACTGAAATAACCGTGCTCATCCATGGGGGATACTGTTCCCATAAAGACATCCACATCCATATCCCGAATGAACCTGGGGTACTCATAAAGGTAACCGGGCATTACCCCAGCGCGCCCTTCTTTAACCCCTCTTTTTACGACACTGCTGGTAAGCCAAGATACATGCCTGAAATGCCGTTCCATGCCAGGCTTTAGGTAGCTGGCTTCTCTTAAAGGAAGCATTTGATGAATTCGCACATCTTTCAAATCACCCTTGCGATTTGCCAGGGCTTCCATCAAAATTTCAGGTTCCGCAGCACCGGGGGGAACCACGACATTGTCGTTGGAGGAAATAGCAGCAACAGCCTCGGTGGCTGAAACCAGTTTTTCTTCGTACATAGTAGACAACTTGTTTGCATCTTCAAATAAAGGTCCCGCTTTAAACCATACCAAATTTACGTCACCTCCGGGAGCATATACTAAGTGAATTATATCACTTCAAATTTGTTAATGGAAGAACCTGTTTGTCATATCCTTATGTTTTTGAAAAAATACTACAAAAACTAACACTAACTAAGTATCAAAAACATTTGTAAGTATAAATTTTCAGGATCTCCTATTTCTTGAAATTCCTTGATATCATTATGATAATATGCTAGCATATCGGTGAAAAAAAGAAGTTTTAGGAGATGAATTTTGTACACTATAACGTAGCAGAGTAAGTGATAATATTCACTAATTTGTCACCACATAAAGTATTTTTAACTAACACTTTAGGAGTTTTATTGAGAAAAGTTGTCACTACAAAGTTAGTGTTTTTAGATGGAGGTGAAGCTTTGTGTTTGAATCCCTAAATGAATATATTGTGGCCCTTTACCACCTACACAAAGCTCAGTATGGCTTAATCGTGGTAACTTTAATGGCCTTGGTTGGTATTTCGGTAGGTTTGACGACAGAAGTTGTGTTACGATTGTTGGGTATCAGAGGGGAAAAATAGAGCAGGGGGGAGTGAAAATTGCTGCATCTACCAATAGCGAATGCCGATGTTAACGGCTGGGCGTTACTGCTGCTGGGTTTTTTTGTAGGGGTTTTGGGTGGTTTTTTTGGCACCGGCGGCGCCTATATCATTACACCCTCTTTGCATATTTTTGGTTTTCCCATGGCTTTTGCTATTGGCACGGACATTGCCCATATTTTTGGCAAATCCATTGTTGCTAGCTTTAAACATGCTTTGTTGCGGCATGTTGATTTTAAATTGGGTCTTATGATGGGATTATTAGGTATGATCGGGGTTTCTTTAGGGAAACAAGCAATCTTATATCTAGAGAAAATAGGACAGGTAGGTCCTATTGTTAGAATCGTATATATGGTTTTACTTTTCTCCCTAGGGTTATTCATGCTAAAGGATTATTATTGGTATTCTAGGTTAAGTGAAATACAAAAAGAGAGTATTGAGAGAAAACCATCGAGAGTAGTACTTTGGATACGGGGGTTGAGGCTTGGACCTTACATCAGTTTTCCTACCTCCGGGGTTAAGAATATTTCTATTTGGATTGTTGTCTTTTTAAGTATTTCTATCGGTTTCATTTCTGGATTTCTCGGGGTAGGGGGAGGCTTTGTGCGTGTCCCCATTCTAATCTATTGTTTAGGACTGCCGACAGTAATGGCAGTGGGTACGGATTTATTTGCTATCCTAATTACCAATTCCTGGGGAACTTATATTTATGCTATGTCCGGTAAGGTAGAAATTATTGGTGCACTGGTAATGTTGGTGGGTGCAGCGGTGGGAATCCAAATTGGTTCAGCGGCGACCGGCTATGTCAAGGGTATGAAAATTAGGTTCTATTTCGGAGTAACTTTGGTCTTGGCAGGGGTGGCGGTGGTGCTTAGGCATTTGTTAATGCCAACCTTGGCGGGATATCTGATGTTGAGCTCGGCGGCTATTTTAAGTAGCTTAATTATTTTTATGCTTATTAGGGCGGTGGCAGAGGAGCGCTATCGATCTAAGGAAGAGGTCTATGACAAGCCGAAAGCGTAAAGTTGCTACACAATGAACCGATGCGTGCATTAGCCTATGGTTTAAGGCCAAAAAAAGGGGAGAGTTGCAAACTACTTTTTTGCGACTCTCCTTTTACTATCCTTTAATGTTTACCAGATTCTGTTTCGTTGCTTAGATTAGTCTTTTCCAACAGGCGGAAAAAGATACTTAGAATAATGGCTACCACGGTTGCCAAACCCATGCCTTTCAAGCTTACCACACCCAGTTGAATCTGTGCTCCGCTGACACCAATGATCAACACAATTGAGGTGAGGATTAGGTTGGAAGCTTTGCTGTAATCCACCTTGGCTTCCACCAGCATACGAATACCAGATGCTGCAATAACCCCGAACAGCAGCAGGGAGACACCGCCCATAACTGGAGTAGGGATACTTTGAATGGCGGCGGAAAGTTTACCCACAAAGGAGAGGATAATGGCAAAGATGGCAGCTCCCCCAATTACCCAGGTACTATAAACCTTGGTGAGGGCCATCACACCGATGTTTTCTCCATAGGTAGTGTTGGGAGTGGAGCCAAAGAAACCGGAAAACATGGTGGAGATACCATTACCCAGCAGGGAGCGATGGAGGCCAGGATTCTTGGATAAATCCCTGCCGACAATATTACTGGTAACAAATAGGTGTCCCACGTGTTCCGCAATTACTACCAGAGCGGCAGGAACGATAATCATCATAGCATCAATATTAAAGGTAGGATGGTAAATAGTAGGGGAGGCCAGCCAACCGGCATTAGCAATGGCTTCGGTGTTTACCAGACCCATAAAGAGAGCGAGAATGTAACCGGAAACCACACCCACCAAAATGGGAATGATGGCCAAGAACCCGCGGAAGATGATGTTACCTAAGATGGTGACTCCTAGGGTAAACATCGATACAGTAATGACCTTGGGGTCTGCTACATACGGGACAGTAGGATCAGCGCTAGCCAGACCAGCCATTTGAGCAGCAATCGGAGCCAATTCCAGGCCAATCACCGCCACGATGGCACCCATGGCTGCAGGCGGGAAAACAACATCAATCCATTTGGTACCTACTACACCAATGAGCAAAGCTACTACAGAAAAGATAAGGCCTGTTATGATAAAACCACCTAAAGCTGCACTATAATCATACTTTGAAAGGACAGCAAACACCGGTGAAATAAAGGCAAAGCTGGAGCCGAGGTAAGCGGGAATACGTCCTTTACAGATCAAAAGGTAAAACAGGGTACCAATACCGTTGAATAACAGGATCGTAGCTGGGTCCACTTTGAATAAAATCGGTACCAACACCGTTGACCCAAACATGGCAAATAAGTGTTGCAGACTTAGTGGTACTGTCTGCAGTAAGGGTAGTTTCTCATCTACTTGAATCTCTCTCTTAGCCATTCTCTAACCCTCTCCTTTTTCCTAAAAATGTTTAGAAATACTTGGCTTCCGCCGGCGGAAGCCTTAGTTTTTCTTATACTTTCACCAATAGAAATTATATAATTTCTGAAAGTGAAAAAGCTCCTTACAGAGTCCTGTAAGGAGCAAATCACCCAGAAAAGTATTGCTACTGATCATTGACCGCTACCTTATTAGTCTCTCTGTACTAAGTTAAAGGTGCCAATAAATATTAATTTTTATCCAATTAAGTATAACCTGTCCCCAGCATCACCGCAACCCGGGGAAATATAACCAATATTGGTAAGGACTGGGTCTACGGTGGCCGTTACCACAGAGACTTGCGGGAATTTGGTTTGAATTTGTCCCAATCCTTCTTTTACCGCAAAGGCACAGACAACTCTAATTTTACTTGCATCTATACCAGCTTCCACTAGAACTTCCAGAGCTTTGATGCAGCTGTTCCCCGTAGCCAGCATAGGATCTAAAACAATGACTCTCTCAAATTCGGATAGATCCTTAGGCAGGCTATTTACATATAACTTCGCCTGCAAAGTATCATGATCCCTGGACATACCAATATGAGCTACTTTTGCCTTGGGGAGAAAGGAAAGAAAACTTTCTACCAGTCCTAAACCGGCTCTTAAAATCGGTACTAACAGGATTTTATCATCCCGTAAAACGGATACAGTGGTTTCTACTTCCATAGGAGTGGTTACCTTGGCTTTTTCGGTAGGAGCGTCTTTGGTTGCTTCAATGGCAAGCAGTTGTCCCAGACGGTTAATAGCCGCCCGGAAAGTGGAGATATTACTTTCTTTATTGCGGATCAATTGCAGTTGTTCATCCGCCAGGGGGTGTCGGAGCACTGTAACAAATTCCATCAAAAATAGTCTGCCTCCTTTGTGTTCCGGCAGCACCAGGTAGTAAGGATACGCCAGATAATTACATAAAGCTTCTTGAGTTTTTCTACCGAATATCCCAAATTCGCTATAATATTACAAAATCCTCTTTTTTATTTTTCTTAAATTTATATTAATTTCAGTTTGTTATCGTTAAGGGGTTACATAAAAACGATAAGTTGGAGGTAAGAACATTGTCTCATCTCCAACCGTCGCTTTTGCAGTCTAGGTAAGTTCCAATGGTTCTTCACTCAGCAAGTGATCCCACTTTTCTGGCAAAAAGCCAATCACGATATGCCCGTTTACATCAATGGTAGGGGTATCTAAACCACCTGTTTTATTGAGTAATTCACCACGGGCTCCATGGTCTTGAGTGGTTTTCTCTTGGTAATGAATACCTTTTCCTTTTAAATAGTCCTTCGCTTCATCGCAACCACTTTTGTTCCAGGGGGAAACAAATAGAGTTACATGATAGTCTCCCATTAGAATAACCTCCTTTATGCTGAATATAGTGTGCCCACAAGATAGGAAAAACTTCACTTGTAAATAGGACTTTAGTCCTATAGCAAAAAAGAAAAATTTTAACCATAATTATAATAAAGTCTAATATTGGTATGTTTTGGAATATTGTTATAGAGAATGATTGAAGAGGGGGATTTAGGTTGTCTAAAGGGTTAATGGACAAAATTTTAAGCATCATCGGTTTTCCAGAAGAGGAAGAGGAAAGCGTAAAGGCGCCTGAAATATCTTCCCCTAGGGAGCTTAAAAATCAAAGTAAAACCATTCAACGTGTAGAGCTTGCAGCGGTACCAGCCGCTAGGCAATCTCAAATTGTATCTACTCAACCCGGAAGCTTTAATGATGTTCAGATAATAGCGAATCACTTAAAGAGTGGACAACCAGTGATTGTTAATCTGTCACAGGTGCAACCCGAAGAAGCTCAACGGATTTTAGATTATGCCAGTGGTGTTGTCTTTGCTTTAAATGGTTCTGCCAAGAAAGTAAACGGTGAGATTTTTCTGTTTGTACCGAGTGGTGTAGATATTGTTGGTGCAGGTGATTTAAGAACCTTCACCAGTGAAGTTGAGCCGGTGGAAGAGAAAGTGACCAATCGTTGGTTTAAGTCGGAAACTGCTTAGAAAAAGAAAAACAAACCGGAGAGGTTTGGCGTGTGTCCATACGGATACAGACTGAACCGCGAAATTTAGAGGAAGGCAGACAGCAAATTTTGCTGCCTGCCTTTGTTGCTAAATGCTATTTAGGGGTCCCTTTCACGAATGCACCAAGGACGCTGATGTCCCGATATCGGATAAAATTTATATTATTATTGTCTGATGCTCATGGCCCTTCAATAATAAGCCTTTTAGAATATCAAGCCCTTTTTCCAATTCTTCAATTGTATCCGGTCCCGACAGAGATATTCTTATTGCTGGGGGGAACCGGCAACTGCCGACTGCAAATTTCTCCGCACAAAATACTTGTACTCCAGCTTCTCTGGCACATATTTCAAAATCCCTTCCCTGCCATCCATCCGGGAGAATAAGCCATTGAAAAAAACCGTAAGGTCTACTTAACACAGTATATTGAGATAGTTTTTTTCGTGCCAATTCATTTCTTTTATGTGCTTCTGCTCGTTTATCCTTCAAAACAGCTTCTGACTTTCCAGTTTCAATCAGTTTGGTCACCATTTCTGCAGTAATAGGCGAAGCCATCCAGGATGTATTCAGCAGTCCTTTCTTCATTCGTTCAATATATGTATTTGGTACTCTCACAAAAGAAATCCTGAATCCAGGCCCAAGAAGTTTTGATGTGCCCCCTATATAAATTCCCTGTTCCGGGGCAAGTGCAGATATGGGAATACTATCCAAGCTGCCCGTATAGCTATAGGCATCATCTTCAATTAAAACAAGATCATGTTTTCTGATTATATCTGCGACCTGTTCCCTACCGCTTTGTGTCATAGAACAGGTTGTTGGATTCTGTACTTCCGGCATCAGATAGATACCTTTAATCCCTTCATTTTTGCAAATACTCACTAAAACTTCTGGATTCATGCCTTCATCTGTCATTTCAATTGGTATCAGTCTAATTCCATACATGGCTGCCAATGCCTTGATACCGGGGTAAGTCAAAGCATCAACCGCTATTCGATCACCATGCTCAAATAATGTTAACATACAAATTGCTATTGCATTCTGAGAACCGGGTGTAATCAGAATTTCATCGGCTGAAGCACTGATGTTAAAACGCTTTAGCCACTCTGCTCCAATAACTCTATGCTTTACATAACCAGCTGGCTCGGAGTATTTAATCAATCTTTCCATATCCATGTCTTGAAGTGATGTTTTTGCTATCCGTGCAGTATCTTTATCTATACTGTAAAGGGGTAGTACTTGCCCCATTTGAATAATATCCGGTGATTTATTTTGACTAATAAGAGATAAAGGTATCTTTACGTCAGAAGCGACAAACGTTCCACGTCCTACTACTCCTGAAATTAACCCCTTTAGCTCACAAACTCGAAAAGCTCTTGTTACCGTACTTAAATTCACACCAATCTGGTCTGCCAGTTCTCTTTGTGGTGGCAATTTGTCTCCCGGCTTTAAAATACCTGAATTAATATCTGACTCTAAAGCATTCGCTAATGCAATGTATAATGGTTTATCTCCGGTTTTAATAGTAGGACACCATTCATTAATCATTAAAACCAACTCCAAAACATTGTTTTGCATACAATAATATCATTGACTGCATACAATATCAAGCATACAATTATGATCACTAGAAGACAATTTGAAAAATATTCACTGGGTGTAAAACTGGGAGGGGGAATTGAAAGATGGAACAAAACAAAGATAGTAAAATTGTGAGTGACCGTTTAAGAGAAGAGGCTTTAGACTTGGCATTATTTGAACAAGCCAAAAATTATGCCTTCGACTATATGAAAAATATTCTTGACCAATCGGTATATCCAGATAAACTTGCTATTGATGGACTTACTATATTTAGAGAACCTCTCCAATCCGAAGCTGGTAATCCCTATGATATTCTTGATAGGCTGCACTTTAAAGGATCACCTGCAACTGTTGCCCAAACAGGTGGACGTTACTTTGGTTTTGTAAATGGAGGGATAATCCCAGCTGCATTGGCAGCAAAATGGCTAGCCGATACTTGGGATCAAAATGCAGCTTTATATGTTATTTCTCCCATCGCTTCTATTTTAGAAGATGTTTGCGAAAAATGGCTTATAGATCTTCTAAAGCTTCCAGAGGGTACCGCTGCCGGATTTGTAGGGGGCAGTTCAACAGCAACACTTTGTGGACTTACAGCTGGTAGAAACTATTTATTAGAGCAACTCGGTTATGATGTCGGCAAGCAAGGGCTCTTCGGTGCACCAGAAATTCGTGTCGTACTGGGAGATGGTGCTCATTCAACAATATACAAAGCCCTCTCAGTTTTAGGGCTAGGAAGTGAGAGATTGATTAGAGTTCCTGCAGATGACCAGGGAAGAATGATAGCAGAGGCTGTGCCGGAACTGGATAATCAAACACTGCTCATTTTGCAGGCTGGAAACGTCAATTCAGGTGCTTTTGATAATTTTGAAGCACTCTGCCAAAGGGCCAGAAATGCTGGTTCGTGGGTACATGTAGATGGTGCTTTTGGTCTATGGACCTCAGCTTCAGAAGAACTAAATAGTTTAACTAGAGGTGTTGAACTGGCTGATTCCTGGTCTGTCGATGCTCATAAAACTTTGAATGCACCTTATGACAATGGAATCATTCTCTGCAAGTACAGGGATGCTTTAACCAAAGCTCTTCATATGACAGGTTCGTATATAATTTATAGTGATCATCGAGATGGTATGCTCTATACTCCAGACATGTCCAGAAGGGCTAGGATAGTTGAACTATGGGCAACTTTAAAATCTCTTGGTAAAAAAGGTGTTTCAGAGCTTGTTGAGGACCTGCATCATAAAGCAAGGTATTTCGCAAAGTCATTAGAGGAGAATGGTTTTAAAGTTATTAACGATGTGTGCTTCAATCAAGTAATGATCTCCCTTTGCAATTCTGAGCTAACGGAAAAAGTGCTTAAGCTCATACAAGATTCTAAAGAATGCTGGTGCGGCGGAGCGAAATGGGAGAGTGAGTCTGTCATACGAATCAGTGTTTGCTCTTATAGAACTACTTATGAAGACATAGATCGTTCTGTTAAGGCATTTATCAAAGCCAAAGAGGAAGCATTAAGGATGTAGCTGGCACACTTAATTAAAAGACCGGAACATGGCCTTATTAGGAATCAGATACTCTGCCCGCTTAAGTTATCTCAGCATATTAAGAAGAGGCATTATCATTGAAATAATGCCTCTGGTTCAGTAAGTTTTCCTATTGAATTGAGCCTTTAGCCCCACCGGCCTTTTTCATTTTCTTTGGCTGGCCAAAGATTCTTGGCATCAAAGTTATGCATGGAGGTTAAAAATTTCTGGCGAATATCAGGATATTGCTGAGAGAGGTTAGCGATGAGATTTTTAACTTCCTCACGTTTGGTATGCTTATTGGCTGGGCAAGGATTGTGAATGACCGGAATATTTTCTAATGGTAACAATTCAAGGACCTGGGCCTCTGTGATATAAACAAAGGGTCTAATCAGAGTAAGATCGGTACGGTCCAGATAGGTTTTGGGCGAAAAAGTTTTTAAGTTGCCATTAAATAATAGGCTCATGAAAAAGGTTTCAACTACATCATCCAGATGGTGTGCTAAGGCCACTTTGTTGAAGCCCAGTTCCAAAACGGTGTTGTGCAAGGCTCCCCGTCGTAGATTGGCACATAGGGAACAAGGGTTTTGCTCCTTACGTATATCAAACAGGATCGTCCCAATATCGGTGGTTTTGATGGTCAGGGGAATCTCTAACCGTTGGCATAATTCCTTAAGCGGTGTTAAGTCTGCCCCCAGCCCCATATCCAAATGAACAGCATGAAGCTCAAAAGGAATTTTTTTGAGATACCTATGGCGGTACAGATTCATCAAGAATAACAGAGAATTACTGTCTTTCCCCCCGGAAACGCCTATTACTACCTTATCCCCCGGTTCAATCAAATTAAAGTGACTAATTGCCCGTGTTACCTGTGTTAGCATGGTCTTTTTAAGAAATTTACTCATGTTATACTCCCCTGCTGTCGGAATAGTTGTCTACCTACCATTATTAATATTTAAGGTAAAATGTCCAGTGAAACTTTTTAGCATATCGGAAAGTATAAAGTTTTTCCGATATGCATAAGGGCAAACTTAGCTTTTGACTGCGTCTAAAGACTTGGCATAAGCTTAGTTTTTCTAACCTTTGTATAGTATAAAGCACTATCGGCTACATTAACAAACAAGGGGGGTATGAAACATGGCTAAATTCATGAGTGATGCCCTAAAGTATGAGCTTGCCCGTGAAATGGGTGCAGCGGATCGTATCCAAGGTAACGACTATGGTAACCTGACCTCGCGTGAGTGCGGTAACTTTGTCAAACTTGCGATACAACGGGCCGAACGAAGCATGTTGTAACTTCCCCGACGGCTGGTTCACAATTGTGAACCAGCTTTTTATGTGCGCCCGGCCTGGGCGCAGTCTAAAGGGTGAAAGTCCCTAGTGCGGGTTGATAGTGCCAAGCACATAGCCAAGGGCAAGGGTGTCCACCGTGAGGTGGAATCTGAAGGAAGCCGGAGGCAAACTTCTGGTCTGACGAACAGAAATCACATCAGGCAATGTAAGCTGGGTAAGGTTGCATAACAAACTGAAGCCCAAAACTATCTGGAAGCTTACAATGTAAATGTGGCAGACAAGTGGAAGGAAAGACTGCGCTCTTACCCGGGGAGGTCTCACGAACGGGTGGAAACAGAGTAAGAAACCCGGTTGAAACAAGATTGATCGTGAGAAGTCAGCAGAGGCCATAGTACGGAGGTAGCGCGATACCGAAGGAAGGGCTGAACCAAAGGAGATGCAGGTCAATGAAAGTTACTGAAAGTGACAATACAAA
>NZ_FRAR01000051.1 GCF_900142375.1 Desulforamulus aeronauticus DSM 10349 | reverse complement strand
TCACCTCCCGTTGGGGTGTTTGTTGTTCCTTACAGGTATTACTATAACAAAGGAGTTTCACAAAACTGTTTCATAAATATCACGTTTTGTTGATATTTGCCCACTGGGAAAGCGAAAAAAGGGAACTGAGAAAATTCCCAGTTCCTAATGAAAGCTGATGTAATTCAGTTAAACAATATTACTTATAGACGATGGTTGTAAACATACCTCCGGCTGGATCGGTCATGTTATTGGACATATGATGGGGGATATGACAGTGGAAGGGCCAGATACCCGGATTGTCTGCCACAAATTCGATATCCCAAGTTTCCCCGGAGGCTACCAAAATGGTGTTGCGAGTCAAGCGTGCCGGGGGTGGAATGGGGTTACCGTCCACAGCAGTTACCACAAATTGATGACCATGAATATGAATGGGGTGAGCCATTTCCTGTGTATTGCCTAAGCGAATCCGTACCCGTTCCCCTTTGCAAACCTCTAGGGAAGTTACGAAGGGGAAGCAACGTCCGTTCATGGTAAAGAAGTTAAAATCGTGGTTGTGCGGGTCGATGGGGTAAACACCGGGCTTTACCACGCCCATCGGCAAGTCCGGTAAAGCAAATTCACCCAGCATAATGAAGTAATCTCGCTGAACATTCTCCAAACGGGGATTCTGAATAATTAGGCCTCCGCTCAAACCCAACATCTCCTGACGGAGGGCGTTGTGGTGGGTGTGATACATATGGGTACCCGGATGGTTAACGATTTTAAAATTGTAATCGAAATAGCTCCCAGGAGGAATAAGTGGGCTGGGCTCTACATCGGGCACACCGTCCATGATATTGGGGACATCTAGGCCATGCCAGTGGACGCTGGTGGGTTCGGGCAGGCGGTTGTGCACCCGGAAGTTTACATGGTCGCCGGGGTAAACCAGAATGGTAGGTCCGGGGATGCTACCGTTATAACCATAGCCTTGCATAAATAAGCCTGGAAGTATTTCTCTCTGAACTGGTTCGACCACCAGTTCAAAGTATTTTACTCCATTTCTTTCCACACAGGGTAAATTGGGAACATCAGGGCTGATAATCATAGAATCAACTCCGTTTTTGTTTATTCTATGGTATAGGGTTCAACTGGCTACCGTTATGCTGCTGTTTCTTCTTATTCTAAACTAAACCCTAAATGATAAGGTGTTGGAGTAATCCAGCACCTTATTTGCTAAAAAGGCTTGCGATGGTTTTCAGATAAGGCTCTTTTCTAAAATATTGCTGCTTTTACCCAGTTATAGTATGGGGATACCTCTTTAAGACCGAAGAAATTGTGTGAAGAAAACCTTTAAATCTAGCATTTTCAAGGTTTTATCCATCTTTGAATAGCAACAATTTTGTAGAGGGGGCTTTATTTTGGCAAGTGGTAAAAAATATTCAGGTAGGCAAGGGACCTAACGGTGGTGAGTGTGAATAGACTAAATAGTGACAAGTTATGTATGAGGTGATCATTTTGTCCCAATCAGCAGTTTGTTTCTTAGTCTCTTTAGGTAGAGTTGAAAACAGTACGGAAATTAAGTGCTGGGTAGCAAATGAAGCCAAAAAATTCGGAGTATTACAAAAATGTCAACTCGAAGAAAATCAAATTTTGATTTACTCAGTCGGCACATCTCAGGATCTAGCTCAATTTCTTATAGAGCTATTAGATGGTTTAAGTAAGAAATACGGAGATGTAAAATTGAAGGTTAGATATTGTGGATCAAAAGAAAATTATAAGTCTAATCCATTTTTTGATTAACTACTTAGGAACAAATCATCCCTATATCCATATATTGGTATAGAGGTGATTACAATGCAAAAAGACTTAGAAAACTTGCGTAATGCAGTAGCAAGAGAACTTTTGCGAGCGGTAACTCTTTATTTGAAAGCTTCCCAAGAGGTGCTAAATGAACCATTTACGGACGGTATGACTTATCAGGAATATTTTGCTCATGAGGCCAGCGATGAAATGCTCCATTATCTTCAGGAATTGAACTTGATCGCACAGCGTGATCCGATACAACAAGAGGCCTTTGCCGATCATAATTTGCAGGCATTCTTAACAAGTGCTACTGCCCCATCCTTTTGGTTTGGTCCCTATTATTATCCATCAAGCGAACGTGAAATACGATGGCATAAAACCTACGACTATGTTGTGGAATCTATAGTAACCGAAATGGAAACGATCAACCTGTATGAAAGTTATATTCAAGAAACAAAGGATAAAGATTTAAAGATTGCACTAACCGAAATAGTGAATCATGAGAAAGGCGACTTAGCTGACTTCAATCAAATGCTTTTTTCTCTTCTTTCCAATCCGCCAGTAGTACAAACACAACAAAGCAACGGGCAGATGCAATTTACCTTAGCTCAATTAACTCAGTACAACGGAACCAATGGAATGCCTGCCTATATTGCGGTTAGTGGGAAGGTTTACGATGTAACTCGTGTTCCAGCTTGGCAAGGTGGTAGTCATTATGGACTTATGGCTGGTCGGGATGTGACTGCACAATTTATGAATTGCCATCCAGCACAAGGTATGATCCTGAATGGATTACCTTTAGTTGGTGTTTTAGTATAAGGCTTGGTATAAGAACCATATAGTTTTTGATACTTTTATACCAGCGATAAAATGGACGAGTTTTTCTCGATGGACTTTATAGAATAGCCAATTACAACAAACTTAGGTGGGGTCAAAGGCTATTGTATACCGGTAGAAGATAAGAAAAAGCACGAACTCCTTAAGCAGGAATTCGTGCTTAAAATATTTATTGGGGGTTTATAGGGTCCAAGGTGCTTAAAAGCAATTTACTTACTTGCAGGCGTACTGAAATTACCCATCATGCCAGGTCCCATCCCGGAACCATTGCCCATCATGTTCATCATGTTACCATTCATCATGTTACCATTCATCATGGGTCCCATGCCATTTTGGCTGTGGAATTCCTTCATTTGATCAAAGTGCTGACTCCAGTTTTGGGACTGTTCTTCGGTGATTTGACCATCCTTCACAGCTTGATCCAGCCAGGTTTTATGCTGGTC
>NZ_FRAR01000025.1:38795-93871 GCF_900142375.1 Desulforamulus aeronauticus DSM 10349 | reverse complement strand
CAACCTTACCCAGCTTACATTGCCTGATGTGATTTCTGTTCGTCAGACCAGAAGTTTGCCTCCGGCTTCCTTCAGATTCCACCTCACGGTGGACATCCTTGCCCTTGGCTATGTGCTTGGCACTATCAACCCGTAGGGACTTTCACCCTTTAGACTGCGCCCATGCCGGGCGCACATAAAAAAATGCTGGGGTCAGACCCCAGCATTTTTGTCGAATTATCTCAAATTTAGTTAAGAACCGTCCCCGAATCTAGTTATTTATCGTAAAACCTTCTGCTAAAGATTTTGGCCTTTTCTTCATCAAATAAATCTTCGATCTCATCAAAGCCTAAACTCTTCAGCAATGTTAGCACATATTTATTGTCAGCAGGCGTTAGGCTGGAAGCCTCTTCACCGTAACTGTTGACAAGCTCTGTTCCCTGGCCAGGATCAATTAAAACATGGGGCCCACCTATACAGCCTCCTAAACAACCCATTCCCTCATAAAAATTAGCAGTGATTTTACCGTCTAAGGCATCCTGCAGCATTTGGCGGCAACCCTTCACACCGTGGGCCTGTATAGCTTTAATCTGAATTTGCTTATCGGGTCTGATTCTTTTGAGAGTATCCGCTACCGCTTTGCTAACTCCACCAGTACGCGCATAAATTCTGCCAGCCGTGGAGGAATGCTCTTTTTCATCCTCTGGCATATCTTTGGGATTAATGCCCATTGCCTCAAAGATCTGCTGTAATTCCTTAAAGGTAATCACTACATCCACTGCATCCCGCACATCCGGCTCCTTAGCTTCTGCTTTTTTGGCAATACAAGGCCCGATGAAGACTACTTTAGCATCCTGATGCAGTTTCTTAACGCCCCGTCCGCAAGCTACCATCGGTGACACAGATGGGGTAATATGCGTTGCTAGCTTGCTATACACCTTTTTCACCATGGACACCCACATAGGGCAACACATACTCGTTAAGACAAAGTCTCCTTCTCGATGAACATGGGCATCAAACTCCAAGGCCTCTTTAAAAGTTAAAATATCTGCAAACAAAGCGACCTCTACCATACCATAGAAGCCCAGCCTTTTTAAGGCGGCCCGCATTTTGCCCGGAGTTACTTCCTCCCCAAACTGGCCAATAAAGGCCGGAGCAATGATGGCATATACCGGCACTTTGCGATTCCTTAATACTTCTACCAAGGGAATAAATTCTTTTTTATCTACCAGACAATCGTGCTGACAGTTGTTCACACATTCTCCACAGTCAGTACAGATACTGCCGTTAATCACTACATTACCCGATTCGTCCCGCTCGATGGCCTCCATCAGGCAGGATACCTGGCAATCCCCATTGGCATCTGTGCAGCCACAGTTGTTGCCACAATTTTTAACCTTAAAAACAACCCGGCCTGGGTCCCCTCCACCAATGGCATAGTGAATGTATTCCTCGATCCTGTCGTCGCCCTGTTGCTTAAGCTGCTGGATTCCCTCTGCTAATTTTCCGTCATAAGCAGATTTTACAAGATCCTTAAAAATATCATCATAGGTAAGCTTTGTCACGGCGGCCTCCAAACCTTCTCTTTTTACCTATTGTGCCACCAAATAGAAAGAATATGACAGCAAAAACCGCAATGGCTAATAGCTACCTGCCAAAATGTCTTTTCATGCTAAATGATAAGCCTCGGCCAGTAATTGAATGGGATGATAAACCTTTGCCCCAGTTACATGGTGAACTTGCAATTGACACATGCCGCATTCCGAAATAACCTGATCCACAGCCAATTCCTGCACTGCCCGGCTAATATTCTGGCCTATCTCCTGGCTAATGGGGTATTTTTCTTTTTTAAAGCCATAACTGCCAGATAAGCCACAGCAGCCGGCATCCAAATCCCTTACCTCTAATCCCGGAATGTGCCGCAGCGTCTCTAAGGAAGGAATACCGCAACCGGCTGCCTTTAAATGACAAGGTTGGTGATAACCCACCCGTTTAGGAAGTTCCTGAAGCTCTACCTTTAGTTCGCCCCGTTGATCTAACAGATTTAAAAATTCAAACGCATCCATCATCTGCTCATTGAATTGACTGGTGTCCAGATCAAAGAGCTCTTGATACTCCCGGCGTAAAGTTAGGTTACAGCTGGGACAAGTGGTGATAATTCGGTAACCTTGCTCGATATATTGTTGGAGTTTACTGACGTTTTTTTGCGCATATTCCCTGGCTACATCTAAAAAGCCATTGGCAATTAAGGGTAAGCCGCAGCAATTAAATGGTTCAACGGTCAACTCAATGTCGTGATAAGCTAAAACAGCGGCCAAAGCCATACCAACCTCCGGTGTATTGTAATTGACATAGCAACCTTGAAAGTACAGTACCTTGTCTTTACTGGCTGTTATTTTTTTCGGCTGAAACATCTCTAGAAAAGTTTTCTTTGCATAGGTAGGCATCGTCATTTCGGAACTAACACCCATCATTGCCTCTCCCAGAACCCGCAAGGGTTTGATTCTCCCCAACCGGTTCACCAGAGAGGGTGCTAGGCGAGAGGCTTTACCCATTTGTTCTACTCTGGCCAAAATCTTATCTCTTAAAGGTGCTCCGTGAAGGGTCACATACTCACCTTTTGCTTTAGCATTCATCGCAGAAATGCTTACTCCAGAGGGACAGGCCACATCACAGTTTTTGCAGTTGCTGCAGTAGCCAATGGAAGGGTGTACCGCTGCTGGCTCCTCCAGGCGAAAGCGTTCCAAATCCGGGCCGTTTTGTTTAGGGCCGGCAAAACGCTCCGTTACCTTGGCTACAGGACAGTGAGATACACAGATGGAGCACTTAATGCAGTTATCCAGAGCTAGTCTATTTTCCTGTGTCATTATCTCCCCGCCTCCCCCACTAACTTCCCGGCCTTGTAACCACTGGCCAAAGCGACACCGTTACCGCATTTTTCTATGGGATAGTTACAACCAGCTAGGTTGGCTCCGGTAATCAATACATTTTCTAATAGTACTTGTCCTTGGTCATCCAGTGGTTGTAATTGGTCATTCACTGCGACACCAAACTCATGAAAGGGTTGACCCGCCAGCGAAAGAAAATCCTGTCTGGACCATTTACCTGGACAAACTTTGACCGGCAAACCAAAAACCGCTTCCTTTATCTCATTGCTCTGGGAAGTTAGTCCTCCTCCCAGGAAGGAGCCCGTAGCCAATACCATGGTTTGAGCAGAAATTTCCATGATTTTCCCGTTACTATTCGCTACCACTCCCTGGCAACGTTTTTCAGTAATCTGGGCATCGGTAACCTGACAACCGATAATTACTTCTACTCCTTGGGTTTTTAGGTGATGCAACAGTGCCTTCTGTAACCTTTGTCCGGGTAAAGCCGGAGGAATATTGGCCACCTCGTAAACCGAGCAACCCAATTTTTCGCTAAGAACTTCAGTAACCTCATGACCCAGCTGCTCTCCTAAAACGGGTGGGAATAGTACCACCATACCAGGCAATACGTGGGGTTTTATCTGGCTTATTACCTGCTCTAGCATAGCTTGCTTCTCTAAGAGGTGCGCCAAGGTATTGGCATTTAATTCTTGGTTAGCTAGCTTTACCATCAGGGTTTTTAGGTGACAATGGGCCCCCAACGGTGTATTTTTCTGCAGATTGGTAATCAATACATCCGGATAGAAGTCTTTTAACGCCTGAAAACCTACAACTAATAACTCCTTAACCTCTGCCAGGTCGGGTACCGCCATACTTTGGGGTACCAGATAAGTCGGTCTTAGGGTACCTAGGGCCGTGGGTAACTGCCAGTTACGATTGGTATTTAGATACGATATTTTGTTTTGGTGACAAATTTGTAGGAAGAAATCGATACTCTCAGGCAAAACATCCGCAACCTTGGCATAGGGGTGTTCGGGCTTGTGACTAACCAGTTTGGCTATTTCTGCCAAAGGATTGGTGCACACTTTATCCGGCTGGTTTATCTGATAGCCCCAAAGGTCGATACATCCCGAAGATAACCCCAGTGCACCCATGCCCTTGGCCACCAGCAAGACTTTTTTATGCTGGGCCACGGCCTTGGCCGCCGCCATTAAACCAGAGAGACCTGCACCAATCACGAGTACATCGGTATTTTTTTTCATCATAGCATTCTCTCCATACCAAATAATGAGCAATAAATTGCTGAGGATAGTTGAGCTTCTCGGAGTTGTTGCCCCCAGAGAACCGGCCTGATTCCTTTCCAGCGCTTTTGCAGAAATTTTGTTAAATACTCCCGGTGATTCCCGGCAAATTGTGAATAGCCACTCAAGGCTCCCAGTGTACGGTAACTGCAAAAGGTGCCCTGGCAAGTTCCCATACCCATTCTGGTTTTGCGACGAATATCCCCCAGCGTAAAGCTATCTCCGTCTCCGGCTACATGGACAATCTCAGCCAGGCTAACAACTTCACACTCGCAAAAGATCTTACGTTGATCAGGATTTTTTTCTGCTTCTTCCACCACCCTTTGAAAACTATCTCCCAAACGGTCGGCGGCCTTTTTGGCACCAGGTATACCAAAAACTCTTTTTCCCCGTTCTAACCATTGCTCAGACACAGGGCTGGTTAAAGATTCTTCAGCCGTACGGCAAGGGGCGGTAACGTCCAGGCGTTTAGCCGCTAAATCCACTGTTTTTTCAGCCATCAGTCGAAAGGTAGTAAATTTTCCACCGACAATGCTAATAAAACCCTGCAAACCATCCCGCTCCTGGTGGTCTACTAGTGCAAAATTTCTGGTAACAGACCTGCCACCGGCAGTGTTCCCCGCCTGGTATAGGGGACGAACTCCGGCAAAGGCCCGGATGAGACGATAATTTTCTAAATCGGGAATCATTTCTTGACCAATTTTAATCAGATCCAACACTTCTCCGTGACCGGGCTTGGTGCAGGCTGCATCATTAACCGTTACGGAGGTAGTGCCAAAAATCGTAATGGTACCGTGGGGGACAAAAATATCACCATCTCCCGGTGGCCGTAGTCGATTCACGACCTGATTGGTCAATCTATGGTTATAAGCCACCAGAGTCCCTTTATCCTTAATGATATTTAATTCAATGCCGGCTAGGGCTGCCACGGCTCCGCCCCAGGCGCCGGTTGAATTTATAATCATCTCGCACTCAATGTATTTTCTTTCACCCGTTAGCTGATTGGTTAGTTCTACACCCGTAACCTTACCGTTGCTTTGTTGGATACCCGTTAGGCTGTGATACGTATATAATCTGGCTCCGTAACGGCGGGCTGAGTTTACATTGCTCCACAAAACCCGAAAACCATCCACCGCACAATCGGGAACTATAAAGGCTCTGGTAACCCGGTGATGCAACACCGGAGTGTTCCGTCGTAACTCCCGAGGGTCCAGCTCTTCTGTTGGGATACCAGACTCAGCACAGGCCGCCAACCATTGATCAGCATATTCGGCATTATCCTCCGGTAGCTGAACAAAAAGTCCACCGGTATTTTCAACGCAGTTAGGAGCAATTCGGCGCAAAATCATGTTTTCTTCCAGACACTCCCTAGCCGCTTCTTTGTCCTTAACTGCATAACGCGCGCCACTGTGTAACAACCCATGAAATCTTGAACTGGTACCATGGGCTAAATCACCCTGCTCTACCAGTATGGCGGAAATACCCCGCAGGGCAAGATCCCGGAGAATTCCTGTTCCGGTGGCTCCTCCGCCAATCACCACCACCTGAGCTTTTTCTGCTGCCATCACGCATCCTCCGTTCTGGGTCTATGTTAAAAAAACCGCACAAGAGCAGGAAAAACTCCTGTCACTGTGCGGCTTCTCCTATTCTCAAGCCAATATCAAGTTAGTGGCAAACCTCTTGCTGTGAGGGGAAGCCACACCATCACAGCTTATATTGTGTGGTGTGGCCGATCTATACAAAGTTATTCTTCTACATCCCAATCCATAGAACGGGAAACGGCTCTCTGCCAGCCTTTATATAGTTTATGACTCTTAGCCTCTTCCATTTGATGCTCAAATTTGCGGTCCAGCTTCCAGCGTTTAGCCAACTCTTCTTTACTTTCCCAGAAACCAACAGCCAAACCAGCCAGGTAAGCAGCACCCAGTGCAGTGGTTTCAATAACCTGGGGCCTTTCCACCGGAACCCCCAAGATATCTGCCTGGAATTGCATAAGTAAGTTGTTGGCCACGGCACCGCCGTCTACCTTTAAGGCTTGTAGCTCTATACCAGAATCAGCTTCCATAGCACTTAGCACATCTTTGGTTTGATAGGCCAGGGAATCCAGGGCCGCTCTAATAATATGCTCTTTGGTAGTACCCCGGGTTAGACCCACAATGGCTCCTCTGGCACGCATATCCCAGTAGGGGGCACCCAGTCCGGCAAAGGCGGGCACCAAGTAGACACCATCGGTATCCTCTACCTTACTGGCAAAGTATTCCGAATCAGGAGCGGATTCCAATATTTTTAATCCGTCTCTTAGCCATTGAATGGCAGCTCCGGCAATGAAAATGCTGCCTTCCAAAGCATAATCAACCGTACCGTCAATACCCCAAGCAATGGTGGTTAATAAGCCATTTTGAGAAGTAAACAGTTTATCTCCGGTGTTCATTAACATAAAGCAACCGGTGCCGTACGTGTTTTTGGCCATACCGGGTTGATAGCAAGCCTGACCAAAGAGAGCTGCCTGCTGGTCCCCGGCAACTCCTGCGATGGGGATCGAGTAACCCAGGAATTTATTGGCCTCCGTATAACCATACACTTCACTGGAAGGCTTTACTGCCGGCAGCAGGTTGGCCGGTACACCCAGAATATCCAGCAATTCCTGATCCCAGCACAATTCACGAATATTGTACAGTAAGGTGCGGGAGGCATTGGAATAATCGGTAACATGTACTTTACCACCCGTTAGTTGCCAAATAAGCCAAGTATCCATGGTGCCAAAAAGAAGTTCACCTTTCTCGGCTGACTCACGGGCTCCCGGTACATTATCTAAAATCCACTTCACCTTGGTGCCTGAAAAATAGGCATCTATCACTAAGCCAGTCTTGGTTCTAAACTTCTCTTCCAGACCCTGGGCTTTTAATTCATCACAAATGGAGGCGGTACGACGGCATTGCCAGACAATGGCGTTATAGATAGGCTTACCGGTATTTTTGTTCCATACCACGGTCGTCTCACGCTGATTGGTAATACCAATAGAAGCAATTTCTTCGGGTTTAATTCCAGTCTTAGCCACCACTTCGGCAATTACACCATACTGGGTACTCCAAATTTCCTCTGCATTGTGCTCTACCCAGCCAGCTTTGGGATAGATCTGGGTAAATTCCCTTTGGGCTACATCCACAATATTGCTGTCCCGGTCAAAAAGAATAGCGCGGCAACTGGTGGTGCCTTGGTCTAAGGATAAAACATACTTTTTCTCCATATCTCCAGCTCTCCCTCTAGTGATTTATCGTAAGAAGCAACAGAACTATTAGGCTAAAAAGAATACTTTATAGAATAAACCGCCTAATACACCGCCTATGATCGGTCCAACTACGGGAATCCAGGCATAACCCCAATCGGAACTGCCTTTACCAGCAATGGGTAAAACAGCATGGGCAATACGGGGACCCAGGTCACGGGCCGGGTTAATGGCATATCCGGTAGTACCACCCAGGGACACACCAATGGCTACAATTAAGAGACCAACAACAAAGGGATTGAAACCGTCGGCAAATTTATTGGCGCCAATTGCTAAGATACCTAACACTAACACAAAGGTTCCAATAATCTCACTGATTAAGTTGCCAAAGGTACTTCTAATAGCAGGCGCGGTGCTAAATACAGCTAGCTTGGCCCCTTGATCTTCGGTTGCTTGCCAATGCGGTAGATAATGCAACCATACCACAACACCACCCAGAAAAGCACCAATCATTTGAGCAATAATATAAGAGGGCACATCCGCCCAAGGGAAGTTACCAATGGTAGCCAAGGCAATGGTTAAGGCGGGGTTTAAGTGAGCCCCACTAAAACTACCCACACTATAAGCCGCTAATGCTACAGCTAAACCCCAACCTACGGTGATGACAATCCAACCTGAGTTTTCAGCCTTTGATTTTTTTAGAACGACGCCGGCTACCACGCCACCACCAAAAATAATCAGCATCATGGTACCAATAAGTTCAGCTAAAAACGGTGTCATTTACTGTTCCCCCTTACTTTCGAGAATCAATAATATCAACTAATTTACTAGAATATTTTCAAAATGTCACTGGGTATAACTTGTAAACAAACCATCAAAGTTTCCTGATAAGGTCTTCTCTTAAACATCACCTGCCCCTAAAAAAATAATGACGGCCCCTAAACATTCTTTTGGAATGTTAGTGGAACCGTCTCCTTCTCTCCCGGCCAGGTAGAGTAAATAAAATAAACCCCATAAACAGCTAAGAGTATTAGCTATCAAGGGGGTTATCTCCAAAACTCCAACCAAGTATCAAGTTTTATTAGCTAAATTATATAACGCTCTTAAACACAATGCAAGAAAAATATCAATTTTTAAACAATTTAAATCTCCCAAAGATCTCTACGACTGGTAGAGATAAAGTCAATTCCTTTTTCCAGAGCTTCCGTCACATCTTGCTTCGTTTTTAATAAGCCACCGCCAAGAATCGGTAAGTTCAAGGCTTTTTTAGTATCATTAACGACATAGGTCGGTATCGTGGCAGGTAAAATTTCCACCGCACTGGGTTTCACATTGTTAGCAACCCTAATTCCTGTTTTTAAAGATTCTGAGTCCACAATAAATAAGCGCTGGATAACCAAAAGCCCTTCATCTTTGGCATATTTGACCAAATTGGATTTTGTAGTAACAACTCCGGCAACACCCATTCTTTTTAACAAATGAATGCCGGCTGCATCTTTACCAATACCCTCAACAAGATCTACATGGACTAAAAATACTTTCCCAGCCTTGTTAACCCGATTGACCAGGGACGGCAACTTATTAATGTCGCCGTTTAATAAAAAAATGGTCCGAATTCTTGGGTGCCTAATGGCTTCCTCCATATCCTCGTGTCGTCGAATAGCCGCACCAATTTTTCTTTCTGCCATTACCTTTTCTCTGAAATCCATAACCAGCCTCCAAACCTATTAACTTTTATAAACTGTGCATTTGCCGGTAGTTTCATTCATAAAAGTAGAAAACTTGGCTTGTTTGCCTGCTGATAACCTTATTATCTCTAAAATTAAAAGCCTTGCTGCATTTTTGATTGAGCAAGGCTCTCAGGATACTATTTTTTTGTTTTCTTATTTGATTTTCTGGCTTTTAAAGAACGTCCTTCTGCCAGTAACTCTTTATCTTTGGCTTGCCCTGAAGCAGTAGCTCCTTTTTTAGCCTTGATTAACATAACACCGCTCTTATACAGGAAATACAATAAAGCCAACCAGGACGTAACTTGGTGCAAAACAGCCAGCATCGTCATAAACCAGACAGTTTGTTTGTGAATACCCACGGCATAACCAAACCATAAGCATAATACACCAATCAACAATCTCCAGGCCAGGAGGAGCCATTGCAGTTCCTTTTCCGATAAATTACCCTGCTCCCACTGCCACTGAACCAATCCAAATAACAAGGTAAGAACAATAAAAACAGCCGTAAAAGTTAATCGCTTTCTCCGGATCTCTTGGGCCAGTGCATTCAATAACATCCCCCCAGATTGCTAGATTATCTTACCATTATAGCATAGAAAGTTACCATGAGATAAGCCCTTACTCTCCTCCCAATCCAGTATCTAACCGTTTTCTTATCTTCGAAGAGGTTTGACCTTGGTTTTCATGTATCGTATTAAGAAATTCTTTGGTAGCCCGATTGGCAAACTTTAAGTTATTGGCCACAACTGCTAAAAACAACAAGGCATGCATATAGTAGGCCCCGGATAGTTTGGTGTGCCATTCATCCACAAACTCACCCATTTCTGCCCAGTACGCATCATCAACCGGATAGTGTTTTGCCGGTTGCCCCGCAAACAAACTACCCTGTAACTCAGTGTTTAACTTTAGAAAATCCCTTTTTCCGTGCTGCAGCATAGCTAGAATAGCCTCAAATTCTGGCGTGATCGGAGGATGGCCCATCTGTTCCCGCCAAGCAATTCTAGCTCCAGTCATCTCATGGATATCTTTGCTTTTATGATAAAGGCTAGCATTAAAATCAATATAGCCTTCTATCAGTTGATCTTGCCAGGGATAGGGCGTCTTGTCTTGTCCCAACTGCTCTTGCCACAATTCCAGGTACAAGCGGCTTTCACTAAGTAATTTCTTTACCTCGGCACGTTTGCTTTGATACTCCTCCTCTTGCATCATCTGTAACTCAAAAAAGCCATCTGCTAACTGGGAGAAAAACTCCACCGACAGGTTGTTCAATTGTTGTATTCTAGCTAATAATCGATCCCGGTAGTGAGGAGGTGCCACAAGCACATTTACCAATAAACCAGCAGCTACGCCAATAAAAATAACCAAACTCCTATAAAGGGCTTCGGTAAGGAAGGCTTCTTCCGGAGAACTCAAAATTACCACCATGGGCATCAGTACCATAACCGCGTCAGTAAAGCCGAATCTCAAGGCTAACCAGATAGCCAGAGGGGTAGCCACCCCCATGGCCAGGGGTCCCGGTGCCCAAAGGTGGCCTACCAGTAAACCAATGCAAACACCTAGTATGTGTACACTAATTTGTTCTATGGCATTACGGAGAGATCTGCTGAGAGAAGGCTGCACGTTAATAACGGCCGTAATAGCAGCCAGCACAGCATTTAATTCAAGGGTTTTAGCTAGATAAAAGGAAACCGTAACCGCAATGGCAGTTTTGATCATCCGAGCCCCAAAAGGCATTTTTAGTCTAAGAGTCTTTAACCTAGGCATTCCTACTCCCTTTCATTTCTATATAATCTGACTTCTAAATGGTAACTTCTCATTTCTCAAAGGATGCCGCATAAAATCCCGCCAAATAGCCAGAGGACCAGGCCCACTGGAGATTATAACCGCCACAGTCACCGTCTATATCCATAATTTCTCCGGCAAAAAATAGGCCAGGTACTAATTTGGATTCCATGGTCGAAGGGTTGATGTCTTTAACATCAATTCCTCCTGCGGTCACCTGAGCCGCCGTCCAGGTATTGGTCCCGCTCACTTCAAACCGCCAATTCTGCAGAATCTCTACAATCCTTTGCCTTTCCAGGGCGGTAACTGCCGCTGCTTTTTTATTGGCATCGCAAGCCACCTCTTTTAATAATACCGGCACCAATTGTTTATTGATAAAACCAACAAAACTAAAGGCCAGTGTTTTATGCGGATTATCCTCAAAGCGCTTTTGAAGGTAAGCCGCCAGTTCCACAGAAGACAGGTGCGTAATGATCCTGACCTTAAGCCAAACTTTCCTGTTTTGTTGCAATCCCAAACCCGCAAAGCGGCTCAGATCAAAGATAGGTGGACCTGAAATACCGTATTCGGTGAAAAGGATTTCCCCGGTAGCCCTGGCTCTGCTTTTATTTTCTACAATAACCTCAGCTTCACCATCAAATTTTATGCCCTTTATTTGCTTAAGATAAGGAGACGCTAGTTTTAATTGAACCAAGGACGGAAAGGGTTCAACCAAGCGATGCCCCAGCCTCTCTGCCAGTTGATAACCACTGCCGGTGGAACCTAAATTGGGGGCAGCTTTTCCCCCGGTAGCCAGAATAACTGCATCGGCGAAGAAGGTTTGTCCCCCTTTCACCGCTATCTGAAAACCCTTCTTGGTTTTTTGCAGTTCTTTTACTTCGGCTTCCACCAGGGTTGTCACACCCAATTCCTCCAATTCATGCCGTAAGACATCCAGCACACTGGAGGCTTGGTTGGAGTAAGGAAATACCTTGCCCCGATCCTCAATCTTGTGTGTAATACCCAGTTTTTCAAAAAAATCAATGCTTTGATAATTGTCAAATGCAGTCAAGGCGGTTAAGGCAAATTTCGGGTTCGTACCATGAAAGTGAGAGATATCCATATCTACATTGGTAAGATTACACCTACCGTTGCCGGTGGCAAGAATCTTTTTACCCACCCGCTGATTTCTTTCCAAAATGGTAACCTCTGCCCCGTTTCTAACTGCCACAATGGCTGCCAATAAGCCGGCGGCTCCGCCCCCTACCACAAGAACCTTAGTTTGTTTGCTTTTAGCCATGTGCTTCCTCCCTGAAGGGCTGATATTTTTCCGCCACCGCTTCTGCCATCCGGATACCGTCCACAGCAGCAGAAATAATCCCTCCGGCATAACCGGCCCCTTCACCCGCGGGATAAAGTCCGGTAATCGTAGACTCCCTTTGTTCATTTCTTTCGATCCGCAGGGGGGAGGAACTTCTGGTTTCCACACCGGTAAGAACCGCGTCTGGATGAGCAAAACCCTTCAGTTTTTTATCAAATTCCACCATAGCTTCTCTTAGCGTTTCCACTACATAGGGAGGCAGACAGTGTTTTAGCTCAGCCAATGTAACCGCCTGGCGATAAGAAGGCACCACCTGACCCAAGGACTGGGAGGGCCTATCCAGCAGAAAATCCCCTACCAGTTGAGCCGGAGCATGGTAATTGCTTCCCCCCAGTGAAAAGGCTTTCTGCTCCCATTGACGTTGAAATTCGATACCCGCCAAAGGATGATCACTGGCAAAGTCCTCTGGTGTAACCCCTACCAATAGTGCACTATTGGCATTCCGATCAGACCTGGCATGTTCACTCATGCCGTTGGTG
The DNA here is from genome assembly GCF_900142375.1 of Desulforamulus aeronauticus DSM 10349. Lineage (GTDB taxonomy): Bacteria > Bacillota > Desulfotomaculia > Desulfotomaculales > Desulfotomaculaceae > Desulfotomaculum > Desulfotomaculum aeronauticum. The sequence continues at coordinate 81,147 of NZ_FRAR01000025.1, read as the reverse complement.
ACCACGCCTCCTTCCTCCGAAGCAGCCGCCACCACCACGCCGCCCGGACACATGCAAAAGGTATAGGCAGAACGACCACTGGAAGCATGATGGGCTAGCTTATACTCCGCAGGTCCCAGTTTGTCATGTCCGGCAAACTGTTTATATTGGGCTTCATCAATTAACTGTTGGGGGTGCTCAATTCTTACACCGATAGAAAAAGCTTTCGGCGTCATTTTAGCCCCTGTATCGTAAAGCATTTTAAAAGTATCCCTGGCACTGTGACCAATAGCCAAGATTACCACTTCTGAAGAAATTGTTTCCGAGTTGTTGACCACCACACCACTGACTTTTCCCTGTTCCACCAACAATTTGGTAACCTTAGCCTGAAAACGAACTTCGCCGCCCAAACTGATAATGCGCTGGCGAATTTTCTTAACCACCTCACGTAAAATGTCGGTTCCCACATGGGGTTTATGGGAATAAAGGATCTCCGAAGGAGCACCGGCAGCTACTAGTTCTTCCAACACCTTTCGGCAACGAAGATCCCGGATTAGGGTAGTCAATTTACCGTCGGAGAAGGTACCCGCTCCCCCTTCACCAAATTGTACATTACACTCGGGGTCCAATTGGCCGGTTTGCCAAAATCTCTGGACGGCTTGGGTCCGCCGGTCTATGTCTGCTCCCCGTTCCAACAGCAGAGGGCGGTAGCCCATGCTGGCTAAAAGCAGCCCGGCAAACAGCCCGGCCGGGCCAGTGCCAACAATCACCGGACGATGTTTTAGGCAATGGCTGCCGGTCTTTACATATTGATATGCCAAGTTGGGAGAAGGCATCACATCTTTGTCCCTAGCAAATTTCCTTAGCAGCTTCTCCTCCTGAACCACCACAGCATCTACGGCATAAATAAAATAAATGTGGTCCTGCTTGCGAGCATCCACAGAACGCTTAAAAATTTTATATTCAATTAAATCCCTGGCTGGAAGCCTAAGTTTTTTTATCAACTCTTTTTTAATTTCTTTCTCATCCTGGTCTAAGGATAGCTTTATTCCGGAGACTCTAATCATCTGCAAGTTCCTTTCTGTTCTTACGCTTTCAGAACATAATAGCTTATAGAAATTATTATACTTTTTTCACCCTATTTTTAAACTTTTTAGTAAAAATTGGTTGTTTACCTGCCTGTGACCTACAAGGGTTATATCCTATGGGAACCTCAAGTCTAAAAATGGGAATGGTAATTCCCAGCTGAACTTATAAAGGTTCTCGATCTTTCCTCAAGTTCCTGCTAACAAACCAAAGGCTTTAAATACATACAAACTATAATTATATTCGTGATAGTATGGCAAGCCAAATATAATTATGCGTGTTTAGAATTATCTAGCAACAATGTTGTATTGTAACTAATTATGGAATATAATTCATAGTATATAGTTAGTTAATTAAGGAGGTTGCGTTTAAATGGCCGAGAAATTCTGTGAAAAAATTAATAATGTCATTACCATTGAACCCAAAATGGATTATGAGACCGGGCAAAAACAGGTTGGTTGGTTATTCTTCACCTGCTATAATTTTTATAGAGATTGTAAAGGTGCCTGTCCTCGGCAGGAACATCTGATCAAAGATAAACAATAATCTTAGAGACCCCCTAGGAGAGTTAGCATGGCAGAAAAGCTTCAAGAAGATGCAACAGCTTATGTAGTTTACCTGCTCAAGTGTGCCGATGAAAGCCTATATACTGGCATTACCAATCAGTTAGAACATCGGTTAAAAATGCATGAGCAGGGTAAAGCCAGTAAATACACGCGCAGCAGACTGCCTGTGACATTGGTGCATGTTGAAAGGGGCTATTCTAAAGGTGAAGCCCTTTCCAGAGAAAAGAACATTAAGAACTTACCCCGCAAAAAAAAGCTATTACTACTACAAAATGGTGCCGATTGTTGAATTCAACAACCGGCACCATTTTTAGTTAACAATGAAAGAATGCCCAACATTGTTTAAGACAAAGCCATGACCAAAGGTCTCCTTCAATTTCATTTGTGCCTGAAAGCCTGTGCAGTGGGAGACTGCCAATTTTTCTACCTGCAAATCCTTTAGTTCTGCAATGGTTTTGTCAAGTCTTTCATCGTTAGCTGCTACTAAATGAGTTCCCCCTACCACCGCATAGATCTGCCGATTACCGGTAACTTGCCGGGCATACCGTAGAATATTAATTAAACCCGCATGACTGCAGCCCACTACCACCACAATTCCCTTGGCCGTGTCAATCAATAATGCCTGATCATCCAACAATGGGTCGATCTCATATTGTTTTTCCTTTTTTACCACAAAATGTGGGTTACGATGCTCGAAGTCTGTTACTCTGGGCACCTGACCACAAAGGATTATGTTTTGGCTTATTTGAACCGGTTCCCTTTGCAAATGAAATTCCGCCCCTAGCTGCTCCAGCTCATCTTTTAGAAAGGGTATGCCGTTAGGACTATACTGCCCTTCCCCGTTAACCGAGTACTTTTCATCAAAAATTCCTGGATGTCCATACACGGGCTTAGGACCACTGAGAGACAGGACCTTTTGTAACCCTCCGGTATGATCGTTATGACCGTGACTTAAGGCGATGGCCTGAATTTCCCTCAGATCTATTTGCAGGTTTTTTATATTTGATTCTAGGGCTAATCCTTGTCCGGTATCAAAGAGCAGCTTAAAATCACCGGCTTCAATAAAAAGTGACAGTCCATGCTCCGCCAAAAAATTTCTTTTGGTTACGGAATTTTCGGTAACTACCGTGATTTTTAAAGACATATTGCCTCCCTCTTTTCTTCGTTTATTTTTGCACAAAGATAGGCCATACAAAAAGCAAAATTCAAAGTATTTAAAAATCCCTATCAAGGCTGGATCATGCATCCCTCAAAAGTCATGGCATAACAAATATCTGCCAGTATCTCGCCTTGTTCCTTAAGGTACTTGATGTCAAAAAGGTGACATATCTATGTCAATTAAATGACTTTTTAAAAATATTCAAAATAATATAATAATTGCAACAAGATACCAAAGGAGGTCCCCAATGAGATATTTAGCTATTGTCAATCCGTTAACGATGATGTTTCTGTACTTTATTGTAGCTCCAACTGTAAAAGCCTACAGAACAATTAAATGCACTATTAATCCTAACGCACCTGAGTGTGCTTTGAACTAAATTGTCACTGGGTAAGAGAACCGCTAGTTTCATGAAGAAACTAGCGGTTCTCTTTTTCCACTCTGAAAACCGCCACTTCTTCCCCTTTGAGATACTGCCACTGGCCGCTCACTCCGGCAGACATGGCTCCTAATTCCAGATGCAGCATAGCAATGCCACAATCCAATCTCTTAGCAATATGGTATGTATCCTGGGCCGAATCCAGTTTGATCGTGATGCTGTCCTGCCTCACCACAAATCGCCAGGGTTGGCGGTTTACCGCCGAGGGTGCCAGGCGAGCTGCTGCCAAAGCCGTCTCTACCCAAGGGGGCCACTCTACACTGGGGAGCCCTTCGGTTAGCTCCGCCAGTTCTTTTCTTTTCTTGCTTTTGGCAAAACCAACCATAATTTTTTCTTCTAACGAATAGTCATGGTCTGTTAAACCAACTGGCGTTACCGCCAATACTTTTTCACCAGGATCAATATTGATTTGCCTAGCCACCACTTCTGGTCTAAAGAACCCACCCACCCAGCAGGTACCTACCCCCAGGTTGGTAGCCTCTAGAATAATCCCCTCTCCCAAATAACCAACTCTCTCCTGGTAATTGGCAAAACTAATATCTCCGATAAAGGCAATGTAGGCTGCGGCACCCTTAATTTTACCGTAAGAACCAACAGCCCCTTTAAAGATGGCCCCGGAATTATCTAAAACCAGTTCCGCCCTGGCTTCGGGAAAACGAAACTGCAGGCACAAGCGGTCTAGTTCTAAGATTATTTCGTCAGAAAGCCGCTCTGCTCTAAATCTCCTACGCGATACCCTCTTCGGGATAGCCTGATACCAATCCAGTCTAGGAAACATTAAATCACCTCAAATTCAAAATACCATAGTTTTATCGTTGCTCGGCAGCAACCACTGCCCTGGCATCCTTTAGATAAAACAACACCAGTGGCACCAAAATAATTAATGCACAGAACAGATACATATAGGATAATCCTACCCATTTAGATAAAATTCCTAACAAAATGGAGCCCAGACCAATTCCTAAGTCAAAGGCACTGAAGATAGTGCCATTGGCCGCCCCCCGGCGGAAAGGCTCCACCCGGTTAATCGCCATAGCCATGGCGGTGGGGTGCACAATCCCAAAGCCAATGCCCATGGCCACTGCCGAAGCTCCAAATAACAGCTCTCCCTGGGCCAGAAAGAGTAGCACAAAGGCTCCCGCAATGGCGAGGAAACCCAGCCCCATCACCTTTCCTGGGCCGTTTTTGTCAAAGCTCTTGCCGGCAATCGGTCGTATCACCAAAAGCGTTATCGCATAAATGAGGAAATAAATACCGGGATTTGCCACCTGAATCTCTTGACCATAAAGAATAATGAAAGAAACAATACCACCATAGACCACTGCGGTAAAAAACATTACCACTGAAAGTGAAAAAACCTTGGGTTCAAAAAAACTAGTGAAAGTTAATTTGCCCTTGTCTTGGCTTGTGGGCCCCTGCTCATAAGGGATGACCATAATAGTCATTAAAGCCGCCACAGCAATGGCAAAGCTGACGATAAACAAAGTGGAAAAGTTGCTGCTGCCTAAGATCAACAAACCCAAGCTGGGTCCAACAGCCATCGCCAGAGTATTAGACAGACCATAATACCCCATGCCCTCCCCCCTTCTGGCGGGTGGCACAATATCAGAGGCAATGGTTCCCGCCCCTGTGGTGGTAAACCCCCAGGCCAGACCGTGAACAAAGCGTAATAAAAGCAGCAGCGTTAGACTGGTGACAAAATAATAGGCTCCCATGGCCAAGGAAAAGGCAATCAGGGACAAAAACAGGATTTTTTTACGACTGGCAACATCCAGTAAATAGCCGGACAACGGACGTACCAACACCGCCGTAAGGGAAAGAATCCCCATCACGTAACCTACATTACTCTCATCGCCCTGCAACACATTTGTGACAAAAACGGGCAAGGTGGGTAGTAGGAAGTAAAAACTGGTAAAAATCAGTAAATTAGCTAAACAAATTAAAATAAAATCCTTGGTCCATAAAGGTGCTTTTGCTTGCATGCGTTCCCCCTTCTCCGGCACTCCCCAACCGGCTAAGCCTTTATCTCTATCAGTATGCCCTGAATTATTCTTCAGCCTTGTCTAAGAACCATACTTCGGGTAAACTGAGATATTGGAGGAGTTTATTATGATTTTACTACAATCTTACAATATTTCTAAGTACTTTGGTGCCAAACAAATACTAAATGAGGTAAATGTAACCATTCAGGATCATGAAAAAATCGGCCTAGTGGGTGTTAATGGAGCCGGCAAATCCACATTATTAAAGATTTTAACCGGACAATTGACCCCGGATGCCGGCGAACTTATGCGCTCCGGTAATTTAACCCTAGGTTATCTGGCACAGGATAGCGGACTGGAATCCGGCCGAACGATTTATGAAGAAATGCTCTCGTTATTTCAACCATTAATCGAATTGGAGCAACAGTTAAGAAAACTGGAAGAATTAATGGGTGATTCTCAGGTTAAGTCTAACGAGACAGAGTTTCATCGGGTACTAAATCAATACGATCGTCTTTCGGAAACCTTTCGGGAGCAGGGGGGCTACAGTTATCACTCCTTGATTCGGGGCGTTCTGCAGGGATTAGATTTTCCTGAGGTGGATGACCATTCTCCCATCTCTGTGTTAAGCGGCGGCCAAAAAACTCGCTTGGCTTTAGCAAAAAATCTGCTGCAAAAACCCGACCTGCTTATTCTGGATGAGCCTACTAACTATCTGGATATTCATTCCCTGGCTTGGCTGGAACAATATCTACAAACCTACTCCGGGGCTGTGCTGGTGGTATCCCACGACCGTTATTTTCTAGATAAAGTAGTCACCAAGATTATTGAATTGGAATTTGGCCGGGCCACTACATATCCCACGAATTACTCGGGCTTTATCGATTTAAAAAACCAACAGCAGGAATCCTTGTCAAAGCAATTTGAACAGCAGCAAACAGAAATTGCCAAGGCCAAGGATTTTATTCAAAGGAACATGGTTCGGGCCTCCACCACCAAAAGAGCCCAAAGCCGCCTCAAGGCACTGGAAAAAATGGAGCTGATAGAAGGGCCCGCAGCTAAACAAAAGCAGGTATTCTTTACCTTTGATATTAAACTAAAAAGCGGTAATGACGTGCTACAGGTTTCAGACCTAGCCGTTGGCTACTCCGGTGTGGCTTTGGCTAAAAAAATTAATTTCTTAATCGAACGCGGTGAGAGTGTCGCCCTGTTAGGACCCAACGGTATTGGCAAATCTACCTTACTGAAAACGATTGTGGGTGAACTGCCGTCTTTAGAGGGTTATCTTCGCAAGGGAACTAACGTGAGCATTGGTTACTATGCTCAGCAACAGGAAAAATTAAACCCGCAAAAAACAGTGCTGGATGAATTGTGGGATGACTATCGCCTGATGGATGAAAGAGATGTTAGAACAATACTGGGGAACTTTCTTTTCCGTGGAGAAGATGTTTATAAAAAGGTGGGCGATTTAAGTGGCGGTGAAAAGGCTCGGCTATCTCTGGCTAAACTGATGTTGCAAAAAGCTAATCTGCTGATTCTGGATGAACCCACCAACCACTTGGATATCTTAAGTCGGGAGATTTTAGAGAGCTCTCTGGTGGATTACCCTGGCACCATCCTCTTTGTCTCCCACGATCGCTACTTCTTAAATAAAATGGCTACCCGAGTCATTGAGTTATCTCCTGCCGGAACGGAATCTTTTTTAGGTAACTACGACTATTATCAAGAAAAGAAAGCCGAACGTAATTCACAAACTACAGAGAAAAAAGAGCTTGCTAAAACCCAATTGGGTAAACAAAGCTACCTGGAGAGTAAAGAGCAACAACGTTTGGAAAGAAAACGCCTAAAAAGAATTGAAGAATTAGAACAACTTATTAGTGCCACAGAAGAGAAAATTACCCAGATCACAGCAGATCTGGAAAAACCGGAAGTGGCTCAGAATTATACTTCCTGTTTAGAGTTGAGTTCCGAGTTAAGTGAAAAGAAGTTTGCCTTAGACAACTACCTGGAAGAATGGGTGTCCTTAACCGAGGAATAGGGACACCCTGTATATTTCATCGAATCAATGTAAGTATGTTTGCCGGGTCGGGTGATTGTCCCGCCCGATGGGTATACGTCGTTTCATGAGGAGGCAACTGGTTAAGGTATTCGATAAACCCAGGCAAACCAAAAATCCTTGTATTGGGTGGTAAACTGGCGTTAGCAAAATCAAACTTGCCTGGGTTGGCAAAGACAATCACATTTTGGATGGGTATTGTAATTCCTTGCTTCCCAAGAAGGTTAGATAGTTGCTCCACCTTGCGTTGATTTTGCCCCACGGGGCTTTCCTGGGGCAGCCACATTCTCCCCTGGAATCTGAACCACTCCCCCCTTTCATTGCAGGCAGCGGTATTCCAGTTTTTGGTTTCTATACAGTAAATAACCTGGAAACCAAAGAGTAAGTGGTCAATTTGTGCCTTACCCGTAGCCAGGGAGATTTTCACATTATTCGCCACCGTCCACCGATCATCCAGGTAACGCTCCAACGCGGTGGCCACCTTCCATTCTCCGGCCAGGCCTTTGTCAATTTCGCCGTTTGGACTGCTCGGTAAAACAAGTCTAGCCAGCCACCCGACCAAGCCTTTTTTCTTCGGCTTAGTGGTATTGTTAGTGTCAGGTAGTTTACCTGGCCACCGAAGAACTTTAGCCATCATGTCACTCCTTTATAAGACATGCAGAATTAAAGACTATGCAGGAATTCCTAAAAGGATAAACCAAGCGCAAGCACCCTATGGTAATATTCCTGTACAACAGAAAAGGCTCCTCTAGGGTGTTCTGGCTCATCCCCGGTAGAAAGGGGGTGAGACTATGACAGCATTTGAAGCTTTGATGTTGATGCTAACCTTTGGCATCTTAATCGTGGCTAGGTTGTCGCATAATAGAAAGAAATAGACCTCCCTTGAGCCTAGAAGCAACGGGAGGTCTACTCTTTTGCAGTAACCTTGAGCCAGCCCTTTAGAGGGCAACTGTTGTACTTTGACTGTGGGTGTTCGTAGCACCCACAGTCTTTTATTTTGTAGTTTAAAACATTCAACCTAGATTTATCATATCACGAATCTAGATGGAGTTGCCAGTTACTTGTTGTAAGTTTTCACTAAAAACTTATCAACTTTGCCATTAATATCAATACAGGTCCACTCAATCTCTTTTTCTTTCATTTTCGGAATAAGTCTGGCAGGATAGTAGCCCAGTTGGTAAGGAATTCTTGTTTCCAGAGCATCATATTGACAGGCCTTCACACAAGCCATGCAATCCCAGCAATCTCTTCTTGAGCGACAAAAGGCTTTTTTATCTTCGTTTAATTCCATCAAGTCTCCGGGGCAAACTTCTTCACACTTGCCACAACCTCTGCATTTCTCCTGATATACTACTGGCGGCATATCTAAAACCTCCTATTCCTTAAGCTTTTAAGCGGTCGCCTGGGATAATCTGTTCGTAGGGGCGGGTAAACATTTCCACTTCTCCGGTTGCCGGATTATAACGGGAGTTGACAAAGCAATCAAACTTCTGATCATTTTTCTCAGGAAAGTCCGCACGGGTCTGCCAGCCTGGCCATCTGGTTTCTTCACGGTACATCAAGTGGTGGATTAATACTTCAGCCACATCTAATCGATCAATTATTTCGTGAGCTTCCATTAATTCGTGTAGGTCGGAAGCAATGAGATACTTCACCTGATCTTTCATAATTTTTAAGTGCCTCAAGGCATATTGCAGTCCTTCTTTGTTCATTCTAAAGAACTGGTGTACACCACCGGCATATTCATCCATCAGTCGTTGCAATCTTTCTTCCATTTCCCGAGGTGTCACACCATCCCCAACCACTAGTTGGCGGAAGCCAGGAGCATAAACCCGCTCTTTTTCCTGGGCGATCTGCTCTTCGTTGATAGAACCCAATTCTGTAGCAGCCACGTATTCAACCGCAGCTTTAGCAGACAGCAGGCCTTCAGCAGCACAGCCGCCAACAAATTTATTGGGAGTACCGCCAGCTACATCACCGCAGGCATATAAACCCGGTAAGGTGGTAGATCTTTTGACATCAACCCAGTAACCACTGGCTGTGTGCCCACCCACAATATACGGATCAGAACCGTAGATCTCGATCGGATCTTTCTGTAAATCTTGGGCCCGACTGGCCAGGAACAGCACATAGCTAGGACGTTCATTTAGGTAATCGTACTTCATATCATAGATTTGCTCTGGCGTCATGTGAGTGGTATCCACATAACAGGGACCCCGTCCTTCACGCCACTCATCCATCGGCGCGTTGGCTCGGATAAAGCGGGGTGCGGCATCGCCGCCCAGGTGAGCATAGTGGGTCTTGAGAATTTGTTCACCCTTGCAGTTAATCATGGGAGTTTTATAACCAACTGAAATAGTATCAATGGGACCATTAAAATCTTTAGTTCTGGTGGCGCACCAACGCATTTCAAAGGTGGTCATTTCAGCCCCCTGGCGAATACCCAAAGCGAAACCAGTTCCTACGTTAAAGGGAGCATACCAAAGTTGATGGTGGCTATCATTGCCATCGTTTTGATAGGGCTTATACAAACCAGCTGCCCCACCGGTGGCGATAATAGTTGCTTTCGCCCTAATGATATACATCTTACCGTCCCTTACACCAAAGCCGATGGCACCAATCACCTTTTCGCCATCCATTAAATAATTGGTAGCAACCACCCGGTTAATCACTTCGCAGCCATACTCCCGGGTTTTCTCAGCTAAAATTACCTTCATTTCGGAACCACTGATGGTAATATCCCACTTACCACGGGTTTTATATTCTTCACCATCTTCTTCGTATTTAATGGGCATACCCCATTCTTCCCACTCTTCAATAGGTTTGTTTAAAACCTCAGCCATGGAGATGGTCAGGTCCTCACGTAACAAGCCCCCGGCCTGAGCACGACTCCAGCGAACAAAGTCTTCAATGGTACGGTCCTTTTTAATGTAGGTATTAATGGCATCCATACCACCGGCTAAGCAACCGCTGCGGTCAATATGGGCTTTCTCCATCAGGGTTACTCGCAAATCAGGATTCTGTCGCTTTGCTTCAATGGCCGCAAAGCAACCAGCGTTACCTGCTCCGATAATTAAAATATCGGTATCTATGCGAACCTCTTCAATTTCATTAACTGCATTGGGTAAACTGGCTCTTGGCATTGATCTTCCTCCTTTTGATTATTACATGGGTGCCCAAATAGGATAACCGGTTACGGCATACCAGGGTAACATCACGAAAACCATATAGAGAATTACCATCAAGGTAAAGGGAGCACCTACTTTGACAAATTCCGCAAAGGTAAATTCTTCAGTACCGTAGGCAATCAAACAAGCTGTTACAGAGATTGGTAAGACAAAGGCGTAACTGTCAACATTTAAGACCATCATGGTGAATGCTACGGTGTTTAAACCAAGCATGGGGGCCATAGCAGCAATAATGGGTGCCAATAAAGTCACAGCTGCCACGTTACTTACAATACCGAGGCGACTAATCTGGACAATTACACAGATAAAGATACTTACCCCAATCCAGCCCCAGGCCGGTGCTAAACCTACTAAGTGTGAAGCAATCCATTTGTCTACACCAGTCTTTTCAAAGGCGGTTACCAGGGAAAGAGAGCCGCACAGTAAAAGCCAGGTACCAAAGATAGTGTTCGATTGTACCTTTTTCCAATTAAGATTGGTAAACCCTGGAATAAATAATACCATCACTGCTAGGAGAGCAACTAAAGCCATTTTATAACCGTGAATTTGTTCAGTGGCCCAGAGCAAAATGGCGACACCAAAGCAAATTAAAACAATCCATTCAGTGGTAGTCATTTTACCCAGTTCATCTCTTTGGCGCTGCACTTCTGTCATACCACCAGGCACTTCAATGTTCTTAGACTTCATTACCCAGTTAACCCAATAATACATGATGACCAGAATACCCAGTAGCGGCCAGTTCATCCAAGCCCAAGTTCCCCAGGTAATAACATCCTCTTTGACAGCTTGATTAATGGTTTGAGCTACAATTACGTTAGACATGTGGCTGTGCAACAGGATTACCCCAGAAGCTAGTGAGGCAAAACCAATACCAACCATGGTAAACACTTTTCTTGCCCTGGCCCCTTCACCAGTTTTCTCAAACAAACTGTTAAGACCTTGAATAATGGGGAGGAATACGGCTCCCCGGGCATTGGTAGCGGGAACTAACACCGCTGTTACCAAGTGAGCTCCGATAAGACCTTTCAAAACACCCCCAACAGTGGGCTTTACTTTAGAAACAATTCCTAACGCAATCCGTCTGTCTAAACCAGTGGTTTGCATAATGGCTGCCAAGATAAAGCAACCAAGAATCAAGAAAGTAACGTTATTGGTGAAACCACTAAAGGCTTCAGGCATCTTTTGACTTGCACCAGTAAGGGATAATAGCACGGGAATCATAAGTCCGGAAACTGCTAACGGAAGTCCGTTGGATAACCAAATAACCGTTGCCCAACCCATCACAGCCAGGGCAGCTCTACCGCCGGCAGTAAGGCTTTGAGAAGTGGGAACCATGGTTAGAATGGCGGCAAATACCAGCCAAGACAGAATAAACCCTGCAATTGCAAATTTATTTTTTGAGTTTGCAGTTGCTTTGGCATCAGGAACAGTGCTCAAATCTTTTTTCTCAAGAGCAGCGTCTGACATGTTTTAACCCCCTATTTTTTATTTAGTTTACCTACAAATTTGACAAATAACCCTTCTGTCAGCTCCCCCCTTACAACCGTTTTATTCTTATGTGATGATTTTAACAAGGGTGTTGGCTAGAAAAAACCGAATCCAAGACAGATTACTGTCATCTTTGCGACAGTAAAATAGCAAATCCCGCCGACAAAATAAATGTCCTTTGACGGACGTTTATTTTGTCGGCGGGATTTCATTTGGCTTTATTCGTATATTTACAAGCGTTTAACTATCTTGAATCCATGTCCTTAATTGCCTTACATCGATGCCAACAATTTCTCTTCCTTCATAAACGAGGCTGCCATCCTCCTTAAAAAGATTTAGTAAAGAGGATACCGTTTGCCGTGAAGAACCGATCACACAGGCTAACTCTTCCTGGGTAACTCGTAAATTAACCTTCATCATACCATTTTTTTCTTCATTGCCGGCTCTCTCTGCCATAGTAAGCAGCACTAGGGCGAGTCTACCCTGGGTGGGGTTCATGATAAAATCATAAATTGTATTCTGGGATTCTCGTAATCTGTCACACATTAATTTAAGCATTTTGCTTGAAAAATCAGGGAAATCAGAAATTAATTTTTTAAAAGCATCCTGCCAGATAATTAATACAGAAACATTATCCATGGCTTCTGCACTATACTCTCTTTCCGAATAATCGCTGAGTACCTCTGCTAAACCAATGAATTCGCCGGGATAACGAATGGCTACAGATACTTGTCGACCGTCGCCCGCGGTACGGTATATTTTAACTAAACCGCTTTTGATAAGATAAACTTCGTTGGACTTTTGCCCCGCTGAAAAAATAATTTGTCCTTTAGGATAGTTGATTACTGAGCCTACTTTATCTAAATACGCTGCTTCCTTTTCTGATAGCTGAAACATAGTAATCCCCCTCTCCAAGATTCATCGGTATTCTATTACAATATTTAAATTATATCCTTTTTTAAAAATTAAGCAAAACTTTAGTCATAAAGGGCTACTCGTATAAATAGACCCCTTACGGAGTCTATTCTTCAGCAGCTTTCTTCATTTTTTCGATAGCTTGTTGGTTGGAAGTAACCATCTGAGCAATATCCTTGGCGGATTGGGAAGAACGCTCAGCTAGTTTGCGTACTTCCTGTGCCACCACCGCAAAGGTGCGTCCGTGATCACCAGCTCTGGCAGCTTCAATGGAAGCGTTTAAGGACAGCATATTCGTTTGCTCCGCAATATCATCGATAATTTCCGCCACCGAACCAATATCTTGCTGAAAAGCAATTAACTGCTGCAGTTGATCTAAAATATAGTTTTCAATAGCCAATTGCATATCCAAGTTGATGCGTTTCATAAAGGCAATCAGTGCCTCCGCATAGGCATCGCTGCAGCTGCCATGATGGTCGGCTAAAATGCGTTGAATTTCGGCTGTGTAAACTTGATAAGTCCCCAGATACCATTTAGGATATAAGCCAATTTGCTGGTGTTTTTTGCCAATAAATAATCTCTGGTTTAGATATCCTTCATCAATAGGATCGCACAGTGAAATAAAATACCTCTTTTGTGCTTCCTTTAAACGGTCAACAGTACTATGTTTGTTAATCAATTCTTTAAGATACGGGAAGTTTAACAGGTGCTTATAGAAGCCTTCCACGACCCGATCCGCTTCCTTACTAAACAGATCTTTATGGGAAGCCATCAACTGAACCTCTTGTTCATTGATATCTAGATAAGCCAACTGTGTCTGACGCTTGGCAATCTTGATTGCACTGTTCGTTAGATCGCTCAACTTGAATGCCTCCTTCAGGCGTTTATAGATACTGTTGCATTTATTCTCCACAGATTCGCTTATTCCTTCGACATATCTCGAGTTCCCGGTATTTTTAATAATTTTTCCTTGCCCTGATCACTGGGCTTGTAGTAGTTAGCTCCCTCTAAAGCATCGGGTAAGTATTGCTGCTCAACATGGTGCCCTGGATAGTTATGGGGATATTTGTACCCGGTGTGTCCTAGGGACTCTGCACCCCGGTAATGGGTATCCCGCAAATGGAGGGGAACCTGGCCAACTGGTTTTTTCTTAATATCTGCAAAGGCTTCATCAACTGCACATATCACGCTGTTACTCTTGGGTGCTGAAGCTAAATAAATAATACATTGGGCAATGGGAATACGGGCCTCCGGCATACCTAATGTCTCCAGAGCATTCCAGGCTGCATGAGCCACCAACATGGCCTGGGGGTCAGCCATGCCAATATCTTCTGAAGCATGTACGATGAGCCGGCGCACAATAAATCTCTGGTTCTCTCCAGCCGCAGTCATACGGGCATAATAGTGTAAAGCCGCATCCGGATCGGAACCCCGAATACTTTTGATAAAGGCAGAGATAACATCATAATGGTTATCTCCGGATTTGTCGTAACGGATATACCGTTGCTGGGTGGAATCCTCCGCCACCTCCAGCGTGATCTGACGATAGCCATCCTCAGCCGGTGGAGTGGACAGCACTGCCAATTCCAAGGCGTTGAGCATATTTCGTGCATCCCCGCCGGAAATTTGAATAAAATGTTGTACAGCTGCTTCCAGAACTCTTACTTTATACATGCCCAGCCCGTTAGCCTCATCCTGTAGAGCGCGCTCTATTAATCGTGACAGATCATCCGCTGTTAGTTCGTTCAGTTGAAAGATACGAGAACGACTGAGCAGTGCTCCATTTAACTCAAAGTATGGATTCTGGGTGGTGGCTCCAATGAGCGTTACCTCTCCCTTTTCCACCGCCTCCAGCAAACAATCCTGCTGGGCACCTTTTTTTAAGGAATGAATTTCATCAATAAAGAAAATGGTCTTATTACCATAAAACTTTAGATTTTCCCCCGCTTTTTTAATCTCGGTTCGAATCTCTGAGACACCGGCAGATACAGCATTAATCTTGACAAAACTAGCTTTTGTCATTTTCGAAATAATGGTGGCCAGTGTCGTCTTGCCTGTGCCAGGAGGACCGTATAATATAATGGACCCCAGCTTGTCTGCTTCGATGGCACGGCGCAAAAGTTTGCCTTGACCTACAATGTGTTCCTGGCCGATAAAATCATCGAGACTTCGTGGCCGCATTCTCTCAGCCAGAGGAGCGGCCTGTAAATTCATTCTGGATGAACTAAATAAATCCATAGAACCACCTCATAACCTTGACATACTATAACCGAAATACTACCTTGCCATTTTCTAATAGGTCTATTGTAGTCGGCAAGAGTGCTTTTGGCAAAGATCAATAAAATAACCAGATTACGCTACTAGGTATTCATTTACGGCCATACTTTTTCGTTGCACTCGCCTCAGGCGGACTAACAAACCCGTTGCTCCACATGCCAAACCAACAATGAGCCCAATCCAATAACCAAAGGCAGCAAAGGAAGTATAGGAGGCTAGCAGATGCCCCAAAGGTAACCCGATCACCCAATAGGAACAAAAAGCCACAAAAAAGGCCACGTTTACATCCTTATAGCCCCGCAGCCCCCCCTGCACCGGCGTAGCAATGGCATCGGAAAGCTGAAAGAAAATAGCATAAACCAAAAACTGCTTCGCCAGCTCAAAAACTGCCGGATCCTTGGTATAGAGATGAGCTACCTGTTGGTTACATAATAACAGTCCTACACCACAACAAACTGCCATTCCTAAGGCCATGCCGATACCCAAATGACCGTACTGTTGGGCATCCCGAAAGCGCTTAGCTCCTACTTCAAATCCCACTGTAATGGTTAGAGCCATAGAGATACTTAATGGCAGCATATATAGAACACTGGCAAAGTTGAGAGCGGTTTGGTGAGCAGCAATGGTTACTGTGTTAAACTGGCTCATCAACAAAGTTACAGCGGCAAAAACACTGGTTTCAAAAAAGATAGCAAGGCCAATAGGTATCCCCAATTTCAGTTGTTCCCGCCAGGCAGACAGTGAAACAGGAAATAACCGTTTGAGTAGGCCAAACTCTGCAAAGGGTTCTACCCGACACAAAACAAAGAGAGCTATGATAGCGATACACCAATAAGTAATGGCCGATGCTACCCCTGCACCAACTCCACCTAGGCGGGGAAAACCAAATTTGCCGAAAATCAGCATGTAATTTAGCGTTATATTAATCGGTAAAGAAATGAGGGTGATTATCATCGTTACCCTGGTTTGTCCCAAGGCATCAATAAAGCAGCGAAATACTGTATAGACAAATAACGGTATAATACTAAAGGCAAGAGCAAATAAATAACCACTGGCAATATCCCGCACTGCTGGCTCTAATTCCATCCTATGTAAGATCGGCTGTAAGGCTAAAGCACCACCGAGAATAATCAAAAGCGAAATGACAATAGCCAAATATACCCCTTGAATAACAGCAAAGGGCACCTTATCTCGTCGACCACCACCGATAAAATGACTAACGATAGGGGTTACGGCCAACATAATACCGGTTATGCCGGTGGCAACCGGTGACCAAATGCTGGAGCCTATTGCCACCCCGGCTAGATCAACAGCACTGGCGTTACCGGACATTACGGTATCAAAAAACATCATGGAAGATAAAGCCAACTGGGTAACTAAAATGGGTAGAAAAATTACCAACAGTTGTTTGCCTTTCTCCTTTAATGAATACGTTTGTTTCATGTTCTCCTACCATCCACTTTTTTTAGAAAAACTTAGCTTACGTTAAGTCTTTAGACGCCGGCGTACCCTGAAGGGCATAACCAAGGGTCACAGGCAAGTAAGCTTTAGTTTGCCCTCATGCAAATCAGAAAGTTTATACTTTCCGATTTGCCAAGAATAAAAGCCACCTTGATGATTTTCATCAGGCGGCATTGTCAATTATCTTATCATTTTACAACAGGAAAGTCATTGGGTAAAGTAGAGTAAAAAAAACACCCCGGCAGGGGGTGTTCAGGTACATGAAGAATATTAAGCTTCGGATTTTTTGGTAGCTTTGGTCATGGTAATACCAAACCCGATACACAGGAAGTAGATAGCGAAACCATACCACAGGGTGTAGACCATGTAGAAGAGGAGCAGGAAGGTCATAGAGCCTTTGTTGTCACTCACAAATTTGGTTTCTACACCATAGTAGTTATAGGCGGGTTCAATCACTTTTTTCTGATAGGTTGACAGGTAAATGGATTCCTTAAATTGTTCTTTCTTTTCTAATTCTTTACCAATTGATTTGGTAATGTTGTACCAACGGTTAGTGGCATCTCGAGGATCTGTGTTGTATTTTGCTTGCACTACATCACCCTTATTTTCATACATAGCCACACAATCTTCCGAAATATTGGCCAACAGTTTGCCAAAGTCGGCCTTCAGAGCCACTTGTTCCTTATTTACTTGCACCTCTGCACCGTCCACCTGTTGAAAAGCCTCTGCCCATCGCTTGGCCTGATCTTCGTCTTTACCCTTTAATGTCAGATCGATGCTGGTGCCATTCCATTTCTCAGCTTTTTTAACTTCGTCTAAGACAACCTCCTGGGCAGAACCCTTAGAGATGGAGTTAAACATATCATCAGCATATTCTAAACCGTTTCTGCCATTACCAAAGGAAGGGGTCATCATATAGGCGTAGATTCCCATGAAAGATATCAACATAACTAGCCCAATTATAAAGGCTTTGCTATCTCTTATCATTAATGGCTCACTCCTTTCCCATTGGGCACATCGCTCTTAGCACTTTCAGCCCGCAGGGTTGGTATACCTCTGATGAAGCTAAGGATAATCCAGCCTGCAAAGAGTATCACCAGTCCGAAGAAAATCCAGGTACCAATATTATTGAGCAAAGTACCGGTTTCTTTACTAATGGTGATATACCCCATTTGACCCATTTTCTCCGGCAGAGCGAAGGCTCTGTTGACAAAACCAGCCATAATGGCGATAGCGTAGAAAGCTCTGATGTAAATACCGGGAACCACTTTGGTAGTAGCTGCACCAATTTGAATCCCCAACAGAGAGCCCACCAGCATACCCATGGCCAAGGTGTAGAAAATATAACCATAGATTGCATACTGAGCAATGGAACTATAACCCGCGGTAAAGATAATCTGCAGAATATCCGTACCTACGGTGGTGAAGGAAGATACGCCAAGACCGTAGACGAACATCGGGAAGGTTACGAAACCGCCACCCACACCCATGATGGCTGCCAGGAAGCCGGTAACCGCGCCACAGAGGGCTACAAACCAACCGGATATTTTACGGCCGCCAGGGGTGATATCTTCGTCAAACTTGATCATAGGGGCTAGGTTAACTTTTTGTAATTTGATGGCTAGGGGGGTTAAGCCAATCGGCCCACCGTGTGCATCTCCTTTATTGACCTGACCTCTGGTTTTAAAGAAGTCGTACATAGAGTAGAAGCCCAGGAAGCCTAAGATAATCACGTAAACCGTGCTAATCATAAAGTCACTCATCACCGGGTTGGCGTTGAACAGGGCCCGGTTCAGGGAACCGCCACCGGTTACACCGATACCGGAACCAACCAGGAAGGCAATGGCCAGAGAGACGTTTACGTTACCTAATTTCTTGTGAATTACAGTACCCATAATAGCCTTAGCAAAGATGTGGAATTGGTCGGTACCAACCGCCAGAATCCCTTTTACGCCTAAGCTCATCAGGGCGGGTGTAATTACAAAACCACCACCGGCACCGATACAACCAGTGATCAGCCCAGCACAGACACCGACAGCCATGGAACCATAAAACATGACCGGAGTAAAGTGAGATGGTCCAAAAGCACTTTTTCCACCTAAAAAGTCCGGCAGTGCAGCTGCATGGCCAATGGCCGGGATGATAAAGGGTAGGCACATTACTAGTAAAATGAATAAGTGTTTTCTGCTCCGGACAATATTATTGGACATTTCAATTTCCCATCTCGCATGGGCCCTCGAGGCGCTCATTAGAGCCTCGTATAATCCTCTCATTCAGGTAACCCCCTCATCAGCCTGATTTGAACATAAAAGGTGCTTTAAAAAATAATGCCTTAAAAGTAATGACAAAAAATTTAATCAATTCCTAATAGTTTCCCTTGAATAATAGATGACGTAGTGTTAAAATGTCTTTGGAGAAGAAATTTATATTGACAAAATTATTCTGGGGTATCACCCCCTTGCTGTGGTAATTCGGTTACCATAGCTATTTGTTTTTTGATAATCTCCAGTACTATATGACCAGAGATTACTTCCCTTGAGTAATGGTAATCTGCGTATAAATTGATAGGTGGTATGTTGAGCTGATCGGTAATAATTTGAAACTGATCAGCTTTTATTGTGATATTAGGAATTGTGATGTTATGTTTGAGTTTTCCCTTTGGTACTACCCAAGAAGTAGTTACTAAGGATGTAGATTTTTGTTCTACAATCGTATCTTTGATATAATAGTGGAGGGTTTGATTAGTATCATTAAAGAAACAGGTTACCATGTCCTGACAATTATTGGTTCGTATGACTGCTTCGGCTCTTTTCTTAATGGCAGATTCTTTACTTAATTTTCCTAACAGAATATCTGCTTTGATATTTTCCATGCCTGCCGCAACCTTAGCAAGGTTAGCTTTCATTTCTTTTATCTTGAGTTCACTTTCAGGCTGTACCTGAGTGGCCTGAAAGATGTGGTCTTGATCTTCGGTAGAAGTCCCTCCTTCTCCCTTTGGCATTTGCTTCGTTAACCAGGCTATAGGATACGGTACCTCTGCTCCCGTTAGAACACCCTCCCGATCCATAACAATCACCTGACTACCTGATAAGGTTTCTAGACGCTGCACTAAATGGTTTAACTGTTCAGCTAACTGCTCCTTTTTATCAAGCCAAGTGAAATCTAAGGGTACACCTTGTTGATCATAGGCTAACCATAGCAGAAACTCTTTTTGGTAATTCTCGCTTGAATAGGGATTACCCGTTGGGTCAAGACGAAAAGTCCTTCCCTTAAAGGTGCTTTTGAGTGGGTAAATATAAATTACTTTGTTAACTTTCTCATTTTCTAACACATCAGAAAGCCTTGCTTTAATCACCTGCGGCCTAGTACTATCCTCACCCAACATCTTTACTATATTATAAAATTGAATGCTGTCGGCATTTACCAACCCCAATTGTTGACAAATCTCCTCTACAGGGCTATTCATTTCGGAAGCAACTAAAGATTTTATGATTAAGGCTTCTAAGATCTGATATTGCTCATCCTGAAACACCTGCCCAAATGGTTCAAGCACTTTCCGATTTCTTATTTCTTTACTTATTTCGGATGCTTGATCTATTAAGTCTTCAACCACCAGTTTCTTATCCTGTAAGACTTCAATTTCTTGATAAAGTCTCCGTAGACTGGTAATCAAATCAGTAATTCTGTGGGGCGAAAGGTTTTCCAGGCTGCCGAAGTTTGCCACTACTCGTTGTTTTATCTTACCATTGGTGCGGTAATTCTCAATTAACTTAACGTAAACATATTCCTTACCATTTTTTCTGGTGGTAATCTTACGAAAAAACATATCCTCACCTCAAAATTTATAGCCATATTTTTTCTATTATTTTCATAAACTTATTTGTTTTGTTGTTTTTAAATGAGCTTATTTTTGTCTCTGAGTTATGCGCAAATACTAGCAAATAGGTTTTTTAATTGCAAGTACTTTTTTGCACAAAAATAAAAAATTTCCTTAGTTTGTATTTGTTTTTCATTACTAATATCTAGCTAAAAGGTAACTATACCTTAAATGACAAGAGACTTTTGTCATTTAAAAATCAATAACTTACAGGATTTTTCACCTCATCACCTGAACACAGTCATGCATAATATAGTAAAAACCAAATAATTAATAGCATTTTTCAAAATAGTATTGACAAATAAACATCTCATCTATCTCACATCAAAAATTTGGCTGACACCCTACTCTCCAGGACCGAGAGTTTTCGGCGTCAGCCTTATTTTGCCCTTATACTTTCTGATTTGCTAAACGCAAAAACACCCTCATAGAGAGGGTGCTTCGCTTTTCACTTTCAAAAGGAATAAAATTCTATTGATGAAAGTACAAGACACTTTCAAAAAGAATAAAATTCTATCAATGAAAGTACAGCAAGAACCTATTATGCTTCTTGCTTTTTACCTGACTTACTCATGGTGATGCCTAACCCCTGGCACAGGAAGTAGATGGCAAAACCATACCACATGGTGTAAATGAGGTAGAACACCATCATGAAGGTCATGATGCCAGCGTTGTTACCCGCTTTTTCAGCATCAACACCGTAATAGTTATAAGCAGGTTCAATTACTTTTTGCTGGTATTGTTGAATAGCAATGGATTCCTTAAACTTCTCTTGTTTCTCTAAGTCTTTGACAATGGCCTTAGAAATATTGTACCATCTATTGGTGGCATCCCGGGGATCAGTGTCGTATTTTTGTTGTATAACATCCCCTTTGTTATCATACATATTGATACAGTCTTCGGAAATGTTGGCCAGAATTTTTCCCAGATCGGCCTTGACCATTACTGCTTCCTTATTTACATTTACCTCGGAACCGTCAACGGCTTGAATAACTTTAGACCATCTTTCGGCCTGTTCTTCATCCTTAGCTTTTAAATTCACCTCAATATTGTTGCCGTTCCACTGTTCTGCCTTCTTAATTTCACCCTGAACAACATCCTGTACCGAACCTTTGGAAATGGAATTAAACATATCATCGGCAAATTCCAGACCGTTTCTGCCATTACCAAAGGAGGGGGTCATCATGTAAGCATAGATGCCCATAAAGGAAACCATCATAATCAGCCCGATAAAGAAAGCTTTACTATCTCTAATCATTAATGGCTCACTCCTTTCCCGCCAGCTACTTCACCACCGGCAGATTCAGCCCGTAGCGTGGGGATACCACGAATG
Organism: Desulforamulus aeronauticus DSM 10349; assembly: GCF_900142375.1. Taxonomy (GTDB): domain Bacteria; phylum Bacillota; class Desulfotomaculia; order Desulfotomaculales; family Desulfotomaculaceae; genus Desulfotomaculum; species Desulfotomaculum aeronauticum. The sequence goes on along the minus strand of NZ_FRAR01000025.1, from coordinate 59,341 downwards.
AAGCTCATGATAATCCAACCAGCAAACATGATAACTAAGCCAAAGAATATCCAGGCACCTATATCCGCTAGCAGCTTACCTGTGGCAGCATTCATCTGAATGTAGCCCATTTGAGCCATTTTTTCTGGCAGAGCAAAGGCTCTGTTTACAAAACCTGCTAAAATCGCGATAGCATAGAAAGCTCTAATGTAAATACCGGAGACCACTTTTGTGGTAGCCGCGCCAATTTGGATACCCAGTAGGGAACCAACCAGCATGCCCATAGCCAATGTGTAGAAGATATAACCATAGATAGCATATTGGGCAATGGAGCTGTAACCGGCAGTGAAAATAATTTGCAGAATGTCAGTACCTACTGTGGTAAAGGAGGATACACCCAAACCGTATACGAACATGGGGAAGGTAAGGAAGCCGCCGCCCACACCCATAATGGCAGCTGCGAAACCAACCACTGCACCACAGACGGCTACAAACCAGCCAGAAATCTTACGTCCACCAGGAGTCAAGTCCTCATCAAAGGTAACCATCGGAGCCAACTTAACACCCTGCAGTTTCTGAGCCAATTTGGTCATACCTGCAGGACCACCATGAACATCCCCGCCTGTTTGATGTCTGCTCTTGATAAAATCATACATTGAATAGAACCCGAGGAAGCCCAACATTACAACATAGATCGCACTAATCACAAAGTCACTCATAACCGGGTTAGCGTTGAACAAGGCACGGTTTAAGGTACCACCGGCCGTTACACCGATACCGGAACCAACCAGGAAGGCAATAGCTAAAGCAACATTAACGTTACCTAATTTCTTGTGAATAACGGTACCCATAATAGCTTTGGCAAAAATATGGAATTGGTCGGTACCAACGGCCAGAATCCCTTTCACACCTAAGCTCATCAAAGCGGGAGTGATAACAAAACCACCACCGGCACCAATACAGCCAGTAATTAAACCAGCGCAAACACCTACCGCCATGGAACCATAAAACATCGTCGGATTATAGTGGGAAGGACCATAGGCACTTTTTCCACCAATAAAGTAAGGCAAATCTGCTGCATGACCAATGGCAGGAATAATAAGAGGAAGCATCATAAGAGCTAAAATAAATAAGTGTTTTCTGTTTTTCATAATGTTATTGGACATTTCCAGTTCCCATTTGGCATGGGCCCTGGATGCAGACATTAAGGCTTCATATACTACTCGCATCTGGGTAACCCCCTTTTAATCATGTCTGAAAGGTACTCAAGAAATTTTTTGTCATGGTAATGACAAAAATAAGCTAATTTTATGACTCGATATATTGAATATTAACGATAAAGGTGCTACAATCGAAATTGAAAAGGAAGAAATTTATATTGACAAAATTTTATTTCTATAGCTCACCCCCTTTAAGCAGAGTGTTCATTGCGCCAAGAAGTTGGGTTTTGAGAATCTCAAGCTGGATATGGCCTGAGATAACTTCCGGCGAATAATGATAGTCTACATAAATATTAATGGGTGGAATCTTTAGTTGATCAGTTAACACATCAAACTGATCTGTTTTTCTATGAACTTCCTGTATCTTTTCAAAGGAAATATCTCTGCCTTGGCCTTCTATGATCCACGGAGTCATTATGACAGACTCTTGTTTTTGCTTGAGTGCAGCTTGATCTATTTCATAGTGAAATGAATGAGTGGTTTCCTCGTAGCTATATAGCACCAGTTCATCACACTGATTACTTTTAATGACATTTTCTGCTTTTTTAGTAACATGGCTTTCTTTTGTTAACTTGCCCAGAAGAATATCGGCCTTCAAATTTTCTAATCCTGCCGAAACCTTTGCTAATTTGGCCTTTAGTTCCTTTATTTTCCCTGGGCTAACCTGCTTATAAGTAACCACATTGAACAGCTGGTTTTGGTTTTGGGTTACTGTTGCTTCAGGCATTGGTTTTGCTATTAGACAGCCGCTCATGGTTGTAGGAAAATAGTTATGTTCATCTAGAACCACAATATTTCCTTGAAATTCACTTTTAAGTCTGTCAACGAATAGGGATAACTTCTTGATTGCTTCCTCATCATTTTCTGCATATTGGTAATCCACAGGAACTCCCTCGGTTGAACAGGCTAGCATAAGGGTTATTGGTTTTTGGAAACTCTGAGTTAAAAACATATTTCCTGTTAGATCGTAATCAAAGGAATTTCCTTCAAAGGTGCTCTGTAAAGTGTAAATAACGATTGATTTGTGAATGTTTTCATTTTCCTGGCAGTGCTTTAGACCCGCTTTTAATAACGAAAACCTGTTGCTATCCTCACCCAATCTTTTTAAGGTGTTATAATACTGTAGGCTAGTTCCCGCCTTAAAACCTAGGTTCTTACAAGCCTCTTGAATGGGTTGATTGGTTTCCGAGGCAGCGATAGATTTCAAAATGATTGCCTCTATCAATTCATAATCCTTTTGACCAAATATCTCTTGTATTGCCTGGTTGACTGGTGACTGACGTAACACACTTCGTATGATTTTGATCGTTGAAGTGGTGTTGGTTGTAATTCTTACATCACCTAGTTGGGGCTGAATTTCTTTGTGCAATTTTTTAAGACTGGCAATTAAGTAATTTATCCGGTCTGAAGAAAGGTTTTCCACACTGCCAAAATTAGCAATAACCCGCTGTTTTACTTTACCATCTTGGCGGTAGTTTTCGATTAGTTTTACGTAAACATACTCTTTGCCGTTTTTCTTGGTAGTTATCTTGCGAAAAAACACAACCTTCACCCCCCTAACACCAGCATTCCAAATTTTTTATTGCATTTCCCCTGCTTCACGGAAGCAGGTTTTTTTTGATCTCTAATCATAAATTGTGTATAGAGTATATATTCTTTGTCATTATCTTTTCGGTTATGCTACCAAAAGGTTTTTTTAATTTCAAGTACTTTTTTACACTTATAACAAAAAAATTTTTACTATAAAGCATGTTTTCATTACATTATTATAATTTAAGCTAAATTACGTGCCGTTTGACAAATTTTCTTTGTCATTACCTATTAAGAACTAATTTGCAGCTCTTTTGAGGACAAATAATTAGAAACAACTATGAAAAATGGTATTAGAAACCACTCGAAAAAAATTTAACTTTATTTTAATAAAAATCCTTGACAATATAATATTTCGTTATCAAAAAACTTGGCTCCTAATGAATTCTGACAAAAAACTTTACGTTTGAATAAAAAATCTGGTGTATCCTATCGTTACAATCAAACCGAATGGGTAGCATAAGCCGGAAACAAGGAAGTGTCGCAAAACAACTGTTTTGCGACACTTCCTTGTTTCCGGCTATAAGGTATTGACCCATAAGGAATACCCAAAAGTTGTACCACACTACTTTCCTTACTCTTCTTCCACTAACTTTTTTAGTAACCTACCGAATTCAGTGGTAACGGTATAATAGTCAGTCCAAGGGATAGTGTATTGATAGCCGTACTCCAGCGGTCGATCCCCCACCAAGATGTTGATGGTTTTACAGCCCTGGGACTTTAATCGCCGTACCTGTTCCTTAACTAACTTGGTCTCCGGTCCGGGGTTCGGATTGCCATCGGCAATAACAACCAGCACCTTTTGGACCAGGGCACGCCCCTCTGAAAGTAAGCGAAGGGCAGCATATTTTAAGGCCGTGCCTTCAGGTGTGGTCCCCTCGGCACCGGTCATTCCCAGACGGGCTTTGTTCATAAGCTGTGGTGAATATAATTCTGTCATATTAACCGCGCCCTTTAAATTAAAGCCAAATACCCAAGTTCTCACTGAATCTACCGGCTCCAGTGCTTCGACAAACAAGGTTGCCAAGTTGCGGGCTAATTCTATCCTTGATAGCCCCTCTCCCGCAGGGTAAACCATGGAGGCACTGGTGTCTACCAGCAAGCCAATATCCAGGTTACGGGTACGGGTATTAATGATTTCTGTGCGACGAAATATTTTATTGGAATAGCTTGCCTGATACAAACTATCCTCATCCAGTTCACCACTGGGCAGTTGATATTGGTTAATTACCTGTCGGGTATTAGCCCAGCTTAGGCGGTTGCGCAACCGAATTACAAAGGGTTTTACGACACTGCGGGACTGCTCATACCGCTCGGCTGCTCCTTCATCGATGAGGGGCCGACGGAAAACCACCATTGGTGGCGGTGGCGGAGGATAATCCGGGTCCAACCCCGCTTCCATTAGTTCTCCCATATTGGCAACTTGTAATTGTTCCTGCCGCATATTCTGAATCAAATTCTGAAGGTCGCTGGGTATATTGGTTTTATTATCTTTGTTGGTACTGCCAGGTTCCGCCTGGTGATTCCCGCGATTATTATAATCCAGCAAAGAACTGGGTAGTGAATAGGCTATATCCTGCTGAATCATGTTACCATATAATTCGTCATAAATTTTCTTAGAAACATTTCTCGTATTTAATTTTTCCAGTCGGACTGGGTTATCAATGTAAATCGTCTTTTTCAGCAACTCAGCTACCTTATTCACCCGGGCTACATTGGAAACATAATCCCTGGTGGACCGCATCACCAGCAGAAAATCGCTGGCACGTAGATTCAACTCATTGTCCATTAAATCTTTCTTTGGTTTATGGGCCCATTTCTCTGGATGTAGATCAAATTCATAGCGACGATATTTCCAAAAGTACCCGGCATAACCCGGATAATACAGACTGGTTAAGTGCTCCACATAGACATCTTCCACGACATTGCGGATCACCGCCATAAAGGGGTTCCCTGGCATTTCTGTATAGTATTCCGGTTTACTGAACTGGGCGTGAGCTGCTTCATGAAGGGCCATGCCTGTGAGTACATCCACGATGTCCGGCATTAAATAGCCTTGGGGAGGCTCCAGTAATGGTTCCGCACTAAGGGCAATTTGCTTGGTAGCAAAGTGGGTTCTTGCTTCCTTGGAACTAAAGTTAACCGTGAATTTATTGCGTCCATGGACAATATCGATGACTCTGGACACTGCTCCCAGGATGGCAGTCATGGCCATAGCCTGGGCATCCGTGTCTTCCGAAGCTAATAGTTTATGACTAAACAAGGCATAGGGCTGACCCATGCCGTTTTTGTTTTGTTCCAACCCCCTGCCTGTAAGCCAAAAGTCGGACAAGCTTTTATTTTTCCAAGTTTCCACTTGATTTGGTACAACCACAAGATCACCACCATTCGCCTAATATATCACTGCTCACTTAAGGTAAGCTTGAATGACTTGGAGCACAGTGGTTTGTTCACTGTCCACGCCCCCTTCGGGTGAGAACCGGTTGACAAAGGTGTATTTCAAAGCAGTATGTAAGGATTGTCCTCTCTTTAATAAGGCCGTGGCAGATATGGCTGGGCGGAAGCCACTGGGACGACTAAGACTCTCTTCATGGTACAAGATGTTAAGTTTATGAGTAATTCTTGATAATAACAGTGCTTGGTCTGCAGTTGCTCCATAGACCGCTTCTAATAGGTGAGCCATGGTTTCTACTGGAGGCAACTCCAATTGAATGGTTTCGAAGCGGTCTCCCACAGCGGTATCTTCCATAAAGGTCCCGGTATGGCTACGTCCCCGGTTTTCCGTGGCAATAAAGATACATTTAGGGTGGACCGAAATATGTTGTTTCGTTTCTTCAATGTAGACTTCACGGTTATGGTCCAGGATGGTATAGATGGAGTTATGAATGTCTGGGGTAACCCGGTTAAATTCATCCAGAGCCACGATCCCTGGGCGCTGGATGGCTTCTACAAACTCTGATGGAATAAACACTGTTTGCCCACCAATAAATTCCCAATGCCCAAACCAATCCCTGGGAGTGCGGATGGCTCCCACATTTACTCTGTGGAAGGGTAGGTTATGCGCCTGGGCCAATCTCTTGGTTAGATCGGTTTTCCCTGTACCAGGGTCCCCAGTTAACATCACATTAATGCCGGAAAACATTAAATCCTGAATAATAGAGAGTTTTTCGGCATCCACCCAGAATTTCGGTAAGCTTTCCACATTAACTCCCCAACGGTCAGCTTGTATGTTCTGTTCTATGGTCATTTTGTGTCCCTCCATTGTTCTATTTTTATTTATGTCTTCGGGCCTTAGGCCATAGGCCTTAAGCCTTTTAGGTGTTACTATGTTAGTTTATATTTTGGTTGTTATTGGTTTTTTATAGCATTAGTTTACTAAATATGTTCTCCCCCCTACAAACCATCCCCTGCTCCGTAACTAAAATGTAATAAACCAAACAGGATATTAGTCATTTATGGAGAATTTGGTATAGATGTCAGGTTTCAGGGGGAATTTTTTTGGATATCAAGTCATTGGATCAACAATACATCTACTGGAAATATAAAAATCAGTGGTGCATCGCCAAGATCCAATACAGCCCCTCTTCCTCAAAGGCCTTTTTGTATATCTGGCAGTTGGATGGCAACTTTATGGGTATGACTGCCGGCAAAAGCCCTGACACCATTCTGCAATCCCGAGGGTTTAAAATGTGGATGCGGGAAGGAAGTCCCGATCTGAAAGGAGTATTGGAAGAAAAGGCAAAAAATAAACCAGCACAGATTGAATTGTTTTAAGATGGGAATAATGTCCAAAGGACAATTATTGATAAAGGGTGCAATAGGAGGGTTTATATGTCAGAACAGGAAAAACTTGATATTATTAAAGAATACGGTGGAGCTGCCTACAGCCCAGATTTTGGGGCCTGGGCCGATCTTAACTATGAAGAAAACGGTAAAGAATATGCTCGTACCACCATGGTATTGGTAAATCCCGCTTGGACAGAACCCCTGGAAGCAGCCAGTGGTGAATATTTTCCACCCAACTGGGCTTATGATCCAGAATTGGATATGTACCTGCTGCTTGTTAAGTGGCAAAATGGAGTTCGTTTGCCCATCGCTTTTCGTAAAGAAGATGCCGGTAAACTGTTGTTTGACAACTATGTCAAAATCCCCTTTGATATCATGATTTCCAATAAGAAAATAACCGGCGAAGTTGACCAAGAGAACGATTTAAAATTCCATGTAATCTGGGATGCCAAATTTAATAAATCCCCTCAGGCAGCTTGGCCTGAATAATGCTAACTTTTTAAAAACAGTAAAGCCTAGAAACCTTATTTTTCAAGGTTTTCTAGGCTTTTAATTTATCAGGAAGTGTTTAGCGATGTAACCTTATAGTCTGTCTATGGATGGTCTTCTCTGTTAGCGGCAGGTTTTGTTTCTCCCTTGGACAGTCTGCCGGCTCGCCGTACTGACTCCCGTAGGAGAAATTCTATCTGGGCATTAACACTGCGGAATTCATCCGCCGCCCATTTTTCTAACTGTTCATATAGCTTAGGGTCTATTCGCAAAGGAAAACTTTTTTTCGGCGGCATGATATATCACCTGCTAATACAGGCTTCCTGCATTGATAACAGGCTGGGCAGCCTTCTCAGATACAATTGCCACCATTAAATTATTAATCATTGTTACCTTGCGCTCTTCATCCAGTTCAACGGTACCATCCTGCCTAAGTTTTTCAATGGCCATCTGAGCCATACCCACAGCACCCTCCACAATCTTTTGGCGAGCTGCAATAATAGCAGATGCCTGCTGACGCTGCAGCATAGCACTGGCAATTTCTGTGGCATAGGCTAAGTGTGTAAGACGGGCCTCTATGACCTCTACACCGGCCACTGTCAAGCGGGATTGCAACTCCCTGGCTAGTTCCGCAGCAATTTCTTCGGTATTTCCCCGCAGTGAATAACCAATATCTTCGAAATTATCGTAGGGATATTTAGTCGCTACATGGCGCAGAGCTGTTTCACTTTGTATTTCCACAAATTGCTCATAGTTGTCAACCTCAAATAAAGCCTTGGCTGAATCCACTACCTTAAAAACCACTACCGCTGCAATCTCTATCGGATTGCCTTCAACATCATTGACCTTTAACTTAGCACTGTTAAAATTACGTACCCGTAAGGAGACCTTTTTATTCGTAGAGAAAGGAACTGTAAACCAAATGCCTGCCTCTCGAATACTGCCCAGGTAGCGACCAAAAAAAGTTACGGCCTTTGCCTGGTTTGGCTGTACAATCAGCATGCCACTGGCAAGAACAACCACGGCAAAGATCATGAATGCAGCAACAATAAACTGCAAATTAATAAATAAGTAGACGGACCCGGCAAGTAATGCTAAGAGAAGCAGTAAAGCAAGGAACCCATTCATTTTAAACGCCTGAGTTTCTGTCATCTGAATACCTCCTAAATATATTATAATTATATGTATATGATATCACTTTTATATCATCATTTCAAGGAATTACAAATGGTAAAATTATCTGAGGTTAATTTTCAAAAACATTTCAAGGTATAATGAGTCAAAGTGTTCTCTTTAAAAGACAAATAGGAGCTGCTTTAGATGAATGATTCACTTGCGGAAAAACTCCAAAATATAACCAGTCAATTCCTACCCCCTGCGGCAGAGCTATCGGAAATTGCTGATCAGTTTAAAAAGGAAATGACAAAGGGTCTCTCTGGCGAAGGCTGCCTTAAGATGCTCCGATCCTTTCTGCCAAGTCCCACAGGTCAAGAAAAAGGCACTTACATCACCATCGATTTTGGTGGAACTAACATTCGTATCCAGGTTGTTGAATTGCTGGGTGTAGGCAAAACAAGAATTAAAGAACAACTGCTATTTCCCTTGAAAAATCCTACAGCTAACTACGACTATACCTCCCCTTCTGCCACGGCGGAAGAATTATTTGATTTTATCGCCGCTCAAATCGGCAAACTGATAGAAACCAATCAATCTTACCTCTTGGGTCATACCTTTTCTTTTCCCTGCCAGCAACTTTCTGTTAACCGGGCCAGCCTGCTTAGTTGGACCAAGGAGATTAAAACTTCGGGCATGGAAGGTCAGGAGATTACTACCTTACTGAAGGCAGCACTACAACGGGCGAACCTGCACCGGGTGATTCCTGTGGCCATCATCAATGACACTACCGGTACACTGCTAACGGCTTCCTACCGAAATCCCCGGGCTACCATTGGCTCCATTTGCGGCACCGGCCATAATACCTGCTACTTGGAACCCTGGGAACCTACCACCGGCAAGCCCATGATCATCAATATGGAATCCGGCAATTTTAATAAATTCTTTTTGTCTCCCTATGACAAAGTCTTAGACCAAAGCAGTGAAAAAACCGCTCAACAAGCCTTGGAGAAGGCGGTAGCCGGGCATTATTTAGGAGAAATTGCCCGCTTACTTTTATTCGACTTATGGCAACAAGGCCTACTCTTTGCCAATTTCGGAAAGCAAGTATTCCATCAACCCTACTCCTTAAAAACCCGCGATCTGGCAAACTTTCTGGAGGACAGCACGCCGCAGTTAGCTGTCATTAGCTCTTGGCTGCAAAAAAATTGTCGTATCCCCAAGCCTGCTTTAGAAGAATGCAGTGCCCTAAAAACAGTAGCCAGTCTGGTGAGTACCCGTTCAGCCAGATTAATCACAGCTACTTATGCTGGTGTACTGCAGCACATCGATCCGAAACTGAGCCACCAGCACGTTATTGCCGTGGATGGCTCTTTATTCGAAAAGATGCCCCATTACCAAGCAAATATGCAACAAGCTCTGGTAGATATTTTTCAAGAAAAGGCCCGGCATATTTCTCTGGTACTGGTCAAGGATGGTTCGGGCACGGGTGCAGCCATCGCTGCCGCTGTTTGTCAATAAGTTGTTTTGTCTGCAGGAAGTTCATTCGGACGAGCAAAAGATAATCTTGCAAAATAGAGTAAGTGTGTCTATTTAAACTAACCACGCCTAAAGCTTATGGCAAAAAAGGAGTGCCGCTGACTACATAAAATGGTAGTTTTGCGACACTCCTTTTGTTAGCGATCCATTTTAAGTAATCGGTTGTTCACTCCAACTGTGATCTTTTTTGATCTCCTGATCACTCAAATTAAAATAAGTATATCGTATAGCACCAGGCTGATCGGGTATTGGGTCATCCCAGTTGACATCCAGGTGGTACCATTGGCCTTCGATTTTAACCAAGTTCCAGCCGTGGGGCTCTTCTGCACCCCTAGCTGTCTTGCCGGTGCCGACCATCATGCGACACTCAATTCCCACCATAGGCAGCAGCTTACACATCGCCGAGGCATACCCCTGGCATACCCCTACTCCCTTTACCAGCACACCGTAGGCGGTGTAAGACTCTTTAGCAATGGTGCCCTTTTGATAATTTTCGTAATCAAATTTGGTATTAAGCACCACATAGTCATGCAGCGCCTTTTCCTTTTCCAGCTCGGTCATGCCGGGCTGGATAACACGCTTGATAATCTCTCTTGCTTTCTCATCGACGGCCTGATTCATTTCCCGCACATCCCGGGAAGGGAAATTATAATGAAAGGTAATCTTTATCTGCTGTGAATTACCGGAGTTAATGCGTATTTCAAAGGATTCCGTATGATTTAAATAAGGATGATCCTGCAGAACTTTTTCAGCCACTGCGATTACTTTTTCGGTACTGCCATATTGGTTCCGGTTCGTGGTGTCAAAGGTAATGCTCTCATCAGCTTTCAGCAAAGCCTGGAGTATCTTATTGTAAAGTGGGTCTGCATTCTCGGGAGCGGATTGTATGATAATTTCCTGACTTCCCAAATCCTTTGATTGAATCACTACGGTTTTGCTGGGTTCATCCCATCGTACCTCTGCCCCCAGGGACTCGGAAACAAAGCGCAGGGGTACCATGGTGCTACTTTCAATAATTTTACCCGGCACCTGTAAAGAAATAGGTTGTCCGTTACGTAAGGCTACCAGCGAGCCTACCTGAAGCTGCAGTGTAAAATTATCCTTCACCGCAGTTACGGTTTGCGTAGTTTGATCCCAGGTAACTTCTGCCTGCAGCGATTCAAAAATGCTGCGAATCGGCACTAGGGTTGTTCCGTTTTCAATAACTGCCGAAACACTCAAAGGTTTTCCATCTACAATTACCTAAGACGCTGCAGCCAGATTGGCAAAGGTTAAGGACACAACCATCACTGCTAATGTGGCTAAAGTTTTGAGCTGCCGCATTATGTTCCATCCCCCCTATTCATCCCTACTATCCCTAATTTTACCGTATTCACGGAGTGAATCAATTGAAAATAATAATTTCTATAGAAATAATCCAAGAGTATATTGAAAATCAGAAGTTGGTGTGATCTATTCAATTACATGTAAACGATGGTCCCAGAAAGCCATGAGCATGGCTCACGGGCCATGCTCATGAATGCAATTCTGTTTTGGACATATACTTATTCTCCCTCTTTAGCCTGTTCCTCCTGTGGTACAAACCAGCCTTTCTTGCCAAAGGAAATCATCGTAACATTTATCAAGAAATGGGCCCAAATGGGGGTCCAAATAATCTGGGTTTTATCGTAAAGCCAGCCCAACACGCTACTCATAATCAGGGTAACCAGCAGTAGAACCCACTTTTTTACGTAGCGGGTATGAATAAGCGCAAACAAGACGCTGGTTAGAAAAATGCCCAACTTAGGTTGTAGAGCAGCCCGAAACAACGTTTCCTCAGCAAAGGCTCCGAACCCCATTAATAAAAGGATGTTGGGATAAGAAAAGGTATATAACACCCGATTGGTGCCATCATCCATTAGAAACCGAGGGGGTACCAAGGTTACCAAGAGAACCTGCATAACTACTAAGACTGCCGCCGTTAGACTGCCATAGCCAAAAACCAGCCAAAATTTGTCCATCTGATAGATGGCCTGCCAAGTGGTGCCCTGTCGTACATAAAAAAACCACAGGGCAGCCAGACCACAGAGCAGGATAATCAATTGAGATAAATAGGCTGCCTTTAAGATTACATTTCTGCTATCGTTCTGCATCATAATCCTATAAATACACTGTCTCCCCGTTGGCAAACAGGTAAATAGCCCTTTCCTTCACCTTTTTTCCTAGAATTTCTTCAACCGCCCGGGTGTAAAGGTTGATTTGCTGCCGATAGCGTTCTGCCGGTGCCGTATCTCCAGGCCTCACTGCATCGGATTTATAATCAACTAACAACAAGCCGTCTCCCTCGTCCACCAGGCAGTCAATAACACCCTGTAACAAAACAAACTCACCCGTACCCTGGGTAGACAGCTCTGGATAGATTTCCTCTGCTGACAGTGCTAGGCTAAAGGGCAATTCCCGCTGTACTTCCTTTCCTTGCAGCACCCGCTGCCCCAGGGAACTTTGGAAGAAGGCGGTGATCCACCGGGGGTCAATAACGGCGGCTTGTTCCTCCGTGAGAATTTCCCTCTCCACCAACTGGCGGAGCAGCCAAGCAACATCTTCCACGGTAGGGATCGCCCCAAGCGTCAGGTGCTGCATCACCAAGTGAATAGCAGAACCCTTTTCCGCAGAACTTAGGCCCTGATCTTGCTGCAAAAACCTGGGTCTGTTCGTAAGTTGAGGTCGGAAGCTAACTCCTTCTTCCTGCAAGGCCAATTCAGCAAAACGCCGCTTTACTTCGGTTACGCTGGTTTTGGCAGGCTTTGCTGCTGCCTCGGCAAAGGGGTAGCTCCAGCCCAGACGCCGCTCTATTTCTTCTTGCTGACCGCAGGGCTCCAGGGGCGATAGGCTCCTCACTTTTTCCAGCAATTCTGCTATCTGGTCAGGGTTGTCCGGGGACAGGCTTTGCATTTCTGAACTATGGGTACAATAAACTTGCCAGCGAGAGGGGTCCGCGGCCACCTCTGGGAAGGGCTGTACATCGGTCCCCGTGAGATACAGCAGATGCTGACCGTCCTGATGCCGCATCACTGCCGGCCCAAGCCAATCCAGATAATGGTTGGCCGATGTCAGTTCAGCTGTAGGCAGGGACCAACCGGTTTGTCCCGCAGGGGTAGACCATTTTTCCAAAGACTTCGCCAAATCCGCCACCGAACCCACCAACACCAGCTTTTCCCTGGCTCTGGTTAGAGCCACATAAAGAACCCTCATTTCCTCGGCCACAGATTCTTTCCGTATTTGCTGCCGCAACAGCAACTTAGGTAAACTAGGATAAGAAACCTTGGTTGTCATATTGATAATTTGGGGGCCTAGGCCAAGTTCTTTATGCATCAGCATATCTTTGGCTAAATCACGAAGGTTAAATTTATTACCCAGTCCCGCCACAAATACCACCGGAAATTCCAGTCCCTTACTCTTGTGAATACTCATAATCCGCACCACATCTTCATTTTCGCTAAGAGCTCGGGCGGCACCAAAATCCTTGCTGGAATTCTTCAGCCGCTCCAAAAAGCGCAGGAAGCGAAATAACCCCCGAAAGGCAGTGGCTTCAAACTGCCTAGCCCGGTGATAAAGAACCCTTAGGTTGGCTTGTCGCTGGGTACCTCCAACCATCCCCCCCACATAATCGTAGTAACCGGTTTCCCGGTACAACAGCCAAATTAAATCTGCTAAAGGACCCCGTCTGGCCCGGGAACGCCAGTCCTCCAGCCGCTGCAGCCAATCCGTTACTATATTGGCTGTTTCATCTGCGGCCTGGGCCGCTGCTAGAACAGCATCGTAAAAATCTCCGTTTTTACAATGTAATCTGATTTCTCCTAACTGCCCGGCTGTCAAACCCACCATTGGTGATCTAAGAACACCCACCAGCGGCACATCCTGTCGAGGATTATCAATGATCTTTAAAAGGGATAGAAAAGTCTCCACTTCCATTGCCTCAAAGTAACCCGTCCCTAATTCAGCATAGGAAGGAATGCCTAAGGCTCTCAGTTCCTCGGAAAAGGTGTTGGCCCTACCGGAGGTAGCACGCAATAAAATAACAATGTCCCGGTAGGTCACGGTCCGGTACTGTTTTAGATGGTTATCCCACACGGTCAGAGGAGGGCTAATAGAACCTTTCCCCTGAACCAGTTCCAGAATACGCCGACCCACCAGTCTGGCCTCGGTTTGGTCCTTATTCAAGACCTCTTGCTCGTCTTCCCGACCCAGGAGGTCCGGTTCCTCTGAACCCCCGGCAGCAGGCGCATCCTCTTTGGCAAGTTCCTTACGGTCCAGAATATGCAGCTCCACTGCCCCTTCAGCGGTGGTAACCTCTGCCACCTCCGGGTAACTGGCACCACATTTTAGCTCAGCTGCGTCATTATAATCGATTTCTGCCGCAGAGGTAGTCATCATCTGCCGGAAAACAAAGTTTACAGCCTGTACCACCGACAAGCGGCTGCGGAAGTTTTTACTTAGTTCGATCAGACAGCCTTCGGTGTTATCGGACACGCTATAGCGTAGATATTTCCCCAGAAAGAGTCCTGGTTCTGCCAGTCGGAAACGGTAAATGCTTTGTTTTACATCACCAACCATGAAACGATTATCTTGTTTCGCAACCAGTTGCAACACGGTTTCCTGTACGGCATTGATATCCTGATATTCATCCACCAGCACCTCGGCAAATTTTTGTTTTAGCTCCTGGGCAACGGCAGAAGGCATCCCTTGGCCTGATTCATCTTGCTGTAGCAGGATAGCCAAACAAAAGTGCTCCAGGTCGGCAAAATCCACCAATCCTTTGGACTGCTTTTTCTTTTGATAGCTGTCCATAAACTCCCGGGTAAGATTGATCAACTCTTTCATTAATGGATGCAGGGAACGTAAGTCTGCCAGAATTACCTCTGGCTCCGCACTAAAATAAGTTTTCTTCATATCTTCAAATTTTTTCACAGCTTTATCCCGCAGGGACTTGGCTTTCTTCTTTAGCCCGTCATCAAAGTCACTACCCCGACAGGCCTTCAACTTGCCCCAGTCCATGGAATTAAAGGAGTGATACAGTTCATCCCAGCCAACCTGCCGGCAATTCTGTCGGGTTTCCAGGTCAACTATATTCATCTCCAACGTCGTACTGTAAGGTGCCGGACCCCCAGGCTGTTTAGCCAGCCAGGCCGATTGTTTTAAAAGACCCAGCACACTGCCCATTTCCCCTGCCAGGATTTCCTTAACCTGATCAACCCAGGACAGTTGGTCCAAGCCCACTGCCTCAGGGATAGAGAATTTTTCCGCTACCTGCTCCAGCCAAGCCTTCGGAGCAGGATGACTGCCGGCAAAACGATAAAGTCCCAGCACCATATCCTGCAATTTACTATCATCCCGCTGACCACCATAAATATCCACCAGGGCGGTGAACAAGCCGGTTTCTTCCCGATGATACTGCTCCTCAAAGAGGGCCTCCAATACTTCCAACCGTAAAAGCTCCGCTTCGATATCGTCGGCCACCCGAAAGGCCGGGTCCAAATCCAGCAGGTAAAAATACCGGCGTACCAAATCCAAACAAAAGGAGTGCAAGGTGGTAATGGAAGCCCTGTTTAGCATGGTAAGTTGTTTTGCCAGTCGTTTGGAGTGGGGATTTTCATTCAAAGCCTTGCCCAGCGCCTGACCAATACGCTCCCGCATTTCTGCCGCCGCCGCATTGGTAAAGGTAACAATTAATAACTGATCTACATCAACCGGACGCTCTGGGTCCATAATGCGTTGAATAATTCGCTCCACCAAAACCGCAGTCTTGCCGGCACCAGCCGCTGCAGCGACCAATAAATTAGTGTCTCGCTTGGTGATGGCCAGCTGTTGTTCATCCGTCCATTTTTTATCACTCATGGTTATCACCCAGACTTTCCCTGATCAGCGACCAAATGGCCTCTTCATCCCAGTTAGTCAACAAGCGGAACAGGTTACCTTCCTGCAAAGGATCAAACTGGCAGACCGGCTTGAATACACAAAAGCGGCAGGCTTTCTCCTGTCCTTGTTGATAGGGGCTAATGGCAATCTCCCCGCTCACAATCCGCTGACCAATGGTTCCTAATTGAGACTGCAGGTAACTTCTTAGTTGCGCAAACTGCTCTTCCGAGATCACCCTGGAAGCACTGGTAAAAGTGCCGTCCTTTTTATAGCCAACAGGCAATAGCAGGGAGGTGCCTGCCAGGTCGCCGTCCAGCAGCCCGATCACTGCTTGATCGGCCAGCAGCAGTCCCTTCATTTTTAACTGCTTGAGCATTTCTTCCGCTGCCTTTTGCTCTGACACCGGACCGGAACTGCTAAATAAGGGGTCCCTTACCCCGAAATAAAGCATAGCCGCCGGCAAAGCCGGGTGGTTCACCAATTGTCCGGCGTTTCTTAGGGCCACATCCAAATACGTGAGCAGTTGCAATTTTAAACCGTGGTAGATATCCGAAAGCTTTAGGTCTGCTAACCCGGATTTGTAATCCATAATGGTCAAATACGGCTGTCCACCCTCCCAGGCACAGTCAATGCGGTCGATGCGCCCGGACATCTGCAGGGCACCGTTTTCACCCAAGTTAATACTAAGCGGCGGCAGTTCTCCCTGTTCACCGAAGCCTACTTCCACTGCCAATGGACGGAAGCTCCCCTTTTTGGCATGTTCAGTTAAGGTAGAAACCGCCCTGGCCAAGGTTCTTTTCAGTTTTCTAATTAGATAACGGTGGCGGGCCGTGCTCAGTAATATTTCGTTTTGCAGCCGAGGAGCCAATTCATCGACAATTTCTCCGGTTAAGGCCACTGCCTGATCCTGGGGCAATTGTCCCCAGTCCAAATTTTGCTCTTTGATACGTTCCACAAAGGTTTTGAGAGCAGCATGGAAAAATTGACCCAAATCCGGTGCCCCTAATTGAAACTGCCCACGCTCCTTTAACCGTAAACCGTGGGAAAGGTAATGGGCAAAGGGGCAGGCAGTAAACTTCTCCAGTCTGGAAACACTGGCTTTTAAGCTGCTGCCGTAAAGCCGCTGGCCCAAGCCCTTGGCCAACCGGGGCTCCTGGTTGACATGATACAGGCCGGCTAAAATTTTGCCACAGCGTTGACCCTGCTTTGGTTGACGAGTAAACCAGGAATAGACGTCCTGCCAGATAGGGTCCACTGGTTGACCTGTCTTCATTTCCCTGAACTTGGCTGCCAGATAAGACATGCTGCGTCCGGCAGAGGCGATAAATTCCAGATCCCTGGAGGCTCCCGAAGGTTCTACCGGCATCACTTGTTCTACCAACCGGGGCAGAAGTTCTTTCACTCTGGCAATCACCTGGGAGGGGGCCAGCCCTTTGCCCTCATCATCGGCTTGGGGATAACTTAGATACAGTTCTTCACTGGCTCTCGTCAAGGCCGTATAGATATGGAACTGCTCATCAAAGAGTTTGCGCCGGGTACCTGGAGCCAAGATTAGACCCATCTCCCGTAAGGTCTCTCGCTCGTAATCACTAATCAAGCCTTCATCGGACAACCGAGCCGGTAACACTCCGTCGCTGATCCCTAGTACCAAGGCAGCCCTGACGTTGGGATTACGGGAACGCTCTAAGGTACCCACCACCACCTGATCCAACCCCGGTGGTATAATCCCCAGCTTAAGATTTTCCAGTCCCTCCTCCAGTACGCGGCAATATTCCTCCAGGGAAATCTCCTCCTCCCCGAGAGCCTCCACAATTTCATCCAGCAGTAGCAACACGTTATTCCACAACTGAGCATACTCCCGGGCCTCGCTTAAACATCCCTGCAATTCCAGTTCTTTAGCCCAGCCTTCCAGCGTTTCTGAAACCTGGAGGGCTTGCAACAGTTCAAATAATGCGATGGTAATCTGCCGTACCTGCTTGGACTGGGACAAAGCCGTGGTAAAGTTTTTTAAGTGGGCAATGGCCCGATAACGAATATTGTTGATTTGATCGAGTTCCTTGTCCTCTTGCTCGGACAACTCTTGGTCTTCCTCCAGGGTATATTTTCTGCGATAGGTCCAGTCCCGGCCATCGATCCAACGGGAACCCCGAAGGCCATGCGCTAAAACATAGTTTTCCAGGCGGTCTATTTCCTCTCGCTGCAGTAGTGGGATCAAATCGGTTTTTAAGTACCGGAAGACAGGATCGTAGGACCAGTTCTCCACAGCTGTTTCCAAGGCACTGCGAATCAGCTCCACCAGAGGATGATGGAGCACCGATCGTTTATGATCAATGAACACAGGTATGTCATAATCCTCAAACACATTCATAATAACATGATGGTATTCCTGCAAATCCCGCAACAGCACCACCATGTCTCGCCAACGTAGCCCTTTATCCCGGGACAATCGAACAATCTCTCTGGCTGCGGCTTCCACTTCCGCCCGACGGTTAGCACAAGCCACCAGTTTTATCCCTGCCTGATCCTCATTGGCTGCCGCGGGATGGCAAAAATAGTATTTCTCTACATGGGCCAGGGCAGGAGAAGCTTGAAAACGCTGTGGTACAGGGGTCTCTAACAATACCGGTGGTTCCATCTCCAGCCTTAATGAACCAGCCATCTCCTGTAACCGGTTGTAAGTCTCCACCGTTAGATAAAACATTTCCTCCTCACTGCAGGGCACTTTTACGTGGGTCGGGTCAAAGCAGAGGGCAATTTGCACCCTCTGCGCTGTGGTTAGGATTCCCTCTATGACTGCGTACTCTTGAGGAGTAAAACCGGTAAAACCGTCTATGTATACGTCTGCTCCTTGCACCGTAGGAGAACCAAGTAACCTTTCGGCCAACAGATTCAGATAATCATCCGGGTCGGTAAACCGTTCCGCTAAAAAGTTCTCCAAGTCACCATATAACAGGTGCAAATCCTGCAGTTTATCCAGGGCAGTACCTTCTCCCTGGGCCTCAAGCTGCGTAATTCCCCTTTCTAAATCTCCCGGTTTGATCCGATAGGCTTTAAATTCGGCTAGGGTGGTAGCCAAACTATTGGAAAAACCAGGCTGCCGGGCTGCCCGATGAAAAACTTTCAGTTCCAATTTGCGCTGTTCCAAAATGCGCCGCAGCACCATTCGTTTCCCCAATTCTCCGATATGGGCCCGGGCTGCACCGCCTACTTCCTGCAGCACGCGCCAGGCCAAACGTCGGAAGCTCAATACTTGGGCTCGCATGGTGCCTTTCAGACCGGGCGTGGTGGCTACCATATATTCGTATTGAAAAGTGGCCTGCTCCGGCACCAAAAGAATGATGGAGGTGCCTTCCTGGCTATACCGTAATTTCTCCTGAATTTGTTCCAGGCAGGTGTGGCTCTTGCCACTGCCAGCCCTGCCGATAATAAATCTCAGGCTCACTAAGTGTCCCCCTTTGAAAAACTACAAGACTGGGTCTGCCTACTGGCTCTTACTTACTATCAGTAATTTCGCTAACCAAACCTGAATCCCTCTCATTAAATATCCTGAAAAAGAGGATTAGGCTGCCAGCCCGAAGGGCCGACAGCCTAAATTACCTGCGTTTGCCAGTACTTTTTGCTGGGTCTTTCTTTTTACTCACCGCATTAACGGCCGTGAGAACCACTGAGTTGCCCTGCCGACTTACTTCCAAGCGATAATCGATAATACCCTGTTTATACAGGTCTAATTTTAACTCCAGCAGGACCCTCCCCACTTGCTCTTGGAGCTCCGGTGTAAAGAAAGAGCTAACGCTTTCCTTTTCCCCAGCCTTTTTCACTGTCTTCACCTTAGGTTTGCTAACAGCTTCCTCCTCCAGCCAGGCATTTTCAAAGGTTAGGTCCTCTTGATAGCCCGCCATCATCTCTTGATCGCTAAGATTCTTTTTAATATTGCCCTTTGCCATTCTCTCACCTACTGCTACATTTTATCTTTATTATACTAGACAAAAGTTATATTGTACTATCGAATAATTGCTATTACCTTCAAAGAACAATGGTTTACCAGTAACTCCCTTATCTGGCATCATACTGGGCTAGGTTTATTTAAATCCCAACCGGTAACCCTTTATAAAAACGGTAAATTATTGCTGTCCAACAACATCTTACCTTAATTACCAAGTCTGCCGGAAATTAGAACCTCCTCACAGGAGTTTTTTTTTATTTATGATAACCTAGTAAGTCCCTACTGAATAGGATGAAAGAAATCTATAGGTAAGGAGGTTGAATCGATGTTTGACCGTGTTTATCGAACCTGCCCAACACCCAAAATCGTTGAGGTTGTACAAGAATTTCTTTCGGAAATAAAAATTGTAAAACACCAGGCTTTAAAGAGCAATACTATAGAACCGTTAGAAATGATAGAAGAACAGCCACAACACTCTATGGAAAAAACCTTTGAGACAGAGGAAGCGGCATTAACATTAGATAAAAGCATACTAGAAGAAAATGAGAAAATACCACAGAAAATCAATGAGATTGGCCAACAAGAAATCCTTGAAAAAATTGAACTGTTTCTGGATATAGAACCCACAGCAAATTTTTCCCAAGAAAATAGTTTTGATGATGAAGAAACTAAACAGTCACCAGTCGTGACTGATGATGCTTATACCGAGGCAAACAACCACTCCAATATCTCTTCTCCACCTCAAATTGTTGTTCAAGGAAGCTCCTTTGATGAAGAAAAAGAAGCTGAACAGCCCATGCTCTTGACTGATGACGCTTCCACCGAGACAGAGGATCACCCCGATAATTCTTCGCCACCTCGGATGGTTGTTCAAAAAAATCTCTTTGATGAGGAAAAAGAAACTAAACAGCCCATGCTCTTAACTGATGACACTTCCACCGAGGCAGAGGACCACCCCGATAACTCTTCGTCACCTCGGACGGTTGTTCAAG
>NZ_FRAR01000025.1:0-38545 GCF_900142375.1 Desulforamulus aeronauticus DSM 10349 | reverse complement strand
AAAAGAAGCTGAACAGCCCATACTCTTAGCGGATGACGCTCCTCCCGAGGCAGAGGACCACCCCGATAACTCTTCGTTACCTCGGACGGTTGTTCAAAAAAATCTCTTTGATGAATACTGGAAAACTGAACAGCCACTGATTGTAATTGATGATGTTTATCCCGATGTAGATGACCACACCGATAACGCTTCGCCACCTCAGACTTCTATTCAAGAGGGTGAAGAAAAAGAAACGGAACAAACACCGGTTATCATTGATCATGCTTATCCCCAAGTAGATTGCCACTCCGATAACTCTTTGCCACCTCAGGTTTCTATTCAAGAGGGTGAAGAAAAAGAAATTGAACAAACACCGGTTATCATTGATCATGCTTATCCCCAAGTAGACTGCCACTCCGATAACTCTTCGCCACCTCAGATTTCTATTCAAGAGGGTGAAGAAAAAGAAACTGAGCAGCCGATGGTTGCCACGGATATCAGTCATACCGGGATAGACTGCCACCCCAATAACTCTTGTCCAACCTGCGTCAGTGTTACCAGTAGTACCGTAACCAATTGCGAAAGTAATTTAGCCGATACTCCTGTTATTACCGCCGGTGCATTAACGAAAATACCGGTAGTCCTTGCTCAATTTCAAGTACAGCTAAATATAAACGCCAGGATTGATCTCCCCCAACCAGCCTTAGAAATTAAAGAAATCCTAAGTTCAACAAAACTTATACAATCACTGTTGCTACTGGAGCCTGAGGTTGTCAGTGGGTCTGGTAATTTGTTCCTTAAGGGCTTCATTCGAAAAAATATTTCCTACGCCACATCCGGCTGTTTCAATAAAGAAGGAGTTTGCGGCGATATCCGCCACTGTACCGTGGATGTTCCCTTTTCATGTACTACGGTCGTAACCTACGATACCCCCCCAGTCCTACCAGTATCCAATAGTATGGCGGAATTCCAATTTTTCCGTAGCCAAAAACTAAATCATGGTCAGTTTGCGGAAAAAGACCAGTTACTTTCCTCTGATATGTCAGAACACAACCAAGTAAGTGTTGAGTATTTTAATGAACTACCCTATTGCGAACTGATTAGCAGTAGGATTGTACAATACGATGAGTTTTTAAATCGACAAAAAGTAAACAAGGAAGCTCCCTTTGAAGAACATCTTTTTACTCGTATAGAGGAAAAAATGATACTCACTTTGACAGTAAAACTATTGCAAAAACAATCGGTACAAATCCCCCCTGCTCCAGGCCTAAGATATTTGGACACATCGGATGATACATCTATTTCCGGCAACGAAAATTTTGATTTATTTGAACTGGCGGACTCCAAATCAGAGGCTATGGAAAACCATGTGAATGAGGAACCTAAGGAAGTTATAGAAGAATTTATCATCATCGACAAGGACATTGGTGTGGTAACTGAAAAATCGTACCAAGCTGTGGCCAATTTCCTTGAAAATCAAGAACAAGGACCAGGGGGCTAGATGTAAATATATTGCTGAAAAAACAAAATTTCCTTCTTTCCTGGCATAAAGTAACACCATTAACAAAGATTGAATAACATGCAGTATAAACATTAAAGGAGGCATAAAAATGTCTAATAGCGGATCCCATGTTCACTCCGCCTGTGTGAAAGTAATAGGCAAAACGCAAGAAATGTGTCCCAGTACTTTTCCTTCCATCACTCCCCCTGTCACTGTCTTACCAGCCACAGTAAAAATTCCGGTGGTACTCTCCACCCTCCAGGTTCAAATTAACGTTGATTCTTTTATTAAACTACCTGAACCGGCCCTGGAAATCAAAAAAATTAAAAAGCGTTTAAAAGTAACCCAATGCCTGTTGATGCAAGAACCCCCCCTAACTGGAGTTGTCCCAGCTACCACAGGAACCCTATTCCTAAAAGGTTTTGTACGAAAAAACATTGAATATGCCACCCGTGGCTGCTCTAATCTAGCGGGTGTTTGTGGTGATATCCGTCACTGCACAGTGGATGTTCCCTTCAGCTGCACCACAAACGTACCCTTTAACGGTTCTTTCCCCTTTACACCCATTGCCAATACCACAGACGAATTCGAATATTACCGTAAACAAAAACTACCTCATGATGGCAATTTTGCTGAAAAGGATCATTTGTTATCCGGTGATTTCTCCGAATTTAATCAAGTTAGTCAAGAATTTTTCACGGAACTACCCTTTTGTGAATTAATTAGCGCCAGAATTGTAGAATATGATGAATTTCTCAACCGTAACCAACCTTGCGTACCGATTCCCTTTGAAGAAAAAGAATTTACCAAAATTGAAGAAAAAATGATTATCTCCCTTGTTTTAAAGGTACTACAAAATCAAGATGTTCTGATCGGTACCTAACCGAATTACCTGTAGAATTTCACACTCAGTCCTGGGGGTCTCCAGCCCCAGGGCTGTTTTTTTGTAAAGAGAAATGTTTTACTGCATGGTATGAAAAAATTGGTAAATATGTTACTAATTAAATGTTTTTTCCATAAAAAATATTTTGTTCCAGGATTTGTAACATGGCTCTGTTTTTTTGCATACCATGCAGTAAAACCCGAGAGGAGGATATTTATGGATCGTTGCTGCCCACCTTTTAAACCTTCAGGAATAGTTACAGGAGGTACTCAATGTGAGTGCCCCAGCACTACAGTGCCTATCGTGGGTATTACCACCGGCCCCACAGTTAAAATTCCCGTTGTACTAGCCGAATTGCAACTACAGATCAATCTTGACTCAACCATTACTCTGCCTGAGCCAGCCTTGGAAATCAAAGATATCAAAAAGCGGGTAAAAGTAACCCAGTGCCTGCTGCTGCAAGATCCCTTTGCGGTCAGTGGCCCAATAATGCTCTCTGTCAAAGGATTCATACGAAAAAACATTGACTATTCAACACGTCTTTGTTCTAACAAGGAAGGAGTTTGCGGTGATATTCGCCATTGTACCGTGGATGTACCCTTTAAATGTATGACTGCCGTAGTATTTAACGGGTCTTCCCCAGCTTCTTTATTAGCCAATACCACGAATGAGTTTACCTTCTTTAGAAAGCAGCCTTTACACGGCCCCGGTTTTGCTGAGAAAGATCACTTATTATCCAGTGATTTATCTGAATTCAACCAAGTCAGCCAAGAATTCTTTAACGAGCTTCCTTTTTGTGAACTAATCAGTGCCAGAATCGTAGAGTATGATGAGTTTCTCAACCGTAAGCGTCCCTGTGGCGTGAATCTTCCCTTTGAAGAAGGGGAATTTAGACAGGTGGAAGAAAAAGCGGTGCTTCAACTGGTTCTTAAAATTTTACAAAACCAGCAAGTACTATTACCGATCCCTTAAGGTTAGGCCTTTAGCCTTATATTTTTCGCCAAATTATACATCCTGACCATAATAGTTACTCGGAGGCATTCTTCGGGTAACTATTATTCTTATTATCAGACATATAGTTCTTGTACTCCCGTGGTAACAAAACGAACCTATAAAAATATGATATTTAAAGTGGATTTATTCCAATAAATCTTCACCATTTACTAAAAAGGGAGGCAATGAGAATTTATGAACCGGGATGAATTTAAACATTATGTCAAAAATATGGTAGACTCTATGATGCAAAAAATCCCCACTTATGGCAACCAGGACTTTCCAACTGAGTCGCCAGAGAATTTTTTGGAAGAAATGTCCAATGGTCTTCCCAATGAGATCGTTGATGAACTCTATGATGATATTGCGGAAGATTTGGCCAAACTGCAAAAAAAATTTAATCTGGGTAATGGCCTAGAGAATTTAGAAAACATAATGAATTGGGCTGGTGATGGCTCCTCCTGTGGCTGTGTAGGGAAGTGGGATAGCAGTTGTGGCTGTGGCTGTGATGGTGATGTAAGTCACGACTGCAATGATAAACCCTGCGACAATCCCTGGGGACCAAAGCACCATTGTAAACCAGATCCTTGTAAACCCAATCATCAATGCCCGCCTGTTCAGGACGACAGGTGGCTCAAATGTTTTGTTTTTGTTTGTATTAAGCTTAAGGTTATTCTTTGTCTACTAAAACATGGTAAATTCGGACTTAAGGAGATTAAACGGGAAATTCGTTTAATTGAAAAAGCCATCTTTAGCCCTACCTTTGGCTTACAGGAGATTAAGCGGGAAGTCAGGAACATCGAGCGCGGTGTCCTTAGTCCCACCTTTGGCTTACAGGAAATTAAGTCTGAAGTGTCTGTCATTGAGTCCGCTGTACTCAGTTCTACCTTTGGCTTACAAGAAATTAAATCCGAAGTTTCCGCCATTGAAAGTGCTGTATTTAATGCCACCTTTGGTTTACAAGAAATTAAGTCTGAAGTATCCGAAATATTATCGATGATCAGCAATCTAGATATTGTCTGCCCCACTACGCTGCTTTCGGACATCAAATCTGAAGTGTCTGCCATTGAGTCCGCTGTATTCAGTTCTACCTTTGGCCTGCAAGAAATTAAATCCGAAGTTTCCGCCATTGAAAGTGCTGTATTTAATGCCACCTTTGGTTTACAAGAAATTAAGTCTGAAGTATCCGAAATATTATCGATGATCAGCAATCTAGATATTGTCTGCCCCACTACGCTGCTTTCAGATATCAAATCTGAAGTGTCTGCCATTGAGTCCGCCGTATTCAGTTCTACCTTTGGCCTACAGGAAATTAAATCCGAAGTTTCCGCCATTGAAAGCGCTGTATTAAACCCCACCTTCGGTCTGCCGGAAATCAAATCTGAAATCTCCCTCATCCAAACCATTGTAGGTGGTATCCTAACCGAAATTAATAACCCATCCTTCGGTTTGGTGGAAATTAAGTCCGAAGTCTCGGAGATCCTGGCCTTAACCACTGAAATTAGACAAATTACACTGGATAGCATCCTGCTTCTGCTAAGTGAAACCTTTGGACTCAGTGAGATTAAAGCTGAAATTTCAGCCGTTGAAGGGGCAGTCTTTAGCTCTACCTTTGGTTTACAGGAAATTAAGTCGGAGGTATCTCAGTTAGTATTTGAATTCGAGCAGTTCAGTTCCCGAGGTGCTGCCCAGAACCTGACCACTGGACCTTTCCTACAGACCGACTTGGAAGTTAACTTGGAAATTAAAGCTTATAATGCAACTGGAACACCCCAGAGTGTCACCTTCACTGTCAGGGCCATTGATAATGACTCACCTTGTCCCGGTGGCACGATACTGGCAACCGTGGGACTCCCCAATATCCCCAGTTGTTGTGCTAGTTCCGAAATAGTAAACATCTCAAGTCACGTCGGAAGCACCATCATCAATGCTCAAACCAGTTCTACCTTTGGTCTCTTCTTATACGCCACAACTGGCTCACCTGGATTAGAAACAAAATATACACAATTTCTTTCTGCAGACTTCCTACCACTGGGCACATTCTGTGCTGGCTAATCATCCCCTCTGCCGGTAACCTATGGTTACCGGTTTTTTTTGCCTGCTTGCCTGCCCGTGACCTTTAGATTATGACCTATAGGGTACGTCAAGGACTTGGCGTAAACCAAGTTTTTCTAATAAATTCTTTCTATAAATTCCAATACAGTAACATTCATCATTTTTTTACATATTATGTAATAAAATTAGGGTTTATAAGGAGGTTTTAACAACATGTGGAACTGGGACGAAATTAATCCCTGGAAACCTGGCCATAAACATCATCATGAACACCAATGTGATGATTTCTTCGAGGAAGACCATTGCAAGGACAACTGCAAGGACCATTGTAAAGATTGCCATCAGTGTGGTCACGATTCAGAGCTGTTGATGAAAATTATCAAGGTACTGTGTATCCTAAAAAAAGAAGTCGGCAAATGTGAGCAGCTTCTCTGTAACCCCAAATTTGGCCTTAAGGAAATTAAATGTGAAATCAAAAACATTGAAAATGCAATTTTCAGCCCCACCTTCGGCCTAGAGGAAATTAAATTCGAAGTCTCAGAAATCCTGGATATTGTAAGAGATATTAATATTGAGATTCCAATTACACTGCTGAACGATATCAAATCTGAAGTATCTGCCATTGAATCCGCTGTTTTTAGTCCCACTTTTGGCCTGGAAGAAATTAAATCCGAGGTATCTAATATTGAAACCATCGTAGCCGGCATTGAGGATATGCTGGATAATCCCACCTTCGGCTTGGTTGAAATTAAATCTGAGATCAGCTTAATTCTTGCCAACCAGGGTTTTGCCAACCTTTTTACCACCGGTCCCTTCCTGGTGGAGTGCGCCGAGCAAACGATTCTCTTAAAGGCATTAAATAACACCGCCAGTCCGCAAACGGTAACCTTCAACATACGAACAGTCGGACCGAACTGTTCTGTTGCCCGGGCAAGTGCTACCCTCAGTATTAACACCCCTTGCTGTATCCTCGAGGAAACTGTTACCATTCCTGGCACTGGCCGTCGCAACATAGAAATTCGAGCGATTCTCAGTGATCCCAGGATGCAGGTTTATGCCGCCACGCAAGACTGTGCTTTTAACAAGGTTAACGAATTTAAGTCTGCAGAATGGGTACCTGTGGCCACTTTCCCTTGTTTATAAAAATAACCGGCAGCTTCGGCTACTGGCTTCTTTATCAAATTTTAAGACTCCACCTTCTAGAAGGGTGGAGTTTGTACTTTTCTGCTTCAGGTGAGGTAGAATCCCCACCTGAAGTTTGGATGTTCAGTTCTAGCTGAACGAGTTCACTTTCACGCCCTCCTCCACTTCGACATATGATGACATATAACTTTCTTAGGAGGAGTACCATGATCTCCCTTTGCATGATCGTTAAAAACGAGGCAAGAAATTTAGCCCGGTGCTTGAATAGTGCCAAAGACTGTGTAGATGAAATCATTGTCGTCGATACCGGCTCAGAAGATAATACCATCGCTATAGCAGAACAGTTTGGAGCAAAAATATTTCATTATCAGTGGCAGGAAGACTTTGCCGCTGCCCGTAACTACAGTCTGGACCAAGCAACCGGTGATTGGGTCTTGTATTTAGATGCCGATGAGGAGCTGGAAGCTAATTGCAGTGAGCGTCTCCGATCACTAACCCAAAGGCCAGACATCGAGGCCTATATATTTCAAATTATCAACCTAACAGACGGCAATGATCCTTTAAAGCATGTAAATGTACGGATGTTTAGAAACAAACCCTCCTATCGCTTCGCTGGCAAGCTGCACGAGCAAATTATCAGCGCCATTCCCCCCCAGGCCACCGGCAATCCGGTGGTCAACTGCGGTATTAGTATCCTTCATTATGGCTATTTGACCGCGGAATTTCTAGCAAAAAACAAAGCTCAGCGCAATCATAAAATTAACACCAAACTGGTAGCAGAAGATCCTAACAACCCCTTTTATTTATACAGCCTGGGAGGTTCCTGTGTTAACCTGAACGACCCGGAAGGGGCGGTAGCACATTACCACAAAGCACTGCAGCATGTAAACCTAAGAGCCATGTATGCTCCCAGTATTTTTGTTTCTTTAATCTCCTGTCTGTTAAAAATGGGCAGGTTAGACGAGGCCGTGGAGTATTTAGAACAGTGCAAAATTCACTACCCGGATTATGTAGACATTCACTTCATTGAAGGAGAGCTCTTTTACCAGCTAGGCAATAGCAAGCGAGCCAAAGGCTGTTTTACCCGCTGTCTGGAACTGGGCGAGCAAAATAAAGGCCGCTATACCTCCCGGACAGGCGTGGGAAGCTTCCTAGCCAATGCCAAACTGGCCGAAATTTATCAACGGGAAGGGGCGTACAAGAAGGCTCTGCAACACCAAATCCAAGTTATCAAGGGTAAAAATAGTGATATGAAGCATTATATTCAGTTGGCTCATATCTTGAAAGATTCCCTTAAAGATGGACAACAGGTTTATGCAGTTTTAAGAAGTAATATCAGGCACTCCAACAAAGCAACTGAACAACTAATGCTCTCACGGATGCTTTATGAAATAGAAGAATATGAAATGGCCTCTCAGTTGTTAGATAACCTGCCAGGAGAAAGACCAGACCTGGCTCAATATAAGAGTAGAGCCTTGCTAAAAACAGGACGCTTTGCTGAAGCCTATGAGGTGTTAAAACAAATCCCTGATTTGGGCTTACAACAAACAATTCTACAAGAACTGGTGTTTTCCCTCTGGACGTCATCTCCGGCGAAGGATGCCTCCCCCTATCTTACTATAAGCTCTGGATTAGACGAGGAACTACTTAAATATCTGCAAACTATCAATGATATTGTGATGAATCGACCCCCAGCTTACGAAATTAACCATCATAACTATTATTTTAACGAAATAGTAAATGGCCTGTTAGCTCAGAAAAGTTTTGCATTAGTTATTAAACTTCTCAATTCCTGCGATCTACATTCTGTTGAGAGCCAAATACCTTTCTTGGTAGCAGAACCAGAACATGATGATAGGTTTGAATTGGCTGCCAGGCTGACCCTGGGTGATATGGGAAAGGGCCATCAGGATTCGGATCACTATTACGCCTTAGCACGATATTTTTATCGCAATCACGAATACACCTCTGCTCAGTCCGTAATATTACAAGCTTTAGAAATAATGCCAAGCCAAATCCGTTATCAAGAACTATTACAAAAGATCTACCTGCAGCAAACTCTGATCATGGTTCAAGAGGCATTGAAACACTATCCCGAGAACCCGGAGTTTAACCGCCGGTTATTGGAATTACAAATGAAATTAAGGAAGAACACTCCGCTGAAAGGGGTTCATTAAATTGCCCACCATCAGCCTTTGCATCATTGCCAAAAATGAAGAAAAAAATATAGAGCGTTGTCTAAAAAGTGCCAAGCCCTATGTGGATCAAATTGTGGTTGTAGACACCGGTTCTACAGATTTCACCGTAGAAATTGCCGAAGGGTTAGGGGCGGAAGTCTATCACCACCTCTGGCAGGATGATTTTGCCCTGGCCCGTAACAAATCCCTGGAACAAGCTACCGGCGATTGGATTTTGTTTTTAGACTGTGATGAAGAATTAGACACAGCAACCGCCTCTGAATTAAAGACAGCTGTACAGCATGAAAAATATACCGGTTACTGGGTAAAAATTATTAACATGTTTAACAATCGTCCCAGTACCAGCTTTCAAGGCTTTCGCCTATTTCGCAACGCTCCTTGTCACCGCTTTGAATGTCCCATTCATGAGCAGATTTTACCTGCCGTGATTCGTCACTCATCCCAGGAAGCCATTGGTCACTCTACCATTACCATTTATCATCACGGCTACGAAAATGACGATACCCTCTATAAAAATAAGATAGAACGAAACCTTAAAATACTCCACAAGGCCATGAAGAACTACGGTGACACCGGCTTTCTTCCCTTTTATATTGCCGTGGAACATCAAAAACTGGGGGAGCACCAAAAAGCTCTGGAGTTTTACCAGCAATCACTATCCAAAACTGATTTAAAGGAATCTTATGCCCCGGCTATGATCCGCAGTATGGTTCATTGCCACACGGTTTTAAAGCAGTATCAACAAGGTCTGGATCTGGCCAATCAATTTCTTCAAGTGTACCCGAATTATACAGACCTTGTTTATCTAAAGGGCATTATTTATCAGCAGTCTGACAGATTTACCGATGCTTTGTCCTGTTTCAATCAATGTCTGGCAATGGGTCCCCCACCAATCCATTTGTTTTCGGTTCAGGGCGTTGCCAAAGAGTTGCCCCTCAACACCATTCAGCAGATTCTGGAGAGTTTGCTGCAAGAAACTGCTGAGCTGGTAAAGGCAGGACAAAAAACCCAAGCATTTACAGCGATAAATAACGTCTTTGATCAACTGAAAAAGACACCATTTGAAGCAGCCTATAATAAAATGATACAAACGATGATGATTTACTTTCCAGGTGCCCAATAAATAATATGGGAAGAAGGAGCAGTTTCCCCAGGACTGCTCCTTCTTCTTGTTTGAAAAACTTTTTCATTTTTGCTAGAACCAATTGGGATATGGAAATTTTATCAGCTTATGAAATCAGCCTATTCTTCCAGGTAATTTTAAAAAATAGAAGCATATAGTGGATTATACCCTAATGCAAAATCGGGGGGATTGAGGATGTATTTAATCAATCAGCTGAGAACTAAGGAGTTTCACTGGCGTTTGGCTCGTTTCAAATATATCCAAAAGCAACGCCTGCAAACGATATCTAATTGCCCAACTAAGCAACCCCTACATGTGGTGTATCTACTGGGACACGTCAGTGTCTGCGGCGGGGTCAAGGTCCTCTTTGAGCATGCCAACGAGTTGGTCAAACAAGGCCTGCGGGTAAGCCTATTATCCCACTTCCCCCAGCCAGATTGGTTTTCTATTACGGCAGATTATCTTCAAGTACCCTTTGGTATCGAACTAGCCCGGGGAATTCCCCATGATACCGATGTACTTGTGGCCACTTACTGGGATCAACTTAGTGCCTGTGTGGAGGCTTGTATTGCACCGGTGGTCTATTTCGAGCAAGGTGATTTCCACCTGTGGGATTGGGCTACCGTTGATTCAGCCAAAAAAGATTTAATCTATCGACTTTATCAATTGCCCGCCCATATCATTACCTGTTCAGAAACTGGAGCAAAAAAGATTCAAGAAATTTTTCACCGAGAAGCTCTGGTCTTTCACAATGCCTTAAATGATCAAATATTTTTCCCGAAGGAGTCTGACTCCAGGGATTCTTATGTGCTGGGAGTAGGCAGTGAACATACCGCCTTCAAACGTATCCCAGACATTTGGCAG
The DNA here is from genome assembly GCF_900142375.1 of Desulforamulus aeronauticus DSM 10349. Taxonomy (GTDB): domain Bacteria; phylum Bacillota; class Desulfotomaculia; order Desulfotomaculales; family Desulfotomaculaceae; genus Desulfotomaculum; species Desulfotomaculum aeronauticum. The sequence goes on along the minus strand of NZ_FRAR01000025.1, from coordinate 27,806 downwards.
GCCTGCCAATTAGTCCAGAATAAAGGATATAACGTTCAGTTTAAATGGATAACCCAGCACCCCCCTTTGAACTCTATGGGAGAAGTGGTAGTAAATCCTTCCCAACCCCAGCTAGGAGAGGAATACCGTCAAGGGCGAATTTATGTCTGTGCTTCGGAATATGAAACCTTCCCCCTGCCTCCCCTGGAAGCTATGGCCTGCGGCACACCGGTTATTACCACACCGAATGATGGTGTTAAAGCCTACGGACTGGATGGCGAGAACTGTTTATTCTTCCAGACAGGCAATACCACTGCCCTGGCAGAGAAAATTATCTTACTCTTGGAAAATCGGGAGCTTTACCAGCACCTGCAGCAACAGGGCTATCAAACTGCTGCCCGGTTTAAATGGAGTCTCATTATTCCTCAATTGCGAAATTTTTATGGAAAAGTTGCTCTATATGAACCGGTAGCCATCAACAGTCCCTCCGATTGGGTTAAACTGATTCCCGAAGAATTTAGCCAGAAGGACCAACAAACCATTGATTGTTTGCTAAGGGGAACTGTTGCAGATTTGATTTACCTCCCCTTCACCTATCAGATTGGTGAAGATTTAACAGTTATGCGCTGGTACCCCGCCTACCAACGCATAGTAGCCACAAGCGGCCAAAGTGATTATCTTTATTGTGGCTTTAAGACAAGGTCTTTGGAAAATTACCCTTACCGTGAGGCTGTCGGCGATATATTGGTAGAAAAATACGGTGAGGCCATCAGTAAATTTAAGAAACACCTGGATCAAACAAGCCAATCCCGCGAAGCAGCAGTCGTCCTGAGATGGGTAATCTGGTGCCTACTCAAGGACAATCGCCTTAGCGAAGCGCAGACCCTGCTGCAAAAGGGCTACCAGGCCTATCCTTCCTACACGGATATTTATTATTTATACGGCCTACTGTTCCAACAACTCGGTAGCAACGAAAAACTACGAGCAATCAATAACACCATTAAAACACTGGGCGATGCCGTGGCTTTTCCAGAATTCATTGTCACCAGCTGACTCCCTGTGGCTTACCGCTAACCCTTTTTATTTTGCTCATAACGTTCCTTGCCAACATCCTTGGGATTAAAAAAACGCCTCTCAACACACCATTGAGAAGGCGTTTTTTTGAAAAGCTTTGGAAAATTGTGTTATCCTCTAAGGGTTGCTTTCAATCTTTTCGTATGAAGCAAAAGCTCCAGTGCCTGCCGAATATCCTTCACCACAATGTCCGCCGCATTAACAGCCTTTACAGAAGCCCCTTCGTCGCCAATAACGGCAATACCTAAGGCAGCTTTCTTCAGCATCAGACAGTCGTTGACACCATTGCCCACAGCCGCCACCTGTTCCGCTCCCAGGGACATTATAAAATCTTCCTTTTCCTGTGCCCCTAGAGGATTTTGCAGAATCATCACTTCCCCATTCAATCCCTTACATTCTGCGGCAGCCAACCCAAAGGTATCCGCTGTAATTACATAAATCTTTAGTTCCTTTGCTAAGAGATTTAACCGTTCTAAGACTCCCTCTGCCAGGTGCCCATCTAAAGCAAGGGTTCCGTTATAATCCAAAACCAAAGAATGGAGCCGTATTTCTCCCAAGCCCGGTATTTCCACAGAAATCATTGATAATCCCCCCATATATCGTAAATCACCAAACTTTCACTACCTGGAATAAAGCAACCCTGCCCCCGCATAAGGGGCGACCAGTGTCTTAGGTTTGCTGCCGTAATTAACACCATCATACCATCTAACGATCTCTCGCAAATAGTTTTTATATGATTTTGGGTGATAAAATTCCATTGAAAACCCCTGTTATTTATCATCAATTTCAAAAGATATTGTTCCTTAAAATTTTATATATCTGTCTTAACCTGAGCTTAATAGGTTAGACCCGAAATAAAGTCTTTGGTTTCTTGTTTCTGCGGATTTAAAAATAAGGTTTCTGTTTCTCCTACTTCTACTACTTGCCCGTTTAGTAGAAAGGTAGTAACATCGGCAACCCTTTTGGCCTGAAAGAGATTATGCGTCACCAGAATTATAGTCAGCTGTTTTGCCAATCCCTTCAACAACTCTTCAATCATCTGTGTGGCCGCCGGATCTAAATTAGAGCAGGGTTCATCCAGCAATAGAACCTCCGGTGAGACTGCCAGCACACGGGCTATGGAGAGCCGTTGGATTTGACCACCGGATAATTCTTTAGCCGGGTTATTTAATTTATCCTTTACCTCTTCCCACAGGCCCGCTTGCTGTAAACACTTCTCACATATTTCATTTAATTTTGTTTTGTTGCGTTCGCCAAAATAGCGAACACCAAAAAGGACATTTTCCTTAATACTTAAAGGGAGTGCCACCGGGGTTTGAAAAACCAGGCCAATTCTTTGCCTGATCAAAGAAGTATCTCTGTGTTCGTAAATGTCCTCCCCATAGAGCTTCACCTTGCCGCTGATCAGATAGCCCCTTTCCAATTCTAAGGTTCTGTTAAGACTCTTTAAGAGCGTTGTTTTCCCACAGCCCGACGGCCCAATAATGGCGTACAGTTTTCGTTCGTTAAAAGACAGCTGAATATCCTTTAATATCTGGCTGCTGCCAAACCGAACCTGTAAATTTTCTATTTGTAAGGACATCTTAAACTCACCTTCCGTTCCGATGTCTTAGCCACATGGCGATAATATTTAGGATCAGCAGCAGGGAAACCAGAACCAAGGCAGTTCCGTAGGCCTTGTCCAAAGAAACTTGCTGACTGAATAAAATATAGAGATGATAGGGTAATGCCATAACCGGCTCCCATAAATTACCCGCTGAAGGCGTAGCTATGGCAGCGGCAGTAACCATAATAGGAGCTGTGGCCCCGGCTGCATAACCCATAGCCAATAAAATCCCACCCAGGATACCCGCTGCCGCCTGTGGTAATAATATCCGAATCAATAGATACCAGCGGGAAACTCCGAGGGAAAGCCCTACCATACGGTAATGGTTATTGACCGCTAGCAAGGCATCCCTGGCTGTAACCACGATTACAGGAAAAACCATCATGCCCAAAGCCAAGCCCCCTGCCAGCAGAGAGATACCAAAACCCAGACGCACTACAAACAAAGCATAACAAAATAACCCCGTGACAATGGAAGGTAACCCAGCCATACACTGAACCGTCGTATTAATCACCTGACGAATACCCTCTTGCCGGGCATATTCGGCCAGATAAACAGCCGTAGCAAGGGCGGGTAGAATAGCTGCAGCCACCGCCAGCAGTACCAGGCAAAGGGTTCCCTTAATAGCTGGGAGAATGCCCCCCTCCGCTCCCAGGGGCAATCCTTTAGGAGAAGCCAGGAGAAATTCAAGATTAATGACGGAATGGCCCCGGTAAACCAGGTAGCCGAGGATGCTTATAAGAACTAGCAGCAGCAATAACCCGGCGGACCAAAAAGCTATCAGCCAAAGGGTATCTAGCAAGCGTCGCAGGAGCATGTTAACTCACCCCACTTCTGCGGTCCCGTCGAAACAGGGCTAGCAAGAGGTTCATACCAAGCACAAAGAGCAGCAGCACCAAACCAGCTGCAAACAATCCTTGATAATGCAAACTGCCTACTTCTGAAGTACCCAGTTCTAAAGCGATGAGTGCCGGCAGCGGTTCTCCCTTACTAAACCAGGAAGTAGGCAGTACCATCGTATTGCCCGCTAACATTAACACGGCCATGGTCTCCCCCGCTGCCCTACCAAAACTCAGAATGATTGCTCCCAATAGCCCTCTTTTAGCTAGAGGCAAAAGAACACGCAAGGTTAGGTAAGGTTTAGAAACTCCCAAGGCCAAGGACACCTGGCGGTATTCTGGAGGTATCGCCCGCAGAGCTGACTCAGAGGTGCTAATAATATAGGGCAGCACCATAATGGTGAGTACCAAGGAGGCACAAAAGAGTGATTCACCACTGGCCATGGCAAAGTTAATCTCAAAAAACTTCACCAATACCGTGGCACCTAAAAAACCATAGACCACTGAGGGAATACCCGTTAACAGATTTAATACCGGTCTTAGGATGTTAGCCATCCATTGAGGAGCAAACTCCGCCAAAAAAATAGCGCAACAAAGCCCCAGGGGGACTGCCAGCAATAACGCTCCCAGAGCGGTCCACAGAGTACTTAAAATCATGGTGCCAATCCCTAATTGCAGAGGTTCCGCTAAAGGATTCCAGTCGGTTCCCAAGATAAAAGCCAGCGGGCTCACTGCTGACCAAACCGGCCAACTTTCCAAGACCATAAAGAGAAGTACCGAAATCAGCAGCAGAGTTGAACACCCGGCAACGAGCAAGCAAATAGTACCCATTCTTTCTTGCATCATTTCACACACCTATAAAATATCTATGGGTAGTTGAATAATTCAACTACCCACGTTCATCTCCCTATTTGGCAGTAGGAACAAATCCCATCTCCTCGACTACTTTCAACCCCTTTTCGGACAAGAGGTAATCTATGAATAACTGTTGTTTTTGATCCGGCTGTTCTTTGGTAACCAAAAGTAATGGACGGGCAATCTTATATTGACCGCTGGCAATATTCTCGTTGGTGGGAGTTACATCATCAATATTTAAGGCTGAAATTTTACCTTCGTTCTGCTTTATCAAACCAGTGGATACATAGCCAATGGCATCGGCATTTTCAGCTACTTTACCAGCTAGGGCACCCATAGAAGGTAATTGAATGGCTTCTTTGGCTACCGGCGTCTTTTTCATCACTAGCTCGTCAAAGACCTGGCTGGCACCACCACCAAGGTCACGAATGGCTAGCACGGTGGGGCGATTTGGCAATTTAGCATCCAACTCTTGCCAGGTTTTGATTTCCCCTGCAAAAATACGCTTTACTTCATCGGTTGTTAGGTTGGGTTTTACTTGTACAACCGGGTTTTGGGGATTAACAGCGATGGCTAAGGCATCAGAGCCTAATTTAATGATTTTGCCATTCGGCATTTTTGCTTTTTCCTCTTCCTTCATTTCCCGGGAAACCAAGCCGATGTTTACCGTGCCATCTAGGGCAGATTTAACACCAAAGCCCGAACCACCGGTGGAAACAAAGATAACAATGGGTTCTTCCGGTAATTGGGGATCTACTTTATTCCAAGTTTTATACTGTTCTGTAAAGTCATCAGCACATTTAGCAATAACCGGAGCTAAGGTACTGGATCCCCCCAGTTTAATCGATTGGTCTTTGGCAGCGGTTTCTTTCGCTGGCTCCGACTTAGGCGCCTCACTGGTCTGACCACAACCTGCCAATACCAGTAGTACAAGTAGGCTAACTAGCAAGAACTTGAATTTCTTCATAAACAACCTCCTCTGCTTGTCTTTTCCATCAAAGGAAAAGCTTAACACTTTTTAAACAATAGCACACTTACTACTGGATGTTAAATGAAAAAAAGTTATAGATCATTTTCTATTATTACTTTTATTACTCATATTGTAATAATCTTTAAAATCAGCCAGAAGTCGTTTCGTATAGGAGCCGGACGGCAACTCTTAGATTTAATGTCACGTTTTACGTAACCTTGGAATATTTTACGTATAGTAGTCAGCCAACTGTAAAGAGCGTTACTAAAATTTTCTAATTGGTAATCAAACATCCAAAGGAGAGATCATATGCCCTACAGTACACAGGCAGGAAAGGCGTGGATTGAGCGTCTAGCAAAAAGACTTATTAAAAAATGTCAAGATAATTCCATTTTAGACGTTGGTGCCGGCTCAGGAACCTATTCCGATCTATTAAGATCGAAATTACCGGGCACTGAATTTACGGCTTTGGAAGTGTGGGAACCCTATCTTTCCGAATTCCATTTGGAGAATAAATACAATGCTATTCTTCATATTGATGTTCGACAATTTACTCCTGATACAACCTATGGTATTACCCTTTTGGGAAACGTTTTAGAGTACATGAGCAAAGAAGAAGCTGTTGAAGTTTATAGAAAGCTAGTCGCTGCCAGCCATTTTGTCATACTCAGCATCCCCCTTATCCAGCACCCCCAAGACCCCAGTCGCGATAATCCCGACGAGAAACAGCAAAAGAATGATTGGTCCCATGAAGAAGTTCTGGCCACCTTTGATAACCTTGTATTACACCGGCAAGAAAATGAACTAGGAGTTTACATCGGAGTGAACCCGCAGCTTCATTCTCTTCAGGAAGTCATTGAAGCAAACAAGCCTTCTATCGCGGTATACGGTATTTATAAAGATGAAGAAGAGGTAATAGAAAGATTTTTCAATTCCGTTCAAACCGCTGATGAAATCGTTCTCTGTGATACAGGTTCGACTGATCACACCAATCAAATCATCAATCAATTTAAAAAAGACCATCCTCATGTCAATCTAAAAGTTTGCTCTATTTGCGTTTCCCCCTGGCGGTTTGATGACGCCAGAAATACGGCCCTTGCCTTAATCAACCCAGACATAGACATTTGCATTTCTCTAGATATGACCGAGTACCTCATGGATAATTGGCAGGAGCATTTAATAGACCAATGGGAGTTCGGCTATACAAAATATAGTCATAGATATAAAACCATTCTGCCAGGAGAAGATTACTTAGAAGATTGGCACCAGCAAATTCACATACGAACCGGCTACACCTGGAAACTTCCAATCCATGAAATATTAGAATATAACAAGCAAGAAAATGTAAAAAAGCTGCCGGATTTTTGGGTCTATCAAAAACCGGTCCACGATAAGGTTCACGTAAATTATCTGCCCCTATTAGAACAGTCCGTAAAAGAAAGGAAAGATGTTTGGCAATCCTGGAGCTCTCTGGCATCTGAATACTTGTTGATTGGCAAGCCTGAAGCAGCTTTACAGGCTCTTGATATCGCACTAACTCTCAATAACAGTGACAAAGCCTATCTTTATCAACAGAAATATCTTGTTTATAAAGCGCAAGATCAAACTGACGTAGCCTTATTAAACCTAAATAATGCCATTATTCATAAGCCGGATCGCAGAGAACTCTACTTTGAAAAAGCTCTCTATTTGCACCAATTGGGTAGAAATATAGAAGCTTATTTTACTTTCCAAGAGTGTAAAAAATTAACCAATAAAGTAACTGATTATCATTATAACCCCGCGGCTTGGAATCAAGAATTTGATCAATGGAGCACCAAACTTCTGGAACTTGCTAAAAAAGAAGGGATACATTTTGAGTAAATTAAAAATCGCTGTTTACGCCATTTGTAAAAACGAAGAACATTTCGTTGACCGTTGGATGGATTCCATGCAGGATGCCGATCTGGTAATTGTTGCGGATACCGGTTCCACCGACCAGACCGTTGAAAAATTAAGAGCTAGGGGGGCCATTGTACATCAAATAAAAGTCGATCCCTGGCGATTCGATGTGGCTAGAAATATTTCCTTGCAGCTTGTTCCGGGCGATACCGATGTTTGTGTTTGCACCGATTTGGATGAGGTAATCGAACCTGGCTGGCGAGAAAAATTAGAAAAGGTTTGGACACCTCAAACAACCCGATTACAATATATGTTTACCAGTAATTTTAATCCGGATGGTTCCCGGGGACTTACTTTTTGGAAAGAAAAAATTCATCGCAGACACGGCTTCAGATGGATCCATCCAGTTCACGAGGTGTTGGAATATTATGGAGAAGAACCTGTCCATGTTACCTGGGAGCCGAACATTCAAGTAAATCACCACCCCGATATTGCTAAATCCAGGGGACAATATCTTCCTTTATTAGAGCTTTCCGCCCGGGAGGACCCGAATGATGACCGTAATATGCATTATCTCGGACGGGAATATATGTACTATGGCATGTGGGATAAATGCATTGCAACTCTGACAAAACATTTAACCATGCCACAGGCCCAGTGGAAGGATGAGCGCTGCGCCTCCATGCGCTTTATCGCCAGAGCCTATAAGGCCAAAGGGAATCCCAAAGAGGCTAAGAAGTGGTTATATAAAGCCCTTGCCGAGGCACCCCATTTACGAGAGCCCCATGTGGAGTTAGCCAAACTTGCCTACCTGGAACGGGATTGGCCAACAGTCTATCATATGGCTGAGGAAACATTAAAGATAAAAGAACGGCCAACGAGTTATATTCATGAAGGCTTTGCCTGGGATGCTACGATTTACGATCTGGGAGCTTTAAGTTGCTACGAATTGGGTATGCTTGACAAATCCTATGAGTGGGCAAAAATTGCGATAGAAATGTCCCCCCATGACGAACGGTTAAAAAACAATTTGAAGATCATTAAATCCAAAAAAGAAGGGATTCCACGTGACTAAACTAAAAATTGCCGTTTACGCCATTTGTAAAAATGAAGAACATTTTGTTGACCGTTGGTTGGATTCCATGCAGGAAGCCGATATGATCGTTGTCACGGATACTGGTTCCACGGACAGCACTGTTGAAAAACTACGGGCCAGGGGTGCCATTGTCCATATTGTAAAAGTCGATCCCTGGCGGTTCGATGTGGCAAGAAATATTTCCTTACATTTTGTTCCGGCCGACATGGATGTTTGTGTTTGCACAGACTTGGATGAAATCCTAGAACCTGGTTGGCGGAAAAAAATAGAAAAGGTTTGGACACCTCAAACGACCCAGTTAAAATATAAATACACCTGGAGTTTTAATCCAGATGGTTCTCGGGGAGTCACTTTTTGGTATCAAAAAATTCATCGCAGGCATGGATTTCGCTGGGTTCATCCGGTCCATGAAATATTAAACTATTATGGACCAGAGCCTGTCTGCTGGGCCTGGGAGGAGACGATTCAGCTAAATCACTATCCAGATCCTGTTAAATCCAGGGGAACCTATCTTCCTTTGTTGAAACTGGCCGTTCAGGAAGCTCCGGATGATGATCGGGATATGCATTATCTCGGGCGGGAATATATGTATTACGGTAGATGGGATAAATGTATTGAAACTCTAAAAAAACATTTAGCCCTGCCCCGGTCCCAGTGGAAAGAGGAACGCTCCGCCTCTATGCGATACATCGCCAAAGCCTATCAGGAAAAGGGAGATTACAGGGAAGCTAAAAGCTGGTTCTATCGGGCCATTGCCGAGGCACCCCATTTACGGGAACCTTACGTGGAGCTAGCCAAGCTTGCCTATACCAAACGGGACTGGCCAACCGTTTATCATATGGCGGAAGAAACACTAAAGATAAAAGAACGATCAGATTGTTATGTCAATCAGGCTTTCGCCTGGGATGCCACGATTTATGATCTGGGAGCTTTAAGCTGCTATGAGTTAGGCATGTTTGACAAATCCTATGCCTGGATCAAGATCGCGGTAGAATTGTCTCCCCATAACGAGAGACTAAAGGATAATTTAGCACTTATTCAAGCCAAAGCCAAAACGCCATAAAAAATTACCCCTGAACAAGCCTTGTTAACATCCACAAGGCTTGTTCTATTTAAAAAAACTCCTTCAACGTAACCAATCCCCTGCCGGCAGCATAAACTACAGGGTGAACGTAATTGTCACGATGAATTATGACCACAGGCAAGAGCAAAGTAGGTGTTTTAATGAAAATAGTTATTCTTTGTGGAGGAAAAGGTACACGTATGCGGGAGGAAACAGAATTCCGCCCCAAACCTTTGGTTGAAGTGGGAGACAATCCGATTATTTGGCATATTATGAAGATTTATTCTCACTATGGTTTCCATGACTTTATATTATGTGTGGGCTATAAAGGCGACATGATTAAACGGTATTTCATGGAAATGAGTTGGCGTAACAATGACTTTACAGTAAAAACTACCTCTCATGCCAGCATACAGTTTCATACCACAGCAAAAGAGGATTGGAACGTGACCCTTGTCGATACCGGACCTGAGACCCTCACGGGCGGACGGATCAAGCGGATCAAGAAATATATTCACGATGAAAATTTTATGCTTACCTACGGTGACGGGCTGAGTAATGTCAATATTAAAGAACTATGGGCTTATCATCAGCAAACAGGCAAACTTGCAACGCTAACTGGCGTTCACCCCATTTCTCCCTTTGGGGTAATTGAAACCAAAAACAGCATTGTCACAGCCTTTAAAGAAAAGCCAATTTTAGATGACCTCATCAATGGCGGCTTTATGGTTTTAAATCGAAAAATATTTGATTATTTGCCTGAGAAGGATTGTGCCTTTGAGCAGGAACCTCTGCACCGGCTTGCCGCAGATGCACAACTTGCCGTATACAAACACAACGGATTTTGGACCGCCATAGACACCCATAAAGATGTTGAAAGAGTCAATGAACTTTGGCGAACAGGAGAAACTCCATGGAAACTGTGGGATTAAATTTTCCTGAAATGTTTGATGGCATCTACCGAGGCAGGACTGTCCTGGTAACAGGCCATACCGGCTTTAAGGGTTCCTGGTTGTCACTCTGGCTTCATTTAATGGGTGCTAACGTCATTGGCTATGCACTTGATCCTGTTTCCCAGCAAGATAATTTTATTCTTTCCGGGCTGCCGGATAAAATGGTTGACATTCGTGGCAATATCCTGGATGCCTCTAAATTGAAGCAAGTCTTCACTACCTACCAACCGGAAATCGTATTTCACTTGGCAGCCCAGCCAATTGTCCGGCACTCTTACAAAATGCCCGTGCTAACCTTTGAAACTAACGTGATGGGTACCGTCCATGTTTTGGAGAATATTCGAACCTCCTCTACAGTTAAAACAGGAGTCATCATTACCTCCGATAAATGTTATGAAAATCGAGAACAGCTTTGGGGCTACAGGGAGAAGGATCCACTAGGCGGTTATGACCCCTACAGCGCCAGCAAGGGCTGTGCGGAAATTGTCACGGCTTCTTATCGAAAAGCCTACTTTAGCACAGATTCAGGCGGCGAGCAGGAAAAATCCCTGGCTTCCGTTCGAGCTGGCAATGTCATTGGCGGCGGCGATTGGTCTGATTGCAGACTGCTTCCCGATTGCATTAGAGCATTACAGTCACAAAAAACCATTGAAATCAGAAACCCAAATTCTATTCGTCCCTGGCAGCATGTCTTGGAACCACTTTATGGCTATCTGCTATTGGCAGCCAAGATGTTTAAAGACGGTTCTCGATACAGCGGTGCCTGGAACTTTGGACCAGATTTTGATTCTGTGGCTCCGGTAAAAAAGGTGGTCGAACAGGTTATTGCACTTTGGGGCAGCGGCCTATGGGTGGATTGTTCCAATCAAGCAGCTTTGCATGAAGCTGTTTTATTAAGCCTGGACTGTACCAAGGCGAAAACCCTATTGGGCTGGCAGCCCCGCCTTACTTTGCATAAAGCCTTAGATTATACCCTAGCATGGTACAAAAACGATGCCCAAAAGGACATTTATCAGCTATGCAAGGAGCAAATAGCTGAATATTGTATGACCTAAGGCGAGAGCGGAGGGACACAGTGCCTATGAAATTATCAGACTATATTGCTGGCTTTCTGGCAGAACGAGGCTGCACACATGTTTTTGGCTATGCAGGCGGAGCGATTACTCATCTGATTGACTCCTTATACCAGAGGCAGGACCTACATTTTATCGGCACTTATCATGAACAAGGAGCTGCCTTTGCTGCGGAAGGCTATGCCAGAAGAAAAAATGACCTTGGTGTAGCCATTGCCACCAGTGGACCGGGGGCTACCAATCTGTTAACCGGTATCGGCAGTGCTTATTTTGATTCTATTCCCTGCCTTTACCTAACCGGGCAAGTGAATACCTATGAATATAAGGGAGCCTTGCCAGTACGGCAGCTAGGCTTCCAGGAAACCGATATTGTTAGTATCGTGAAGCCCATCACCAAATATGCTGTTCGGATCATCGATCCCCTGCAGATAAGATACGAGCTGGAAAAAGCAATATCCATAGCTACCTCCGGTAGAAAAGGCCCAGTCTTACTCGATATCCCTATGGATATTCAGCGGGCCAATGTGGATGACAACTGTCTGTGCGGCTATCCTGAGAAACCTGAAGATAGGGTGGCGGATTTCTCCCTTGCTCACATCATGGAATTGCTGGGGAAGGCCCAACGGCCAGTGATATTAGTTGGCGGCGGGGTTCGGCTCTCCAGTGCCCAGAAGCTTTTCAATCAAATGGCAAAACAGTTGGAAATACCGATTGTCTGTTCACTGATGGGGCGCGATGTATACGATAATACAAACGATAATTATTTCGGCATGATTGGTGCCTACGGCAATCGTTACGCAAATTTGACCATTGCCAACAGTGATTTCATTCTTGCCCTGGGTACCAGGCTTGATTCAAGGCAGACCGGTACAGCAAGCACCTTTGCCCGTGAAGCAAAGCTTGTGAGGGTTGACATTGATAGAAACGAATTAGACAAAAAGATAAAAAAGGACGAATATGCCGTTCATGCAGACATTGGTTATTTCCTGCACGCCCTAAATGAAAAGATTAGTCAACTGAACAACCCTGCTTACAGTTCGTGGCTTGAGCAAGCGCGAACCTATCGACAGAAATATCCTTCTGTCGGAGCTAACCATATATCAGACCCTAATTTTATCATGTCGGAACTCTCCAAGATAACAGCGGTAGATGATGTTATCTGCCTGGATGTGGGGCAAAATCAGATGTGGGCGGCGCAATCCATGCAAATTAGTCAAGACCAGCGTCTGCTGATTTCCGGCGGCATGGGTGCCATGGGCTTTTCTTTACCGGTGGCAATCGGGGCTTACTACCAAAACCCGCAGAGGGGAAAGGTGCTGGCCATTGCCGGAGATGGCGGGCTGCAAATGAATATACAGGAGCTGGCCCTACTTAAAAGAAATCGCATTCCCGTTAAAATCATTGTGATGAATAATCACAGCCTGGGCATGATCAGACATTTTCAAGAGATGTATTTTGAGGGCAGGTATAACGCCACGATCAAGGACTACGAAGCACCGGATTTTTGTAAAATAGCAGCAGCCTATGGTATTAGAACGGTAAATATCAAAGATAGTCACGAACTGTCCAGCCTAAAGCCCCTTCTGTCCTCTGACGAGCCGATCCTTATCGAAATTCAACTGCCACAATCCACTTATGTCTACCCAAAGCTTGCGATCAACCGTCCCATTGAAGATCAGGAGCCTCTGCTGCCCCGTGATGAACTCGCCGGCAATATGCTTGTCAAGCCCATCGGCAGCGATAAAACAGACAGCCAGGCCTAAGAGGGGGGAAATCATGCCGAACGCTTATCAAAACCATGTTATTAACACACTGAATAAGTTCAAATGCAAACATGCCTGGGAGCCTTTACAGTGTATCCCCATTGATACCCCCCAATTGACCAGGGTTGGCTATCTAAGACCCATCACCTCTAATTACGCTATTACCATCCCTGACTGTGCAGATACTTTGGCACGCTGGCGCAATGAAAATGCCCACATGTCGCCTGGGCAATTTGTAGCCACAGCGGAGAGCACCGAAAAATGGCTTAACGATCTGATCATAGCCAGAAATGATCGAATTTTGTTTCTCATTATCGCCAACGACGGCACCAAAGTCGGACATATCGGCTTTTCTTCATTTGATTATGCACAAAAAAGCTGTGAGCTTGATGCCGTGGTGCGGGGCGAAAAAACAGGCTATGGCGGCATGATGACTTTTGCTATGAACGCATTGATTTACTGGGGCATGACGGAGTTGAAACTGCAACAAGTGACGCTGCGTGTGCTTTCTGACAATGAAAAAGCCATTTCCTTTTACAGCAAAAACAGCTTTTGCAAGGTGAAGGATATACCGCTTGAGACAAGAGAATTAGCCGGTCAACCCGTTACCCGAAAGTGTTACACGCAAATGCAGCTTACTATCGACCAGTGGAAAGAACAAAACGCCCAATGGTTTCCTAAAATGTGAGAGGAGGCATTCTGTTGGAAGGCAACCTCAACCAAAGGCTCCGCCATCTGACCTGTTTAGATATACGGGATATGTCTATTGAATGTGAAAAAACAGGCGGCATCAACCTATCCCAAGGTATTTGCGACTTACCACTGCCGCCAATTCTGAGCACGGCGGCTAAAACTGCCATCGATGATGGCCTTAATCACTACACCCGCTATGATGGTTTATCCGAGCTGCGAGAGGCCATCTCAGAAAAACTTCTACATTATAATTCTATCCAGGCAGACCCCCGCAAGGAAATCATCGTCACCGCCGGTTCAACAGGAGCCTTTTATTGTGCCTGCCTGGCACTTCTTAATCCCGGAGATGAAGTTATTCTCTTTGAACCATTCTATGGTTATCACGAGTACACGCTCTTGGCCTTGGATATCACTCCGGTCTATGCGACCTTAACGCCTCCCTGCTGGGAATTTAATGCCGCTGAGCTTGAACATCTAATTACGCCAAAGACCAAGGGCATTCTAATCAACACTCCGGCAAATCCTTCCGGCAAGGTTTTTTCACGCCGGGAGTTGGAGGTATTGGCGGATATCTGTACGCGGCATCACCTGTTTATTTTTACCGATGAGATCTATGAATATATCCTTTATGATGGACTGTCTCATAGCAGCCCCGGCTCCTTGCCAACTGCCAAAGATCGTGTCATTACAATCTCCGGCTACTCCAAAACCTTTAGCATCACAGGCTGGCGAATCGGTTATTGTGCCTGTAACGAGGAATTTGCCCGGCAGATAGGCTACGTTCATGATTTGGTTTATGTCTGTGCTCCCTCACCCCTGCAGGCAGCTGTGGGTAAAGCCGTCCACACTTTGCCGGATAGTTTTTATCACTCCCTTGGCACAGCCTATGAACAAAAGCGAAATGATCTCTGCAAAGCCCTTCAGGAAGCCGCTTTGCCACCCTATGTACCCCAAGGTGCCTATTATGTCTTAGCGGACACAAGCGCTTTGCCAGGAGTTACCAGCAAGGAAAAAGCTATCTATTTGTTAGATAAAACGGGTGTGGCTGCGGTCCCGGGAGAGGCCTTTTATCACCGAGAAGGCGGTAAAAACTTACTGCGGTTTTGCTTTGCCAAAGACGATAAAGTGCTGGATGAAGCCTGTGAAAGACTACAAAGGATAAAACGATTCCTATAAGCTTTTCGGAAGGGGTGGCAAGACAATGAACAAAAAAATCAGCTTTGCCGGACCATCCATTACTGCTAAAGAAGTTTCTTATGTGATGGATGCGGTGAACCATGGCTGGTATGAAAATTATGACCAATACATCAAAAGACTGGAAAAAGCCTGTGCCGACTATGTCGGTGTAAAATATGCGGTGGCAACCCATTGCTGCACCTTGGCATTGCATCTGGCAGCCCAGGCTTTGGGATTGAAACCGGGTGATGAGGTAATTGTTACGGATTTCAGTTGGGTTGCCACTGCCTATGCCATTGCTTATACCGGTGCAACCTGTGTTTTTGTGGATATTGACCCTGATACCTGGACCATTGATCCCCATTGCATCCGTCAGGCGATTACCACCAAAACCAAAGCCATTATGTTGGTACACACCTTCGGGCACCCCGCCGAAATGGATGAAATACTAAAAATTGCCGCGGAATACGGTTTATTTGTCATTGAAGATGCCGCCCCGGCCATTGGTGCCACATACAAAGGAAAACCTGTGGGCAGCTTTGGCGATGTTGCCTGTTTTAGTTTTCAAGGGGCAAAAATGACAGTCAGCGGTGAAGGCGGTATGCTGCTTACTAATAATGAAGAAATTTACCAAAAGGCCAGTCTGCTGGCATCCATGGGTAGAACCGACCGCAAGGCGGTTTTTTGGTCGGATCTGCTGGGATATCAATATACTATCAATAACGTAACAGCTGCCCTTGCCCTGGCCCAACTCGAGCGGGTCGATGAATTATTGGCCAAAAAAAGGCAGCTCTTTACTTATTATGACCAACGTCTCAAAGACGTGGCAGGTATCAAAATAATCAAGGAAAAACCGGGCTGCCAAAGCAATTATTGCTACCCTTCCCTTTTGCTTGACTCCCGTATCACAGCAAATCGGGATGACATTTTGGCAGGACTAAAGCAATTGAACATTCATGCCAGGCCGGGGTTTCCTAGAATGAGTTGTTTTCCTGTGTTTGAGCAAAGGTTTGAGAATCCGGTAGCAAAAAACGTGGAGCAAAGAGGAATTTCACTTCCTTCAGCGGCCAATTTGGATGAGGCGGATATTGAGTTTGTTTGTCAAAGCTTACTCAGCCTCATTCATAAAAATACGGGAGGGTAAAATGAACACAGAGCAGCAAGTAAGAGCAGAAATTCTGGAAAAAGTAGCTCAACTTTATCGGCTCAGAGAAAGCAGCCGGAGCTTCATTCCGGGTGAAACCAAGGTACACTATGCCGGTAGGGTATTTAATGAAAAGGAAATGCAGGCCATGGTGGATAGTGTGCTGGATTTTTGGCTTACCCTGGGAGTTAAAGGCAAAGAATTTATAGGGGATTTTTTATCCTTTATGGGCATGAAATATGGTGTGCTAGTCAACTCGGGATCATCAGCCAATCTGGTGGCCGTAAGTTCTCTTTGCTCAGCTAATTTACCTCATCCCTTGCAAGCCGGGGATGAAGTTATCACCACCGCTCAGACTTTCCCCACCACGCTAAATCCCATTCTTCAGAATGGATTGACACCTGTATTTGTCGATACCGAGGAAGGAACCTACAATATAAATGCAGCCAAACTTGAGGAAGCTAGATCTCCCAGAACGCGAGCCATCATGTTTGCCCATACCCTGGGCAATCCTGCCCAGATGGATGTCATTATGGATTTTGCCAAGCAATACAATCTTTATGTGATTGAGGACACCTGCGATGCACTTGACTCCTATTACGACGGTAAGCTGTGCGGCACCTTTGGAGATCTTTCCACCTACAGTTTTTATGCAGCCCATCATATCTCAATGGGTGAAGGCGGGGCGCTTCTAACAAATAATGTTGCTTTATATCGGCAGGCTTTATCTATCCGAGATTGGGGTAGAGCTTGCTATTGTCAAACAGGAGAAGCAAATCCAAACGGTGCCTGTGGCCATCGATTTGACCACACCTATGAGAGCCTGCCCTATGGCTATGACCACAAATACGTTTACAACAACATTGGGTACAATCTAAAACCGCTGGATATTCAATGTGCCATGGGAATTGAGCAGCTTAAAAAACTGCCCTCCTTCAGCGCCCGGCGACAAAAGAACTTCCAGTTTTTATATAATGCCTTAAAAAAATATGAGGAGCATTTGATACTTCCTAGGTCACTGCCAAAGGCTAAGCCCTCCTGGTTTGCGCTGCCCCTGACAGTAAAGGAACAAGCTCCTTTTTCACGCAGAGAGATCGTAACTTTTCTAGAAAAAAAACAGGTAGAAACCAGAATGCTGTTTGCCGGCAATATCTTAAAACATCCCGCCTACCGTACTATCAAGCACCGGGTTGCCGGCGGGCTGGAGCACACGGAAAAGGTACTGCAAAACACCTTTTTTATCGGCGTTTATCCTGGAATTGATGAAGTAAGGCTTGATTATATCAGCCATATCATAGATAGCTTTATGGCCCCCTATAAATGACACGAATCAAAAACAGAAAGGCGAAGATATAGACATGGATACCAATGCCAAAGAAGTGCACTCGCCTGTTGTTAGCATTGTTGTACTTGCTTATAATCATCTCGATTATACAAAACAATGCATTGACAGCCTTTTTAAGTATACTTCCCATATTGATTTTGAGTTGATAACCATCAATAATGGCTCAACAGATGGTACAGAGGAATATTTTAACAGCTTACCCAACACAATCAAGATTAGCTTTCCAAAAAATATTGGTGTGGATAAGGCTGTCAACTGCGGCTTTCGTATAGCTCAGGGCAAATACACTTTGAATCTAAGTAATGATATTATTGTTACCTATAACTGGTTGGATAATCTAATAACCTGTATGGAAGCCGATGACAAAATCGGTATGGTGGTTCCAGTGTGCAACGCATCCTCCAATAATCAGCAGGTTGTTTTAAAATATAATTCTATGGATGAAATGCAGCAGCGAGCAAAGGAGTATAACGTCAGCAATCCCCGACTGTGGGAGGAGCGATTGAAACTTGTCACCTACACCTGTCTTTTCAGGACAGATGTACAAAAAGCCATGGGCGGCTTTGATGAGGATTTTAACCCAGGAGCCTACGATGATGATGCCATCAGCTTTCGTATAAGAAGAGCCGGCTATAGGTTAATTTTAGCAAGGGATACCTTTGTTCATCATTTCGGCTCCATTACATTCAATGTCGAATATACCAAAAATAACCTTGCACAAAGAAACCGACTTCTATTTTTTGAGAAATTTGGTGTTGATTCCTGGCAGGCCAGCTATATTGACTTTAACGTATTAAATCTTCTGAATTATAAGCCACAATATGATGTCAATATATTAGGTATCGGCTTATCTTATGGTGCAACACTGCTGCAAATTAAAAATACCTGCAAAAGTCATGGCAGCCAGAATATAAGGATTTTCTATCTTTCAGAACAAGAAAAAAATCTGACCGACCTTGAAACTATATGTGAATATTGCATTCATACAGAAACCGATAATTTACTTAGCTATTTTGGCAGTCGGCTCTATGATTATATTATCGTTGAGAGTGAGTCCAACCAGTTGAAAAATATAGAAGATTTATTTATCAATCTGAACGGTTTGTTAAAAGAAGGCGGACAGCTTGTTTGTACTGCAGCGGACCAACCCCTCTATACCAAGATTAAGGATACTCTTTTTGGTGTAGGGTTGACTAATTTCAAAAGTATCAAAGATTATTACCTACGTTTTTCAAAACCGTGATGTAACAGTAGATAGATTAACGACTATCAAACCCCAATAATGGGGGACGTAACGAAACTTTAGTTTCGCTGCGTCCCTTTTGTAGGTACCCTTTAATTTCTCTTTATCAAGAATGAATGACCTTTACCCCATTGACTTTATAGCCTTTTAGAAAATCGATTGACAAAATGTAACATTTTCCAGCCCTATGGAATATTTTAGAGTAAGCTAGCTAGCTAATTTAGAAGAGGGGTTGATTATAAGTTGCCAACGATTTCATTAGTACCAATTGGGGACGCCTATATTGCACAGTCTTACCCAACAACCAATTTTGGATCTGTTGTGGCACTGTATATTGGTAGTTTTACCAGGCTTGACGACATATACAGAAGCCTAATACAATTCCCTACACCCATCATACCCGCCGGTAATGTTCTGAACAATGCTTTTTTAAGACTCTATATGTATAGAAAGGATATACCAGGTGTTCAACCAATATACATCTACCGGGTTAACACTCCCTTCAACCAAAATACTGTGACCTGGAACAACAGGCCTCTCAGCTCTTACACAGGTAATTTCTATAACTTCGCCGACGACCAAATATTCCATTTCATGGATATTGATGTAACAGAATTAGTTAACGGCTGGATCAATGGAGATTACCCTAATTTCGGTCTGGAAATCCGTGGCTTAGAAAATCAGCTTGCGTTATCAGCTTTTCGCAGTAGTGATTATTCTGATAGCAATCTATGGCCACGACTTATTGTAACTTATTCCAACGGTCCAAGCGGAGCTACTGGACCCACTGGACCTACTGGACCTATCGGGCCTATCGGACCCACCGGGCCTACCGGACCTCTTGGACCTATCGGTCCTATCGGACCCACCGGGCCCACCGGACCTATCGGGCCTATTGGACCTACCGGTCCCACTGGACCTCTCGGACCTATTGGCAGCACCGGGCCCACCGGACCTATCGGGCCTATTGGACCCACCGGTCCCACTGGAGCTCTTGGGCCGATCGGACCTACCGGTCCCACTGGAGCTATCGGACCTACTGGTGACACTGGACCCATAGGACCTACCGGACCTACCGGTCCCACTGGAGCTATCGGACCTATCGGACCTACTGGTGACACTGGACCCATAGGACCTATCGGACCTACCGGTCCCACTGGAGCTATCGGACCTATCGGACCTACTGGTGACACTGGGCCTACCGGACCTATCGGACCTACTGGTGACACTGGGCCTACCGGACCTATCGGACCCACTGGTGACACTGGACCCACTGGACCTATCGGACCCACTGGTGACACTGGGCCCACTGGACCTATCGGACCTACTGGTGACACTGGGCCTACCGGACCTATCGGACCCACTGGTGACACTGGACCCACTGGACCTACCGGACCTATCGGCGACACTGGACCTATCGGACTTTCTGGACCGACCGGACTGGCTGGGCCTACTGGTCCCACTGGAGCAACGGGCCCAGGAGCGATCATTCCGTTCTCCTCGGGTACTCCCGCTGTTTTGGTAACAACTGCAGCAGGCTTGATTGGAACCACCTCACTCGTGGGCTTTGGCGACTCAGTACCGGGCGTGAGCATCCTCGGTGGTACCATTGATACCAGCACCCTGCTCAACCTAGCGTTCTCGATGCCGCGTGATGGCGTTATTACGTCTCTGGCCGCCTACTTTAGCACTACGCTGGCGACGGCAATCGTTGGTTCCACGGTCACCGTAAGCGCACAGCTGTTCCAGTCCACAACGCCGGATGATACCTTCACTGCTGTTCCTGGTGCGCTGGTCGCCTTGTCTCCTGGCTATTCCGGTGTTATCTCTATTGGGGATATTGCCAGCGGCATCAACACCGGGTTATCGATACCGGTGACGGCAGGCACACGGCTGTTGTTGGTCTTCTATTCCGAAGTGACAGGCGGCATTGGCCTGATTTCGACACTCACAGGTAATGCCAGCGCTGGGGTTACAATTGAGTAGAAGTGTTTAACGCAAAAAAATAAACCGTCCTTCCACGGTTTCATAGGGACATTTTGTAAACCGTGGAAGAATAGGCGGTATGTATCGGCAGACAGTGCACTTTGCTGTCTGCCGATTGCGCTTTTATGCGACTCTTGCGGGTTTGCAATGGAACAAAAATAACGACGGTTTAATAAAAGCCATTGTTTTCCATTTATATGGATGACTTACTAACTGCGCCCTCTTTATAGAACACGGCGGCATTAATGATGAATATTCCGGTATCAAAATAGAAAGGATACCCGAACCGACTAGCTAGTTCGAGTATCCTTTACCCTATCAAATACCAATTTATTTCCCAGAGGATTAATAACCTTCGATAATCCTCTTTATCTGTTTCACTCTTTCCGCCCATGTATTTTCTAAGGCAAATTTTTTACGGGATTCAACGGAATTGTTATCATAATTATTTAAACATCCCACTAGGTAACCATGAAACTCTTCCCTATTTCCGGCAGCATAAATATGCGGTGATAGCTCCAGGATCTCCGGCAAGTCTGTAGCAACCACCGGCTTACCCAGGGCAAGATATTCATAGATTTTAACAGGGTTAACATAGGATGTCATTCTTGTCTTCTTAAAGGGAAACATGCAAACATCAAAGTGCACTGCATATTTCGGCAACTGCTCATAGGGTTTATGCCCTAAAAAAAAGATATTAGGCCTCTTGGGTAGACTATCCGTCTTCATGGCAATGGTTGGGCCTATCAAAACAAAGGAAATAGAGGGATTTCTAACTGCCAATTCTTCAATTAACTGCCAATCAACCCAAGGGGCCAAGGCACCATAAAATCCTACAATAGGCTTGCAAATTTGTTTTATATCCATGGGTGCGTCGTCAGCGGTAACATTAGCAAAAAAATTGTAATCTACGGCATTGCGAACCAAGTGAACATTAGGATGAAGCTCTTTAAAATGATTAAATAAAGGTTTCGAAACGGTAAGTACGATCTGGCACTTTTCTAACAGCTCCTGTACATAAGGCTTCCAGGTTGCAAAATCATCATCCGGATAATCGAGGACATCATAAACGATAATATCTTCGTCATAGTTTCCAATTTTGGACACATTTCCGGGGTAAGAGATCCAGAGTACCCGTTTCGTCTCTTTGGTCAATGCCGCCCATTGATGCAGTGGAGCACCATAATCTAGCCAAAGTCCGTCTTTAATTTTTTTCATCTTTTTTTCTTGGTGGGTACCAGGTTCACAAAAAATAACGGCATCGCCCTGTTCGGAAAATGCTGACATAAGTTGCTGTGGCCTGGCTATCATAAAATCCCAATGGACAGTTGGGGGGTAAATAATCAGCATGTCAAACACCTGTTCTTTCCTGTGTATTCAACAACTAATCTGGGGTGGGCCATCGTATTAATACCATGACGGTTTACACCTGCCACAATTTCTCCCTGTTCTTCATCTTTCATTCTTAAGCATACCCCATAATTTGCTATACTCCTATCAGCCCAACTTTGTACTAAACCAGTTATATCAAAGCTAACCCAGTTATAAATGTTATTGGCTAGGACTTCATCGATAGACTCACTTTCGGTTTCAGGCATGTTAGACCAGGTAAGCTCCTTTTCATCCCAAGGCTCTTTTACGGAATGAACTGTCAACGCTTGTGTGATCTTATTATCATTCCTAATACAAAAGAACTGCAGTTCAGCTCTTAAAATCAGCATATCATGCAAAAAATGATTGATATCTACCTGGGCAAAACACCGATAAACTGAAAAGAGGAATTTTCCTAAAAAGATTGGATCAAAATTCAAATTTTTATTCATAGTACTATTTACAGTACAATCCATATTGACAGGAAGAATTTTTCTTTGTCCATAGACAATTTCATCTCTTTCCAGAGACACAGCCTCGGAGTGCGGGTATTGACGAAGCCATTTCCATTTATCAGAGAATGCTTGAATAACCGGGGTAAAGTCAATTTCCTTGTTAACATACTTTCCTGTCAAAGACTGTTGATGAATCCTGTATTCGTAGAGAACTTCCGGTAGCCAGAACACAGGTGCTGTAGCAGCCATGCGAATAGAATAATCTCGATCTTCGATACCGAAAAGGTTTTCATCAAAAAAGCCAACTCGATTGATTGCTTCAAATCTATATAAGAAAGATGGACCATAATTCGTTTCCCCATTTAATGTATAGATGCCTTTGCTTACCTTTTTAATAATAGTAGTATTTTGATCAATTTGTAGATAGTCTGAATAAATCGAGCCACACTCGGCTTCTCTTTCTAAAACCTCCACTAATCTTTCAAGATAGTTTTCATAATGCAAATTATCCGCCGAGGTCCAAGTAATATATTTTCCCTGGCTCAAACGAAGTGCCTCGTTTAAGGTTTTCGGGAGTCCTTTATTCTCCTCCCGATGAATATAACGTATTCTCTTATCCCGAAACTCTGAGATGATTTGAGACAGTGGGTCCTTGGAACCATCATTAATTATTACAATTTCAAAATCCTGGTAAGTCTGGTTTAATAGACTCATGAGACACGGCCCGACAAAATTAGCATGGTTATAAACAGGTAACAGAACAGAAACTTTGGGTAATTTGCTGTCTTCCACCGCTTGCCAGTAAACAATCTCCGTTTTATCCGCAATTTTTTCAATATCATAGAATTGCTCAACCAATCGCCTGCCATAAAGACCTAATTTGTCCCTTAGTTCGGTTGACATCAGTACGTTAAGATCATGCAGAATCCTCTCACTTGATAGGGGTTCAGCCAAGCCCCGGCCACTAAAATTAGCATATTCTAAATTTTTAAATGTCGATGGGCATACAATGCCATCATAGCCCCAATTGCTCAAGACTATGCAAGCTTTTCCACAGGCAAGGGCTTCCCTGATTCCCCTTCCCGTAGCTACAACAACATCTGCCCGGTTAATATACTCCCGAACATCTGCAACCTCTCCAACAAAATTGCATTGCTGATATTGTTCTAGCTCTTTGATTTTATTAAAGCCAACAATGTTGAGCTTCTGAAAAGAAGATTGCGAAAAGCTATCTATCAGAAACTTTAGCCCCGCCAGGCGATCTAAACACTCACGTCCTATAAATGTTATCTCTTTACTCTCCCCTTGACAGGCAACCGGTTTAAACTCGTTTATATCGATACCATTTTGAATGATAACTAATTTGGTTTCCGCCAAAGGATATTTTTTTAACAATATGTCATAAACCTCTTCACTTACACAAATAATCTTTTCAGACTTCTTTGCTATTGCAGGAAAGTTATCCATATAATAGGCACCATGCCAGGTAAGCACAAAGGGCACCTTGGTTTGTTCGTGTAATACCAAGGCCCTTTCCGCGGACTCAAAGGGTTGACAATGAATTAAATCAACGTTGTTTTTTTGAATGACCCTCCCTATTTCTTCCGTAGTCATTGCTTCAAGGGTTTCAGCACAGGAAAACAATTGCTTCATGATAGGGCTTACATAAGAGCAATCCAATATAATTTTGTGTCCCCGTTTTATGAGCTCCCTACAGAGGTGATAAAGGTATGTTTCCAATCCACCCATAATTTCCAGTCTATCAACAACAAAAAGAACGGTCAGCTTGTTCTGATTATTGGCTAGGCTACCTATTTCCAGATCAACCTGGGCCATGATTTCCTTTCCACGAATCACCCTAAATCCACCTCTTTGTAATCTTATATGATTTAATATATGTGTTCTGGTAGGATTAGTTTCTTAGTTATTGACAATTATGCTTTTAGTAAAAGAACAGGCATCTTAAACTGGTATTATTTACATCGTCTGCATCCTAAAGCACAGGAATATTTTAATTAGAAAAACTTGGTCTGTTTACTTGTGACCTTTAGGTTATGCCCTATAGGTCCTGGGCAGGCAAGCAGGCGGAAGCCTTCGTTTTTCTTATAATTTCGTCTTTCTTATACTTTCGTCAATAGAATTTTTATACTTTCTGAAGGTGTAAGGTCAATCTATGTACCGGAGAACTTCCGTAACCAAGCTGGAACCTGTCTCAAACGATAGGAGGTAAAATAATGTCCGAGATGGCCCAAGTTCATTGGATTCCAGGGACTGTAGATACATTTGTAGATAAAAAAATGCCAGATCAAGCCTTTGAGCAAACAGAGTATTTGCATGTGGGACTCACTCATTGGGGAAACCTCTATAGAACATTATTGAGATTCAAATTACCTGCCAATATTGCTGACAATCAAATATGGTTTGCTTCTCTTGTTTTATATCTTTGTAAAAATGATTATCCCAATTACGCCAAGGAATTTGGGGTTTTTTCTGTGGAAGGGAACTGGGAGCAAGGAAATGTGACCTGGAACAATCAACCTCACCCCAAGGAAGGTATTATCTCAGGTATTTTTATTGAAGATAAACAGGATTGCCTTGTAGAATGGGACATTTCACCACTCATTAAAAAATTAACCAATAAATCTGTTTGGAACTTAGAGCTCCGTAGTTTAAATGAACATGAAAATTCTTTGGTCTCATTTTTCAGCCGGCACTGCGATTTACCCGATAAGCAGCCTGTTCTTCGCTTAGTGACTGAAAAACTACCCGCAGCCTTAGCAGATGAAACCTTTCAAGCTGACTATTCCGCCCAACAAAAATACTATCAACTTTTTTTGCATGGTCCTTTACCTCCGGAATCCCTAGAGATACTTAGCATGATTAAACATAAAAAGTATCAAGCTATCGTTGTTTATACAGAGACTAAAAATATCGAACCCCTGGCGCGACCGCAACAGTTTCTAAAAGAGTTAACCGTCAGGGGCTATTTAGGTTTTGTTTGTAGGCCAACAGATGAAAATTATAAAATAGAAGAAATAGCAGATAATCTATTTTCTGTAAACAGGCCGGAATTTCTTTTGCCTATCGTACGTAGCCAAGCCGTTTTGATTCTTTGTACCGATGTATCACAAACAGCTTGGTCCGATCTGCTGCCCCATAAATTCCTTTGGTATGACATGGTAGAGGACTGGGAACTTTCCAGGCAACAGGATAGCTATCGACTGGAAAAACATGAATCTCTAGTTAAGGAAGCTGATTTAGTTACCTATTCAAAAAGTCAATTAAAAAAATATATTTTTAAAAATCCTAATACTCTATATCTTCCTGATGAAAAGGACCCATGGTCATCCCTGCTTGATCAGGTTGAATCAGTGATAAAAGTACAGCCAAAGGGGTGGACTTTATTTAGCAATATCGAAGCCCGAGGGAAAATTAATGTCATGACGGAAACCTTTCTTAATTTTGAAGGAAAGGAATTTTATTCGGGAGGAGCAGAAAGGTATCTGATTGATCTGGCCCAAATATGCTCTGATCTTGGTTTTATCATGAATATTTACCAACATGGGGACTTTCCCTGGCTTCGCCGTTTTCGAAATATAGATGTTATTTCCTTAGCCAGGGGTTCACTTAATTCCAGAGCACTAAATTCTGCCCAACAATTTAACCGGCAATTTTATGAACAAGTTCAGGAAAGCTCTCTTTTAAATATCTATTCAGCATTTTATCAAGCCTATCCCCTAGCAGCGACGCCTAACATTGGTATTAGTCATGGTGTCTCCTGGGATAACCCTTTTTACAGCTTCCAACACATCGATCAGTTTTTTCGATACAACAAACGTTTTCTTTTAGGAGCAAAAATTTGTGAACAGGTACTCTCCGTTGATACCAATACAGCCAATTGGTTTCAAACAATAGATTACGAACTCGGTCAAAAGATCAAGGTAATATCAAATTATGTTGATTTAGAGAGGTTTTATCCGGCAGTAAATGATCAAGTAGGCGATAGAATTATCATTCTGTATCCCCGCCGCCTTTATGAAGCCAGGGGATTTTACCTGGTGCTGGAAATCCTAGACAATATCTTAGATCAATTCCCCAATGTTGAATTTCATTTTGTCGGAAAAGGATTTGAAAATGATACAAAGTATGTTATCGAGAAACAAAATAAATGGCCGGGCAGGGTAACCTGGTATTCACTGCCACCGGAAGAAATGCCTACTGCCTACAAAAGTGCAGACATTTCTTTGATTCCCACCCTTTATTCTGAAGGTACCAGTTTATCTTGCCTGGAAGCCATGGCCTGCGGCAACGCTGTCATTGTCTCCAGAATTGGTGGTCTAACTGATTTAGTCATCGATGGCTTTAATGGCTTGAGAATTGAACCCAATGCAGCGTCACTGGGGCAAGCAATCAAGTACTTACTGCGCGATCAGGATGCACTTGCAAAATTTAAAAGAAACGCCAGACTGGTGGCAGAAACATTTAGCAAAACTACCTGGACAAAGGAATGGACTACCCTCATTAAACAAAAAATTCAGAGCAATATCCCTCCGTTAACAGCAAACCCCTCTCTGATAAAAATCTATCTTACTAGCATGCCTGATAAAAATAGCAAAATTGGCTACCTAATTACCACATTACTAAGTCACGGCTATTTAGTTTATGTTCTTGTTAAAAATACAGCAGCTCATTCACAGCTAAGCTTTGGTAGAATACAATGGGTTAATTGGCAAGAAGAGGGTCTTGCTGCGGCAGATTTTATTATCGCAGATCAACAGGTAGCCGGAGATATAGAGCAAAGAGTTCAGCTAACACTTACCGATGCCTGGTTAGAAAGCTTTTGTCTAACACCAGAACATAGTCTCTCTGAATTGGCAATTCCCTAAGTCATAATCAAAGAGAAAAACCAGCTCCAAGCTGGTTTTTCTCTTTGATTATGACTTCAGTTTGTCGAGAAACTAGCCAATTTTTTTGGCCATACTGAATAAAGCATGATAATTTCCAAACCGGAATAACCAAATTCCTAATAAAAATGAAAGATCACAAATCTCTAGGCTATCTTAGCCAAATGATTTGCGATCTTTTTTATGTTTTGACAGGTTGCTGTCATCAATGCCTGCTCTAGGACATGCTTCTTCCCTCGAAAACGGCAATAGCGATAGCCGTGCAGCTGTTTAGCGTCTGCAAAGCTTCTTTCTATGGTTTCTTTTCTCTTTTTGTATAGCATCTTGCCCGATTTCG
>NZ_FRAR01000036.1 GCF_900142375.1 Desulforamulus aeronauticus DSM 10349 | reverse complement strand
ACTGGCTATTTTGTGGAGATAGTCTTGACGTTGATGGCGAATTCTTTCGTGGATTTTGGCTAGTCTTTGCCTTGCCTTTTCTCTGTTTTTTGAACCTTTTTTCTTACGGCATAAGTCCCTCTGGGCACGCTTTACCTTTTTCTCTGATTTCTGTATAGGTTTAGGGTTAGGGATTTGCTCGCCGTCTGATAAGGTGGCTAGTTTCTCTATCCCAACATCCAGACCGGTTTTTTTCCAGTTCGGTGAGTATAGTACCGGGTATTCTTCAACCGATAGCACTGCATACCATTTGCCGGTAGTCTCTCTCTTGATGATGCAAGTCTTTACTTTACCTGGCATTTCCCGGTGCAGTTTGATTTTTACTAAGCCAATCTTAGATAGAGCTAGTTGCCCTTCTTTGAAGCATGCTCCGAGGCCCTCGCCAAATTGGGTATAGGTCAGAGAGTTATACTGCCCCATACCTTTGTATCTTGGGTAGCCCGGATTCTCTCCAGCCTTTACTCTGCGGAAAAATGCCTGATAGGCTTTTTCTACCGAAGCAGCACTTCTTGTAGTACCTGGGAGTGGACTTCTTTTAGTTGAGGGTGTTTGTCCTTATCCAATTTCAGGGTTGTCTGCTGTTTTGTTCTGGTTAGACTGGCTTTGTTTCTTAGGTAGTGGTTTTTCCTGTCCGCCAAGGCTGCGTTATAGCAGAGACGGCAAAGTGTTAACCAGTTTTTCAGGGTTTCTGCCTGTGTTTTGGTTGGGTATATCCGAAACTTGTAGTTCCTATGTTGTACATAGCAAATTCACCTCACTTACAGTTGCAATGTATATTCCATATCCTGCCCCGCCATTCATCCCCCACCTTCGCCCTTGTTATCGCAAGCATGGAAAGCTAAGGAAAGGGACTTCTGGCAGGTAAGTTAAAATGGCTGTAGAAAACAAATAAGACGTACCATTGCCCCTTCATTTCGCAAGGGGGCATATGGGTACGTCTTTAGCTGTTGTGCACCTTGATTACCATTTTTATTTATTTAAGAGATAACTTGCGTCCAAGTTTATAAGCCTTTTCCATTAAAGCATCATTACTTTTTACTTCACCAGCATCGTGTAATCCTGAGCCTACTAGGATTTCTGGAACAAATTCAAATCCAATAACTTTTAATATGCCGGCTACCGATTCAAAATATGGCATAAATGCATCTTCAACTGCTCGATGTTGAGTAAACAACAAGGCAAACTTGATCGGCTTTGCAAGTCTGCTGGAATAGTCAGCATTCAAATATGCATACAACCGGTCTACCACTAATTTCAATTGAGCTGTCATCTCCCACATATAAACAGGAGATGAAAAAACAAGAACATCCGCTTCGTTAATTGTTTGATAAATATTTTGCATATCGTCTGGAATAACGCAGTAACCTTTACTTTTACAAGCATTACACCCCTGGCAACCTCTTATTTTTAGATCATTAAGGTAATGTACCGTGCACTCTGCACCTTCTTTTTTGGCCCCTTCCATTACCTGCTGGAGTAATACCGCCGTATTTCCATTCTTCCGTGGGCTACCCATAAAACCGACTATCTTCATCATCACTACCCCTTATTTTGGGTTCAATTGTACCATTAGCATAATTAGTTTTAAAGAATTTCGATCGAATTTACAACAAGGTCCGTCCAAAATATTGGAAAGCAAACAACCCCAATCCCTAACACAGTAAATTCTTTCATCCTTATCCTTGTCAGTTAGGGTGGAGGAAGGTATGTAGCTTGTAGTCATCTATATTAGATGATTGAAAATACTTCTGACATTTCTTTCATCTTTTTACTCTTTGGCGTGTAAGCAGGAACCCCTACCGGGATTAACGAAATAAACTTTTGTTCCGGCGGAATCCCTAAAATTTCATTAATCTCCAATCCAGCAATGGCTGGGTCGTTCATCCAACAAGCCCCATAGCCTTTTTCGTGTATAGCCAGCAGCATGTTTTGAATAGCCGCCCCGACGGATAGTATATCAAAGTTACCAAGAAGCTTCATGATTCCCTCATCATCGTATCCTTGCTCTTTTAATGATGCTATCAAGACTTTATCATAATAATTAGCGTTAGTCATAAAGACTGCAATAACCAGAGGAGCTTTGGCAAAAAAACTCACCATCTTCCGCTTCGATGCTAAGTAACTTTCTGTAAGTTCTTTTTTATTAAATTCCAAGATTTGTTCCAGTTTTTTTATAACAGCTTCTTCTATTCTCTCCATTATATCTCTATCCCTAATCGCTACAAATCTCCAGCACTGGCTATTACAGCCGCTCGGTGCATTAACAGCAGCTTTGATAAAATACTCAACATCTTCTGCAGGGACGATGGTATCCTCGAACTTTCTTATACTCCTTCTCGATGAAGCTAATTCAAGAAAATTATTCATTCTAAGCCCTCCAATATTTATCGTATTTCCTGGCAAGTTCGTTCTATGGAAATATAAAACTATCAGTAGCCTCTCACATTATCAGAAGTTAAAATCAAGAGATGAAAGGTCACAAGTGAAACAACTTATTTTATCGCAACTGTTCGGAAATTCCGAACAGTTGAAATTTCGCCTTTCTTCGCCATCTTTTTCAATTCTCTCGCTTCTCATAAATCGACGTATACGTCAGCCTGCCCTGAATTCGTTCCGATTTCATCAGATCAATCTTGCCGACCATTTCTCCAAAAGGTTCAATCGTCCACGGCGAAGCGTTTGCTACAACCTTGCGGCCAAGTGTGATATGTGGGCTGTACTTGCGTTTTTCGAGTATGAATCACATTGAAATCAGCTTGTCTGTCAAACTTTGCTATAAATTCAACAGCGGTCCGCCCTCGCACACACCTGCCCACCAAATATCGCCGCCGCCACGTCTGAACCGTCCGACACACTCAATGCTGATGGGGAACGGCTCAAAATTGATTGTGTCCATCGCAGCTTTCGCAGCGGCAGTCTGCTTGGCATCGCATTCGCCGAGAAATGCAAGCGTTAGGTGCAGGTTCTCCGGTGCAGAGAAATTCCCGAACTCCGAGCGAGAGCACAGCTCATCGCGCAGGGCAAGCAATCGGGAACGTGTTACGGTATTAAAGTTTATCGCAATAAACAGGCGCATATTTGCCTTGTCCCTTCTTCTTTTTCGCACGCTCCATCAACGCAATTATCATCGGCGTGCATGACATTGGTTACCTCCAAAATGTAGTGAACTACCTCGAGCACAAGATCCGAGGTAGTGCATTTTTTCAGCTATGGTTTTGGTGATTTATTATTGTCGTAAGTCCATCCATAGTCATTGTGGTAAATCATCAGCTTTGTCATACCACCATCAATGGTAATATTTTCACCAGTAATGAAGCTAGCTTTATCACTGCAAAGAAACATCACCATATTCGCAATGTCAAGAGGATTACCGACTCTGCCAACAGGGTGCTGGACATTGTCAGCCCCCTCAAATTCAGTGCCCTGGGTGTCTATCCAACCGGGGCTGATGGAATTGACTCTGACTTTCTCAGACAAGCTAACTGCAAGCGCATGTGTTAATGCCGAAATTCCACCTTTGGCAGCCGTGTAGCTTTCGGTATTCGGTTGGCTCATTCTATCTCTACTGGAAGAAATATTTACAATAGCTGCACCTTCGCCAAAGTAATTCATAAACAATTTTGCCAGCATGAATGGAGCGGTTACTCCGATGCGAAGAACATAATTGAACTCCTCGTAGGAGCAATCTTCAATCCCGCCCCGCGAAAGACACGCATTATTAATGAGATAATCTACCCTGCCATATTCATCGATAACCTTGGCTGTAAAGGCACTTAAAGTTTCTTCATCGGCAATGTCACCCACAAAATAGTCGTTAGACAACTTATCAATCATGCACACATGTGCCCCTGCTTTTTTGAATTCCTCGCAAATAACCTTTCCTATACCACTGGCACCGCCAGTAACAACAGCTACTTTGTTTTTAAACATGTCCGTCTCCTGTTATATAAAACTCTTATACCATTATAGAAAATTTGTCCGGTTATAATAATGTAAATCTCAGTTAGATCACTGAGTTTTTTATTTGATCATTCTCCCTTTTCATTTTAAGATAACACCAATTCCAGTAACTTCTTTGTTGTATTGGCGTTTCGAATGGTAATATTTTGATACGCTTTTGTTCCAACTACTTTTGACCATCGTGTACGGGAAAAAGTTTTGAGTGGGGCCGACCAAAATATTATCTCTTTATAAGCATAAAGTTGTTCATCCTCTGGCTTTATTTCCCCTACATCTGCAATAATCTCTTTGGCTGTAGCAGGTTGGATCACAAAAATGGCATTGTGCTTTGAGTTCGGATCATCTCCCCACCATTCGGGTACATGCTCTAATGCTTCTTTTAAAGTAGTAGCATCTATTATTGCCAAGCTAATGGGAAACCCAAATTCCTTTTCTAAAATTTCCTCACACTTTTTGATAAGCTTTGTGGTATCTTGCTCTTCGCTATCAAAGATGACATTACCACTATTAATATAGGTCCTGGTATTCAGCAACCCAGCATTCTCGAAGCAGGTTTTTAAATCACTCATAGAGACCTTATTTTTTCCGCCAACATTTATTCCCCGTAGTAGTGCAATATATTTCAACTTGAATCCTCCTATTTATTACCTGCAACAAGATTTTAGTTTTTTCTACCCAAAGTTAACGATACCAAATTTACTTTACCCGCTGGTATATGGGTGAGTTCTTATAATATTCTTTTAAGTATGGTTCCAACTATGTCTAAAAAATTTAGCCTAGTATTGTAAAGGAGTTGTTTAATACCTGGGGTATCCGTAATCGCAACCATTTTATCAAAGCCATCGTTATCAAGTCTCTCAAAGATTTTACGAAAAGCAGATACATTTTCAATATGAGCCTGCAGTGGCTTTACTAAGGTTTCATAATTCTTGTTTTTAATCATTGCCCTAGCCGCAAATATACCACTACCTAAAGCTGCAATTGCACCTGTTCCTGTAAGTCTTTCCGTTAGGCCTGCCGTACGCCCTGCCAATAATACATTATCAACCTGAAACTTCTTCACCCTACCCGTTGAAAAGGGGGGTAGAAGCATTTGATATTTTAATTCTAAATGAGATAAACCCTCTTGCTTTATAAAATTGTCAAATAGCTTGTCTGTTTCAAATTTATCCTTACCAATATTGTAGAGGTCAACGATGGCATGAAATGAATCAAAGGGAGTAAGTCTAGCATAACCTTCACCAGCATATTCAGTATTAAAAAAAATGGTTGTAGAATCGGTCTTATAATGTCCTAGAGTAAGGGCACTCCATATATGAACTTGCCCAGAATCCTCCCAGACACCCAGTTCCTTAGAAATTCTTTCATTTCCTGTAGCAACAACCACATAGTCATAATTTTGAGAGAGTTCCTTATAGTCGGCTGGCCGATTATAAAAGACAGGGGTATTTTTGAGCATATTTAGAAGCTGATTTTCCAGGGAACTTTTCCTTTTACCACGAGAATAAAAATAACCTAGATTTCCTGTTATCTTTACCTGTTTGTTTTGTGACTTCATAATGATTTCCTTACAAGGAGAAATTGGTTGAATGTCAATTTTATATATGTCCTTAATGTATTCTCTAATGTTACCACCCATAGGAACCTCTAAAATATTAAGAAGTAAAATTACAGAGGGCCACTCCCAGCCAACTGTTTCACCACTCTCAAAGAGATGAGGAATAACGCCTAGCCTCTCGCATTCTAATGCGCATGCCAAACCCGTCGGCCCTCCACCTATTATTGCTATTTTAGGAAGTTTATTCATATCATCTACCCCGTGAAATGTTAAGAATGCTTTAACATATCTTTCACGGATGTTGCTTTTTTATTTCACTGTTATTTAGCTACGATTGTGACGCATTATTCATTCGTTACACCTCCGATTGGAATGTGTAACATATTTTTTTACTATAATACAAAGGTACGTTCAGACTTTATGAAGAATATTTTATACACATAAGGCAGATTTTTAAAGGAGTGTTATCTATGAAGATTACTAAAAGTGAGATCATATTTCTATTTTTATTAGTTAGTATAAATGCAGCATTCTATTTTCTTTACAGGGTCCTAGCATTAGTAATTGAACCTAAGTTAGCATTCATAATATTTACATGTTTTTATGGATTTGCCCTTATGTCATTTTCTTTACTTTATAGAAACGGCATTTTAAACATCTCTATTTTTAATAATGAAGAAAAAAGTAGGAAAAGGTATGGCAAACTTGGAATATTGGTCTCGGGTTTAATATTCCTGATAGTTTTCTTAGTTTATTTTTTACCATATCATCTAGCTAGAATTGCCTGCAATATTATAATTATATTAGCGGGAACAATGATTCTAATATCCCTCTGGAGAGAACGTAATAGCTAATTAAAAAGTTTAGTAACCATTTTTTAGCTAATGCGTAATAATTGATTAGATAAATTTTCCCCTGATCACTTCGGTTCTATATTGAAGGGGTTGATCCTATATTTAGACCCCATTGTTAACCAGTCAATTCCTCATAGTACCTAAGGATTCCTATGACGATCTAATATGGATTATAGAACTTAAACCTTACAAGCAAAAAAGAACATATCAGTTGTGATACTCCCATCATTTTCGGAGTAATTCTGTCTATTTATCTCTAAAATTTTAAATTGATTCTTTTCCAAAATATGAGTCAAAAATTCTTCCGTGTAATAATTAAAATAGATGTTCCCTCCATCACTAAAACTGGTGGTCTCAAATCCAGATTTTGTTCCTTCCATGCAACTTATGTACAACATACCGTTTTTTCTGAGCATTTTGCTTATCTTTGTTAGTAGATTTTTTGTTTCGCTATTTTCTAAATGTACAATACAAAACGAAGCAATAACTGCATCGTACGTGGTTTCCTCTATTTCAATATCTCGAATATCCCTTACTTTAAACGTCACTGAATTCTGCGGAACATTTTGTCTTGCTAATTTAATCATTTCTTTTGAAAGATCTATCCCCACAATGGTATAATCTCGATTCAACTCATACAAAAATTTTGCTACATTTCCCGGGCCACACCCAAGGTCTAATATCTTTGAGCCAGGCTTTAACAATCTACAGAATGAATTTAGATTTTCTTTATACAAATCTAGGTTCATAAATTTATTTTCAAAGTCCTTGGCAGACATATTATACGTTTCTATGGTTAAGACAGTTTTTTCCACAATGTACTCCTTCCTAAACTAAAAATTTTCTACCCAGAAACCTTACCGAATCATCAGCTAGGATAAGTTCTCTATAAGTAGAACCAGTTGATATATACTCCCGTTTGATGTATGATCTGGCTGCAAGGTACTGGTCTTCACAATTTATATTTTACAGCAAAAGACGGCTTCTGGCATTTGCCAATCGGCCGTCTTTTCTTATTTTCCGGGCTGTACTAGTGCGACAGCTCCATTGCGTATGGGAGAGGCATTGCTTACAACAAAACAATGGGTTTAATGAGATCTCTGGGCTTATCCTTCATAAGCATCAGGGCTGCTTCGATACTTTCCAGTCCTTGCAGACGATGGGTGATCAATTTGCTGGTATCCAGCCGTCCTGTCACAAGCAGCGACACAAGCTTTTCCATTCTCAATCGGCCACCGGGCATCAAGCCACCTACAATTTTTTTATGGCCCATACCTACGCCCCAAGCGGCGCGAGGAATTTTAATATACTCGCCCTCGCCTAAGTAGTTGACATTACCTATGGCACCACCAGGCTTGAGCATGCGAACGGCTTCGGCAAATGTATCGCAGTTACCACCTGCAATCAACACTTTATCTACACCCTTGCCGCCGGTCTTTTTTAATACCTGGCTGTCAATAGAACCCTCTTTATAGCTGATGATGTCGGTAGCACCATACTCCTTTGCGACCTGCACGCAGTTAGGTCTTGTTCCTACCGCAAATACATGGGAGGCTCCTCTGAGAACGGCACCCGCCACAGCCATCAAGCCTACCGGGCCAATGCCGATAACGCAGACGGTATCGCCATATTTAACATCAGCCAATTCAGAGGCATGGAACCCTGTGGGAACCATATCGGATAGCATCGTGGCCGCCGCAGGATCGACTCCCTCGGGCAGCAAGGCCAGGTTTCCATCCGCGTCATTTACATGGAACACTTCGCTAAACAAGCCGTCGGCAATATTGGAGAATTTCCAGCCACCTAGCATACCGCCCGAGTGCATCGAGAAACCAGCCTGAGCTTCCAAGGAGTTCCAATCCGGAGTAATAGCTGGAACGATTACCTTGTCGCCCGGTTTGAAATCCTTAACCAGAGGACCAACCTCAATGATCTCGCCGACGCCTTCATGGCCCAGGGTCAAATCTGTTCGCTCGCCAACCGCACCTTCCCAAACCGTATGCACATCAGAGGTGCATGGAGCAAGAGCAATGGGCTTTAAAAGCGCACCCATCGGGCTACATTTCGGCACAGGTTTTTCAACCCAACCTGTCTCTCCAATTTTTTTCATAACAAATGCCTTCATGCTACATCACTCCTAATCATAATTAAAATAGTTGGCCAACTTTAGCAATAACCTCTTGCTAAAAAGGTTAAATTTTAAGATTATTCC
The DNA here is from genome assembly GCF_900142375.1 of Desulforamulus aeronauticus DSM 10349. Taxonomy (GTDB): domain Bacteria; phylum Bacillota; class Desulfotomaculia; order Desulfotomaculales; family Desulfotomaculaceae; genus Desulfotomaculum; species Desulfotomaculum aeronauticum. Next base: position 22,822 of record NZ_FRAR01000036.1, on the reverse strand, counting down.
GAATATTTATTTCATATTTATTAGAAATTTCTGATATTTCTATCATATAGTTCCATTGGTTAATTGTCAATAATCTACCCAGAATATGTCAAAAAGGCACAGATTTGGACAATTATCCAGAAAACCCTATAAAACCCTGAAAATAACCTAAAAAACAAGGACTGTTGCAAAACGTGCAACAGTCCTTGTTTTTTAGGTTTAGTGTTTCCCGGTATTAAGTTCTTCCAGTTCGTGTTCTTTATACACGGTGATAGGGATGGGTTCTTCTAGAGAATGACCAGGCTTGATGTTAAAATCTTTATGAGATTTGTTTAGAGGACAGTTTATGCTAAAAAAATACCCGAATTAGAATCCGGGTAAGAGGAGGAGAAATTAGGTCTTTAGACCTAATATTTGCGTTAATCTAAGGCGGCATCAATCATATTTAGCAATTGTTCCTTGCTAAAACCCTTTTGTTGGCTTGCTCCGGAGGGACAAACCGAAACACATATGCCACAACCTTTACAGAGGGTATCCTGGACTCGAAAGATCTTTTTATATTTATCCGGTACCCTAGCATCATAGGGACAGTTCTGACTGCATAAACCACAGCCGCGACATAGTTCCTCATCTACCATTGCGCTATTGGCAGATGACTCCAGGTACTCCCTGGCTAAGAAAGCCCCCGCCTGAACCGCCGCAGCCTCGGCCTGAGCTATACTTTCATCCATGGTATTGGGTCCTTGGGCCATGCCACATATATAAACCCCATCGGCCGGGCATGTTAACGGCTTATACTTATGATTCACTGACGAGAAAAAACCATGGTCGTTAAGGGGGGTTTTAATTAGTTTACTTAATAATTGGTTAGCTTTCGCTGGTTCAATACCCGTGGAGAGAACTAGCAAATCCACCTCAAGTTCTAGGGGTAAACCAGTAATCTCATCCATTACTTGTAAGGAAACGCTTTCCCCATTGGGAGCAACCAGCGGCTTATGATTACTATGATAACGGACCAGTTTTACTCCCTTTTGCCTGGCCAGGTTATAATATCTATCTTTGAAACCAGTACTTATGTCACGATAAAGAATATATATTTCGGCATTGGGATTCTGTTTTTTCAACTTAATAGCGTTTTTCATTGCCTGGTGACAGCAAATTTTACTACAATATGACCTGCTTCCCTCCTGTGAACCGACACATTGAATCATCGCAATTGTTTTTAGGTTTGAGAGTTTTAGTAAGTCCAGACAACCCTCTAATTCCTGTTGAGTAATCACCAGGGGATGTTGGCCATAAAGATACTCCGTTGGTTGGACTGCCTGAGCACCAACGGCAATAATTACAATACCGTGCTCCACTTCTAGGTTATCACTGTCATTTACCTTGAGGACAGTACGATAATTTCCTACGGCTCCATCTATCTGTTGAATCTCCGCATTATAAATGACTTTAATTCTAGAATTCTGTGTAATTTGTTTCTCAAGTTGTTGTATTACAGACAAAGGATTAATCTCAGTCAACGTATATTTAAGTGAACGGGTATGCCCACCTAGTTTACTGGTTTTTTCAACCAGGATCACTTCATAACCTTGGTTACCCAAAGACAGGGCATTGGTCATGCCGGCAATACCTCCACCCACCACCAAAGCACAGCGTTTGAAATCAAATCTGGTTTTCTCGGTAGGTTTTTGTAAACGAGCCTTAACAACCGCCATCTTTATTAAATCTTTCGCCTTCTCCGTGGCTCTCCCAGGTAATTCTAGATGAACCCAAGCAACCTGTTCTCTAATGTTGGCCTGTTCATAAAGATGCCGGTTTAAACCAACCTCTTGTAAACAGTCTTGAAACAACGCTGCATGAGTAAGGGGCGTGCAGGCAGCCACCACGATCCTATTTAAATTGTGCTTGACCATGGCTTCTTTGATTTTTTCCCTACTACTCTGGGAACATAGGTAAGGAAACTCCTGAGCAAAGGCTACTTGCTCTAAGTTTACGGCATACTCTATAACTTGAGGCACATTGACGACGCTGCTAATGTTCATACCGCCGCCACAGACAAATACTCCCACCCGTGGTTTTTCTCTGGAAACATCTCTTTCCGAAAGGTATTTGGGCTGGCGAACTAGACTTCCCCGGGCAGATACTAACAATTGGGAAACTGCAGCAGCAACAGCACCAGCGTCTACTACGTTTTGTGCAATATCCTTAGGCTCGTAGGACGCACTACTGGTGAAAATGCCCTTCTTATTTCCTGCTACTCCGAAGGATTTAATCAATTGTAGTTCTTGTCTGTTGGCTAAGATAATAGCTCCAACTTCCAATTTTATTTTTTGTTCAATAATTTCTTCCGGATCAGAACCCTTTGGCACCGTTTTACAGGGAAACTCTTTTGCCTGTTCTGTCCCCTCTGTCTGCTGAAGCTTAGCGCAGGCCCAACAACTGGAATTAAATTTAGCCCTGCCAGCCGTCTTCTTCAGTACAGTGGCTATGAAATGGCCCGTCTGACCCGCTAACTCAATTAATTCCGAACCTGTGAGAATATCAATATTGGGCTGACGTACAACATCTATCAACAGGGGAGACGTGGTGCACAATGCACAGCTATTGTTAGGAAATAATTTATCCCTTTGTGGTAATATGCCGCCAATGGTTTGTTTCTTTTCAATTAGATAAACAAGAAATCCCGCTGCCGCTAAGTCCAAAGCAGATTGCATGCCGAAAATGCCGCCTCCCACCACCAGTACTGAACCAAGAGGCATCTTTTCCGCTGTCAAGGGCTTTGCATAAAACCAACCTCCTTATAGTTTAGATTAGGGCTGCATCCAACATAGCCAGTATTTGTTCTGTTTCAAACCCCTTTTGCTGCGTAGCTCCGCTGGGACAGGCAGCAGCACAGGCACCGCATCCCTGACAAAGCACTTCTCTAACCAAGGCAATTCTTCTTTTTTCATCCAACACCCGGGCACCATAGGGGCAAACACTTACACAAATACCGCATCCCTTACAAAGTTCTGCATCCACTTCAGCGGTGATACCCAAGGATTCCAATTTTCCCTTGGAGAGCAAAGTCACTGCACGGATGGCCGCTGCATTGGCCTGAGCAATTGATTCGTCTATCAGTTTAGGTCCGTGGGCCAACCCACATAGATATAAACCATCAGCAGCAAAATCAACAGGTCTTAGTTTCATATGGGCTTCTAGATAAAAACCGTCATCATTAAGGGGTACTTTAAAGAGTTGGCTTAATTGTTCGGAGTCTTTTCTTGGTTGGATTCCGTTGGCTAAGGCAAGTATATCCGCCTCAATTTGTATATTTTGCAGCAGCACATGATCTGTAACTGTTACCAAGACCTTATCTCCTTGGGCAGATACCTCTGGCTTACTATCGGTATCATAGCGGATAAAGAGTACTCCCTGCCTTCTGGCCTGGGTGTAGAATTCTTCTTTAAAACCATAGGTCCTGATATCCCGATAGAGAATAATCACATTGGCAGTTGGTTGAAGTTCTTTTATTTTGAGGGCATTTTTAATTGATTGGGTACAGCAAACTCGGCTGCAGTAGGGTCTAGCAGGCTCCCTGGAGCCTACACAATTTATCATCACCACTGTCTTGGCTTCTCCAAGTCCCGTGTCTGCTAATCTTTGCTCTAGCGTAGTTTGTGTAATGACAGCAGTATGGTTGCCATAGAGATATTCGTTGGGTTCTATGGGGTCTGCTCCGGTGGCAATGATCACTGTGCCATGTTTTACCTCTTGCTTGGAACCATCCCCCTGCAAAAGGGTAGTTTGGTAATTCCCTAGATAACCAGTAACGGCATCCACCTGGGCATTGAGGATAATGTCGATGAGATCATGCCGCTGCACATCCGATTTCAGTTTTTGCAAAAAACTGGGTATATTTTGCCCTGTTAAACTATAACGCAGCTCCTGAACCTTCCCCCCCAAACTATCGGTTCTTTCCACCAGGGTTACGGGATACCCTTGTTCTGCCAAAGCTAAGGCATTGGTCATCCCTGCTACCCCACCGCCAACCACCAGGGTTCGTTGATCCACATCGATATAAGTGGGTTGCACTGGTTTCAGCAGCCTTACCTTGGCCACGGCCATCCTTACTAAATCCTTGGCTTTTTCTGTGGCTTCCACCGGTAGATTCCGGTGTACCCAGGAGGATTGTTCTCGGATATTGGCATGTTCGTAGAGATAGGGATTAAGTCCGACTTCTTTCATACAGCTTTGAAAGAGCGGTGCATGAGTTCTCGGGGTACAGGAGGCAACCACTACCCGGTTGAGGTTATGTTCTACGATACGTTCCTTAATTTTCATGATATTGTCCGCTGAGCAGGTAAAGAGAAATTCCTCAGTATGAACAACTCCCGACAGGGTTTTGGCAAATTCCACTACCTGAGGCACTTTAACCACGGCACCGATATTGATGCCACAGTTGCAGACAAAGACACCTACCCTGGGAACCTGATTGGTAACATTCCTTTCCGGTGGATATTCTTGCTTGGTGGTCAAGGTGCCTCGGGCTGGGGCCACTAGACGGGAGGCAAGGGCCGCTGCGGCACTGGCATCCACCACTGTTTCGGGGATATCCTTTGGCTCAGCAAAGGCACCACTGACAAAAATACCCTCCCGGGAACTACAACCGGGACTAAACTCCTCACTACGACAGAAGCCGTATTTATCCAGCTTGACGCCGGCGGCCGCTCCCAACTCCTTGGCACTTGCAGGAGGTGTTAAGCCAACAGAAAGCACCACCAGATCAAAGGTTTCAGAATGAGTGCGGCCCTGTTCGTCGGCATAACGAATGACTAAGTCATTACTACCCTCTGTGGCCAGATCAATCTGGTAAATGCGAGAGCGAACAAATCTAATTTGATGTTCATTTTTGGCCCGATTTTGGTAACGTTCAAAGTCCTTACCAGGTGTACGCATATCCATGTAAAATAAGGTTGTTTCCAGTGGCTCATGACTATGTTCTTTGGCAATAATGGCTTGCTTTATGGCATACATACAGCAAACAGAGGAACAAAAACCATGGCCTATTTTCTCATTACGGGAACCTACACATTGAATCCAGGCAATCCTAGTTGGTTCCTGATGGTCCGAAGGTCGCACTAGATGTCCGGTAAAGGGACCACTGGCTGAGAGAATTCTTTCGAATTGGATACTGGTTACCACATTGGGATATTTGCCATAGCCATACTGGGTTAAATCAGTAGGATCGTAGGGACTAAAGCCGGGATTTAAAATCAGGGCTCCCACTTCCAATTCTAATTCCTGATCCTGCATCTCATGGTCAATCGCCTTTGGAAGGCAAGCACTCACACATTGTAAGCATTCGGAACAGACGGCACAGTTGAGGCAGCGTTCTGCCTCGGCCCTGGCCTGGTCTTCATCATATCCTTGAGCCACCTCGGCAAAGTTTCCCGACCTTACTGCCGGATCAGCATAACTTTGAGCTAGTGCAACTGCGGTGGCCACTTCTCCCACCTTTTGACGAAGGGGAGCAATAGATTCTTCGGGTACTTTAAAAGTTCGGCCGGTCAGCAAATCTTCTCCCTGCACATAGCGATGAATACTTTCAGCGGCCCTTTTGCCAGCTCCCACTGCGTCAATTAACAAACGGGGTCCCGTCAAAGCATCGCCGCCAGTAAATACTCCTGGTACCTTGGTAGCCAGCGTATCAAAATCGGCCTGCAACCGGTTGCCCCTTTCGTTAGTCAAGGGTTTTCCTGCGGCAAAGGACAAATCAGGGGTTTGACCAATAGCCACCACCACACCATCAAAATCTGGCAATTCTGTGATGATATCTCCGCACTGGGGAGCAAAACGACCCGCCTCGTCAAAGAGACTGAGCACATTGGCTATGACTAGTCCGCTAACCTTACCATTGGTTGCTTTAATCTCCTGTACACTCTGGGCATAGTGAAAGGAGATACCTTCTTCTATGGCTTCTTTGATTTCTTCTGGATCAGCCGGTAAGGTACCCTCGGCTTCCAGACATATTACATGAACTTCAGCATTTAAGCGGCGAGATACGCGGGCCGCGTCCATGGCAACATTGCCACCGCCGATAACTGCAACCTTCTTGCCCGGGTTGACTTGTTCGCCTAAACCCACTTGACGCAACATCTCCACAGCAGTAATAACGCCCTCCCATTCGCTGCCGGGAACATTTAAGGGCACTCCCTTCTGTGCGCCAATCCCTAGGAAGATAGCCTGGTAGCCCTCTTCAAACAACTGATCAAGGGTGATGTCTTTACCCAAAGCAGTATTTAATTTTATCTCCACACCCAATCTTTTAACCAAATCAACTTCCAGATCAACCCATTTTTTAGGTAGACGATATTCTGGAATACCCACTCGCATCATCCCGCCAGTGACTGGCAAAGCTTCAAAAACAGTAACCTGATATCCCTTTAAAGTGAGAAAATGAGCACAGGATAAACCCGCCGGTCCGGCACCAATTACTGCTATCTTTTCCTCTCTTTGAGCCAGCTTTTCTGGTAAGGGGAGTTGTTCTAGATTGGAGTAGGCTACATCCGCAGCAAAACGTTTAAGATTTTTAATTTGAATGGGATCATCAAACCTAGTTCGATTGCAAGCTGTTTGACAGGGATGGGCACAAATTCTCCCCAGTACAGCAGGGAAGGGCATCTCTTGATAAATCATTTTCCAGGCATCCACAGGTTTGCCTGATTTAACTAACTGAACATAGCCTTGAACATTGATCCCTGCGGGACAAGCTGCTTTACAAGGGGCTACCCCTCGCTTATCTATGGCAAACGCATTGGGCGTAGCCTGGGCGTAGAGTTTGTAGGTAGCTTTACGGGTATCAATATTGCCATTAAACTCGTTGGAGAGTTCCACTGGACAAACCCTGGCACAATCTCCACATCCAGTACATTTTGTTGTATCAATATAGCGGGCTTTTTGCTGCACCTTTACCTTAAAATTTCCTGGTTCACCAGAAACCTCGATAATCTTCGCCCCAGTAACAATTTCAATATTTTTATGACGACCTGTATCCACCAACTTGGGGGACATAATGCACATGGCACAATCATTGGTGGGAAAGGTTTTGTCTAAGCGAGCCATGGTGCCCCCAATGGCAGGTTTTTCATCTAATAAATAAACCTTAAAACCGGACTCAGCCAAATCTAGGGAGGATTGCATACCCGATATGCCGCCACCCACGACCATAACTGCACCCACCATTGATTTTTCCGTAGAGGATTGTACGTTCATCAGTTAACTAACCTCCTTACACCAAAAACAACTCTTTGACGAATATTTCTTATGCCAAACACCTCCTTATTTTTGTCATTACGCGTATGCTATTTATAGATTTACTTTAACACAAACCATAGCGTAATTCAAAGATTTTTTTGAACATTTATATAATTTTTAATTTAATATTAATACTAATTATTTCATATATTTTTTAAATAATAATTCGTATATTAAATAACTAAATGTCTTTAATATATTTCTATAATTTATTTGATCAGAGGCTGTTTTTACTGAATAATAAATTTGTGACATAATTAATGTCGTATTAACGACAAAAAAATAACCCATCCAAAAAGGATGAGTTATGATTAGTAGTGATAGTAAATAATTAGCGATACTTTTTATTCGCAATTTTATTGCAAGCCTTTTACATGGCTTAATCCTAAAGCTTTAGTAGAAAGTTAAATCCAGCATCGATGTAGTGCCTTCCTTATAAAAGCATGAATGAATCCTATCTTTATATAGGATAAGGAACACCCTGTAATTTTTCTAAACTTGAAAAGCCACCTACGGGTGGCTTTTCAAGTTTAGTGTTTACCGGTATTGAGTTCTTCCAGTTCATGTTCTTTATACACAGTGATGGGGATGGGTTCTTCCAGGGAACGGCCTGGTTCATAATCGAAACGCTTTTGATTAGGTTCGGACAGGGTTTGGAATAGTAAGCCCACAGGGATATCCATGGGGCAGGCATTTTCGCACTGGCCACAGCCTACGCAGGATAGTCCCATGTGATTCACCCTGGTCAGGTGGAACAAGGTGGTATCGGTGGGTAGCTCAATGGCTCCCTTCCGCTTAGCATATTCCATGTATTTATCACCGGTATGGTCAAAGATAGGACCGGCAGAGACGCATTCACGGCAGAAGCAGATAGGGCAAGCCTGACGGCAGTTTTGGCATTTAATGCAGGTGGCCAGAACCTCAGCCAGTTTTTCCATGCTACCAACGGAATTCTTAAACTCAGCAACAGCTTTTTCTTTGGCCTGGGCTTTTTCGGAGGATATTTTTTCCAGTAATTTTACCCGAGTATCGGGTACAGAGGCAGCTTCCAGTCCAGCCACACCCGACAGATCTAGGTCATCTTTAGCCGATACCAGCAGGGTGCCAGCCATACCCAGCCAGCCTAGAACGATATCCGCTTGACTTGCCTCGGGATAAGAACAGACTGTACAGGCCCGGCGCAGGTCAACATCGGTGGGGTTGTTCCCATCGGCAGCCACTTGGCTGACCCACTTTTTAGCATCCACTTTATTTTGTTGTACCATTTGGGCATAGTCCTTGGCGGCAAAGGTGCCGGCACAATCTACACCAATAACCAGCAGGTTTTCCAACTTAGCCTGCTGCAGCTTAACTAATTCAATCAAAGCGCGAACCTCACAGGAACGCAGCACCACAGCCACCTTTTCCGGCAAATTGCGGGAAAGATTGGCCACCAGTCTGGCAACATTGAGTCCGCTCACTGGGGCAAAGGGGTTGGCAGAACCAAACATCTCCGGGTCCCTAATTAGGGTGGGAGCAACGTTGGTTTTAGCGGCAACCTCCTGGGGAACCAGTACTGCACTTACTGCCCCTGAGGTAATTAACGATTTTAAAAATTCCTGGACGGCACTGAGGGTGTCGCCACTTGCTTTTAACGTGTAAGATTTCATGCTACAACGCCTCCCACCTTAGATTTCCCAGTTATTACGCAGCGGGTTTGGTCCTAATTGTTTCAGCTTATTGGTCATTTCCGTAATGACTTCGCCGAAATATGCCCCCTGTGAAGCACTGATGAAACGCAACCATAACCGTTCTTCAGGAATACCTAATTGTTGGAGCACGTTTCTAGCAACAGCTACCTTACGACGTGCTTTGTAATTGCCACTACCATAGTGGCAGTCACCTTCGTGTCAGCCACCCACCAGGACGGCGTCACCACCATCTAAAATAGGTTTAATCATGTACAGGGGGTCAACGGCGCCACTGCACATGACCCGGATGATCCGCACGTTGGGGGGATATTGAATACGGGAAGTACCTGCCAGGTCTGCACCGGTGTAGGTACACCAGTTGCAGACGATGGCAATAATCTTAGGTTCAAATTCCGTTTGAACTTTTTGTTCAGGAACACTCATTTCTTAACCCTCCTTTTAGCCTAGCCGTTACAAGCATCCAGCATAGCGATAATCTGCTCTTTCTCGAAGCCCTTTTGTTGACAGGCACCACTGGGACAAGACGCCACGCAGGCACCGCAGCCCTGACAAAGTACATCCAATACCTCAGCAACGTTGGTTAGCTCGTTCATATATCTGGCACCATAGGCGCAGGCTTCAATGCACAGTCCGCAGCCCTTGCACCACTTGGGATTCACCTGGGCTACGTTACCAAGGGATTCTAGTTTATCCTTGGACAGCATGGTCACCGCACGCACCGCTGCTGCATTAGCCTGGGCGATGGACTCTTCAATGAGTTTGGGTGAGTGGGCAAAGCCGCACAGGTATAAGCCATCTGCTGCAAAGTCGATGGGGCGTAATTTCATATGGGCTTCCAGGAAGTAACCGTCGGCGTTCAGGGTTACTTTAAAGGTCTGGCTTAAAGCATCTGTTCCTTTGGCTGGAACGACACCGGTACTGAGCACCAGTAGATCGGTATCTAATTCCAACACTTTGTTGAGGATTGGGTCCTTAACCCTAACCTTCACCTTATCTCCATTGGCTTCTACCTGAGGCTTATCATCCAGGGTATATCTAACAAAGATAACACCTTTCTTTCTAGCCTCGGCGTAATAGGTTTCATAGAAGCCATAGGTACGAATATCCCGGTAAATGACAAATACATTGGCCGCGGGATTCAGTTCCTTTATTTTCAAAGCATTCTTGATAGCACTGTAACAGCAAATCCGGCTGCAGTAAGGTCGCTCTTCGTTGCGAGAACCTACGCATTGAATCATCACAATATTCTTTGCATCGCCAATACCAGGTCCAGCCAGTTTATTTTCTAACTCCCGCTGGGTCAGTACCCCGGCGTGTTGACCGTAGAGGTATTCGTTGGTGCTGGCAGAGTCTGCACCGGTGGCAATGATCACGACACCATGTTCTACTTTCTTATCTCCGCCTGGGGTAGCTAGGGTCGTTTTGTAGTTGCCCAAATACCCAGATACTTCCTTTACGGTGGAAGTAAGGTTAAGGTCGATATTGGGATGATTCTTGACATCCTGGATTAATTGATCAACTAACTGGGCAGGGTCATTACCCTTCATGGTATATTTGACTTCCAAAGCATTACCACCCAGTTTATCCTCCCGTTCCACCAGGATGACCTTAAAGCCTTGGCCAGCCAGATTCAAGGCGTTGGCCATACCAGCCACACCGCCGCCAATAACCATGGCCTGACGGTTGATATCCATAAAGGAAGTGTAAACCGGTTTCAGCAGTTTCACCTTGGCTACGGCCATGCGCACCAGATCCTTAGCCTTTTCGGTGGCGGCATCGGGATGATCCCGGTGTACCCAGGAGGCATGTTCCCGGATGTTGGCCTGTTCAAACAGATAGGAGTTCAAACCAGCTTCTTTTAAACTACTCATAAACAACGGGGCGTGGGTTCTGGGGGTACAAGAGGCCACCACCACGCGATTTAATTTATGTTCATTGATACGATCTTTGATTTTCTCAATACTGTCCTGGGAACAGCTAAAGAGAAACTCTTCGGTATGGACGACACCGGAGATGCTCTTGGCATACTCCGCCACCTCCGGTACCCGGACCACGCTGCCGATGTTGATCCCACAGTTGCAGACAAACACCCCAACTCTGGGATCTTCTTGGGTGATATCCCGTTCCGCAGGGTACGTTTTAACCTGACTCAGGGTACCACGGGCAGAGCTTAAGAACTTGGCAGCATTGGCGGCGGCGGCACTGGCGTCTACCACGGTTTCGGGAATGTCCTTGGGTGCGCAGAAAGCACCGCCGGCAAAGACGCCTTCCCGGGTGGTTTGACCCGGTGCAAACTCAGCGGTTTTGCAGAAACCAAATTCATCCAGTTGAATGTCACATGCTTTAGCTAAAGCAGCGTTGCCAGAGGAAGGTTTCAGACCAACCGAAAGCACCAGCATATCAAAGGTTTCTTCTGCAAAGGAGCCATCGGGCATACGATAACGAACAATCACACTCTTGGTACTTGGGTCTTCTTTTACCGAAGAGATCATCGCTTTTTCATACTTAACTCCATGCTGAAGACGAGCCCGGTCGTAATATTTCTCAAAATCCTTACCATAGGCCCGGATATCCATATAGAAAACCTTGGTTTCTAGTCCCGGTTCGTGTTCTTGCGCAATAATGGCATGCTTAGTAGCATACATACAACAAACTGCTGAGCAGTAGGGGTTGCCCTTAGCGCTGTCACGGGAGCCGGCACACTGGATAAAGGCAATTTTCTTAGGTTCTACATGGTCAGAGGGGCGCACCAGATGACCCATGGTGGGTCCACTGGCGGACAGCAGGCGTTCGAACTGCAAACTGGTGACCACGTTTTGATAGCGTCCCCAGCCAAATTCTTCCCGCAGATTACCATCCATCGGCTCAAAGCCGGGAGAGAGGACTACTGCTCCCACTTCTAATTCCAAGGTAGCGTCCGGCATGCTATGATCAATGGCATTGGCCGGACAAGCCTTGAGGCATTTGCCGCAGGCCTTGGGGTTCTTAAGTTTTAAACATTTGCCTTTATCAATGGCATAGGCATTGGGTGTTGCCTGGGCATACAGTTTATAAACTGCTTTACGCTTGCCCAAACCACCGTCAAAATCATCGTCCACTTTTACCGGACACGCCTCGGCACAGGCACCGCAGCCAATACATTTTTCCAGGCTAACGTAACGAGCCTGCTGTAACACTTTGGCCTTAAAGTTACCTGGCTCCCCTGTCAGGTCAACCAGTTCCGCACCTGTGATAATTTCAATATTCAAGTGGCGGCCCACATCAACCAGTTTGGGAGACATGGTGCACATGGCGCAGTCGTTGGTGGGGAAGGTTTTGTCCAGTCTGGCCATAGTACCACCGATGGCTGGTTTTTTCTCCACCAGATACACCCGGTAGCCGGATTCGGCCAAGTCCAGGGCGGACTGCATCCCAGAGATGCCGCCGCCCACAACCAGAACCGCACCGATTTGTTTTTTATCCGTCATAGGTTTCTCCAACCTCCTATCCCAAAGCCGCATCCATCATGGCCAGCAGCTGTTCTTTTTCGAAACCTTTCTGCTGAGTGGCACCGCTGGGGCAAGCAGACACACAGGCGCCGCAACCTTGACAGAGCACTTCCCGTACGTAGGCCACTCCTCTGCGCTCGTCTAACACCCGGGCCCCGTAGGCACAGGCATTGACACAGATGCCGCAACCCTTGCAGAGATCCAGATCGACTTCAGCAGTAATCCCCAAAGATTCTAATCTGCCCTTAGACAGCAGTGTCACTGCACGAACCGAGGCAGCGTTGGCCTGAGCAATGGTTTCGCCGATGGTTTTCGGACTGTGCGCCAGACCACAGAGATACAAGCCATCTGCTGAGAAGTCAACAGGTCGTAACTTCATGTGGGCTTCCAGATAGAACCCATCTGCATTGAGAGGTACTTTAAACAGTTGACTTAAGGCTTCGGTGTCTGGTCTTGGCTGAATGCCATTGGCCAGGGCTAAAATATCAGCCTCAATTTTAATGGGTTGTTGCAGAACGTGATCCACCACTGTTACCGTCACTTTATTGCCGTTGGCAGACACCTGGGGTTTATTATCAACGCTGTAGCGAACAAAGATGACTCCCTTGCGTCTAGCTTCGGTATAAAACTCCTCTTTAAAGCCGTAAGTACGGATATCTCGGTAGAGGATAAATACATTGGCATCGGGATTCAGTTCTTTTACTTTGAGTGCGTTCTTAATGGCATGAGTACAACAAACCCGGCTGCAATAGGGTCGTTCTGGCACACGGGAACCCACGCAGTTGATCATCACGATATTCCTGGCCTCTCCCAGTCCCTGGTCGGCAATCTTTTGCTCCAACGTAGTCTGGGTGAGAACAGCAGGATTTTCACCGTACAGGTATTCATTAGGTTCAATTTCATCAGCACCGGTGGCAATAACCACGGCACCGTGTTCAACTTCTACTTTGGTTCCATCGTTTTTGGTCAGGATGGTCCGGTAGTTACCCAGATAACCGGCAACCTCTTCCACCTTCGCCTCAAGAACTACATCAATTAACGAGTTGGCTGCCACATCGGCCTTAAGCTTTGCCACAAAAGCCGGAATATCTTCGCCCTGCAAGCTGTAACGCAATTCAGTGGCCCGACCACCCAGTGCTGCGGATTTTTCTACCAGGCTGACGGCAAACCCCTGCTCTGCCAGGGACAAGGCGTTGGTCATACCGGCCACACCGCCGCCCACCACCAGAGTTCTCTGGTTCACATCGATAAAGGCTGTTTGGACAGGCTTTAGTAGTCTTACCTTGGCTACGGCCATTCGTACCAAATCCTTAGCCTTGTCGGTAGCTTCCACCGGTTGCTCCCTGTGCACCCAGGAGGATTGTTCCCGAATGTTGGCATGTTCATAAAGGTAGGGGTTTAACCCTGCTTCCTTCATGCTGCTCTGGAAGAGTGGGGCGTGGGTTCGTGGCGTGCAGGAGGCCACCACCACGCGGTTAAGATCGTGTTCTTTAATCCGCTCTTGGATCTTAATAATATTATCCTGGGAACAGCTAAACAGGAATTCTTCGGTATGGACAACGCCTGCTAGGGTTTTCGCAAACTCGGCCACTTCTGGCACACGGACAACGCTGCCGATGTTGATACCACAGTTGCAAACAAACACACCCACTCTGGGCAGTTGGTTACTCACATCTTTTTCGGGCGGGAATTCCGGCACAGCGGTCATCGTGCCACGAGCCGGGGCCAGCAAGCGGGAAACCATCGCAGCTGCCGCGCTGGCATCCACTGCTGTTTCAGGAATATCTTTGGGTTCACCAAAGGCACCGCTGACATAAATACCTTCTCGGGAACTGCAACCGGGAGTAAAGGTATCGGTACGGCAGAAACCATATTTATCTAAAGTAATGCCCGCTGCTTCACCTAATTCCTTGGCGCTTTCCGGAGCAGATAAACCGATGGACAGTACCACCATATCAAAGGCTTCGGTAGTTACGTTGCCTTCTTCGTCAGCATAGCGAATATAAACATCATCACCGCCATCTGGAGCGGGATCGATACCATAAATACGGGAGCGAATGAACTGAACACCATGTTCATCTTTAGCTCGGTTAAGATAACGTTCAAAGTCCTTGCCCGGTGTCCGCATATCCATGTAGAAGAGTTTGGCATCCAGCGGATCGTGGCTGTGTTCCTTGGCAATAATGGCCTGCTTAATGGCATACATGCAGCATACCGAGGAGCAGTAGCCTTTGCCGATTCTTTCATTACGAGAACCCACACACTGTAACCAGGCAACCCTGGTAGGTTCTTTATGATCCGAGGGGCGAACCATATGTCCGGCATAGGGACCACTGGCAGAGAGAATCCGTTCAAACTGGATACTGGTCACCACATTCTTCAGTTTGCCATACCCGTACAGGGCCAGTTCTTCTGGGTCGTAGGGCTTAAAGCCAGGGTTCATCACCAAGGCGCCCACTTCAATTTCAAATTCTTTGTCCTGCATACTATGATCGATAGCCTTAGGCAAGCAGGCATCTACGCACTGCATACATTCGGAACAGATTGCACAGTTCAGACAACGAGCTGCCTCTTCCTGCGCTTGTTCCGGAGTAAAGCCCAGGCAAACTTCTTCGGTATTGGTAGCCCGTCTTTCCGCTGGAGCATGGGCTTGTTTCACTTTAGGTTGCTTGGTGTAAGATGCAGCCTTACGAGGAATGGGAGAAATTTTTTCTTCGGGCACTTTAAATTCCCGTCCGGCCTTCATATCCTCACCGTTGATGTAGCGGTGCATGCTTTCAGCCGCCCGTTTGCCGGCTCCCACCGCATCAATTAGCAGGGCAGGACCAGTGAATACGTCGCCACCGGTAAAGATACCAGGCACATTGGTAGCCAGGGTATCAGGATCAGCCACAATGCGATTGCCCCACTCGTTGGCCAGGGGTTTGTCACCGGCAAAGGACAGGTCGGCGGTTTGGCCGATGGCAGAGATAATGGTATCTACATTGGTCCACTCGGTGATTTCATCCCCGTAGACCGGCACCCATTTACCCTTGTCATCCTTTTCCATACGCAGCACTTCGATGGAGGAGCAACCAGTCATTTTGCCCTTTTGGCCTTTGATTTCTTTAATTAGGGTTCTAAAGTGGAATTCAATGCCTTCTTCAATGGCTTCTTCCACTTCCTCGGGGGCAGCAGGCATTTCACCCCGGGTACGACGATAGAGCACGTGTACTTCGGCGCCGGCGCGGCGAGCACTGCGGGCAGCATCCATAGCCACGTTACCGCCGCCCACTACCAGTACCTTCTTGCCTACCTCTACCTTTTCGCCCAAACCAATACGGCGCAGCATATCGACAGCGGTAATGACACCCTGCATATCTTCGCCGGGGGTTCTCATACTGGTGCCCTTTTGGCAGCCAACACCCAGGAAAATGGCCTTATAGCCGTCTTTTAACAGACCATCAAGGGTGATATCTTTACCCAGGGCGGTGTTCACTTTGATTTCCACACCTAGGCGTTTGATTAAATCAATCTCAAAGTCTACCCATTTCTTAGGTAGGCGGTATTCTGGAATCCCAATCCGCATCATACCACCCGTCACTGGCAGTGCTTCAAAGATGGTCACTTTGTAGCCCTTCAACGCCAAGAAATGGGCAGCCGCCAGACCCGCCGGACCGGAGCCAATGACAGCCATCTTTTCATCCCGCTCGGCTTCTTTCTGCGGTAAGGGTAATTCATTGATATCCATTTGATAAGCGGTATCCGCCGCTAATCTCTTGAGAGTGGCAATTTGAATAGGCTCATCCACCTTGGCCCGATTACAAGCAGTCTGGCAGGGGTGAGCACAAATGCGGCCGCAGATGGCGGGGAAGGGCATTTCTTCGTAAATCATCTTCCAGGCATCAACAAATTTGCCGGATTTAATGAGCTGCACATAGCCCTGTACGTTGATACCTGCGGGGCAGGTGGCCTTACAGGGAGCAATACCCCGTTTGTCGATGGCAAAGGCGTTAGGAGTTGCCTGGGCGTACAGCTTATAAGTGGCCTTGCGGGTGTCAATTTCCCCGTTAAACTCGTTGGGCAATTCTACCGGGCAAACACGGGCACAGTCGCCACAGCCGGTACATTTAGGAATATCAACATAACGGGCCTTTTGAGTTACCTTGACCTTAAAGTTACCCGGTTCACCGGTAACCCCTTTCACTTTGGCCCCAGTAATAATTTCGATGTTATTATGTCGTCCGGTGTCTACCAACTTGGGAGACATGATACACATAGCGCAATCGTTGGTTGGAAAAGTTTTATCCAACCGCGCCATGGTTCCCCCAATGGCAGGTTTTTCATCCAGCAGATAAACTTTAAAACCAGATTCAGCGAGATCCAGGGCAGATTGCATACCGGATATACCGCCGCCCACAACCATTGCCGCACCGGTTAATTTTTTATCGGTTTGGACGTTGCTCATGTACGTTAACCTCCATCCCTTACGAAGTTACCCAGCCTGTACTGCATTGGCTACTTTGCTGGGGTCCACCAGGTGTTTGCTCCACCAGTCACCAGCCTCGGGAAGACCCAGGGCTAGACCCATTAACTCAGTGAAGAAGAAGACCGGTATATCTTCTCCCTGGGGACGGCGCATCTCTAAATTGGTCTGGCACAGCGGACAGGAGTTAACCACCGCATCGGCTCCGGCTTCCCGGGCTTTCGCCAGAATATTCCCTGTCAGGTTGGTTACCATGGCAGATTTGGCTACCGAATGTCCGGCACCGCAGCAATCTACTTTATAAGACCAGGTAATCGGTGTGGCCCCCAAAGCTTTGATAAGATTATCCAACTGCATGGGGTTTTCGGTGCTGTCAATTTCGGTAATATGACCGGGTCGAACCGATAAACAGCCATAATAACAAGCAATTTTAAGATTCTTTAGAGGTTTCTGAACCTTTGGGCTAATATTTTTTAGCCCAATTTTTTCTACAAAATAGGCCAGCAGATCGTAAACCCTAGGCTGACCATCAAATTTAAAACTAAGTACCTTTTCCATTTCCTGCCGGATCTCGGCATCGTGAAGCATCTGGTATTCGGTAGTTTTTAACCGATTAAAACAAGCGGAACAAGGAACTACACAATCCAGGCCCATGTTTTGAATTTGTTTAATCGTGAGGGCGGGTAAACCAACGGACAGTTTATGGTTGGTAGCGTGAGCAGAAGTGGCTCCACAGCAGGTCCACTCCGGGATTTCTACCAATTCAATGTCCAAAGCTTTGCTAACAGCCCGTACTGAGCTACCAAATTCTTTGGCGGTGGCTTCCAGGGAACACCCTGGATAGTAAGCCAGTTTCATCTGTTATCCCCTACCTTCCGCAGAAACCCATTTCCTAATTTCCGCTTTTCTTATTCTTGGCCCAATCAAAGATGCGCCGCACTTCTGTCTTGGTAGGCACGCTATGCGGGAACAAGGCAAGTTTTCCTTTCAGGAACATTTTCAAACCCACACCTACGTCATCGAATAAATGACCGCTCTTCAGTTTGTACTTCATTAACATGGTGGCTTCATGAACACGGCCAAGGGACTGCACGGAATCCAAAAAACACTGGTGGAATAAATAGATGTCTTTGTCCCCCGGCGCTACACCTTCCTCAATGGCCATTTCTCGTAAAGCATCCATGACGGCGGCAATACGAATGCCATTGGGACAGCGGGCACCACAAGTTTCACAACCTACACAGACCCAGATCGCTTTGCTTTTCAGTAACTCGTCCTTTAAACCAAACTGAATCATTCGGAGTACCTGATTAGTGTCCATTTCTCCGTATTCAGCAATGGGGCACCCGGAGGCACATTTTTGGCATTGGTAGCAGGATTGTATATCCTCACCACTGCGCTGACTCACCTCTTTTGTGAAATTTAGGTCTAGCGCCTTCGGACCTCCTTCGGTTATAATATACACAGGTCCACCCCCCTTGTTTAAAATTTACGATTTTACTTTAGTTAAGTTTATCACAGGCTATAGTTGGAACAAACTCTCACAAACATGGACTAGACCCGTTTTTTTACTATAAAAATGGGTTCTAGTCCATTTTTTACCTTCATTCGCTCGCATTCAATATTTTTCTCGCCATTGCTTTATTTGGCTTAATTCAGAATTATCGACAAATTTTATATCCCTTGATTTACAAGGGTTTATTAAATTTCTTAGATGGAACATTTTCATTTCGTAATTTTCGCTTTGGTTTGAGCAAGGGGTGTTTTTTCGCTAAAACTAATTTCGCTGGCGTAATCAATAATTATGTTTTCTTTAAGGATAATTATATTACTTTCCATGTTACTAACTTATGATCATTACAATATATTAATTAAATAAAGGATTTTTAACTATCCCGAAACTGCTTTTTCTATCAGCAAATTAAAAGACTAAGGTTTTCACTTCCTTGGTGAAGCCTTAGTCATAACGAATTACAAAAATAAAAGAGATTAGGCTCCCACCCAATCCCCGCGATAATCTTACTACCCTCTGAGCAAAAAGCCTATTAACGGAAGTACAAAACCAATGCCGGTAACAGCTAACCAAAAGCGGAGGTTACAATTTTTTTGTTGGGCTGCTGCTGTTGATTGGAGATATTGTTCATATTCTCTACCTATCATTAGGCACCCCTCCTTTGTGTATTCTGTATACACAAAGTGTAACCAATACAGTCATTTTGGTAAAGTTCCTTTTTTCACAATCCTGGTTTTACAGCTATCATGCCTTTGGAAAACTTTCATTTTTCTTCCGCTGTCTTTAAATTTCGTTATATTAAAGACATGTCAATAAATGCTACAAATAAATAGTAGCTCCTTTGCGAAAAAATGAAAAAATTATCTTGACTGGGACAAGTAAACTATGTTAACTTTATTATCAATTAAAAATTGATCGACAATGATGGAGAAAAGTAGGTCGGACCCAGCCTTCCAGGGAGAAGAAGTCGAGACTGGAAGCTTCTTTAAGGTATGGTTGAGTGAAGTTCTCTCCGGAGTTGCTATACTGAAGAACAGTAGGTGTAGCCGGGGTTTCCTGCCGTTACAAAGGAACAGGTATCGGACTTCCATTCCCGTACCGGTAATTAGCGGCCTTTTGGCAATTTGGGTGGTACCGCGAAATCTAGCATTTCGTCCCTTAGAGGATGAAGTGCTTTTTTATTTACCGTTGGGTGAACAGTCCCGTACCTTGTTGAGATGGGCCTATGTGGTCAATTTGGGTGGTACCGCGGAATAACTCTCCGTCCCTTTGTGGATGGGGAGCTTTTTATTTTTATCCTGAAAGGAGGTTGCTTATGTTAGGTTTTACGGATCCCCAAATCATGCTGGCTTACGTACTTAGTATTCTTGCTACCGGATTATGTGTAGCCTACGGCATAAAAAACTGGAATAGCGACAGTTAATTCTATATAAAAGGGGTCTGACCCTATCATAACAGGAGGTCTGTAGATATGGATTATGGCACGTTACTTATTAGCTTGTTACTTTACCTAGGAATAACCGTACTGCTGTCGGTACTTGCTTACCGTCATACCAAAACTAAAAAGGATTACCTGCTGGCGGGTGGAGAAACTCATCCCTTTTTAATGGCCCTTTCTTATGGTTCTACGTTTGTTAGCACGTCTGCCATTATAGGTTTCGGTGGCTCAGCGGCCATGTTTGGTATGAGCCTGCTCTGGTTAACCTTTTGTACTATTTTTGTTGGAGTCTTCGTAGCCTTTGTCATCTATGGCAAAAGAACTCTCCTGGTTGGCAAGGAATTGGGGGCTAGTACATTCCCGGAGTTTATTGCCCTGCGCTACAAATCTGAATTCATCAAAAAGTTTTGTGCCTTGGTCATCATTGCCGGTATGCCACTCTACGCCGCAGCGGTTATGATCGGTTCAGGCCGGTTTCTGGAGCAGCTTTTGCATATCGATTACAATCTAGCCATCATAATTTTTGGTGTTATTACAGCCGCCTACGTTATCACCGGCGGCATTAAGGGTGTCTTATACAACGATGCTTTTCAGGCTACCATTATGTTTTTAGGAATGATTATCCTGTTTGCCGTGACCTATAGCAAACTAGGCGGCATTACCCCTGCTCACCAGGCACTAACCGATATGGCCTCCCTCGTGCCGCAAAGCATGGTTGACAAAGGTCACCTGGGTTGGACCGCCATGCCTGCGCTTGGCTCAGAATACTGGTGGGTCGTGGTTTCTACCCTGGTTATGGGAGTAGGCATCGGTGTATTAGCGCAACCCCAATTAGTTGTTCGTTTTCTGACTGTTAAGGGTCCCCGGGAGATAAACCGTGCCGTCGTTGTCGGCGGTGTATTCATCCTCGTCATGACAGGAGTGGCCTTTACCGTTGGTGCGTTATCGAATGCTTATTTTTATCAGACCCTGGGAAAAATCTCTATTGCCGCCGTGATGGATGCCACCACAGGAAAACCAAACATTGACAGTATCATCCCACTTTTTGTTAGCTCTGCCATGCCATCTTGGTTTGGCTATCTCTTTATGCTGACCCTTTTATCCGCAGCAATGTCTACTTTAAGTGGTCAGTTCCATGTAATCGGTACTTCCCTGTGTAATGACTTGTATAAAAATTCTACCCTTTCGTCTAACCGTTTCTCTATCTTAGTAGCTCTGGTTGCTTCGATTTATCTGGCGCTGAAACTTCCCGGTAGTATCATTGCCGTTGCTACAGCTATTTTCTTTGGTGTTTGTGCAGCTACCTTTTTACCCGCCTACACCGCTGCTTTGTTCTGGCCCCGGGCCACCAAGTCAGGTGTTATCGCCAGCATGATTGCCGGCCTAGCCTCCAGTATATTGCTGATGGCCTTTATCCACGCTAAAGAAGCCACAGCCCTTGGCCTTAGTAATATTCTTTTTGGTAAAACAACCTTGGTAGGAATGCCCTGGGTTTATATAGATCCCATCGTCATCAGCCTTCCTCTGTCAGCCGTTACATTAGTAACAGTAAGTTTATTAACTGAGAAGGTTAGTGCAGTCTCTCTGGTAGAGAAACCTAGTATAACTAAATAATTCATCCAAGCAAAGAAAAGACCGTTTTCTCACCAAAAGGCCGGAAAACGGTCTTCATGTAAGTTAAAAACTTTTTCAGTACCTTTGGTGATAACGCTACCTTCACACTAAATCATGGCGTAGTTTTTACTATAAATCTACTTCTTTATCTTTATGTAGCCACTCAATCAGATTTTTTTCACGAGTCTTTTTAATTTGTGCCAGTGCTTCTGGTGTCCAATCATACAAACCGGCACCTGTTTTGGCACCAAAGTTTTTCTTATCAACCGCCTCTTGCAAAATCAACGATATCTCCTCATTATTGCAGAGATCTTTTAAAAGATAACTGGAAATATTATAAAAAACATCCAAACCACCCAGATCAGCACTTTCAAGTGGTCCAGTGGTTGATAAGCGACGTCCTAAACTATATTTGATGGTTGTATCAACTGCTTCCTTGCTAGCGATGCCTGTCTCTATAATATGCAGTGCCTCACGAAGCAACGCTAATTGCAGACGGTTGCCGATAAAGCCGAGAGCTTCTCTCTTGAGTACCACTGGTTTTTTACCGATTTTCTCCATTAGTTTCTGGGTGGCATTAACGACCTGTTGTGTAGTGTGCTTTCCTGGTACAACTTCAACAAGCGGTACTAGATGAGGTGGATTCCAGAAATGAGCAACAATAAACCGCCCTTTATGTTCTAATGTCTCTGCAATAGCCGTCGGGCTAAGACCGGAGGTGTTCGAAGCAAAAATAGTATCTGATGTGCAAAGTTTTTCGATTTTTGCAAAGAGTTCCTGCTTTACAACAAGATTTTCATCAATCGCTTCAAAAACAAAATGGGCACCTTCAGCAGCCTCTTCCAGTCTCGTGAAGCCTTTAATCCGTCCTAATATCTCTTGAATATCCGCTTGTTGAATCAAATCATTTTCATAGAAGGTTTCAAGTGCTTCCTTAATACTTTTAAAACCATGATTAATACTGGTTTCCGAACGACCAAACATACGTACCTGATATCCGGCCATGGCAAATATAAGCGTGGTACCAAAACCCATTGTACCTGTCCCTACATTGCAAATATTTTTAATCCCTTCTACTTTTATCACAGGCATACCTCCCAAGCATAAATTTAGCTAATAACAGGTCTCATAGTAAGAACTGGTAAAAATTATCTAATTTTATCATAAAACTAAATATAGTAACATCAAGCCCAATCGGGTAGGAGGCTACCCATTAATTGAGTAGCCGACCTCCCACACCACCGTACGTCAGACTGTCTAACAATTATTGAAAAGTCTTCGTTTGGGCATGAAAATGGCTGGCTTTTGTCGAATCTCCATATCAAAGGAGATGAG
>NZ_FRAR01000024.1 GCF_900142375.1 Desulforamulus aeronauticus DSM 10349 | reverse complement strand
CTGGGAAGACAGTAAGGAATGGGTTCATAAAAACCGCTTAACGAAATCGGGCAAGATGCTATACAAAAAGAGAAAAGAAACCATAGAAAGAAGCTTTGCAGACGCTAAACAGCTGCACGGCTATCGCTATTGCCGTTTTCGAGGGAAGAAGCATGTCCTAGAGCAGGCATTGATGACAGCAACCTGTCAAAACATAAAAAAGATCGCAAATCATTTGGCTAAGATAGCCTAGAGATTTGTGATCTTTCATTTTTATTAGGAATTTGGTTATTCCGGTTTGGAAATTATCATGCTTTATTCAGTATGGCCAAAAAAATTGGCTAGTTTCTCGACAAACTGAGGCACCCCTTAGGGGGTGCCTTTAGTGATAGGTAGTGGTATCTGATTTTGCTCCCTGCAGGATCAACTGAAGTCTGGACAGTTCTTCGATCGGTTGATTCACTTCCACTAAGTCTTTCACATGCTTGTAGAGTTTTTCCAGACCTAGGTGGACATCGCGAATTAACAGAGCATGGGGCTTGTATTCCCCTCCTTGATCCATTACCAGGGGAGCTCCTTCCTCCAGTTGATTCCAATCACCCAGCAGAACCAAATTTTCTCTTTGGGCAATGAGGTGGATAAATTCCCACATTTCCGAGGAGAAGGCTACAATTAATCCGTCTTCTGCCTCCCAATGTATCTCTAAAACCACCAGATATTCTGCAGTATTAGTAACTACCAAATCCCAAGAAAACCAGTAATCAATTTCTTCCCCGGCATGAAACCGTTCAAATAGCTCGCTCATATCCTCTTTTAAGGTAGGTATTACCACGACCACCGCTATTTCAGATTCCCCAAGAAATTCGGGAAATACTACTTGTTTATGCAAAACAATCGCCCCTTTGAATCCTGTATCTGCAATCTATGATTTTTAACAATTATAGGCATTATACCATAAAAAGCAATTGAAAATCACCACAAGCCCATCCTCAGGGATAGGCTTGTAATTTTTCTACCACGGGTAGATCGGCCTCTGTGAAATCAAAGTCTCGCATCTCTTGGGGAGTAACCCAACGAAAGTCCTGGCAGTCCTTGGTGGAGGGCTGGCTTCCCAGGTAACGGCAGGTATAACACAACAGCAAGATGTGCCGCTCTCCATAGAGGTGGGAAACCACCTCAAAAATTGGACCCACTTCGATCTCCATATCTAATTCTTCTTGGATCTCTCTTTTCAATCCGGCCTTGGGATCTTCGCCAAAGTGTAGTTTACCACCAGGAAACTCCCATTTTAATCCGTGATCGGCCGTTCCCTTACGCTGGGCGATAAGTATTTTCTCTGCTCGCTGAATAATGGCGGCGGTTACAATAATGGTATGCATCTTTCTATTGTGCCACTTTGTCTTTGGTTTTACAACTACCAATGACCCGTTTGCCAACGGGCGGCGATCTCCTTGGCCAGCAACTGGAGGGCAGCAGGTTGATGGAAGTAGGCCAAATGTCCTTTCACTGGATTAAATTTATCCAGCTCGCATTCAAGGTTAGTATCCGGGCTGCAAGCTTCGTAGCTAATCAAATGAGGGCAGGCCACATCAATATGACCGGCTAGGTTGGTCCAATGAGCGTCAGTGGGTCGATGGGTAAGTTTGGTTCTCTTTTGCAGCCATTTGCGAAACCAAAAAATGGGACTGCCCAGGGTAATAAAGTGGTTTATCGGGTACACCAAATCGGGTCTCTGCTGCATGGCACAAAAGGACACCATCGTGCCCAGGCTATAAGCAATTAAGGTAACAGGCCCCGGCAGGTTGACTATGCCCTGGTAAAAACGGTTGTTCACTTGTTGGTAAACTTGTTCATCCAAAATATAGGTAAAAATATCACCAAAGTTATCTGCCACTAAATCAATAAAGTTAGCCAGTGGGCCCCGCCCCAAGCTATCCCTGGTGCTTTCCTCCCGTGCAATTTGACCAAAGAGATCTTTTTGCATTTCCTCTTGAATATCCCGAGTAAAAGGGGAAGTTATTTTTTTCCAGCCATCTCCAGGTTGAGGCACTAAATCGTAATAATAAATACCGCTAAAGTAAACTTCAGCTGGCTGAATTCCTTGTTTTATCAAATAGGGCAACAGTGCATCTGCCCACCTACGCCAATATTCGCGGTTGGTATCATGACCCATACCGTGGATAAAAACAATAGAACCCATGGTTCACACCTTCTTTCCGTGCTACCACAGGTTATGTTTGGCTTTTATGATTGGTGTCAACCGTTTTAACTCTGCACCTCTCTCTTTTGTACCAGACCGGGATTTAGGTGACCCAGGTAATTCATCAGCCACTCATTGCGAGCGCAATTGTTGAAGAAATTCATGGAAATTTCAGTTGCCCAACCAATGCACAGAGAGAAAATCAGAGTACCTATGCCTACAGGACCGCCCAGGAAAAAGCCTAGGCTAACCACCACCAACTCGATAGCGGTTCTGACTACACCGATTCGCCAGCCGGTGATTTTATGCAAGCCCATCATGAGGCTATCCCGAGGCCCAGTCCCCATTCTGGCTGAGATATACATACCAGTTGCAAAGCCACAGCCCATTACACCAATAAGCAGGTAGATGACCCGTACGACATAAGATTCGTAGCTAGGAATCCAACCTTGGTTAATAATCAGATCAACAAAGACCCCGATAAAGATCATATTTAGGATGGTAGCAAGACTTGGTTTTACTCCCATCGGGTAAGCCACCAGAATACAAAGTAAACCCGCGCCAATCATGATTTGGCCAAAGGTAAAGGGTAGATAGCCGGTTAACCCCATATGTAATACATCCCAGGGGCTAATCCCCAGATACCCCTCAACAATAAAAACAAGGGACAAGCCGTAAAGAAAAAGCCCCAGCATTAACCAGGACAATTGAAGCAGGTGAAAAATTGTCTTTTTCATAAATTGCCTCCTTGATTGATTCGCTAAATAAATTTTAGTATATAACCGCCCAAAAGTAAATTCACGTCGGTTAATCTTACTTTAAATCCTCCTTGGCAGATATAAAATCGACATTAATTAGTATAAAATTACAAGGAGAATTCTAGCTCTAGCTAGAATTATAAATTACTAACACTTTGGAGGCAAAACATGTTAGAACATCAAAACATGTTAGCTAAATATAAAGAGCTTTTAAAAATCAACGAAAAGCTTACCCAATTGCATTGGATTGTGGCACAGGTGGCTGGAGAAACCGATCTAAACACCATGCACAATTTAATTCTCAATGGTTTCATGCAAATTGCAGAGGTTCCCGGTTGCCATTTTATCCTTTTGGACGATAATGGCATACCATTCCAAACAGTTAAAAGAAGTATTGAGGATAATCCCTTTGTGTCTTGTGAGGCCTATCAAAAAATTTTTAGTCAGATAAATACCATTGGCAACCAGAATTTGTTGTTACCCCACTCTCACTTTTGTAATAATTGTTCAGGTGAGTGTGGCTTAGCTATGCTGCAGATCCTGCCCCTGCATAATAAACATGGTAACCCACTGGCAGTCCTGTTAGCCCAACATCTAAACCATCCTACGATTAACGATGAAACCCAAATGATTCTGGAATTATTTACTATTCAGGTGAGTTTGGCTTTAGAAAATGCCATGTTGAATAAAAAGTTTGAAAACCTCTCCATTACAGACGCATTAACCGGTTTATATAACCACCGTTATTTTGCCGAAAGATTGCAAAAAGAAGTAAGCCTATGTAGTTGTATGCCCAAAGAATTATGTCTAATTATGCTGGATGTTGATAAATTTAAAAACTACAACGATAGCTTTGGTCACCCGGCAGGAGATCGGGTGTTAAAAACTATGAGCAAAACCTTTACCCAAACGATTCGCCCCATGGATGTGGTGGCTCGTTATGGTGGAGAGGAATTCGCCTTTATTCTGCCTAACACCAGCCCCCAAGAGGGAATTCATCTGGCCGAAAAAATTCGCTGTGCCGTTGCAAACACGGATTTTGCCTACCGTCCGATCACGGCTTCCCTGGGAGTTGCCCACTATCCTGCCCATACACCTCATAGTATTGAACTGCTGAAATTGGCGGATAAAGCCTTGTATCAGGCAAAGGCAAACGGACGCAACCGGGTGGTTGTGGCTTCGGATATAGAATAGCCGTCGGCCATTTGTAGGGGCTGTTGCATAATAAATTGATGATGCGCAATTTTGGAGTTAGACTTTTGGTAGCAGTTCATTCGGACGAGCAAAGCTCGCCCCTACTGGACCAAAAGACAGTCTTGCAAAATAGAGCCTAAGGCTTATGGCCTATAGCTAAAAAAGGGAGTGCCGCTTACTACATAAAAGTAGTTTTGCACACTCCCTTCTTGCTATTCTATCTCCGACTCCACCAAGTGGCAGGCCACCCAATGGCCGGGTTTGATCCGCTTAAAGATTGGCTCGTGGTGATTACAAATATCCTGGGCACAGTAGCAACGAGTGTGGAAGCGACAACCCTGGGGCGGGTTGACCGGGCTTGGCACATCGCCGTTTAAAATAATTCGTTCCTTCTTGGCTCGTGGATCCGGGATAGGAACGGCTGAGAGCAGTGCTTTGCTATAGGGATGGAGAGGATTGCTATATAACTCTTCATCCCCGGCCAGTTCTACCATTTTACCCAGGTACATGACACCAATGCGGTTACTAACGTGTTTTACTGCATTAAGTCCGTGAGCAATAAATAGGTAGGTTAAACCGAATTCCTGCTGCAAATCCTTTAAAAGATTGAGCACCTGTGACTGGATGGATACATCCAGAGCAGAAACCGGCTCATCACAAATTATGAGCTTAGGATTTAAGGCCAATGCCCTGGCAATACCTACCCGTTGTCGCTGACCGCCGCTAAATTCGTGCGGGTATCTCCGAGCGTGGTAAGCTGCCAGTCCCACACAGGACAACAGGTGTTCCACCTTCTTTTGCACTTCCGGACCATGGGCCAATTTATAAAGCCGTATGGGTTCGGCAATGATGTCACCCACTGACATACGAGGATTTAGTGAGGCATAGGGATCTTGAAAGATAATTTGCATGTCCTTACGCAGCGCTCTCATTTCGGAAGCAGATGCCTCAAAGACATTTTTACCCGCAAACTCTACCTTACCGGCCGTCGGTTCTAAAAGTCGTAAAATAAGGCGTCCCGTGGTGGATTTGCCGCAACCGCTCTCGCCTACCAATCCCAGGGTCTCCCCCTGCCGAATATCAAAGCTTAGGCCATCCACTGCTTTTACCTGGCTAACCTCTTTGCTAAACATTCCTTTGTTAACAGGAAAATATTTTGTGAGATTACTAATATGCACCAGTGTGGACACTATTCTCCACCCCCTTCGTAGAGCCAGCAACTCACCCTGCGTCCCGGTGAAATTTCTCGTAGCATCGGCCGCTCCATATGGCAGCGTGGCTGCGCTTCCGGGCAGCGGGGGGCAAAGGCACATCCTGCAGGCAGGTGAGTTAAAGGGGGTACCATGCCATCGATCATATAAAGTTTTTCCTGAGTGCTGTTGACATGGGGAATGGATTTTAACAGCCCCTTGGTATAAGGGTGTAAAGGTTTGTCAAACAACTCCAAAACAGTGGATTCTTCCACCAGCTTACCGCAATACATTACCACCGCCCGGTCTGCCACCTCGGCTACCACAGCTAAATCATGCGTAATCATGATGATGGCGGTGCCCATTTGTTCCTTTAGTTCTAACATCAGATCCAAAATTTGGGCCTGAATGGTCACATCCAGGGCAGTGGTTGGTTCATCAGCAATGAGTAGTTCCGGTCGGCAGCAAAGTGCCATCGCAATCATCACCCGCTGACGCATACCACCACTCATTTGGTGAGGAAAATCGTGAACTCTTTTTTCTGGCGAAGGAATACCTGTTAACCGCAGCATCTCGATGCTCTTTTCCAGAGCATCCTTTTTATTTAATCCCTGGTGGATCATTAAAGATTCAGAAATTTGATACCCTACCCGAAAGACCGGGTTCAAAGATGTCATAGGCTCCTGAAAAATCATAGAAATTCGGTTGCCCCGGATATCTCGCATTTCTTTCTCGGTCTTCCTTAACAGGTCTTGCCCATTAAACAATATTTCTCCCCCGACAATCTTTCCAGGGGGGTTAGGAATCAGCCGCATAATGGATGTGGCAGTAATACTCTTACCGCTGCCGGACTCCCCTACCACCGCCAGGGTTTCACCCCTGTTCAGGTGAAAACTCACGCCATCTACAGCAGGCACCACACCATCCTCTAGGAAAAAGTGGGTTTTCAAATCCTTTACCTGTAATAATGTCTCTGTTGTCATGTACACCCACCTCCTAGCGACGCAACCGCGGATCTAATGCGTCCCTGAGACCATCGCCCAGCAGGTTGAAGGCCATTACCGTTAAGGTAATTGCAATACCAGGGAAAAACACCAGATGCGGTGCATTAAACAGATAACCACGCCCGCTGCCTAACATGGTCCCCCACTCGGCAAAGGGTGGCGCAACACCGAGACCTAGGAAACCCAAGGCAGAGGTTTCCAGAATCGCTGTGGAAATGCCCAGAGTAGCCCGTACAATAATGGGAGCCATGACATTGGGCAAGATATGCTTAAAGATAATCTGAAAATCGTTATTTCCAATGGCCCGGGCGGCCTGCACATATTCGTTCTCTTTAACGGATAACACAGATCCTCGAACAATCCTGGCAAACTCCGGGATAGACACAATCCCAATGGCAATGATGGCATTTTCTACCCCTCGGCCCAACACCGCCATTAGAGCAATGGCCAACAAGATAGAGGGGAATGCCAGCATAATATCCATAAAACGCATAATGATGATGTCAATACGACCACCGTAATACCCGGCTATCGATCCCACCACCATACCAACGGATAGGGCAATGCCTACAGCGATGAGGCCAACGCGTAGGGAGATTCTGGCTCCATAGATGATGCGGCTAAGAATATCCCGCCCCAATTCATCATTACCCAATAGGTGTTCACCACTGGGGCTAGACAAAGCCTTTGGCATATCACTAAAGTAGGGATCGTAGGGTGCTACCAAGGGAGCAAAGATGGCCACCAAGGACAGCGTGA
This sequence comes from Desulforamulus aeronauticus DSM 10349, assembly GCF_900142375.1. Lineage (GTDB taxonomy): Bacteria > Bacillota > Desulfotomaculia > Desulfotomaculales > Desulfotomaculaceae > Desulfotomaculum > Desulfotomaculum aeronauticum. The sequence goes on along the minus strand of NZ_FRAR01000024.1, from coordinate 92,126 downwards.
CTAAAAACACCAAGCTGACCATCGCTAGTTTATTTTTTCGCAACCGACGCCAGAAATCGACTATCGGAGAGTAGGTCGGTTCCGCAGCTTCCTGAACCGGCACAGATGCTTGAGCTTGCAGCATGAGAAAGCGTCCTTTCTTATGGGGATTTCTTTGGGGTCAGTCTAGGCCTTTGGTTTAAAAAATTTCTTGAAAGGCCTATAGCTCAGGGCTTATGACCAATTAAGAATACTTAATTCTTGGATCAAGGAATGCATAAAGCACGTCGACGATCAGGTTCACTACCACGAAAACCGTGGCTACCATGATGACACCACCTTGCACCACTGGGAAATCACCCGCTAGGATAGCGTTTACTACAAAGCTGCCGATGCCAGGCCAAGAGAATACGGTTTCTGTTAACACTGCGCCGCCCAGGAGAGAACCCATTTGTAAACCAATAACGGTGATTACCGGGATCAGAGCATTGCGTAGGGCGTGCTTAAAGACCACTACGGATTCAACCAGACCTTTGGAACGAGCGGTACGAATATAATCCTGTCGAATAACCTCCAACATCGTGGAGCGGGTCATCCGGGCAATGATGGCCATGGAGTAGGATGCCAGTGCCACCGCCGGTAAAATCAAGTGGCTAACCGCAGACTTAAAGGCTTCCCAATTCCCGGTCAGTAAACTATCAATCAGGTAGAAATGAGTGATGGTGGACGGTTCCATACCCACCGCGATACGACCTGACACTGGCAGCCAGCCAAGGGTAACAGAGAAGAAAATAATTAGCATAAGGCCTAGCCAGAAGATGGGCATGGAAACACCCAACAGGGCACCCACCATGCTTAGGTAGTCGAAAAGGGAGTATTGCTTAACAGCAGAGATAACGCCCACTGTTACACCCACCACAGTGGCTATGAGCATAGCTGCAAAGGCCAGTTCAATGGTGGCAGGAAAGCGTGTCAATAATTCATCGGTAACTGCTGAACGGGTCATTAAGGAAGTGCCAAAATCACCCTGCAGTATTTGGCTGAGAAATATACCAAATTGAACGTATAATGGTTTGTTAAAACCCAATGATTCTCGAAGGGCTTCCACCTGTTCTTTCGTGGCGTGCTGGCCTAGCATCATAGCCGCCGGGTCTGCAGTAAACAGATGCAGTACTAAAAAAACAAACAGGCTAACCCCAAAGAGCACCGGGATAAGAAGTAATAGTCTCTTGACTATATATTTAAGCATAACATTTCCCTCTCTTCTATTTCAGGGGGTAATTAAATACAAATTCTTCCTCTTAGTTGTAAACATGAAGACACGAATATGGCCCTGGGCCATATTCGTGTTTTTAAAAGGTAGTTCAGAATACTTACGATATCGATATCAATTACTTGATATCAACATTATGGAAGTAAATAACACCTACGGGATGTAGATCAAAGCCTTCTACATTCTTGCTCACCGCAGCCATATCTTTACTGTGACCTAAGAATACCCAGGGAGCTTCATCTTGAACGATCTTTTGCAGCTCGCTGTAAGCAGCGTTACGCTCTTCTTGTTTCTGAGCGGTACGAGCTTTCACCAACAGTTCGTCCACTTTCTTGTTAGAGTACTTAGCAGCGTTGAGGGTACTCTTAATTTCTTTAGTTTCCAGCAAAGATAGGAAGTTATCCGGGTCACCGTTATCACCGATCCAGCCATAGAGCATAAAGTCGCCGGCTTCAACGATTTCGGGTGTGTAAATTTCCTTATATTCTTTCCAAGGATAGGTCTTAATTTCTGCTTCAATACCTACTTTACGCAGGTCAGCCTGGATAGCAGCAGCTAATTTATCGCCACCCACTGGGTTGTAAGGGCGAACGTTGGAGTAAGTTAGCAGAGTTACTTTTAAACCATTGGCATAACCAGCTTCCGCTAGTAACTGCTTCGCTTTTTCGGGATTATACTCAGGAGCTTGTAAGCTCTTATCGTGACCGGGCATAAAGGAAGGCAATACACTGTTGGGCAGTTCTGCCAAGCCCTGGTACAAGAAGTTGATCAGGTTCTCACGATTGATCGCATGGCTTACAGCCAAACGCAGTTTAGGATCGTTAAAGGGCTTCTTATTGCAGAAGAAACCTAAATAGTTGATGTTCATACCGGGGTTTTTAATAACGCTCAGTCCGGCATCTTCCAACATCTTCACATCGTTAGGATCTAAGCCATTCATGGCTTGGATGGAACCGGTTCTTAACTCACTGGCACGTACGGAGTTTTCTTTAATAAACTTGTACACCAGTTTGTCAAGTTTGGGAGCACCGTCCCAGTATTCCTTGTTGGCTTCCAGGACAATTTGTTCACCCTTTTTCCATTGTACGAACTTGAAAGGACCTGTGCCTACAGGATTTTCAATAAATTTATCACCATATTTTTCAACAGCAGCGGGGCTTACAATGGGAGCCGCCAGTGCCATTGCCAAGTTGGCTAGGAAAGGAGCATAGGGTTCACTCAAGACAAATTTAACGGTATAATCGTCAACCTTTTCTACCTTTTCTACGGGACCAAAGGTAAAGGAAGCATAGGGCATAGCGTCGGTACGCTGGGGAGGCAATTGTCGACTAACGCTAAAGACCACTGCATCTGCATTAAAAGGAGTACCATCATGGAATTTAACCCCTTGGCGGAGTTTAAAGGTCCACTCTTTACCATCCGCAGAGGGACTCCACTCAGTAGCCAGAGCGGGTTCAATTTCAGTACTGCCTGTTTTGTAACGAACAAGTCCATCATAAATATTAACAATGGGATTGGCGGATTCACCGTCATCCACAAAGGCGGGGTCTAATCCCCGGGGATCAGCACCTTGACCAAAAACAAAAACTTTCGGTTTAGCAGTTTGGGCAGCTTTTTCTTTGTCGCCACCACAGCCAACCAGTGCCAGTGCCAGCAAGGATACCAGCATTAGCAACAGAATACTTCTCTTGCGAAGCATCAATTGACATCTCCTCTCCCTAAATCACTTCTCAATTACCCAGTGTACCCTCTCCTCTAGCAAAAGTCTACTGGGTATGTTAACTAATATTTTTCTGCAAAAAATTCAATTTTCCTTTAAATACAGAAGATTATTTTGTATACTTGTCGGACATCAATTGATAAATTATATAATAAATTGTATAATTATACAGTTGGCCTAAATTAAATGAATGGTATCTTCCCGCTTGGGTACAATAAAGTTATCCTGATACGGGGAGGTGAAATAAATGGCCAACATTAAATGTAGTGTAACTGAGTGTGCATATAACTCTAACGTTATGTGTGATGCCCCCATGATTCAGGTGAATCACTGCGGGTCTGAGGAGTCTAATACCTCTGAAGAAACACAATGCGATACCTTCAAGCCAAAGCAATAAATTTCCGAGAGCCGGTAAAAAAATAACCGGCTCTTTTTCACTTTCAGAAAATATAAAATTTCTATTGATGAAAATAAAAGAAAAACTAAGGCTTCCGCCGGTGTCTAAAGACTTGGCGCAAGCCAAGTTTTTCTTTTATCTTTTGGCACCATTTTACAATCTTCTCAATACAATATAGCAAATCCTTATAGGAGGTTTGATATTGTATGAGTGAACAGATGGAGACTATGGGTATGATGAACCCAAACCACCCCTCTGGTATGGTAGCTCCCACCTTTCTACAGCGCCTTTGCCAATTATTGCGTCAACGGGTAAATGTGTACCTTAACTGCCAAGGATGCACTGCCCCGCTAACCGGTACCCTGCATGCGGTTGGTCAGGATTATTTGGAGCTTCATAACGGTACTGAGGCCAATGGTCAGGTAACCGTTGTTCCCCTCTGGAATGTCTGTGCAGTTAATGTTGCCGGTACCATGGATCAGATTTGCCCGGCCCCTACCCCTTATCCCGGAACTGTTAGCCCCGGTATGGGTGAAATGCCCGGCTGCCCTAAACCCGGCTGCCCCAAGCAGGGCGGAAATACGATGGGTGGTTACATGCCTGGCAATCCCTATTTTGGCATGGATGTTAAAAAAGACGAAGAATAATGCCTATAAAATCATAAAAATAAGCCGTCTCCCAAAGGACGGCTTATTTTTGTGTTATCGGTTTTTCTAATGATCGTAAGGTGATAATTTTGGCTTCGGAGCTAATCTGGGGAAGTTCTGTTTCACCGTATTCAAAGGTACTGTCAAAACTCAAAGTTTGCCCCGGTTCCAAGCGTTTTCCCTGGGCAAGTGTCAGAAGCCTACTATCAAACACCCCGGCATCACCATTCAGAATAACCTGGGCCTCAATAGCGGTTACGGGATACTCAGAGGTGTTCTTAACAAGTCCGGTTACCCTTAACCAACTACTTTCCTGATGACTGACCAAAGAATCAATCTTCACCTTGCTGATAACAGTTTCTACCTTTACAGGTTGTTGTGTTTCAGTTTTCTTGACAAGATTACAACCCGGCAAGCATAACACGATGATTAGTAAAAAAGCCAATAGAATTATTTTGGTATTTCTCACCAAAATCCCCCCCGATATTATCATATCATAACAAATGTACCACGGGGAGATTTTTGTAGGGTATTTGCTAGCTTATTTAAAATTCCTCGGATGGTAGTAGGGAGTTAAACCACTGAAGGCCCCATGTTGATGCATCATCCCATTAAGGTGACGCTGGTTGGTGAGATACAATGCCCTCCCAGAATATTTTCGACGCAGATTCATGCTCTGTCACCTCCCGCACCCATTACCTTAGTTTAACCAAGGTATGTGGGTACAATGTAGGCACAGTTACAATTTTTCAAACTCATCAGGCCCTACACCACAGACTGGACAAACATCAGGCGGTTGTTGGCCTTCATGGATATAACCACATACCTTGCAGCGCCACCGGATATCCCCCTCGGGAACCGGAGTTGCTGCCGGTTTATTTTTAATCTGATGGTACAGTGAGTAGGTCATAGGTTCACCGGCACCCTTTGCCTGGGCACAAGCAGCTTCCCCGATGAACAGGGTATGGGTTCCCATATCCATGCTGCCCACCACTCGACACTCCAAGGCAGCAAGGCAATCTTGCAAAAGAGGTGCTCCGGTGCTTCCTATTTGGTACGTAACATCAGAAAACTTATCCACATCTTTGCCAGAGCGGAAGCCGAAGTGTTTTACCAACTCCAAACCACTGGTATCCAATATGCTTACAGAAAATACCTGACTGTCTTTGATATACTCATGGGTCAGGTTATTTTTGTTAATACCGACGGCAATTTTCACTGGGTCTGAGGTTATTTGAAATACACTATTGGCACACTGACCATTAATTTTATCGCCCTTGCGGGAGGAAACAATATATAAGCCATAGCTAATGTGACGGAGTGCCTTCTTAATGGCTTCCTGGCATTCTGTATTCCCTGCTTCTTGTACTTCTTCCACCTTTTCAAAATGTGTTTTATCCACCCCGCATAGCGGGCAAATTTCCGGTGGTTCTGCTCCTTCATGGATGTAACCGCAAACGGTGCAACGCCACTTGATCATTAGAGTCCCTCCTCAAAGCTAATTCCATTTATGGACATATTACCATATTTTTCAGTTTAGTATGTGTCGGATAAATGAAAAATAGCTTACAATTATATTTTTGGATAGGTCAATTCTAATGATAGGCTGCCCTCTTCTTTCTCCATCTAAGCAGGAACATAATTGGCAGGACAACAACTAAAACTAAAATCAAGGTAGAGACTGTATTGGCAACAGGATCTGCCGACCAATAATCACCCACGCCAGGTGTATAGATACCATCCTGTGCCACTTGGGCATCATTCTGACTGCTTTGAGTTTCTCCGCTTTGTGCCGCAGCAGGCTGGCTATGGCCAAAACTGTTCATAAGAAACATCCACATCCAAAAATTACCTGAGAAGGGTGAAAAGGATGGTCTGAAACCAGCCAGATTAGAACGGGCAAAGTTTGTTCCAGCACCCGTTGAGCTGCTCTGTGCTACTTTGCTGGCAGGCAAATTGGTATAAGGAATTTTATCCCCTGTTTCAGAAGTGGTTGTGCCTTTGGGATCGGCTTTATCTGTGGTTTTACCAGAATTAGACGGTGCCGTTGTAGGATTCGTCGTGGTCGTTTTGGGTTTGGAAAAACCACCGGATTTAAAGCCACCACCAGCCTTTTTAGCCAAGGCTGGACTGGTTACCAGAAAAACCAGACAAAGAACCAATATAATTGAAGTTAATTTTTTCATATCATCACCTCCCGTTTATCATACCATGGCTTTTAACGATTGCCAAAGACATGGTATAATTAATTTCACATTAATGGAAAATAGTACCATGCCATAAAAAATAAAGGAAATGGGGAGCTAAAATGGATACGTTAAAAGAAGTAACCATCTATACGGACGGAGCCTGTTCCGGAAATCCGGGACCTGGTGGCTATGGTGTGGTAATGATTTACAAAGACCAGCGGAAGGAGCTTTCTGCGGGTTTTCAAAACACTACCAACAACCGTATGGAATTGTTGGGTGCCATTGCAGGGCTTGAACATCTAAAGGAAAGCTGTAACGTTACTCTCTACACAGACTCTCAGTATTTAGTCAATGCCGTAGAAAAGGGCTGGGCTAAAAAATGGCGGGCCAATGGTTGGATGCGCAACAAAAAAGAACCTGCCCTAAACTCTGATCTCTGGGAAAGAATTCTACAGTTACTTGATCACCACCGAGTAAAGTTCATTTGGGTAAAAGGTCATGCGGGTAACCCAGAAAACGAACGTTGCGACCGTTTGGCAGTGGAAGCCGCAAAACAGCCAAACCTTCCCATGGATATTCGATGATGGTTACTTTATGGTGATAATTTCCGAAATTGACATACTATATTACAAATTAAAAGATAGGAGGTTTTGTTTTGAACAGTAATATTAAAAATCGGGATGAGATAGAAGAACAGTCTAAGTGGAATCTTAATTCCATGTACCAAAGCTCCGAGGAAGTGCTGAAGGATCTGGCCCTCGTCAAGGAACTGTTAGAAAAATTCACAGGCTACCAGGGAAAACTAACGAATCAGGATACCCTTTTAGAGGCTTTATTGCTGCAAGACCGGATGGATCAAATTGTCGAGAAAAGTTACAGCTATTCTCATATGAAGCTGGATGAAGACAACACCAACACAAAATCTCTGGCCCTCTTTGATCAGGTGAGGAGTCTTTATATCCTTTATAGCGAAGGAACCAGTTTCTTTATTCCAGAATTAATGAAGCTGGACTTGGCCACCTTGCAAGGCTTTGCTGACGATGCGAAGTTTAAAGATTATCGGCATTTCATTCAGGAAATAAGCCGTAATAAAGAACATACCCTGTCCGATATTGAAGAGAAACTCCTGTCCTCCTTTGGCGAGCTGGCTGGTGCACCCAAGAGCATTTTTCAAACCCTCAACAATGCAGATTTAAAGTTCGGTGAGGTACCGAGTGAAGAGGGCCCGCCGATTGAACTGACTCACGGCCGCTACCAAAGTTTGATCCAAAGCAATAGCCGGGAAGTCAGAAAGACTGCCTATAATGAGTTGTATCGTGTTTACAAAGACTTTAAGAATACCATTGCCCAAACCTACATCAACTCAGTAAAAAAGGATTGCCTTTATGCCCGCCTGAGAAAATTTAGTGGCGCTTTAGCAGCCAGCACCCACTCGGACAACGTTGATGTAGCGGTATACAATAATTTGATTACCACCGTCCATAACAACATTGGCCTACTGCATGAGTATGTCAATTTTCGCAAGCAAGTGATGGATCTGCCGGAGCTTAGGATGTATGATTTGTATGTGCCGCTGGTAACGGAATTAAAGAAAACCTATCCTTATCAGGAAGCTGTTACATTGGTTCTGCAGGGCCTGCAAAAATTGGGCAACCAATATGTTAGCGACTTGCAGCAGGGGTTGGCAAACGGTTGGGTGGACATCTATGAAAGCAAAGGGAAAACCTCGGGAGCTTATTCCACCGGTGCCTACGGTTACCACCCTTATATTTTGTTAAACTACCATGGCACCCTAAATGATGTGTTTACCTTAGCCCATGAGGCCGGTCACGCCATGCACACTTTCTACTCACACAAAAACCAACCCTATCGCAATGCCAGCTATACCATCTTTGTAGCTGAGGTAGCATCTACCCTAAATGAAAGTCTGCTAATGCATGCTTTGTTGGATAAAACCACCGATGAAAAGGAAAAATTATACCTTTTAAATTACAATCTGGAGCAGGTACGCACCACAGTCTTCCGGCAAACCATGTTTGCGGAATTTGAAAAAATCACCCACGAAAAGGTGGAGCAAGGCATCAGCCTAACACCGGACGCCCTCAGTGAGATTTACTATGACTTGAACAAATTCTATTATCAGGGAGTACAAATGGATGATCAAATCTCCCTGGAATGGACCCGTATTCCACATTTTATAACGCCTTTTATGTCTACAAATATGCCACCGGCATGAGTGCAGCGGTGGCCCTGGCCAACGGTATCCTCCAAGGTGGTCAGACGGAGCTTGCTAAATACTTAGAATTTCTGTCCAGCGGTGGTAAGGATTATCCCATTAACCTCTTGAAGAAAGCCGGTGTGGATATGGAAACTCCGCAGCCGGTGGAGGCCTGCCTAAACTCCTTTAAGGAGAATTTACAGGCAGCTGCGAAGCTAGTGTAAAATAACTTATGAAATAACTATAACTTCTCCACGAGAGAGCTAGACCGGGTCCCAAAGTAGGAGGCGGCCGCAATGGTTGCAATGCACAACTCCATCCGGGGTTTTCAGTTGTTTTATCTTATCAAAGGAGATTCCCAGGTGGCAGCCGGAGCAAGTGTCCTTAGTAACCCGACCCACGGGGCGGCGATGTTTTTTCTGTAACTGCCGAAAAAGTTCTAATTCCTCTGTCCCGATTTCCTGAATTAACTCTGTAATTTCACGGGCTAAATCTGTAGCCCGTGTTTTTATTTCTTCTTTTTGCTGTAAATAGTTCTCGTGTAAGGTTTTGTATTGGGCGGTGATAGTGGTAAGTTGCTGTTTCTTCTCTTCCCATATCCCTTTGATGTCTTCCCGCTGCTGCATCACCTCCAGTTGCTTGTCCTCAGAACTGGTAAACTCTTCATTTAATTTTGCCAATCTTTGCTGATAATTTTTAATCTCTTTGCTTTGCAAGGAACCATCATAAATTTTTTCATTCAGTTGACCTTGTTTTTCTTTACATTCTACCCCTGCTCGTTCTAAGCTGTTGACCTCTTCTTTGGCCCTTTGATACTGGCTTTTTAAGTCTTTAAGCTGGCTCTGTAATACTTCAATCTCCTGTTTCAATGATTTTAGCTGCTTCACCAAGGATGGATCCACTATCTGCAACTTTTGTTTTTCTTGCTGCTCCTCTAACAGTTGTAACTCCCACAGTTTACGAACCTTTGCCATACAACCACTCCTCTTTGAAAATAGAATAAGTTACGTAAAAAAAGAAAAATAAAAAGAAAGGAGAGACCTTTCTCCTTTCCTAAATATACATAAACGGATCAGATTGACGTTTAGTAAGCATGAACTCAACAGCCAAATCTCTGGCCTGAGAGGCTTGTTCTAACTGATTTTGTAATTGGGGCAAAATAAGATGTTCGGTTGCAAAATGTCCTGCATCAATAAAGCTAATCCCCGCTGTCAGCATGTCCTGAGCAGTATGATATTTAATATCGCCGGTAATGAGCACCTCTGCTCCTTTCGCGGCAGCAACCGACCAAAGTTCGGATCCCGAGCCACCACAAACAGCCACCCGACGGACATCCCGCCACATACCGCCGCCTACCTTCACGGTAGCCAAGCCAAGGGCTTCTTTGACATAAATAATGAGATCGGCAAAACTCATGGTTTCTTTTAATTCACCAATTCTACCCAATCCCTGGGAGTTTTTGTGGTTCTCCAATGGATACAGGTCGTAAGCCACTTCCTCATAGGGATGGGCCTCCAGCATAGCGTTTAGTACAGTTTTCAGTTTGTGGCCAGGCACAATGGTCTCCAGTTTGATTTCGTCCACCCGTTCCACTTGACCTTGCCGTCCCTTAAAAGGGTTGGTGCCCTCCAATGGGCGAAAGCTTCCACTGCCTGTCGTTTGGAAAGTACAATCACTATACTTGCCAATCCAGCCTGCTCCTGCTTGACAGATAGCCTGACGAACTGCTTCAGCTTGTTCCACGGGAACAAAAACTGCCAGTTTTAGATATCTTTCCCCCTTTGAGGGATGCATGATTTCTAACTTTTCCAATCCCAACCGGCGGGCTAAAATAGTGTTCACTCCATCAATTGCACTGTCTAAGTTGGTATGAGCAGCATAGACTCCGATATTATGCTGAATTAATTCGGCAATCAATGCCCCCCTAGGTTCATCCAACCGAATGTTTTTAATGCCCTTCATCAACATAGGGTGATGGCAGATAATTAGATTGGCGTTTTTTTCTTGGGCCTCCCGTACAACCACGGCATCTACATCCAAAGCCAACAGAACTTTACTAACTTCTGCCCGTGGGTTGCCAATTTGCCAACCACTGTTATCCCATTCCTCGGCCAGCCAACGGGGTGCCATTTCTTCTACTAGGTTCGTAATTTCTTGGGCGATTACCGTCAATCTAACCTCCCCTTTCTTTCACAACAAACCATAAAGTCACATCTATGTGTTTGTCGTGCCTTTTGGATAAAAACAATCCTCTTCCCACTTAATAGGATTTGTGTCGATATATTGCCAAATCTCAAGATAATCTTGCTCGTTGCGAATGATATGGTCGTGAAATAATTTTTGCCATATGGAAGAACCAATTTGTTTAGATATAGACCCCTTGAATTGCTGAATTATCCGAGATATTGTAGGGGCGACCTTTGGTCGTCCGTTCTCTAAATCATCATTTTTTAAAACAATAAGCATATGTACATGATTTGGCATAATCACATATTTATCAATGATAACAGATGAATGATATATCTCTTCATATTTCGACAAATGTTTATGATCACACAACGGACGACCAAAGGTCGCCCCTACATTCCACAACAATTCACGTCTATCTTTAACGCATATTGTTATAAAATATGCACCGTTTTGGCTGTAATCGTAACCCATTAATCGGTTTGGTTTTCGTATCGCTAGAGTATTCATGCAAAAGTCATCACACACTCATTCAAGATTTATCCCTTGTGTTAATTTCTCGATTTTAGCTATTTTACGCTCAATTTGAGCTGCCTTCTCCTTAACGGTTGGTTGACTGCTTTTGGCTAGACCATCTAGTATGCGTTGGTATTTTTGTTGCAACCGCTGTAAATACACTGGCAACAAAGGATGTTTTTTCTCCAACAAGCGGGGGCCAACTTCAAAAAGCAGTGGTTCCGCTATCTCTTCTCTGCCCCGCTCAGCCACGAGGATCAAATACAACCGATTATCTTCCAGTAACAGTTCTTCATCCACTAGGGACCAACCATGGTTGACCAAATAATTGCGCAGCTCCGCTTCATCCGCCATAGGTTGTAAGATTAGCCTGCGGGCCTGTACAGCTGTCTCCGGAGATGCCTGTAAAATATCTCTAATGGTTCCCCCACCCATCCCGGCAATAACAATGGTATCTACCTCACCGGGTTGAACCCTTTCTAAACCATTCCCCAGGCGAAGGTCTATCTTACCGGATACTTGATACTGTTCAACATGGGCTCTGGCAGATTCTAATGGCCCTTTATTGATGTCAGCAGCCACTGCTCTTGTACAAATTCCTTGTGAGACCAGATACACCGGTAAATATCCATGATCTGTCCCGATATCAGCCATGACACTTCCTGTTGAAACATAGCTGGCTAGTTTTCGTAATCGATTACTTAAGTGTATCATCGCACCATCCTCAATAATCTTTATTTCGCCTAGAAAGAATAAAATCCTCTTATTTCCTTATAGACATAATCTTTCTATATTATGTACCAGTCACCAAAGAATAAGACAGTATACTGCTCTGGCTATGGAAGAACACTTGGGCAGTGTGCTCACTAAGAAATGAAAAAAGCAATTCATTCGGACGAGCAAAGCTCGCCCCTACTAGACCAAAAGACAGTCTTGCAAAATATTTAAACTAACCACGCCTACGGCCTAAGACTTATGACCTATGACAAGAAAGAGAGTGCCGCTTACTACAGTTTTGCGCCACTCCCTTGGATATCTTATTAAACTGGATTTTCTGGTGGGTTACTTTTGAATCTACCAATCTGTTCTTTTAAGTCTTCTGCCAATTGATCCAATAACCCTGCCGAGGCTGCCACTTGTTCGAAAGAAGCAGTTTGTTCCTGAATGGCCGCGGCTATTTCCGAGCTATCAGCAATAGCCAAGGTACTTGCAGTAGCCACCTCCGCCGAATTTTGCACCAAACCATCCACCAACCCTTGGATAAGGTTAAATTTATCACCAGTCGCTTCAATGAGTTGATGACCTGTTTGAACCTGTTGTAGCCCTTCTCCCATATGTTGACTTAGCTCCTGAGATTGCTGGATAATCTCTTCGATAATTTTCCTAACATCTTTAGCTGCCTGATTTGATTCATCTGCCAGATTTCTTACTTCCTGAGCTACCACCGAGAATCCCCGACCATGTTCACCAGCCCTGGCTGCCTCAATGGCTGCATTAAGGGCCAATAGATTAGTCTGATCGGCAATATCGCCAATGAGCCGGACAAAGCCGTTAATATCATTGATTTTCCCTCCTAAACCACTGGTTTCTAGGGCCAATCCTTTTACCATCTGATGCAGGATTGCCATACGATCCACCGCTTGTTTTACTACTTCACTACCCTCCACAGCGGCGCAACTGGCCTGCCGAGATTCACCGGCAGCAATTTCTGCCATATTACCTAAGCCCTGCATAGAGAAAGCCATTTTCTCCACTCTCTCGGTAGCACCCTGGGCAGAACTACTGGTTTCATCTGCTGATTGACTTAGGGATTTGCTGGAATCAATAAGTTGATCAGCCACCCGGATAGTTTGACCAATTAGCTGCTTAAAATTTTGTTGCATGGTATTAAAACTATGCCCCAAGGAGGCTATCTCATCCTCTCCCTGGACAACAAAATCCTTTGTTAGATCCCCCTGGGCCACAGCAACCATATGCTCTGATAGCAAATGAATTGGCTTAAGTATGTTACTAATAACCCAATACATCACCGTCCCCATCACTAGTAAAGCTAGGATCAAGTGAAGGGCACTGTCTCCGAGAACTTTATTTAATTCAGTTAAAATTTTAGATCGATCCAAGTTGACTTTTACATAACTAATAGGTTCTCCCTTAAAGTCAAAAACTGGAATAATGATAACCGCCGCTGATTGCTCACTTAGATTGATGTAATAATAACCTTTACCGGACATGGCTTTCTTTATTTCGGCAGCCTCCACCGGGAGATCATCTTTTTCCGTTGTTCCGGCCAGTGGTTTGCTTGTATCTACCTTTTGCCAGGCTACTCCCGAACTGGCATAGGGGTACATAAAAAATTCTCCACCACATTGTTCCTTCCAGCGCTTTAACAACGCAGGATTAAATCCCATGCCAAATTCTGCACTCCCCACATGTTGACCCTGGTAAAGAACCGGTGACACTACCCGAAAACCATATCCTCCCTTACCTTCCTCCAGACCTGCCACCAATTTTCCTTCTTTGTTGCTTTCTAAAACAGTAGCCCGAAAGGAAGATAAGTCATCACCAAATTTTTGAGGTTGATGCAGACGCAGGAAAGACAAGGCTGGCGACAGGTGAAACTGAAACTGTTCGATTCCTTGTTTTTTTACCTCTGCAAAAACTGGTGCGGTAAGCCGCAAAAGTTCCTCTCTGTTTCTCTCAGCAAAGGCTTTTTGTACCTCTGGCATAGTAATGACACTGTTAAGCCCCATGGTTGTAGAAGTAAAGACTGCTTCCAGGTCATTTCTGACAATGGATTCAATGTTATGGTAGCTAACTTGCTCTTGGGATAGTATGGCGTTCCTCATTTGTTGATAGCTCAGTGTTACCAACATCACTAGGGAGAGTGTTACCAAAATCACTAACGGAACTAAAAGTTTAACCTTACAGCTCTTAACCACCCACCGTACCATCCTTTCGCATATGAACTTGTATTATATTGGTATTATGTTATTAAATTACCATTACGCAGACTAACGGAATGTCCCGTTGCTTACAATAAAACAGTCTAATTAGTGACACTTAAATGCAAAAACTTGGTTAGTTTGTACCTTATTATTCTTAGTTATAAATAGAAAAAACCCCTACCTAAAAAGGTAAGGGTTTGTTTGGTGGGCGATGACGGGATCGAACCGCCGACATCCTGCTTGTAAGGCAGGCGCTCTCCCAGCTGAGCTAATCGCCCATTTTATTTTGGTGACCTCTATGGGGAGGGGCTTCGAGCAGTGTTACTATTTTATTTGGTGACCCTACGGGAGGGGACTTCGAACAGTGTTACTATTTTATTTTGGTGACCCCTACGGGATTCGAACCCGTGTTACCGCCGTGAAAGGGCGGTGTCTTAGACCACTTGACCAAGGGGCCAACTTTTTAGTTTGAAGTATGGTGGGCCCACCAGGACTCGAACCTGGAACCCGCCGGTTATGAGCCGGATGCTCCACCATTGAGCTATAGGCCCGATTATTTGGCTCCCCGAGTAGGATTCGAACCTACAACCTACCGGTTAACAGCCGGTTGCTCTACCATTGAGCTATCGAGGAGCATCACCACGAAAGTTATTATACTAAAACAGTTTCCTTAGGTCAACCTTAAAATCCAACTTTTTTCACTTTCAATATAGAATAAATTTCTATTGATTGAAAGTACAAGACACTTTCAGTAAGGAATAAAATTTCTATTGATGAAAGTATAAGAAAAACTAAGGCTTCCGCCTTCGTCAAAGACTTGGTAAAAGCCAAGTTCTTCTAATTAATCCAGATAATCTTTTAATTTTTTACTGCGGCTAGGGTGGCGAAGTTTGCGTAAAGTCTTTGCTTCAATTTGGCGAATACGCTCTCTGGTTACACCAAACTTTTGTCCCACTTCTTCCAAAGTTCTGGCCCTGCCGTCATCCAGTCCGAAGCGTAAGCGTAAAACTTTTTGCTCGCGATCAGTTAGAGTCTTCAGTACTTCATCCAATTGTTCCCGTAACAACGTAAAAGAAGCCTCTTCTGCAGGTGCACGGGCATCGGCATCTTCAATGAAATCTCCCAGGTGAGAATCTTCTTCTTCTCCAATGGGGGTTTCTAAAGAAACTGGTTCTTGAGCAATTTTCATGATTTCCCGCACTTTTTCCCCAGAGATCTCCATTTCCTTAGCAATTTCATCCGGGGTTGGTTCTCTACCAAGCTCTTGCAGCAATTGCCGGGAAACCCTAATTAGTTTATTGATCGTTTCCACCATATGTACCGGAATACGAATGGTGCGGGCCTGGTCAGCAATGGCCCTGGTAATGGCCTGGCGAATCCACCAAGTAGCATAGGTACTAAATTTAAAACCCTTACGGAAATCGAATTTCTCTACGGCTTTAATCAGACCAAGATTACCCTCTTGAATTAAATCCAAGAACAACATGCCTCTGCCAACATAACGTTTAGCAATGCTGACTACCAGCCGCAGATTCGCTTCAGCCAAACGTCGCTTGGCCTCTTCATCTCCCTGCTCCATGCGTTTCGCTAAGTCAATCTCTTCCTCCGGCGAAAGCAGGGGAACCCGGCCAATTTCTTTAAGGTACATCCTAACCGGGTCATCTATACCAATGCCCTCAGGAATACTAAGATCAACTTCAACCTCAACCTCTTCGGTTGGGCCTTCTACGTTGTCGTCTACTTCTAATGTCTCAAGGTCGGTAGCTTCAGGGACGACTTCAATACCCATAGCAGATATTTTTTCGTAGATATCATCAATTTGATCGGGCGTTAGTTCTGTTCCTTGCAGGGTGTCCATAATTTCGTTGTAGGTAAGAGCTCCCCGCTTTTTGCCCTTTTCAATCAGTTCTTTCACTTGTTCAACTTTTACTTCGTCCCTCACGTTGCCACTCCCCTCTCGGGCCCCTCGGATTTCATTGCTGTATTAATTTCGCGACTTAATTCATACACTCTCTGGCTATTGCCAGCCTGTTCCGCCGCTGCTAACTTAACCAGTAAGTCCTCCAATTTGGCTTTCTCACTGGTTTTTTTGATGGTACAGATGAGATCTTTCAGTATTTGATCTAGATGATCTCTAGGAATTTCCTGCATAAGTAATTGGCTTACCACACTTTGCAAAGGCTCCTCCAGTGTATCCAAGACTTTGGTCGGCGTATAATCTTTTCCTAATTTTAGACAGGCTTGAAAAATTTTATGGTAGCCCTCAAATTGAAAAAAATCAGTACCCAATTCCTTAGCAATACGATCCAGCCATATTTTATCTTCCAGGATTAGCCTTAATAAACTTGTTTCAGCCTGAGATCTGGCATCGGCTGCTCTTTTAGGCTTCCCATAATTGGAATCACTCGCTATATTATGGCTTACTTTTGCTGAATTATCCCCCAATTGGGATTTTTTTCTGGCATTTTTTTTATAATTCCTAATGGCCTCCAGTACGGTTTCCCAGTTTACTTGCAATACCGTAGCCGTTTGTTTAATTGCATCCTCAAGTTCGATAGGACTGGCCACAACAGCCAAGTTGGGTAACACCTCCTGAAGAACTCTTTCTTTAGCAGCGCTATTTTGAATACCATATTTCTTTACTGCTTGATCTAACTTAAACTGAATCAGCGACAGTGCTTTCTCTATAACTTGCTGCCAAGCTGCCAGACCTTGGGACTGAATAAATTCATCGGGGTCTTTGGCTCCTATAAGGGTTGCCACACTCACCTGAGCACCTAGTTCCTGAAGTATTTCAGCCGCCCGAAGGGTCGCTGTGGTTCCAGCAGCATCGGCATCATAAGCAATGACAACATTATGGGTATAAGTCATTAATAGCTTACCCTGGTCTCGGGTAAATGCGGTGCCTAGAGAGGCTACTGCGTTTATCACACCCTTTTGGAAGGTAGAAACTACATCCATATAACCTTCCATCAACACCGCATAACCTTGCTCCCTAATACCTTTGCGGGCTATATGCAGGCCATATAACAATTGACCCTTATTAAAGAATTCACCTTCAGGAGAATTTAGATATTTGGGTGTATCCTCTCCCATGGTTCTACCACCGAAACCTATCACCCGACCTTGGTTATCCCAGATGGGAAACATTATCCGGTTTCTGAAACGATCGTAAAACCCTCCTGATTCTTTGGCTTGCACCAATCCCAATTTTGTTAACTCTTCTCCTGAAATCCCCTTGGAGAGCAGTAATTTGGTTAAGCTGTCCCAATTTGGAGGTGCATAACCCAATTCGAAGGTATTTCTCGCGGCATCAGATAGTTGGCGTTTCTCCAGATATTGAACTGCTCCGGCACCAGTATCTGAGGTAAGTAGGAATCGATAATAATCTCTTACTAAGCTGTATATCTTATAAGCCCTGTCTTTCTTTTTATGGTAAGCTTGATCCCGTGGAGAAATTTCCTCGGGAATATCGACTCCTACCTTTGCTCCCAGGGATTTAACTGCCTCTGGGAAAGAAAGGCCTTCCACCATCATGACAAACTTAAAGACATTCCCTCCCGCACCACAACCAAAGCAGTGAAAAATCTGCTTTTCTGGATTAATGTTAAAGGAGGGTGTCTTTTCTTGGTGAAAGGGGCAAAGGGCTAAATAATTTTTGCCCCGCTTTTCCATTGCAACATACCGAGAAATTACCTCAACAATATCGATTCTTTGTCTGATATCTTCAATCATGGCATCCGGGATACGTCCCACCATAAATCACCCTTTAACTACAAATACTTACTTTTTCTCTACTCAGGGGTGATTCTCCTGCCACTGGAAGAATCCAACAACCGTCTACCAGTTTAAAGTTTATTCGCGGTTGCTAAAAAATTTCCTGCAACACTTCGACATTTTTTCTCTGGCAACAGCATTATTATTGCCAATATTTGCAATGAATATATCATAACGTCATTATCCGAGGGGAAAACCACTGGGAATAAACAGGCTTTTATATTGGGCGACAGCATATCGATCGGTCATACCGGCAATATAATCTACAACTACTCGTTCAATTCCTTCTTGCTCCACATTCTTCATCGTGTATGCCGGTAAATAGGAGGGATTTTTACAATAGAAATAGTACAGTTTTTCAACCACATGCCTGGCTTTGTCTTCCTCTTTTTTCGCTTCCGATCCTATATATACATGTTCAAACATGAAGGTTCTTAGGCGCTCCATAGCTTCCTGTACCGGCTGGCTCATGCTAATCTCTGCCTTGCCTTGGCTCGATTGTAGTAAGTCCAACACCATCGTATTAATGCGCTGGCTATGCCGTTGCCCAAGTACCGCCAAGCATTCCTCTGGCAGATCTGACTGGCTTAGAATACCTGCCCGTAAAGCATCATCAATATCGTGATTAATATAGGCAATGCGGTCGGCCTTTTTAACAATCTGTCCCTCCAGAGTAGCAGACTTGTTATCACCGGTGTGATTTAGGATACCATTCCTGACTTCATGGGTAAGGTTAAGACCGTTTAGTCCTTCTAAAAAATCCACCACTCGCAGACTTTGCTCATTATGCTTAAACCCCGGTGGGTAAACCCTATTTAGCACCTGCTCTCCGGCATGGCCAAAGGGTGTATGGCCCAAATCGTGTCCCAGGGCAATGGCCTCGGTTAAATCTTCATTGAGGCCCAAAACCTTAGCACAGGTCCGGGCAATTTGAGCTACCTCCAAGGTATGGGTTAGCCTGGTACGATAGTGATCTCCTTCGGGAATAATAAAAACCTGAGTTTTTAATTTCAAACGCCGAAAGGCTTTGGAGTGAATGATCCGGTCACGGTCGCGCTGAAACACAGTACGTACCGGGCAAGGTTCCTCTGGTCGTAACCTTCCTTTGCTATTGCTGCTGCAACAGGCATAAGGTGACAAAATCCTCTGTTCCAGTTTCTCCGTCTGCAACCTGATCTCCATACCCTAAACCTACCCCTTTCGTCTTTGTCTTAAAGAGGTTGTGGCCAAGGCTACCATTGCCACCCGGCGACCAAGAATCTGACAACGCTTCGCCGCCTGGAGATCGCCTTCGGCTGGTCTTTGGGCACTGGCTCCTTGGTGCCCTGCATCATCTAAATAACTTCCGTCGCCTACCAAGGTCATACCATGCACCAGCATAATATCCTGTAAGGCCCGGACTGTGGTTTCCTGACCGCCAAAGCGGGAAGCCCCCACCGCTAGGGCTGCACCTACTACATCTACCAGCGCCTTTTCTTTTCGTAAAGCACGGCTTTTATCCCAAAGTAGTTTCAGCGGCGATGCCACTGTGCCAAAGTAGACAGGACTCCCTTGAATAATACCGTCGGCTGTTTTGATTAATTCAAACAGCTCTCCTAGTGGGGTATCTTGATAACAAACCCCGGCACAGGGATTGGTACAGGCATCACAAAATAATTTATCGGCTGTTTCCACCACCTCAGCTACATGAATAAGTTTCGTAACCGCACCCATTTCAGTCGCTGCATCCAGTGCTTTATTCAGCATAAAGACGGTATTACCATTGGTATTCGGACTGCCATTTAGACCCAGTATCAGCATAAAAAAGCCCCCCTTTGAAGAATGAGAGGTAAGAGATTGCCATAAAAAAATAGGAATAGTGCTTACTAGTAAAACTTTATGCCTGCATATTGATGATTAGACCGGGTTCATTTTTAAAGGAACTATGGAAAGAGTCTCTATAATTTACGTCCTTAATTTAAGTCGTTTACTAAATTAGAAATATTATTCGACGAAATAGTGATAATTCCTTGTTTTTGGTCATTCGTACTAAAATAAAGGCAGCCCCGTAAGGCTACCTTTATTTTTCAACTATTTACATATTTTTAACCATGCCTGAATCTACAATTATCATAAAGGACCTAATCGATTTCTATTTCTTTTAGAACCTCATATACGTTAAGGTCACCGATTGCATACCCATCCTTATCGACCACTGCTGCCTCTTCCACGTGTTTATCCAACATTAGTTGGAAGGCTTCTTCTAATGATTGCTCTAAGTTAACAACAATGGTAGTTTCCATAATATTTTCAGCGACTAAGTCGGGTGAAATATATTCAAAAAGTTTTTTTACAGAATATGTCTTGCTGCCTGTTAATGCTTTTTTTATCGCAATATAGTCCATGATCTTTCTTAACGTTATTCTGCCAATAACGTGTTTATCATCATCTACGACATAAGCACATCGGCAAATTGGCACATTCTGCTTGATAAACTTTTGGTGAATGGATTTTATTTTATCATTTTTATGCACCAGGATAGGTTCCACCGTAAACGTTTTGAAAACATCGGAAACAGTAATCATTCTAGTTACACCCCCAATCTAAGTATAATCAGTATCTTCACTACTTACTATATTGGCTAAAAAAGAGTTGAATCCTACAACTAATATGAATATACGACGAATTCATAAAGGATCTAACAAATCTCTGTAACTCATTGTCACCAAAAAGCTCATAACTGTTCCTCTAAGGTTACACTTATGTTATATTATTATAGTAACAGAAAAAAAGAGGTGCATTTCTTTATGAGCTTCTTAGGGAAATATATTACTGAACAAAGAATGGCCAAAAACCTTTCTATGCGTAAACTGGCAGACCTTGCTCATATCAGTCATACAGAAATATATCGTTTAGAAAACGGGGAAAGAAAAAACCCCTCCCCCATGATCTTGAAATCCATTTCTAATGCTCTGGGTATAAATTTTGATGAAATCATGCAAGTGGCAGGATATACAAATAATTTTCTACCAACTGCAGTTACCCAGATAAGTTTACCTGGAATTGAAGATCTGGACGAAAAAGAACTGGAAGAGGTGAGAAGCTTTATAGACTTTTTACGCAGTAAAAAAAAATTTAACAAATGATACTTGAAAGGAAGTGACTATTTGAATATACTTTTTGAAAAATTCAAAGAGGTTATACTCTCCGTCTTGCCCATTACAATTATCGTTTTGATTCTACACTTTACCCTTACACCCTTGGAAATACCCCAATTAATCAGATTCCTTCTCGGCGCTCTTCTAATCATCATTGGACTTTCTATTTTTTTAGTCGGAGTAGATAAAGGAATTACTCCGATTGGGAATTTAATGGGTTCATCTCTGACGAAATCAAATAAATTATGGATCGTAGGTATCGCCGGACTCGCTTTGGGTTTTTTTATTTCCATTGCCGAACCCGATTTGCATATTCTAGCAGGGCAAGTGGATTTTGTGACAGGCAGTGTGATTTCTAAGTTTAGCATAGTAGTCATTGTATCCATCGGTATTGCCGCACTTCTTGCTCTGGGTCTGATTAGAATAGTATATAATATACAGTTACACAAATTGTTGACGATTCTATATTTAATTGTTTTTGTTCTGGCAATCTTTACTTCACCTGAATTTCTTGCTATATCCTTTGATGCTTCGGGTGCTACCACCGGTGCTTTGACCGTACCCTTTATTTTAGCTCTTGCCTTGGGTGTTTCCAAATTAAAGAAGGATAGTCAGGCTTCTGAAAATGATAGTTTCGGCCTAGTTGCCATTACATCTGTAGGTGCTATAATAGCTGTAATGGTGATGAATATTATTACCGGAACAGAAGAAATGTCAGGAAGCCTTGAATATAATGTTTCCCACTCAGCTTCCATTTTAGCGCCTTTTGTTCACGAATTACCAAAAATAGCTGGGGAAATTGTTTTGGCGTTGTCGCCTATTATTATTCTCTTTTTGCTTTTTCAGGCAACTTCTTTTAAACTACCCCAAAGGGCTATTCGTAAAATTTTAAAAGGGCTTGTCTATACTTTTATAGGTCTAGTATTGTTTTTAGTGGGTGTTAATGCAGGCTTTATGGATGTGGGCAGTGTGGTAGGATACAGCATCGCCTCACTGGAAAATCAGTATTATGTGGTTATTATCGGATTTATTCTAGGCTTAGTAACCATTTTAGCAGAGCCTGCTGTACACGTACTTACTCACCAGATAGAAGATGTAACCAGCGGTTCTGTGAAAAGAAAAGTAGTATTGTTTGCTTTATCCATTGGGGTTGGCATAGCAATTGCCCTCTCCATGGTCAGAATAATCATTGCTGAAGTCCAATTATGGCACTATCTACTGCCAGGATATATAATTGCTATTGTTATGAGTTATTACGTGCCAAAGCTATTTGTCGGTATTGCCTTTGATTCGGGAGGTGTTGCTTCCGGGCCAATGACAGCAACCTTTATTTTGGCTTTTGCCCAAGGTGTGGCAGAAGCAGTTGAAGGAGCAGATGTTTTAAGAGAGGGCTTTGGCATGATATCAATGGTTGCATTAACTCCATTGATTGCTTTACAAGTCTTGGGCTTTATTTATAAAACCAAGTCCGCCAAAGGAGGAATCAAAGCAGATGGTAATGCAGAATGTTCATAATACAAAGGAACTTACACTGATTTGTATGATCGTAAACTTTGGCCTAGGTAGTAAAGCTATCAAGATTGCTAAAAAAAACGGGGTATCGGAAGGTACCGTTTTTTTAGGCAGGGGAACCATCAAAAATCGCCTTTTAGAGTTTTTGGATTTAAATGATTCTCGGAAAGAAATTGTTTTAATGATTGCTGATAAAACAACCGCAAATCAAGCTCTGGATGTACTAAATAAAGAACTGGCTTTCTACAAACCGAATCATGGTATAGCTTTTACCTTATCTGTGGTTGACCTGTTGGGGATTAAAAGCTGCCAATGTCAAGACAACCAAATAATAAGAGGTGAGGAAAACACCATGTATCAGGCAATTTTTACCATTGTAGATAAAGGAAATGCGGAAAATGTTATTACGGCAGCAAATAAAGGTGGCGCCAGAGGGGGAACCATAATTAACGCACGGGGTTCAGGGATTCATGAAACCCATACCCTGTTTGCCATGGAGATAGAGCCAGAAAAAGAAATGGTACTGATCATAAGCAAGAATAACCTAACCGATACCATCGTTTCATCCATCAGAGAAGATCTTCAGATTGATAAACCTGGTAAGGGAATCATCTTTGTCCTTGATGTAAACAAAACTTTCGGGCTATATTAGATAGGTAAGGGCTGTGTCTAAACTACTTTCTAGCTTTAGACACAGCCCTTATTTGTACGTATCCTGATTTGGAGATTAGTCTTTGTTGCTTACTCTCCTAAATGTTGTTTAGTTAATTATTCATGTCGTTATCCTATTGTGGTGAGAATCTCAGAAACCATGTTCCAAAATCAATTTTTACTACCTCGGGACCTCTCTCAACGGTTAAATTGACATATTTTATAACCTTATAACCCAACCCGTAATATTCTGTTGAACCACCATCTTTATATATTGTTATTGGAATTGCAAAAATAGGTGATTTATTTGCCCTTGCTAAAGAAAAATCAGTAATGAAGAATACAGACCAAATAATGAATATGATCCCCATAATAACTCTTCTTTTTTTCATTCTGCACTCGCTCTCATAATATTTCTATTTGTTAAATTCATTATAACCCATTTTTTCCACCTACTTGCCCTAGATCTAATAATAACAAAAAGATAGGGCTGCCCTTTAAAGTTAAGTGGCCATACCCTGTTTTTATATTTATCTAATCGTTACTTCGATTGGTCATTGTCTTTGTTGTTAGAGAATGCCCTAAGCTTTTTCAACCCTATTTTTACCGCATCGTTTAGCTAAATAAAGGGCTTTATCCGCAAGGGAATAGTAATCCTGTGAACTTTGATTTTTAATATCACCCAGTAAAGATACACCAAAGCTGGAAGTAATTCGTAATGTAACCGACCCTATGGTAAATCTTTTTTCCATAATTAAATTTCTTAGTTCTTCAGCAAAGTAATATCCTTCTTCCAAAGAAGTTTTAGGCATAAAGATAACAAATTCTTCTCCGCCAAACCTAGAGACAGTATCAGATTTTCTTACGTTGTTTTTTAAAAGATCAGCCAGTTGCCTAAGTATATTGTCACCTGCCGGATGACCGTATGTATCATTAATGATTTTAAAGTTATCAATGTCTAAAATTAGAATAACGGATTCATGACCCTGGCGTTGCATTGAAGAACATTCTTGTTTGATTAATTTATCAAAAAAACGCCTGTTAGGTAGATCTGTTAGTGGGTCATAATATGCCATTTGTTCTAATTGTTTTTGTTGACTTTCAATGATCCACTTTTGTGTTATATTCGTGTAATTGTAACGCCACAGAATAATGCTAAGCAAGAAACCAATTCCGATAGCAGTAATTCCGTTGACTCTATTCGAAAGTAGCACCTGTTCGTTGGTTATGGTTAGCGCTATTAAATGATAATACGCCACATACGAGGTTGAAAATATTGTTAAGGAAATTAATGGCCTAATTAAAAAAACCGTTCCGCTGATAATACAGATTAGTAAAAAAGGCGTAATATTAGCGGTTACCAGTTGATCAATCGTGACTATGGCAATACCGGTAGCCATAATAACAACCACAGCAATGTATTGCAATACGAACATGGTTGTATTTGAATCTATTCTATTTTTTAGTTTATGAGTTATAAAAAAAAATCCGATCATAAAAATAAGCAATACAAAATGAGAGGCAATAATTCCCTGGCTCCACGTCTTTAAAATCAATGTGTCATAGGATCCCGTAAAAATAAATAAATAAATGGTGATAATACGTAATGGGATGGCAATAATTGATAAATAATAAATCCTTCGGGTATTAATAAGTGCACATTCACCTAAGACACTATTATCATCATGAAATGTCTTTAAAACTTTTTCCTTTATTAGTGCAAGTGACCAAATTTTATTGGAACCGTTTTTTATATTGTTTCACCACCACTCAATATTCTCCATAGTATAGCATGGCGACAGTTAACACAAAGTACCTTAGAAACCTTGGCCAATCAAATCGGGTTAGTAAATTAACTTTGATTACTATAGAATGTGGGGAAGCCAACCTACCTTTTGGTAATAGAATTTATTATAATTTATATCCAATTGTCCCAAGCCAATTTGTGACCTCTTTTGGTGCAACAGTACCGTTTACAGCAATGCCAGGCAGAATTATGGATTTTGAGCACTCTTTAGCTATATCACTTTCAATTTGGCAAAATCCACCGCCTCCATGAGTACAAAAGGGAATTACTATTTTGCCTGTAAAATCGTGTTGTCTAAGGAAGCTCATTACTGGCGGGGCTAGTGTTTTAAACCAGTTAGGAGTACCTATGAATATTGTCTGGTAATCATTTATTGACTCATTTCCAGATATTAGCTTAGGACAAAATCCTCGAGAAATTTCATTTCTTACTTCTTTAGCTGCCGTATTATAGTCAAAAGAATAATTCTTATCAGGAATTAATTCTCTTAAAGTACCACCAGTCTGTTTTGCTATTTCTAATGCTAAATTCTTTGTGTTTTGAAAAAGCGAATAATAAACAATCAGTGTATTGTTCATAAATGTTATTTCCTTTAGTAAAAATTTAAGATGATTTATTTTGCTACTCCAAATGCTTGTACAAAAACTAAAATAATGGCTAGTATTAACCCAATCCATTTAATAATTTTCTTCAAAAGTGCATAATAGAACTTGAAATCATGCTTAAAGCATCAAATACTCTACCCCAAAAAACCCCTTTTACTTTCTCTCGACCGAGTTCGCTCGTTCCATGATTTCCCGGATTATGGACGTTTTGGCATCCGCGTAGTGCTGAACATGTCGCCATTTATTCTTTGCTAAGCTTCGTTTGACTTGTGCATATTTGTCCCGCTCGGTATCATTAACCCGCAACCAATTCCGGAAGCGCAGCATTCGTTCAACCTCAGACGTGCCCGCGCTGAACACGTGAAGGTTAATGTCGACATCGGGTCCCTTGAATAGACGGTGCTCGAACCAATCAGGCTCCCGGACCCGCAGTATGTAACCAGCAGCCTCTAAATCCAGAACATAGGACGCCTCGTCGGTAGAATCTGCAACGACCAGCAGCATATCAATGATTGGCTTTGCACATAACCCTGGCACTGATGTCGAACCAACATGCTCTACCCTCAATGCCTTGTTGCCGAGTACGGAACGAACCCTGTTAGCCTCCCGTTCGAATAACTTCGGCCAACGTGGGTCATATTCGACGAGGGTAATGGTTGCATTATGCGGTTTCAGCTCACCCACCGTTAGTTTCTGAAGATCTTCATCACTTCTAGGCTTGGAACCACATCCGTCCTGCATTGATGTCATCTGATCCACCTCCTTGTTAATCAATTATGCAGCAAAAAAGTAGCGATTTATGATTATCTTTAGTCGCAGTTTTCTATGAATGCTTCACATTACATCTTTATTATAATCGTACTATAACAATACGAAAGGCTACAGAGATTATAGCCTTTCGTCATAAGTAATACTATATATGAGATTCTATATACTTTTCTATATTATCTATTAACTCATTAAAATCGGTAATGCTATATTTTAACTTTAAGATATTGATATTATTCTTACTTTCCTTCAGCAAATTTTTATATGAAGATAAAATGGATGATGGTTCTAAGTTTGATGTACATTTCCTGTATGATTCATAAGCAGAAACTGAGATTTCCTTCTCCAAACTTTTAAATGGGTTTACCCAATGTTCTGTTTTATTTTCAAGTAACCTTATTAGTTGCAAATAATATTTTTGAGAATAATATAAACATTCTAATGAACGAGCCCATTCACCTCTTTTAAACACATTTATTCCAAACAGAATTGCATTTAGTAGGTTATTGAATATAAATTCAACATTCTCTGCTGTCTGTCTTTCTACTTTACAATCTTGTAAAGCCTGCAGTGATTTTCGAAGTCTACCATTTTTGTCACAGAGACACATAGAATTGATATCTGGAAAATAGCCCACACTTGCAAAGGATTCGATAATTGTCATCTCACTACGAGGTAAAAAATGGAATTCACCACGGATCAAGTTAGTAAATATGACCACTTCTGAACCATACTCATTAAAAAAATGAGTATATATTGGACATGCAGATGAAATCCATTTTTTAGTATCAAATTCCTTACAGTAAATATCATCCACAAAAATATAAAATTCTATATCTGAAAATCTATCTCCAGAACTTTGGGTAAAAGAACCATACATCAGTATAGAATCGATTCTTTCATCTTTTATTCCTTTATCTCAAATCATTAAAATCATTTCTTCTTGTTTTAACATGCTTTCCATTCTCTCCTTTTATTGCCTCAATATAGGTTTAATCGAACATATTGGCTCAAATTCTTATATACTCAATCTTAATTTCTTTGCTTTTACTGAATATCCTCAAATTCCTCCAAAGATTGAATATTCCTTGTCGATATCGTCTTATCCAGAAAAACTTTCACCGCCATATTTGCCTTCTCCGGTTGTTCCAATGGCAATATGTGCCCTGCGTTCTTGATGATTTCTAATGTGGCCTCCGTGCCGCCTTGTTTTGCCAGCCTGACTGCTCTTTCCATCTCGTGCTGCTTTACCAGGACACTGTCCGATCCCCTGAGCCACAATGTAGGACACTTTATAAGTGGAATTCTGTCTAGCAGGTTCCACTTCAGTCTGAATGGTCCGATGGCATTCAGTTGCCAATCGTCCATATCCTTTTCACCGTAATCATGCTTGCCTTTGATTTCATCTTCCAGAATAGCAACAAGCCTATCAGGGTCGGTTGGCTTTGTACTGCCCACGAAGATGGAATCCAGCATTTTTCTGATAGAGTCATGATTTGACCTGATATATTTTTTACTAAGCATTCTAAGCATTCCGGGCATTTTTATATACAGCCATGTTATGAACTCCAGGTCAATCCTATCGCCCAGTCCTCCCGGTTCGAACAGCACCATTGATGCAACACGCTTTGGATGCAGCGATGCATATTCAATACTAAGGCTCCCGCCCATGGAAAGGCCAACTAAGCTAAAGCGTTCAAGCCCTAGACTGCAGAATGTACCGTGTAAAATATCCATCAGTCTCAAATGATCCAGATTTCCTTCCCACGGCCGCGATTTGCCGTGTCTGGGTGTGTCAAGGGCAAATACGTGATAATCCTTGCTTAGAAATGGAAACATCTGATCCCATATAAATCGAGCTTCATCATACATCGCTCCGTGAAGCATCATAACAGCAGGTTTCTCCTTTGAGCCAGCTTCATATACAGATATTGGGCCTCCAGACACCTTTAAGTCATGATGTATCAGTCCGGGAACATTCTCAATCCCGCCAAACGACTCGCTCGATTTCAGGTTATCAACCACATCTTCTCCTGCCTTTCAGAGCATTTATCCCCACCATTACTTTTTAGAAGCTTCTCAGGGATGTCGATTCACTGTTCAAATCCTTAATGAATAAGTATCGGGTATCATCAAAGACCAATCTTATTTTTTCACAATTATGGGACACGTTAATTATTTCATTATGGTATCAGCCCTTTGAATTCTGGTTGCCCTTTTCTTGGCTGGTTCCAATTAATTTAATAATTTCATTGATAATAAGCGGTATCAAAGCAAACATGACGGCAAGTCCCCAGTCTCTCGCTGAAAGCATTTGAAGACTGAATGCATTTGCCAGGAAAGGTACTGAAGTGACACCAAGCTGTAGGATAAATCCTATCGTGATGGCACCAACCAAATACTTATTGGAGAACAATCCAATCTGAAATATTGATTTTGCTGAATGTCTCATTGTCAATGAATAGAACAGCTGTGAAGCTGCAAGAACTACAAAAGCCATTGTTCTGCCATATGTCAGCACAGGTTCAGGTATGTCTTTTGACCCTAGTTTGTAGCCAAACTCATTCAAACCATAGAAGAATGCAGCCAGTGTAACCACTCCGATCAATGTACCGCCAAGTATCGCTCTAAATGCGGCTCCATCTGCAAAGAAGCTTTCCTTTGGGTTTCTCGGCTTCTTCTTCATCACATCCTTATCCCCTGGATCCACACCAAGAGCTATTGCCGGGAGTGTATCTGTAATGAGGTTTATCCATAGAATCTGTGTCGGCAACAGTGGTACAGGCCAGAAAAAAAGTACTGACGCAAATACCGCAACCACTTCACCCAGGTTACAGGAAAGAAGGAAAACCACTGATTTCTTAATGTTGCTGTATATGTTTCTGCCTTCCTCTATGGCGTGAACGATGGTTGTAAAATTATCGTCAGTGAGGATCATGTCACTGGCACCCTTTGAAACGTCAGTGCCTGTAATGCCCATTGCTACTCCTATATCTGCATTTTTCAGTGAAGGTGCATCGTTGACTCCGTCTCCCGTCATGGATACTATGTTTCCATGTGACTGATAGGCCTTTACGATCTTAACCTTGTGTTCTGGTGATACCCTGGCAAATACCCGATAGTTATTTATTCTTCTTGTGAATTCCTCTTCCGATAGCTCATCTATTTCAGCACCAGTAATACTTTGCTCCATTGAGGATGCAATACCTAGCTCTTTGGCTATGGCAACTGCTGTATTTTTATGGTCTCCAGTGATCATAACCGGTGTGATGCCGGCCCCTTTGGCATTGGTTATGGAATCCTTCACTTCTAGCCTGGGTGGGTCGATCATGCCCACTAGACCGATAACAGTTAAATCCTTTTCCATTTCATCTGGGCTGATCATGCCAGCCATGTCTTTACAGGCTACGCCGAGAATTCGCAACGCATTGTCCGACATTTCTTCGGCAACCCTTAGGTAATTTGCTTTCAATTCTTCTGTTAAAGGCACCACAACGCCATTCACCAAAGCATTTTTTGATATCTTTAAAATATTATCTATGGCACCCTTTGTATGGACTCTATAGCCTTTTTCTTCCTGATTCAAGGTAGACATTAACTTTCTATCGGAATCGAAAGGCTTTTCTCCTACCCTCTTATATTTGGCATGAAGTGTTTTTCTTGAAAGGTTATATTTTTCACCAAGTACGACTAATGCAACTTCTGTAGGATCTCCTGTACTTTCCCCATTTTCATAGGTAGCATCAGAGCATAAAACAAAGGATTTGATTAATTCCTTTTCGTCTGCCTCCGGAGTAAAGCCTATTCCCTCTGTAGGAACACTCTTCAGGTTGTCCAAGGTGTAGAACTTTACAACGGTCATCTTATTTTGGGTCAGGGTTCCTGTCTTATCAGAGCAGATAATATTGACAGAACCTAACGTTTCAACCGCCGGGAGCTTCTTCACAATGGCATTGATCTTCGACATTCTTGTTACCCCAAGGGCAAGAACAATTGCCACGATTGCGGGAAGTCCTTCTGGAATAGCCGCTACGGCCAAACTTATGGCAGTGAGAAATATTTCGAATAAATCTCTCTTTTGGAAAAAAGCGATGATAAATATTAGAGCACATATGCCGATAGCTATAAATCCTAGTGTCTTGCCAAGCTCTTCCAGCCTCTTTTGCAGAGGAGTCATCCCTTCAATATCCTCATCAAGTATCTTGGCAATTTTACCGATTTCAGTTTCCATTGCCGTTGCCACAACTACGCCTTCGCCTCTGCCATATGTAGCCAGTGTAGACATGAATGCCATGTTTGATTTATCCCCTATGGGCGTATTGGGATCCTCATGTATGTCATCTGCATTCTTTTCTGTGGGCACTGATTCGCCTGTTAAAGCTGATTCTTCTATTTGCAGGTTAGCAGTTTCTATCAATCTTATATCAGCGGGTATATATCTTCCTGCATCCACAACTACGATGTCACCCGGTACGATTTCTTCGGAACTGATTTCTCTCACTTCACCATCACGTCTGATCAACGATTTGGGTGCCGTCATCTTTTGCAAAGCTTCAATGGCTTTTTCTGCTTTGTACCTTTGGAATACACCGATCACTGAATTTAGCACTACAACCAATAGGATAATAATTGCATCTACATACTCACCAATTAAAACAGTAATTACTGCGGCACCCAGCAAAACATAAATCAGCATATCCTGAAGCTGTGCAAAAAATAATGAAATCAGACTTTTCTTGGGCTTTCCCTTAAGCTTGTTGGCCCCATGTTTCTCAAGTCTTGCCTTTGCTTCCTCTGCAAACAGACCTGTAGCCGGGTTTACATTTAATTCTTTGAGAACTTCCTCTTGTGATTTTGCAAACCACATATACAATCCCCTTTCTTTTTACCGAAAGTCCACTTTCAATTTCTCATATGAGGAGTAAAAAAGACCTATAGCATAATTTTACACGCACAGCTAAAATCATGCTAAAGATCTTACATCTTTTAAATAATCAAAGCATTAGCCAATCACTAAAATTATCGGTGGTTGACACGTTCACTCTACTATATACCAATGGATTATACCTCTAGTTTACTAATCTTCTCTTTATTCTTTAGCCCATCACCATCAGATGTGAAGGTGAAAATCTCGCTCTTGAATACTAGAATTTCCACTAATTCTTCCTTTGTATACTTACTAAACACTTCACATGTGTGATTTGGAAAGATCGTCAATCGCTTGAACAGCTAGTTCCAATGCTTTAATTCTTCTTTCTAAAAGCGTTCTTTGAGGACTATCTGCCTTTGACTTAGCATAAATGTTCTCAATTGATGGGAATAAACCAGTAAGAACATTGCGAGCTTCTGCTAAATCTTCTAGGGTATAATAATGGGGTCTTTGATTCCAAATATTTTCTAGCATGGCTAAGCCGATGTAAAGAGCTTTGAGTCGTTTCTTTAATAAGGTAGTATTTGCGCCTTTCTGAGTCATATGAGCTAAGGCCTTTTCGGATTTACTGATTGTCGATTGGAAGGATTTTATTGATTCCAATTTATTTACATTTGATACGTTTTCCAATGTTAGTGCTGTCCTCTCTTGTCTCTGAATTATTTTGTTAAGAGCCTGATTCCACTCACTCGAACCCCTAACCATAGTCGGAGAGTTTAGCAGAGATTTTTATCGACATCAATCAACTTCCCGTAGTTTCAGCATTTTACACCTCTTATGTGCTATGTAATCAATCGATTTTCAGTAAAAGGCAAGCAATATACCCCTCATTACTTATTTGTTATTTGTGGACTTGTAATTTGAAATTTACCATTTTTAAACACAATATCTCCTTCAAAAAATATAGTATCCTCAAAAAACTGCGGGCTTACAAACTCGTCAAACAACACACCAAGTGGTATCTTTATTTTCAAACCATTTGAAATGTCAAAGAAAACAATATTTCCATAAGCTACATTTTTATAAGTAAGCTTTTGATATTCTATGGGAATATCATAGATGTAACTATTATTATTAGTTTTTACTACAATACTATTTTCCTTTTTATGATAAGCAGTGGAAAGCATAGTTTTCATTTGTTCTAAGTAATCACTAAACATATAGTCAACATAGCCGGATGTTCCAGAAAGCTTTAAAACATGTAATTCATAAAGGGATAATCCTGTACCTGAACCTACATTAAGCACACAAATAATTTCATCTTCACCGTCATTATCTAGATCGTATTTATGTAAAACAGGCAAAATAAATCTCGGCGTTGTATATTCCCAATTAAAAAATTGAATTTTATCTCCATATCTAAGCACTACACCGGTAGGCTTTAGCCCATATAAATAAATATCCTCTTTCGGAAGTTCCGCGATCAAGGGATATTCTGTGTTCTTGTAGCGATCACTTGTGATAATTGATCTTTCTGTTAAATCATCAATACTTATTTCTTTCTCTTGTTTATTTCCGGAAAGCCACCAATTTGCAATTGGTGGTCCGCTTGTCATCAGACCTTCGACATACCAACCCTGCTCACCTTTTACCAGCCACAGCCATCGGGGGAAAACCCCTTTCTCAAAAGCAGAATTTCCTCCATCCTTAATATCCAATTCTAACCAATAGCAAGCCTTATTTTCACGTACATCCTCTTTAATAACTTTTACATGATTAATTTTTATAGTGTCCCAAATTTCCTGTCCCTTCGGATCAAAGGGCTCAGCATGAGCAAGAGAAAGCTGTGTCAGATAATCACTTTCACGAAGTGCCTTTATATAAATCTCCATAGCTTGCTTGGCATCCGGCGTAAAATAAGACACTCTGTCCCATGCATCATTATCACTGGCAGCGGCATTAGGATTGCTGGCAAGTCCTATCACCATGGCTGCAACAACAATTACTCCCGCAACAATTACCCACAAAGTAGGGCGCTGGTAATTTAGTACGTTCTTTATACGCCCTTTTACACCCGTTTCTCCGAAGGAAAGAGGACTTCCATTGATCATTCCCCTGTTTACTGCCAGGAATAATAAGGACGCGCTGTAATCCTTTTTGATTTCTGTGCCAAGTTCCTTGATTACCTGTTCATCACAGGACATTTCCATATCACGACTCATAAGTACAAAGCTGATCCACACCAAGGGATTAAACCAGTGAACACAAAGCACTAAAAATGCAAAAGGTTTAATGATATAATCCAATCGTCTGATATGGGTTTGCTCGTGCCTTAAAATGAAGCTTTTTTCTGTTTGCGAAAGTCCTATTGGCAGATAAATTTTAGGATTAATTATTCCAAGTACAAAAGGTGTGGCAATATTTTCGCACTCAAAAATATTGTCCTGCAAAAGCATAGCTGTGCTGACTTTTTGTTTTAATAAGAAATATGATGAAACACTATAAATTACTAGGATCAGAACACCAAGTACCCATATAACAGAAAGAATAAACATGATAATCTGCATAGGATTTGCACTGGCATATGGTGTTGCTGCCGGTAAAGAACTGTTTACTATTGAATTTACTTTATCTATCCCGGTTTCTATCTGGGGTTGTACCATCATACCAACATCGGAAGAGATATAATCCATTTTACCTGAGCTTGGGGTGACAGCTTTTAAAAAACTAAACGCAGAGGAAAAGGAAAATGGGCATAAAAGTCGAAACAATACAACCGCCCATAAAGTATAGGAAAAAATCTTAGGAGCTTTTTTCAGAAACAACCGCGCAATCATAACAAATAAAATGACATAACTTGAGGTAATACTCATATTAAGTACTTTAAGAAACAAAGCCGACAAGAAATCTTCCATGTTTATCACCCCTTATAGCTGTCAATCAGTTTTTTAAGCGCATCTGCCTCGGCCTTTGACAACTTTTTATCGCTCATAAAACTTGTAATAAACTGGGGCAATGAGCCGTTAAAGGTTTTGTCAATAAACTGCTCACTTTCAAATTTCTGCACCTGTTCTCGTTTAACAATAGCACAAACGGTTGAATTTTCGTTTTTTAATATTTCCCTTTCGCACAGCTTTTTCAAAACGGTATAAGTAGTAGATTTTTTCCACCCGAGCTTTTCATTACAAAGCTTTACCAATTCTCCAGAGCCAAGGGGCTCATTTTCCCAAACAATACTTGCAAAACGATATTCACTTTCGCAAAGATCTAATTTATTCATAGCTTATCTCCTTTGGTCTATTTTTATAGACTTGTTATGTTTTGTAGTCTAATATTATAGACCACCCTTGTCAATAGGCAACTTTTTAAAAATTGACCAAGGCGAAAAACATTATATGATACACAGCACCGTTCCAGCGCTCTGCACACCCAAATCCCATGAGCTCCCTGAATTGAAAAAGAGAGGGTACTAACTCTTAGTGAACTAAGAGTTAGTACCCTCTCTCTATTTTATACAAAACCTCTTAATCCTTCATAGGTAAGGCCCCTACCCGACTATTTAAATCCTTACTTCGATTGGTCTTTGTTGAATAACCTTAGCCTGGACTGCTGCCAAGCAAAATGGACCCATCTTCGTTGTTATCAACTACTCATTCAATAACCTGAAAATGCTAATTATTATACCTTAAAAAAACTGTTTGCATATTTGTCGTTTAAAAACTTTATAATCAAACTTGCAAGTCCCAGTAATACAATTGGATATAAACAGTTTATGGTCAATAAAAATATCTTCCCCATGAATAATCTTGATAATACTGCTGTTGTCCAAACTGCTGAAAAACTTATAATGAATAACACTTGCGTTTTGCGTTTTTTCTTTGATAGCTCAAAGGAATTCTTAGTTATGAAATAGTAAACGCCAAATCCCATTCCCACAGCTATCAAGGTTGAAATAACAAACCCTAGCGTAATCTGCATTGAAAATTGACCTGATTTAAATATATTAATTATTGTAGATGAAAAAACAATTTCCGCAAGATACAACACAAAAATACCATATACAAGAATATAGACTATTTCCAATACTTTTTCATATCGTGTTTTTTTACTTCCGTTTTTCATCAGTTCGTCGCACAAAGCCTTATAATCCTCGGCGATAATATCATTGAATTTTTCATTTCTCAATTGTGTTTCTAACGCCATACCCGTTAATTCTTTACGTATGACTTCGATATCATATCCACATAGGTCAGAGGACCTGAGATAGCATACCATGTCCGTAATAATGGCATTGCTTTCTTTCGACAATAGTTTGTCCTGCATATTATTCTCCTTACGCAATTTTTTCAACAGGTTCATTGTTTGCCCTCCAAATCTATAATTTTTCTTACAGCAATGGAAATGCTGTTCCAATATACCTCAAAAGAATTCAATGTTTCTAAGCCCTCATTTGTTATAAAGTAATACTTTCTACTTGGCCCTAGTGGAGAGGGCCTAAATTCAGCAAGGATAAGGCCTTTCTTTTCCAATCTTACAAGCAATGGATATATTGTCCCTTCCTGAATATCATCAAAACCATAGTTCTTAAGTTTTTCCATAATTTCATATCCATATGTTACATTTAAACTGATAATCTTTAAGATGCACCCCTCTAACGTTCCGCGCATTAACTGTGATTTATCAAACAAAATCTAACCCACCTTTCAGTACGCACTTGCTATATTGCGGTGCATAGTAGCATGGCTACATTGTACTGCATAGTAGCATTTCTGTCGATAGCGTCCCTGATTAAACTTTTAGAAAAAATTTAAAGGTGCTGCTTCTAAAATTTGTTTAGGATTTCAGTAGTAGCACCTTTTTTATCCATTATATAAGGTCTTTTTTAGCTGTTTATTTTCGATTGGTCCTTATTGCTTTATCAAGCTTCCTTTACATTTATATAAAAAGAAAGGGTACTGTCTCTTAAAAATCAGCAAGAAACAGTACCCATCTTTCATTGTATATGAAACTTCTCCAGAAGAAATGCAAAATGCTGACTGTTTTGGAGGTCTCATACAACTTGATAACCTAATTTCCTGTATTCCCTAATTCTTCCTTTATAAATTGCTCTTTTGACAATTCCAGATCTAGTTAACATTGTATTCGATCAGCAATAAACAACGACTGACCATACAGTGTTTTGCCAAAATCACAAATTATCCGTTGGGTTTCCGGAGAGATCATAAATTCAACAAAGGCTTTGCCGCCTGCTGCATTAACATTAGGAAATTTCTCTGGGTTTACCTGCATGACATGATAAATATTAAGCAACATAGGGTCTCCCTCCACGAGTATCTGCAGGTCAATATTTCTGCTCATGGCTAGATAAGTCCCACGGTCAGACAAGGTATAACCTTGACCCTTTGAAGCATCCAACAGTGTTTCCGCCATGCCTTTACCAACACGGATATACCAAGGGCCGGATGGTTCAATTTTGGCCTTGGACCAAATCTCCAATTCTCGTAGGTTAGTTCCAGACTTATCTGCCCTGGAATAAAAGGGTGCTTGCTTTTTTGCAATACCCTGGAAAGCTCTGCTTGCCGACGTGCTGCCCTTAATACCTGCCGGGTCTGAAGAAGGTCCCACAATTACAAAGTCATTGTGCATAACCTGCTGGTAATTCGTTACGATTCCCTGGTCTACCAACTCTCGCTCTGCATCAGGAGCGTGGGTTAAGAGTACATCAGCCTCTCCCTTTTCCCCCAAGGCCAACGCTTCACCAGAACCCACTGATCTTACGTCTACCTTAAAGTTGGTCATACTTTCGAATCTAGGCAGTAAAAATTCCAATAAACCAGTATCAACCGTACTGGTAGTGGTGGCTAATACGATGGTTTCTTGAGCCGTTGTAGGAGGGGTAGGGACAGAGGGGATACAGATGATATCGCCAGGATAGATCAGGTTAGGATTTGGAATATGTTGATTGGCGGCTACTAGGGTAGCTACATTGATGTTATAGCGTTGGGCGATCTTGAACATTGTGTCGCCTGCTTCTATGGTATAACGTTCATTAAATCCGACTGGACAACTTAGGGGGATTGTCGGTTCATGATTTGCCACGGGTATACTCCCTTTCATTCGCAAAGGTGATGTTATACCTTATGACAGAAAGTTGTTTTTGGTCACCATATAAGACCAAATAACAGCTAGTAAGTCGACCTGCCTTGTGTTTGATATCTGTTAATTAAGAATATCTCCTTATCAGGCAAAGCCATAATACTTGCTAAATCCACTTGTCCATGGGCTTCGATGACAAGGACTCGATCAGCTTTTTGCCAGGTACTTTGGCTGGTGGTATCAGAAGCTATAAAATGAAACCTGGCAGGGTTAGCCAACCTGGCCCGGGTAATTCCTTGAAGCGAATCAGCGAGGCAGGCTGAACCTTTAACAGATACCTTCAAATCTGGTGTATTAAGGTGCCCGAATTCCTCCTGAGCCATTGCTGCCATGCGGACAGCCATGCGTAAAGCTAGACATTCTTCTTGATGATGTGCTAAAGCCTGTTTGAAAATTTTATTAACCCTATGTTTTTTATCAAGGGGATAAATGAATGGAGTTAGGGGTGAAAAAATAGTGTCACTTTCCTTATAGGGTTTGATGTCAATAACGTGCGTCTGGTCAACTGCATCAAGTCCTTCAACATAGAGAATATTTTCCTTTACACTTAGTAATCTAACCAGGGACAGAGCTATCGGGTTTGGCCTGCCGGGAGTACGCAGACCAAATACGCCGTATTCGGGTAAAGTTGGGTTGTATTTTCCCAAAGTGTTACTAAGTCTATGACGTGGAGCCAGATGAAACCAGGACAGTACCCAGAGATGTGAATTATCTTCTACGCGATGAAGGGCTTCCGCATATTGAGGAAAAATTTCAATCTGTGCCTGATGTTGGCCTGAAAGTGGCAAGGTTTTGGTATTCTTGTAATCCGATCTCACGATCCCCACGGGATTGATAAAAATAGCATCCTGCATTGCTAAACCTCCAGTGTAATTAGAGAATAGTGACTTTTGTTCATAATCATTTTATATGTCGTTGTTATGGTCTTTGTAAATAACGATCATATATTATTATTCGGGTCGTGTAAATCCTTTTGCTATTGTAACAAATCTCTATAAAGCACCATAAACTTGCATCTAGATATTCTCGTCCTTATTAGGTGATTATTCCCGGTTTTACGAGTTTCCTGACTAAACTAAAATGATACTACTTCACAATAAAACTATAAAAAACAGGGTATTATCTCTTAAATTACTAAGAAATAATACCCTTGCTTTATTTTATACTAAATCCATCAAACCCTTGATATATAAGCTACTTCGATTGGCCTTTATTGCTTACTGCTGCCTGAGCAGCTGCCAAACGGGCGATCGGTACTCTGTAAGGAGAGCAACTAACAAAGGTTAGACCGATGGAGTGGCAAAATTCAATGGAGTTAGGCTCGCCACCATGCTCACCGCAGATACCGATAGAAATCTCCGGTTTCACCCGTCGAGCGTGATCCACTGCCCACTGCATCAGTTTCCCTACACCTTTACGATCTAGTACGATAAAGGGGTTGTCGCTGAGGATTTTCTTTTCAATGTAAGGTGGTAGGAATTTACCTTCCGCGTCGTCCCTGGAGAAACCTAGGGCTGTCTGGGTCAGGTCATTGGTACCGAAGGTAATAAATTCTGACCGTTCGG
Source organism: Desulforamulus aeronauticus DSM 10349 (assembly GCF_900142375.1). GTDB lineage: Bacteria > Bacillota > Desulfotomaculia > Desulfotomaculales > Desulfotomaculaceae > Desulfotomaculum > Desulfotomaculum aeronauticum. The sequence continues at coordinate 53,207 of NZ_FRAR01000024.1, read as the reverse complement.
CTATTTCATCAGCCAGCAGGGCTGCCCTTGGTACTTCAATCATAGTGCCTACACCGTAGTGGAAATCAACACCGGTGGCTTGCTTCACTTCTTCAGCCACCTTCTCTACCAGCTCACGCAGGTAGATTAGTTCTTTTACGTCGATAACCAGAGGAATTTCCACTTCAGGCCCCACATGATACCCTTCCTTAACCAGCCGTGCGGTAGCCTGGAAGATAGCCTGGGCTTGCATAGCATACACTTCCGGCCAGGTGATGCCTAAGCGGCAGCCCCGGTGGCCCAGCATGGGGTTAAACTCAGATAGAGAGCGAACCTTACGTAGCAGTTCCTCCTTATGCTTGATTTCTGCCTCACTGCCGCCGGTAAGCTTTAATTTGGTAATTTCCACCGATAGTTCTTCCGCATTAGGCATGAACTCATGGAGTGGAGGATCCAACAAACGAATGCAAACAGGCAGACCGTCCATAGCCTTTAGAATACCGTAGAAGTCTTCTTCTTGCATGGGCAGCAATTGGGCCAGGGCTTCGGCCCTTTCTTCGATATCGGCAGCCAAAATCATTTTCTGAACAATGGGGAGACGATCCAAAGCCATAAACATGTGCTCAGTACGGGTTAAGCCAATACCCTCGGCACCAAACTCTCTGGACTTGGTAGCATCCTCGGGATTATCCGCGTTGGCCCTGACACCCAGAGTACGAATTTCATCAGCCCACTGCAGTAATCTTTGAAACTCCTTGGACAGTTCCGGCTCAATCATGGGTACTTCACCCAGGATCACTTGGCCGGTGGAGCCATCAATGGAGATCACTTCTCTATCTTTAACAACAATCGTACCAATGGTAAACTGTCTGTTCTCATGATCAATTTTAATGGCTTCACAGCCACAAACGCAAGGTTTACCCATACCCCGGGCCACCACAGCAGCGTGACTGGTCATGCCGCCCCGGGAAGTTAGGATACCTTGGGCCGCCACCATGCCGTGAATATCATCGGGCGTAGTCTCGGTACCCACCAGGATAACCTTGTGTCCCTGTTCGTTAAGCTTTTCTGCCAGATCGGCATCGAAGACTACTTCACCACAGGCGGAGCCAGGGGAAGCCGGTAAGCCTTTGGCCACTGCATCAATTTTAGCATTAGGGTCGATGCGGCGGTGTAGTAGCTGATCCAGTTGGGCAGGATCTACCCGGGTGATGGCAGTCTCTTTGGTAATGATTCCTTCTTCTACCATCTCTACGGCAATGCGAATGGCAGCTTGGGCAGTGCGCTTGCCGTTACGGGTCTGCAGCATCCAAAGTTTATTCTTCTCAATGGTAAATTCGATATCTTGCATATCGTTATAGTGGTTTTCCAGCAAGGTGCAAGTACGGTCAAATTGCTGGAAAACTTCCGGCATTTCCTCTGCCAGTTTGGCAATGGGCTGAGGCGTACGAATGCCGGCCACCACATCTTCCCCCTGGGCGTTGGTGAGAAATTCACCGTAGAGCAGCTTTTCTCCAGTGGAGGGGTTACGTGTAAAGGCTACGCCGGTACCGCAGTCGTCACCCATGTTACCAAATACCATCGCTTGCACGTTAACGGCGGTGCCGAGGTCGTCAGAAATCTTGTGGATTTTGCGATAGATAATAGCACGGTCGTTTTCCCAGGAATTGAACACCGCATAAATAGCCTGATACAGTTGTTCCCGGGGTTCCTGGGGAAAGTCTTTGCCGGTCTCCTTGCGAACAATAAATTTATATTTCTCAATCACTTCCTGCCAATCTTCAGCAGTCAGTTTATTATCAAATTGGACATTTCTTTTATATTTTTGGTCTTCTAAAACACCTTCGAATTTATGATGCTCGATATCCAGTACTACGTTACCAAACATTTGGATAAAACGGCGATAGCAATCGTAAGCCCAACGGGCATTGCCACTGCTGGCAGCTAGACCAATAACGGTTTGGTCATTAAGTCCCAGGTTAAGTACCGTATCCATCATACCAGGCATAGAAACAACCGCTCCGGAGCGAACTGATACCAAAAGCGGGCCATTGGGATCACCAAATTTTTTGCCCAGAGTTTGCTCTAACCAAGCTACCTTTTCTTCCACTTCCTGTTCCATGCCAACAGGAAATTGACGTCCGGCCACATAAAACTCTTTGCAGGCTTCGGTGGTAATGGTAAATCCCGGAGGCACCGGCAGACCAATGTTGGTCATCTCAGCCAGGTTAGCACCCTTACCCCCTAAGAGTCCTTTCATTTCTGCTTTACCTTCGGAAAAAGCATAGACAAATTTTTTGCTCACCAGAAAATTCCCTCCCTAAATTATTGAGAGACAAGAAGTGAGAGGTGAAAGATGGACTTTTAGAAGCAATTCGGGCAAGCCGAATTGCCTCCTGGTTCCACAAATCACTCTATAAGTACCCCGCCTCTTTTTTATTTCTATAATTTATAACTTCTCACTTCTCAGCTCTTTGTCTTTCACCACGGTAGTAAATTTCCAGTACTTTACTGGCGGTTTCTTCCACTGCCTTGTTGGTTACATCAATGATCGGGCAACCCACACGTTTCATGATGCCTTCTGCGTATTCCAACTCTTTTAAGATACGTTCGTGGCTGGCATAATCTGCGTGGGAAGTGAGTCCCAGGGTTTTTAGACGCTCGGTTCGTATTACATTTAGCTGTTGTGGTTTAATGGTTAAACCCACGGCCTTATAAGGAGGTAGGTTAAAGATTTCCTGGGGCGGCGCCACCTCTGGTACTAAGGGTACGTTAGCTGCTTTAATGCGTTTGTTGGCCAGATACATGCTAAGCGGCGTTTTGGAAGTGCGAGATACCCCTAAAAGTACTAGGTCTGCTCGCAAAATCCCCCGAGGATCTTTGCCATCGTCGTATTTAACAGCAAACTCAATGGCTTCTACACGGCGAAAATATTCCTCATCTAATTTACGCACCAATCCTGGTTCTAGTTTAGGTGGACCGGAGGTAATAAGAGTAAGAGAATCCAAAAAGGGCCCCATGATATCCACGGTCGGTATATGATGTCGATCTGCTTCCCTTACCAAAACCTCTCTAAGTTCTGGCAACACCAAGGTAAAAGCGATAATACAATTCTGTCCCTGAGCCTCATCTACAACATCTACTATATCCTGAGGGTCATTGACATAAGGAACCCGCCGAATTTGCACGTTCCCTCCGTTGAACTGGCTAACTGCCGCTTTGGCTACCAATTCCGCTGTTTCACCAATGGAATCAGAAACAATATAGACTACCGGATTATCATCCTTTGGTGCAATCAAGGCTAATCCCTCCTCAAGACCCTTCACCCAACTCCACAAAAATCCGGGTTAGATTGGTCTTTGAAAATCTACCGACCACTTCATATTCTTTCTCATTGGTTCCTGACACCGCTCTTACTACCGGAAGAGAGTCCACTTCATGGCTTAACAGCTTGCCAGCTGCCAACCAAACCGAATCATTTTCTAGGGTCATGTGGACGTTAGGCATCCGAGTCATAATAACACTGATCGGTAGTTTGTGAATGTCATGACCACCCAGGGTGGTCTTTAACAAGTCTTTCCGGGAAACCACACCCTCCAGCAGACCACCTTCCCGGACTACATAGAGAGTTCCCACATCTTCAATAAACATGGTGACCACTGCATCATAGACTGTACAGCTCTCAGGTATCACGATGGGCACGGACTTAACATCACCCACCTTAAAGCGGGTAATTTTGTCGGCCAAAACTCGGTCGGTGGTTTTGCCGCTGTAAAAATATCCTACCCTCGGTCGAGCCTCCAACAAGCCGGCCATGGTTAAAATAGATAGATCCGGTCTTAGGGTAGCTCTGGTTAGGTTGAGCTGCTCTGCAATTTGCTCACCGGTGATGGGGCCATGATTTTTAACAATCTCTATAATGGTTTCCTGTCTTTGGGAAAGATCCATCCCCTCACCCCCAACCGTTAAATGTGACATACTATTTAATCAATATGATACTTATAATATAGTACATTTCAAGAAAAAAATCCTTACTTTTACGAAATTTTTTTACCTATTTTTAAAATTATTTAACCTCAACAACAACTTTTGAGAAATCTGCCACACTTTTACTCAATTCAACCAGGCTTTTTAATAACGCTAAACGATTGTTTTTGATATTTTCATCTTCTACCATCACCATCACACTCTCAAAGAAGGCATCCAGCGACTTCTGAATGGTGGCAACCTGCTGCAGTACCGCCGCATAATCGCGACTCTGTAACAGTGGTTGTACGGCTTGCTGTAGAGCCATCAGACGGCTGTATAACTCCTGCTCAGAGGGGTGCTCCAAGTAGGCTTCCTGGACCGCGAAACCGGCAGCGTGTTTGGCCAGATTATTGGCCCGGTTAAAGGCTGTCATAAGCGCAGCAAAGGCGGGTAATTCCCGGAATGCAGCCACAGCCAGTCCTCTGTCCAGCACATCTGCGATGTCATCAAAGCCGACAGCCAGCACGGCATCCACGGTATCGTAGGAAAGCCCCCGATCATGTAAGATACCCTTTACTCTTTGCTTAAAGAACTCTTCAATCTCGGAGGTTACTTGATCTAAATCATGTTTTAGTTCGACACCTTCGCTGTAACCCTGGTAGGCCCAGGCGATAAGTTCTCGTAAGGAGAGGTGGCTTCTTCCTTCGATTAGTATGTGGCAAATACCCAAAGCCTGACGACGCAGAGCATAGGGGTCCTGAGAACCGGTGGGTTGAATACCAATGGCAAAGCAACCTACAATGCTATCCAGTTTATCGGCTAAACTTAAAACTCGACCCGCCAGATTGGCCGGCAAACGATCACTGGCATTCCGCGGTAGGTAGTGTTCATAAATAGCTTCAGCCACTTCCTTGTCTTCGCCATTACGCAGGGCATATTCGCGGCCCATTTCACCCTGTAGTTCAGGAAATTCAAAAACCATGTTGGTAACCAAGTCGGCCTTAGCCAGCAGAGCGGCCCGCTGTACCTTTTCTCGCTGATGCTCATCAGCTCCCAGCTCCTCGGCTAAATGATCCGCCAAGGCACCGATCCGATCTACTTTGTCGGCAATGGTTCCTAAGCCTTCCAGGAAGACAACCTTTTTCAAACCGTTGACTTTATTAGCCAAAGGCTGCTTTAAATCTTCCTCAAAGAAAAAGGCGGCATCGGCTAGACGGGCTCGTAAAACCTTTTCATTACCGGCGGTAACAATTTCAATGTAATCCTTTGTACCATTCCGCACGGCAATAAATTTATTTAATAGTTTGCCGTCCGACCCCAAGACAGGGAAGTAACGCTGGTGTTCCCGCATGGGGGTAACCAGTACAGCAGCAGGAAGCTTCAAATAATCTGCATCAAAGCTACCACAGAGGGCTGAGGGCCATTCAATGATATTGGTAATTTCATCTAACAAGTCTTCGTCTTCTTCAACCCTACCACCTTCGGTCGCTGCCAATTCCTGCACTTGCTGCCAGATAAGTTCTTTTCTTTCTGCCGGGTCGATCAGGACATAGGCCGCCCGAATCTTGGTAAAATAATCCTCGGGATTGGCCACAGGCAGGTTCCCAGTGGCTAAGAAGCGATGACCAAAGGTGTAACAATCGGATTTTATGTTGGCCAATTCAAAGGGAATGACCTGTTCACCAAAAAGGCAGAGCAGCCAACGAATGGGGCGGGCAAAACGCAACTCTAAATCACCCCAGCGCATGGGCTTGGGAAAATGCAGGCCGGTGATCAGCCCCGGGCAGATTTCGGCCAGCACCTCGGCAGCGGGACGTCCTTCCTCCCGCTTAATAGCATATAGATATTCCACTTGACCAATATTGCGAACCACCAAATCTTCCAGGTTTACACCCTGGGAACGTAGAAAACCCTGGATGGCTTTGGTAGGATTGCCATCTACATCGTAGGCAGCTTTTTTGGCCGGACCCTTCACTTCTTTTTCCAAAGAGGCTTGGTTTTCTGCTACATTCTTAACGTGAAGCACCAAGCGACGGGGGGTGCCATAGGTTTCGATGGAGCCATGTTCAATTCTTTGCTCTTGCAGAGTTTTAGAGGTCAAGTCCTTTAATTGTGCCAGAGCTGGACCCAGAAAGCGGGCCGGCATTTCTTCTATACCAACTTCTAATAAAAAATCCTTAGCCATTCTTTTTGCCACCTTTCTTCAAGAGGGGGTATCCTAGTTTTTCACGCTGCTCCACATAGGCATGGGCGCAAGCCCTAGCCATTTGCCGTACCCGGGCAATAAAGCCCTGACGCTCGGATACACTGATGGCGCCTCGGGCATCCAGCAGATTGAAGGCATGGGAGCACTTTAGTACGTAGTCGTAGGCGGGCAGTACCAGACCCTTTTCCAGAATGCTGTTGGCCTCAGTTTCATACATATCAAACAAGTCAAAGAGCATTTCTGCATTGGACACTTCAAAGTTGTAGCCTGATTGTTCCACTTCGTTTTGGTGATAAACATCCCCATAAGTAATGTCGTCCACCCAGATAATGTCATACACGCTGTCCTTCTGTTGAATAAACATGGCTAGCCGTTCTAATCCATAGGTAATTTCTGCGCTGACCGGACGGCAATCGATGCCACCGCATTGCTGGAAATAGGTAAATTGGGTAACTTCCATACCGTCTAACCAAACCTCCCACCCCAATCCCCAGGCTCCCAGGGTAGGAGATTCCCAATTGTCTTCCACAAAGCGAATATCGTGTTTATCTGGATCAATGCCAATAGCCCGCAGCGAGTCTAGATAAATAGGAATAACATCGTCCGGGGAGGGCTTAAGAATCACTTGGTATTGGAAGTAGTGTTGCAAACGGTTGGGATTTTCTCCGTAACGCCCATCCGTAGGACGACGGGAAGGTTCTACATAGGCCACTCGCCAGGGTTCCGGCCCCAAGGCCCGCAAAAAGGTAGCCGGATTCATGGTACCTGCACCCTTTTCAATGTCGTAAGGTTGCTGGATAATGCAGTTTTGCTCGGCCCAGAATTTGTTGAGGGCCAGGATTAATTCTTGAAAGTTCAAAGTTTTTACCTCCTATTACTTGTTTTTGTGAAATACGGAAAATGAACGACACAGGGGTATGGTGTTTTCCATAGCGAACGACTTGCGGAGCGTCGGTAACAGTACTTGGTGAACGCAAGACGGAATTGGGGGAGCGCGCACAGGACGTGCGCGCTAGCCGAACCGAAACAGGACGTTGAGTTGAGGCGACCCCAATTCCGTCTGGAGTGAACCTAGTACTGTCGACGCAGAGCATGGAGTTGAGCGGTGGATAACACCATACCCAAACTAACCTTTCAGTTATTATCTGGATGGTATGCAAAATGCAAACACAAAATAAAAACTCCCGCCCCTGACATAACGTCAGGGACGGGAGAGTATCCCGCGGTTCCACCCTGTTTGGCTGCTCGGCAGCCCACCTTAATTACTTGCAGGTTTTACTCACCCCTCATGGGAGCTTTCCCCCTGCGGCTCAGGAACCCCCGTACCCGGACTGCTTTACCGGCTTACACCCCCCCGGCTCGCTGTAAAAGACAGTATCCCAGATAACTTTTTCCTTCATTGCCAAATACAATTCTTCTATATATCAAAGAATTTACCAAAAGAGCTGTTTGTTGTCAATACTTAGTGTTTACTAGAGTCGTTATCGGTTTCATCCGGGACCACAATTTCCGGTTCCCAATTATCCTTCCGGTCATCAAATTCTAAGCGATAATTATTGGCTAAGCCAGCTATGGTCCCCAGTGCACCAACAATCAGAATGGGTGTGCTGGCTATGGCTCCCAAAACTCCTAGGGCCCCTACAGTAGCAGGTATCTCGGCCACGGTGTTATCTTCTTTCTTAATTTTTATTTTCGTCTTTTGCCCCTTTTCAAACAGGGTCTTCAGTTGGCCCACAACTTCATTGCCCTTGCCATGGATTCTGCCATGTAGTTTTTCATTCCAGTGCTTACTTCTTTCTTCCAAGCTGATGAGGGCTTGCACCACATCACCCTCTGCTTCGTCTAAGGCTTCTTTGGCCTCCTTATAGCCAACACCCAGCCTCGCCCGTAAAAGGTCTATTTTTTCCAGTTCACTTGTCACCGGATCATACCTCCCTTGAATTCCTTACTATATATTTGTACCCTCTTGTGCCCTATTCTTATTCAATCTATCCAAGAATTCTATGGTTTTAAGTCTTTTTTCCAGGTGAAATTCCAGATAAGCCCGTAATAATAGATTGAGCTCCTTTCTTAATAGCTCTGAAACCTTAAGTTGCTGTAGTTTTGTCAGTTCGAAGCGATATAAGGTCTTCATTACTTCCAAGGTTCCTCGACTAAAAGCAGCCACCTTTTTTTCCTGTGCGGCACAGCCCTGACAAAGTAATGCACCCTGCTCGCTACCAAACCAAACCTTGGTTTCTTTAAACGGGACACCGCAATGGTTACAACTGTTTAATTCTGGCTGAAGACCCGCCAGCAGCAGCAAGCGAGCCTCAAAGGCACGTAAGGTCATCTCCACGTCACCCGCCGCTAGAAGATAGAGGGTACTTAGTAGTAAGGCGAAAAGCTCCTGATTCGCCTCCCCTTCCCCCACAAAGTTGTCGGTCAGTTCTGCCAGGTAAGCCGCTGCCGTTAGTCGATCCAGGTCTACTCTTAGGTCTGCAAAACCTTCTTTTAATTCAGCCTGACTGATCGAGTCCAGTTCCCTACCTTGGTGCATCATAAGAGAAGAGTAACAAAAGGGCTGCACCGCCCCTCTTTTACGGCTGGTTGGTTTGGCTGCACCATGAGCTACAACCCTCTGTTTTCCCCTTTGTATAGAGTATATGGTAAGTATTTTGTCCGCTTCCCTCATATCTCGGGATTTCAAAATAATGGCATCCAGTTTATACAATTTCATTTGGCATGTCCCTTCTCTGATTAGCCTTCCATAATAAAGTAATCTTATTATATCGAATTTATGATCTGCTTCGGGACAAAATAATCATGTGGATGAAACTCAAAGGAAAAAATGGTAAAAGATAATCGCCTAGTACTCTAAAAAGTGCTAGGCGATTATTTAGAAAAACTGGCTTGCTTTGCCTATGGTTAAAGGATCCTTTCTCACAGTAATAGCCAAGTAGCTAAACTGAAGTAAATAAACATACTGGTAACGTCCATTAGGGTGGAGATAAACGGTCCCGAAGCTACCGCAGGGTCGGCTCCCAGGCGGTGGATAATCACCGGGAAAAAGCTGCCCAGCATTGTGGAAATGGTAATATTGATAGCTAAAGCTAACCCCACCACCAACCCTAATGAAGTTTCACCCTGCCATAAGTAGGCTACTACAGCTAACACAGAGCCGCTTACTAGCCCTACGATGATACCCACCTGGGCCTCTTTGAAAACGGCTTTTAATAAGCGGCGTTGGTCCACTTCCCCGGTGGCTAAGCCCCGTACTACCAACGCCAGAGATTGGGTAGCAGCGTTGCCCGGTCCGCCTGCCATAGCAGTAATGAAGAAAGCTAAGGCGGTAACCTTTTCCAGGGTGCCGGAAAACTCTTTAATGACATTACCTGCAATAAGTCCGCCAAATAACAGTGCAATTAACCACGGCAGGCGTCTGGTAGCCCGCTGCCATGGGCTGGTCTCAACTAAATCCTGACCCTCTGCGTCCACGTTAGCCAGCTTAAGGATATCCTCCGTTGCCTCTTCTTCCAGGACATCCAAAACGTCATCCACCGTTACGATCCCTAACAGTTGGTTGTCATCATTAACCACCGGAATGGCAATAAAATCGTATTTAGCCACCAATCGGGCGACTTTCTCTTGATCATCCCAAGCATGGGCGGTAATCACTCTTCTGTTTACCACTTGCTCGATTCTGGCATCCAAGGGTGCCAAAATCAGCTCCCGCAGGGACATAGCTCCGGTGAGCTGGGCTTGTTCATTGATCGCGTAAACATAGTAGATGGTTTCCACCTCGGTGCCCATCTGTCTCAGGGTAGCCATAGCTTCGTCTACGGTCATATCCTCTTTTAGGGACACATATTCGGTGGTCATGATACCGCCGGCAGTATCTTTTCCGTATTTTAATAGTTCCCGTACATCAGCGGCCTCAGTGGCCTCCATTAGGCTAAGCAACTGGTCCTTTTGGGGTTCTGGTAATTCACCCAATATATCGGCGGCATCGTCATCGGACATGTCATTCAATACTTCCGCCAGCCTTTTAGGCCCTAAAGCTTCCAGAAGAGGAGGCACAATGTCACGATCCAGCTCATATAAAATTAAGGCAGCCTTTTCCGGCCCAGCTGCCCGCATCACTCTAACCCTTTGAGCCAGAGCAACCTCTGGCAGGACTTCAGCAATATCTGCAGGATGCAGGTCCACCAGACATTGCCGTAGTTTGATCTCATTAAGCTGGTTAATGCATTCTTTGATCGCTAATACCCCCGTCTACTCTTCTTCGGTAAAGCCAAAATTACGAATATCATTTATTTTGTTGCGCCAATCCTTTTTAACCTTAACCCAAAGTTCCAGATAGACCTTGGAGCCAAGTAAATTTTCGATTTCTTCCCTAGCTCGACGCCCTACTTCTTTTAGCATGTTACCGCCCTTACCAATTAAAATGGCCTTTTGCGAGTCTCTTTCGGTAAATATCACGGCATTGACGGCCACCAGGCCATTGTTACGCTCTTTGACCTGTTCCACCACCACAGCTACAGAATGAGGTATCTCTTCACTGGTCAGGTGCAGCACCTTTTCCCGGATGATTTCGGCCATGATGAAGCGTTCAGGGCGGTCAGTAATCATATCTGCTGGATAGTACTGGGGACCTTCGGGTAGATACTTAATAATAGTATCCGTCAGTCGCTCCACATTATCCCCTGACAGAGCAGAAACCGGAATCACCTCAGCAAAGGGCAGCAAATCTTTATAGCTAAGAATTCTCTCCAAAACTTCTTCTTTCTTAATCAAATCAATTTTATTAATTAGAAGAAATACCGGCGTTTTAATCTCTTTCATCTGTTCTGTAATATATTGGTCTCCGGCGCCCGGCGGGTCGGTTGCTTCCACCAGGAACAATACAACATCCACTTCTTTAAGAGCACCCAGAGCCACGTCTACCATATGCTCTCCTAATTTATGTCTGGGTTTATGAATACCCGGTGTATCCAGGAAAACAATTTGGGCATCGTTTCTACTGAGAACCGAATGAATTTTATGCCGAGTGGTCTGTGGCTTGTCCGACATAATGGCCACCTTTTGACCCACCAGTTTATTGAGTAAGGTAGACTTGCCAACATTGGGTCGACCCACCAGGGCAACGAAACCGGAGCGGAAATTTTCGGGGGTGGTATGCATATATGATGAACCTCCTGCAATAAATTCTAGGCTTTGGCCTATTACTGTCTGTTGTGAAGCTTTAGCATAACATCAAAAATTTAGTATTTATGACTACATCATGATTAAAAACCCTAAAAGGCCAATGTTCAAGGGCTATCTTTCCTCCATATCCCCCGCTGCAAAGAAACCTGGTAGTAATTCTTCCACAGTTTTACTTACATAATCGCCTTTGAGATTTGCCATGTGAACTTTTATCTGTCCGCCGAATTCGGCTAAAACTTGACGGCAGGCACCACAGGGACTGCATAGGGTGGGTACATCGGCGATGACAGCAATGGCAGCAAAATTTTGATACCCTTCCGAAACAGCTTTAAAAATGGCAGTACGTTCAGCACAACAGGTAAGTCCATAGGATGCATTTTCTACATTGCACCCGGAGAAAACTTTTCCTTCTTTCGTTAAAAGAGCCGCTCCAACCTTAAATTTAGAATAGGGTACATAAGCCCTTTCTCTGGCTTCCTGGGCTATCTCTATGAGTTTCTCCGTAGATATGGTCATTTAAACAACCTCCTTCAACTTGAGGGTAGTACTTTGGGGCCTGCCTTAGGCCATTTTTACATCCTCCCCCACACTTTCGGCAACAGGACCAATCCTGCCACTGCCAACGAATATACCGCCGCCAGGAGTACTGCTCCAGCGGCACAGTCTTTAGCTATTTTAGCTAGGGGGTGAAACTTGGGTGAAATTAAATCCACCACTGCTTCGATGGCTGTATTGATACACTCTGTCAATAGTACCATAAAAATGGCAGAGAAGACCAATCCCCATTCTAAAGGGGATAAACACAAAAAAAGGCTCACCACCACTGCTAGCAGTGCCGCAGTGAAGTGAACCTTCATATTTTTCTGGGTTCGAACCACGTACCAGATTCCTGCCAAGGCAAAGGTAAAGCTTTTGAGTAAACCTTTCATCATTTAGGTAACCTTTCGGGATGAATTGGCTATAACCGTACGTCATCGAGCTATGATGGACAAGCCTATGGCATATAGCCTAAGGTCTAAAGCTAATAGCTAGGTTCTGTGTCTTACCTAGTAATCCCCAACCTACCTAGAATCCCCTCTTCCTTCTCCCGCATAACCTGCCGGTCTTCATCAGTCTGATGGTCATAGCCAAGGAGATGGAGGGAACCATGGGCAGTTAGATAGGCCACTTCCCGTTGGAAACTGTGAGCATATTCTTCAGCCTGACGGCGGGCGGTGGGCAGAGAAATTACGATATCCCCTAGCAGATCCTCTGCCTCTTCTTCCTCGGGCATTTCTTCTCCTTCATTTAAAGCAAAGGATAAAACATCCGTAGGTTTGTCCAAGCCCCGGTATTCCGCATTTAAACTTTGAATATAATCGTCATCCACGAAGATTAGACTAACCTCAGCTTCTGAAGAGTATCCTTCGGATTTTATGCTCTCTGTAACGACATCTTCTACTATTTTAATTAACTGCTCGTCCACTGTTATTTCTTCTTGTAGATTACTTACGAGAACCGCCATGCGGAGTTTTTCTCCTTTCCATCTCCTGTTTCATATCAGGATATTCAATTCGGTTATGGAAAATCCCTGACAGGACTCGGACAAAACTGCTAGCAATGGCATCCAAATCCTTTAGGGTTAAATTGCACTCATCAAGTTGGCCATCCATTAGTCGATCCTTAATAATTTTCCGGACCAATCCCTCCACCCTACCAGCTGTGGGATTTTGTAAGGAACGCACTGCTGCTTCGATATTGTCGGCCAGCATAACGATGGCCGCTTCTTTTGTTTGGGGCTTTGGGCCTTCATAACGAAAATCCTCTTCATTGACCGACTCGCTGCGGTCACCTTCCAACGCTTTATGATAGAAAAAGCTCACCAAACTCTTGCCATGATGCTGCTCAATAATATCGATAACAGGTTGCGGCAGTTTATTCTCTTTAGCCAGTTCTACGCCATCCTTAACGTGTGAAGTAAGAATTAGCGTACTCAGGGAAGGTGCTATTTTATCATGGGGATTATCTCCCCCTAATTGGTTTTCAATAAAGAAGTAGGGCCGCTTAATTTTACCAACGTCATGATAATAGGCCCCCACTCGCACCACCAGAGGTTCCGCTCCTACACTTTCCGCAGCCGCTTCTGCTAAGTTACCCACCAGAATGCTGTGGTGGTAAGTACCGGGGGCCTCTGTTAACAGCTTCTTCAATAACGGATTATTGGGATTAGAAAGCTCCAGAAGTCTAACGGTAGAAGTAATGCCGAAACTGGTTTCCAGATAAGGCAACGCTCCGTTGGTAAGAATGGAAGACAACAACCCATTTGCAATGCCTAAGCCCAGGGCAGAGGTAATAAGCAAATACCAGGGAGTACCCGCTATTAGCCCTACAATGGCGATAATAATAACGTTAGCCGCTCCCACATAAATACCGGCCCGTACTAGGTCCCCACGCTGACTGAGCTTGGAAACACTGTAGACACCGCTGACGCCGCCAACAAATCCTACCAACCCAAAATGAAACTGATTGCCGGACATTACTCCCAGTAGCAGGGCCAGGTTCATCACCACCAGCAGTGCCAACCGGGATTCCAATAGAATGGTAATTAACATGCCGGTTGCTGCCACTGGAGCTAAGAAACCAATTAAAGAGCCAAATTCGGGCCATTTACTGATATTGATTGCCATCACTGCTCGGGATACCACCAGGGTAATCAGCACAACAATAGCAATTAAATTAAGGTAACTGTCATTGCGATAGATGTCCTTATGGTGAATATAGGTATACAGCAGTACCACCGTCATTAACAGGGCTACCAACAACCCGGTCCCAAATAACGTGGTAAAGGTTTGCTGGGGCCTGGATAACCCTAATGCCTGGAGTTTGGCAATGTGTTCTTCGGTAACCACATCGCCTTGGGTAATAATACGTTCCCGATATTGAATATTCACTCGTACAGCGGGTACACCTTCAGCCGCTTCCTGCTGCAGCAAATGATATTTCTCATTATCAAAAAAAGCATTGGCACGTAGAAAATGTTTTACCAAACCCTGCCCAAGAATTCGATAGGGCTCGGCAAATTGTCTGTCTGCAATACGGGTAGCAGCCTTTTCTTTTACCTCTGCTAATTGCTCCGCACTAATACCTTCTCCCCGATCCAAAAACTCTGTAAGTACACCAACAACACCCGCCGCCAACTGGTCGGTATTGGTAGGATTACTCTGGGCCAGTTCTGTGAGAATTGATTCCGGCAGACTAAAAGGGATAATCGCTCTTAGTTTAGCTACCTTAGCTGCAGGTTCACTTTCGGTATCTGCCTGCACAGTTTTAATTTCCTTGAGTACCTCATTAACATCCTGGCGAACTACCGTAGATACATCTTGATTGATTTCGGGTACCCTCGGTACCTTTTCCATCGCCTTGCGCCGTTCTTCGGTGGTTTTAGTCTGATCGGTGTACGACACCGCCCGAGGTGCATAGATGGTGGAAGACGATATTTGTCCCAACTGCAAATTTACTTTTTCTGGTACAAACTCAAAGGAAACCAATAGGGTAATGAGGGCAAAAAACAACAACGCAGCTAGATAGCGACGAAAATTTTCATTTTTATATAGGTATTTAAAACCCTTTGCCAGGCCTCCGCCTACTTGTCGTATTGAAACCATTTTTTATCACTCCCCGGCCAACTTAGAAAAACTTGGCTTGTTTAGGCCTTCCAGGTATGCCGAGTCTTTAGACGTCGGCGGCAACCTAGTTTGCCCTTACGCATATCGGAAAGTTTGTACTTCTGATATGCCGAGAGGCCTATCCTACTGTTCAGCCTGTTGTTCGTAAGCACGGATAATTTCCATCACCAGGGGATGTCGTACAATATCTGCGCCAGTCATCCATTGGAAAGCAATGCCCTTAACCCCCTGCAAAACTCCCTTGGCATCCACCAAGCCGGAATTCTGGCCCTTAGGCAGGTCAATTTGGGTAATATCACCTGTAATGATAGCCTTAGAACCAAATCCCAGGCGAGTCAAAAACATTTTCATCTGCTCCGGGGTTGTGTTCTGGGCTTCATCTAAAATAATAAATGCATCTTCCAATGTTCTTCCCCGCATATAGGCTAAGGGGGCAATTTCGATGATATTTCTTTCCAAGTACTTTTGTGTGTGGTCTAACCCTAAAATATCATACAGGCTATCGTAAAGCGGTCTCAAGTAAGGATCAATTTTTTCCTGCAAGTCGCCGGGCAAAAAGCCCAATTTTTCCCCTGCCTCCACTGCCGGTCGAGTAAGAATTAGCCGATTAACCTCTTTTTTGCGCAAGGCATTAACAGCCATGGCCACCGCTAGATAGGTTTTACCACTACCAGCGGGACCAATGGCAAAGACAACATCATGGTTCTTAATATTTCGAATATAATCCTTTTGACCCAAAGTCTTGGGCTTAATTTGTTTCCCCCTAGCAGTAACCATGACCACATCCTTGGCCAGACTGCTTAAGGCTTGTTTAACTCCTGCCTTCACTGCTCGCAGCACATAATTAATTTCATGTCGACCAATATGGTTACCGGATTGATAGTATTCCAGCAGTTGAGAAAAAACTTCTTTGCCTTGCTCTACCTGTTCGACGGAACCCTGCAAAACCAGTTCTTCTCCTCTGGCCACCACACGTATGCCTAGACTTTGCTCAATTAAATTAATATGTTCATCTTGTTTACCTAAAATTTCCGCTGCGGCTTCATTGTCATCAATGATCACCTTTAGCTCCATTTTGTCGGTCAATCCCTAGCCTCCTCATGTGTCTTGAGCGGTTTGATTACACCAATATCCTCTATGGTTTCCACAAAAGCTTTTACTCTGACAAGGTCTTCGTGCTGCCCTGTGTCGACCACTTCCAAGCGGCGTTCCACTATTTTAGCATCCTTGGGCAACTTGGCACTGATCTCCGCCATTGCCTTCTGTTCTGCGATTTGTTTGGCACCTGTCAAACCATGGTTAAGACGAGATACAACCTTTTCAAGGTAGTGCACTGTTGTAACTTCGACGGGAATTCCAATATTCCTCCATTGGGGCAGGCTTTTAACGATCTTCTTAACTTCATAGTGTTGATACGGCGACTCTTTAGGTCCTGATATGATTATTTCCTTACCCCTAAATTTAATACAAAAGGATATTTTTTCTTGCCCTGTTCGTTTTTCTACAGTTTCTGCCAGACGACATTCCCCATAGCCTTCATACCAAACCCTGGCTCTGACAATCCCTTTGGCTTGGACAAAATGGCTGACGTATTGGGGTGCCGATGGTTCCTGACCTTCCGGCAACGGCTGGTTGCTTGCTTCCGGTTTAACTTCTTGTAAAATCTCACCACTAATTAAGATACTACCAGGCAGCACAGTTTCCCCTTCTTTTACTTTTGCTTGTCCGTTTAATACCAACACTTCTTTAATAAGTCCGGCCTTGCCGGCCACCAGATGGGCAGGCCCCTTATGCGGTTCTTCCTGCACCAATTTTCTTTCTGCGATCTCAATGATCACATGGGTACCCTTTATATAGACCCCTGCCCAGGCTACGGAGGGAAGTTGCTCTCGAATAATTTTTTCTATCTCTTTCGGCTCTAATTCCCATTTTGCAACGCCCGGTCGTAGGCCAGCCTGAGCAGCAATTTTCTTAATCTGCTCGTCGGATAGTTTATCGTTCCCTGTAACACCAATGAACCAGACAAAGGAGGATAGGAAATAAAGGGTTATTAAAAAGGCAATTCCCCCAATGGCCAGCAGCTTACGTTTTTTGAGCCGATTGATCATAAAGGGCATACCCCGACGTTCCCTTACCTTGAAGGAACTTTGGGTGGCCCTGGCAATATGCCGTAAAGGACGAACATCAGAAATACGTACCTTTACCCGAACCTTGTCATTTTCTAAGCGGGTAATGTCCCATAAATAAATGCCCCGGCTAGCTGCTAAGTTGACAAACTTCTCCAGAAATTCGCCCCTCACTACCAAAGAAACATGTCCTAATAAAAAGGAAAATAACCTTAACAGAACCATTTACCACACCTCCCCGGGTTCTAAAAAGCAGAGGGATTTAATGTGGCCTTCCACGCATATTTCATCCATTTTGATATTACGCAGCATTAAATCATGGCCTGTAATACCAACTTCTCCTTCGCCCACCTTAATACGAACTTTTTCAACAGTGTATTCCACAATTCCCCGATGGTTCTCAATAAATACTTGCAGATTGCCCACCAAGACAATTTTAGGCAAGTCCAACATAATGTCACGGGGTATCTCAAAAAAATCTGAAAACTGCTTTTTAAATTTTCTCTGCAGATCGCGTAAGGACATAAAAAATCCCCTCCTCGGGATATCTTTATGCACCCCGGGAAGGGAAAATTACTAATTAATGGAAGACACTATTTCTCCGTCGTTTGGCCATGGGCGGCCCTAAGATTTCTGACAGAATAATTCCCTGCTGCAGCATAGCCGGGTTTAGTTTTCCTATACCCGCTGGGCAGGTACTAGGGGCGGGGCTCTGCTCTGCCCGCTGTATTGCTTCTTCGCTTGCCGCCGGCATCTGTTTTTCTATCTTTTTAATCGGTGTAACAGTAGCAGGTACCGTTGCAGCAACCTTGTATTTTTTCGGCTGAGTACTTGTTTCTGCTGGCTCCACTTCTTCCTGAGGCAGGGGGGGACCCCATTTTCGTCTCAGGTCTGGTGGTAGCTGGTAAGTGGACGCTTCTTCTGCGGGAGACGTAGGCATCGGTTGTCTTCTGTCTTTGGTACGGTCACTAAAAACACGAAAGATAACCCAGAGGATAAACATGAAAATTAGACTATTCATGTAGCCTCACTCCCTCTTTAATCAATATGCTTCTCTTTTTCTTTCCCGCTGTTAGGATTGGAGATGGCTTCCCGCATTTTGGTATCGGCTAGCACGTTTTGCATATTGTAATAGTCCATCACACCCAGACGACCAGACCGAAAAGCTTCCGCCATAGCCCTGGGTACCTCTGCTTCCGCCTCTACAACCTTTGCTCTCATTTCCTGTACTCTGGCCTTCATTTCCTGTTCTTGAGCCACAGCCATAGCCCGGCGTTCTTCCGCCTTAGCCTGGGCAATATTTTTATCGGCTTCGGCCTGGTCTGTCTGTAATTGGGCACCGATGTTACGGCCAATGTCAACATCGGCAATATCGATCGATAAAATCTCAAAAGCAGTTCCAGCATCCAAGCCCTTGGATAATACGGTTTTAGAGATGCTGTCGGGATTTTCCAGCACCATTTTATGTGATTCCGCACTACCCACACTGGTAACAACACCTTCACCTACCCTGGCGATAACGGTTTCTTCCCCGGCACCCCCCACCAAACGGTCGATGTTAGCTCTTACAGTCACTCTGGCTACTGCCTTCAGCTCAATACCATCCTTGGCTACAGCACTGATAACAGGGGTTTCGATAACCTTGGGGTTAACGCTCATTTGGACGGCTTCCAGTACATTACGGCCTGCCAGGTCAATGGCCGCAGCTCGTTCAAAGATTAAAGGAATATTCGCCCGCTCGGCGGCGATAAGGGCATCCACCACCCTGTCTACGTTACCTCCTGCCAGGTAGTGGGCTTCCAATTGATCCACGGTAATATTTAACCCGGCCTTGTCAGCTTTAATCAGTGCATTGACAATGGTAGCTGGCGGTACACGGCGCAAACGCATACCTACCAAAGTAATAATACCGACCTTCACTCCCGCAGCTAAGGCTGAAATCCACAGCCCTACCGGGATGAAGCTAAACAAAACTACGATAAAGATGACTACCAGGAAGAGCAGTAGTAGGAAGGATAGACCTCCTAGACCTATCATGTGCATTACCTCCTTTTATTTGCCTTCAGCTATTCGCTGTCAGCTTTTTTACTTTAACCTAGTCTAGACAGTATTCTATAAGTCTAGACTGATCAACCGCAAAAAATGTAACGAATTAGAAACCAGTTACTCATTTTCCACCGCTTTGACCACCACCCGGGTACTTTCAACCCGGATGACTAACACGGTTGTTCCTGGGGAGATGAAGTCACCTTCGGTGACGACATCTACTTTATTCCCTGCTAAGAGTGCAGTACCGGCTGGGCGGAGGGGAGTGGCTGCTACCCCTCGGCAGCCCAGCAAACTTTCCAGGTCTTGTCGAGGTGCAACATAACCTTCTTCCCGATTTTGCCGGTTGACCAGAGTAACCTTTCGCCAAAAATTATACTTAGTGGCTAACCAAAAGCCCGCCACCAATACCACTAGGGTTACCAGCAGGGCTGTGGTAAGGGCCTGGGTGGCATGAAAAACATCCACCGATAAAAGCAACACACCCCAACCAACCAAAACGATCCCCACCACTCCAGCAAAGCCAAAGCCAGGCATAATAAATACTTCCAGTATCAAGGCGAATATTCCCAGGACAAAGGCGAGGGTAGCCAGCCAGCCAGCCATTTCTGCTAAAAACACCATTAACACCCCCTTAACTTACTCCTAAAAAATTATTTACCCTTCTTAAATCTTACAACAATTATAGCAAGAAAGTTGAGATATTAAAAAATGCCTGACACATATTTATATGTCAAGCATTTGTTTTGATCTTTACTTATTTAAAACTTTTGCGCTTACGTGCTGCTTCGGATTTTTTCTTTCTTTTTACACTGGGTTTTTCATAGTGTTCGTGTTTGCGTGCCTCAGCCAAAACGCCAGCCTTTTGGCAGGTCCGCTTAAAGCGCCGGAGGGCACTGTCCAGTGTCTCGTTCTTGCCTACTTTTACTTCCGCCACTCAATTTCCCTCCCTCCGCCAAACCATAAAACCTCGGATATTCACTTCAGATTTGTCTGAATATAATATCCCAAAAATTACAATACCACTTTATTATACCTTGATATTCAAAATCAGTCAACAGGTTTTAGCCCGGAGGCCATTGCATTTGCCTGCCACCTGTAAGATGAAAATGAATATGGTACACAGTTTGGCCTCCATCTTCTTTACAATTGGAAACCACCCGGTATCCCTTCCCCAAACTCAATTCCTTCGCCAACTTAGAGGCTGTAACCATAATATGCCCCATCAGCTCAGCATCTTCTGCGTTTATGTCCTCGAGGGTGGAAATGTGTTTTTTAGGAATAATTAATACATGAACCGGAGCCACAGGAGCAATATCTTTAAAGGCATATACCTTATCGTCTTCATATACCTTCTGGGCTGGGATCTCTCCGGCTATGATTTTACAAAAGAGGCAGTCTTGCACTGACAACACCTCCCCCCGGAAAGCTAAATATCTTATCATAGTCTTCCCTAAAAATGTATTCAACACACTAGGATTATTATCCTGCAATCGTGTTAAATAATTCTGCCTTTTAAATACTGTCCAATAATTTCATCGATATGTACCCTTACCAGTTGGCCTCGCAGTTTCTCATTGGCTGGAAAAACTACTTTTAAATAAGTATCAGTATGCCCTTCAAAAAGCCACTTATCCCCTTCGTGAGGTTGTTCTACCAACACTTCCAGTTCTTTGCCTATTTGTTGCTGGGCGAATTGCTGTGCTAATTTGCTCCCCAGCAGAGTGAGCCTTTTACTACGGTCATCTTTTGCCAGAGGGCTTACTTGTTCTGGCATCTCCGCAGCGGGGGTACCCTTACGAGGAGAGTATTTAAACACATGTAAGGAGGCAAAGCCTACCCGTTCCACTGTACGCAGGGTATTTTGGAAATGCTGCTCGGTTTCTCCAGGAAACCCTACAATGACATCGGTGGTAATTGCTACTCCTGGCACAGCTGCATAAATTCTGTTGACCAGTTCTACAAACTGTCCTGTATTATAGCGTCGCCGCATGCTGGCTAAAATGTCATCATCACCACTTTGCAGGGGAATGTGCAATTGACGACAGACGTTGGGGTTGCTGGCCACAGCCTGGATCAGGGCATCATTGATATCGTGAGGCTCAATGGAACCCAATCTTAATCTTATCAGGCCTTTTAGTTTTGCCAAACGCTCCACCAGCCAACCCAGGTCAATGTGTTGGTCGGCAAAATCCTGACCATAGGCACCGATATGAATACCCGTTAGCACAATTTCTTTAAAACCCTGTTCAATAAGTTGCTCTGCAGAGTCTATAACATTCTCCGGCAGTCGGCTTCTAACGGGCCCCCGGGCGTAAGGAATAATACAATAGGCGCAAAAACTATTGCAACCTTCTTGAATTTTCAGAAATGCTCTGGTTTTCCCTTGTTCCGTAGGCACCGGCAGTTCATCATAACAGTCGGTGGCCATAATGTTAGCCACGGCATTAACAACACCCTGGCCCTTCCCTTTGGCAAAGTCCTCCACCAGCCTGACAAGATTCGATTTGTCCTTGGTTCCCACCACCAGATCTACACCTGGAATTTCCAGCACTTCCCCCGGTGAGGTCTGGGCATAGCAACCAGTCACAGCGATGACCGCCTCTGGGTTTTGCCTGGCAGCCCGGCGAATCATTTGTCGTGATTTGCGATCTCCTAGATGAGTAACGGTACAAGTATTGATCACATAGACATCGGCTTGCTGTTCAAATTCCACCATCTCATAGCCAGCCTGGCGGAATAAATCACCGATGGCAGAAGATTCGTATTGGTTCACTTTGCAGCCAAGGGTATAGATTGCAGCGGTTTTTGACAAAAATAATCCCCCTTACCCCAGCTCTCCATAATGATACAACACCATGGTTAAAACCGCCGGACCAGCAGTTTCGGTACGTAAAATGCGCTCACCTAAGGTGACCAGATGGCAGCCACGCTCCCGTGCCGCCGTTACTTCCACTGCATCCAGGCCACCTTCCGGTCCTATAAACAGGTACAATTCAGTGGGCTTCTCCATTCTTTGCAAAAGAGGCCTCAGAGACTGAGATTTTTCTTCCTCCCAAGGCATGATAAGCAAAGCGTCGGCAGGAATATCCCTTAGGATATCTTCCCAACAGCGTAACTGCTGGACTTCCGGGACATGGGAACGACGACACTGTTTGGCGGCTTCCAAGGCCACCCTTTGCCAACGCTCCTGACGCTCCGTTACTTTTTTATCGTTAAGTTTGACAACCGACCGGGAAGCCGCCAGGGGGATGATGCGATGGACACCCAGCTCAGTGCACTTTTGAATAATGCTTTCCATTTTATCACCCTTGGGCAAGCCTTGCACCAAGGTGACCTTAAGAGCTGGCTCCCCAGCGCCCCTTTCAGAGCTCAACAGTCGGCAGAGTATCTCTTCTTTATTTATTTCACAAATCTCCGCCTGGTAAACTGTCCCCCTACCATCCAAGACAGTTAAGGGATCTCCCGGTGCCATCCTTAATACCTTGCTGATATGTTTGACATCCGAACCAGTAATAATGGCTCTGTCTGCTTGTATTTGCTGCGGCTGCACAAAAAATCGGGCCAAGGCTTATCCCTCCAGAACACTTAGGTAAGATACCCATTCGCCGTCTTCTTTCTTCTCGACAATGCGGAAACCGGTTTGCTCCAGCTTTTCCTTTACTTCCTCCGCCCGGAAGCGAATAATTCCAGAGGCAATCAAATATCCACCTGGTTTAAGAATTCTTAGTACATCGGGAGCCAAGACAATGATCACACTGGCAATGATATTGGCAATGACTATATCCACCGTTTCGGTTGCCCTATCCAGCAGGTTCCCCTCCAAGACAGTCACCCGATCTGCCACTTGATTCAGCTGCACATTTTCCTTTGCCACCTTGACGGCAACCGAATCTAAATCCACAGCCAAAACCCTGTCTGCCCCCAATTTAGCAGAGGTAATAGCCAAAATCCCGGTGCCGGTCCCAACATCGGCCACTAGCTCGCCACCCTTAATAATGCCTTCCAAAAACTCCATACACATGGTCGTAGTGGGGTGATTGCCACAGCCAAAGGCCATGCCGGGATCCAATTCCAGAACAATGCGATTATCCCGAGGGGTATATTCTTCCCAACTGGGTTTTACTGCTAACCGGCTGCCAATTTCCACCGGTTTATAGTAGGCCATCCAGGCGGTGGCCCAATCTTCCTCAACCACTGGATTGGTTTCGAAGGAAGGGATGGACTCCAAGGGTAACCCCGAAAGCCGCTCCTGCAGTCTAACGAGTTTGTCCTCCAACTCTGGTCCTTCTGGCAGGTAGGCTTTCACGATAGGTAGCGTACGGTTAAGAACTTCCGGTGGAAATTCATAATGATCCCAAATATCGGCTTCTATGCCTCGGGAAATTAAAGCGGGGTCTTCGATAACTACCCCGCCGGCACCTAATTCATCAAAAATATAACTAACCATCTCAATTCCCTCATGAGGAACCTGGACGGAGATTTCAAGCCAAATGGTCAAGGGGAGTGCCTCCTTGTTCGGGTTATACCCCTAAGCTATTTAAACGCTTCTTTCACTTTCTCAAAAATATTTTTTTCCTGTGCCTTGGGGGCCTTGTCGCCGCTCTGCTTAGCAAATTCCTTTAGCAGTTCCTTTTGTTTATCATTGAGTTTGGTTGGCGTGATTACCTTTACCCGAACATGCTGATCACCCCGACCGTTACCGTTAAGATAGGGAATGCCTTTATCTTTAATGCGGAAAATGGTACCCGTCTGGGTGCCTTCGGGCACTTTCAAATCGGCAGAACCGTCTAGGGTAGGTACTTCGATCACATCACCCAGGGCTGCCTGAGCAAAGGAAAGATCGATATCACAAACGACTTCATTGCCTTCCCGGCGGAAGAACTTATGAGGGCGAACCAAAATGTAAACATAGAGGTCACCGTGCGGGCCACCCCGTAAGCCAGCCTCACCTTCACCACTGAGACGTAGGCGAGAGCCTTCATCCACACCGGCAGGAATCTTGACATGAATGGTCTTGGTTTTCCTAATTTGCCCTGCGCCACGGCAGGTAGGGCAAGGTTTTTCTATGATCTTACCAGAACCGTGGCACTTGTCGCAGGTACGGCTCTGCACAATGCGTCCAAAGGGTGTATTGGCAGCATATTGTACCTGACCAGACCCCTGACAAACACCACAGGTTTGAGGCTTACTGCCCGGGGCCGAACCACTGCCGTCACAGGTATCGCAGGTTTCGGTGCGTGGCACCTGAATATCCCGTTCCACCCCAAAGGCCGCTTCCTTAAAGGAAATTTCCATATTAAATCGTAGATCGTTCCCCTTCTGAGGACCATTGCGCTGCCGTCCCATACCGCCAAAGAACATATCAAAGATATCGCCTAGGCCGCTATCGCCAAAACCACCGAACCCACCAGCCCCAAAGCCCTGGCCGTCGGTTGCAGCGTGACCATACTGGTCGTAGGCCGCCCGTTTGTCTCCATCACTGAGCACCGCATAGGCTTCTGCTATTTCTTTGAACTTGGCTTCTGCTTCTTCCTTAGGGCCCTCATAGACGTCCGGATGATACTGCCGAGCCTGTTTTCGATAGGCTTTTTTTATTTCTTCCGTCGAGGCACCTTTGGCAACACCCAACACCTCATAATAGTCACGCTTAGCCATGTTACACCACCTAATATTCATAAAAAGATAGCCATCGGCCCTCAGCCCTCAGCTTGGTTGGTTTAAATAATTGCCAGTTGATTGCTACCAGGGAAAACCAAAAAGCTGATGGCTGATGGCTGACGGCAAAAAGGGAGCGTCGCAAAAAGTAGTTTTGCGACAGCCCCATTGCCAGAAATACTACATTAGTATATGAAAATTTTTCTTATTTGTCTTCCTTCTTCTCATCTTTCACTTCGTAATCGGCATCTACTACGTTGTCGTCCTGTTTCGCATTGCCGCCACAGCTACCATCGGCACAACCACCTTGAGCTTCTTGCTGCTGGTACATAGCGGAAGTTAGTTCATGAAGAAGTTTCGTCATTTCTTCTAACTTGTTTTTAATCTGGTCGGTGTCATCGCTGTTCATGGCTGCACGAAGTTCCTCGGTAGCTTTTTGAACAGCCTCCACCTGGGTTTTGTCAGCCTTGTCGCCCAGGTCTTTAATGGTCTTCTCCGTTTGGTAAATCATGCTGTCTGCCTGATTTCTAACTTCTACGGCTTCTTTCCGCTTCTTATCTTCTTCGGCATATTTCTCAGCATCGTCGACCATTCTGTTAATCTCATCATCGTTTAAAGCACCAGTACCGGTAATAGAAATGCTCTGAGCCTGCCCGGTACCCATATCCTTAGCAGAAACGGAAACAATACCGTTAGCATCAATATCAAATTTCACTTCAATTTGCGGCACACCACGGGGAGCTGGGGGAATACCACTTAATTGGAAACGGCCTAAGGTTTTGTTGTCTGCAGCCATTTGACGTTCCCCTTGCAGCACGTGAATTTCTACTGAAGGTTGATTATCAGCCGCGGTGGAAAAAATCTGACTCTTGGAAGTAGGAATGGTCGTATTGCGCTCAATCAGTTTGGTAAATACTCCACCCAGAGTTTCAATACCTAAAGACAGAGGAGTTACGTCCAGCAGTAGAACATCCTTTACTTCCCCAGCTAATACCCCTGCCTGGATGGCAGCACCCAGGGCTACGCACTCATCGGGGTTAATCCCTTTGTGAGGTTCGGTACCGAGGAACTTGCGAATGGCCTCTTGTACCGCTGGGATGCGGGTTGATCCACCCACCAACAGAACTTTATTAATTTCTTTGACATCCAACCCGGAATCTTTCAGCGCTTGACGGGTGGGGCCCATGGTTTTTTCCACTAAATCAGCAGTTAGTTCATCGAATTTAGCTCGGCTCAAATTAATATCTAAGTGCAAGGGACCATCTGGACCAACCGAAATAAAGGGCAGGTTAATATTGGTATTAACCACTCCCGACAATTCAATCTTGGCTTTCTCTGCAGCTTCCTTCAGCCGCTGCACAGCCATTTTGTCCTTCAGCAGATCAACGCCGCTTTCTTTTTTAAACTCACTGGCCAGGAAATCAATCACCCGTTGATCGAAATCATCACCGCCCAGACGGTTGTTACCGCTGGTAGCCTTTACCTCAAAAACACCGTCACCCAATTCTAGAATGGATACGTCAAAGGTACCGCCGCCCAGGTCGAAGACCAGAATGGTTTGATCCCCCTCTTTATCTAGACCGTAGGCTAGAGCCGCAGCAGTGGGTTCGTTAATGATGCGCAGTACTTCCAGACCGGCAATTTTCCCGGCATCTTTGGTAGCCTGACGCTGGGCATCACCAAAATAAGCTGGTACAGTAATAACTGCCTGGGTTACGGTCTCACCCAGATAAGCCTCGGCATCAGCCTTTAATTTGCCTAAGGTCATAGCTGAAATTTCTTGGGGGGTGTAGTCTTTACCGTCAATGGTTACTTTGTGGTTGGTCCCCATGTAGCGCTTGATCGAGGAAATAGTACGATCTGGGTTGCTAACGGCCTGGCGTTTCGCCACTTGGCCCACCAAACGCTCTCCTGTTTTGGAAAAACCAACTATCGAAGGTGTGGTTCTGGCACCCTCAGCGTTTGGAATAACAACTGCTTCGCCACCTTCCATCACAGCTACGCAGGAGTTGGTTGTCCCTAAGTCAATACCAATTACTTTAGCCATTTATCTTTGCCTCCTAATGAAAAGATTTACGTTGGTTTGGAATTCTTAAAAGTTAGTCACCGGCCTTTAGCCTTTTGGCTTTGGTTGGTAACAACATTGTTAAAGGTAAAACAGCTAACGGCTATTACTTCGCCACTTTTACCATCGAATGCCGAATCACTTTCCCCTTTAAGTAGTACCCTGTCAGTAGTTCCTCTACGACGGTGTTCTCTGGTTGATCGCTGTCTTCTACTTGCATTACAGCATCATGCAGGTTGGGGTCGAAGGGCTCTTCCAGTGCAGGTATGGGAGCTAGACCTTCGTTGCTTAAAACATCATTGAGCTGGCGTTGGATCATTTCTACACCATTGATAAATTTCTCTCCACCATCCCCGGCGGAGTTAAGGGCTCTGGCAAAGTTATCCATCACAGGCAATAAATTTTTAATAAGTTGCTCTGAACCATACTTGAGTAGTTCTTCCCGTTCCTGACGGGTACGCCGGCGCAGGTTCTCGTAATCTGCCTGCAACCTCAGTGCCCAGTTATAGTTATTTTCAGCTTCTGCCATCTTCTCCAACAGCATTTTCTTTAATTCGTTTGGGTCATCGGGCAAATTCTGGTTATTGGTTGCTGTTGCACCGGTCTCGTTGTTTTGCTCCTCAACTGGTTGTTCTTCCAAAATTGTTTCTTGACCCTGTTGCTTATTTTCTTCGGTCACTTGATCACCTCTCTAATGAGTTTGTTGTAGGTTGTTGGTAGTCTCTCATTTTTATAATGGTGTCAATGCGTAATATGGCCTCGGCAATTTCACCGGCGGCTTTTAGTGCATGGATCTTTACCAGGGCTGGGTCCAAAACACCCAGTTCAAACATATCTGCAATCTCGCCGCTGTCACAATCCACAGCCAACGAGTTTTTATTTTGTTCTACCTGACTGGCCAGTACATCACCAATTTTTTCCAGGTGGTTAAAGCCTGCATTGGAGACAATTTGAGACATCGGCCGTCTAAGTGTCTCCGCCACACAGCTAACCCCATAGGCAGCCATACCACGAGTATTCTCTCTAACCTTCTCCACTTCCCGGGACACAGCCAACTCTAGGGAACCTCCCCCCGGTACTACGCCACCTTTGACGGCGGCCTGCACAGAACTCGCTGCATCCTTGGCAATACGTTCGCGTTCCCCTACCACTTCCTCGGTGGCGGCTCCCACCAACACGGTGGCCATAGGCTTGCCACGGCCATCTAATATCCAGAGCTGCTCCAGTTTTTCATTGCCCACTACGTTTTTCGCAAAACCTAAGTATTTTTCTAATTCAGCCGCTTCTTTCTTAAGGCTGGTGCGTTTCACAACACGGGCCCCGGTATGTTCAGCAGCACGCCGCAGTTCTTTATTAAGTACCCGCTGTACGACCATAATTCCAGCATCGGTTAACATCTCTTCAGCCGTATCAGCCACTCCCCGGTCCACTAATACCAAGCCCGTGCCGATATCAATTATTTTTTGGATATTCGCTTTAAATTCAGCCTGTAGCTCCAGGTAACGGGCAAAACCAGTTTCGGTCCCCAGTGCTCCGTCTTCAATTTGCTCCGGTTCCAGTGCGTCATCAATAATCAGAACCTTAGCATCTGCCAACTGCTGTGGCATTTGCTTATTCAGGGTTTCTTTGTTGACGATAACCCCCATGAATACCTGATTGTTGGCCCCTTCTTCCGACATCACGGTATCGGATAACTTAAAGTTGGCATCTAAAAGCTTATCTTTGCCAATTAGTCGGGCCGCTTCCACCACCAGATCGGCAATATCCTGGTGTTCCCGGCCAGCTACTAAAGCCACTTGGTTTAGCCAGGGATGTTGCAAATCTTCTAGCGGTGTGGCTTGCTCCTGCATCACTTCCAGCGCTCGCCGCACGCCTGCCCGAACTCCTTCAATAACCCGAGCCACCGGTACTCCTTTCGCCACCTGCTCCACCCCGGTACTTACTAAAGCACCCGCCATAACGGTGGCAGTGGTAGTGCCGTCGCCAATCTCCTCCTGCTGAGATTTGGCAATATTGATAACCATACGGGCCGCAGGGTGGTTCGCTTCCATCATGGTCAGGATGGTTACACCATCATTGGTAATAACCACCTCACCAAATTTATCTACCAGCATGGTATCCAGTCCCTTGGGTCCCAGGGTTCCCTCCACTGCCGAGGCAATCGCCCGCACAGCGTTGGCGTTGGTCATCAAGGCTGCCAGTTTTTCATTAACTTCGGCCCCCTGACTGGCCTGTTGTTTGAGACTCACTACAATGGTTCCCCCTTATATTATCCGTTACCCTTGAGAATACGTTCCAGGGTTCGGGAAAGATTGCGAGACATACTATCTACCACCGTTACCACCTTGGCATAATCCATCCGCGTAGGGCCTAGTACCCCAATGGTGCCAAGGATTCTGTCTCCTATCTGGTAGGTGGCAGTAATCATGCTGCAATCCTGAATCTCTTGTTGGCTATTCTCACTGCCAATCTTAATAGTAACACCTAGACCTTGATTCGGTTGCTTTAAAATATCCTTTACTTTATCTTCTTGCTCCAACAGTGAGAGAAGCACTTTCACCTTATCTACGTTATGAAACTCCGGTTGGTTCAGGATATTAAATACTCCCTCGAGGTAGATCTTATCCTCCTTTACCGAAGGAATCTTATCCTTCATTAACTCAATAGCCAAATCTAGTATATTCCTGTGTTTAGCCAGTTCAAAATAGATTTCCTTAATCAAGGTAAGTCGAATGCTACCCATTGTTCTACCCTGAAGTTTGGCATTGAGTACGCTAGAAATCTGGTCTAGATCCTGCTGGGTAATGTTCTCTGGTATTGAAATAATTTGATGATTTACTGCACCAGTATCCATTACTACAATGATCATGGCCTGACCAGATGCCATTAGCACCAGTTGAATGTGCTTAACCGTACTGATACCCATCCGTGGCGTCTGCACCAAAGCGGTATAATTAGTAAGATTGGCCAACAGTCTGCCGGTACGGTTAAGGACTTCCCCCACTTCCCGCACTTTATCTTCGTAGCCGTTGCGGATAGCCCCCTCTTCTTCCTCCGTAAGCTGCTCCCGCTGCATCAGGCAATCTACATAATAGCGATAGCCTAGGTTTGAGGGAATGCGCCCGGCTGATGTATGGGGCTGTTCAATGAATCCCATATCTTCCAGATCCGCCATTTCATTACGAATAGTAGCCGCACTGACCCCTAGTTTGTAGCGGCGTGATATAGTACGCGAACCAACCGGTTCAGCAGTATCAATATAATCTTTGATGATGGCCAACAGAATCTGTTGTTTACGTTCATCCATTTTCACGTCGGCACACCTCCTGCCTGCACCCCCTGGAAGGGTGTTAGCACTCACTCGTATTGAGTGCTAATTATACATAGAATTTAACAAATGGGCAAAAAAAAGTCAAGGGTATTGGTGTGTCAGCCCAAGGCTGTTTCATAAATTTCTGATGATGCCAGGATACACCATACCCCACGACATGATCATTCTCTGAAAGTGCTATCAAGGGCTTAGACAAATTCAGCAAACACTTGGTTGGCTAAAGGTAATGCTTTCTCTGTTAATTTAAGATGCCCAAAGGATTGTTCTAGTAAACCTTTGGCGGTTAAACTGCTGACTTGTTTGCCAAAAATCTCTTGCAGAGATTTGCCAAATCTTTGTTGAAAGGACTCTACGTTTACACCCTCGAGCATTCTCAGGCCTAGGAAGACAGTTTCTTCCATTTGCTCCTTTATGGTAAGGGTTGTTTTTTCAGCCACTGGCCTTTGCCCTTGTTTTACCAAGGAAGCATACTCCTCTATGCCCTCCACATTGCCCCAGCGGCTTTGGTTAAGATAGGAATGGGCGGCCGGCCCTAGTCCCAAATAGGCTTGGTTTTGCCAGTAAAGCAGGTTATGACGGCATTGGTAACCCGCTTGGGCGAAGTTAGATATTTCGTAGTGTTGATAGCCATTTTCACCCAAGAGTTGGCGGGCCATCTGATACATGGCCAGTTCCTCTTCTTCCGGGCAGGGTTTTAGTTGCCCCTGTTCCACCGCTTTGGTCAGCGGAGTATTTTCTTCTAGCTGTAATCCATAGCATGAAATATGTTCCGGCTGTAAAGCCATGATCTCATGTAAAGACTGCCGCCACTGGGCGGCAGTCTGCGTAGGTAAACCAAAAATCAGATCCAGGTTGATATTCTCAAAACCTGCTATGCGGGCTTCTGTCACTGCTTGCCGGGCTTCTGAAAAGGTATGAATTCGCCCGATTAAACGAAGTAGTTCTCGGTGAGTGGATTGAACTCCCAGGCTGAGTCTGTTAAATCCCACGGCCCTCAGCTCTTTGAGGGCCGGTAGGTTCACTGTACCGGGATTAGCCTCGGTGGTAATTTCCGCGCCCTGTTCAATAGAGAAAACTTTCCCTACCTGCTCCAAAATCCCGGCCAAATATTCCGGCCTCAGGCAAGTGGGTGTACCACCGCCCACAAAAATAGTTTTGATAGATTTATGCCTTGCATCTAGCCGGTCTCCATAAAGAACCATTTCCGCTGTCAGACTCTGCAAATAAAGCTGTACCTGCTCCTCCTGCCGGGGATAAGAGGTAAAATCGCAGTATAGACACTTGCGGAGGCAAAAGGGTACATGAATATAGAGTCCTACGGACATGGTGGTAGCACCAGCTTATCCTTAATTTCCTTAACTAACAATTCTTCATGGCCGGGTTCCGCTAACCAGCCTTTAACCACCGGCCACACTTCTGGACAGCTTCCTTGGGCGCCAGTCAGACTGCGAACAGTAGAATCTACCGCTTTACGCTGATCCTTGGTTAATTTATTGATACCGGCCTTTTTTATCACTGAGGTTAGATTTTTCAAATAACAAGTCATAACGACTCCTATTCTTCAATGCTTAATACCGCCATAAAGGCTTCCTGGGGTATTTCCACATTGCCCACTTGTTTCATACGTTTTTTACCTTCTTTTTGCTTCTCTAACAGCTTTCTCTTACGGCTGATATCACCACCGTAACACTTAGCCAATACGTCCTTGCGCATAGCCTTAACGGTTTCCCTGGCAATAATTTTATTGCCAATGGTTGCTTGAATAGGAATTTCAAACATTTGTCTGGGAATCAAAGAACGTAGTTTTTCGCAAAGAC
This sequence comes from Desulforamulus aeronauticus DSM 10349, assembly GCF_900142375.1. Lineage (GTDB taxonomy): Bacteria > Bacillota > Desulfotomaculia > Desulfotomaculales > Desulfotomaculaceae > Desulfotomaculum > Desulfotomaculum aeronauticum. The sequence continues at coordinate 21,158 of NZ_FRAR01000024.1, read as the reverse complement.
CTCTTCCTCTAGTATAGGCTCTTTCCCGGTGCACAATACAGGACAGGGCATCTAGAACCTCGCCATTTAGCAGAATATCCAGTTTTACCAGATCGGATTCACGATAGCCATTCATCTCATAGTCCAGAGAAGCGTAACCTTTGGTGCGGGATTTCAGTTGATCGAAAAAGTCATAAATAATTTCTGATAAGGGAATGTCGTAGGTCAGCATAACACGGTTGACACCCATGTATTCCATATTACTGTAAATACCGCGTTTTCCCTGACACAATTCCATCACTGTGCCCACAAAATCCTTTGGCACCATAACCGTTGCTTTTACAAAGGGTTCTTCTATCTTTTCAATATTATTAACCGGCGGTAAATTAGACGGGTTATCAATCTCTAGGGTTTCACCCTTGGTGGTGGTTACCCGATAAACCACACTGGGTGCAGTGGTAATTAAATTAATGCCATATTCCCGTTCCAGACGCTCTTGAATAATTTCCATATGCAGCAGCCCTAAGAAACCGCAGCGGAAACCAAAGCCCAAGGCATCGGAGGTTTCTGGTTCATAGATAAGGGAAGCGTCATTAAGTTTCAGCTTGTCCAAAGAGTCCCTTAAATCTTCGTAGTCTACTGTATCCACCGGATAAAGACCACAGAAGACCATCGGTGTTACCTGCCGGTAGCCAGGCAATGGTGCCAATGCCGGATTTTGGGCTGTGGTAATGGTATCACCGACCCGTACGTCCTGAACGTTCTTCATGCTGGCAGTGACAAAGCCAACTTCGCCGGTATTGAGCTCATCTATGAAAGTCATCCGGGGATTAAAAACTCCCACTTCAGTCACTTCGAATTCCTTTTGGGTAGCCATCATGCGAATGCGCATACCGGGCTTTAAGGTACCCTGCACCACCCGAATGTAGGCAATAACGCCCCGGTAAGCATCAAAGTGGGAATCAAAGATCAAAGCCTGGAGTGGAGCAGTGGCCTCACCCTTTGGCGGGGGAATCTTCGTTACTACCTGCTCCAAAATTTCATTGATACCAAGGCCGGTTTTAGCAGAGGCCAGAACTGCTTCCGAAGTGTCTAAGCCGATAACATCCTCAACTTCCTGCTTCACCCGATCGGGTTCGGCGCTGGGAAGATCGATTTTATTGATAACCGGAATAATTTCCAGATCATTTTCTAGAGCTAAATACACGTTGGCCAAAGTTTGCGCCTCAATACCCTGGGAAGAATCCACCACCAGCAGGGCCCCTTCACAAGCCGCCAAGCTGCGTGATACTTCGTAGGTAAAGTCCACATGCCCAGGGGTATCAATAAGGTTCAGTTGATATTCTTCACCGTCTGCGGCTTTGTGAAAGAGTCTTACTGCCTGCAGTTTAATGGTGATGCCCCGTTCCCTCTCCAAATCCATTTTATCCAAGAATTGCTCGGTCATTTCTCTCTGACTTAGGGCACCGGTATGTTCTAATATCCGATCGGCTAAAGTAGATTTTCCATGATCAATGTGTGCTATAATACAGAAGTTCCTAATACGGTGTTGAGGTGTTGCCATTCAATACTCCCCCTAGTTTAAAAAAGACATACTCTTCTATTATAGCACCGGATTTGACCAGCTTCAACTTTTTGCGACTTAGAATATCCGTTATAGTTGGTCCTTCACCCACTGGTTAACGGCCCTTACTTCCTCGGTCCGTATCAGTGCCTGCCATTGTCTTTTTACCAAGATTGTTGCACTTTCCACTTGCTTATGTAACTGCGGGTCATTTCTAAATTTCTGCCACTTCTTCTCAACCTGTTCCTTGCCGGTTGCCACCTGTTGTTTAATGTTGGCCACATTGACAGAACAGGTCTCCCCAAGCAGTTCAATTTGCAGGATCTCTGGTTCCTTCTCTACGACTTCATATATCTTAAGGGGTTGCTCCGGTAATACCATCTGATTGAACTGCTTGACAGATATGGTTATTCCTAAACCCATTAAAATAAAAAATGCACACAGCGTAATGGCAATAAAACCTATTCGTCGCATAAAAAAGGCACCTCCCTATTTTTATAAGGATGTACCTTACATTTATTGTCTATACATTTTCTACCATTTGATCTTTTCCTTCATCCTCAAATTCTTTCTGTTCCAGATTGTTTTCCTGCTTCTCCTCTATTGGTTGGCTAGCTTTCTTAACTTCTATTTCTTCTTCGAGTAGTTTTGCCAGGGCCTCCGCCAGCATTTTGCCACTGGCTACAGCTTCCTCCAGGGAGTTATTGTCGGTGCCCACTTCCACCAAAATGGCCCCAGGATGTAACTGCTGGTTATAGCGACCTTCCTTTACGCGAACTCCCAGGCAAAGACCTGGATACAATTCATCCATTTTAGCTGCCAGGCGACAGGCGAAGGCATAGTTTTGCTTCCAGTTAGGGAAAGGTCGTCGAGCATCGGATCCGATAATGAATAAAATAGGTGCAACCTGTTGTCCCTTAACAGTTACCAGACTATCCTGATGGCTGCGTCCGGCATCCCGGTGGATATCCAGCATGGTAATCATTTTAGTATGGTTGGCAACCATTTCCTTGGCTGTCTTTTCAGACTCCAGATAGGATGTAGCATAGCGGGTATCATGAATGGTATCCGAACGGGTTACCCGAAAGGAGTACTCTTTTTCCAGTACCTCCTGTACGGCTTGGGCTACCTTAACAACCCCTCCCCGTTGTCCTTCTAATCGATCAGTACCATCGGTCCGGGAATAGGTTTCTCCGGTATGGGTATTGTAAATTCCGACCAGTACATCTTTGTCTTCATCTCCTACCTCTATCGTTTTTTGAACAGGTACTTCCTGACCCACCTTAATCACTGGTAAACCCATAGTTTGTACCTGCCTCAAGAATGGTATTTGGACTGCTAGGATACCCGCAGGAGTACTATCGATACGGGTAACACCAGCTAACCAGGAGACCAACGCCCGACTGGGACTTTCCATTTCTTCGGGTGTATCCTGCCAGGCCAATGCTGGCATGGAGGTTAAAATCATGGCCCGAGGGTCTTGTAATGCTTGAGAAACCAGCCACTTTACAGATACATTCAATAATCTCTGAGTCCCAACGGTTGTGTTCTGCCATAGACCATAGAAGACAATTAGGCTAAGGATGATGATCCAATATAAGGATGCTTTCCTTTTGCGAGCTAAAATTAAATCACCCCCCTGTGGGGCTTGTTTTTTATAATGGATATGCCGTACCATAGAGGGGTATGATTTTTACTTTTTTGACCACTTCTTTAATTACGGTTTAGGGTGGTAAATATAAAAAGCCCGGAAGCCGGGCTTTTTAAAAAAGATCCTTACTTATCTCACCACTGTGGGAACAAAGGCATCAATAAGTCCAATAATGAAAGCAGAGATTAAGGCACCAAAAATACTGACGCTGAGCAGATTTGGAATAATAAACTGGGCCAGGTAAATCACAACGGCTGCAGTTACAAAACCCACCAGTCCGCGTCTTTGGGGCGAAACCCTGTCTCCCAGCAAGCTTTCGGCTATGTAGCCCAGAACGGCAATGACAACCGCAGCAATGAGCGCCCCAATGAAACCACCCTTAACTACAAAACCAGGCGAAAGCCAACTCACAACAATCAATACCAGTGCAGAAACAATGAATCTAACCACCATTCCTAACAAGTAAATCACCCCCTAATAATTAAATCTGTTTTTAGGATTCACCAATTTAGGAGATGATATACGAAAGTTTACTTGCATTTTACAAATGCCCGTGGTAAAATACTGCTTGTTGGGGAGGTGAGAAAATTTGCCTAATATTAAGTCTGCCATCAAGCGGGTTGAAATTGCTCAGAAGCGTACCATTCGTAACGCTAGTATTAAATCCGCCGTTAAAACTGCCATTCGCAAATACGAAGTAGCTTTAAAATCTGAAAGTCGTGAAGTAGCTGAGACTACTCTTCGTAAAGCGTTGGTCGCTTTAGATAAAGCAGTTACCAAGGGCGTTTTACATAAAAATGCCGCTGCCAGAAAGAAATCTCGCCTTACCAAGAGATTTAACAAAGCTGGCTAAACAATCACACACGTTAACAAAACCACCCAACGGGTGGTTTTTTGCTTTCATGCATACCGACTGGATTTGGCACCATCAGAAAATGATAATGCCATACCCAAACTAACCTTACAGTTATTATTTAGGATAAATTTACGATCTACTGAAATTAATTAACATAGTTTCAATAGCCGACGGAAAATCCTGTTGGCCTCTTTTCATATCGGCATCCAGTTCGGCTAACTGCTGAAGTGCCCGACGTATTTTGGTAGCGCCGCTACGCTGGCACTGTTGCAGTGTTTTTCTTACCACAAAATCAGGCAATCCTAGGCGGCTGGCCATTTCCCTTTCAGCATAACCCTCTTTAGCTAAAATAGCCACCTGGAGAGCAATGCGGAATTGGCGGGCCAGTAGGGCCAGTATTTTGGGTGGTTGTTCTTTCTGTGCCAATAATTCACGAATACCATGTAAGGCTCTGGAAGTTTGGCCTGAAGCAACATCGTCCACGACGTTAAAAATATTCTGCTCAATATTATTTACGGCCACTTGCTGTACATCTTGAAGTTCTACCAGGTTTCGCTCCCCTAGATAGCACAATAATTTCTCTACCTCATGCTGTAAATTTAGTAAACCTAATTTACCATTCACTTCTACCAGAGCCTTAGCTGCCGCCGGTTCAATCTGCTTACTAGCAGCCTTTAGTCTCTGGTTTACCCAGGTAACCATTTCTTGTGCTTTCAAAGCTTTAAAATCAATGGCAGCCCCTGCGGCAGACACCGCCTTAAAAAGTTTCTTGCGGCGATCCACGGAATCCCTAGCAATAAATATAAGGCAGGTGGTTGGTGAGGGGTTACTTAAATATTGCAGCAGTATTCCTTCCTGACTCCCTGCCTTTCCCTCTGCTGCCGGATCTCCGCCAGACTTTCCCTTACTGGAAAACCAGGGGGCACTTTTGACAATAACGAGCCGGCGTTCGGCCATAAAGGGCAGATTTTCTGCTAGGGCTACGACAGAAGGCAATTCGGCAGTTTCACCATCCAGTAGGTCCAAGTTAAAATCCGCAGCCTGGGGTAATAAAACCTCTCTAAACTTAGCCACTGCTTTTTCTTTCAGGTATTCTTCTTCCCCATATAGTAAATAGACAGGAGATACCACTCCCCTAGCCAAACTGTTCATGAGACCTTTGTAATACTCCATCAGTCGGTGCCACCTGCTGAAATTAGTTTACTTTCCACAGCAGCCACTTTCCCCTGCATAGTAGCTTCTTTATCCCTGCGATCATCAATACGGATGGTTGTGGTAACCCGATCAGCGCCAGCCAAAAAGGGTTGTTCGTGCATTTGCCGTGCAAGCTCCAGAACAACTGAAAGTTCCCCTTCGATAATCGTACCCATAGGTGTCAATTGATATTGGATGCCTTCTGCCTGTTGCAAAAACTTGACACAACCGGCCACAAATCCACTTAAACTGGTAGAACCTGTCCCCAATGGAATCACGGTTAATTCTACTAAAGCCATAGAAAAACCCCCTCTAGAAGAATTCCCTCGCATATATTTCTTCTAAAGATATTATATTACAGTAGCGCACATATCTCAAACAATGGTTACCTGCGTTAAGGGGGTTGAATATACATGGACCGGCAAGTTTTTCGAAAAATAGTGTCTGAATATATCTTGGAAACAGTGCCTAAATCGCTGATCTACAATCTAGACAACTTTGCCATTCGCATGAAAAAAGGAGAATACTGGATTGATTTGTCCCTAGAGAATTTCTACCGTGGTTATTGCCGTCAAAATGCTTCTCTACGCCAGCAATATGTGGCAGAAGTTCTGGCACCCTTTATCAAAGATTTAAAAAGAGAGAGTGGTGTTAATCACCAGGATGTCAAGGAAAATCTACAGCGAATCTACCCCATCATTGTTGGTCCAAAGGAAACAAAAGGAATTGCTACTACTACTCTGGCTGAGGATCTTTCCGTTGCCTATGTGTTAGACGAGGGTATGCGTATTTTTTTTATCGATAAACCAACCATAGATAGGTTAGAGTTTTCCTTGGAAAGCATCCATCAAACCGCTATTGATAATTTCTTCCGGGATTTAGTAAAACCTTTGCAGTTATTCGATAAGAATCGGGAAATCTATGGCTTTAACTATGGTGACACCTATGATTCCAGTCGTCTTTTATCACTGATCCTCTCGCCAAGGCAGCATGGCTTGTCCAACAGCCGCCGCTTGCAAGTGATGATTCCAAATCGGGATGTGGTCTTGCTCTTATTAAGAAAGGAAGAAAGTGATCTCCGACAAGCCATGATGATTGGGCGTAGCAGTTTTATCAATAATCCTTATCCAATCAGTGGTAAGGTTTATGAGTTGCATAAAGGGGCTGTGACCTTGTTCCAGCTTCCATGGGATGCTGAGAATTATTAGTTCATTTATTAAGGCAGAGGGCCAGTAAAAACACTGCTGCCTGATTCCAAATTTAACACAAAGTTTATCGTGGTGACTGGGTTAATATAGACAACCAGTTCAATTGCAGAAGCCTCTCTTCTGGTTCCCGGCGAAAAGGCTGTATCAAAGGGAATGCACAGTTTAATAAGCAAAGCCAGTACCGCATTTAATTGACATAACTTTACTACATCAGAATTGATGATACTCTTAAACGCATCACTGGCCAAAAGAAATTCTAATTCTTTCTTATAATTCTTCATCAATCAACACCCTTTGCCAAACCTTATCAATCCTTATCATAGGATATGATCCCCCGATTCCATTAGTGACTTAAAAAGCACCGGTGCATAACCGATGCTTCTTCTCATTTCCCGTTTTCATTAGGGCATAAAAGAGCACTACAGAAATGGCCACCCAGGCTATAAAACGCCAGGGAAATCTGAACAACCTCAGCAAGGCCAGCACCACCACAGTAACTAGGCCTAACACCGACAATCTAAGGATATGTACGGGACAAGCAGTGGAACAGTATAAACACATTTGGACTTGCTCTTGATGTAGGTAGGGAGTTAGAGAAGGACATTGAAATGGTAAGAGTTAATGTAATAAAAGCTTTAAAAAAAGTGCCGCCATTAGAGGAGTTTGATATGTCACTAACCATCGGCGAGAGGTTGCGGTTATTGCTAACAGAAACAAACACATTTATTTATGAGTTATCAAAAATCTCTGGGTTAGCCAAGGAGACAATCAGTAGCCTTATGCGCGATCGATGGATACCGAGAGTACCGACGGCATTGAAACTATCGAAGATATTTTGTGTATCCCCAGGAGTGTTTCTGATTACTCCGGATTCTTACCGGAATAATGACTTAAGAATTCGCTTTCGGAACCTGCGGCACCTCCTTGGGCTAAAGCAAAATGAGTTTGCCCAACTATGTGAAATAGACCCTGCCAGTATCCGAGACTGGGAGACCTGCACCACACAGTTGAGCAACAAAAGTAGGTATTATATTGAAGCTGTTTTTTCAGGGGTGGGTGCCGGGAGTGTAAAAAATTCTGTGTAAATGGATTTTTATTAAATTGCTTACTTAGAATTATTTTGCCAATAAATGGTGATAATATTCGTGGCTCTTGCCTATCTGGAGGATAGGGCACTGCTGGAGAGCAACCTGAGCGCCAGATAGGTTTCTGCCGGAAGTAGGGGTAACTGTTGTGGTTGCCCCTTTATTATTTATCCTACTTCTGGGAGAACTAAAGCGTTAAACTCTGGGGCGAAGCCCCAAATTATTATCCTACAACCCTTCTATCGAGACGATCACCAAAAAATATTAGAAACTGAGATATGCATTCTCGCCAGTCTCTTAAAGGCATTGTCCACTTCCTGGATATATCTAGTGTAGCTAAGTATAGAACTTTTACTAATGCTTCATCTGAGGGATAGGCCGTTTTTGTTTTAGTTACTTTTCTTAGTTGCCGATGATAACCTTCGATAACATTAGTCGTATAGATCATTCGCCGTATTTCTCTGGGATATTGAAAATAGGTGGTTAACTCAACCCAATTGTTTTCCCAAGATCTAATTACCGCAGGGTATTTACTACCCCACTTTTCTTTGAATTCTTCAAAGGCAAACCCTGCTTCCTCTAAGGTTAATGCCTGGTAAACTCTCTTTAAATCAGTCATTAATTCTTTTTGATACTTATAGGGTACATATTTAAGGGTATTACGTATTTGATGAATTACACAGAGTTGGATTTGTGTTTTCGGGAAAGCGGTGTTGATAGCCTCAGAAAAGCCGGAAAGCCCGTCTTTACAAGCTATGAGAATATCTTTTACGCCACGATTCTTAAGATCATTACACACGCCAAGCCAGAATTTTAAACTCTCATGCTCACCAACCCAAATACCTAATATTTCCTTATGTCCGTCTACTGTTATACCAAGAACACTGTAGGCAGCTTTATTAACGATCCTGTTTTCCTGACGTACTTTGAAGTGGATAGCATCTAAAAAGACAATGGGATATACCCTATCTAAGGCTCTGGATTGCCATTCAGATACCATTGGCATAATTTTATCTGTAATTCTGCTAACCATTGTTGGCGAAACATCAATACCGTAAATGTCACGCATATGGTCTTCAATATCCCGAGTGGACATGCCTTTGCCATACATTGCGATAACTTGATCTTCAAGTTGATTTGAGGTTGTTTGGTACTTCTTTACTATCTGGGGTTCAAATTCTCCGTTACGATCCCGGGGAATATCCAGTTCTGTTTTACCAAACCTAGTCTTGACTTTCTTTTTACTGTAACCATTGCGGTTATTACCACTGTTTTTGCCAACAGCATCATGCTTTTCATAGCCTAGATGTTCATCCATCTCAGCTTCAAATACTTCTTGCAGTGTGTCCTTAAACAAATTCTTAAGTTTTTCTTGAACATCCTCAACTGTGCGGCAACCCTTTGCTAAATCCTTAATAAAAGACGAGTTTTGCATAAATGGTACTTCCTCCTTTGTGGTAAGTATTCCCATTTACACAAAACTCGTTACGTTCTCGGGGTGCCCTCTTTTTTCCATCGCTGATCTGAGTAGCATCATTTCTTCTTGGATTTCCGCTGCTCCAAAAGTTTTTGCAACTGTTCGCGGGTCATCATAGCTTAATCCCCCACGCCATTAGTATTAAGGACCGGAGCACTAAGCCCCGGCCATAATTAAATCTAATACGTAATTTTATCATGATTGTCGCTTTTTAAGTCTGTTATAATTCTAACTGTTCAGCATCCAGCATCGCCTGTACTTCTTCCTTAAGGTGATCCGGTACTTGGTCGATTATTCGCCGCCCCGCTTTAATAAGTTTAAAATAGACCTCTGCCATGTTGAACCTCCTTTGATTTGTTCTTTTAATGCTAGCAATTCTTCGTATACCGTGGCTGTACCCTCTAAAGCAGTAAGGGTATCGACTTCTGCTGCAGCTAACTTTTCTTTTAGCTGAGCGTTTTCGGTTTCAAGATCCAAGGTCTTTTCATAAACCAACGCCGTGCCCTTCAGCGCTGTGATGTTATCTGCTTCTGCTACTATTAACCTTTCTTTTAATTGAGTGTTATCAGCCTCCAGCAACAATGATTTTTCATAGGTTTCTGTAATCTTCTCTAGAGATGTAAGATTATCTGCCTCTACTGCTGCCAATCTCTCTTTTAACTGGGCGTTTTCAGCCTCCAGCAGTAGGGCCTTTTCATAAGCTCCCGCAATCTCTTCCAATGCGGTGAGGTTATCAGCTTCTGTTTGATCTGCCCGTTTCTTCAGTAACTCTATCTCACTAGGCTCCGGCACCGGGCGGACACTGATTTCAATTTGCTTTTCCTCGTCAGTACGTTCGAGGATTATGCTATCAACTAACTTATAATTGTAGCAACCATTATTATCAAATAAACCCTTTTCCAAGTAGTTGCCTTGGGCATGATGGTATACATCTCCAATGCCTTCATCAATTTTATTCCAATCGGTTGTGTCTTGAAGAAAGGCAGAGGAGTTAATTGCGGTGATATTGGAGTTTTCATCGGTTTTGACATAGACAATGTAGTTGTCAATGTATTCTTCGATGCTTTCATCGGTGTCAATGTATGTTTTATCCATTGGTTAGCACCCCCTATAAGTCTGCTGAAAATAATGCATCAGCATTAATTCTAAGGATTGCATCACTAAGCCCATGTGACGCTTTTGTTGTAACAACCCTTATACCGTTATCTCTAGCCTGATATTGCAGTGTAAACCCGCTCTGTTGAGTACTTGATACATTCATTACTATAATGCTGCCCTTTTCCAAGCTTGGTGTTAAACGCATAGTTACTGGAATAGGTATTGTAAATGTAAGATAGTCGGTGGCGATATGGGACACGCGGAATTCTTGATATCCAATAAATGTTGCATACCTTTGACATAATGCTAATTGCTCCCCGTAGTCTGCTGGTGTATCGTTTGACAGCGTTGAAATTTTACCGCGCTCTAGCTTCGCTGCTGCAATGTTAAACGACTTTCCGGTGTCGATAACTATTTTAAATGCAGGATATCCATTAAGATCTCCTATTAAAACAGAAAGACCCGGAATCAGAGTTTGCGCATTTGTGTGTTTTCCGGTAGCACCTAGCGCAACGTCTTCATTCACGTGTGCGGTCGCACTAAACACGGAACCGTCTGATAGCATTACCGAAAGAGCGTAGTATCCAGGTAGAAGCGACTCGATTATCTGCGAAAAGCTTTTCGCACCTGTGTCAGCGTTACTTACTTTGATAAAACCATCATAGATGTTAACCTGCATTACAGATGACGTTGTTCGCCACCTATCGAGACTGTATCCGCCACCCGAGTACACAGATATGCCACGCTGATTTACTGGTTTTTTTCTAAAATCCCAGTTATGTAAAATATTTTTGTGTTGTATCCCACCGTGTGCCGCTAAATCGGCCAAGTGGTCTGATACACTTTTAAATCCAACATCTGCCTTTGTGGCAACTTTAGCCAACTCGTCAACCAGAGTGTCTACAGTTGACTTGATGTTGGTGTCGTAGGTAGCGTCAACACTAAGGAGAGGTGCGGTAAACTCTTCTGGTAGTGCTTGGTAGGTTACGCTGTATTGGGCGGTCGGGTCATATTTACTAACGTCCATAATATTAGCCGCCCCAATACCATAAATATCTATTAATGATGTTCTTGCAGACTTTTGCCAAGAAAAATCAACAATTTTATTTTTATAAACAGCTAAAATCTGCAATGCCTTATTATTAGTTACCGCACTTGGACTACCGCCATTAATACTTGTAATACCATTACCTGCTGTGTAAGGTTTCGCCAATTCCCTTACCACAACACCCTCAAACACTTCTACTTGATTCTCACCCTCATGTAAGGTAAGTTCGCCTTCATGCGGTACTACTTCGGTGGTGGGAGTGGCGAGTTGGTAGTGGAGTAGATAAGGAGTCCACTCTGGGTAAGAAGTTGTTGGTATTGTTGTTACGTTATAATCAACACCATCAACACAACCTGTTAAATCTACACCACCTTTGGTTTTTGCTATATTTGCCCAGTATTTATTTCCAGAAACATACGGTGCCCCTGCTAAACCGGTTTGGTGCATCTTCCAACCCATAAAATACGCCTTAATCTCATCTACTGTTGGGGTGTAGTTTTCGCCCCAACCACATTCCGTGATGTTTATATCAAAATAAACATAGTTATTATCATAAACAAAGAATGTATCTCCAGGGTGTGGCAAATCTCCATTAGTCTGAGATATAAGAACCTTTCCGTCATATTTAACACAGAATCCAAAATAACGAACTGCATTAACTATTGGCACCCGAACTCTTTTTATTCCTGTGTCACGAGTCCAGTTTTCCCAAGGCAAACTCCCATCCAACACCTTCTTCTCCCACTTCTTAGTCCGCACCCAATTACCGTCTATTTCCTCCAGCGTTTCGCCTTCATATAGAGGGGTTTGTAGGTAGAGGTGAGAGGGGTTATGCGGTTTTAATTCGGTTGGAAGTCTGTCGCCGAGGACGAGCATAATATCCGAAAAAATAATCTCAGGTATGTTATTTACGCTGTTATAAAAAAAGATGTCAATAGTATCAAACTGTGCGGGGGTAGTAAATTGTACCAACTCTCCTGCTCCAGTTCCTTTTAAAAAAGTTTCCTGGTTATTTGCGTAAACGTCTGCGGCGCCATATTCTTTAAAATTCTTCTTTACTCGGAGCGTATACACTTGATTAGGTATTAGTTTAAACGAGTACACAGCTATTGCTTGCGAGGAAGCATTTTTAATGGATATTTTGGTTGGATAGAAGTCAATGAAGTTAACGCCAGCACCACCAACGCCCTTGTAATTCAAGGGATTAAATAAATTCTCCCCTTCAACCCTCACAGCAGGATTTTGCACACACTGGAAGGAGTCAACGTAAGGGTAGCGTTCTGCAAATTGCTCGGGTGTTAGTGTGTCGATTTCGTTGTATTCGGCTTGGGTAATTTCATAGAGGCGAATGCCGTCAAAGTTTGCCATCTGTCCAATAGCAGACGCAGCTAGAACGCCATCTACTCTGATTTGAGTAAATCTAGCTAATTGCGTTGGGGTTATCTTGGCATAACTTAATTGCCATCCTCCTGTTGTCGTAACCAATTTTGTGGTGCCTATAGATATACTGCCATCTATTTTACAGCAGCGCACATATGCGTTTTTACCGCTTGTTAGCTTAACATTGCCGATTAGAATATAGTGTTTATTAGGGTCAATATCGATGTTTCTGCTAAACAAAACACAATAATCGTTTACCGCTGTTGATGCTAATTTTATTGAGTTATTGCCATAAACCTTGTCTGTATCTAGAGATAAATCCCCATAGATTTTACCCCACTTCCCCGCATCCTCACAATTCCCGTCACGCCCCAACAAGTTAACCAACTGCCGCCCTTTAAACTTCGGCTTTAGCTGTGCTGCCCTTGGTGCGTTTAGGACGCTTAGACCGTGAGGCAAAGTGACGGATTGTTTACTGACGGTTTTTAATTCCTGCGTGTAGTTGGCCAAATGCGCATCAAGAACCATCTTTTTAGCAGCGTTTTGATCCATCAAATCTAGGTTTTCGTTATACACCTGACGATTGAAAATTTCATTGCCCAGTGGTTTTTTAAGTCCCAAATTGGGTGTTGTTGTAGGCATCTTCTTCCTCCTTATCTTTTTTATAAAAGAATAACCCTAGTAACTGTGTCGCTACTAGGGCATAAAGAGGACATATTAATTAAGTTCTTCCCTTCTCAAACTCCCCACAGGCCATCTTATTCTCGCCGCCACGGCCAATCATGGCCTCAAGTTTTTCCTTTCCTAACACCAAGATTAACTCCATAACATCCACAGTATCATTCAGCACCCTACTCCCTGACCTATAAGCCTTAACCCCGGCCACGCACAATCGGCGGCTGGCAGTCTGCCCTTTTACCGTAACATAGTATCTGCAGCTATCACACCGCCCCACTAATCCCACACCCTTTCGATTAGCCAGCTGCCTTTTTCCTTCACCAAATCGCAGTCAATGCCATCATCGGTCACGCATCGGTAACAATCAGCGTAAGGGTCACGGCCAATGCTGCGATAAAATTGATGGTCGCGAAATTGTACCTCCACGGGGTAACACCTTTCGATAAGGTGCCACTTACCTTTCCAGGAAAAGCTAAACGGCTGACCACCAGGGCCTAGCTGCATTGTAACCGGTTGTTTGTATATTTTGCTCATGGTGTCGTCTCCCGTACATTTGTTTGCCTTAAGTTTAACAAACATATGTACGGTTAATCAATCGGTAAAATTATCCACCTATATTTTTTAGCTGCATTGATTATACTCTAATTGTGGGGCGTATGATATTCCAGTGTTGGCCTAAATTTTAAGGAGGTTAACACTATGAAATTGATAAATGGTTTGGTATCTTTCACACTATCAATAATGAAGCGGGGCTTAAGGTTTGATACGTACATTAAGATATTTGGTATGGAAATTCTTCTATTAAAGATCAGTTTAGGATTTGATGAATAAGTAAGATAGCTTTCCAGCACTGAATTATCTCTCCCCACTTAATACATTCTATCGAGGATGATTAAGTGGGGAGAGATAACAAAATAAAAATATATTTGTAAACCGCAAAATTTATTTATTTTACTATTTTGTTAAAGCCTGTTTTAACAAAAAAACATAGCCCCGGCTTCGGCTGGGGCTATAATTGTTAGATTAGTATTCCATCACTTCAAAGTTAACTATTTTATCTTGGACAATATAATCTTTCCGGCTTTGGAAAGGCCCGAGATTATAGTTTTTACTTATGGTATAGTACGGAGCTGTTCGGCTGTTATACCAGTTTATAAATGCATTAATCTCGGACATGGTGAGGTCGTACTCTTTCTCCATCCCATTGGCCATAGTAATTACTAATATTGCCTTCCCGCCAGTGCCCCCAGATGATTGGTCTTGGGGAGTAGCCGATACTTCGTTTGAGGGATCACTCTCGCCATCATTGCTAACTGCTGTAACTACATAATAGTATGTTGTGCCATTGGTTACTGTGGAATCTGTATATACTGCCTCAGTTACACTGGTGGCGATAGTTGTATACGGGCCACCTGCTGTTGTGGCTCTTTTGACATTGTATCCAGTAGCACCTGCTACAGCAGTCCAGGAGAGGTTTACTTGGGCGTTACCTGCAGTTGCTGTTAGGTTGGTAGGTTGATAGTAGTCTATTAAGCTACCTGTGCTATCAATATCAATAGCGTCTAACATGATTCTTCCTGCTTCAACTTGTATTAATTGAACATGATGTCTCGCATTAGTTAAACCTGTTATTTCATATATTAAACATTGTGGCGTAGTTGTTCCTAATGGACTGTAACTACCTACGATATTACCGTCTACTACAACGTTAGTTTTTGTACTTCTGTCAGATGTGTGCACACTTGTTATGATTCTAAATTTTGTACCTGAGAAATGGAATGATATAGTAGATCCATCAAGGACCGTTCCAGAATATGTACTGCTATTATTGTATGCATAAGCATCAACAACTTTAATAAAAGATCCAGTATATATAATTTTACTATCAGTATCATCATATCTTTTCCATCCTACTTCTGGTTCTTTTAATTGTTGTCCAACTGTTGCTGCATTCGCATTCGTTCCTAGCAGAAAAAACATAAATAAGACAAATAAACTTACACAGACTTTTACTTTTTTCATTTTTATTACCTCTTTCAATTTAATTTGACCCCCTTTAATCAGTTGGTTAATTAAAATGATTTTGGTTTCCACCCCCCTTTTTTTTAGTGAAATACTACTTTTCTTCTGTTTCATTTGACAGCCTCACCTCTGTATCCTTGTAAGCGTCAAACCCTGCATCACCTGTTATCAGCACCCCGGGTATGCTAACATAAAAAAGCGCCCTGGAATGGATGAAGGGGATATGGATAATTGGCTCCCCCTAGAAAAATCCATCACGCAAGGCCGCTTTGAATTTGTTAAATTGTTTTTGAATTAGCCTTCGGTGCCGGTCATCCGACAGGCCCACCGCTTGGTCAAATCCGTCCTCAGCTAGGTAAAAATTAAAGCATTCAGCCAGATCAGGATTTTCGCGTTCCATTTTTGCATAATGCTTTATCAGGTAGTGGTTGAAATCAAGATCAAAATCCAAGCGACTGCGCTCTCCGTCCAGATATTCCTGGACAAAGGTCATCATAAATTTAGATGCAGTGTTCTTTGGCATCTCGGGCATTCTCCTTTTTCATCGGCATCCGGCATTTTTCAGGAATAGCTTCGCCCCACGGTAATAGGGCATCCAATTCCCGAATAGATGCGGACGGAACGGCTTCAAGTAGGAATTTCATGTATTCAAAGGGCAGCAGCCCGTTTGCTTTGGCGGTTTCTATGATTGAATAAACCACCGAGCTTGATGCAGCGCCTTTGACAGTATTGCAGAATAACCAATTTTTGCGGCCCAGGGCAAAAGGACGCACGGCATTCTCTGCCAGGTTGTTCGAAAGTTCAGTACGCCCGTCAAGGTAGACATTCATTAGCCATTCGCGCTGTTCCAATGCATAATGCACTGCCTTTCCCATAGCGGTTTTGGGAAGGACAGTCAGCGTTTGAAGCCATCCCAAAAAATCCTCTGCCAAAGGCTTAGATTTTTCTAATCTCAGTTTGTGCCGTTCTTCAGGGGTTAAACTTTCCCACTGATCTTCCAGATGGAAAAGCGAACCAATGAGCCTAACAGCATCATTTGCTGATGATACAGCCCTTTCGGAATCTGGAATAACCTTAAGGGCATCCTCGAATTTACGCCGCATATGAACCCAACAGCCCACAACGGTGACCCCGGGCAATGTGTGATAGGCAGCGTAGCCGTCCGTGTGCAGGAAGCCCCTAAAATCCTTTAAAAACTGCCGCGGGTGGGTGCTTGACCGGCTGGGTTGATACTCAAAGAGAACAACCTGCCGTTTTGTATCCCCACTTGTCCTGTACAACCACATATAGCTGTTTGAAACGGCAGACTTCCCAGGCTCCCGTAGAACCTGCACGGTGGTCTCGTCAGCATGAAGTACATCCTGCATCAGCAATATAGCCTTCATTCGCTCGTAAACTGGCGACAGCCAATCCTCACTACAGCGGATGATCCAGTTGGCCATAGTCTGGCGGGAAAGTCGAACCCCCTGCCTTTTCCAGTCTTGCTCCTGCCGGTATAGCGGTGTGTGCATGACATATTTTTGTGTTATGATGTGGGCCACTGCAGATGGCGAAGCAAGGCTGCCACTGATTAAAGGCCTAGGTATTTCAGCCTTTACTATAGGCACATGATCGCCATTTTTTTCGCAGTTCCGGCAGGAGAGTACTGCACGTCTATGCTCCACAACCTTGACCTGGGGCGGAATGATTACAAGCTCGCGCCGGGTATCATGTCCCATTTCATGCAGCATTCCACCGCATTCAGGGCAGACCCGTTCTTCTTCGGGAAGTGTATGTTCCACCATCTCCACCGGCAACGCTGATAGGTCATCTTTTCTTTTGCCAATGCGTTTGCGGCGGGTATAGGCAATTTCTTCGAGCTTGGGTTCGGTTTTTTGTAAATCAGCCACATTTTCAACCTCGTCAAACAGACCAAGCTGACCGGGCAAACAGCCCTTTTCGCTTGATGGTCCAAATTGGCGATGTTTAGAAAGCCGAAACTGTTCCTCGTAAAATTTTACGAGCACCTCCAGTTCGGCTATACGGGCATCCTTTTTTGCTACTATTTCGGACCAATTTTTAGCAGTTTCCATAGCTTACTATTGTCACGAAAATCTTCGAAATTCAAGTGTTTTTGCCTGTTTTAGTAGCTTTTTCTACATGTTTTTTATGTAATTCTTTTTCCAATCAGCTCTTCCCGTTTTAGCTTTAATGCCACCCTTGTCCCACCTAAAAGAATTGACAATTCCTCACCTGTAAGCACAAGGGTTTGTTCCTCACCGGACGTTGGCCACCGGAAATGTCCTTTTTCCAGACGTTTGAAGTGAAGCCAGAACCCGTCGCCATCCCATTCCAATATTTTTATGCGGTCGCGGCTTCTGTTGCAGAATACGAACACTGCCCCGTCACAGAGGTCAAGTTTGAAACTTCCTTCCACAACGGCGGCAAGCCCGTTGATGCTTTTCCTCATATCTGTTTGACCGCAGGCGAGAAATACCCGTTTTCCGGCAAGGCTTAGCATAGCTGTTTAAATAGGCTAAGCAGTGCGGTTATCTTTTCTACCGGATAGGCGCTGTCCGCAGCAATCCGCATTCCTCCAAGTTCAATGCGGATTTCACCCTGTTTGGCATCATCCTGAATCGGTAGGTTTTCATGTGCTTTTGTAATTTTCAATTCGGCAAATCCTGGTGGGATTAGGGAATGCGGCTTTGCATCACCGGTTTGAATTTCTACAAGCTGTTCGCAAGCCATTTCCCGCAGTTTCCGCTGCCAATAGTAGTAGGTGTTCTCACGGAATCCCTCACTTGCACAGAAGGCTTTAATACTAAGGCCGCTTTCAGTTTTTCTGCGCACGATCTGTGTCCAGTGCGCTAAACGGTATTCCGCAGCTATTTCTCTAGTATTCATATTGCTGATACTCCAGTTCTACTTGATTTACCACTAGTGGTTTTTCAAGTTTTTCGTAGCCCAGTGTATCAGTTTTGTATGTGTGAATCTAGGTGACGGTGGGTTTGTCGCTTACGTATCCTTGACTAATATTCCGACATGTTTCGTCATTAACTGCTGATTAATGGGAAAACAGAAAAAGGCCCTACGATGAGGTAGGGGCACTTAGTCACCTGTCTGGGATATTGACAAAATGATAAAAATATTTGTAAACAAGCTGCCAGAATCATAGTTTTTGCGTTTTTAGGAGAAATAGAAAACCCACCGGGTGGTGGGTAGTATTAAATGTCTTTTAAATTTATTCCGTGAAAAGTTGCAATCTCCTTGATAACCTCAATTCCAACATTTTTGGCAAAATCTTTTTTCTTTTGAGAAGACCAGTCTTTGTCATTCTTAAACAATTTATCAAGTAATGGAATAATAAATGCATAAATAATAATTGCTGAAGAAATTTCTTTATCGTAAGTACTATTAGGTATTCTGCAACCAGAATTAAGAGAACACTCACCTAAATCGTTAAATGCAAAGTTTAATCTATAATCGTCATATTTCAGCATAACATCTAAAGCCCGAAATGGATGATATTTACTTACAAATGCCTTGGTAACTAAGAGACTAGGAGTATCTACACTTTCGCCTTTAATCTTGTGATTTTCATCAGCAATGTTACCAAGAAACCCTGCTATTGCCTCTATTTCAAACCTTTCAGCAATTAATCTATTTTTTTCTTCGTATATGTATAAAAGCCAATAAAATAATTCCCCGTTAATTGAATAATCTATATTATTAGCTTCAATTTGTAAGTCTTCATTAAACAATCTTTGTTTTATCTTTTTAATCGAGGTAGAATACGTGGTATATAAAATTGCATAAACTTTTTTATTAACTTCAAAAAATACTGTTCTTATATTTTCAGTTATGATTCTTTCGACTTTAGGTAATAGGTGTCCTTCCTTATCAAACATGTTCTTCAACTGTCTAGAAGTCTCAACATATGCTTCTCTAATCAGTATTCTAATGTCCGCACCATCAGGCATGGTTAATTTACAAATGTCGTTACTATAATCCTCAAATTGCCTCCACTCAGAAATTAAAAACCTATCATTTCCTTGAAGTTTATATAGGACATTAACGGGAACCTTCTTAAGTTCTTCCTCTACCCGAATACTTAATACTTGTTCAATGACACACTCTAAATTACTTATTTCATCTGATAATAATAGTATAGTTGTACTACTCACCTATTACACCTTCAGTCCTATGCTAAATTCTACTTGTTTTACACTAACTAACCAACTGCTTATTAAGCTAAACAAAAATCTTTTAATCTCACATTTCTTTTTACTACTAGCAACTTCTACATATACTCGACATAATGGAACATCAAACCTCTTAGGACAAATAATTAACTCTGGTCTCAATTGCATACACTTATTCTCAGATATTTCCCCTTGACCAGAAACACAGTCTGTCCAATAATACCTTACAATACCTTCTCCATCAATGAACAAATTATCAGCCTTTGAATTTGCCCATCCATCTGGTATTTCAGTATCATAGGAATCAGGCCTATAGTGTATAAGAATATCACTACCCAACCAATTTAATATTCCGTTAGTTATTAAATTACCACCATATATTGAAATATCTAGCTTAAAGTTTCCTCTAGTTGCCATCACATCTTGACAAGCTATTCTAATTTTCCGAACTTTGTGGTTACTATTATTTCTAAATGATATTGTTAATGTTAATTTTTTTAGGAGTACACTGAATATTAGATGGTTACAAAGATAGCATATAAAACCGAAGATCGAGACTAAAACCAAAGTAATTCCCCTACTATCAGTTATCCCAACGTATTTTATAATCTTAATAATGGGATTACCAACAACACAAAAAACTATCCATACCGATAATAGATCAATAAACACCTTTAGCAATTTATCCCTCACAGATAACCTCTGGTCCCTTCACTAGAAAATCTAATATTTTATTCTTTTGTATAGAACTTTCCATTATATCTGGGCTAATCGCAAACGATATTGTTCCATTCTGGTGAACTAAAATTCTTTCTCCTCCAGTAGATGTTTCTATAAAAAAATCCACTCTAAAAATATGAAAGCCATCACTTAATAGAAATTCTAGTGACTCTATAATTTTGTGATAGTCTTCATTATTTAACCCTTTACATAGCTCAAAATATACCTCATTCTTAGTAATTTTTAATTCTTCATCCTGAACAAATCTGATATCTGCTATTTCAAGCCCTAAAATTTTATGGTTTTTGATAAGGGATATAAACTTATGATTAGTCATAATGTGCTGTCTTATCTTTTTTTGGTAAAAGTAATCATATAAGGAATTCATAAAATCTCTATAGGTTTCTGGAATAACCTTAAGCCCAAAAACCGATTGGCATTTCCCGGTGATATAAACCAACAAGTTTTTATCTAAATCTGGTTTATTCTCAGAATAAAACAACTTATAGATATTCACTTCATCCCCTCCTTTCACCATACCAGAATTCTAACATAGATAAGTATTATTTTCCAGAAAATTAGGATTAATTCTAATAAAATTCTATGAAGAATGATAGTTAAAATTGCATTATATGTTTACATGAATTTTTTATAAGAAATAATAGAGTAGGGAAACCACTTTCATGGCTTCCCCCTCATCAAACCGTACGTCAGACTGTCTAACAATTATTGAAAAGTCTTCGTTTGGGCATGAAAATGGCTGGCTTTTGTCGAATCTCCATATCAAAGGAGATGAGCTCGTATGCCATATATTGAGGGTGAAGATAGACATCAAATTCATTTACTGCCAAATACGTTGGACGACTTTGTAGCAGAAGAAAATCCTGTCCGAGTCATTGATGCTTACGTCGATAGTTTGGCCCTGGAAGAATTGGGGTTTCAGATGTATTCGGGCACTAAAGCGGGGCAAAAACCTTACCGTCGGGAATATCTTCTCAAGCTCTATCTTTACTG
>NZ_FRAR01000010.1 GCF_900142375.1 Desulforamulus aeronauticus DSM 10349 | reverse complement strand
TTCGTAGTAAATGGTTTTGAGGAACTAATTCTTCAATACAAACAAATTCAAAACTGCTTTGAGTCTTGTCATTTGAGGTTAGTATTTTTACCACCTACAATTTTGCATTTTCTTCCATTATACCATAAAAACAGCCCTAAACCTTTGATTTTCATGGTTTAGGACTACTTATCTTTAAATATCTACTATCATTGGCTTTCTCAACAGCCTGAGGCACCCCCTAAGGGGTGCCTTTAAAACATTCCGGATGGCCGCAAATTAATTCATTCTTATGGTAAGCGTAAAAAGCCTTTTTTCCTGGCTCCAGCAGTTGATCACAAATGGCACAGGGGACTTCCTCGGGGCAGGGAACAAGAATGCCTGTTAACGTCTGCTCCTGCCAAGCCACTTCTATTTGATGCAAGGTGGACTTGAGCGGTTGTACGGGACAGCACTCGGGATGAAAAAAATATCTAAACTTTCGCCCGTCCTTACGGAACTTTAACTCCACAACGGGGCTAAAGGGGGGAATTACTGCATTACAACCATAGCAGACTCTAGCCTTATTCATGGTGCTTTTTAACAGATACCTCGGCAGGGCCGGTTTCTTACGTACCTCCCGATCCTTCCAGTATTGCTTTTTCCTCTCGGGATGCAAAGATACCCATTTTTCAATATCTGTATAATAACTACGGTAATCCCGCTCAATCAGCTTGATATGTTCCGGAAATCCCGCCTCCACCACCATCTGGTGAAAGGAACTTTCTGCCGCATCGTGGGCAAGCCCGTCCATTTTGTGAGTTTGCCAGTTGTAACCCTGCTCACTAAGCCATTTATGATACGTATGAAAAATATTGCCGGAGCAAACCAAATACTGATCTTCTTTGGTTGCCCCCGCTTGCTGCATCAGCTCCACCATCAGTTGGCAGACCAATTCTTCCCAGCTCATTTTATTATTCCAGGTAACAGGAACCCTGGCAGAATAAATCTCACCGGTTTCTTCGCAGACAAGCACTACCACTTCACCAAAGGCTTGGCAGCCGCCGCCTGCATCTTCCACAAACCAGGTTTTCAAAGGAAAACACCTCTCTTAGAAAAACTTGGCTTGCGCCAAGTCTTGAGACGCCGGCGGAAGCCAACTAAAAACAGACTTCCAATCCAAGAAGTCTGCTATTACTATCGTATAGAACCCACCTATATATTATCTAATTTTTGGCCTAAGATCAACACCGGCCATTAGTCACGGAGAGTACTTGTTATACAGTTGTTGGCCAGGGTGACGGAAACAGGACCGTTTGCCCTTAAGATATCGAACATAACTGCCGATTTATTACATAAGGGACGCTGGGTGTAGATCCTGTGCTGCTGCTATCAGGGAAAGAATCAAGGTTACCAGACCTTCCGGTAATTTCATTACATTATACATGAAGAAAGGGGATACGTATTGTTTCAATGTAGGTATAACAAAATTACCAGGGAAAATATTAAAAATTTACTAACTTCTTCTTAAAAAAACTCTTAATGCAGGATTTTGGGGGCAATAAGTCGTAAAATTACACGAGTTCTAATTTGTCAAATTTAACTGATTTTTTATGAGGATGTGACTTGATTGGAAATTATGACCCCGGTGGGACTATTACTTGCTTTTATCTGCCTGGTTGGTGGTTTTCTTATGGAAGGCGGTCATGCCAGTGCTCTTTTATCCCCAAGTGCCTTTATTATCGTAATTGGTGGCACCATCGGTGCCACGGTGGTTGCTTTCTCTACCCATGAGGTTTTGTCTATCCCCAGACTAATCCAAACAGCCGTTGCTAAAAAAATACCGGATTTTACCGAAACCATTAACTTAATTGTGGAACTGTCAGAGAAAGCCCGCCGGGAAGGTTTGCTTTATCTCGACAGTCAGTTAGATACGGTTGAAGATTTATTTCTCCGCAAAGGGATGCAATTGGTGGTGGATGGTACCGACCCGGAGATGGTTCGCAGTATTTTAGAAACCGAGGTTTACGCTTCCTACGAAAGGCATCAGGTAGGTGTACATATTTTTGAAGCAGCCGGTGGCTATGCTCCTACTATGGGCATTATCGGTACTGTTATGGGTTTGGTGCATGTGTTGGGTAGTTTGTCCGACCCGGACAGCTTGGGACCAGCCATCGCCATGGCCTTTATTGCCACCCTCTACGGTGTTGGTTCGGCCAACATTTTCTGGCTACCCATTGGTTCCAAATTAAAGAACCTCAGCAAAAAAGAACTAATTATGAGGGAAATGATGATTGAAGGCATCCTGGCTTTGCAGGCGGGCTATAACCCTACGATTATTCGGGAAAGACTGAATGCCTTTATTAAGCCGGCTCAATTCAAACAACCCGTAGGAGAGGAAGAATAAAATGAAAAGACGGGGCGAAGAGGGCGAAAAGCAAAACCACGAGAGATGGTTAATTACCTACTCTGACCTAATTACCCTACTACTAATCTTCTTCATTGTGATGTATACTTTGAGTAAGATAGATGCCAACAAATACCATGCCATTGCCGCTTCCCTATCGAAAAGCATGGGGGGCAGTCAAAGCATCCTGGATAATGGCGGGCCATCTATTGTGCCCGGAGTGGGCGAAGCTAAGGAACTGGAAGCCGGCTTGGAAAAAGCCGAACAGGAAAGTATGGAAAGAATCAAAAAACAGATTGAGGAGTACGTCAATCAGCAAGGCTTAGCCGGCAAAGTAACCGTAACCATTGAAGAAAGAGGGGTTGTGGTAAGCTTTCAGGATGTGGTGCTTTTCCCTTTAGGCAGTGATGCTTTAAATAATTTCTCCAGGGAGATTGTGGATACGGTTGGGGCTATTTTACACCAAACCCCGAACTACATCCGGGTAGAAGGACACACCGATAATCTGCCTATCCGTACCGGCAGATTCCCTTCCAACTGGGAGTTGTCCTTAGCCCGTTCTGCCACAGTAGTTCACCGGCTAATTCAGTTTAGCTCTATACCGCCGGATAGACTTTCGGCCACTGGCTATGGAGAGTATCGCCCCAGGATGCCTAACGATACGGATGCCAACCGCCAACAGAACCGGCGGGTTGATATAATTGTTTTAAGAACCAAGTTCCAGGAAGTGGAGCCTGAGGCGATTATCAAGAGTATGTCAATACCAATGGACAAAAAGGAGTGATCCCCAGTGGCTAATAACGTGCTGAGTGCACAGGAAGAACAAATAGTCGTATTTCAACTAATGGAGCAAGTTTACGGGGTAGATATTAATTCCGTTTATGAAATTATTCGTATGGAAACTATTACGAGCATTCCACGCACCCCTCATTTTGTGGAGGGAGTTATCAACCTGCGGGGGCGCATTATTCCTGTTATTGACCTTGGGCTGCGTTTCGGTTTGGGTCAAAGCCAGCGCACCCAGGCCAGCCGCATTATCATTGTGGAAGTATCCGGGCAGACCATCGGCATGATCGTAGACTCCGTACAAGAAGTGTTGCGGATTCCTCTTACCACCATCGAACCACCTCCACCGGTGGTCAATGGTGTGGATGCTGCCTACCTAAGGGGTATTGCTGTCTTAGAACAACGACTGATTATCTTGTTGGATCAAAACAGGGTCTTACTGGAGGAAGAAAAGGACCAACTTATGCAGGCTAATTTTGGCGCCTAAGCCTAGGAGGTACGAACATGTTTTCAGATCTTGAAATTGGTGTTTTTATAGATGAGCTGGAAGAAAAAATACAAGTTATTAACGACGGACTGCTGGCCTTGGAGCGGGATGAAGGAAACCCTGATATCATCCAGGAGATTTTCCGGGCAGCTCATACCATTAAGGGCTCCTCGGGGATTATGGGCTACCAAGGGATGGCCAGTCTCACTCACGAAATGGAAAATCTATTTGATAAGATCCGCCATGGCGAAATTCATGTGACTTCCGTCATGGTTAATGTGCTTTTTGAGGCTCTGGATACCTTGAAGGCTTTGAAGGATGAAGTGACCGGGGATGGCCCGGCTGTGGACACCTCTTCCGTAGTTGGGAAAATCAAAGCTTTTGTAGAAGGAGGGGGGCAGGCTCAGCATAACGAAACTCCGGAGGCTAGCCAAGCAACCACCCCTGTTAATGAAGTTGCACCGGATCGTGGCTGGATTGAGATTGGTGATGTAGAGGAAAATGTTATCCGGGAAGCAGAGCTAAGGGGTTACCAATGCTTCCGGGTGGCTATCGATATTGACCGAGACTGCCAGATGAAAAACGTACGGGCTTTCTTGGTTTTTGAAACCCTCCAACAAAACGGAGAAATTCTCAAAAGTGAACCCCCTGTCGAAGAAATCCAGGATGGTAAATACGATGTTGGCTTTCAGGTGGTACTTATTACCAAGGAAGATGCCGATCGCATCAAAAACTTAATGATTACCATTTCGGAAGTAGCCGATGCGGATGTGCAGCCAGTGGTACTGCAGCAAGTGGAATCCTATGTTGAAAAGGCTGTTGTCAAGGAAGCCGTGGGAACTGTCCCGGTAGTCCAGGAAAACGGCATAGCTAAACAACAGGAATCTTCAGAGAAAAAGGCTGTTAAAACCGTTCGGGTGGATGTTACCAAACTGGATAATCTGATGAACCTGGTAGGCGAGCTGGTCATCGACCGTACCCGCCTTAATCGCTTTGCCGAAATTTTTGAATCCCGTTTTGGTTCTGATGATCTGGTAGAATCCATTAACGAGATTTCTAATCATTTAGGTCAAGTTACCGGCGATTTACAAGAGCAAATTATGAAGGCCCGCATGTTGCCGGTGGCCCAGCTATTTAATCGCTTTCCTCGGATGGTACGGGATACCGCCCAGAAGCTGAATAAAGAAATTGACTTTGTGGTGGAAGGGAAAGAAACGGAACTGGATCGCAACGTTATTGAAGTGATTGGCGATCCCCTAATCCACCTCATACGCAACTCCATCGACCACGGCATTGAAACACCGGAGGAGCGGCTGGCCGCGGGCAAACCTGCCATGGGTACCCTGCTGCTAAAAGCCTCCTACGCGGAAAGCCACATCGTCATTACCGTACAGGATGACGGCCGGGGTATCGATGCCAACAAGATTAGAAATAAAGCGGTAGAAATGGATTTTGTAGATCGTGAAACCGCCGATCGCATGAGTGACCGGGAAGCGCTGCAACTTATTTTCAGGGCTGGCCTCTCCACCAAAAATAATGCAGTCAGTGACCTCTCGGGCCGAGGTGTTGGTATGGATGTGGTGAATACCGCCATTGAGCAAATCAATGGTATCGTAGAGATGGACACCAGACTTGGTGCAGGTACCACCATTACCATCCGTCTGCCCCTGACACTGGCCATTATTCGCGCCTTAATGATTACTCTGGGCAAGCAAGTCTATGCTTTCCCCTTAACCAATGTATCAGAAACCATCC
This sequence comes from Desulforamulus aeronauticus DSM 10349, assembly GCF_900142375.1. Classification (GTDB taxonomy): domain Bacteria; phylum Bacillota; class Desulfotomaculia; order Desulfotomaculales; family Desulfotomaculaceae; genus Desulfotomaculum; species Desulfotomaculum aeronauticum. The sequence goes on along the minus strand of NZ_FRAR01000010.1, from coordinate 159,217 downwards.
GCATTACCGATCAAGATGTTCGCCGCATTCGCAACAGTGAAGTTATTGTGGTGCGGGATCGCATTCTACCTCTGGCCCGCTTGGGACGGATGTTCAATTGTGCCGATTGTGCCGAAGACAGCAAAATGTTTGTGGTGATTCTGGGCTCCGGCGATAAACGCATTGCTGTGGTAGTGGATAAACTTATGGGTGAACAGGAAATTGTTATTAAATCCCTCGGTGATTACCTGGGTCAAGTACACGGCTTATCCGGTGCCTGCATCCTGGGCGATGGTAAAGTAGCCCTGATTGTGGATGTGCGAGGTTTGGTGAAAGATCTGGGGGCCGAGGAGGCAGCCTATGCTGCCGGTTAAGGTCCTTGTCGTAGATGATTCCTCCCTTATGCGGCGGCTGATTAGCCGCCTGCTGGAGGAAGACAAGGACATCAAAGTAGTGGGCACTGCTGCCGACGGCCTGGAAGCTCTGCAACTCATCAAAACCCTCAAACCCGATGTGGTTTCCCTAGATGTGGAAATGCCAAAGTTGGACGGTATTGGTACTTTGCGCCGTATGATGGTGGAGTGCCCTACGCCGGCTGTGATGCTCAGTGCCCACACCCACGAAGGTGCCCGGGCCACCATGGATGCCCTGTCTGCCGGTGCGGTGGACTTCGTGCCTAAGCCCGGCACCTCAGCAGACCTCCCCAGAATGGTGGAGGATTTAAAAACCAAGCTAAAGGTGGCCGCCAGGGTTTCCCTGCGCCGAGTGGTTAAAACCACGCTGCCCCCGCCGCCCCGGCCTAAATCCCCGGTCATGCCGCCCAAACCCGCTCTTACTACACCGGTGAGGCGACCTCAGGTTTGCGGTAAAATAGACCTGGTGGTCATTGGCTGCTCCACCGGTGGACCTGCTGCCTTACAGCAAATAATACCGTATCTACCTGCCAATTTACCTGCCGGCGTGGTGATTGTCCAACACATCCCGGTGGGTTTTTCTAAATCTATGGCTGAACATTTAGATAAGAAAAGTGCCATCACTGTACGCCACGCCGAAGAGGGTGACGAAGTGAAACCCGGCCAGGTGCTGGTTGCTCCGGCAGGTTTTGATCTCAACTTCCGCTCCCGTGGCAGTGGTGCCACCGTAACCCTTACGAACCAAGGCCAGCCCCTGGCCCCGGGTGGCTTCCGTCCCTCGGTGGATTGGGTGATGAATTCCGCTGCCGAAATCTACGGTTGTCGAGCCCTTGGTGTACTCCTTACTGGCATGGGCCGGGATGGTGCTCAGGGTATGCTGAACATCAAAGAGCAAGGCGGCCCCACCATCGCAGAACATGAGAGTACCTGTGTGGTCTACGGTATGCCGAAGGCAGCCGTTGATCTGGGTGCAGCCAAAAAAATAGTACCTTTACCACAAATTGCCCAGGAAATTCAAGCGGTTTTTTAATAAATCGTATAAAGAAAGACCTTGAGTTGCCGATAACAATAGCAGAGAGAGACAACAGAGATGTGATAAACATAACACAGAGAGATAACAAGGGCGTGATGTAAATGAAAGTGTCAGGATCCGGCTTTAAACCCACCACCGATGCACTCAAGGCTTATAACCGTAATCAAGCCGCCAATGGAAAAACCCAGGCCAACCAAAACCAGGGGGATTCCGTGCAGCTTTCTAAAGAAGCAAGCTTTAAAAAAGAAATTGAAATTGCCCTAAAAAATCTGCCTGAAGTGCGGCAAGATTTGGTGCGTAACCTTACCAAAGAGATTAAGTCCGGCAGCTACCAGCCGGATGCTTATAAAATTGCAGACGGCATTCTTCAAGATAGGCTCCTGGACAAAGAGATTTAAAGGATGGTGCAGATGGAGTCTTTATTTTTTGAACTAAAGCAAATACTGACAGAACAAAGCAAAACAATAACAGAACTGCTGACCGCAGCCAAAGCACACAACCACGCCCTGCAGGAAAACGACATTTCCGCCATCTCGGCAGCAGTTAAACAGCAGCAGGCGCTGGCGGAAAATTTAACTGCCCAAGAGCGGACCAGAGAAGCGCTGCAGACCAAGCTGGCCCAATACTTTGCTTTGCCCGAGGACGTTACCCTCAAACATCTTATGAACCACGTTCCCTCGGACAATGGCTTGTCTTCATTAGCCCAAGAAATGAACAGCAACCTTGAACAGCTTGCGGCAGTGAATCAACTAAACAATGCCTTAAGCAACAACGGGATGCTTTTTTTACAGAAGTTCCGTGCTATTTTGCAGCCAGCCATTGGCACCACCTACCAAGGGACGGGTCAAGTTAGGCAGCAAAGGGCAACTGTTTCTACCATGAATAAATCAATTTAAGTAAGGTGGGTATGATATGGCAATAGGAACTTGGCTTGGATTGGAAACTTCCCGCAGAGGTGTTGCAGTTCACCAGAATGCCTTGGATATAACAGGGCAAAATTTAGCGAATGCCAGCACACCCGGCTATTCCAGGCAGGAAGCGGTGATCAGGACTACCGATCCCTACACCAATCCGACTCTTAACAGCTCCTGCACACCGGGGCAATTTGGCACTGGTGCCACGGTGGATTATATTCGCCGGATAAAGGATGAATATCTGGATAATAACGTTCGCAAGGCGAATACCGACAGTGGCTACTGGGAAGACCAGATTGCTGTGTTGCAACGGGCTGAAGCCTGTTTTGCCGAGCCTGCTAATGATGGAACCAGTAAAAAAATTGTAGAGTTTTTTAAGAGCTGGATGGATCTTAACAATAACCCCTCAGATTTAGGAGTTAAATCTGCGGTGGTTGAACTTGGCCATACCTTGGCAACCTTAATGAAAGCTAATTACAACCAGCTTGACAGCATTGAAAGAAGTGTAGCCACTATCTCAGGCACCACTGTTGAAAGCGGTATGCTGGTTGACCAGGTAACTCGCATTAATACTATATTAACGGAAATTGGCAGTGTTACTAAATCCATCCAAAGAGTGTATGAGGCGGGCCAACAACCCAATGATCTTTTAGACAGAAGAGATGTGCTGCTGGAGGAACTAAGCCATTACGGACCCGTTCAAATCAACGACGGCAGCACGAAGGGCCAACCCAACGGCGCTTTGGAGGTAAAGTTTTTTGGGGAAACTGTTTTTAAAGACGACGGCTCCGAAGCAGTTGTTACTCTAGAAAAACTGTCCTTATCCTATGATGTTGTAAACAAAGAAATACGGCTAGGACTGTCTGCTACGAAATCAATTAACTTAACGAAGAAGGAAGAGATACCCTCTGGCAACAAGTTCGGGGAATTCGGCTCCTTGCTGGGGTTAGAAAATAGCAGACAAATCATTATGCAGCAAAAGATTGAGTTAAATAGCATTGCTGTCGCCCTGCGGGATTCAATTAAGAAGTCCAATGAGACAATTAATACAACGAATCCCCCCCTCACAAATCCTTACCCGGAAACAGTTCCGACACATCCCGATTTTTTTGTAGGGGATTTGGTTAACGGTGATTTTGGGGTAAAGGATGTAATTAGAAAAGATCCTGGTACTAATATAGATGGCTCCCGGGCGCGTTTTATCGCGGAACTGAGGGACAAAGATATCCCTGCGCTTAAGGATAATACCTTCAGCGACTATTACAGTCTGTTGGTTACCCAAGTGGGTAATGGTGCCAAAAGCGCCGACGATATGGCTGGTAACCAGGAAGCCATCAAGAGACAAATTACCAACCTGCGGGATTCCGTTTCCGGAGTACAAACAGATGAAGAACTAACGAAAATGATGCAGTTCCAATCCGGCTTCCAAGCTTCGGCCAGAATGATAACCACCATCAACGAGATGTTAGATGTCATTATTAACCGCATGGGGGTGTAAGCAGTGCGTATAACCAATAACTATATGACTAGCAACATGGTTAATAGCATTCAGAAAAATATGGCCAGGGTAGCCCGCAGCCAGGAACAGCTGGCCTCCGAATCACGCCTGTTGCGTCCCAGCGATGACCCCAACGTTTTAGGTCAGTTTTTAGGTATTAAAGGTAACTTGATCTATAATGAGCAATACCAAAGAAACTTGGACGATGGTCTATCCTACATGGGTATGAACGATGCTGTGCTTGGCACTACAGGGGATCTCTTGACGAAAGCCTATGAATTTGCAGTACAGGGAGCCAACGGTACCTACGAGGAAGATAACAGAAAAAGCATTGCTGAGCAAATTGACCGCGCCATTGATCAACTTGTGGATCTAGGTAATTCTTCCGTAGGCACTAAATACATTTTTGCCGGCTCGAATAGTGGTGCGCCACCCTTTAAAAGAATCGGAGACGAAATATTTTTCACTGGCTTCATGGACGATGTGGTACGGGAAGTAGCAGCCCATACGGAATACCCCATTAATGTTCATGGTATCTCAACCGACCCCGATGTTCCCGGTACCTTCGGGGCAGGCACTAAGCTACCTGCGGGAACTGCGCCGCCGCCCCTGGACACGTATACCGGAGATGTTTACAAGGTTGATGCCGGTGTTTTTCAGGCTTTATTTGATTTTAGAGACCGACTGCGGGCCAATGATCAAGCAGGTATGCAAACCAGTATCGGCGAACTGCAAAAGGTATCTGACCAAGTAATGCAAAAACGAGTCTTTGTGGGGGCGCGGTATAGTCACTTTGATGCCCTAAGCGATCAACTGCTGGATCAAAATATTAAACTGGAGGGCAGCCTGGGCATAATTTCTGATACCGATAAACCCAAGTTGTCTATCGAAGTGGCAGACCAGATCGTTACCTATCAAGCATCCCTGGCTATTGGCAGTCAAATTTTAAAATCTAGTTTGCTGGATTTCCTAAGATAAATTTTACTTTTTTCTATTATAGAAATGTGTATTGTACTCTGTAGGGGCGAGTCCGATGTGTGTTCGTTAAAGGTGGGTGAGGGATATGAAGGTTGGTGCCGGTGGACTGCAATCCCTAATTATCAATGATCTGGCTCGAGCCGTGGATAACACTAGTAAGCCCAGGGCTGGCCTGCAGGAAACCCTGGTTCAGGCACAGGGACAGGATAAAAACCAACTGAAAGCGGAGTTAAACCGAGCAGTGGAACGCTTAAATCACCTAGCACATAGCCTCAACTACCCTATCCAGCTGGCGGTTAAGGAACCGCCCTCCAGGCTGCGGGTAGTTCTGAAAGATAAAACCACCGGTCAGGAAAGAGAACTCGACCTGGAGGAATTAGATAAGCTGGCTGCCCAACTGGAAGGGGCTAGAGGACTTCACCTGGATAGCTATACTTAGAATTTAGATGCAAAAAACATAATTTACCCCTAAACTTTATCCGGTAAACTACCGAAATAAATAACAGAAAGCAAATCCGGGCGGCCGACCGGAATAAGCTTTTATCGCAAGGATGCGGTAAAGAATATAGATTCATGGAGGAATGAAGGATGAGAATTAACCACAATATAGCTGCGCTGAATACCTATCGCCAGCTGAACATCAACACCACCGCAGGTGGACGTTCTTTAGAAAAACTATCTTCCGGTATGAGAATTAACAAAGCCGGTGACGATGCTGCCGGTTTGGCGATCTCAGAAAAAATGAGAAGCCAGATCCGCGGTTTGGATCAGGCTAACAGAAACTCCCAAGACGGTATCTCCTTAATCCAAACTGCAGAAGGTGCTTTGCAAGAAACCCACTCCATGCTGCAGCGGATGAAAGAGCTGGCTGTTCAGGCTGCTAACGGCACCAACACTGCCGACGATCGCGAAAAGATCCAGTCCGAAATGAACCAGTTAACCACTGAAATTAACAAAATCAGTAACACCACCGAGTTTAACACCATGAAGCTTCTAAATGGTGGTAGTGCCTCCTCCTCCGCTGCTGCTGGCGGTCCTATCCCTAATGCAGTTATACATGGCGGTATGAATAAGGTGGAAGCCGTTACTGCACAAGTAGATCTCTCTGTTGGTACCAACGGTATTTTAGCTGCTGATGCCGACATGGCAGACGGTGCCCAATTCACCTTTGAAATTAACGGTAAGAAACTGACTATTACCTTACAGGCCGAGACCAGTGCTGGAGTATTATCTGCAGGTAGTGCTAGTATTGCCGCAGGTAGCAACAGTGCGTCTTATTTTGTTAAATTTAATGCTAGCAAAAACGTAACTGCCGCTGAACTTGGATCTGCTTTGAAGGCAAGTATTGCAGAATTGCTATCAGAGAATAAGTCAGCAGATGGTACTGCATTATCAAGCCTATATAAAGTTGGCTTTACGGACGGAAAAGTAAATATTTCGGCTAATGCTGCTCTCGAAGGTGATACCATTAAGTTTACCTCTGAGGTACCGGTAGGCTTTGATGAAAGAACTTTCTCTATCCAAACCAATAATGTTGGCCGTGCCTCGGTATCTGCTACTTCTGCTCAAGCTACCCTTGATTTTACCGGTAAAACTGGCTTTGATGTAAACGGCAGAACCTTTAATTTTGGTGGTGCTGACTATGTGTTCACCGATGACGCCAGCAAGCTAGATACTGTTACCACCAAATATGTTAAGTTGAATGATATTATGGATAATGGAGCAAGTAAGGCTCTCAAGGATATTACTGCTTCAGAGTTAGCAACGGCGCTTAAAAACAAAATTAACGAAAGATCTTACGGTAAAGACACTGATCCTACCGGGAAGGTCGAAGTTAAAAATAGTGGTAATACCGTTACGTTTAACACTACACGGGCAGGTGAAGAGGCCTTAAAAGGCTTCAAAGATTACTTTGGCTTTGCCGGATCCGGCGGTGGCGGCGGTAATAAGTTTGAAGCGATCTTCCAGGTAGGTGCCAACGAAGGGCAATTCTTTGCCATTGATATCCGCGACATGCGCGCCAAAGCCCTGGGTATCAGCGGCGGTGCCAATCTTTCTGCTACCGGTCAAATTAAAGAAGGTGCCCAGGCGGCTACCTTTACCAAGACGGCTGGTGTAAGCGCCACTGGTGTGGATAAAAACTTAAATGAAGCAGCCCTGGATATCGGTACTACCGAAAAGGCTTCTGCAGCCATTACCGTTATTGATAACGCTATTAAGACCGTCTCTGAGGAACGTTCCAAAATGGGAGCTTACCAAAACCGTTTAGAGCACACCATTAACAACCTAGGTACCACCTCCGAGAACCTGACAGCTGCCGAAAGCCGTATCCGCGACGTAGATATGGCCAAGGAAATGATGGAGTTTACCAAGAACAACATTCTTACTCAGGCTGCTCAGGCTATGCTGGCTCAAGCCAACCAACAGCCCCAAGGCGTATTGCAACTGCTCAGATAATACATTTCCAGCCAACAAAAAACGGGGGCCTAGCCCCCGTTTTTTTATCAAAAAAGTTATGTGGAGGGTATACTACCATGAGATTATCTGCCTGTTCCATCGTAAAAAACGAAGCAAAAAATATCGCCCGATCCATAGAAAGTTATAAGGATGTGGTAGATGAAATTATCATCGTAGATACCGGCTCCACGGATAATACGGTGGAAATATGCCAAAGCTTAGGCGCCAAGGTGCTGCATTTTGAATGGATCAATGATTTTGCCGCAGCCAAAAACTATGCACTGCAACACGCCCAAGGGGAATGGATCCTATTTCTTGATGCAGACGAATGGTTTGTCCCGAAACTAAATGACGACCGTATCTTTAAAGTCTTGGACAAAGTGGAAAAACTGCCTGATGTAGTGGCGATTAAAACCACTTTATGCAATATTGATGAAACGACTGGTTTTATCAGCACCAAAAACTCATGCGCCAGAATTCTCAAGAATGGTTCCGGTGTACATTATGTGGGAAAAATACATGAAGATATCAGAAGAAATGGTCAACCTGTCCACACGGCTACCCTGGAGGAATTAGAGATTTATCACTGTGGTTATGCCCAGGGGAGAGTCGTAGGCAAATCACACCGAAATTTAGAGATTTTATACGATATTTATCGAACAGGTAAAGCGGATACAGCCACCTATTTTTACCTCTGTCGTGAAAATGCGCTAATTAATAATTATAGTGAAGCCTTAAAGTTTTATGAACTGTTTTTTCGGCAAAAAAATTGTGAACAAGTTATTCTATCGGCCAATATTTTTGTTAGTATTTATGAACACGGTATTGATATTAAACAAAATAACATGGATAGATTTACTTTCCAAGATATTCTAACAGATATCGAAAGTGCCATAGAAAAATACCCGGATATACCGTCTCATTATCATTTAAAAGCTCTTCATTATTACAACTTTGGTTTTGATTTTGACCAGGCCTTGGAACTTTTCGAAAAAGCGATCAGCTTGCATAAAGAATATAAAGGGCCTTATATTAATTCCTTTGCCAAGTCATTGCCGGAGGCCTATTGGTATATGGCCCAGATTTACAGAGCAAAACATAAGCAGGATAAAGCTTTTGACTATCTCGTATTATCGCTGCAGGAAAAACCATTGCAGGACGGCTCCTTTCAAGAACTGTTACAGCTGATTCGGAATCAGTCTGATGAGGATGTCATTCTATTTTTAAATAGTTTATACGATAGCAAGAATAGAGATCATGTCGGATTTTTAGCCAAACAACTGATGCTTTCCAGGCTGCATACCGTTTTTTTATACTATGCCATGAAATATAACCAAGAATTTGACGGACAAGATGAAACCACCTATGTAGCCATGATTTTGGCCAACCAAGAAGAAGCGGCCGTGGAGACCGCTATGACCGCCTATTTTAACGCTGGTAAGGAAGACGACAGATATTTTGCTGCCCTGGCGATGTTATGTAAAAAGAGAATCGATCTTTATGAAAAATATAGGTCGTCTCTAAATCCCGCATTTTCCACCATTCTCAATAAATATCTGCATGATCAGCCGCTGGAGCAGACCTCCAAAGAGGAAATTGCAGCCTTCTTGCAGTTATATCGGTATATGTTTTATGTGGGACAAGCCGATGATCTGGCCAAACTCGAAAGCTTCTTTGCAGAACAACCCATGGAAGTTGCCGCCGGTATCATGGAGTGTTATGTCTCCTACAAAGATCATACAAAAACCATTGCTTTGGCCCAAAAATGCTTACAAGACTTTAAATCCGAACACTTCAAGACCCAAATGAAAAAACTGCTTGCCTTTAGCTATTATTTAGTGAAGGACTATGCCAATGCGGTAGATTGCTTTAAAACAGCCCTGGAAAGTAAGGACATTGATATAGATCGTAATATTGTTACTTATCTCAGGCTAATTAGTGAAGCTAGTCAAGACAATCTTATTAGTCTAAAGGCACAAAAATTATATGATAAATATGCACCTATTTTTAAAGAGTATAGAGCCTTTGCTGATATGGTGAGAACAGGCAAAGTTAGGGATATTTCAACCACTGACGATCTGAAAAAAATACAAGAATTGAATCAAGAAACCTTTGGTCAGTTAACTAAGCCAGATGCTGTAAAACTACCGGAATTGGTACTCAACAATTTCTTTGCCCTGGTAGAAGAGTATGTGGAGAAAGACTTGGATATTAGTGCTCATGTCATTATTCTCCGCCTGCTGAAGCAAGAATTTAAAAAAGACATCCTGTACTACCGGTTAGGAGAAATTTATACCAGATTACAGAATCCAGACATGTCCTTATATTGTCACGAACAGGTTTTTATCGTAAACGCAACCTTTGCCGAGACCTTACTAACCGATCCGTCCAACGAGAACCGCCATTATATTTACCAGCCGGTGGAAGGGATACAGGTAGAAAATTGTCCCCTTTGCGGCAGTTTTGCCAAACTTCATGCAGTCTACAATACCATTACAAATCCTGAATTTTCCTCTAAGCAATCTGCCATTAAGGCATGGCGTTATTGTATCTCTTGCAACCATTTATTTGCAGCCCAGCGGCCTAAGGAAGTTTCCTACGAACTGGCAGAGGAAAAAGCAAGTTCCATGATTAAAGGTATGGCCAAAGAATTAATTCATTATCAGGACACCGTGAGCGAGATCTGTTCCTTAGCGAAAGGTAATTTATTTTTGGATATTGGCAGCGGTAGTGGCAAATTGATTGCCGTTGCCTTAGAATATGGTTTTGAGGCCGTTGGCATTGAGCCAATCGAACAACTGGCACTGCAGAGTCAGAAAACCCTAGATACCACCATTTATAACTGCACCTTGGAAAACTTTGAGAGCAATACCCGCTATGATGTAATTTCCCTAGACTGTGTATTGGAAAATCTAGCAGAACCCCAAACAGTTCTAGGAAAAATAGAGGAACTATTAAATAAAGATGGCTTACTCTATATCGAAACCCCCAACTTTGCCAGCGCCTACGCCCGAGTTATGAAGGACAAGAGCTGGACAGTACGATCCGGCAGGATAGTAAATTACTTTTCCAAGCAATCTTTAGAAAGATTGCTTACAGAACATGGATTTACCTTAATTAACTACCGTATGTCTAAACGAAACAATGGCTACATGGAAGTTTTTGCCCGTAAGTGCTAAAAAGTTGGTTCATTAAGGAGTTATGAAAGGAGTGCAACAATGAAGGTTGTTATCCTGGCGGGTGGCCTAGGGACACGTATCAGTGAAGAATCGCATTTGAAGCCCAAGCCGATGATCGAAATCGGTGAACGTCCGATTCTATGGCACATTATGAAATACTACTCCGCTTACGGTTTCCATGAATTTATTATCTGCTGCGGCTACAAGGGCTATGTGATTAAGGAATACTTTGCCGACTACTACCTGCATGGCTCGGATGTGACCTTCGATTTCACAAACGGCGGCAACATGATTGTCCACTCCAATGCTTCTGAACCATGGAAAGTGACAGTTGTCGATACAGGCCTTAACACGCAGACTGGTGGCAGAATTAAACGGATTCAAAAATACATCGGTGAAGAACCATTTATGTTGACCTATGGCGACGGCGTAGGGAATGTCGACTTGAATGCACTTCTCGCTGAACATAAAGAGCGTGGGAATATGGCAACGCTGACAGCGGTGCAGCCAAGCGGACGTTATGGGGTACTAGATCTTGACGAAAACAAAAATTTGGTTGTTGGCTTCCGTGAAAAAGCACAGGAGGACACCAATTGGATAAACGCAGGGTTTATGATGTTGGAACCCGGAGTTTTCGATTACATAGACGGCGATAGCACGGCATTTGAGCGTGAGCCCCTGGAGCGTATGACCCAGGGGGGCAAGCTAGGTGTGTATAAGCACTATGGCTATTGGCAGTGCATGGACACGCAACGGGATAAGGGTGCTTTGGAACACTACTGGAACAGCGGCCAGGCACCGTGGAAGGTGTGGGTGTAGCTTGAATTTTGAACTTTTGAAGAAAGTTTACTCTGGCCGGACGGTATTCCTAACAGGTTGCAGTGGTTTTAAAGGTGCCTGGCTGTCGGTATGGCTCACAACGCTGGGAGCTAGGGTTGTCGGGTATGCCCTTAAGCCGCCGACGGAACCGTCTATGTTTCATGCCTTGAAACTAGATCGGCACATTATCAGTATCGAAGGAGATGTGTGCAACGGGGCCGCCTTGACGGAGGTGTGTAAAACCTATAAGCCAGAGGTCATCTTTCACCTAGCCGCGCAGCCGCTGGTGCGTTACTCGTACCTTGAGCCTAAGGAGACCTTCGAGACCAATGTCATGGGTACTGTTAATGTATTGGAAGCGGCTAGGCAAATCGAAACAGTGAAGTCGATTGTGGTGGTTACAAGCGACAAATGTTATGAAAACCGGGAATGGGTTTACGGCTATCGGGAAACCGACCCCCTTGGCGGCTATGATCCCTATAGTGCCAGCAAAGGCTGCACGGAACTTGTTGTGTCAGCCTTTCGCAATAGTTTTTTCACCGACAGTGGGATCGGCTTGGCTTCCGCTAGGGCAGGGAATGTTATTGGCGGTGGCGACTGGGCGACAGATCGCTTGCTGCCTGATTTTGTCCGGGCAGTGGTATCCAATAAACCAATCCACATCAGAAATCCGCATGCTATCCGCCCGTGGCAGCATGTGTTGGAACCACTGTCCGGTTATCTGATGCTGGGATCGCTGCTCTTGGCTGAGCCGGAAAAGTACGGTAGCGCCTGGAACTTCGGCCCCAGAGATACTGATGTTTTGTCGGTGGAAGAGATTCTGAGGTTAGCAATTGATGAGTGGGGAGCGGGAAGTGTAGAAACAGAGGCTCTTAAGCAGCCCCATGAAGCGACTTTGTTAAAGCTTGATATCAGCAAAGCTGAGGCATATTTGCGTTGGCACCCGGTCTTTTCCTGCCGTGAGGCCATTAAGCGGACAGTTGCATGGTATAAAAGGTATTATGAAGATTCGCCGGGCGATATGTTCTCCTTTACTGTGGAGCAGATCAAGGAATACGAACAGCTATTGCAATTGCGGAGTTGAAATAACATGAACAAGGTACTTGTAACCGGAGCTACCGGTTTTATTGGCTCGAATCTGGTAAAACGATTACTAAAAGATGATGTCGAAGTCCATATCATTACCCGTATTGCTTCCCAGGTAGAGCAAAGTGCTATTAAAGATCTACCAGTTGTGATTCACCGGCATGACGGCACAACGGCAGGAATAATACGAATTTTTCAAAAGGCACAGCCCGAAGTGGTTTTTCATCTGGCTGCCAAATTTGTGGCCGAGCATGAGAACCGGGATATAGAGGAACTAGTGAACGGCAACCTGTTGTTTGGCGTGCAGTTGTTGGAAGCTATGGCGGCAACCGGGGTCAGGCAGCTCGTCAATACCGGAACGGCCTGGCAGCATTTTGAACAGGAAGCCTATAATCCGGTCAATTTGTACGCGGCGACCAAGCAGGCTTTCGAAACGCTGGCCTCTTACTATGTCCGAACTGGATTCTTGAAGATGATTACCCTGAAGCTATTAGATACCTACGGCCCTAATGATCCCAGGGGGAAATTATTTGCATTATTCGAGCGTGTAGCCTCTAGCGGCGAGCGGCTGAAAATGTCGCTCGGTGAGCAGCGCTTAGGATTTGTCTATATTGACGATGTGGTGGATGCCTTTGTGCTGGCAGGGCGAACTGTTGAAGACTTGCCGAAGGGCGACTTGACTTCATACACCATTGCTCCTGAGTGGCTGTGTTCTTTGCGGGAAATCGCAGGTTTATATGAAATGGTCAGCGGCAAACACCTGAATATCGGCTGGGGAGAGCGGCCCTACCGCCGTCGGGAAGTTATGGAACCGTATGTTGGCACTAAGCTGCCCGGCTGGGAGGCAAAGGTTGGCTTGGTGGATGGGATAAAGAAGTGTTTGGAAGGCTGTGGTTTTAAGCCATGAGAGGTGTGTGAAAGATAAAAACTCTTTTGAAGATGAGTTTTAGATATTGAGCCACGATCGGGAGAATCAAAATGTCGATTTTGTTGTACCCAGTTAACAGATACTATGGTCGATTTGGGAATGTCGCCTTTATCTAATTCGTATTTAACTGTTGAGCAGCTTAACGTGAACGGAGAGATGAAGTGTGGAACAAAAATGTCCCGTGTGTGGTGCAGAACAAAATTATTCACTGCTGACAAGAGATGAAATACCTGTTTTTCAAAACATAGTAATTTCAGAGCAAGCTAGAGCGACTCAATTTAAAGGAGGAAAACTCTCGCTTTTCGCTTGTGAAAAATGTGGGTTTGTTTATAATCGTGATTTTAATGCGAAGAAAATTATTTATGATCAAGCATATGATAATTGCCAGCTTCATTCAACTTATTTCAATAACTATGTGGATGGTTTGGTTCATCGTATAATAGAAGATTATAAAATTAGAAATTCGCGAATTATTGAAATTGGTTGTGGTCAAGGGGAATTCTTAAAAAGATTAGTAGAAAATAAGGCATATGGTAATTGCGGGTTTGGATTTGATCCTAGTTATCGGGGCGAGGATACAATTCTTGATGGCCAACTTGTTTTTCAAAAAGATTATTATAGTGAAAAATATGCGAATATAGATGCTGATGTTATAGTATGTAGACATGTAATTGAACATACTTCTGATCCTGTTGCCCTATTGAGGACTATTCGTAAAGCGGTACGCAACAAGGAAGGAGTATTATTATTTTTCGAGACTCCTTGTGTCAATTGGATATTAGATAATCAGGTGTTTTGGGATTTCTTTTATGAACATTGTTCATATTTCAATGAAAATTCGATTAGGACTGTTTTTTCTTCAGCTGATTTTATCATACAAAAAATTAATCATATTTTTGAGCGGCAATACTTATGGGTCGAAGCCACTCTTAGTTTAAATGGTTTAAATGATGGAAGTAATATTTCCCCTTCTCAATTCTCTTGGATGGAATTCAAGGAGGGTATTGATAATTATGTTTCAAATGAAAACAAGATGGTTGCTAATTGGCGTAGCTATATCAGTATGTTGCATAAAAAAAAGCATAAAATAGCTATTTGGGGAGCGGGGGCAAAAGGTGTTACCTTTGCTAATTTGATTGATCCCAATCGTAATATCATTGAATGTGTTATTGATATAAACCCCAATAAACAGGGAAATTATATCCCGGGGACAGGCCACTTAATAACGGATGTAGAAACGGCCGCACAGAAGGGAATAACACATGCTATTCTGATGAATCCCAACTATATCTCGGAAATACAAGAACTAATCACACAAAAGAATATACACATCCAATTAATTGAAAAAATTTAGTAGATTTTGGGGGTTAGTTTTGAAGATTACCATTGATGATGAACAAAGGATTGCTTTATGAATAGGTCACTTAAAACCTACCTATCAGAAGGATATGACCTAAGAAAAGTGGAGTACGTTTCAAGAGAATTAACTGATTCAATAGGGAAATAAAACTTGTCATGAGTGACATTAATAAAATGAGGCAGGTTGAGTGGGAGACGGAACTGACGAAACAAGCCTGATTTAGGGAGGAGTGAAGCAAGTGAAGAGTGACTACTATATTGAACCCATTGTTATAAATACAGATACGCTCATACCATCTTCAGCATCTGACAATATGTGGGAGAACCGGAAAAATGCTTATTTTATGTACGACACGTCGGATGTGCCTACATGCTCCATTGTTGTGCAGGGATATAACCGCTTGAATAAGACGAGGTATTGCGTAGAATGTATTCTGAAACATACTCAGGATGTGGATTACGAACTCATCCTTGTTGACAATGGTAGCGATGACGAGACGGTTGAGTTTTTTCAGTCGGTACCATACAGAAATAAAAAAATTATTCGTGTGACACAGAATCGCGGAATATTTTTACCGTTTAAATATTTTGTGAATATATTCAAAGGCAAATATCTTATCATGATACCCAATGATGTTTATGTAACACAAAACTGGTTAACCAATCTGCTGAAATGTTACCAATCTGACCCGAAAATCGGCTTTGTTGTTCCCGTTTCTTCCAATGTGTCTAATTTGCAGCAAGTCAATCTTGATTTTTCTGATTTTGCTGATATGCAGAGAAAAGCTGCCGTATTCAATCAAAGCGATCCGTCTAAATGGGAGGAGCGAATGAGGCTTATCAGTCTAGTTAGCTTTTTTTCCCGAGATGTTTTAGATAATGTTGGTATATTTGATACCGCTTATTCCCATGATTTTGCCGAAGATGATCTTTGCGTCCGCATCCGGCGCATGGGCTACAAGCTTGTCCTTTGCCGAGACACCTGGATTTGTCATGACCATAATCTGGAGAACAGAGATCCGGCGGCATACCAGGCCAGCTTACAGCAAGGACGCGCTGTGTACGGCCAAAAATATCATGGTCTTGACCCCTGGGATGATATAATCAACTTTGAGCCAACGCTGCTTGAGCCGCTTGATGCTGCCAGATTACCAAAATCGGTAAAGGCACTGACCGTTGATGTACGCTGCGGTACGCCTATCTTAGAAGTGCACAACCGCTTGAAACGGCGAGGAATCACAGACGTTACATCATATGCCTTTACTACGACGGCCAAGTATTATCTTGATTTACAGACAGTGGGTGCCGAAGTTACCTGTGACAGAATTGACTTCATCCAACAGCATTATATGAACGATACATTTGATGTTGTCGTACTTGGTGAGCCTATCAATACCTACCCCATGCCGATTAGACTTTTGCAAACTCTATATAGTTTTCTTAAGACTAGCGGTATGCTGTTGTTTAAAGTCCGCAACACCGATGATTATCGGGCATTTTTACGTTCTATCGGCATGGAAGTGGCATCTGATCCGGATTTGCCTGCCAGCACACCATTAAACGAAGTCCTTGCCTGTCTAAAACTTTTCGGTGCTGTTGATTATACTATTTCCGCTGATACGGAAAATCTATCCGCAGCCGATGGGCAATTCCTGATGGACAAGCTCAAGGCGGCCAACCAGAACGCCGATCAGTCAACGCTAAACCGGTTGTGCGTCAAGGATTACTGCATTAAGGCCATCAAGAGATAGTATTCTTAGTAAGCTATATTAAATGTAAAAGGGAAGCGATGCAGTGAAAATTACATCAACAAAAATAGCAGGGGCTTATCTGGTAAAGCGTGAGCCGTTTGCCGATGAGCGGGGAACATTTTCCCGTATGTTCTGCCGCCGCGAACTGGAGGCAGCAGGATTATGCGGTGATATCGCACAAATGAATTTGTCGACCAATCTAAGCAAAGGCACACTGCGGGGATTACATTCTCAAGCTGGCCAGGCGGCGGAAGACAAGCTGGTAACCTGTGTACAAGGTGCGGTATTTGATGTATGTGTGGATGTTCGTGAAGGTTCACCGACCTATGGGGAATGGATCGGCGAAACACTTTCAGCGGAGAATGGGCTTGGTCTGTATGTTCCGAAAGGTTGCGCACATGGGTATCTGACTCTGACGGACAATGCGCAGGTGCTATATTTGGTGACAGAGTATTATACGCCGGATACAGAAGTTGGCTACAGGTTTGACGATCCGGCGTTTGGGATAGTATGGCCAATAATGCCGCCATATATCATGAGTGAAAAGGATAAAAATTGGGGGCATATAAGTCTGAAACAGGGAGAATGAGGAGGTGGTACCTATGGCGGCACAGGAAATACGGCAGATAATATCAGTCTTAACTGCGGCTAATGATGGTATTGATTATTTGGCCGATAATGGTATTACGGGTAATGAGTATCTTGTTGATGACATTTTAGAAGCTGTTTCAGCTTGTCTTACGCATCTTGAGTCGGTTGTCTTTTATGCTGGAAGGGTTCCAGATGCAACGCAGGTGCTAAATTATATCGGCAAATTAAAATCTGAGAATTGCTTTGCAGAATTAAAGCCATTGTTTGATGCTTGGTTTGAGGATGTAGTTGTATTACTGGTATCGGACAAGTATCATAAAAAACTGTTGCCTAATTCCTTTCACAACAGTGTGGATACCGAGTTTTTCTACTATATGGAGTTTGTTAAGAAGACAAGCTTTGAAGGCTTATGCCAATTTGCTTTTGAAAACCTAAAGAAAATTAAAGAGCAAAATGAAGCGTTATATCATGATCTTACTGTGAAATACCGGGGATGGTATTTTGAGAACAATGTTCTTGATGGTCTAAATGGTGTTAATAATTCGTTGTTAATAAATCGGATGAAAGTTTTAAAAAGTCGGGTGGCTGATTTCGAATGGTTTTATGGTAGACTGTGCGATTACCGATCGAAAAATGTTTTAAATGCTATTATCAATAATTGGCTGACATTTTCTACTGAGGGAATAGCAAAAGCTGGAGATAATATATTTCCAGGTAATTTTGATCTAGATATCATCAAGTATCAAAAGGACGAGGTATTTGTTGATGCTGGAGCATATATTGGCGATACAGCAGCCTCTTTTGTCAATACATATGGGCGTAATTATAAACGAATTTATACCTATGAAATTTCCAAAGAGACATTTGCTGTGTTGGAGAAGAATCTGGCACCACTCAACAACGTGGTCAATAATTGGAAGGGTGTATCTGATAAGCGTGGCGAAATGTATTTGAATGGTGTGGCGGGTCCTTTTGAGGGCAATAAATTGGGGAACAATGGCCTGTATAAAGTGGAAATAGTTCCTTTAGATGAAGATATCAAAGAAGAAATTACTTTTTTAAAAATTGATGTGGAAGGCGTTGATAAAGAAGCGCTTCTTGGCGCCCAGCGTCATATCAAAAATGAGCATCCTAAGATAGTAGTAGACAGCTACCATAAGCTCGCCGACATTGTCGATATACCGCTGCTGATTAACAAAATGGATCGCTCTTATCACTTTTATTTGCGGTATCCGCCATCTGAACTATCTTTTGCAATGGCTTATTGTATATATGCGGTATAGTAAAACTAATGTCTGGTTGACCAAAAAAATATTTTATCCTTACTAATTTTAGTAGTTTTGTTTATGATTGAGAAATTATTGACAGACAGCCTTGATAGAGGGGCGGAGGTATTGTGTGATTCCACATTTGAAAGAGATGCTCAACTACATTGTTTTAAGCATAGAAAAGGGCGATACTTCCGCTGCCATGCGGGAAATCGCCCTTTTCACTGAATTATTTGATCAGTTTCTCCAGCAGAACCAGGTATACATCTTCTCCCAGGAGGTCCAGAACCTGAATAATTGTATTGGCCGGATGATGGATTACCTGGAGCGGGGTGATCTGGTTAGCTTAAAAGAGGTAATAACAAATTCATTTATGGGCTACCTGGACAACTGGGACTTCAATAACCATAAGTATACCAATTAGCCTCAACTTTGGCGTGCGAGTAAGATTACTATGTTACACTCAATAAATTATAATTAGGTATTATTTTGCTATCAAGTGTCACATAAATAGTAATTAGAGCTTAGGTGGTGTCTCTGTTCTTATTGATAATAATCTTGGGACATAAATTAGTTGTTAAGTTTTTTTCTAAACCACCGATTATACTATTTAGAGGTCCAGTTAGAAAGGTGGTATTGCTATGTCCATTAACCGTATAGGCGGTTTGGTTTCGGGAATGGATATTGACCAGATAGTTCGTGATTTAATGAAAGTCGAGCGGATGAAAGGCGATAAATTAGGCCAGCAAAAACAGATTTTGGAGTGGCAGCAGGAAGAGTACAGAAGTATGAACTCTTTACTCAGAAGTTTTCGGGATAATTTTGCCTTTAAAATGAGATTATCCTCTACATTTCTTACCAAGCTGTCGTCTTCTTCCAATAAAGAGCAGGTTGGTGTCACGGCTAATCCAGATGCTGTACCCGGTACCCGTACCATAAAAGTGGACAGATTAGCCCAGGGGGCATCCGTAACGGGGGCGAAGATAGGCTCCAGCGACCGTAAAGATACCTTAAAAAATCAGCTTGACGGACTGCGGGGAGTTTCCCTTGAGGATAAGGAAACTCTCAAGATCAATGATACTGTTTTTAAATTTGATACTAAATCCCATAATATACAGGACATCGTACAACGTATCAATAATCAAAAATTTGTCGGTGTATCGACTTACATCACGCAACAAGCGGTGGATACAGATGAAGAAAATGGTATAGCAGGTCAGGCTCAAATACAAACGCTAGAATTTACTGACAGTAGTTTGGTAAATGGGTTGGTTATAAAAATTGGCGACAAGTCGGTAGGGCTTTATAGTTCGAAAAACTATACCGATGATACTGTAGCTAAGGCAGTTCTAGGGGTAGATTTTGTCTATAAAATTGAAGACTTAGGCCAAGCGCCATTTAGTGATAAATCATCTGAATTAGTGAGTCATATTAAAGAGGATCTGGTGTCCACAGGAGCAGAGCTTTCTATTAATGCAGCAAACCCCAGGGAATTAACCATTACCTCCCTAGAGGTGGGTGGTCAGAAAGCTGTATCGGCTAGCATTTCCGGCGGCAAAGAATGGACAGTACGTGCCTCTTATGACCAAACGCTGGATCGGTTTTTTCTGTCTACCAATAAATCCGGTGCGGATCAATTTATCCAAATAGAGGATGGTAACCTAGCGAAAGCTTTAAACCTTACTTCCGGCAGTACTGTTGACACGAGGGATGCTGATATAGCCGGGAAACTGCCTGCAGATGTTACTTACAAAACCGGTCAAAATGCCAAAGTAGAGATAGACGGTTTAGTTATTGAAGATTACACCAGTAACCAATTTACACTAAATGGTGTGACGTATAACCTTTTCAACACAACCGACCAAGCGGTGACGGTTACCGTTAGCCAGGATACCGAAGGGGTCCTCGGCACGATTAAATCCTTTGTGGAGGAGTACAACAAGCTTCTTGAAACTATAGAAGCCAAACTGAATGAAAAACGCTACAAGGATTATACCTGGCCCCTATCGGATGAACAAAGGGAGAAACTTACCGATGATCAGGTAAACCAGTGGAAGGAAAGAGCCCGCAGCGGTATGTTGCGTAATGATGAGACTCTGCGGCAGATTAGGAATCAAATGCGGGTGGCAGCAGCAGAACTTTCTAAAATCGGTATCACTACCACTGCAGAGTATACAACCGGTAAGCTGGAGATTACGGAGCAGGGCGAAAAAAAGCTGCGCCAGGCGCTTGAAAATGATTTGACCGGTGTGATGGATTTATTTACCAATACTAGTAACGGAGTTGCACAGAAGTTATCAGATAACGTAAGTTCTAGCATATTAAAGATTATGGAACAAGCCGGTGCCAGTGGTAATAAGACCGATGACGATAGCTTTCTTGGTAAAAGGATTGATGATCTAAATGATAGGCTTGACGATTGGGAAAAACGTCTAGAGCAGGTAGAAGATCGCTACTGGCGGAAGTTTTCAGCCATGGAGTCGGCTCTCAATCGATTAAACCAGCAAAGTGCCTGGTTAACACAGCAGTTTGGTGGCGGAAGCTAAAATAGGAGGGCTTTATTTTGGACATTGCAGCATTATCCATTACTAAAAACCAAGTTCAACTTCAGCAGGATATTGGTGTTGCTGTTATAAAGAAAGTAATGAATGCAGCGGAAGAGAACGGAAACCTTATAACCCAGATGCTGATGAAAAGTGAAAATTCAATGCCCCAGACTAAATTAGATTTGTACGTTTAGACCTCAGATTGACAACTCAAAAGGGTAATGTCGCAAAATAATGGTTTTGTGACATTACCCTTTGCTTGTATACTACTTCTTGCCAGTACCTTTAATGAATTGGGCGAGATCCTTAATTACAGATTGGGGAGAGACAGCATTTTTATTTTCCTGCTCAATAGCTTTTAACAGTTCGCTGCGAAAGACTTGAATATTTTTGGGAGCATCGATACCAA
The DNA here is from genome assembly GCF_900142375.1 of Desulforamulus aeronauticus DSM 10349. GTDB lineage: Bacteria > Bacillota > Desulfotomaculia > Desulfotomaculales > Desulfotomaculaceae > Desulfotomaculum > Desulfotomaculum aeronauticum. Next base: position 138,009 of record NZ_FRAR01000010.1, on the reverse strand, counting down.
TTTTAATGTTATCTCCGCCAATATCCAGCACTGTAATGATGATGTTATCACCAATGTGGATGGATTCGTTCTTCTTTCTGGACAGAATCAGCATTATTTTTCCACCGTCCCCTGCAATAAACTTTTAAGGGGTTCCCGAATATGTAAAGCAGGATCATTTAGAACCACCTGCATCCCTTGGCTCAGGGAAATATTGATAATCACCGGTGCTTGCAGGTTAACGGTGGCTTGCTCTAGGTCGCCGTTTATGGTAACGATGTTGAAGACAGCCACATCCTCTAACCGCTTAATTGAGAGTGCCTGCTGGATTGGTTCTGGCATAGTAAATTCATACTGTTTTGTATATTGAAACGGGTTGATACAAAGAAAACAAACATCGGGTTCTTCGGTCGATTGCAAATAATAGAGTTCTGTTTCTGCAAAGGCACGGGTAATGCTGAAATGTTGAAGGTTCTCGAACCCTGGCAGTCCGTGTTCAAAAAAAATTTCAATGGATTTATCCATAGTAAGCTCATCCCCCAAACTGACTTGAAAGTATTTATCTCTAATGTATCATAATGCACTTAAGAATAGCATAAAACAACCGAAAAAAATTATAGAAATGCAAAAGCATCCGGCATGTTAGATTGAAAGGATGGAGGAGAAGTAAATGATTGCCAAGGACCCTTATAAAAATTATCAGCAGAATGCCATCATGTGTGCCGGTCCTGAGGAATTAACCACAATGCTTTATAACAGGCTAGTGAAGGATTTAAAACTGGCCCAGGCACATACAGCTCAAAAGGAAATACAATTATCCCATAACTGCATTACCCATGCACAGGATATACTGAATCACCTCATCAACACCCTGGATACCAGTATAGAAGTGGGGCAAAATCTAGAGCAAATGTACGATTATATGAACCGTCGGCTGGTGGAAGGGAATTTGAAAAAGGATGTAGAGATTTTACAGGAAGTAGCCGGATTTGCTGAAGAAATTAGAGATACTTGGGTACAGGCTATTAAACAGGCGAAATTAGGTGCTTCCGATGCAAGCAATGGATAAACTCTACCTCGATAAGAAAGCCGCGGTACAGAAGATGCTGGAGACTACCATCGAGATGTCAAAGGATATTTCTGATGAAGATGTAAATAATTTGGATATGCATCTGGCGAAGCGCCAGGAACTAATGAGTAAAATTGATGAAATTGATAGGGAAATTACTCTGCTTGAAGCCCCCGAATCGGAACAGGTTAAGAATATAAAGACGGAAATTAAAGGGATGATCAAGGAAATTATTGATTATGATGTGCGGTATAAAGAGAGTCTATCTAGAGCCCAGTTTTTGATGAAACAAAAACTAAAGGAAGTTAAGACCGGAAGGGTCATTAACCAGGCCTATTACCCGCAGCAAAAACAAAACAACGGTTATTTTATAGATAATAAGAAATAGGAGGTGAGGAAGGATGGTAGAAGGCGTAAGTTCGATTGGACCCACTCAGGATTATTTCCAACGTATTATAACCAAGGAAGCAGTTGTACAAGGAACTACTCCCGGAGAAGAGCTTCCAAATTTTTCTCCAGATTTTCAAGAAGTGTCGGGAGAGTTTGGTAAAGAGCAAATTCAGCAGGCTGTTGGTAAAATGAATAAAACTATGGAAACCTATAATACTGAATTGCGTTTTAAGTTCCATGAAGAGAGTGGCGAATATATAGTAAAGATTATTAACCCTAAAGATAATTCTGTAGTCAAGGAAATTCCACCGGAAAGAGTTTTAAATATGGTGGCTTATTTCAAAAAAATGATTGGACTGGTAGTGGATAAATTTGCTTAATAACTAACGAAAAGAACCAGAACTTGCACTGGTTCTTTTTTGTGTTATTGAGGTGCTTTCCCTTTGATAACGTTCCAGCTTGGCCATAATTACTTTGGCCAACAGCTCGGTTTCTTTGGGATCCTTATGATTTTTACGTTTTTTCTGGAATTAATAATTGATTTAGGTTAATTTTTCCACTATTATAACCTACTTAGGAAGGATTGAATGTTTTTAATAAAAAGGTGAAAATCCTCAAGGTGATTTTCCAGTATTTTTTGCAAAATACCTAGATTAATGGATTGATAATCATGCACAGAAATATTACGAAAACCAACCATCGCTTTTAATCGATCTGCTATCTCTTTTTCAATAAAGCCGTTTTCAAATAACATATCAAAAGCCTGCCTACTTGTTTGAGGGAGGCCTAAATTATTTTCTGCCACAAGATGCATCGCTAAGTCTATACAAGCTTCACAAGCTCTTTGTAAGTTCAAAATAATAGAGTCTTGTTTCGTGTAATTTTGCAGGTTTTGCATATTGCCTTGATACTCTTCATGGATTCTCCTAATACAACGTTCGATAATTTGACTTTTATTGAGTATAACATCATCAATCATGAGAATTTATCTTCCTTCCAGTCTTTTTAAAACACATTCCCTTTCCTGGTTTAATAGGGTGTATTTTTTTAGAGTTAATGCATGAAAACGTAGTTTCCTAGCAAAATCGGAACAATAGATGACAGTACCAGTGTTCAGTACCTGGGCTTGAAAAACGGTTGAAGCTTTATCTAAGTCGATGAGGTCAACTTCCCGGTTTAACAAATCGGCAAGTTCCTGAGATAACATAAAAACCTCATAATCATCAAGTTTTTGATTACTTATAAAAGCTAGATCTATATCGCTATTATTTCTTAAATGACCCCGCGCAGCTGAACCAAAAAGAATGATAAGATAGGGGGATATCTTTTTCTTTAAAAAATCTTTAATTAGGTCTTGTTGTTTCTCATCCATGAACAATTCAATTCACCTACCTTATAGAATATTATATGCTTACTGGTTTTTAATTCCAAGTCCAAACAATTGGTTTTGGTATATAATAGGATTTGACAATTTTTCGCATAGTAAGGAGCCATACCTATGAACAAAAGAGAACAAAAGGTACAAGAATTTGAAACTGCCTTTGCCAAGTATATAGGTGTCAAATATGCGGTGGCGGTGGCCAACAGCACGGCTGCTCTACATGCTGCTTTATATGCAGCAGGGATTAGCCATAAAGATGAAGTTATTTTATCACCGCTGGCCCACCCGGAGGTGGCCCATGCCGTTCGTTATCTGGATGGTATACCCATTTATACGGATATTGATCCAAAGACCGGCTGTCTGGATCCGGAGGCAGTGCGGTGGCGCATTTCTGCCAATACCAAGGCTATTATTGCCACCCACTACGCCGGGTTTCCCTGTGACGTAGAAGCTCTGGCCAAGGTAATCGAAGAAAAGGAGATTGTCATCATTGAAGATGCCTCCCGGGCTTTAGGGGGCATTTGTCAAGGGAAGAAAATAGGCACCCTCAGCTCGCTTACTATATTCGATTTTTCTCACCCCCAGGGAGTATATACCGAATTGGGGGGCATGGTGGTAACGGATTCGGCAGAGTATGCTAGCTGGCTCCGGTTATTTCGGGATACGGGTATGATGTACAACCATGAGGAATTGGTGAAAGAGGAGGGGCCTTGGCATTTTGAAGCCCAGGAGATTGGTTTTAACTATCGTCTGACCAGTATGCAGGCAGGTATGGGCCTGGAGCAGTTGGCCAAGGCAGAACACAAGCTGGCAAGACGCAAACAAATAGCAGCCCAATACCATACGGCATTATCAAGCCTTGAGGAGATAGAATTGCTGCAGGTTCCCAGCCAATGTGAGCCTGCTTGGTATACATTCCCAATCCTATTACATGAGAAGTTGATGGAAAAACGCAAGGAGCTTGTGGAAGAACTTTTACGGCAAGGTATAGATGTAGATGTTCAGTTTTATCCGATTTATTTGCATCCTATTTATCTATGGCAAGGGCACCCGGATATATGCACCATTGAAGGGCCATTATGTCCCAAAGCAGAGGAGTTTTACCAAAGGGTAATTAATTTATCGACCTACTGTAGGGAGTTAACAGAAGATGAAATTGCTAAGGTTATCAATGTACTGGTAGCGATCTTGAAGAAATAAATGAGTATCCTGAACAAGGAAATATAGGACTTAAGTCCTGTAACAATAATGACCATGGTCATATGGAAAAAGATGGACACTGGGCAAAAATTGACATAAAATAAAGGCAGTTGACGCATTTCTACAAAAAACAATTGTATTGTCGATAAAAAGCGTCTGCCAAATTAAAGTATGTATATTCTATAACAGACCTCAAAAGCCATTTATTAAAAAAAGGTGACAAAGCAATGTAACAGGAGGGTTTTTGTTGCTCTGTGTAGAATTTCTAGAGGTGGTAAACTATTCCGAGGACTAAAGTCGAATGGTAAAATTACCCTCATTGCAGTTATCGTAATTTTAGAAAAGAACTTAATAGCTTAACACTGAAAATTTGTATACCAAGGGATGATTATATGAATATTTTTGACAACCCCGCGTTTACTATTTTGCAAAAGGGTTTAGACGCCACGTCACTACGGCAGAGAGTGATTGCCAATAACGTAGCCAATTTTAACACACCGGGTTTTAAAAAATCTTATGTGAGTTTTGAAGATCAATTAAAGGCTGCGATTAACAGCAATGGTGGACCCTTAAAGGGAACGCACGCCAAACATATTGGCACGGCTAATGCTGCTTTTAGCCCGGAAGTAAAGCAAGTGAAGGGCACCACGATGCGTTATGACGGCAATAACGTGGATGTGGATGAAGAAATGGTTAATCTGGCCGCAACAACTATTCAGCAGGATCTGATTGCCCAGGGTTTAATAGATCATTTTGAGATTTTAGGTACTGTCATTGGTAGGAGGTAATGAAGGATGGGCTTGTTTGAAACCTTTAGCATTAGTGCTTCGGGGATGACATCGGAGAGGATGCGATTAGAACTAATTGCCAACAACGTGGCCAACATGAATACGGCCAGTAGGCCAAATGATCCCAATAACCCGGTGTATCGCCGCAGAATGCCCCTGTTTGCCGAACAACTTAGGCAAACGATGGCAGCTAACGGCTTGGAACCCAAAGGGAGGGGCGTTAAGGTAGCAGCTATTGTGGAAGATACGGCTGCACCCAGAATCGTCAATGATCCCGATCATCCCCTGGCAGATGAACAGGGAAATGTGGCCTATCCCAATATTAACATTGTTAACGAAATGGTAGATGCGATTACGGCCAGTCGATCTTACGAGGCCAATGTAACCACTCTGAATGCAGCCAAAAACATGGCCCTGAAGGCCTTGGAAATTTCCCGAGGGTAGGAGGTTACTAAGCAATGAATGTTTTACCAATGCCTATGACGTTGCAGATACCAGAACAGAGTTCCGGTTCCCAGATTCAGACAGCTAAGGGGTTCGATGCGGTATTAAACAATGCTATCGATAAGCTGAATCAGACACAAATACAAGCGGATGAGGCCATGCAAGGTTTTCTAGTGGGAGAGATTCAAGATATTCACCAGGTAACCATTCCCTTGCGAGAAGCCAAATTGACCATGCAGTTGGCAGTGGAAGTGAGAAACAAGATTGTTGAAGCATACCAAGAAATTTCCCGAATGCAGCTATAATACCGTTGAGGTGGTATCGTGAATTTTAGAGACCTGCTGGATAGATTAAAACAGCGGTGGCAGGAGACTAACCAAAAGAGAAAAATTTTATTTATCCTGGTCAGCGCGGTGTTTCTGGCGGGTTTGGTCTATGCGGCTATTAGTTTTTCCCGACCCAACTATGCTATGTTGTTGGGGGATCTGGAACCCAAAGAAGCCGGAGACATTGTTGCGCAGCTAGAAGCAGATAAAATACCGTATCAGTTAACGAACCAGGGAACAACCATTATGGTACCACAAAAACAAGTGGATGATGTCCGGTTGAAGTTGGCCAGTGCGGGATTATTAACTGGTATGGGTCATGGTTGGGAACTGTTTGACACCAGTAAGTTTGGGGAAACCGATTTTGAACAGAAAATTACCTACCAAAGGGCTTTGCAGGAGGAGCTTAGGCGTACAATTACCAGAGTAGAAGGTGTGGAGCAGGCCAGGGTTCACTTGGTAATTCCACAAAAGAGTGTCTTTATTGAGGAAGAGGGTACTGCTTCTGCTTCCGTGGTAATTAAGCTAAAACCCCATGCCCAGCTAAAGCCCGAACAAGTAAAAGGCCTTAATGACCTAATTGTTGGTAGTGTTGAAGGACTAAAACCGGAAAATGTACATATTATTGATACCGAAGGGAACATCTTAAACGATTTTCTGAAAGACCCTGCAGGCCTGGGAAGCGTTGCCGGTTTTTCAGGAACGGTGGTGGAGAAACAACAGCAGATTCGCCGGTCCTATGAAAAGGAATTGGAAAGCCGTGTACAGGCTATGTTGGCCAAAGTGTTGGGACCCAACAAAGCAGTGGCCATGGTTACCGCTGAACTGGACTTTAATCAGCAACAGACCAATACCACGGAAGTGATAACCGGTCCGATCGTCAGCGAGCGGAGCACCACAGAGAGTGGTAGTGATGGCGGCGGCGGTGGGGTACCCGGTACTAACAGCCAAATGCCTGGGCTAAGTGATCCTGGGGTAACGAACGCTGGTCAAAACAGCTATACGAAATCTGATGACATAAAGAACTATCAGCACGGGCAGAGGGTAGATTCAGTCGTACAGGCTCCGGGCAAGGTGCTGAAACTCTCAACCTCTGTGGTGCTGGACGAATCGGTGAAAAATCTGGATCGTGCCCAGGTGGAACGTATGGTGTCTGTAGCCATTGGCTATGATCAAGAGCGAGGCGATCAGATTAACGTTTCTGCCATGACCTTTGACCGTAGTCAATACGACTTGAGTGAAGATATAAAAGAAACTCAGGCACCAAATGAGCAGTTATATGTACTGATTGCTGCCGGTGCAGCCGGGATTTTATTGTTACTGTTCCTAATTGGCTGGCTCATTCGTCGTCGCCGGAAGAAAAAGGCGGCTGAACCAGTTGCAGAAGAAACTGAAGGTCTGGTAGTTGAAAGTTTACTGCCTGTAGAGGAAGAAGAAACAGCTTGGGAAATTCCTCCGCCAAAGGATAAACAGAAACAATTAAAGGATCTCGCGGAAGAACGTCCTAACGATATTGCCGCTGTGTTAAAAGTTTGGCTGAGGGAGTAAGGGGTATCGAATATGAATTATGAGAAACTCACCGGAGAACAAAAAGCAGCCATATTACTGATATCCCTGGGAGCCGACATAGCCTCCAAGATGTTACGAAATGAGTTTAACGAAGATGAAGTGGAGCGCATTACCGCAGCCATTGCTGAAATGGATAAGGTGCCTACCGAAATTCAGAAGCAGGTTGTTGAGGAATTTATCTATTTAATTCAAGCCAGGGATTATTTGCTAAATGGCGGGGTTAACTATGCCAAAGAGCTATTAGAAAAGACCTATGGGTGGGAGAAGGGTGCCGAGATATTAGATCGCATTAGCTCCACCATGCAGTCGCTTCCCTTTGGTTCGTTGCGTAAGACCGACCCCCGGCATATTTTGAGTTTTATCAGAGAAGAACACCCGCAGACGGTTGCCTTTGTATTGTCCTATCTAAAACCAGATCAGGCAGCTGTTATTCTAGCTGAGTTAGAACCTCAGGTGCAAAGCGAAGTGGCTCGGCGGGTTGCCATCTTGGATCGGATATCTCCAGATGTGGCGAAGGAAGTAGAAAAAGTGTTGGAGAAAAAACTTTCTTCCGTTGCTCAGCATGAGGAAACAGTGGTTGGCGGCGTGCAGTGTCTGGTTAACATTCTAAACCGTGTAGACCGTGCCACAGAAAAAGCTATTTTTGAACAGTTGGAGCGGGCAGATCCCAATCTTAGCGAAGAGGTTCGCCGGATGATGTTTATCTTCGAAGATGTTGTGAAGCTTCATGATATCTCCATCCAAAAGGTGCTGCGTGAGGTGGATAACAAGGATCTGGCTCTGGCCATGAAGGGTGCTAACCAGGAAGTAAACAACCGCATCTACAAAAACATGTCCAAACGTGCTTCGGATATGTTAAGGGAAGAAATCGACTACATGGGCCCCGTCCGACTAAAGGATGTAGAAGAAGCCCAACAACGTATTGTAAATGTGATCAGACGGTTGGAAGAAGCTGGCGAGATTGTCATTTCCCGTGGTGGGGAGGATGCCATCCTTGTCTAGGATTATCAAAGATGTGGCCTTGGTTCAAGCCGATCAGGTATTACCCTTGAGGGAACTAGTCTTAGTGCCCGTTGAAGAGGTGGTGGAGGAAGCTGCTGCCCCCTCTCCTGAAGAATTACTACTATTAGCCAAACAGCAGGCCGAGGAAATGATAGCTAAAGCCAAAGAAGAGGCTAATCGAATTCTCCAGCAGTCTAGAGAACAGGCACAAATAGAAGCCCAACAGTTAAAGGAACAGGCCCAGGAAACCGGCTGGCAGGAAGGGATCCATGCTGCAGAAGACGAGGCGGCAAGCATACGCCAGCAGGCCAAAGATGTCCTGAAGCAGGCAGGGGATATTTTTAACCGTACCTTAGATCAAATGGAACCACAGATTGTGGAACTGTCAGTAGATATTGCTGAGCGGGTGGTCATGACCCAACTGGCTGTAGAACCCCGTACCATTATGGAGATTGCCAAAGAATGCATAGAATTGGTAAAAAACCGACCTGTTATTACTATCTACGTCAACCAGGTTGATTTTGGTATGGTAGAGGAAGGAAAAAACCAGTTGCTCCAAGGATTACCCGGTAAGGTAGAACTTAATCTGCTGGTGGATAATGGTGTACAACCTGGGGGGTGTCGCTTCGAAACGGAGCAGGGGCAGGTGGATGCCACCCTGGAGACCCGCTGGCAGGAAGCAATTAAGGCGTTATACGGCCAGGAGGAATAAGTGATGGAGGTTAAGGTTTCTGTGGACCTTAATCCATATAAAGAAAGAGTAAACCGGGCCAGGGTAATTAAACCCATTGGTAAAGTTACCCAGGTTATCGGCTTGATGCTTGAAGTGCAGGGTATCATTGCCCGTATTGGCGAGGTTTGTGATATCGTGGTGCAGGGAGAGCCAGAACCAGTACGAGCGGAAGTGGTGGGCTTTCGAGATCAACATTCCCTGTTGATGCCGCTGGGCGAACTAAGGGGTATTTTCCCCGGGTGTGCCGTGGTGCCCACCGGCCATAACTTAACCGTTCGCGTGGGCAGGCATTTATATGGCAAAGTGTTGGACGGGCTGGGTAGGCCTATTGATGATACTTTTGATAATAGTGTGGGTGAGGATTTTCCCGTTGATAACCGTCCGCCCAACCCCTTAAAGCGGAAGCGTATTGATACGGTGCTACCCACCGGGGTACGGGCAGTGGATTCATTGCTTACTTGCGGCAAGGGTCAACGGATTGGGATATTCGCCGGTAGTGGTGTAGGAAAGAGCACTCTGCTAGGAATGATTGCCCGGCATGGCAGTGCCGACGTCAATGTCATCGGGCTGATTGGGGAACGTGGGCGCGAGGTGTTGGAATTTTTGCAAGAGGACTTGGGACCAGAAGGAATGGCCCGCTCAATTATTGTGGCGGCCACCTCCGATCAGCCCGCCTTGGTGAGATTAAAAGGAGCTTTTGTGGCGACTACCATTGCCGAGTATTTTCGCGACCAGGGGCTGGATGTCATGTTGATGATGGATTCTGTTACCCGTTTTGCCATGGCCCAGCGGGAGGTGGGATTGGCAGTGGGGGAACCACCGGCCACCAAAGGCTATACACCTTCGGTTTTTGCCTTGCTGCCAAAGCTTTTAGAACGTTCCGGCATGGGACAAAAAGGATCCATAACTGCCTTTTACACCGTACTGGTAGACGGTGATGATCTGAATGAACCCATAGCCGATGCAGTGCGGGGGATTCTGGACGGGCACATTGTCTTAACCAGAAAATTGGCCGCTGCCAACCACTATCCGGCTATTGATGTATTGCAAAGTGTTAGCCGCTTAATGCCGGATATTGCTAGTGAAGAGCATAAAGAGCAGGCTGGGATAGTTAGGGATTTATTGGCTACCTATCGGGAGTCTGAAGACTTAATCAATATTGGCGCCTATGTTCCTGGCAGCAACCCAAAGATTGATGCTGCCATAGCCAAGAATGATGACATGATAGGTCTTTTAAGACAAAAGCCTTCAGAATACAGTGGTTATGAAGAAACCTTAAAAGAGTTGGCTGCTTTAGTAGGGAGGTAGTTTGCGTGAAGGGGTTTCGGTTTAGTTTGGAGCCGGTACTGGAGCAAAGGAAAACCAAAGAGGAAGAGGCTTTGCTGGGACAAGCTAAAGCACTGCAGGAATGTGTCAAATGTCAGCAGAATCTGGATCAGACAAAGCAAAAGCTGGTAGAGGCTTTTAGCTATGCAGGGACGCTTCTTAAACCAGAGGAGCAACTGCAATCTTTTATTTACCGAGAACATCTGCAACAAACGGCCCAGCGGGAGCAAAAGCATCTACAACGAGCCGAAGAAATATTTGATCTACGCAGGCAGGACACAATGAAGGCCCGCCAAGAGCGAATGGTTCTAGAGAAGCTGAAGGAAAAACAGTTGACGGAATTTCAAGCAAGACTGTTGTTTCTGGAGCAAAAGGAAATCGATGAAATGGCTACCCTACGCTATAGTCGAAAGGCATAAATGTGTATTGTACCACGTAGGGACGTGCAAAGCACGCCCCTACAAACGCCGTTTATTTATTCATGTATTTGTAGGAGCCGATGCCTACATCGGCCCGCATAGTAGTACTGAAAGGAGGTGAAAAAAGTGCAGATTAACAAAGTTGCGTTAAGTCAACAACCCGATTTTGATCAGGAAAAAAGTAATAACTCTACCACCGGAGATGGGTTTAACGAACTTCTTCAACTGTTAATGAATATGAACCTGACGGGTATGGCGCAGCAAAATATGCCGGAACTTAGCAACAACCAGAACACCGCAGGAGTGGCTGAGGAAGGGCAGCAACTGCTGTTAAATAATCCTCTGAATGCCGAGTTGCTGATGGATGCTAAGGCGGGTCAAATCGGAGAATTGGATTTCGTTCAGGACATGCCTACTGAAAAGGAGAATAAAGCTTTAAATAACAATCCTTTAGAGGTGGCTAATCAATTAGTCTCTCAAGAAGTATCTGAAGGCACCATACAACCAGTCAGCAATGTTATTCAAGATAACATCCAGATTACTCAGTCCCAACAAATGCCACAAAATTTACAGCAGGTTGCGGCGGCAACGAACCAGGTGGTTCAAACAGCCCAAATGGCTGCAGACATCAAACAGGCACTACAGCAAGGGGAACCGGTGCAAGCCTCTCCCCAGGAACAACAGGAACTTCCTGAAGAGTTACCAGGCAATGTTGCCAAGGAAGATGGTTCTTTTACTAAAATATCCCTTACAGATCAGCAGCAAAAGGGTACTGATCAGCAAGCTGCAAAATCGAATACAGATACGCCAAGTGCCTCCAAAACTGCGCAGGAAGTAAACCTACCGGAAGGGGAGGGGTTGCAGCAGCGTCTTGAAGCGGAGCATGGTGTGAAGGTCAACCAGCCTGGCCAGAGACCGCAGGCTGTAATGGAGGTGCCGCTGAGCCAGTTGCCGGACCGAGTCGCTGAAATGGTTAGGTCCATGATGCTGCAAAGATCTCCGGGATCTACTTCATTAAAGATGAAGCTGCAGCCGGAGCATCTGGGAGAAGTAACCGTAAAGCTTACCTGGTCCAAAGGAGAACTATCGGCCCAGTTTGTTGCCGCCACCAGTATGGCCAAAGAAGCTTTGGAAACATCCTTTCCCCAGCTTAAGCAACTGCTGGCTCAACAAAATATTCAGTTAAGTGAAGCGGCAGTGTTTATGGAGCAAGATACCGGCAAGTGGCAGCAACAAGGTTCTCAGGACAGCCACAGCCGTTGGGAACACCAGAGCAGGTTTAAGGTGCAAGCGGGCTATCCGCTACCGGATATTGCTGGATTGGAGCAAGATATCCAGCCAGTTAGCGTAAAAACAAGTGTTAATATTGTAGTGTAAGGGGGGAATCAAGTGACGACAGTTAATCAAACTGCTACAACGAATAGTGATTACTATTATGAAAATAGAAAACGGGAACCTAAAAAAGAATTAGATAAAGATGCTTTCCTGCAACTCATGGTAGCCCAGTTAAGGTATCAGGATCCCACCAGTCCCATGGATACCAATAAGTTTACTGAGCAGATGGCTCAATTTACCACCTTGGAGCAAATTACGAACCTAAACAATAACTTCAATAAAATGTATGAAATGCAGATGCTAAGCTATGGCTCTTCCCTAATGGATTGTGAAGTGGCGGTAATCAATCCAGATAATCCCCAGGAAATGCTGATTGGTGTAGTTCGTAAGGTTACCTTTGACAGCACGGGGGTTAAGCTTTGGATGGGTGAGGATGTTCTAAAGCCCTATGATCTAAACACCGTACTATCCGTGGAGAGGAGGGCACCCAATGGATCTGAGCAATTACCCCCGGATGACAGCACACCAGAGGGAACTGAACCAGCACCCACTCCCCCGGCCGATGAAACCGGAACAGAGCAGCCAAGCGAACCAGCTCCAGAAACAGGCGCAGACACGGCAGAGCAAACTACCGAATAATGTAATCTTTGAGGAACTGCTGCAGCGTGAGGTTGCCCAACAGCAGGAAGTAAAGCTGTCTGCCCATGCGACCAAACGGTTGCAGGAGAGAAATATCTCCTTTAATCAGGAGGATTTAACCAAGATTAATCAAGCGGTGCAGCAGGCTGCGGCCAAGGGGGCCAAGGATTCTCTGCTGTTGTATCGGGATTTGGCTTTAGTGACCAGCATAACCAATCGAACCGTTATTACTGCCATAGACGGTAAGAGTATGGCGGATCATGTTTTTACCAACATAGACAGTGCCGTTATTATTAAATAGCAGCTGGACCGGAAGGAAGCTGCCGACTGCGGAACGATAGAAGCAGTCAACCTATAAAGGGAGGATTTCATCAATGCTTAAATCTCTTTACTCCGGCATTTCGGGATTAAAAAACCACCAGACACGTATGGACGTGGTGGGCAACAATATTTCCAATGTTAATACCACTGGATTTAAGTCAGGAAGAGTAAACTTTCAGGATGCACTGAGTCAATACTATAGTAACAACCCGGCCATTGGACAAAACCAAGTGGGTACCGGTATGAAGGTGGCCAGTATCAACAATGACTTTACCCAAGGCCCGATGCAAAGTACAGGTAGAACTCTGGACTTGGCTATTCAAGGGAATGGCTTCTTTGGCTTAAAGCCCGGTGCCACTTCTGATAGTACATCCATGAGGTATACAAGGGATGGTGTTTTTTTCTTGATGGAGGATCCGGGAAGTCCGGGAACCTACAATGTTGTAAATTCTGATGGTATGCTTTTATGCGGCACGGGAGGCCAACCGATTAAGATTGAAATTGATAAGGCTTATTACTCCGGTACTGCGTCTTCTGCAGCTCAAATAAAAGTTAGTTCAGCCCAAGGCAGTGTTACGGAGGCACAGGGTTATGTTAATGCCTATAAACCACTGGCCAGTGACGCTGAAAAAGCACTTGATGACAAGATCGCGGCTCTAGATACTGCAAGCAGTGATTTAAATAAAGTTCTCACAAATTATATTAGTCTAAAAACAGATTATGAAAAAAAACAGACCGAAGTAGATAAATGCAAAAAGGTGCTTGATGATCTGCTGGCCAGCGGTGCGGATCCTGCGGGTTCAGATGTAATTGCAGCCCAAGACGCCCTATCCGCTGCTGAGACTGCAAGAAATACCGCAAAAACTCTTTACGATGATTACACTGACATTCCCAAGTATGAAGGTCTCAAAAAAGATTATGAAGATAGCGAAGCCGCTGTTAAACAATGCCAGGATGATTTGGCTGCTATAGATCCTATTTTAGATCCAACAGGTCATGCAGCAGCACAAGCGGCCCTAGCCGCTGCTGAAACTGCAAGAGATACCGCAAAGACTGATTATGATGATTATAAAGCGAATTCATATGCTGGTCCCAAATACGAATATGATCTTGCAAAGGCTTCCTATGATAAAGCCAAAGACGAATATGACGTGGCTATGAAAAATTTGAATAACGCTGAAGTGTCTTTAAAGAAAGCTCAGCTAGCGTATGATACTGCTAAGAGCGAAGAGAGTGCAATTAACGGGCAGAAAACGATCAATACAATAGCTGTTGACAGTCTGGGGAATATTTCCGGTGTTGACAGTTTGGGAAGATCCGTAAAGGTTTCCAACGGTCAGGTAGCATTGTATTCCTTCAAAAGTAATGATGGTTTAAAGAAGGAAGGCGGTAATTTATTTTCTGCCACAGGTGCTTCTGGTGAAGCAGAAGAAGGTACTGCCAGCGCAGCCAATAACAACACCATCAACTCTGGCTATCTGGAAGGTTCCAACGTCAACCTGTCCCAGGAGATGGTGGATATGATGGTAACCCAGCGTGGTTTTCAGGCCAATGCACGGACCATTACCGTTTCCGATACTCTTCTGGAAGAACTTGTCAACCTCAAGCGATAATTTCTATAGATGGTTAAATAACTAAGTGTAAAGGGTGAGTATAACTTGGCCGCTCCACAGGAAACAGCACCACAGGTGCAGAAAAAGAAATTCTTTACCGTAAGGACCTTGCTAATTATCTTAATTCTTCTCTTATTATTAGCGGGCCTGGGTGTAGGGGGTTATATTTATTATAAAAGCACCGCCAGCGAGGGTAAAAGTGCAGGCCCAGATCCTGAGAAACTGGTTACCTATAGTATGGGCAGCTTGCTGGTAAACCTGGCTGATCCTGGTGGCAGCAACTTTATGCGACTCACCCCAGTGCTGGAATACGAGCAAAACAAAAAAAATAAAAAAATGGGCGAAGAGCTCAACAAGAACAAAGCAGCCCTGCAGGATTGCATTATCCGGGTCATTCGCAAGAAGAAACTGACGGATGTGCAGCCTCCAGAGAGTATTGACAAAGTAGGCCAGGAAATCAAGAGTGAGGTTAACAAAAACCTCCCAGAGGGCGAAATTTATCGGGTGTACTTTTCTGAATATCTCACTCAGTAAAGGTGATAAAATATGATGACTGAAAAAGAAATAGCGGCGTTTCTGGGTGAGCTAGACGGTGGAGCATCTACCAGAGGGGAAGCGGCTATCAAAAAGGTCCGCTTCCCGCCTCTGGATGCCTTGCAAAAGGATCGTGC
Organism: Desulforamulus aeronauticus DSM 10349; assembly: GCF_900142375.1. GTDB lineage: Bacteria > Bacillota > Desulfotomaculia > Desulfotomaculales > Desulfotomaculaceae > Desulfotomaculum > Desulfotomaculum aeronauticum. Next base: position 122,804 of record NZ_FRAR01000010.1, on the reverse strand, counting down.
CATGAAAACCGGTTTAGGCCACATAGAAGATGTTAAGATAACCATTAGCGCGGAGTTGGGTGACATTACTATGAAATTTCGTGATGTTCTGAACCTAGATGTGGGTTCAGTATTGGATTTAGACAAGTCCGCCGGTGATGCTATTAATATTTACATCAATGATAAAAAAACGGCCCTTGGGGAAATTATTATTGTCAATGATAGTTTTGCTGTTCGCATTTACAGCATGATTCCACCGAAAACCCTCAGGCGGGAGACCGACCATGGATAATGAAACCCTTTGGCTGTTTGTTAGAATGATCATTCTGTTACCACTGGTGCTAGGACTGGCCTATCTTACCATAAAATATGGCTTGGCTAGGAGTAAAGGCTTTTCCTCTGGAGCCTCACGTTATATGCGAGTAGTGGAGCATATGCCCCTGGGACCCAAGGGTGGGCTGGTGTTGGTGGAAATTGGTGGCCAATATTATTTAGTAGCCTTTCAGGAGAACAATGTTACTTTATTAAAGGAATTTGCTTCCTTACCGGAACCGATTACTGGCTCAGGCCTCGGGCCTGGGTCGATGACAGATTTTAAAGATGTTTTGTCTCAGCAAATGAAGCAATTAATTGGCAGGAAGGGAAGAAGTGGTAGTGGGTGTCCGGAAAATAATCAGCAAAAAAAGTAGTATAGCAACTCTCATCCTGATGGCACTGTGCCTATTTCTACTGCCATCAGGGGTTTCTGCGGAACCCCTGATTCCGATACCAAGCATCAATTTAAATGTGGAAACTGCCAATGGGCCGCAGCAAGTGGTTGATAGTGTAAAACTGTTAATCTTTCTAACCTTACTTTCTTTCGTACCGGCATTTTTATTGATGTTAACTTCCTTTACCCGCATTGTTGTGGTGCTATCCTTCTTACGGAATGCCTTAGGTACCCAACAAACCCCTCCTAACCAAGTCTTAATTGGTTTGGCCTTGTTTCTGACCATCTTTATCATGATGCCGACCTATCAGGATATTAACAAAAATGCCATTCAGCCCTATTTGGTCAACCAGTTAACCTATGAGCAAGCCACCGATAAGGCTGTGGAGCCTTTACGACAATTTATGTCCCGGCAAACCAGGGAGAAAGATTTAGGGTTGTTTCTCAACATAGCCAAAATGGACAAACCCAACAACATCAATGACGTTCCCCTGTCTGTTATGGTACCAGCCTTTATTATTAGTGAGTTAAAAACCGCCTTTCAAATCGGTTTTATTATCTTTGTACCCTTTCTGGTTATTGATATGGTGGTAGCCAGTACTTTGATGTCCATGGGGATGTTTATGCTGCCGCCAGTGATGGTGGCACTGCCCTTTAAGCTGTTACTGTTTGTCATGGTGGATGGCTGGTATTTGGTGGTAAAATCGTTGGTAGAAAGCTTTAGGTAGGGGGGCTTTGCTGTGACACAGACTTACGTATTACACTTGGCCCGGGAAGCTTTGATGATGGTAGTGATTTTGTCACTTCCCACCCTCGGGATGGCCATGTTAGTGGGACTAATTGTTGGTATTCTACAGGCAACCACCCAGATCCAGGAGCAAACCTTATCCTTTGTGCCCAAGATGGTGGCGGTGTTTGTTACTTTGGTGGTGGCTGCGGGCTGGCTTCTCAATATAGCGATCCAGTTTACAACCAAGCTCTATGAGCAGATACCCAATATTATTGGCTAGGGGTGCCGGGCAGTGCTAAATATAGAATTAATCATTGTTTTTTTCTTGGTATTGATTCGGATGGCCTCATTTATTGTTGCCTGCCCTTTGTTTAGCCTAGCGGGCATTCCTCCACTGGTTAAAGCAGGCCTTGCCTTTACCCTGGCAGTTTTGGTAACTCCTTTGGTGCAGCCGCCCAGCTTGGAGTTTCCTGGTGGCGTGTGGGGATTTGGCTTGGCGGTGTTTAGTGAAGTGGGGGTTGGTTTAGCTTTAGGTTTTGTCTGTACCTTAGTCTTTAGTGTTGTCAGGATAGCGGGTACCTTATTAGATTTCCAAATTGGTTTTGCCATGGCTTCTGTCATGGATCCACTAAGTGGCAGTATAAATACCCTAGTTTCACGATTTCTCTACATGATGACACTGGTCTTATTTATGAATATAGACGGGCACCATGCGCTGATTCAGGCTATGGTCAAAAGCTATCAACTGGTTCCCTTGACTGCCGCGGGTATTAGCGGTGAAGTAACCTTACTGATAATCCGTATTTTTGCGGATACCTTTACGCTGGCAGTACAGATTTGTGCCCCGGTGGTGGCCATACTGGTGATTACCGATTTATCGATGGGTCTCGTTGGTAAAACGGCTCCGCAAATGAATATATTTCAACTTGGCTTTCCTTTGAAAATAGCGGTGGGGGTTTCTACGCTGGCCATCTTGTTGCCAGCCTTAACCTCCGTATTTAAATATATCTTTGATACCCTGCAACGAGATCTACTACTCTTATTGAAGGGGTTGGCTTGATGGCAGGTGATTCTCAGGACAAAACCGAACAGGCGACGCCCAGGCGTTTGCAGGAAGCCCGCAAGAAAGGTCAAGTAGCAAAAAGTACGGATCTTAACGGGGCTATCCTGCTGCTAATAGCCGGTTTATACCTGTTGTTTACTAAAGATGGCTTAATTGTTCAAGTTCAGAAGTATTATTTTACCTATTTTAATAGTTACCTCAGTCAGCGAAATCAAGAATATTATTTTGTTCAGCTAATGATAGATTTCGCCATTCATGTATTTGCTATATTTATCCCCCTGCTGATTCTTTTAATGGTGGTGGCTCTGGGCGTTAACCTAGCTCAAGTTGGTTTTATGTTCTCACCAGAGGCTATTAAACCGAAGTTTGACAAGCTAAATCCTCTCAATGGATTAAAGAATATGTTCGGCAGCCGGGCCCTTTTTGAATTGGTCAAGTCGCTAATGAAGATTATCATTACTGGCTGGGTAATTTATACAGCGGTCAAGGGAGAAATGGCAAACCTGCTGGCTATTTTCCATTCGCCGCCCCAAACCTTGCTTAGTCAAGTGTTAGCAGTGGCGATCAAGGTTCTGCTCTGGGGTGCTACCGTATATCTGGGTATTGCGCTGTTGGATTTACTGTACCAGCGCTATGCCTTTAAGAAACAAATGAAGATGTCCAAACAGGAAGTAAAAGACGAATTTAAGCAGAGTGAGGGCGATCCGCAGATTAAGGGTTGGCTGAAGCGCCAGCAGCGCCAACTGTTGTCCAATCTGGTACGGAAGGAAGTACCCCAAGCCACGGTGGTGGTAACAAACCCCACCCATTATGCGGTGGCCTTAAAATATGAGCAAGATATGGATGCACCACTGGTAGTGGCCAAGGGTGCGGACCAACTGGCTAAGCAAATTCGGGAAATTGCCGGGCAGCATGATGTGCCGGTGATCGAAAATGTGGAAGTGGCTCGCTTTCTTTATGCGAATGTAGAGATAGGTCAGGGTATTCCCATAGAAATGTACAAAGCTGTGGCGGAAATTTTGGCGATGGTTTTCCGTTTAAAAAATCAAAAAATATAAATACAATGGGGATTAGTTGGAGGTTACATTAAGTGGCGGCACAGACATCTCTGGCAGCAAATTTAAAACAGTATACTGATTTAATCATTGCCGGTCTGGTTATTGGCATTGTGCTGCTCATCATTATTCCACTCCCGCCGGGGTTATTGGATTTCTTTTTAATCCTGAGCATGTCTCTGGGTATGGTTATCATGCTGATTACCATGTTTACTACAGAACCCTTGCAATTTTCTATTTTTCCTTCTCTATTATTGGTAACTACCTTATTTAGGTTAGCTTTGAATATATCTTCCACCCGCTTAATCCTGGGAGAAGGGGCAGCGGGTAAGGTAATTGAAGCCTTTGGCCAGTTTGTGGTCGGCGGCAATTATGTGGTGGGTGCAGTCGTTTTTATCATTATTACCATTATCCAATTCGTGGTTATTACCAATGGTTCCGGCCGGGTGGCCGAGGTAGGGGCACGTTTTACCCTGGATGCCATGCCCGGTAAACAAATGAGTATTGATGCAGACCTTAATTCCGGCTTAATCACCGAAGACGAGGCCAGAGCTAAACGGGAACGGCTGCAGAGAGAAGCCGACTTTTTTGGTTCCATGGATGGTGCCAGTAAGTTTGTGCGCGGTGATGCCATTGCAGGCATTGTTATTTTGTTAATTAATATCTTGGGTGGCTTTGTTATTGGTGTTGTCCAAATGGGTATGCCGATGGCTGAGGCCCTCAGGAGATTTACCATATTAACGATCGGCGACGGGTTGGTGGCTCAAATTCCCGCGCTGCTTATTTCCACAGCTGCCGGTATTCTGGTAACCAGAGCCACTTCCGAGGGCACCTTTGGTAGTGATATCTCGAAACAGTTTTCTGCCTTTCCTAAGGTGCTGCTGTTGGGAGGCATTATTTTAGCAGTTATTGGTTGTATTCCGGCTATGCCAAACGTCTTGTTCCTTTCGATAGCAGCTGTGCTGTTCTATAGCTCCCGCACCCTGAGCCGGGAAGAGAAAAGGCAGTGGGCGGAGCAGGAACAGGCTGAAGCAGTTAAGACGCAGCAAACCCAGAGGCGTGAACCGGAGAATGTCTTTACCTATTTCCAGGTAGACCCTTTGGAAATTGAAATAGGGTATAACTTAATCTCCCTGACTGATGAATCCCAGGGGGGAGATCTTCTGCAAAGGTTAGCAGCGGTGCGCCGACAGTGTGCTGCTGAGATGGGAATTTTGGTAAGACCCATCCGCATCCGGGATAATATGCAATTATCTTATAATGCCTATTCGATTAAGATTAGAGGTATCGAAGTGGCTGGTGGCGAATTAATGCCTGGACATCATCTGGCCATGGATCCTATGGGTCAGGACCTGAATTTCAACGGTATTCCCACCACCGAGCCAACCTTTAACCTGCCCGCTTGGTGGGTAACTGGACAGGATCGAGAATTTGTTGAGTTAAATGGTTTTACTGTGGTGGATTGTTCCACGGTGCTGGTAACCCACCTCACCGAAATTCTTAAGCAATATGCCCAGGAACTGCTGGGTAGGCAGGAAGTAAAAGAACTCATGGATGTTGTTAAAGAAAAGAGTCCCGCTGTGGTGGAAGAACTCATCCCAGATATGATGTCTTTGGGCGAAATTCAAAAAGTACTGCAGAATCTGCTCAAGGAACGAGTGCCCATTCGGGATTTAGTAACGATTTTAGAGGCCCTGGCAGATGGTGCACGAGTCAATAAAGATTCTGATTATCTGACGGATATGGTACGTCAGAGTCTGGCCCGGACAATTACGCAACGCTATCTGGATGATAAAGGGAAACTTTCGGTAATTACTTTGCACCCCAAATTAGAACAAAATATCCAGGAGGCTATTCAGCAAACTCAATTTGGCGCTTATCCAATTCTAGAACCACAAAGCGTAAAGAAGTTATTAGAAAAAATAAATGTGGTGGTAGAGGATGTTACGATGCGTGGTGCCAATCCGGTATTAATTTGTTCACCACGGGTGCGTTTACCCTTTAGAAGACTGATTGAAAGATATCAACCAAACCTGGCCGTGCTTTCCTTAAACGAAATACCAGCTAATATTGAAGTGGAAGCCATAGGGACGGTGAGTATTGATTGAAGATAAAAAAATATACTGTTCATGAAATGCAGGAAGCACTCCAAATAATCAGGCAGGATTTAGGCCCCGAGGCCGTTATCGTTAGCAGCCACAAAATTAAAGGCAAGGGTAAACTGGGGTGGTTTAAGAGAATGATCGAGGTTACCGCTGTACTGGATGATGCCCCAGTACCCCCAGTTGTGAAATCGTTGCCTCCATCGCCGCCGCCCCCGCCCGAGGAAATATTCATCAAAGAACCGATGCCTAGCAGGCAACAGGAAAAAAGTACACAGCTTGTTACCTATAACAACAATCATTTGGTACGCAGTCAAGCTACTGCCCAGGATAACGTTGTCTTTGATAGGGCGAAAGTACCTGAAACCAGTTTTCAACCTTTACTGGATCACGCGCTATTAAAAATGGCTGAACAAGATCTGGGAACAAAGGTGAATGGAATGGAACTCGCCGATAGAAACAATCATGTTTACAAGCAATGGTTGGCAAGGTTACTGGCTATGGATGTGCAAGAGGGTGTGGCCAGAGCCCTGTTGGCGGATGCTTTGCAAGAAATAGAGAATCAAATTTCCGATGACATGATTGAACTGGCCCTGATCAATAAGGTTACAGAAGTGTTGCAAGCCGCCTATCGACGGGAAGAGGATGCCAAGTTGATGACCTTTGTGGGTCAACCGGGGGTAGGTAAAACCATGACCCTCACCAAACTGGCGACACAGTTTCAACTGTTGCAGAAAAAGCAAGTGGCCTTAATTACGCTTTATAGTTACCGCTATGGAGCTGCCGATCAATTAAAGGTGTATGGTGACACCATTCATGTGCCGGTGGAGGTAGTGATGACTCCGGCGGAACTATACCAGGCCATTGAAAAACATCAAGACAAGGATCATATCCTAATCGATACGGTAGGACGCGTCTCCAAAAATACCGGCCAAATATTGGAACTAAAGGGCTTTTTGGAGGCAATACCAGGGGAACATGATGTTTTCTTAGTACTAAATGCCAGTACTAAGGATCGGGATATGTTTCGCGTTATTGAAGATTTTAAAATAGCTCACTTCAATAAATATATCTTTACAAAAACAGATGAGACAGACACACTGGGCTCCATACTCAATGTGGTGAGCCGCACGGGTTTGCCTGTGGCATATTATTCAGATGGCCAAAGCATTCCTGATGATTTGGTAAAGGTTCATCCCAAGCAACTAGCGAATCTACTATTTAGGAGTGCCGACCACGATGGAGCCAAGAGGTAAACCAATTCCACACAAAGCGAAATCCGGTGCCAGGGTGATTGCTATTACCAGCGGCAAAGGTGGTGTTGGTAAGAGCAATCTGGTAGTCAATTTGGCCGTAGAACTAACCAAACGAGGACAGCGGGTAGCTATTTTTGATGCAGATTTAGGTATGGCCAATGTGGAAGTAATGTTAGGAATTGTGCCTAAATATACGCTCTACGATTTTTTATTTAACAATAAGAAAATAGAAGATGTTCTGGAAATTTCCCCCCAAGGGGTTTATGTCATCTCTGGTGGGTCTGGTTTTGTGGAACTGGCTAATCTGGATCCGCAAGGCGGCAAGAGACTCAGTGAAGGACTGCAGGAACTGGATCGCATGTTCGATTTTGTACTGGTCGATACCGGAGCGGGTATTTCCAAAACGGTGTTAGGTTTTGTGGCTGCCGCTGAGGAAGTACTGGTGGTTATTACCCCAGAACCTACCTCCATGACAGATGCTTACGGTCTAATTAAGGTTTTGTCGAAATATAATGTTCATCATCAAATGATGGTGGTAATAAACCGAGCAGGTAATGAAAAAGAGGCTTGGCAAACCTATCGCACCATAGAGGCTACAACCAAACAATTCTTAGAAGTTCAGTTAACGAACTTGGGGTTTATTCCCCATGATACTACTGTAGTTCAGGCAGTAAAACGTCAACAACCGTTTATTTTAATGGCTCCCTCGGCTGCTGCGTCCCAAGGAATTGTGAGAATCGTAAACCAACTGCTGCCTAGGGAAGAGGAGCCGCCGCGGGGTATACAAGGTTTCTTTGGCAAATTAATGCGTTTATTCGGCTAGGAGCTGAGAATGTGACAGATAAGCTAAAGATTGGCCAAAAGCTAATCATTCTCCCTTTTCATACTGAAGAACAGTTTGTAAGTTCTGTTTATGACTTGGATACCAAGGGTATCTACGTTCCCATACCTTTCAACAATAATCATCCCCTGGTTTTAGGACACGGGGAAAAGGTTCGTGTCAAATATATGGGCAAGACAAGTACGTACCTTTTTGTTACCGAGGCTGTCGGCAGAAAAGTAGAGCAGGATAAACTGCCTATGTATATTTTAAAGTACCCCAAACAAGAGGACATTACCAGGATTCAAATGAGGGAATTTGCACGAGTACCTGTCATGATGGATATTCAGTTTGCACTACCTCCGACCAAAAACCAAGAACCGGCCTTTCAAAAGGCTTATACTGTGGATTTAAGTGGCGGGGGACTGAAAATAGCCCTTAAGGAACCCGTTAAAGCCGGCACAACTTTCTTACTTAGTTTTACCCTTTACATCAGAGCTAAGAAAAAACAGCAGGAGTTTCAACTGTTGGCCAAGACAATACGCTGCCAACTGGTGGATCAAGAAGCTAGAATTTATCATGCCAGCTTAAAGTTTTTGGATATTCGACCGGCTCAGCAAGATCTAATTATGGCCTATGTTTTTGAACGCATGGTGGAAATAAAACGCAGACAGTAACTGGAAGTGGAAAGTATGTCGAATGAGAAGATATGGGAAAAATATTTAACCACCCGTGATGTGGAAGCCCGGCACATGTTAATTTTGCAGCATCTGCCCTTAGTAAGGCATTTGGCTGGACGTGTGGCGGTAAAGCTTCCTGCCTTTATTCAGCAGGAGGATTTAGAAGGCTATGGTGTCATTGGACTCATGGAAGCTCTTGAGAAATACGATCCTGCCATGGGTAACAGTTTTGATTCCTATGCCTACCATCGCATTCGGGGAGCCATGTTGGATGAGGTACGCCGGCAGAATTGGCTGCCCAGAACCGCTTGGCAAAAATACCAGTTATTAAAGACGACCAAGGAACGCTTGGAAGGGGAGCGGGGTGAAGCCGTCTCCGATGAGGTTTTGGCTAAGGAAATGGGTGTTTCTTTGGATGAGCTGCATCAGTTGGTTTTTCATGCCAACAAGATGTATTTGCAATCCTTGGATGAAGAAGTAATGGGGAACGATGGCAGCCAGGTGAGCAAATTGGAGATGGTTGAGGATAGTAACAGTCCTGATCCCTTAAGTATCATCGAAGAAAAAGAAAATAAAAGACTGTTGGCAGAAGCAGTGGGAGAATTAGGAGAAAGGGATCAGCTAATCCTGTCCCTTTATTATACGGAAGAGTTAACCTTGAAGGAGATAGGCCAGGTTTTGGAGGTTTCGGAATCCAGAGTTTGCCAACTCCATAGTCAGGCTATGAAAAAATTACGGAAGCATTTACAGGATATGATGAACAATTAAGTGTTGATAACGGTTATTGGGAGGGAAAAAGATGCTGCGAGGCCTATACATTGCCACAAACAGTTTGGATGTGCAACAGGCTAAAATGAATACTATTTCGAATAACCTGGCCAATATATCCACCACAGGTTATAAAAGAAATCAAGTGGTAGATAGTAAATTCGCGGATTCTCTGCAATTGGCCTTGGAGGCCAACGGACCCGGTGGTAAGCGTCAGCCTTTGGGTGAGGGCATCCTGGGCAATATGGTCACGCAGGTGCACATAGATTTTACCGCCGGTCCCCTGTCGGAGACCGGCGGTGTTACGGATTTTGCACTGGAAGGCAAGGGTTTCTTTGTGGTTGAAAATGAGGCTGGGGAACAGTTTTATACCCGGGATGGCTCCTTTCACCTGGACGGCGAAGGAACTTTGCTAAACAGTGAAGGATTCCAGGTACTGGGTGAAGGGGGATCCATCACCATTGAAGATGCCGGGAAGAAGCTAGCGATCAAAGAGGATGGCACGATCCTGGTGGGTGAAGGCACCGACATAGAAGAGTTAGATAAACTGCAAATTGTGGAATTTGCCGACCCAACCCTGCTAAAGAAAACCGATGGCAATTATTTTACCGACCCCGAGGGAACTGCAGAGGAGGCGATGTCCACCAAGGTAGTTCAAGGGTGGTTGGAAAGAACCAACGTAGATCCTGTGGAAGAGATGATTGATATGATTCCGGCGCTCCGTGTCTATGAATCCAGCCAGCGGCTGGTGCAGATTAATGATCAGTTGCTGGATAAAGCCATTAATCAAGTGGGACGTGTAAAATAAGAACTTTTGCTAATAATTTTTAAATAAGTAGGTGATTTCATGTTATTAAAAACTCTGAACAGCGGTGCCTCGGGTATGCGAGCTCACCAAATAAAGCTGGATGTCATTGGTAACAACGTTGCCAACGTCAACACAACATCCTTTAAGAAGAGTCGGGTCAATTTTGCGGAAATGGTTCGCCAGGCCGTAGGTGATGAGGGGGTTCCTACAACCAATAATCCTCGCCCCGAAGAGGGCAGCGGGGTAAGAATGGTATCCATTGCCAGAATGATGGACCAGGGAAATCTGATTCATACCGGCCGGGAATTGGACTTGGCCATTGAGGGGGAGGGCTTTTTTAAAGTTGTTCCCATCGATGGAGACAGTGACCAGGAGTATTACACCAGGGATAGCACTTTCTATATAAATAATGAGGGACTGGTGGTTAATTCCCAGGGCTATCAACTAGATGAAGGTATTACTTTAGATACTACTGAGTATAAGTCCTTTGCAGTGGACGAAAATGGTACCATTTGGGGAGTTCCTGCAGATAGTACGGGGTCTCGGGAAGAAGTGGGAAACATCCAGCTTTACACCTTCCAGGCACCGGCCAATTTAGCCAAGAAGGGTGATAATCTCTATATGGCCACAGAGGCCAGCGGTGAGCCCGAAGGAGAGACTCCCGGTACTGAGGGGAGAGGCTTTATTCGTCAAGGCTATGTAGAACTTTCCAACGTGGATTTGGCTACCGAAATGATTGGCATGATTGAGGCGCAGCGGGCCTATGCCTCTAATGCCAAAACTATTCAAACCGTTGACGAGATGTGGGAACGAGCCAATAACATGCGCAAATAAAACATAAAGGGGGGCAGACATGGCACTGGCAAAGGTAAATGAGGAAATACAAGTCGGGATTGCTGATTATAAGGTGGCAAACTCCCCCCATCGACTGATAACGTTAGGCTTGGGTTCCTGTGTTGGGGTAGCCTTGTATGATTCTGCAGCCAAGGTTGGGGGGCTGTTGCACATCATGCTTCCCGACAGTACACAGTTTAACAATGTAACCAAGCCTGCTAAATTTGCCGATACCGGGATTCCTTTAATGATTGATCATATTAAACGTCAGGGCGGTAATCCTCACCGATTAACAGCTAAACTAGCCGGGGGAGCTCAAATGTTTTCTGGCCTGGATGAAAAATTTGTCTTAAATATTGGCCAGCGCAATGCGGCGATGGTACGTGAAATACTCCAGAAAATAGGTATTCGCGTGCTAGCCGAAGAATTAGGCGGCAATCGTGGCCGAACCATGATTTTCGATACCGCTAATGGGCAAGTTACTATTCGTACTATTGGATCTCCACTGAAGGTGATATAAATGACAGATTTTAATCGCTTTAAAGAAAGAATTTATCAGACCTTTGGTCTGGATTTAAACAGTTATAAAGAAAACCAACTCAAAAGACGTTTGGATAATTTACTTTCTCGCAAACAATATGCGGATTACCAAGCCTTTACTAACTACCTAGTTAGCAATAGAAGTGCTTGGCATGAATTTTTAGATTATCTAACGATTAACGTATCCGAATTTTTTCGAGATACTAAAATGTTTCAAAGCCTCGAAAGTAAGGTATTGCCAGAACTGTTACAGAAGAAAAGCAATCTTAAAGTTTGGAGTGCAGCCTGTTCCAATGGCTGCGAGCCCTATTCCCTGGCCATTATTTTGGAGGAAATTGCTCCGGGCAGAAGGCACCAGATAGATGCCACTGATTTGGATAAAACCATTCTGCAATCAGCAGCCACCGGAGTATATGGGGCGGATGCGATTCGTAATGTGACCAAAGACAGGTTAGCAAAATATTTCATCCTGGCACAAGGGAAGTACCAAATTACCAACCAAATTAAAACGAAGGTTAACTTTAAACAGCACAACCTGCTGGCTGATGAATATGCACGAGGTTACGATCTCATTGCCTGTCGGAATGTAACTATTTATTTTACCAGGGAAGCCCAGGATAAAGTAAACTCTCGTTTTGCCCAGTCTCTGAATCCTGGAGGATACTTATTTATCGGCGGCAGTGAAACCATCTTTAATTACGCGGAATTGGGATTTGAGAAGATATCCCCATGTTTTTATAGGAAGAAATAATGGTGGCTGAAAGGATGGGATGATATGTCTGATCACCAGCTATTAACAGAGACTCATATGGATGTGCTAAGGGAAATAGGCAACATTGGTCTTGGTAATGCAGCGACTGCTTTGGCTACCATGGTAAACAAGAAAATTGATATGGCGGTGCCTCAAAGTAAATTTCTTGCCATGGATGAGGTAATGGAAATCGTTGGCGGTTCAGAAGAGGTGGTAAGCTGTGTCAGTTTACGGTTAGAAGGCGATGTTCCCGGACAAATCTTATTTTTATTTAATTTAAACAGCACCCTTAGTTTGGTGGATACCTTGCTGGGGGTGGAGCATGGAACCACCAAGGAATTGGATGAAATGGGAGAATCCGTCGTCAAAGAAATTGGCAACGTATTAACCGGTTCATTTCTTAGTGCCATAGGAACCTTGACAGGTTTAAATATGATACCCACGGTGCCTATGTTTGCAACGGATATGTTGGGGGCAGTCCTCAGCACCTCTCTGGTGGCAGGGGGCTATGTGGAGGAGCATATTTTAACCATTGAAACGTTATTGATGGAAGACCATCAACAGATTAAAGGGCACTTTTTCTTAATCACCAAAGAGGGTGCCTTGGAAACTTTATTTGGTTCTTTGGGACTAACACTTTAATACTTAGGAGGAGCTGTAAAAACATGAGTAAGCGTATCCTGATTGTGGATGATGCGGCATTTATGCGGATGATGATTAAAAATATACTTAGTAAGAATGGTTATGAGGTTGTTGGGGAAGCAGAAAATGGCGCTATGGCCTTGCAAATGTTTACCGAACTAAAACCCGATCTGGTAACCATGGATATTACCATGCCGGAAATGGACGGTATTCAGGGTGTAAAGGCTATCCGTGGGGTAGACCCTAATGCAAATATTGTTATGTGCAGTGCCATGGGGCAGCAGTCGATGGTAATGGAAGCGATTCAGGCTGGGGCCAAGGATTTTATTGTCAAGCCCTTCCAACAGGATCGTATCCTACAAGCCATTGAACGTGTACTGTCCAGGGGCTAAGGATACGTGTTATCTTGGCTATCGGAAAGTATAAAACTTTCCCACATGCATAAGGGCAAACTAAGCTTCCACCGGCATCTAAAGATTTGGCGTATCCTAAAGGACATAACCGAAAGGTCGCAGGTAAACAAGCCAAGTTTTTCTAAGTTAAAGGGGGTGTAAAAGTTGTCCAAGGAAGTACTAAGCCAGGGAGAAATTGATTCGCTACTTGCTGCACTAATGTCCGGAGATGTACCCCAGGAAACCATTGAAGCGAAAGAACATAAGAAACTAAAACTTTATGATTTCCGCAGGCCAAACAAATTTACCAAGGAACAGCTGCGCACCCTCCAGGTTATGCACGAGGGATTTGCCAGATTGTTAACCAACTTTTTATCCGGGTATTTACGGTCTGCCATTACCATCGAAATGGCTTCCATTGGTCAATTTACCTACGAGGAGTTTGTCAATTCGGTTCCCAATCCCACGGTAATGACAGTTTTTAGTCTGTCTCCTCTTAAGGGAACAGCTCTTATGGAAACGAACCTGCAGTTTTTGTTTCCGGTGATTGATTTACAGTTTGGTGGGCCGGGAGAAATGCCTTTAAAAATAAGGGAACTTACCGATATTGAGTTGTCGGTGGCCAACCGAATTATTAAAAGGCTATTGGATCATTTAACCATCTCCTGGAAAGATTTTGTTTCCATTACACCTAAGATTGAATCCATTGATGCTAATCCACACATTCATCAACTGATGTCACCTAATGATATCGTGGCGGTGGTTACATTATCTGCTGGTGTAGGTAGTGAAGTAAGGGGACTCATTAACCTCTGCTTACCCTATAGCCTATTGGATTCGATTCTTTCTAAGTTTTCTTTAGCCAACCAATTTACTCGGAACACAGAGCAGGAAGAAACAGATTTGCGTTCATTGGAATACTGGTTGGGTGAGTCTGATGTGGAGGTTAATGTGGTAGCGGGACAGGCAGATATTTGTGTCAAGGAGTTCTTACAGCTTCAGGTAGGGGATGTACTTCCCTTGGACAGAAGTTTTACCCAAGATCTCGATATGTATATAGGTGAAGAATTAAAGTATAAAGTCCAAGTGGGAACGGTCGGCCAGAGCCTGGCGGTTCAGGTGACCTCACTGGCCGAGGAGGCGTGGGAAATTGTCTAAGCTATTAAGCCAGGAAGAAATAGATGCTTTAATGAAGGGTCAAGTAACAAGTGTAGATGAGGAAATTCCTCAGGTGCCAGAGGAGGCACTACCGGAAACCGATCTTCCGTTAGAGCCCTCGGTAGGTGCTCCGGCCATTGAGTCTGTAGATATCGCCAACTTGTTATCACCGGAGGAAATAGATGCTTTGGGGGAAATTGGTAATATCTCCATGGGCTCTGCCTCCACTACCCTGTCTGAAATATTAAGCCAAAAGGTGAATATTACCAGTCCGAAGGTAAAGATTCTCACCAAGCAGGAATTATTTGATTCTTTTACGGTTCCTTATCTCGTCATTAAAGTGGATTTTAGTGAAGGCCTTAATGGGTACAATTTACTGGTAATTCGACTGAATGATGCTGCCACCATGGCCAGTTTAATGATGGGTGGGGGAGGGACCCCCTTGTCCGAAGAAATATCGGATCTGGAGATTAGTGCGGCCTCAGAGGCTATGAATATGATGATTGGTACGGCGGCTACTTCTTTATCGCAAATGTTTCATCGGCCCATTAACATTTCGCCACCGCAAACCAATTTATTAAAAACACAAGGAGATCCTTTGGCGCAACCGCCGGAGGATATAGAAGATGTAATTGTAGTTGTTTCCTTCTCCATGAAGATCGGTGAACTGGTGGATACCGAGATTATGCAAATCATGAGCGTAGACACGGCCAAAGAAGAGGCTAGTCTTTTGCTGATGGATATCTTTGGCGTGGAAGAAGCTGCTGCTCCTCAGGCACAACAGACAGCTCCTGCATCTATCAAAACCGACGGTTTGGATCCGTTGGCTGCTTTGCTGGTGGAAGATGAACGGCCGCCTGCGCCACCTCCGGCACAAGCGCCGATTGTATCACAGCCATCCAGTGTGGTACAGGAATACAAAGCGCCTTCACTGGGATCTCTGGAGCAGAGAAATTTAGAGTTGATTTTGGACATCCCACTCCGGGTAAGTGTAGTTTTGGGCAGAACCAAGCGTCCCATCAAAGATGTACTGAAAATAGCTCCCGGTTCGGTAGTTGAGCTGGATGCAATAGCCGATGAGCCTGTGGAAGTACTGGTGAACGGAACGCTGGTGGCCACCGGTGAAGTGGTGGTCGTCAATGAAAATTTTGGTATTCGTATCACCAATATCATTAGCCCTATGGAGAGAATTAAGCGTTTAAGTAAATAAAAGGGCAAGCTAAGCCTCCGTCGGTGTCTGAGACTAGTGGAGGCTTAGTTTTTAGTGTTCGTTAGCGTTTTTTTATTCATGAATGATCAAAGCCAGGGCATATTGACCGTCTTCTACGGCTTGCAAGGCGGCTAGGAGATCGTCTGAGTAGGAGATGAGATCAGCTTGCTCATGTTGGCTAAAGCCGAGGATAGTCTCTAGAACAACTTGCTTTAACAAGCTTAGGGTAGAGTGTTCACCATTGGCCACCTTTTGTAGGAGACTGCTCTTATCTTTCAGCGTGTTGATAAATGAACAGTCACCACCAGGATACAGAGTGAAGACCGGTAGGGGAGCATTGTGGGAATTTTCACTAAGTGCTTTCATGCGTCCCAGTAAAACACCCAGGTTAGTAAACCCATGGGAAAGAATATAATCTTCTTGTAGGAAGTCCTTGGTTAGCCTGTCCAGGATGGACAGAGGATGAAGACTACCTGCTTTTTTAAGTAGAACTATTTTAGCCATTCGAAGACACCCTCCTACTGTTCCTCAGGTTGGATGCGGGTCCAGCGGTTGCTGTCCCGTTCCCGATATTTATTCATCATATCTTGAAAGGCCTTGTCCAGGTCGATGTTTAAGGAATTAGCAAAACAGCCGATAATGAACAAAATATCCGCCAGTTCCAAAGCTAGGTTTCCCTCTGCTTCCTCCTCTTTCTTAGGCTTTTGGCCATAATGGTGATTGACCTCCCGGGCCAGTTCACCCACTTCCTCTGTTAACCTGGCCAGCATGGAAAGGGGGTGCCAGTAGCCCTCCTCAAACTGACTGATCCAGCCATCTACATCATTTTGCATATCCTTAAGACTCACAGAAACCCCTCCAAATTATCCAACGAAATGATACAGGTATATTATACCATTGACTCCCTTATATTGTTACCCCTGGAGCCTTTTTCATGTGTTGGGTGTGTTATTGGCATAAAGTATCCCTTTTAACCGTATTATTAAACAAGAACAAAGCACCTGGGGGGGTTAATTGTGCTCACACCAAGATGGATATTCTTAAATAGACGCAGGCTTGGACCAATTGCGGCGGTTGCTGGATTAATTTTACTGATGATTGTCATCAGTAAGTTTTGGTTTTTCGGAACCACCCGTGTAGATGAGGCAAAAACCTTGGAAGAAGCCTTGGATAAAACCTTTGCCAGTCAGAGTTTTCGCTTTGTGGTGGAATCGAAACTGGTAGGGGAAAATGAGTTTTACAGCAAGGTTGAGGGTGAGCGAGTATTGCCGGACAAGGTACATATTAAGGGGACAGTTCTTAAGACCCCGGTTGAATTTACTCAGATAGACAACAATACTTACATGAAGGACCCCTTCTCCGGTAAATGGCTTACCCTAAAAGATATGAAGATGTCCCAAACAGAGTTGTTTGTAAGCGAATTAAATCCGTTAGCCAATTTTAATTTTAAAGATATACCCGAACAATCCTTGGTGGGTGAAGAACGGTTAGATGGCACTAAATGTTTGGTCTATGAGCTGAAACCTAACGTAGAGAATGTTTTTTTAGAAGATCAATTTGATGATTTTTATTATAAGGTGTGGGTAGATAAAAATGAACTCACCATCCGTCAGGCCACCATCCGAGCTAACAAAGTGGGTAGTGACCCCGGTGGTTTAGAAATCCTCATTAAACTTTGGGATTATAACGGAGTTTTAAAAATTGATGTTCCAGTGGAACAGCAATAAATTATTTGGCCGTTCTTGACAAGAACGGCATTTTTAATGGGACTCCAGGAGAACCTAAACATGAGAATAAAAAAGGAAGTTTTTATGACGCCTATTGACGAAAAAAAGACTTTTTTGTTATGCTCTGTTGGTAGAATATTGGCAAGGAGTGAAAAACATGCATCCCGATGTGGAAAAAATACTGTTAGATGAAGAGCACATCAAAGAGCGGGTAGCTCAGTTGGCCCTGCAGATTTCTCAGGACTACCAGGGTGAAAGTATCCTGATGGTAGGGATTTTGAAGGGTGCCATGGTCTTTTTAGCTGATTTGGTGCGCCATATCAATGTTCCCACTTTTTTTGATTTTATGGCAGTATCCAGTTATGGAGCCGGTACTGTTTCTTCCGGAGCAGTACGTATTTTAAAGGATTTGGATAAAAGCATCCATGGCAGACATGTCATTATTGTGGAGGACATTGTGGATACCGGTCTAACCTTGCAGTATTTAGTAGAAAACATCAAAGCCCGGGGACCTGCTAGTTTGAAAGTTTGTACGTTGTTGGACAAGCCTAGCCGCCGTAAAGTGGAGGTACCTATTGATTATAATGGTTTCTCCATTCCCGATGAATTTGTGGTGGGTTATGGTTTGGATTATAACGAGAGATACCGTAATTTACCCTATATTGCTGTATTAAAACCAGAAATTTACCAGATTTAAGGAGGACATGGCATGTCTTTAGCCGAACAGGAACTGATTTTAGTCCTGGACTTTGGAGGGCAATACACCCAACTTATTGCTCGCCGCATTAGGGATTGCAATGTATACTGCGAAATTGAACCTTATAACGTAGCAATCGATAAAATTAAAGCAAAACAGCCCAAGGGTATTATTTTCTCTGGTGGACCGTCCAGTGTTTACGGGGAGAATGCACCTACCATTGATCCACGGGTATACGAACTAGGTGTTCCAGTATTGGGCATTTGCTACGGTATGCAACTCATGACCCACCAACTGCAGGGTAAAGTAGTTTCTGCAGAAGATCACGAGTATGGCCGTACCAACCTGAAGATCGTTCAGTGTGATAATTTATTTAAAGGATTGGCAGCAGATGAAGAATGCTGGATGAGCCATGGAGACCGCGTAGAGGCAGTTCCTCCGGGTTTTGAAATAACTGCCAGCACTGATAAGGCTCCCATTGCAGCCATGGCCAATAAAGAAAGAAGTCTTTATGCAGTGCAGTTCCACCCGGAAGTTTTACATACCCCCAGGGGTACAGAAATATTAAAGAACTTCCTCTTTGCTATCTGTAGCTGCAGTGGCACCTGGAATATGGGTTCTTTCTCCACAGAAGCCATTCAGGAGGTCAAGCAACGGGTAGGTAACCGCAAAGTACTTTGCGCCCTGAGTGGCGGTGTGGACTCTTCGGTAGCAGCCGTATTGGTACACCGAGCAGTGGGCGATAATCTCACCTGCGTCTTTGTGGATCACGGGTTGTTGAGGAAAAATGAGGCCGAGCAGGTAGTCAAGACCTTCCGTGACTTATTTAATATTAAACTGGTGCATGTGGATGCTTCCGAGCGTTTCCTGGAAAAATTAAAGGGTGTTACCGACCCGGAACAAAAACGGAAGATCATTGGTACTGAATTTATCCGAGTGTTTGAGGAAGAATCCAGAAAACTAGGCGAAATTGATTTTCTTGTACAGGGCACCCTGTATCCCGACGTGGTGGAAAGTGGCACTGCCACGGCAGCGGTGATTAAATCCCACCATAACGTGGGGGGACTGCCCGAAGATATGAAATTTGAATTGGTGGAACCCCTACGCTGGCTGTTTAAGGACGAAGTTCGTCGGCTGGGTGAGGAATTAGGCCTACCCGCTGAAATTGTTTGGCGCCAGCCTTTCCCCGGCCCAGGTCTTGCAGTAAGGATTCTGGGAGAGATTACTAAGCCGAAGCTGGAGATTTTGCGGGAAGCAGATTTCGTGGTTACCGATGAAATCAAGCGGGCAGGCTTAGATAGGGAAATCTGGCAATACTTTGCCGTTCTGCCCGATATGCGCAGTGTTGGTGTCATGGGTGACGGTCGTACCTATGCTTATGCTGCCGTAGTACGGGCTGTCTACAGCCACGATGGCATGACTGCCGACTGGGCTAAGATTCCTCACGACATCCTGGGCAATATCTCCACTCGCCTGGTGAACGAGGTGGCCGAGATTAACCGAGTGGTTTATGACATCACCTCCAAGCCTCCTGGCACCATTGAGTGGGAGTAGGATTGAGGTGGCGTAATGCCTTGGTTTATAAGGGTTAGATAGGTTTGATTTCTTTGTACTGGTGGTTTAGAATTTTGACTGTTTTTTAGGTCATCTAAACCACCAGTTTTGTTTTACCAGCAAAAGGAGAAACTCAAAGGAGCTGGTACTATGAAATCAAAAAATGGACTTAAACGAAAGAGTATGTTAAAGAACCAGGATTTAGCATTTGTGGAGTTACAGAAACAAAAGGTTAACAATCTATCAGAGTATACAATTCAGTTTTATAAGGTGAGCTGCAGGACATTTAGTAAGTTTGTAAACCTAGAAGAATTAAAAGTATTTAATGTTACCAGGGATTTGATAGACGATTACATCCTTTTTCTAAGGGATACTGGGGGTAAAAGGATGTTACTATAAATACATATATTCATGGGATTTCCTCAATCATTAAATATGGTATGGATTAATAATAAAGTTCCCTTTTAAAGAGATAAAAACGGTTATTGAGGGTTTTTTATAAAATAGTGTGAGTTAAGGAGACAATAACATAGCGTATATTAAAGGGGCTGTCTTACTGCGACAGGCCCATTATATTTTGAGACGGGATTGATTAATATGGAAAAAGCTAAAACATGTTGTTTTACAGGGCATCGCAGATTGCCGAAAGATAAAATCAAGCGCATCATAATACGCCTTAACCAAGAGGTAGATAACCTCATCAGTCAAGGCGTAACAAACTTTATATAGGGAGGTGCGCTTGGGTTTGATCAGATAGCAGCCTCATTGATTGTTGCGAAAAAGGAGATGGGGTATAACGTCCGGCTGATATTTGCTTTTCCTTGAAGAAATCAAGATGAACTTTGGAACGCAGAACAGAAAAGCTATATCGTGGGTTGATTGGTGAAGCGGATGAGATTATTTATGCTTCTAAGGATTACACCGACGGCTGCATGAAAAAGCGGAATCAATATATGGTGGATAGGTCGGCTTATTGCATTTGTGCTCAAGTATATCCGACTGGGGGAACAGCGCAGGTGAGATATGCAAGAGAAAAGGAGTTGCAGATTATCAATGTGGCCGGCTGAGGAAAAAATTGCCGAAAAATACACACAATGCTATGTCATGTGCTATACTTTTCGGTGGGGTGATGTTTATGAATTTTCCTTCCATCGTCAAATATTCGCGTGAAAAGCTGGGCATGAGCCAAGAGGAAATGGCACACGCCCTACAAATTAGCTTTTCGACCATCAATAGGTGGGAAAACGGAAAAACTCATCCTAACAAAATGACTCGCTCAGTGTTTTTTGATTTCTGTGAGAAACATGGAATTAAGGCGCGAGAAATGCTTCAAGAAGATAATCAGGGGGAATAGATATGGCAGTATTAAATAGTTCAATTGAGAAAAAATTGTGGGATGCTGCTGACGCCCTGAGAACTAATTCAAAATTGAAGTCGTCAGAATATGCTACTCCAGTTTTGGGGCTGGTGTTTTTGCGATTTGCAGATTACCGTTTTACACAGGCATCACTTGTGATTGACAAAGAATTTGAAAACAGCCGGAGAGAGCCGAGCGCAATTGACTATCAAAGGTTGCCCGGTGTAATGTTTGTGCCTCCCAAGGCGAGATATAATTATTTGCTTAATCTTCCAGAAGGTGAAGATATCCAGCAAGCTGTTATTCAGGCGATGAAAGATATTGAAGAAGTGAACCCAAAGTTGAAAGATGTGTTATATAAACACTATACTCGTGTGCCCAAAGACCTACTTCTATCTCTTTTGAAAACATTCTCAGAGATTGACATGCAAGAGCATAATGGTGATACCTTTGGTGCTATATATGAGTATTTTCTTAGTAAGTTCGCCTTGTCCGAAGGGCAAAAAGGTGGCGAATTTTTTACGCCAACCACGCTGGTTCAGCTTATCGTAGAGATATTGGAACCGAACAAAGGGAATATTCTCGACCCTGCCTGTGGCAGCGGCGGTATGTTTGTGCAAAGCGCAAAATTTGTGAATCGACATAGTGGGAATGCTAATAGTGATATTAGTATATTCGGACAGGAGAACATCACCGATACCGTCCGGCTATGTAAAATGAACCTTGCTGTTCATGGATTAGAAGGCGATATAAAGGAGTTTAATACATACTATCAAAATGTACACGGTTGCTATCAGAAAATGAATTATGTCATGGCCAATCCGCCCTTCAACGCAAAGGGTGTTGATAAAGAGCGTATTAAAGGCGATAAGCGATATCCTTTTGGCATCCCGACAAATGACAACGCAAACTATCTGTGGATTCAGGAGTTTTACAGTGCCATGAAGCCGGGGCAAGGTAAAGCTGGTTTTGTTATGGCTAATTCTGCTGCCGATGCACGGGGCAGCGAGCTTGAAATCCGTAAAAAGATTATTCAGTCGCAAGCTGTTGATGTGATGATATCAATCGGCTCCAACTTCTTCTATACGGTGACACTGCCCTGTACCCTTTGGTTTTTCGACAATCATAAGGAACGCCATACCAGAAAAGATACGGTGATGTTCATTGATGCTCGCAATATCTTCACACAGATTGATCGCGCCCATCGTGAATTTTCACCTGAACAGATTGAGTACATTGCCAACATCGTGCGGCTCTATCATAATAAGGATATTGAAACTCGTGATGGAAGCGGGACTTTGCTTGCTGAAAATTTTCCTGATGGAAAATATCAAGATATTGCAGGGCTATGCAAGGTTGCCACCATTGAAGAAATTGAAGCGCAGGGCTGGAGCTTGAATCCGGGGCGCTATGTGGGCACTGCGGTCGAAGAGTTTGATGAAGAAGATTTTTGGGAGACTTTCTCTGCGCTGAATAGCGAATTGCAATCGTTGAATAGTGAGGCCCAGGAACTGGTAAGGACAATAGAACAGAATTTTCTATTGCTGGTGAAGGGGAATGAGTGATGTTACATTATCATCTGTCTGCGTAGATATATTTGACTGTGAGCACAAAACCGCACCGACTTCGCAATCGGGATATCCGTCAATACGCACGCCAAACATTGGACGAGGTTTTATCATTTTCAATGATCTGAATCTTGTTGATGAAGATACATACAAAGCATGGACAAGGAGAGCGGTTCCTCAGAAAGATGATATTATTTTTGCCCGTGAAGCACCTGTTGGCAATGCAATTATTATCCCTGAAAATTTTTATCCTTGTTTGGGGCAAAGAACGGTCTTGATTCGCCCGAATAGTGATATCGTAAATCCGCGATATCTGCTATATAGTCTGCTTGGCAATGAAATGCAAGCACAAATACACTCCCTAACCAATGGTGCTACTGTACATCATCTAAACGTAAAAGATATCAAAAATCTTAAGATTATAAATTTTCATGAAAGAGCTGAGCAAGACAAGATAGCAGAAATGATAACTGTATACGACAACCTAATTGAAAACAACAATCGCCGCATTGCCATTCTGGAAAAAATGGCGCAGAAGCTCTACCGAAATGAAAGCTTGAAATCGGAAACCACTTGTCTGCTCGGAGAACTTGTAAGGTTCAGACGTGGAAAAACTATTACCAAAGCCACAATATCCGAAGGTAATGTTCCGGTGGTAGCAGGTGGCATCCAGCCTGCTTATTATCATAATCGAGCAAATGCAAAAGCACCCGTATTAACGGTGAGCGCATCAGGTGCAAATGCTGGATATGTCAATTTATATCATGCTGATATATGGGCATCAGACTGCTCTTTTATAGATATCAACGACACCGAGAATGTATATTATTTTTATGTAGCAATGAAAGATTTGCAAAATCAAATTACTTTTATGCAAAGAGGCTCGGCACAGCCTCATGTATATCCAGATGATATATCGAGGCTTGAGATACCGGCTTTGTCGCGAGAATTGGTGGATAACTTAAACAAGATATTAACTGATATCTTTAATTCCATCGGGAATCTCAAAAGTAAGAACGAAGTTTTACACAAAACCCGCGACCACCTTCTCCCACGCCTAATTTCAGGCGACATTGATGTATCAAAGATAGAACTATAACGATTAAACAAGTTTAGGGGTGAGTTGATGAACTCATACACCGAAGACCATCTGGTTGAGCAGCCGGCGATGGAACTGTTGCAATCCATAGGATGGGAAACTAAAAATTGTTATGATGAAGACTTCGGTAAGGAAGGCACGTTAGGGCGTGAAACTACTTCTGAGGTAGTTTTAACGCGCTACCTTCGTGATGCCATAAAGCACCTCAATCCACACATAAATCTCGATGCTGTTGATATCGCTGTTAATGAGATAACGAGAGACCGTTCCAGCCTCAGTCCGTTAAAGGCTAATCAGGAGATTTATCAATTGCTTAAGGATGGTGTGCCGGTTACATATCGAGATGAATACGACGAACAGGTAGATGGTCGGGTTTATATTGTTGATTGGAAAAATCCAGAGAACAATCATTACCTTATGGTCAATCAGTTTTGGGCTTCAGGTCCAATTTATAAGCGCCGCGCAGATATTGTTGGCTTTGTAAATGGTATCCCATTTGTGTTTATGGAGCTAAAGGCAAATCATAGAAATATTGCTGATGCCTATAATGCCAATTTACGCGATTATAAGGACACTATTCCGCAAATATTCTGGTACAATGCTCTGATTATCTTATCAAACGGTAGCCATAGTAAGGTCGGCAGTATAACATCTACCCTCGACTTTTTCAATGAATGGAAGAGGGTAGATTCCGAGGAGGAAGAAATCAAGGTCAGTCTTGAAGCGATGCTTCGAGGTGTGTGTGACCACGGCAAGCTCTTGGATATTGTAGAAAATTTTGTTCTCTACAAAGATGATGTGGCAAAAATAGTACCTAAAAATCATCAGTATTTGGGTGTAAATAATGCCATAGAAGCCGTACATGACATTAAAAACCGTGATGGCAAGTTGGGTGTCTTCTGGCACGCTCAGGGCAGCGGCAAGAGTTTTTCGATGGTTTTCTTCACTCAAAAGATACTCCGCAAGATACCGGGCAACTGGACGTTTGTTGTGGTAACGGATAGAAACGATTTGGACGACCAAATCTATAAAACCTTTAGCTCTGTTGGTGCAATCAATGAGGATTGTCAGGCCGATAGCTGCGAAGGGTTGCGCCAAATGCTTAAAGAAGACCACAAAATGGTCTTTACGCTGATACAGAAATTCCAATGGGAGGGTGTAGCCAAGCCTGTCACTCTCAGGGATGATGTTATCGTCATAACGGATGAGGCGCACCGTAGCCAGTATGATACGCTGGCACAGAATATGCGTAGAGCGTTGCCCAATGCCTCTTTTATCGGCTTTACTGGAACGCCGCTCATGCAGGGCGATGCAGTTACTCGTGATGTGTTCGGGAATTATGTAAGTGTATATGATTTTTCTGCCGCCATTGAGGATGGGGCGACGGTTCCGCTTTACTATGAAAATCGCATACCTGAATTGCAGCTTATCAATGAGGACTTAAACGACGATTTGAACCATGTGATAGAAGATGCCATGCTGGATGACGACCAAGAGGCTCGGATGGAGCGTGAGTTTTTGCGCGAGTATCATCTTATCACCCGCGAAGAACGCCTTGATAAAATCGCTGAGGATATCGTTTCCCATTATATGAATAGAGGCTATATGGGGAAGGCGCTTGTTGTAAGCATTGACAAAATGACCGCTGTAAAGATGTATTTTAAGGTAAAAAATGAATGGGCAAAATATCTGGCAAAACTCAAATCAGAGTTGGCAACGGCAAGCGATAATGAAGCAAAGGCTTTGGAGATTAGAATCAGCTATATGGAAGAAACCGACATGGCTGTTGTTATATCCTCATCGCAAAATGAGGTTGACGATTTCCGAAAGAAAGATATTGATATCTTACCTATCCGCAAGCGTATTCAGAAAGAAACGCTTGATGAGCATTTCAAAGATGCTGAACACCCGATGCGCATAGTTTTTGTATGTGCCATGTGGATTACAGGATTTGATGTGCAATCGCTTTCTACTGTTTATCTGGACAAGCCAATGCGAAACCATACCCTTATGCAGACCATTGCAAGAGCCAACCGTATTTTTGAGGGTAAAACAAATGGGTTGATTGTCGATTATGTCGGCGTATTTCGAAATTTGCAGAAGGCACTATCTATTTACGCAAAGCCCGGAACCGGTGGGATAGATGTGCCGGTTAAGAACAAGGAACAGCTTGTAAATGACATGATCGAAACCATAAGTCAAGTTAAGGGTTTCTGCCTTGAGAACAATATTGACCTAAATCGGACTATCGCGGAAACCAGAGGGTTTGAGAAAATAGCCCTTATGGACGATATGGTTGATGCTTTGGTCGCTTCGGACGATACAAAGAAAAAGTTTATGCAATATGCTTCTTTGGCTTGGCGTATTTTCAAAGCAATTTTGCCAGATGCGAAAGCAAATCAATTTGAGGCTGTGTGTCAACTGCTAAGGAGTTTATCTGAAAAAATCCGTTCTTTAACGGCTCCACCCAATATTGACCATGTAATGGCTGACATTGAGCAGGTGCTTGATTTGTCAATTGATGCAGAGGGGTATATCATAGCAGAGGATGCGGAAAACACTATAGACCTTTCTGGCTTAGATTTTGAGAAGATGCGACAGGGTTTTGCTAAGAAGCACAAGAACACGGAAATGCAAAAACTGAAAACAAAAATTGAGCAGGTATTATTCAATATGGTTGCTCAAAACAGAACCAGAGCTGATTATTTGGAGCGCTTTGAGAAGATGATTGAAGAATATAATTCGGGAAGTAAAAATGTTGACATCATCTATAAGAATCTTGTTGATTTGGCTGAAACATTGAATGATGAACAAAAACGTCATATTCAAGAGAATCTATCCGAAGAGCAATTGGCCTTATTCGACATTTTGACTAAGCCGGAGTTTGATTTGACCGAAAAGGAGAAGCAACAAGTGAAGGTGGCGGCTCGCCAGCTACTTGAAACCCTAAAAACCGAGAAACTTGTGCTTGACTGGAGGAAAAAGCAGCAAGCTCGTGCGGAAGTCCTGTACACAATAGAAAAAGTTTTGGATGATGATCTTCCACGTTCTTTTTCAACAGAGCTTTATCGCAAGAAGTGTGAATTGGTTTATCAACACATTTATGATAATTACTATGGTGATGGACGCAGCATCTACGACATTGCCAGTTAACAATGGTTGATAACAAAACCTTGATAGCTTTTTGATAACACAATATCAGCGAACATCGAGAAGGTGGATAACTGGTATCAAATGGAGTAAAAACCTATCACGAAACATAAACAGAATTGTTTAGAACAGGCTTTAAATTTGCGAGTGGGAGTAGGGTAAAAACAGCTTCTTTATGGATGAATAGTTTGACCAGTTGTTCCTAAAAAGAACAGCTGGTCATTTTAGACATGCATTTTAGAGATGAGATGTTCGAATATTATACATTTTTTTGTTTTTACACGCATAATTTCTGGCATGGTTTTTGTATTAGTAAAGGTTAACCTCTTTGGTGTATTGTTATTAGGGTGGCTATATAGGCCACTCTTTTTATTTGATATTTTTCCCAACTATTTTCCATGTAAAGAAGGATAAAAGAAAAATATGGCAAATTTCTACATATCGGATATCTAGTTAGGGGTAGTTGCATGAACTCGAAAGTGGATACTTTTGTCCCAGGTACGCCCATTAGTATTATCTGTTCTTTGGATGACTTGGCGTATGCTGGGGAGATTGTGGCAAATTACGGCAGCTTTTTAGTTATCAAGACAGCTCGAGGTTGTCTTCCAGCTGGCCAACAGATGCAAATAATGGTTCAGCAGGTAAGCTGCCCAATATCCTTTGAGAGCTATATTTGCTTTATGGATGAGGAAAATCACAAGGGATATTATTGTATCCACGTACCCGTTGACCTAGTCAGCAAAGAACGACGTAAGTATCTTCGATTAAATATTGAACTGAAATTGACCTATGAAGTTGAAGCTCGGCTGATTCAATCAAAGACCATCAATGTCTCCGCTGGAGGAGCCTATTTTTTTACACCAGAACGTTTAGCCTTGGGGCAGGAGATTAAACTGGAGCTTCATCTGCCGGAGGTAGTGCTGCTTTTAAAGGCGAAAGTGCTGCGGGTAATGCAAAATGCAGCCAGTGTTGAGTTTTATGAAGAAATCGATAAATTAGAGGTATTGGCAGATTTTTTGTACCGTTTCTCCTTAGTCAAGCAGATTTTTAACGCCACAGAATAGGGTGTTTATTTTGTTGGCAAGGGGAGACAGCCTTACTGCTAGAAAGTAGTTATTAAGTATAATAGCCAATATGCTTAGGAATTGGCCCGGGCGTTGCTACCCAGCAACCGTAATGGCTGGATTACGGAGGGAAAATATACCGCGGGTTCCACAACCTCCGGGAGGTTGGTTTTGCTCTTAGCGGTACAGGCGATTTTACGTTACACCGCTAGGAATAAAAGCCCAGGCGGCAGGTTTCACTCTATCAAGATGAGACCTGCCGCCTGGGCTTTTATGAAGGCCATTGGCTAATTGGCTAAAGCTGTGCCCAGTTGCCAGTGATAATTTAGGCAAAATCTTTTCATACTATCAGTCAGTAGGAGGAGTTCGACATGAAAAAAAGATATTCTTTAGCGGAAGTTACACAGGAATTGGCGTTTGTGGCTATGGGCCGTAAACCGGCAGAGGTGGTTTTAAAGAATGGCCGACTGGTTAATGTAAATACCGGGGAAATTATGCCGAACATGGATATCGCTATTACCCACGGTCGAATTGCTCTGGTGGGAGATGCTTCCCATACCATTGGTGAGGGTACTCAGGTGATCGATTGTCAGGGCAATTATCTGACCCCCGGCTTTATGGATGGCCATATCCATGTTGAGAGCAGTATGATGACAGTACGAGAATATGCCCGCAGCGTGGTACCCCGGGGGACCACCACCATTTATATGGACCCCCACGAAATTGCCAACGTGCTGGGCATGGATGGTATAAAATTAATGATTGAGGATGGTAAACAAGTACCGCTGCGTGTTTACGTAGCCATGCCTTCCTGCGTACCGGCTACACCCGCCTTTGAAGATGCCGGTGCTGTGCTGGGGCCGGATGAAATTCGGGAGGCGATGCAGTGGGAAGCGGTGGCCGGACTGGGAGAAATGATGAATTTTCCCGGTGTAATGTATGGCGATCCCAGCATTCATGCTGAACTTCAGGCCACCTTGGGGGCCAACAAGACCATCACCGGACACTTTTCCATTCCAGAAACCGGTCAGGGGTTAAACGCCTATGTGTCCACCGGCATTCGTTGCTGCCATGAGTCTGTACGGGCGGAGGATGCTTTGGCTAAAATGCGGTTGGGTATGTATGCTCAGCTCAGGGAAGGTTCTGCTTGGCACGATGTTAAAGAAACCATTAAAAGCATTACTGAAAACCGTATTGATAGCCGCTACGCCACATTGGTTAGTGATGATACCCACCCGAATACCTTGCTATCTCTGGGCCACTTGGATCATATTGTGAAAAGGGCTATTGAGGAAGGGGTAAACCCGGTGACTGCTATCCAAATGGTTACCATTAATGTGGCCCAGTGCTTTAGCATGGACCGTGATTTAGGCAGTATTTCCCCAGGTCGCTGGGCAGATATTCTCCTCATTAGCGATCTAACCAAAGTGAAGGTGGAAAAGGTTTTGGTTAACGGAGAACTGGTGGCAGCAGGGGGACGTATGTTGGTAGACCTGCCACCGGTAACGTATCCTGAATTTGCCCGTCAGTCCATGCACCTGGCAGCACCTTTAAAACCGGAAGACTTTATTGTCTCCACGAGTAACCCCGAAACCACCAAGGTACAGGTGCGTGTCATGGAAATTATGGAAGCCAAGGTGGGCACCTTGGCCCGTGAATGCCTGCTGCCGGTACAACAGGGCGAAGTAGAAATTGATCTGGCGCAAGATATCATCAAGGTGGCTGTTATTGAACGTCACAAAGCCACGGGAACGATGGGTAAAGGTTTTGTCAAGGGTTTCCACCTAAAGGCAGGAGCGGTGGCTTCCACCGTCGCTCACGACAGCCATAACCTGTTAGTGGTCGGTACCAATGATAACGATATGGCGCTGGCTGGGAACAAGCTGGTCGAGGTAGGTGGCGGTATGGTGGCAGTACGGGACGGCCAAGTGATTGCCTTACTACCTCTGCCCATTGCCGGCTTAATGTCTGACCAATCGGTGGAACAGGTGGCAGAGTTAGTGGAAGAGTTGGATCAGGCCTGGAAAAAGTTGGGTTGCCATTTAATTTCACCCTTTATGACCATGGCCTTGTTGCCTTTGGCAGTGCTGCCGGAATTAAGACTTACCAACCGGGGCTTGGTGGATACCGTCAATTTCCAATTTATTGATTTAATTGTATCTGAGCAAGTATAGAAAAGAAAATAATAACTGAAAAGTTAGTATGGATAGCACCATCCCCTGCGACAATATTATTTTCTATGCCCCGCGATTTGTAAATTGTAAAAATTTGTCCTAACTCGTTGACAAACGTTCTTGGTCTTGTTACTATTGGGTTGTGCAAATTGAATATTTTCCGTATATGCTTGGGAATTGGCCTGAGCGTTTCTACCCGGCAACCGTAATTGCTGGACTACGGAGGGAAAGTGTACCTAGGGTTCCACAGCCTCTGAGGGGTTGGTTTGGTCCAAGCGGTACAGGCGTTTACGCTACACCGATAGGGATAAAAGCCCAGGCGGTAGGTTTCACTCTGATGAGCTGGAATCTATCGTTCTGGGTTTTTTTGGTTTTCTTAGATGGCTGTTACATCCTCTGTTTGTATGGAAAAAATGTAAGAGGTAATAATAACCTGGAAAAACCAAGGAACACTGGGTACACCGAAATTATCTTTTTTATTCTAAGGAGGAAGCATCACGTGTTGGAACAGTTATTTAAACTCCAAGAAAACAAAACCACAGTTAGAACTGAAATTGTGGCAGGCCTAACAACCTTTATGACCATGGCCTACATTCTGTTCCTCAACCCCAATATCCTTGCCGGAACCGGTATGGATAAGAATGCAGTGTTCTTTGCCACCGCTGTGGCAGCCGGTGTTGTTACCATTGCCATGGGTCTGTTTGTTAATTTCCCCATTGCACTGGCTCCCGGCATGGGTCTGAACGCTTACTTTGCTGCAGTGGCTGCTCAGGGAGTGGGTATGCCCTGGCAAGTTGCACTAGGAGCCGTATTTATTTCTGGTATTATATTTTTTATTCTTACAATAACTCAGGTTCGTCAAATCTTGATGGTGGCCATTCCTAATTCACTAAAACGGGCTATTACTGTTGGTATCGGCTTGTTTATCACCGTCGTTGGTTTAAAAATGTCCGAAATTACCATTATTAAAGCGGGTCCCGTCATTCCTCCTACCCTGGAAGCCTTACAGAAGGATGGCGGCGTAGCTACCCTAAATTTCTTCGAATGGAACATTTTCATGGGTTCCTTCCATAACCCCTCTACCATGTTGGCGATTATTGGCCTAGTCATCACTGCTATTCTAATGGCGAGAAAAGTAAAGGGCTCCCTGTTAATTGGTATTGTTATTTCCACTCTGATTGGTATCCCTATGGGAGTTACCGTCATCCCCGAAAATTTCACCCCCTTTTCCATGCCTAATTTCAGTGGTTTATATGTAGGCCATCTGGATATTATGGGTGCTTTGAAAATGGGTCTCTGGACAGTGGTATTTACCTTTACCTTTGTGGAACTGTTCGATACCTTCGGTACTTTAGTAGGAACCGCCAACAAAGCGGGTCTGCTAGATAAGAATGGTCAGTCCCCGAAAATTGGTAAAGCTATGCTGGTGGATGCACTGGGTGTTTCCTTTGGTTCCTTTATGGGTACCAGTACCGTAACTTCTTATGTAGAAAGTGCTGCCGGTGTAGGCGAAGGAGGACGTACCGGTTTGACCGCTGTGACCACCGGTGTGATGTTCCTGCTGGCGCTGATTATTGCACCGCTGGCCGGTTTAATTCCCAGTGCCGCCACTTCTCCTGCTTTAATCATTGTCGGACTTTTGATGGTATCTGCTATCAGTGAAATCGATTTTAATGATTTTGCCGAAGGGTTTCCTGCCTTTATGACACTGATTTTAATGCCCTTAACTTATAATATTGCCAACGGTATTGCTGCTGGGATCATTTTCTACACTATTTTAAAAGTGTTGTCCGGCCGGGCTAAAGAGGTTCACTGGATGATGTATCTGCTCTTTGTCATCATTGTTGCTCGCTTTGTTTTCTTAGGTGGAGAATAAGTTTAGGAGGTTTGAACGATGAATCCTCAGGTTGGTATTGTACTAGGTAGTGACTCTGATCTGCCCTTGATGAAAGACGCTGTCAAGCTGTTCGATAAGATGGGGATTTCTTATGAACTAACCATTTCTTCTGCTCACCGGGCACCAGAAAAAACAGCTACCTATGCTAGAACGGCTGAAGACAGAGGCCTCAAGGTAATTATTGCTGCTGCTGGCTTGGCAGCGCACCTGCCTGGCGTTATTGCGGCTCACACCATACTACCCGTGATTGGGGTGCCGGTTAAATCCGGTGCATTGGATGGGGTAGATGCTCTGTATTCCATTGCCCAGATGCCGCCAGGAATTCCTGTGGCCTCGGTAGCCATTAACGGGGCGAAAAATGCAGCCATACTGGCAGTACAAATACTGGCCACAGCGGATGAAGCATTGGCAAACAAACTTCGACAGCTTAAAGAGGATTTGGCTCGGGAAGTAGAAGCAAAGGATGCACGCCTAAAGGAGCTAGGTGTTGAAGGCTACTTATACCCTATAGGGCACGAGACGAATAAATAGTTATAGTTCATATGAACGGAGGAACCGATTCCATGATTGATCGCTACACCTTACCTGAAATGAAACATATCTGGTCGGATCAAAACAAGTTTCAAAAGTGGCTTGATGTGGAAATTGCTGCTTGCGAAGCCATGGTGGAACTGGGTCAGGTTCCGGCTGAAGCGGTAGAAAACATTAAGGCCAAGGCCTACTTTACCGTAGAACGTATTTTAGAAATCGAAGAAGTTACCCGGCACGACGTCATTGCTTTTTTAACCTGTGTGGCCGAAAACGTTGGGGAAGACTCTAAATACATCCATATGGGCCTAACCTCTTCTGATGTTGTGGATACCGCGCAATGTGTTCGTATGAAAGAAGCCGGTGAACATGTCCTAAAGCGTTTGCAGCGTCTCCGTGAGGTGTTACTGGAAAAGGCCAAGGAACATCGTCAAACTCTGATGATTGGCCGAACCCATGGTATCCATGCCGAACCCATGACCTTTGGTTTAAAGATGCTGCTGTGGGTGGCTGAAACGGAACGTAATCTTGAACGTTTGGAGCAGGCCATTAAGGCAGTCAGTGTTGGGGCCATCTCTGGTGCGGTAGGAACCTATGCCAATATTGATCCTCGCATCGAAGCGTATGTTTGCCGCAAGCTGGGGCTAAAACCCGCCCGGGTGTCCACCCAAATTCTCCAGCGGGATCGACATGCCGATTATCTTTGCACCATGGCTGTCATTGCCGCCTCCCTGGATAAGTTTGCCACTGAAATTCGCAACCTGCAGCGGACAGATATTTTAGAAGTGGAAGAGTATTTTAATAAGGGACAAAAGGGTTCCTCGGCCATGCCTCATAAGCGTAACCCCATCACCGCTGAAAACGTTTCCGGGCTCAGCCGAGTGGTGAAGGCCAACGCTATGGCAGCTTTGGATAACGTGACTCTCTGGCATGAACGGGATATTTCCCATTCCTCTGCCGAGCGGGTGATTATTCCTGATAGTACTACCGCTCTGGACTTCATGATTTTCCGATTTACTGGCGTTATGGAAAAACTTCTGGTGTATCCAGAGAACATGAAGCGTAATCTGGAAAAAACCTTGGGCTTGGTATTTTCCCAACGAGTATTGCTAGCCTTGGTAGACAAGGGATTAACCAGAGAACAGGCCTACGAACTGGTGCAGCGTAATGCCATGGAAGCTTGGCGTACCGGCACTCGTTTTATTGAATTACTGGAAGCCGATGCAGCTATCAAACAACAACTCACTTCCGAAGAATTACAAAGCCTCTTTGATTACAGCTACCACTTGGGCCATATTGACGATATTTATGCAAGGTTTGGGTTATAGAGTCTAAATCTATGTAGAAATAAGGTGAGTGTAATAAGGTAAGACTTAGATTTTTAACAACCTAAGTCTTACTCTCACCCATCTCACCGCTCAAAAGAGGGAGGAGTTCCTGTGCAGAAGTTAGAGATGATTTATGAAGGTAAAGCCAAGAAGGTGTATCGTACCGACAGCCCCGATTTATATTGGGTGGAGTACAAAGACGACGCCACGGCCTTTAACGGTCAGAAAAAAGGCACCATTGATAACAAAGGCGTGGTAAACAACAAGTTATCTGCTGTTTTCTTTAAAATGTTGGAGGAAAAGGGGATTGCCACTCATTTTGTGCAATTGATTAATGACCGTGAAATGGTTGTTAAAGCTGTGGAAATTATCAAGGTAGAAGTAGTGGTAAGAAATATTGTGGCTGGCAGTTTAGCCAAAAGAGTAGGTTTACCGGAAGGAACGCTTCTGTCGAAAACGGTTCTTGAATATTATTATAAAGATGATGCACTGGGTGACCCACTCATTAACGCTTCTCACATTGCTGCACTGAATTTAGCCACCCCGGAACAAATGGCTATCATTAAAGAAATCTCCCTGCAAGTAAACGATATTCTGCGAGAATTTTTAGCTCCTGCCAACATCGACCTCATTGACTTCAAATTGGAATTCGGCTTACACCATGGTCAAGTGTTGCTAGCTGATGAAATCTCCCCCGACACCTGTCGCTTCTGGGACAAAACCACTGGAGAAAAACTGGATAAAGACCGCTTCCGCAGGGATATGGGCGGAGTAGAAGATGCGTATCAGGAAGTGCTAAAGCGGCTCGGTGGAGAGTAGGGCCGATTTAGAACCTTTAGCCATTAGTACC
Source organism: Desulforamulus aeronauticus DSM 10349 (assembly GCF_900142375.1). Lineage (GTDB taxonomy): Bacteria > Bacillota > Desulfotomaculia > Desulfotomaculales > Desulfotomaculaceae > Desulfotomaculum > Desulfotomaculum aeronauticum. The sequence continues at coordinate 88,314 of NZ_FRAR01000010.1, read as the reverse complement.
TAGTTGTTACGATTAATGGTAAGAATAAGTTGATGGAAAGAAAAAGAAAAACCGGCTTACACTTTGGAAAGAAAGTTTTGAAATAAAATCTAAAAAAGCCAATTTACAGAATAGCAAAACTATAAGCTTAACACAAAAAAGGGGGTACTAGCGTTGTTCCAAGCCAAAATTTACGTTACCCTTAGAAAAAGTGTTCTTGATCCGCAGGGCGGTGTGGTCCGTAAGTCACTTTATGCCATGGGATATCAAAATGTACCGGAGGTTCGCATTGGCCGTTATATGGTAGTGGACCTCGAGGTAGCAGATCAAGACGCAGCAGCCAAGCAAGTTCGGGATATGTGTGACAAGCTGCTGGTAAATCCGGTCATTGAAGATTATACATTTGAATTGGTGGAGGTGTAAAGCGTGAAATTTGGAGTGGTGGTATTCCCCGGCTCCAATTGTGACGCCGACTGCCTGCACGCCATCAAAGTTGTCACCGGGCAGCCGGTAGAGTACATTTGGCATAAATCGGGTAGCGTGGATGGTTTTGATTGTATTGTGCTGCCTGGAGGTTTTTCCTACGGAGATTATCTAAGATGCGGTGCGGTGGCCAGATTCTCGCCGGTGATGACACCGGTAATTGACTTTGCCCAAAGGGGAGGGCTCTTGCTGGGCATTTGTAACGGCTTCCAAATTCTCACCGAGGCGGGGCTGCTGCCCGGTGCCTTGCATCGCAATAAAAATCTACAGTTCCTTTGTCACGATACCCATTTAAGAATAGAAAATAATCAGACTCCCTTTACTTCCCTGGCAACGGCAGGACAGGTGATTCGTGTTCCCATTGCCCATGGCGAAGGGAACTACTATGCCGATACAGCTACTATCCAGCAACTGGAAGAGAATAAGCAAGTTTTGTTCCGTTACTGCGATCCCCAAGGGGAAATTACTCCCGCAGCCAATCCCAATGGCTCCGTTAATAACATCGCCGGTATTTGCAACAGACAGGGCAACGTACTGGGCATGATGCCTCACCCGGAGCGCTGTGCAGAAGACATCCTAGGCAATACCAACGGTCAACTTATTTTTCAATCCCTTTTACAACAGTGGCAGAGGAGGTGTGGCTAAATGACATTAGAGCCGCAAATCTGGCGCGAGATGGGCCTCACCGACGATGAATATGAAAGAATTGTGACTATTTTGGGTCGACAGCCAAACTATGTGGAGGTTGGCATCTTTGCTGTGATGTGGTCTGAACACTGCAGTTATAAAACCTCCCGGCCCGCTTTAAAAACCTTGCCCACTGAGGGACCTGCCATTTTGCAAGGACCCGGTGAAAATGCCGGTATTGTTGATATTGGTGATGGACAAGCGGTGGTCTTCAAGATTGAGAGTCATAACCACCCTTCGGCTATCGAACCTTATCAAGGGGCAGCCACCGGTGTGGGCGGCATCTTGCGGGATATCTTTACCATGGGAGCCCGTCCTATTGCAGTGCTGGACAGCCTGCGTTTTGGTGAATTGAACAGCCCTCGGGTACGCTACCTCTTCGATGGCGTAGTAGCTGGTATCAGTGGTTACGGCAACTGCATTGGTGTACCCACAGTGGGGGGCGAAGTATACTTTGCTGATAGTTACGAAGATAATTGTTTGGTCAATGTGATGTGTGTAGGACTCATCGACCAAAAGGATATTAAAAAAGGGGTGGCGTCCGGCGTTGGCAACCCCGTGATGGTGGTGGGTGCAAAAACCGGTCGAGATGGTATTCACGGTGCCACCTTTGCTTCCGAAGAATTATCCGAAGCGGCAGCGGAAAGGCGCCCTGCCGTACAGGTGGGTGACCCCTTTATGGAGAAACTGCTGCTGGAAGCCTGCCTAGAAGTGATTAAAACTGGTTATGTGGTGGGTATTCAAGATATGGGGGCGGCAGGTCTCACCAGTTCCTCCTGTGAAATGGCCAGCCGAGCCGGTACCGGCCTGGAAATGGATTTAGCGTTGGTACCTCGCCGGGAAGAGGGCATGACACCCTATGAACTGATGCTTTCGGAATCCCAGGAACGGATGCTGTTGGTGGTACAACAGGGTACCGAGGAGAAAGTAACAGAAATCTTTGCTAAGTGGGATTTAGACTCAGTAGTGGTGGGCCAAGTTACCGCTGATGGTCTCTTACGCCTAAAGGAAGGCGACAAGGTAGTGGCTGAAATACCGGCCAAAGCCTTAACTGATGAGGCACCGGTGTATCATCGTCCTACGGAGAAACCGGCCTATTTAGCAGAAGTACAGGATTACCCCGTGGATGCCCTGACGATGCCCGATGATTACAATGAGGTGCTGTTGAAGCTTTTGGCTTCACCTAATATTGCCAGTAAAGAGTATGTCTACCAACAGTACGATCATATGGTGGGACTCAACACGGTGGTACGGCCTGGGTCCGATGCAGCGGTGCTACGGGTAAAGGATACCAACAAAGGTATTGCCATGACCACGGACTGCAACGGTCGTTACTGCTACCTGAACCCGAAAACTGGTGCCGCCATTGCGGTGGCCGAAGCAGCTCGCAACTTGGTTTGTTCCGGTGCGAAGCCCCTGGCTGTCACAAACTGTCTCAATTTTGGCAACCCGGAAAAACCCGAAGTAATGTGGACCATTTGGCAATGCGTTGAAGGCATGGCTGAAGCCTGCCGGAATCTGGAGACTCCGGTTACCGGTGGTAATGTCAGTTTATATAACGAAACGAAAGGCAATGCAATTTACCCTACACCTACCATTGGCATGGTCGGGTTGGTAGAAGATTTGAACAAGGTCTGCACCCAGGGCTTTAAACAAGAGGGAGATGTCATTTTCCTGCTTGGCGAAAACCTGCCGGAACTGGGAGGCAGTGAATATTTGAAGATTCATTTCGGGTTGGAACAGGGGAATGCCCCGGTTCTTAATCTGGAATTAGAGAAAAAAGTACAACAATTGGTTTTAGCAGAAATTAAGAGCGGGTTGATCCAATCCGCCCACGACTGCGCTGAAGGTGGTTTGGCCGTGGCTTTGGCAGAATGTTGTATGGCTGGTAACCTGGGCGCAGACATTACGATGGTGCGTCGCTTTAGGGGGGATGCCCTGCTCTTTGGCGAATCCCAATCCCGGATTATCATCTCAATAAATCAAGAACACTCGGTGGAACTGGTAAAGAAAATGGTAGAGGCCGGCGTACCCTATACCCAATTGGGCAAAGTGGCGGGTGATTCTTTGCTGCTGAATGTAGTGAATCCCGGTTGCAGCGGTTGCGGTGGGAACTTGTTGAACCTGCCAGTTGCTAAACTAGCAGAGACCTGGCGGGGGGCGATACCATGTCTAATGCAGTAGAGCCCTTTGTATTACCAGACAAGCCAGTGGAGGAATGTGGTGTTTTCGGCATTTATGGCTCTGGTTTGGATGTGGCCAAGCTAACCTACTATGGCCTCTATGCCTTGCAGCATCGGGGACAGGAAAGTGCCGGTATAGCTGTGGCCAATGGCCAACAAGTGGAACTACAAAAGGGTATGGGACTGGTGCCAGAGGTCTTTACCGGTCATTGCCTGGACAAGTTAACTGGCCATGTAGCCATCGGTCATGTTCGCTATTCGACCACCGGTAGCAGCCAACCCCTTAATGCGCAGCCCTTGGTTTTCCGTTATGCCAAGGGCATGATCGGACTGGCCCACAACGGCAATTTGACGAATATTGCAGAACTGCGGTCGCAGTTGGCTTACAGTGGCTCGGTATTCCAGTCCACCACGGATAGTGAAGTGTTGGTTAACCTCATTGCTCGTTACAATGCTAATAGTTTGGAAGAAGCTTTGATGAAATGTATGATTGATGTTAAAGGAGCTTATTCCCTGTTAGTTATCACCGAAGATGCATTATATGCGGCCAGAGACCCCTATGGCTTTCGGCCGCTCTGTCTGGGCCGTTTGGACAAGGGCTATGTGGTGGCCTCGGAATCCTGCGCCTTAAACACGGTGGGAGCCACCTTTGTTCGGGATATTGAGCCCGGAGAGATCATTCGTATAGATCGGGAAGGTCTTAGCTCCACCCAAGGATTGCAAGCTAAAAACCCGGCTCATTGTATTTTTGAATACATTTACTTTGCCCGCCCGGACAGCACCATGGACGGTTTTAATGTGAACCGGGTACGCAGGGAAATGGGTCGTCAGTTGGCCAGAGAGTATCCGGTGGAGGCAGATATTGTCATTCCTGTACCGGATTCCGGTGTGGCTGCGGCCCGAGGTTATGCGGAGGAATCGGGTATTCCCTTTGAAGAAGGGTTAATGAAAAATCGTTATATCGGCCGTACCTTTATTCAACCTACTCAGCAGATGCGGGAGATTGGCGTAAGGTTAAAACTCAATGCCATTCGGGAAGTGCTGGAGGGTAAGCGAGTGGTGATGGTGGACGACTCCATTGTGCGGGGCACCACCAGTCAGAAGTTGGTGGCTATGTTACGGGAAGCCGGAGCTAAGGAAGTACACCTGTGCATTAGCTCGCCACCGGTATTGCGCTCTTGCTATTACGGTATTGATACCTCCGATGAACAGCAACTTATTGCTGCACAAAAACCCCTGGCGGAAATCAAGCAGACCATTCAAGCCGATGGCCTGCATTACCTAAGTATAGAAGGACTTCTGGACATCTTTACCCCGAAGCAAGATTACTTTTGCACGGCCTGTTTTGACGGTAATTACCCAGTGGAAGTGCCCCGGTCTAAGGATAATGCTAAGTTTAGTCTGGAATAGGGGAGTGTGTACCGATGACAGAAACAAAATCCCAGCCCCTCACCTATGCCAGTGCAGGGGTTGATATAGAAGCTGGCAACCGAGCCGTATCTTTAATGAAGCAAGCGGTACGCAGCACCTTTCGGCCAGGCGTACTGACCGATCTGGGTGGCTTTGGCGGGCTCTTTGCCCTGGACACTAAGAAATATCAAGAACCGGTCTTGGTTTCCGGTACCGATGGGGTGGGCACCAAACTACGGGTGGCCCAGCTAACGGGCCGACACAACACCATTGGTATTGATGCCGTGGCTATGTGTGTCAATGACATTTTGGTGCAGGGTGCTGAGCCCTTGTTCTTTCTGGATTATTTAGCCGTGGGTAAGCTGGTACCGGAAAGGGTAGCCGACATTGTAGCCGGTGTGGCTGAAGGCTGCCGTCAGGCCGGCTGTGCCTTGATTGGTGGAGAAACGGCGGAAATGCCCGGCTTTTACGGCGAAGAAGAGTACGACATCGCTGGCTTTGCGGTGGGTGTGGTAGATCGGCAAAAAATCATTGACGGCAGCACCATTGGGGCAGGAGATGTAGTAATCGGCTTACCCTCCTCGGGATTGCACAGTAACGGTTACTCCCTGGCTCGTAAAGCTCTATTGGAAGTGGCCGGGTATGAGATAGCTACCTTTGTGGAAGCTTTGGGTTGTACCGTGGGGGAAGAATTAATAAGTCCCACCAGGATTTATGTGAAGGCTATGCTACCCCTGCTGGGAAAATACACTGTCAAGGGGATGGCCCACATTACCGGGGGCGGGCTGACTGAGAATATTCCACGCGTCTTGCCTAAAGGTGTTAAGGTGGTACTGAACCGTGACGCTTGGCCGGTATTGCCGATATTTCAGCTAATTCAACAAATTGGCCAGGTCGACGAGGCGGAAATGCTGCGCACCTTTAATATGGGCATCGGCATGGTACTGGTGGTTCCTGCCCTGGAGGCAGAAAATATTCTGCAGGAATTAGCCAGCCAGGGTGAGCGGGCGTATCTAATTGGCAAGGTGGTAGCGGGAAGCCCTGGTGTGGAGTATATTCGCGGTTAATGTGTCAACAGAACCGTCCCCTTGACAACACAGGAGGGTCACTTGTAATGGAGAAACTACGTATAGGTGTCCTAGCCTCAGGACGAGGCTCTAATCTGCAAGCCATACTAGATCAGTGCCAGGCAGGTCTGCTTCCAGCGGAAGTTGTGGTGGTGATCAGCGATAAGCCGGGAGCCTATGCCCTGGAAAGGGCCAGAGCTGCGGGGATTGCTGCTTACAGTGTGCCGGTAAAGGACTATCCCAACAAAGAGGAGTATGAGCAGGCCATTGTCCGTATCCTGCAACAGTTCCAAGTACAACTTCTGTGTTTGGCGGGCTATCTGCGTTTGGTGGGTGAACCACTGCTAAAGGCATTCCCCAACCGCATTATGAACATCCATCCCGCTTTGCTTCCATCCTTTCCAGGACTGCACGGTCAAAGGGATGCGCTGCACTATGGGGTAAAGATATCGGGCTGTACAGTTCATTTTGTGGATGAAGGAATGGACACCGGTCCGATTATCTTACAGGCTGCGGTACCGGTATTAGACGACGATACGGAAGAAACCCTGGCTGCCAGAATTCTGGAACAAGAGCATAGACTTTATCCCCAAGCGGTAAAGCTATTTGCGGAAGGTAGATTAGAAATTCAGGGGCGGCAGGTTGTGGTAAAAACAAAGAGTAAACCGAGTTGAATTAGCTAAAAAGAAAAAAGTAAATGCGTCGCAGGGTATGGTGTTATCCGTAGCGAACGACTTGCGGAGCGTCGTGAACAACACTTGACGAACGGAGGGTGGAATTAGGGGAGCGCGCACAGGACGTGCGCGCTAGCCGAACTGAAACAGGAGGTTGAATTGAGGCGACCCTAATTCCACCCGTAGTGAGTCTTAGTGTTGTCGACGCGGAGTACGGAGTTGAGCGTGGATAACACCATACCCGAACTAACCTTTCATTTATCCTTCAAAACAAAGTCGTTGGCTATGGATAACACCTCACCCTGCGACGCATATTTTTATTGTTTTAAATGCCTCTCTTTTTAGATAAGAGTTTCGAAAGGCGGGATGTTAGTGATAAAACGGGCGTTAATCAGTGTTTCAGATAAATCGGGACTGGTGGAGTTTGCCCGGGGTTTAGCTGCCCTAGGAGTGGAGATCGTATCTACCGGGGGCACCGCCAAAACCCTACGGGAAGCAGCTGTGCCAGTAACCTATGTTTCGGATGTAACAGGGTTTCCAGAAATCCTGGGAGGCCGGGTGAAGACTCTGCACCCCAATGTTCACGGCGGTATCCTGGCCCTGCGTAACGAAGAACACCTGCAGCAACTACAAGAACACAACATTACTCCCATTGATCTGGTAGTGGTTAATCTTTACCCCTTCCGGGAAACCATTGCTAAGCCCGGGGTCACCTTGGTTGATGCCATAGAGAACATTGATATTGGCGGACCTACGATGGTGCGGGCAGCAGCGAAGAATCACGCCTATGTGGGTATTGTAGTGAATCCCGACCGCTATGGTCAGGTGCTGGAAGCTTTGCAGCAGGACGGGAAATTGGGAGAATCCTTACGGCTGGAATTAGCTCGGGAAGCCTTTGCCCATACAGCCAGCTACGACACAGCCATTGCCAATTATCTCTCTGGGGTGATTGGGAAGGAAGAATTCCAGCCGGAACTTAACCTGTCCTTGGTAAAGGCACAAAACCTGCGTTATGGGGAGAACCCCCACCAACGGGCAGCCTTTTATCAAGACCCTACAGTGACTGGTCCCTGCATTGCGAATGCCCGGCAACTTAACGGGAAAGAGTTGTCCTACAACAACATTTTAGATGCCAACAGTGCCCTGGAATTAGTAAGGGAATTCAGCGAGCCCTGTGTCGTTATTATTAAACACAATAACCCTTGCGGTACGGCTGTGGCCGAAACCCTGGTGGATGCTTACCGTAAGGCCTATGAGACAGATACTGTTTCCGCCTTCGGTGGTATCGTAGCCTTGAATAGAGAAGTAGATGCTGAGGTTGCTTCCGAGATGGCAAAAATTTTCCTAGAGGCTATTGTGGCACCGGATTTTGCCCCAGAGGCTTTGGCAATCTTAGCTCAAAAGCCTAACCTGAGAGTCCTGAAAACCGGCGATCTCGGTCAGCAGACCTCAGATGAGCTGGAAGTGAGGAAGGTTAACGGCGGTTTGCTGGTACAGCAGGCAGACAGAGTGGTTGTTCATCCTGAGGAGTTAAAGGTGGTTACCGAAAGGCAGCCTAACCCGGCAGAAATGAAGGAATTGCTGTTGGCTATGACCGTGGTGAAACACGTCAAATCCAACGCCATTGTTTTGGCGAAAGAGGGACAGATTATCGGAGTCGGAGCAGGCCAGATGAACCGAGTAGGTTCTGCCCGGATTGCTTACCAGCAGGCTGGGGAGAAGGCTCCAGGCTCTGTATTGGCCAGTGATGCCTTCTTCCCCTTCCGGGATACAGTGGATGAAGCAGCCAAGTTTGGTATTACAGCCATTATTCAGCCTGGCGGTTCTATTCGGGATGAAGAATCCATTAAAGCCTGCAATGAGCACGGCATCGCTATGGTTTTTACCGGCATCCGGCATTTTAAGCATTAGGAGTGGAGTGAACGCACATGAAAGTATTGGTGGTGGGCGGCGGTGGCCGGGAGCATGCTTTGGTCTGGAAACTTCGCCAGAGTCCGAAGGTAAAAGAAATTTTCTGTGCACCGGGAAATGTCGGGATTGCCCAAATGGCAACCTGTGTCAATATCCAAGCGGAGGATGTTCCCGGACTTTTGACCTTTGCCCAACAGGAACAGATTGACCTAACAGTGGTGGGGCCGGAAATTCCCCTGACCAATGGTATTGTGGATATATTTCAGCAACAGGGACTGAAAATTTTTGGGCCTTCCCGAGCTGCGGCTGAGATTGAAGGCAGTAAGGCATTAGCCAAGGATATCATGGCCAAATATAACATTCCCTCGGCTCGCTATGCTACCTTTGATACCGCTAAGGAGGCCCGGGCTTATGTGAAGCAGTACGGTGCCCCCTGCGTGATTAAAGCAGATGGCTTGGCAGCGGGCAAGGGTGTCATTGTAGCCATGGATGAAGAAACAGCCTTAGCGGCAGTGGATTTTATCATGGCGGAGCGGGCCTTTGGTCAGGCCGGGGACCGGGTGGTTATAGAGGAGTTTTTAGAGGGCGAAGAGGTTAGTGTATTGGCCTTTGTGGATGGGCAAACCATCGTACCCTTGGTGTCCTCCCAGGATCACAAACGGGTGGGGGACCAGGATACCGGTCCGAACACGGGTGGCATGGGAGCCTATGCACCGGCTCCGGTTTATACACCGGAATTGGCCGAGGCGGTGGAAAGGGACATCCTTTATCCCACAGTGAAGGCCCTGGCAGCAGAAGGTAGACCCTACCGGGGTGTTTTATATGCTGGATTGATGGTGACGCCAACCGGACCCAAGGTGCTGGAGTTTAACGCCAGGTTTGGTGATCCTGAGACGCAACCCGTGTTAAGTCTGCTAGAGACGGATCTGGTGGATATTATCGAAGCCATTTTGCAAGGAAGACTGGCTGAACAATCAGTCCAGTGGAAGGATGGGGCAGCGGTCTGTGTGGTGATGGCGGCTGCGGGCTACCCAGGCAGCTATGAGAAGGGCCAGGAGATAACAGGCTTTGAAAAAGTTCCTGAAGGTGTGGTGGTTTTCCATGCCGGAACCACCAGTCGGGAGGGTCAGGTAGTAACTGCCGGTGGTCGCGTACTGGGCGTAACTACCACCGGGAAAGACATACAAGAGGCCATCAAGCGGGTGTATCAGGGAGTAGAGTCCATTCACTTTGCGGGTGCACACTACCGCAAAGATATCGGGCAAAAGGCCGTGAATCGATAGAATGGCCAACAGCCAAAGACCGGTTTTTATGTGACAGCTACTAGATGGTTAAAACTAAATAGAGTAACTAATTGTCGGTTGTTCTTCCAAGCAACCGGCAATTTTGTTTCTTTAAAGTAATAAAATAATAAAGGATTTATCTTGTTAACGTCGAAAAGGGGAACAAGATATAGATGGGGAATGCTTTTCCTGGTCATAATATTAGGTGTAAAGGGAGGGATTTCCTTTGGGTTATCATGGCAAATTAAAAGCGCCTCTTAATGATCGTCTTTTTGAGGCGATACTCGCCCTGAAGGATAATGATGAATGCTATCGGTTTTTTGAGGATATATGTACCGTGGCTGAGCTACATTCTCTGGCTCAGCGCTTGGAAGTGGCCAAGATGTTAGAGGCGAATCGCACCTATGGTGAAATAGCGGGGAAAACGGGTGCTAGCACGGCCACCATCAGTCGGGTAAAACGTTGCCTAAATTACGGTGCCGATGGCTATAAGCTGGTGTTGTCCAGATTGCCGGACCCCAGTCCTTTGGTGGAAGACATTCAAGAATCGTAAGAGGTGAAGCAATGACATCCAGTAGATTTGGCAGACTGGCTCCTGGGGTAAGAGATGTCTTGCCTGCGGAAGCTCATTTGATGCGCAGTTTAAAAGATCAATTTGCTAGTTTAGTGGAAGGGTGGGGTTATCAAGAAGTGGTTACCCCCACCTTTGAGTACATGGAGAACCTAGCTTCAGAAGAAATACAGGAAGATAAGTTCTTTAAATTTCTCGATCGTCAAGGGCATCTGATGGCCCTGCGTCCGGATATGACTCGTCCGATGGCACGGCTGGTGGCCACCAGGATGAAAGGAATCACCCCACCCCTAAGACTTTTTTACCTGGCTAATGTATTTAACTACGAGCAGCCCCAGGTGGGACGGCAGCGGGAGTTTTACCAGGCCGGGGTGGAATTGATGGGCGCTTCTTCACCGGAAGCCGATGCCGAAGCGGTGGCCCTGGTTACTGAATATCTGAAGCAAACCGGTCTGGGCGATTTTCAAGTCAGCATTGGACACGTGGGAATCTTTCATGGCTTGGTTACGCAATTGAATTTACCTGAAGAAGCGGCTCAATACCTGAAAGAGGCATTGGGGAATAAAGATTTTGTCCGAGTGGAAGAAATACTGGCTGCCCATGCTGCTACCCCTGAAGAAGCCAGACGGGCGCTGGACCTTATAGAACTTCGGGGAGGACCGGAAATTTTAGATAAGGCCAGGGAACTAGCCCAGGAGGGTCCCGCCGTGGATGCCATTCTCAACCTGCAGCAATTATATGCGGGGCTTAGCTGTTATGGTGTTGAAAGATATATTACTTTAGACTTAGGGCTTTTAAGAGGCTTGGATTATTATACCGGTCTGGTATTTGAGGGCTACACTGTGGCTGTGGGCTTTCCCATCTGTGGTGGTGGCCGTTATAATCAATTACTGGCTAACTATGGCTATCCCATGCCAGCCACCGGTTTTGCCGTGAATTTAGATCGGGTGCTGGTGGCCCTGGAAAGACTACAGGGTATACCTCAAGAGCCTATGCCTGACGTGCTGGTGGCTTGGGAAAACGAAAGTATGGCGAAAGCACTGACGACAGCACGTGAATTAAGAAATAGTGGACTGAAAGTGGTAACGGCTTTGTTTGAGTACCCCCCAAATAGAGCAAAGTCCGAAGCACGTACCCTAGGGGCGTCCCGGGTGATTTATTTCTATGCTGATGGGAATCAAGAAGAATTTACTGTGTAAAAAAACGCCGGGCAACCGGCGTTTTGCTATAGCAAGTAAAGAAAATATGTTCAGGGTATGGTATTATCCATCTCATCTTTCATAAAAAATTCCCTCTTGACACCACTTCAATACTAATCTACCATATTAATAGTTTAATAAACTAAAGAGGTGATGTAGACTTGGTTGCAGCCAGAGAAATGCTAACCATTGCTTTACCCAAGGGCACCCTATACCAACCCTCGGTCAAGTTACTTGGTTTGGCTGGTTTACAAATAGAGGCGATTCAAAATCCAGGACGTCAACTGTTACTTTATTCTGAGCAGGATGCGGTGCGGTTTATTATCTGTCGCCCAACGGATATTCCCACCTATGTAGAATATGGTGCCGCGGATTTAGGATTAGCGGGAAAAGATACGATTGTGGAACAGCATAAGGATGTTTATGAATTGCTGGATTTAAAATATGGTGGCTGCCGCTTTATGGTAGCTGTACCGGAAGGCAAGGAGCAAGCATTGCAGCAATGGAACCAAACCCGGGTGGCTACTAAATTCCCCCATATCGCAGAGGAATTTTTCCGCCGCCAGGGTATGCAGATGGAAATTATCAAACTGCATGGAAATATCGAGTTGGCCCCCATTGTTGGCTTGGCAGAGATGATTGTGGATTTGGTTTCCACCGGTCGTACGCTGAAGGAAAACAAGCTGGTACCCATTGCAGATGTTTTAAGCTCTACCACACGTTTAATCGCCAACCGGGTTAGCCACCGCCTAAAAAGCGAGAGAATCAATCCGCTGGTGGAGAAAATGCGGCAAATTGTGGAGGAGGGCATACTGGATGGGTGTCATTAGGATCATCAAGGCAACGGATGCAGAACAACTGAGTTCCTTATTAGATAAACGCATCACAAACATAGATGAATTGGCCGCCCGAGTGGCGGCAATTATGGAAGAGGTTCGGCAAACCGGCGATGCGGCCCTTTGTGCCTTCACACGGCGTTTTGATGGTGCTAGCCTGAGTACTGCCCAGTTAAAAGTAAGCCCTGCAGAAATGGAGCAGGCCTATGCAGCGGTGGATCAAGAGGTTTTAAAATCCCTTCGCTTGGCTAAGGACAGGATTGAAAAGTTCCACCAGAAACAATTATCGCGCTCCTGGTTTCAGCCTGAACAGGACGGCACTATCCTGGGGCAGCTTATCCTTCCCCTGGAACGAGTGGGTATTTATGTACCTGGAGGTACCGCTTCCTATCCCTCCTCGGTGCTGATGAACGCTATTCCGGCCAAAGTGGCCGGCGTTGGTCGGATTATCATGGTAACGCCTCCTCAAGCAGACGGCAGTGTTAATCCTTATACCCTAGTGGCAGCAGCCGAGGCAGGGGTGGATGAAGTTTACAAAGTGGGCGGGGCCCAGGCGGTGGCAGCGTTAGCCTATGGCACAGAGTCCATCCAACGGGTGGATAAAATCACCGGGCCGGGTAATATCTATGTTACGCTGGCGAAACGGCTGGTTTATGGTCAAGTGGGTATTGATATGCTGGCTGGTCCCAGTGAAGTGTTGGTGGTGGCGGATGGATCGGCCAACCCGGAATATGCCGCAGCGGATATGCTTTCCCAGGCAGAACATGACCGTCTGGCTTCGGCCATCTTCCTGACTCATGATGAAGACCTGGCCATTAAAGTAGGCGAGGAATTGGAACGGCAACTTACAGAGCTACCCAGGCAGGAGATAGCCCGGTCAGCGCTAACCAACTATAGTGCCATCGTGATTACCGACGGACTTCAGGAATCCCTGGCCTTGGCCAACCAGTTTGCCCCGGAACATCTGGAACTACTGGTAGCACAACCCTTCGAATGTTTGGGACAGATTAAAAATGCCGGTGCTATTTTCCTGGGTGCTTACTCACCGGAACCAGTGGGAGATTATTTAGCTGGGCCCAACCATGTACTGCCCACCAGTGGCACTGCCCGGTTTTATTCTCCTTTAAACGTGGATACTTTTATGAAGAAATCCAGCGTGATTTCTTTTTCCAAAGAAAGCCTACTGCAGCTGGGACCGGATATTGTTCGTCTCGCTGAGGTTGAAGGACTGCAAGCCCATGCCAATGCTGTTAGAGTGCGGTTGAAAGGAAGTGAAGATGGTGTTTCCCTTTGATTTAAGTAGTATCGTTCGGAAAGATTTGGATAAGTTGGTAGCCTATGATGCTCACCTCTATTCCGATGTGGTAAAGCTAGATGCCAATGAAAATCCCTATCCCTTTCCTGCAGAGGTAGCACAGCGGTTGGGGGAATTGATTGCTGATGAAATGCTCAGCCGTTACCCCGACGGGGAAGCCGTCGCTCTGCGCCGGGATATTGCAGCCTATGTAGGGGTAAGCCCGGAGCAACTTATGGTAGGGAATGGCTCTGATGAGTTAATCCTAAACATTCTGCTTACCTTTGGTACCGGTGGTCGGGTACTCATTACCAATCCCACCTTTTCCATGTATCGTATTCATTGCTTGGTGGCCGGGGCAAAACCCATACCGGTACCCCGCCGGGAGGATTTTTCCCTGGATGTACCTGCTCTCTTGTGCTATGCTCGGAAACCAGATTCCCGCGTGCTGTTCATTTGTTCACCTAATAACCCCACCGGCAACGCCTCTACCTTGGAAGAAATAGAAAGTGTACTGCAAGCGGTGAACTGCCTCGTGGTGGTTGATCAGGCCTATCTGGAATTTGGTGGGCAGGATTGTTTACCGTTGCTGCAGCGTTACCCCCATTTAGTGATCCTGCGTACCTTCTCCAAGGCCTATGCTTTGGCTGGACTGCGGGTGGGGTATATGATTGGTAACCCAGATGTGCTGCGCCAAATTAAAAAAGTGAAGCAACCTTTCAATCTAAACTCCTTTTCCCAAGCAGCTGCTAGGTTGGTACTGCAGCACAGGGAAGTCTTTGCCCAGCAAATCCAAGACATTATTGAGAGTCGCAATAAGCTTTGGCAAGAACTGCAAGGGATGGCAGGGGTTACACCCTATCCCTCGGTAACCAATTATATTCTTTTCCGAACTAATTACGAAAGCAAAACAGTTTATCAGGGGCTGCTGGACAAAGGGATATTGATTCGCAAACTGGGTGGCCCAGAATTGCCAGGCTTTCTCAGAGTTTCTGTGGGAACCCCGGAACAAAACCAGCGATTTATCCAGGCATTGTCTGCAGTGCTTGCAGAGTTAGGAGGGGAATAAGGTGGCCCCGGAGCGCAAATCAGAAGTGGCACGGATGACCACAGAAACGCAAATTAAGCTGGTCCTTATCTTGGATGGTACCGGTGAATACCAGGTGACCACCGGGGTAGGCTTTTTCGATCACATGTTAAACCTGCTTAGCAAACACGGGGCCTTTGATTTGATCGTCGAGGCTAATGGTGATACCCATATCGACGATCATCATACCGTGGAAGACGTGGGGATTGCGTTAGGGCAGGCTCTTAAGAGCGCCCTAGGCAATAAGGCAGGGATTACTCGCTATGGTCATGCCCTGGTACCCATGGATGAGGCTCTAATCCTAGCAGCCGTGGATATCAGTGGTCGGGGTCATTTGGAAATGGATTTACCCTTACCGGCTGCCAAAGTAGGCACCTTTGATACAGAATTAGTGAAGGAGTTTTTCCGCGCGTTGGCCCTCAATAGTGGTATCACCTTACATATTCGGATGTTCAGCGGACACAATACCCACCACATTATTGAAGGGGCTTTTAAGGCAGTGGGCCGTGCCTTACGGCAGGCCATGGCGAAGGATAATCGCCTGACCGGAATTCCTTCCACCAAGGGGGTGCTGTAATGTGATTGCCATTATTGATTACGGCATGGGCAATTTGCGCAGCGTACAAAAGGGGTTTGCCCGGGTCGGCTGTGAGGCCTCGATTGTACAGGACCCGGCCGCTGTGGAGGCTGCTCCGGCAGTGGTGCTGCCGGGAGTAGGTGCCTTTGGCGATGCTATGGAGAATTTAAAAAAGTCTGGCATGATAGAAGTGATTCAGCGGGTAGTGGCGGCCAGGAAGCCTTTTTTGGGTATTTGTCTGGGGCAGCAGTTACTTTTTGATGTCAGTGAAGAATTTGGCAATACCCAGGGATTGGGGATTTTTCCGGGCAAGGTAAGACGCTTTCCCGAAGGTCAGTTAAAGGTACCCCATATGGGTTGGAACCAGGCGGTAAAACAGAAAGCCAGCCCCTTGTTGGAGGGAGTTCCCGATGGTTCGGCCTTTTACTTTGTACACTCCTATTATGTGGAACCAGCTGACCCGGAACTGACCATTACTCGTACTGAATACGGGCTACCCTTTGCTTCGGTGGTAGGGCGGGACAATGTCTTTGGCATTCAATTCCACCCGGAAAAAAGTAGCAACCTGGGTCTACGCATTTTGCAAAATTTCGGAAAGCTGGTGAAGTCATGATTTTATTTCCTGCTATCGATTTAAAGGAAGGCCAGTGTGTACGACTGATTGAAGGGCGCATGGATCTTGCCACCGTTTATTCCCAGGACCCAGGCAGTACCGCTAAAACATGGCAGGAGCAAGGGGCCGAGTTTATTCATGTGGTGGATTTAGATGGCGCCTTTGCCGGACAGCCCCGGAACCGGGATTCCATTGCCCAAATTGTGCAGGCAGTGAATGTGCCGGTGCAGGTAGGGGGCGGTATTCGGGACCTGGCAACCATTGAGGATTTACTATCGTTAGGTGTCCAGAGAGTGATTTTAGGGAGTGCTGCTATTCTAGAGCCTCAATTCGTAGCAGAGGCAGTAGAGAAATATGGTGAGCGAATTTTAGTGGGGATTGATGCCAAAGATGGTCTGGTTGCCATTCAGGGTTGGGGTGAAACCGTAGAAAAAACGGCCCTGGAATTGGCCCTGGAAGTAAAGAAATGGGGTATTGGCACCATTGTGTTTACGGATATTCGGCGGGACGGCAAGCTCTCCGGTCCCAATCTGGCTGCCACAGGTGAGTTAGCCAAAGCCAGTGGGCTTAGGGTGATTGCCTCCGGTGGTGTTTCCTCTTTGGCGGATATCAGAGCTTTAAAAGAACTGACAGCTGATGGGGTAGTGGGTGCCATTATGGGTAAAGCGCTCTATTCCGGAGCGGTTCAGTTGCCGGAAGCTCTCGCCATCGCCCGGGGGGAGGGGTAAGTCTATGCTGATGAAGAGAATTATCCCCTGCTTGGATGTTACCGGTGGTCGGGTGGTCAAGGGGACTAATTTTGTCAATTTACGAGATGCCGGCGACCCGGTGGAACTGGCCGCGCTGTACGATCGTGAAGGGGCCGATGAGCTGGTCTTTTTGGACATTACCGCTTCCTCCGATGGCCGGGCCACCATGTTGGAAGTGGTGCGACGTACCGCGGAAGAGGTGTTTATTCCCTTCACGGTTGGCGGCGGCATCCGTACGGTGGAAGATATGCGGTTAATGCTAAAAGCCGGAGCGGATAAGATTGGCATCAACACCGCAGCCATTAAAAATCCCCAGGTTATTTCAGAAGGGGCCCTTAAGTTTGGCAGCCAGTGTATTGTCGTAGCCATTGATGCCAGACAGGTAGGGGACAGTCACTGGGAAGTCTACACCCACGGGGGACGCACTCCTACCGGTATCAATGCTGTTGAATGGGCCATGAAAGCAGAGGAACTGGGGGCTGGGGAAATCCTACTTACCAGCATGGACCGGGATGGCACCAAAGAAGGTTTCGACCTGGCTCTCACCCGAACCATTGCCCGCAGCGTAAAAATACCCGTCATTGCCTCCGGTGGCGTAGGGAATCTGCAACACATTGCCGAGGGCTTTACGGAGGGCTTGGCGGACGCCGCCCTGGCAGCTTCCATTTTCCACTTCGGGGAGTACACCGTCCGGCAAGCTAAAGAATATCTAGCCGCACGCAATATTCCTGTGAGGATGTAACGAAAGGGTTTGTCCCTTTTGGCATATCAGAAAATAATAATGTCGCAGAGCATGGAACTTAATTGCGGTGGATAGCACCATACCCCATATTAACCTTACAGTTATTATATGAAACGGCAAACGGGCGTGAAGTTTTTCTAAGGGGGATTTACAATTGCAGTTTGCTATTGAGAGCTTAAAGTTTAACGAAGCGGGTCTTATTCCTGCCATTGTGCAGGAGGTAGACACAAAAGAAGTTTTAATGATGGCCTGGATGAACCGGCAAGCCGTGGAGAAAAGCCTTGCTACTGGGGAGGTCTGGTTTTACAGCCGCAGCCGTCAGAAGATGTGGAAGAAGGGTGAAGCCTCCGGTCATGTCCAAAAGTTAAAGGGTTTTTACTACGATTGTGATGCGGATACCTTATTGGTGCTAGCCCAGCAGGTAGGTGGCGCCGCTTGTCATGAGGGGTATAGCTCTTGCTTCCATTATCAAGTGCAGCCGGATGGCGTAGTCACCACCGCAGGGCAACAAAAATTCAACCCGGCGGAAGTTTATGGTCAAAGACAGTCTGCTGCCGGGCCGGAGATTATGGATGAACTGTTTGAGGTGATTCTTGGCCGTAAGGCAGAGATGCCCGAAGGTTCCTATACCACCTATTTATTTGATAAGGGTGTTGACAAGATCTGCAAGAAAGTAGGAGAAGAAAGCGCCGAGGTTATTATCGGTGCCAAGAACAACAACAAAGAAGAACTCGCTTACGAAGCGGCGGATCTAATGTACCACCTGTTGGTGCTGTTAGCCAACCAGGAAGTATCCATCGGAGAAGTCTATGAACAATTGGCCAAGAGAAGAAAATAGCACTCAGGGGGCGTCGCGAAAAAATAATTTTGCGACGCCCCCTGAGTATTTATTAAGAAATTTTATTAACGTTAGTTAACTTGGCTTCATGTTTAACTAATTTCAACAAAGCATAGTCTAAATTGTTATTAATATCGCTAAGTTCTCGGAGGATCCGTTCGGCGTTATCATTTTGCACTTCCCTGGCATCATAAAGGGCACGAATTTTATCAATTATTTCATTCTCCATGCGGGTTTCCAAACGCATCTGACAGGTTTCCAGTCTATTCATTCTGGTTTCCAAACGCACCTGGCCATCTTTAAGTTCGCCAATATCTGCTTTAATTTTACCACTGTCTGCTTTAAGTTCGCCAATATCTACTTTAATTTTACCATTGTCTGCCTTAAGTTCACCAATGTCTGTCTTCATTTCCTGTTGGCCTTTTTCCAAGCTGTCCATTCTACAATCCAGCTTGTCCATCTGTAGGTTTAGAGATTGTAGTTCTTGAAGGATTTGGGCTAATACCTTTTCCATTTGCTAATCCTCCCAAAATCATATCTTCAAAGACTCCCCCTGTTGACTTCCTTCACTCAACTATAAAACCAGTGGTAATAGATGTCAATGGAATGTTATAATGTACTGTGTTTCTTTTCATAACACTTACCAGACGGAGGAAATTATGGACATTTTAGCGAATTTGAACCCTGCCCAAGCAGAAGCGGCAGGACATACGGCAGGGCCCCTGCTGGTGTTAGCCGGGGCAGGTTCCGGCAAGACCCGGGTGCTGACCCACCGGATTGCCTACATCTTGAATCAAGGGGTACCCCCTTATAACATACTGGCCATCACCTTTACCAATAAAGCGGCGGCAGAAATGAGGAACCGGGTGGAACAACTGATGCCGGAGGCGGCCCGGGACCTGTGGGTAACCACCTTTCACAGCGCTTGTCTGCGCATTTTGAGGAGGGAAATTCAGGCCTTAGGCTATAATACGTCCTTTTCTATTTATGACGATGCGGACCAACAAACTCTGATGAAGGAATGTCTTAAGGAGTTGGAGATCGATGAAAAGCGTTTCCAACCTCGAGCCATCCTATCTGCCATTTCCGGGGCCAAAAACAAACTTATGTCGCCGGCCCAGTACGAGAGGCAGGCCTTTGAATATTTTGAGCAAGTGGCTGCCAGAGTTTATCGCTCCTATCAGGAGAAACTATTTAAAAATAATGCCCTGGACTTTGACGATTTACTAATGCTTACCGTACGTCTATTTCAAGAGAATCCCCATGTGCTGGGGTATTATCAGACAAAATTTAAATATATCCTGGTGGATGAATACCAAGATACCAACCATACCCAATATACACTGGTCAATATGCTGGCCGAACGTCATCGCAACGTATGTGTAGTGGGGGACCCCAACCAGTCTATTTATAAATGGCGGGGTGCTGATATTAATAACATCCTGAGTTTTGAAAGGGACTATCCCGAAGCCAAAGTGGTGAAATTAGAGCAAAATTATCGTTCCACCGGCACTATTTTGCAAGCTGCCAATACAGTGATTAAGAACAATCTGGAGGCTAAGGAATTAAAGCTCTGGACCTCCCAGGGAGCAGGGGAGCTCATTCACGTTTTCCGGGCAGAAAGTGAACGTTTTGAGGGCCATTATATAGCCGATCGGATCAAAGATCTGCATTTCACCAAAAATCGCAAATACAATGACATAGCCATACTCTACCGCACCCATGCTCAATCCCGTGTCTTTGAAGAAGTTTTTCTCCGATTGGGGATTCCCTATACCATCTTTGGTGGCCTAAAATTCTACGAGCGTAAAGAGATTAAAGATTTGTTGGCTTACCTAAGGGTGCTGATTAATCCGGTGGACAGCCAAAGCCTGAACCGGATTATCAATGTTCCCAAACGAGGCATTGGGGCAGCCTCCTTAGAAAAAATCAACAACTTTGCCCTGGAGCGGGATGTAACGCTCTTGATCAGCCTGGCCATGGTGGATGATATACCGGGTGTGCCAGCCAAAGCACGCAAGCAGTGTCGGCTGTTAGCCGATTTGTTAGCCTTGCTCAAGCAGCAGGCTCAGTTCCTTTCAGTAACCGAAATTGCCGAAGAGGTAATCAAGACCACCGGCTACCGGGCGGAGTTAGAAGCAGAGGATACAGTAGAATCGCGCACCCGTTTGGAGAACTTACAGGAATTCCTGACCGTTACCCGGGAATATGACAAACAACATGGTGAAGAGGGTGGTTTGGCAGATTTCCTCTCCACCATCTCTCTGGTAACCGATCTGGATCGGCATGACCCAGCAGCTGACCAAGTAGTGATGATGAGTTTGCACAGTGCCAAGGGTCTGGAATTTCCGGTGGTATTTTTAACTGGCCTGGAGGAAGGTGTATTTCCCCACAGCCGAGCCCTTTACGATCAGGAAGAACTGGAGGAAGAACGACGCTTGGCCTATGTAGGAATCACCCGGGCCAAGGAGCAATTACATTTAACCCACTGTTGGGAAAGAACTCTCTTTGGTCGTACCAATATGAATCCGAAATCCCGATTTTTGGAAGAGATTCCCGTGGAGCTAACCGTTGGACAGAGCCCCGTTAAAAAAACAATTCCTAGCCAGGCTAGTTCGGCGATTTTTGGTACAGCCGGTAAAACCACCGCCCCTACAGCGTCAGCAGCCCCCAAATCCTTCTTGCTGGGGGATCGGGTGAGCCATAAAAAATGGGGTGAAGGGGTCATTGTCAAGGTTAAAGGTGAAGGTGGCGATGCAGAATTAACCGTAGCCTTCCCGCAGCAGGGCTTAAAAACCCTGATTGCCCAATTTGCCCCTTTAGAAAAAGTCTAAAATGGTAACACTACTGGCGGAGGAATACCATGGACCGCTTAATGATTGTGGTGGTTTTAACTGCCGTTATACATTTGATTAATACGTTAATTTACTCAGTGCGACCGGCCGGGGTGATCACGAAACGGCTGGCGACTGCCTATTCCCTGTTTAATGTCATCTTTTTAATTGCCCAAACTTCCAATATGCTGCAGGCCCCGCTGTTAGGTTCTATTGTTGATTTGACCATCAAAAGAGGCAGCGAAGCAGCGGGGAGGGCGGTGCAGTATATCAATACACCCGGTTACCAACAGGAGCTCTTAGTTCTTGATCACGAAATGAGAATCATCCTCTTGGGGGCTACCCTGGGAACCTTAGTGGGAGTTTTCTTTATCCCCGCCTTTATCGGCTTTTTTGTTCGAGGGATTGATTTGTTCGACCAAGTGAAATCCGTACCTAAGATGATGGGTAAGATTTTATGCTCACCCCTCAAGGTGGGGAAATCCTTGAAAGGCGCGGTACGGATTCCTAATCGGCAGTTTTTTAAACAAGCCCTGACGGAGAAGTTAACCATACCTAGGAAATTTCTCATTCTAAATATTGTCATTACCGGTGTTTATACCACGGCGGTTTTATCATCCATGTATGCTTGTGCTTTGTACCCGGATTTTCGTACTACGACTGCCTATCTGTCCGGTGTCATTAATGGGATTGCCACCATTTTGTTTGCCACCGTGGTGGACCCCACCGCTGCCAGCATTACCGACCAGGCGCTAAGGGGTGAAAGGCCGGAACAGGATGTTAGGCAAATGTCCTTTTACCTGGGCATCACCCGCCTGCTAGGCACCGTCCTGGCTCAAATCATCTTTATTCCGGCAGCTTATATCATCCAATATGTTGCTAAGTTAATAGCCCAAGGTGGTTTCTAAAATACAGGGGGGATAGGTTTTGGTTGATGATTGTAAGGGTAAAGATCGGGTAGAGGCATTGCGCCGGGAGATTCATCGCCATAATTATCAGTACTATGCCCTAGATAATCCTACCATTCGTGATGACGAATATGATCAATTAATGCGAGAATTACTGCAAATAGAAGAAAAGTACCCGGAACTGGTGACCGCGGATTCCCCAACCCAGCGAGTGGGAGGCGTGGTGCAGAAGGGGTTTACCTCGGTGCCCCATAGAGTTCCTATGCTTAGCCTGAGCAATGCCTTTGATGAAGGAGATTTGCGGGAATTCGACCGGCGGGTGCACAATAATTTGCCTGGTGAAGAAGTTTCCTATGTGGTGGAATTAAAGATTGATGGTTTAGCCATTTCCCTCTGGTACGAAAAGGGTATGTTTGTTCGGGGTGCCACCCGTGGTGACGGTGAAATGGGCGAGGATATTACCGTAAACCTAAGAACTGTGAAAGCGATCCCGTTACGCTTAACGGAAGAGGTGCCTTTTATCGAGGTACGGGGCGAGGCTTATATGCCCAAGGATTCCTTTTTGCGTTTAAATGAGGCTCGGGAGGAAGCCGGCGAGCAGCTCTTTGCCAATCCACGCAATGCCGCGGCAGGCAGTTTGCGGCAGTTGGATCCCAGAATCACTGCTTCCCGTAACCTAAGTGTTTTTATGTATGCCATTGGTTTTTTGGCAGGAAACAATCCCGGCAGTCATGACAAAGGACTGGCTTGGCTGAGGGAGCTTGGTTTCCGGGTAAATCCTGAACACAAGGTCTGTCAGGATATCCAGGAAGTGATTGCCTATTGTCAGCAGTGGCAGGCGAAACGGTTTGATTTACCCTATGCCATTGACGGCATGGTGATTAAGGTAAGTTCATTGGAACAGCAAGAACGTTTAGGGGCTACTTTGAAAAGTCCCCGTTGGGCGATTGCCTACAAGTTTCCAGCCGAGCAGGCCGTCAGTACCATTAAAGACATTATCCTGCGGGTGGGGCGGACCGGGGTAGTAACACCCACCGCTCTCCTGGAGCCGGTACAGTTGGCAGGAACCATCGTTAGCAAAGCTACCCTGCACAATGAAGATATTATTCTGCAAAAGGATATTCGCATTGGTGATAAGGCTTTGGTACAAAAGGCCGGTGATATTATCCCGGAAATTGTTCAGGTGTATCCCGAACAGCGTACCGGTCAGGAGATTCCCTTTACGATCCCTACCACCTGCCCGGAATGTGATGCACCGGTGGTGAGGGTAGAGGGAGAGGCAGCTCACCGCTGTACCAACGAGAATTGCCCTGCCAAATCCCGGGAAGGAATTATTCACTTTGTTTCTAGGGGAGCCATGGATATTGTGGGGCTGGGAGAAGGCATTATTAATCAGCTTATTCGAAGTAACTTGGTGAAGGATCCGGCGGATCTCTATGATTTACAATATGAAGAGTTAATTCGTTTGGAGCGCATGGGAGCGCGTTCATCCCAAAAGCTGCTGGATGCCCTGGCAGCCAGCAAAAATAATTCTCTGTCCCAATTGCTATTTGGTCTGGGAATTCGACATGTGGGAGAGCGAGCGGCAAAAATCTTAGCCCAGCATTTTGGCTCCCTAGCCGCCATTCGGAAGGCCCAGGTGGAGGATTTAACCAACATTCCAGAAATCGGCCCTAGGATTGCCGAAAGTCTGGTGGAATATTTCAACAAACCGGAGAACCAGACACTTATAGAGCGGTTGGCCAAGGCTGGTGTCAATATGCAGGAACAACTGGTACAGCCAGCGCCAGGTGAACAAACTCTGGCAGGCAAAACCTTCGTCGTTACCGGGACACTACAAGGCTTCTCCCGTCAGGATGCCCAGCAAGCCATTGAAAAACTGGGGGGCAAAGTTTCCGGCAGTGTTAGCAAAAAAACCGACTATGTGGTGGTGGGAGAAAACCCTGGTTCGAAGCACGAAAAGGCCCTTCAATTGGGTGTTACCGTTTTAGATGAAGAGGGGTTTATTGCTTTGCTAGAAAGTTGATAGTCTAAGGAGTCCCCGGACAACGGGGATTTTTTCTTTTAAGCTTTCCGGTTTACGGCCGATAACTTTATTATAAGCTGTTTGTGGGAAGGAATTGCCAACTCAAGTCAAGAAGAAAGTCCCAAGGGGGGTTGCTTATGAAAAGATGGGTATTCCTAGTAACACTGATTATTTTTTCTCTGGGAGCCACCAGCCCGCTGCTGGCTGCCGGTAGATTTGATCCCTATGGCCAAGTAAAGTGGCAGGTGGAGAAGGCTGGCAAGCCTTCTGCGGAGGTTACAGTTACAGAGAATGGTCTGCTATATTACCCGGTAGGCAATAAAATCATCTGCTATGATGTCAATACCGGTACCAAGCTATGGGAAAGAAAGATGGAAGTGGGCGGAAAAATAACGGAGCCCCTGTTGGTAGAGGGACAAGACCTATACGCCACCGGTACAGAGGGTGTACAACAGATGAAACCAAATGGTAGTCTCAATTGGGTCTACCGTGTTTATCCCAAACCCAAGGGTAACAGCAGTAGTGGCGTAGTCTCCAAGGGCCCTGAAGATCTTCTTTATGTTGGGGTAGCGGATGGGCTATATGCGGTGGAGCCGCAGAAAAATTTTAAATGGCGCTACTCAGACGAGAAAAATGTTGTACAGCTCCTAGGGGATCAAGAGGCGGTCTACGTTTGTACCGGGGGCAAGGAAGAGGGCTATAGTTTACGAGCTTTGGACCGTCAAGGGGAGCGCATATGGCATAAGGGTTTGGGAACCCTGAAGAATGTTCGTATGGCCTTTGGGCCGGATGGGCGTTTATATGTCGTTACCAACCCGGCCCAAGTTGATAGAAACACATCGGGTGAAATTCTCTGCCTAGACAAGGACACTGGCCAAGAGATTTGGCGTTATGGTGTGAAAACCGATGACCTGTCTAGTTTGGCTTTTTCCTCGGATAAAACTCTATTCTTGTCAGGACAAAACAAACTCCTTGCTTTAAACCTTGCCGATGGTTCTCTTCGTTGGAATGTGCCACTCTTAAATCTTTCTTCTGGAGTGGCAATTGACAATGCCAAGCAGCGCTTATATGCAGGCAGCAAGGACGGGCGCATCTTTTGTGTCAGTTTTACCGGCCGATTGATCTGGGACAAAGAAATTGACAAAACGATCAATCAAACCCTCCACAAGGATGGTGGCATCATGATTGATAAAGGTAAGGATGATAAGGACAGTATCACTAAAACGCCGGTGTTTTTAAAGGACGGGGGAATTGTCGTCTGTACGGATAAAGGTGCTATCTATAAATTTGTGGATGTCCATAAGGAGAGTTAAATTATGAAGTTTTTCTTAAAAGGTTTCATTCTGACCCTGGTTTTGTTGGTTTTTTCCACCACTGGCTGGGCGGCCAATACCGCACAACAACAGGCCCCCTATTTGACGGATATACAAGGCCACTGGGCTAAGCCTGCGGTGGAAAAGGTTTACGCCCTGGGTCTGGATAAAGGGTTTCCCGATGGCACCTTCCGACCCACTCAAGCGGTGCAGTGTTTAGAAGCGATTACAACCATTTTAAACAGTACGGGCTACAAAGAGCAGGTGGCCAAGATTAAACGAGCCAAAAACGCTCCGGCCGGCCCGTATCCAGTGCCCCGGGATCAGAACTATATGGATTTTGCAGTACAGCAAAAATTTATTCCCTCTGATTTGTTAAAAACGTTTAAGTATGACCGTCCCATTAGTCGTGGTGAGTTAGCGACCCTGTTGGCCAATACACTTTACTTAATGCCACCAGACACAGGCAAAATTTTTACCGACGGTGACACCATGCCAGCCGAATATTTGGCTGCGGCTCAGGCAGTCAACGACCAGGGCCTTATGTCTGGTTACCCGGATGGAAGTTTTCGTCCCCAGGCATCGGTGAGCCGGGGAGAACTGGCAGCCATTTTAAACAAGCTCTACGACCAGGGGTGGGTTAAGGTAGATGCCAAAAGAAAAATTGATGGTTGGGTAGCTGGTGTTGCCCAGGGAAAAAAGGGATTAGAAGTTGAAGTGAATTCTCTCAAAGGGACTCAGAAAATTGCCGTCAGTGAAAACTGTCAGGTCTACTATCTAGGGCAGATGATGGATATTCAACAAATCGTTAACTACCGTATCGCAGGGATTTTAGACGACAGGCGGCAGTTGGCCTTTCTGGAGTTGCTGGAGAGACGAAGCTTTTCGCCCGTACAAAGGGATACCTATGGCAGCTTCCTTCGCTTGGCCGAAGGGGAACCGCTGATGTTCACAGTAAAGGATTTGCTTTGTGAAGAAGTGGATTACCCTGTGGCTTGGGATGCTGTGATTACAGACGAAAAGTCCAAAAGTAAAAGCAGTAAGGATTTATTGAAAAAAATCAAAGTAGACCAGTTTGTTAAGCTTGGTATCACTTCCGGCGGCACCATTAAAGAAATCACATTGCTGGATGTGAAGAATATCAGCGGGGATATTGACCGAATTGACAGAGCCCTATATTTGAAATCAAGCAAGAGTAGCAGCAAAAAATATGTACCAGATCGTTTCTATGGCTGGGATGCGGGGCGCCTAGTGGATAAGGACGGTGAGGAAATCAGTAGTGTCAGTGAAAATGATAAGGTAAAGATCCTTTATATTGGCGAACCCTTTTATGAGCGAGTCTTGGAAATTCAAAAGCTAAAGTAAAAATAAAAAGGACATGGATCAAAAACAGCCATGTCCTTTTTGACGCTACTAACCCCCGCAGCCGCAACCGCCGCTGGAACCATGACCATGACCATGTTCATGTCCGGGTGCAGCAATGACTTCAATTTCAACGCCTACGTCCTTAGGCAGACGGGCCACCTGCACCAGAGAGCGGGCAGGAGAAGGGGAGGGGAAGTACTCGCCATAGATTTGGTTGATTTTCTCAAAGTCGTTCATGTCTTTAATAAAGACCGTAGTTTTCACCACGTGTTCCATACCGGCACCGGCTGCTTGTAAAACAGCCTTAACATTGTCCAATACACGGCGGGTTTGGGCCTGAATATCGCCAGGTACAATAGCTCCATTGGCGGGGTCAAGGGGAATTTGACCTGAGGTGAAGAGTAACGGTCCAAAGGCAATCGCCTGGGAGTAAGGACCGATGGCTGCCGGTGCCTGATCGGTGCTGATGACTCTTTTGTTGTGCATGAAGTTACCTCCTTTTTTATGAAAGGGAAAATAGTCATAATTAGCGTACCCAAAAATAATTCAACCATGAAATATCTTTTGGTAAAATGGCATCTAAATTATGCCTATGTTGCACCATAAAAGCCAATTTTGGTATAATATTGTCAGTTTTCTAAATGAAAAGGAAGGTGTACCAGTTGATATCTAAACAGGATGTAGATCATGTGGCACTCTTAGCCCGATTGGAGCTAACCGAAGAGGAAAAGGAATTGTACACCCAACAGTTAAATAAAATCCTCAATGCTGCTAAGGCTTTACAGGAAGTAGATACAGATAATATACCCCCCACCGCCCATGTATTACCCATTCAGAATGTCTTTAGGGAGGATCGCGTGGGCAAAAGCATTGACCCCGAAAAGGCATTGGCTATCGCTCCCGAACGGGAGGAGAGCTTTTTTAAGGTGCCGAAGATCGTCTAGCTTATGGGAGCAAGCTAAGGGGTCGGTTATTGGCCTTTAGCCGTTGGCCATTGACAAAGATTTCCCCAAACCTTTTAAAAACCCTACTCCTACAAACCACGATATAAACTAGAAGGAGGAACCATTTTGGATCTCTACCAGTTAACCGCCCATCGGCTCCATGAAATGCTGGTTAAGAAAGAAGTCTCCGCTGCCGAGATTACGAAGGCAGTTTTTCAACGCATTGAGCAGGTGGAAGATAAAGTAAATTCCTATATCACCTTGACCCAGGAAACAGCCGAAGCCCAGGCTGCCGAGGTGGACAAAAGACTGGCTGCTGGCGAAGCCATTGAACCACTGGCTGGTATTCCTGTGGCCCTTAAGGATAATTTATGTACAGAGGGTATTCGTACCACTTGTGCTTCTAAAATGCTGGGGGATTTTGTCCCGCCTTACACTGCCACCGCCGTACAGAGGCTTTACGATGCTAACCTAGTGTTGGTTGGCAAAACGAACCTGGATGAGTTTGCCATGGGTTCTTCCACAGAAAACTCAAAATTTCATTTAACCCACAATCCCTGGGATGCCGAACGGGTACCCGGCGGGTCCAGTGGCGGGTCTGCTGCTGCTGTGGCCGCTGGACAAGCCATTGTTTCTTTAGGTACAGATACCGGTGGTTCCATTCGTCAACCTGCTTCCTATTGCGGTGTGGTAGGCATGAAACCCACCTACGGCGGGGTTTCCCGTTATGGTGCAGTGCCCTTTGCCTCCTCCCTGGATCAAATAGGTCCCATTACTAAAGATGTCACTGATATGGCTCATATGTTAAATGTTATTTGCGGTCATGATCCCTTGGACAGCACCTCAGCCAATCTACAGCACCCGGATTTTACAAAATATCTGGTTAATGACATTAAGGGTCTGAAGATTGGAGTACCCAAGGAATATTTGGCGGAGGGTATTGACTCCCAAGTTAAAAATCGGATCAAAGAAGCTATCGAAAAAATGACCGAACTGGGTGCCTATGTGGAAGAAACCAGCATGCCCCATACGGACTATGCCATGCCCGCTTATTATCTGCTGGCCACCGCCGAAGCCAGTTCCAATTTGGCCCGTTACGATGGTGTGAGCTTTGGTTTCCGGGTAGCAGATGCCGAGGATATAGTAGATATGTTTAAACGTAGCCGTAGCCAAGGTTTTGGCGATGAAGTTAAACTGAGGATTATGCTGGGAACATATTCCCTGTCGGCTGGTTATTATGATGCTTATTACCTCAAGGCCCTTAAGGTACGTACCCTGATTAAACAGGATTTTGATCAGGCCTTGGAAAAATACGATCTGTTATTAGGCCCCACTTCACCCAGTACCGCCTTTAAAATTGGGGAATTGATTAATGACCCCATTAAGATGTATTTACAGGATATCTGCACCATCCCGGTGAATTTAGCCGGTCTACCAGCCATTTCTCTCCCTTGTGGTTTAGTTAATAATCTACCTGTGGGGTTACAATTAATCGGTAAAGCCTTTGATGAAGGTACCCTATTGCAGGCGGCCTTTACCTTTGAACAAAATACCGAACATCATAGGCTACGGCCGGAACTATAGGGGGTGGCGCAAATGACACAATACGAAACCGTCATTGGTATTGAAGTACACGTAGAGTTAAAGACCAATACAAAAATCTTTTGCAACTGCACCACTGAGTTCGGGGGTGAGCCCAATCATCATACCTGTCCTGTCTGTCTGGGTCTACCCGGCACATTGCCTGTATTAAACAAAAAGGTAGTGGAATATGCTGTAAGGGCTGGTTTAGCCCTTAACTGCCAGGTGGCGGAATTCTCTAAATTTGATCGCAAAAACTACTATTACCCAGATTTACCGAAAAACTATCAAGTATCTCAGTTCGATCTGCCCATTGCCCGTCAGGGCTACGTGGAGGTCGAGGTAGAGGGGCAAATTAAGCGGATTGGCATTCACCATATGCATATGGAAGAGGATGCTGGTAAATTGGTGCACCAGGGTAATATTATGACCACACCTTACTCCCTGGTGGATTATAACCGTGGTGGCATGCCTTTAATAGAAATTGTTTCCGAGCCAGATATGCGTTCCCCTGAGGAAGCCCGGGCCTATGTAGAAAAGCTAAGGGCCATTATTCAATACACCGGTGTTTCTGATTGTCGTATGGAAGAAGGCAGCCTGCGCTGTGATGTTAATATTTCTGTACGTCCCGTGGGTCAGCAGGAACTTGGTACTAAAGCGGAAATAAAAAACCTCAACTCCTTCCGGGCCTTACAAAGGGCAGCGGCCTATGAAGTGGAAAGACAAATTAGTGTTCTGGAAACCGGCGGCAGGGTGATTCAGGAGACCCGTACCTGGGACGAAGCCAAAGGCATTACCGTATCCATGCGCAGTAAGGAAGAGGCTCACGATTATCGGTACTTCCCAGACCCGGATTTGGTACCTGTAGTGCTGGACAACCAATGGATTGAATTCATCAAGGATTCTCTGCCCGAGTTACCAGACCAACGTCGCAGTCGCTATGTGGAACAATATGGTTTACCAGAGTACGATGCAACCATTCTAACCTTAACCAAAGAAATGTCCGATTACTTTGAAGAAATCATCGGGCATTATGATAAACCTAAGGTTATTAGCAACTGGATGATGGGTGAAATGTCTCGCCTATTAAACGTAAGCGGTACTGACATAACCGCCTGCAAAATTAAACCGCTTCAGTTGGCAGAACTGGTGAAGCTAATTGATCAGGGTACCATCAGTGGTAAAATTGCTAAGACGGTTTTTGAAGAAATGTTTGAATCCGGAAAAGATCCAGCAGTGATCGTAAAGGAAAAGGGTCTGGTGCAAATTTCTGACGAGGGAGCCATAGCCTCGGTGGTGGATGAAATGATTGCTGCCAATCCCAAATCGGTGGAGGATTTTAAGGCCGGCAAAGATAAAGCCATTGGCTTCCTAGTGGGTCAAGTGATGAAAGCCACCAAAGGTAAGGCCAACCCAGACGTAGTTAATAAACTACTCCGGGAAAAACTGCAGTAGAAAGTCTCTTTGCAGATTTAAAGCAAGAACTGTTTCTAACATGAATGAGTTTATTTGGAGAGTAGTTTCCGAAGGGAACTACTCTCCATTTTAATTTAAACGAAATATTCTAAGTTTTACATCAAAAGGAGCAGGAAAATAGTGCTAAGAAGCCAATGTTTTGTAGTAAACCATTTTGCTAAAGTACCTGAAAGTACATCTTCTGAAAAAGGTAGGTGAAAAAGCAAAATCTAGGTCTAGCTAGCAAATAATTACAGAAAGGTGGTACATCACATCTATGACCTGGACTCAGGATTATAACCCCCTTGGTAGTCTCCTCTTATCTACATTAATCGCACTTATGCCAATCGCATTTTTTTTCTGGGCTTTGGCAGTTAAGAAAATGAAAGGACATATTGCAGGCTTAACCACGGTTCTTATTGCCGTTATCATTTCTGTTATAGCCTATGGTATGCCCGCCGGCATGGCAGTGACTTCCACTGTTTATGGTGCACTCACTGGTTTATGGCCCATTGGTTGGATTGTGATTAACGCAGTTTTTCTTTATAAGATTACCGTAAAAACCGGGCAATTTAATATTATTCGTTCTTCTATTACATCTCTCACCGATGATCGCCGTCTACAGGTCTTATTAATTGCTTTTTCCTTTAGTGGCTTTATCGAAGGTGCCGCTGGTTTTGGTACCCCGGTAGCCATTGCCGCAGCGCTGTTAGTGGGTTTGGGCTTTAAACCCTTATATGCAGCAGGTCTCTGCATGATTGCCAATACAGCTCCGGTGGCCTTTGGTGCCATTGGTATCCCTGTGATTACTGCAGCCAAAACGACGGGTCTGGCTGCTACTGATATAGCTGCAGTTGCTGGTTTGCAACTGGGTATCCTAGCTGTGATCGTTCCTTTCTGGGTGGTTTTTGCTATGGCAGGGCTGAAGGGTGTTATGGAAGTACTGCCAGCTATTTTGGTATCGGGCTTATCCTTCGGTATCACCATGTGGGCCTCAGCAACCTTTATGGGACCGGAACTGCCCGCCATTATTGCTTCCTTGGTTTCTCTATTTGCTTTAGCCCTTTTCCTAAAAGTTTGGCGTCCGGCTAAAGTATTTAGGTTTGAGGATGAAGCCAAGTCTACCCTTAATCCCCATGTGAAGTATACCACTGGACAAATTGTCAAAGCCTGGTCTCCCTTTGTTGCCCTCACTGGCTTCATCACCCTGTGGGGTGTTCCTTCAGTGAAGACTGCTTTGAAGGCCTACGACATTGCTATACCCGTGCCGGGACTGGACAAATTAGTTATGAAGGCTGCTCCTATTGTGGCCAACCCCACACCCTATGCTGCGGTGTACACCTTTGACTGGCTGGCTGCAGCTGGCACCGGTATTTTGCTGGCGGCATTATTATCCATGTTCCTTGTGCGGATGAGCTTTGGACAATGGGTTGCCACCTATTTCGAAAACTTAAAAGAGTTAACCTTTCCCCTGATTACCATCGCCTGTGTGTTAGGCTTTGCTTACATTGCAAATTACTCTGGTATGAGTGCTACCATGGGTCTGGCTGCTGCTAAGACCGGCAGCTTTTTCCCCTTCTTTGCCCCCATTTTGGGCTGGTTGGGGGTATTCCTCACAGGAAGTGATACCTCTTCCTGCGCACTGTTTGGTAACCTACAGAAGATTACTGCCGATCAAATCGGTGTAAGTTCCACTCTAACCGTTGCTGCCAACGCCACCGGTGGTGTAGCCGGTAAAATGATCTCACCTCAATCTTTAGCAGTAGCAGCTGCCTCCACAGGGTTGGTAGGTCGAGAATCTGAGATCTTCCGGTATACTCTGAAACATAGTATTGGCATGGTATTGTTACTTTCGGTGATGACTTACTTGATGTCTTTTATGATGTAATAACATCGTTCACAAAGAGGGAGTGGCGCAAAATTATTTTTTGCGCCACTCCTTCTTTGGCTTTCGTCCTCAGCAATTCATTG
Organism: Desulforamulus aeronauticus DSM 10349; assembly: GCF_900142375.1. Lineage (GTDB taxonomy): Bacteria > Bacillota > Desulfotomaculia > Desulfotomaculales > Desulfotomaculaceae > Desulfotomaculum > Desulfotomaculum aeronauticum. The sequence goes on along the minus strand of NZ_FRAR01000010.1, from coordinate 55,734 downwards.
TGCAACAGCCTCTTTTCTTGTGGAAATATGTGCAGAAATATATACAAATTAAAAAGTGTACAAAAAATAGTGTCTAAATAATGGTTCATAATACGCAATATGAAATATAGAGCAATGGAAAGATATTAGAAAATATTTTAAATTAATCGTCCAAAACTGGATATAGCTATGTATACAGTATAAATGCAGCACAAACATATCCCTGAACGAATCTTTTGTGGTAACATATCCTTTATAGTTATTGTTTTGGAGGTGTCCTAATGGAAAAAAGAAAAATCTGGATTGTTGATACAACCCTGCGAGACGGTGAACAAACTGCTGGGGTGGTTTTTGCCAATCGCGAAAAAATCAGGATTGCCAAATTTTTAGATGAATTAGGTGTAGACCAAATAGAAGCGGGGATTCCAGTCATGGGCGGGGATGAACAAGATGCGATTAAACAAATCTGCAGCTTGGGTCTGAAGGCCAGTATCATGGGTTGGAACCGGCCGGTTATCAGAGATATTGAAGCGTCTTTGGCCTGTGGAGTAGATGCCCTAGCGATCTCCATTTCCACCTCTGACATTCACATTAAACATAAGCTCAAGACCAGTCGCGAGTGGGTATTGGAACATATGGTGCGGGCTACTGAGTTTGCCAAAAAAGAGGGCGTTTATGTATCGGTGAACGCCGAGGATGCTTCCCGCAGTGATATGAACTATCTCATAGAATTTGCTAAGGCTGCCAAGCAGGCTGGAGCAGACCGCCTGCGGTACTGTGATACAGTAGGTATCATGGAGCCCTTTACCACCTATGAAAAAATTAAAACTTTAAAAGAAGCCGTTGATATTGAGGTTGAAATGCATACGCACAACGACTTTGGTATGGCTACTGCCAATGCCTTTGCCGGTGTGAAGGCTGGTGCCAATTGGGTAGGGGTTACCATTATGGGTCTGGGTGAACGGGCCGGTAACTCACCTTTGGAAGAAGTAGTCATGGCATTAAAACACCTCTATGATATTGATCTTAATTTCAAGACCGAGATGTTCCGGGAAGTTGCCGAGTATGTGGCCCGGGCTTCCGGTCGTGAACTGCATTGCAGTAAGGCTATTGTGGGTTCCAATATGTTCGCTCATGAATCGGGTATTCATGCTGATGGAGCCATTAAAAATCCTAAAACCTATGAGGCCTTTCAGCCGGAAGAAGTGGGTCTGGAACGTCAAATTGTTATTGGTAAACACTCCGGCTCTGCTTCTTTAAGAATGAAATTTGCTGAGTATGGCATTGACTTATCCAAAGAAGAAGCGGAGGATCTGCTGCCAAAGATTCGTTCTGCCTCGGTTTCCCTAAAGCGTTCTTTGTTTGACAAAGAATTGGTTTATATTTATGAAGACCATTTCGGAAAGAGGGATTAATTTGGGCAAGACTATCATAGAAAAAATTCTCACTTCCCATAGCGGTCAGGAGTGCCAAGCCAACGACATTGTGGTGGCAACGGTTGACTTTGTGATGGGACAGGACGGCACTTCACCTTTGGCCATCCGTGCTTACGAGAACATGGAAGGCCAGGAGTTATTTAACCCGGATAAGGTTGCCCTGGTCATTGATCATAGCTCCCCCAGCCCCTTGGAAGGTGTTTCAGCGTTACACACCATTATGCGTAATTTTGCTAAACAAAAGGGCTGCCGAATTTATGATATTGGTGAGGGTGTTTGCCATCAACTTATCCCGGAAAGTGGTCAGGTGGGCCCCGGCAGCTTAGTGATTGGTGCCGACAGTCACACCTGCACCTATGGCGCTCTCAATGCCTTTTCCACCGGGGTAGGTTCAACCGATCTAGCAGGTGGCTTGGTATCCGGCAAAATGTGGTTTAAGGTGCCGGAAACAATTAAGTTTGTTTGCAACGGCGTACTGCCCGCCGGTGTTTATGCTAAAGATTTGATTCTTTACCTAATGGGTCAAGTTACCGCCGATGGTTGCACCTACATGGCTGCTGAGTATACCGGTGAAGCGATTCAAGCCCTTTCCATGGAAGGGCGTTTTACCGTTGCCAATATGGCTATCGAAATGGGAGCCAAGGCGGGTCTGATGGAAGCCGATGAGAAAACCTTCTCTTGGCTGCGTCAATTTACGGAGCAAGAATTCACCGCTGTTAGTGCCGACCCGGATGCTCAGTACCATAAAGTTCTAACCTTTGATGTTTCTGAACTGGAGCCCCAGGTGGCGAAACCCCACCGGGTGGATAACGTTTCCCCCTTGTCTGAGGTGGCAGGTACTCCCATCCAACAGGCCTTTATCGGCACTTGCACCAATGGCCGTCTAGAAGATTTACGGATCGCGGCTGCCATTTTGGCAGGTAAAAAAGTGCACCCTGATGTTAGGCTTATTGTGGCCCCGGCATCCCGCAAGGTATATTTAGATGCCATGAACGAAGGGATTATCCAACGCTTGGTGGAAGCTGGTGCTGCAGTAGTTACGCCGGGCTGTGGTCCCTGCGTAGGGACCCATAATGGAGTGCCCTCCGATGGTGAAACGGTAATTTCCACCGCTAATCGTAATTTTAAGGGCCGTATGGGTAACAGCAATGCCGAAATTTATTTAGCTTCTCCTGCCAGCGTGGCAGCCTCTGCCCTAACTGGCGTTATTACCGATCCCAGACAATTTATGAAGTAGGTGAGGCCATGAAATTTCAAGGAAAATGCCACAAGTTTGGCAATGATGTGAATACCGATTATATCATTTCTGGTAAATATAAATTTAAGACCCTGGACATGAATGAGCTGGCTAAGCACGTGATGGAAGATCTGGACCCGGATTTTTACAGTAAAGTGACTGCGGGGGATTTTATCGTAGCGGGCAATAATTTTGGCTGTGGTTCATCTCGGGAACAGGCACCCCTGGCCATTAAGCATGCGAATATTGGTGCAGTATTGGCTAAATCCTTTGCCCGAATTTTTTATCGCAACGCCATTAATACCGGTTTACCGGTGTTGGAATGTGATACTGACTTGATTGATGCCGGTGATGTGTTGGATATCGACTTGTCCCAAGGCGTCATCATCAATCGTACCAAAGATATGAAGATAGCTGTAAAACCCTTGCCCCAGGTAATGATTAAGATCCTTCATGATGGTGGTTTAGCGCCCCACTTCCGTAAGCACGGCGGTTTTAACTTTGACTAGGGGGTGTGGACCATGCATCTTGTTACGCTAATCCCCGGAGATGGTATTGGCCCGGAGATTACCAATGCTGCCAGGCAAGTTATCGAGGCCTCGGGAGTAGCCATTCAGTGGGAAGTAGTAGAGGCTGGGGCTGATCTCATACCCTCCTACGGGACACCCCTGCCAGACTATGTACTGGACTCTATTCGTCGGAATAAAGTGGCTCTTAAGGGCCCCATCACAACACCGATCGGGAAAGGGTTCCGTAGTGTCAATGTAACGCTGCGTCAAGAATTGGATCTTTATGCTAACCTGCGACCCTCTCGCAACATCCCCAATGTTTTTAGCCGTTATCAGGAAGTGGACTTGCTGGTGGTACGGGAAAATACCGAGGACTTGTATGCCGGAGTGGAACACCGGGTGGGGAAGGATGCTGCGGAGAGTATTAAAATTATTACCCGGGAAGCCTCCGAGCGGATTGCCCGTTTTGCCTTTGAAACGGCTAGGAGCCAGGGAAGGCAAAAGGTGACGGCGGTGCATAAAGCTAATATTATGAAGCTTTCCGATGGCTTGTTTTTGGAAAGTGTTCGGACGATAGCGGAGCAATACCCCACGATTATCTATGAAGAAATGATTGTAGATGCCATGTGCATGAAGCTGGTACAGGAACCAGAGCAGTATGATGTATTGGTGCTGCCCAATCTTTATGGTGATATTGTTTCCGACTTGTGTGCGGGTTTAGTGGGTGGTTTGGGTGTGGCTCCCGGGGCCAATATTGGTCAGAGTTACGCTGTGTTCGAGGCTGTGCACGGCAGTGCACCCCAACTGGCAGGTCTTAATCAGGCCAATCCCCTGGCTCTCATCCTGTCTGGAGTCATGATGCTGCGTCATCTAGGTGAGTTCGCTAGCGCCAAGCGCATTGAAACAGCGGTGATTGAAGTACTGGCTGAAGGGAAACAGCTCACCTTTGACTTAGGCGGCCAAGCCACTACTACGGATATGGCCGAGGCGATTATAGAAAAGTTACGTAGATAAAAAAACAAACCATAAGCTGTTGGCTTGTCGGTTTAAATAAGAACCCTTTCCTTCGTAATGTTAGCTATTGGGTAAGCCAAATTTTTAGGTATTGATAAAAGTCCCGAAAGCCTATGGCTTAGGGAGTAGTATAGAAAAAGTCACCTTTGGGTGGCTTTTTGTATTTTATTTACAAAATGTCTACGAATGGGCTAAAGTCATAATATTTACCTCCTATAAAGAAGGGTACAGTTTCAGATACTAATTATGAACCTAATGCTAAAAGGAGGTGCATTTATGTCCAATAGAACAAATTTTGGGGAAGATGTCTTGGGAGCCTATCGTTTAAAGGATATGCACGATGCTCAATTTCCCGGCGGCGTTGTTGTTGATCCTACACCCATTACTGCCGGGCAGGATGTAGTTGTTTTTTATAACGGTTTGCTAGCCAATAGTGGTGCACAGGAAGTGTATATGCATTGTGGGTTTGGCAACAACCAGCACTGGAATGGTGTACAGGATGCGCGCATGGCCAAGACTGGTTTTGGTTTTGTCAAGTCAATGACTATGCCGGATATCCATACCCAGTTCAATTTCTGTTTTCACGACAATGCCATGAATTGGGACAACAATAATGGCCATGACTGGACCTTCCAAGTTCATAACGGTACCATGAATTAACCCTAATGGGCCCTCCCTACTGGCTTGCCGGTAGGGTTTTTTTAGTGTACTATACACCTTTTAGTAAGGCCAAGTTTTTCTACTAAAAAACAAGAAGTTGGTAAATACTAGCCAAGACTACGAATTAATAGAGAAGGGTGTGTAGAGTTTGAGGGTAATTGTTTTTTCCTGGGAATACCCACCCGCGAGTGTAGGCGGACTTGCTTCGCATGTTTATGACTTGACCCTGGCGATGGCCCAACAGGGAGACGACATCCATGTTATTACCCGAGGTAATGCAGGTACACCGGAATACGAAAATGTCCACGGTGTACATGTATATCGAGTGAATCCTTTTAGGGTATCCTCTGCGGATTTTATAACCTGGGTAATGCAATTAAATCTAGCCATGCTGGAGAGAGCTTTACCGTTACTGCAAGAATTGGGAGAAGTAGACATTGTACATGCCCATGATTGGCTGGTGACCTACGCAGCCAAAGTGTTAAAACATACCTATAAGTTACCATTACTATCGACCATCCATGCTACCGAGTGGGGGAGGCACAATGGATTACATAACAATATACAACGTCATATTAGTGACATCGAGTGGTGGTTAACTTACGAGTCTTGGCGAGTCATTTGCTGCAGTTATTATATGCAGGGACAACTAAAACACATATTCCAATTGCCGGAAGATAAACTACGGGTGATTCCCAATGGTGTGGATCCGGAAAACTTTCGATATGATTCCCAGTCTCTGGTAAAAAGGCTTCAATATGCCGCTCCGATGGAAAAGATTGTCTATTACATGGGAAGGCTGGTGCCGGAAAAAGGTGTGCAAGTATTAATTGATGCCATACCAAAGATTTTACAATATCAACCAAATACAAAATTTGTCATAGCCGGTACCGGGCCCTTTGAAGGAGAGTTAAAACAAAAAGCAGATCAAAGGGGAGTTGCTCACAGAATCTACTTTACGGGTTATGTCGATGATAAAACCCGTAATAGCTTATATCATTTTGCAGATGTGGCGGTATTTCCCAGTCTGTACGAACCCTTTGGTATCGTAGCACTGGAGGCTATGGCAGCGAAAACCCCGGTGGTGGTATCGGATAATGGGGGGTTGGGTGAAATCGTTGAACATGGAGTTAACGGTATGAAGGCTTATACCGGTAATGCTAACTCTTTGGCCGATAATATTTTACATATTTTAATGGACCCGTTGTCTGCCCGGAAAATCCAAGAAAGAGCCTATCAGGAAGTGGTGGAAAAGTATCATTGGTCCGGCATTGCTCAAAAGACCCGGCAAGTGTATCAGGAAGTGGTGGATGCCCACCGGATGGCTCCCTGGAGACAGCAAGCCAAAGGAAAACTAATGGGTAAATTGGTAAGGGTACATTGAGAGGAAGAGTCAGGTGTATTTAGTTAAGTTAGGAGTGGATTAACCTGAAAGCAATCATTATGGCCGGTGGTGAAGGGTCAAGACTACGCCCGTTGACCTGTGGTCTGCCTAAACCCATGATGCCGGTAGCAAACCGACCCATGATGGAACATATTTTAGAACTCCTAAAAAAACACGGTGTACAGGAAATAGGGGTAACCCTACAATACCTACCGGAAGCCATCCAAGGATATTTTGGCAACGGCTCCGACTTTGGAGTCCATATGCGTTATTACGTAGAGGAAGTGCCCTTGGGGACGGCTGGCAGTGTTAAAAATGCGCAGAATTTTTTAGATGAAACCTTTGTGGTGATCAGTGGGGACGCTCTTACAGATTTAGACCTCAGTCAGGCCATGGAATTCCATCGACAAAAAGGCGCTCTGGCCACCTTGGTTTTAACACCGGTGGATATTCCCCTGGAGTATGGAGTTGTCATTACTGACAAAGAGGGACGAATCGCTCAGTTTCTAGAAAAACCAGGTTGGGGCGAAGTATTTAGCGATACTGTTAACACAGGTATCTACATCTTAGAACCAGAAGTACTTAATTACTTTGCGCCGGGCCAGAAGTTTGATTTTAGTAAAAATTTATTTCCTCTGTTATTGAAGGAAAAACAGCCTTTATTCGGGGTTGCTTTGTCTGGATATTGGTGTGATATCGGCAATTTACAGCAATATGTGCAGGCTCATCAGGATTGTTTAACGGGTAAAGTAGCGGTTACTATTCCGGGCACAGAGGTGGTACCAGGTATTTGGGTGGGGGATAATAGCGTGATTCACCCGGATGCATCTATGAAAGGACCGGCACTTATTGGGGATAATTGCCGAGTGGGTAGCGGGGCACTGATCGATGCCTATAGTGTCATAGGCAATGGTTGTTTAATTCAAGAACATGCCAGTATTAAGCGAAGTGTCTTGTGGGATAATGTTTTCCTGGGAGGCCGTGCTGCTATACGGGGTACGGTATTGGGAAGCCAGGTTAAAGTGAAGGCTAATGCTGCTATTTATGAAGGCTCAGTGGTAGGCAGTGATTCTATCATTAAAGAAAGGGCCATTTTGAAACCGGATGTGAAGCTGTGGCCAGGCAAAGTTGTTGAATTAGGGGCTTTGGTGGAGAGCAGTTTGGTATGGGGTACCAACAAAGCCAAAAATCTCTTTGGTATCGAGGGTATTTCCGGCCTTACCAATATTGAAATAACACCGGAATTTGCCAGCCGGGTAGGCTCTGCTTACGGAACTAATTTAGCCATAGGAACAAAAATTGGTCTTTCCAGCGACCGTTTTCCAGCTTCCCGTATGATTAAAGAAGCTTTGGCCTGTGGTTTGCAATCTGCTGGTATCGAAGTGGTGGATTTCGGAGCAGCCTTTACACCGATGCACCGTTTTGCTGTGAGAGCAAGTCATTGCCAGGGGGGGATTCATATAAGAATCAGCTCCCAACGGGCAGATAAAATAAACTTGGTTTTCACCAACGAAAAAGGGGGGAATATTTCTCGCAGCCAGGAACGCAAGATCGAAAATACCATGGCTAGGGAAGATGTTCGTCGCTTGGAGAGTCCTGATATTTTGCCTGTTCGTAGAGTAACGGATACCCCAGAGCAATATCTGACTCATTTATGCCAAGGAATCAATAGCAAGCTGCTTAGAGAAGCCGGACACCGCCTGGCATTAGTATATGATCGGCAGAATTTAGATCCCTTTATGACCACGGCCTTGGATTCCTTAGGTATTGCTGCAGAGCACCTGGAAGCCGGGCAATCCACCACGGAACCAAAGGATTGGCAGTGGTATAAGCAAATTATCAATAAACTGTCAGCCAATGTTCAACAGAGTGGTAAAGCCGCGGGTGCTATCATTGATCCTAACGGGGATCGTCTCATACTGGTAGATAGTCAGGGTAACGAGGTGAGCGAAGAAATTCTGACGGCTCTCATTTCTCTGATTATTCTCAAGGAACAGGCTGGGCCGGTAATTGTTCCTGTGACTGCCCCTAGAGCAATTGATGAGTTGGCAGATAAATACCGGGGTATGGTGATAAGAACCAAGACTTCCCAGCAGGATTTTATCGATAAGATTATGAACCACCAACTGCAAAATAATCAGGAAGTATCACATCATTTTATGAACTTTGATGCACTGCTAACGTTATTTAAAGTATTAGAGTTCTGTACCAGGGAGGGCATCAGCCTAGAACAATTAGTGGCTGAAATTCCGAGTTTTTATCTGCAGCAAAAAGAAGTGGCTGTTCCCTGGGAAGCAAAGGGCAGAGTTATACGCAGACTTATCGAAGAACCTTCCGGTGAATTGGAATTACTGGATGGCGTAAAGGTCTTTCACCCGGAGGGTTGGGCTTTGGTGCTGCCGGACCCAGAGGAGCCAGTTTGCCGTATCTTTACTGAGGGAATTTCTATGGAAGCTGCAGAGGAATTAACAAACTTTTATTCAGACAAGATCAGGAAAATTAGTGAAATGTAATATAACGTACATTTTTATCTAAACCTAACCCCAACGGTTAGGTTTTTTTCTGGTCAAAATTATCAACAAGGAGTTGGTGCGTTTTTGTCGAAATAAGTACGATAATTCACAATTCGGAGAGGAGATGGGTAGCTTGCAAGGGATTTACCAACAAGATCCCTATCTATTACAATATCGGTCCCTTGTCACAGGCAGTGTCTCGGAAAACGGGAGAAACGGCATTTTTCTAGAGAATACAATCTTTTATCCAGAAGGGGGAGGGCAGCCGGCGGATAGCGGAACTTTGGTGTGTGCCCGTCGTTCCTATGAGGTGCTTCATGTGGAGGAAAGAGCCGACGGAATCGTTCACTGGTTGGCAGGTACAGCTGCACCTGAGATTGGTACCACTGTATTCATGGCGGTAGATGTGGCAAGACGCAGAGACCATATGCAGCAACACCACGGGCAGCATATTCTTTCCGCTATTCTGGAACAAAAGCATGGTTGGCAGACCATCGGCTTTCATTTAGGAGAAGAAACTGTTACTATCGATCTGACTACCCGTGATATTGCTCCAGAATTATTGCGTGAAGTAGAAGAAGAAGTTAATCATATCGTAATGGAGAATTTACCAGTCAAAGTAGAGAATTACCGGCGAGAGGAGCTGCCTGAGAGCCTGTTACAAAAGATTCCGGGAGATGAAGAGGAAATTCGGCTAGTCATTATTCCAGGTATTGATGAAAATGCCTGCTGTGGCACGCACCCTCGGAGCACCGGTGAAGTGGGGCCTGTGAAGATAGTAAAAACGGAGAAGGTGCGGGGTAATCTACGTCTGCATTTTATCTGCGGCTCTCGTACCATCCGCTGGATGGGGCAAACAGCAATAACCCTACGCAACCTGGAACAAGCGATAGGGGCCACTGGCAGTGAAGCCCTCAGCCGGTTGGAAAAACGAGAAGCAGAGCTTAAAAAATTGCACAAAGAGCGAAAAGAACTCTTACTCCTTAAATATCGCTGGGAGGCAGAACAGCAGGAAAGCTGTGCTGCTATGATAGGAAGTCTATCCGTTCTGGTTCAACACTTTGCTGAAGCAGATATGGAGATGCTGCGGGGGATTGCGGCTGTCTGGTGTGAAAAACCTGGTCGACTGGCAGTGTTGGCTGGTGGTTGCGGACCCAGTTATGATGTAGTCATGGCCAAAGGACAAGCCGTATCCGCTGCCGTTAACACACTGGCGGTCGACATCTGGCCTCTACTTAAAGGGAAAGGCGGCGGCAGCCCAGACATTGTACAAGGTAAAGCCAGCGAACTGCCGTTAAACGAAGTGAAAAAACGATTGGCAGAAGCCTTAGTCTAACAAAACACAAGGGGACGGTTCTTCTGTGCTTAAAGGAAGGTACGTATGAAACCGTGCCCAGGAAGCCAAGGGGGAAGGGTGAAATAGGAATCTACCATGTTATAGTAAGGGAATCGGCCAGCGGAGCTATTGAAAACAACGAAGATCGTTGCCTGTATTATGATAAAAGCAACCGAATCAGAGAAAGTGGATCATACAAAATTACCAAGAAAATAATGAATGGTAAGGTGCTAGAAGTTTACAGGTCATGGTCCAGGATGCACAAAACAAAATATTGAGTCGTTTAAGAAATGATGGAGTAAGCCTGCAGCAAATATACAGGATAACCTGATCAGCATTCCACATTGTTCGAAAGGCTTAGAGGAAAGACACAAAAGAACCGTCCCCTTGTGTCTCCCGATGCACCATCAATTCATTGTGCACCATCCCCAATTTACTTCATGCCAGGGAAATTTAGTTGTCTGAGGGCTTCGTAGAGGGCGATAGCTACCGTGTTGGATAAGTTAAGGGAGCGAACCTCCCCCTGCATGGGAATCCGTAGACATTGCTCTGGATTGGCCGCTAACAGATCCTTGGGTAAACCGGCGGTTTCTTTGCCAAATACGAGAAAATCATCCTGACCAAACTGCACTTCGTGATACGGACGGCCACCTTTGGTGGTGAAATACCAGAAACGGCCCTGGGGGAATTTTTCTCTCAGGGCGTTAAAATTTTTATGGTAGTGTAAATCCAGCAGATGCCAATAATCCAGACCAGCTCTCTTTAAATAGCGGTCGTCAGTGGAGAATCCCAAGGGCTCCACGAGATGTAAGCTTGCCCCTGTTATAGAACAAGTTCTGGAAATATTACCTGTATTGGCAGGGATTTCTGGCTCCACTAAAACAATATGCACTAAATTTCCTCCCTTTTACCACCTGTAGGACAGAGAGCCTGCAGCGTGCATTCACCACAGCGGGGTTTGCGGGCATCGCAGACCTTTCTGCCGTGTTGAATAATTTGATGATGGACAGCTTGCCACAACTCAGGCGGTATCAAAGCACATAATTCCCTTTCCGTTTGCTCCGGGGTTTTACCGGCAGCTAAACCCAGGCGATGGGCCAGCCGGTGGACATGGGTATCCACGGGGAAAGTGTGCTGCCCAAAGGCAACTCCTAACACCACATTAGCTGTCTTTCGACCCACACCAGGTAATTTTTCTAATTGTTCCCGATTTTCGGGGACATTTCCGTTAAACTGTTCCGCGATGATCCGGCTGGTTTCTACAATAAATTTACTCTTATTTCTAAACAAACCACAGCCTTTGATATGCTCAGCTAATTCTTCCGGGGTTAGTGCTGCAAAATCCGCCGGGGTACGAAATTTTTGAAACAGCCGTTCCGTAATCCTATTTACCTGGGCATCGGTACTTTGGGCAGATAAAACCACCGCCACCAGCAATTCGAAGGATGTGGAAAACTTTAAATCTGTGGTGGCATTGGGATAGGCCTCTGCCAGCCGGGCCAAAATTTGTTCTACTCTACTTTCCATTGCCAAAAAGCCGAGCGTGTTCTACTTTGATGCAGCGGTCCTGTACAAAGTCCATATCAGCAGCTTTGGCGATGGCAGCCGCTTCATCATTTGCTATGCCCAATTGCAGCCAAATTGCCCGGGGTTTGAGGGGGATGGCCTGCTCCACCACAGCCGGAGTTTCTTCACTTTTGCGGAAAACGTTGACCAAATCAATTTGATCCGGAATATCCGCCAGGGTTTTGTAGGCGGGTTCTCCCAATACTTCGGATACCCGGGGATGCACGGGGATAATGCGATAGCCCTGATTTTGCATATACTCCGCCACTTTAAAACTGTCCCGGTGGGGTTTGTCCGATAGACCTACCACAGCAATGGTCTTACATTCTAGTAGTAGTTGCTTCATTTGGTCATCACTGACTGGTTGAACCATTTTTCATTCCTCCATATCTGTTGGTTATTGACCCTTTTTTAGTGGACGTGCTAAAGTAATAACTAGTGTTTATATCCTTTTCCAGGAAGTGATTAAATGACAAAAGTCTTAATAGCAGTGGCTTTGGGGGTACTGGTAGGCCACTTTAATATCATGTCTGTTAATCCGAAGAAAATTAGCAAGCTTACCTCCCTTTGCTTGTTCATTATGCTACTGGCCATGGGAGCCCAACTGGGTGCCAATGATAAGCTGCTTGGTGATCTAGGTCGCTTAGGTTGGCAGGCCCTGGTGCTGGCCTTTGCCAGCATTGTCGGCAGTGTGCTACTGGTACGCCTGGCAGAAAACCACATCAGTAAGCAGTTAGAACAGAGTAAGCAAAAGGCGAAAAGGGCCATTGGACATTAGTCATTGGCCTTTGGCTTTTAGGAGTTTATTCTTGGCCAACAGTTTAACCCTTAAGGAATACCCCAAAGTAAAGAGGTGTACAGGATGACTTGGATAATTCTTGGCTCCGTAGGAATAGGCTTAGCATTAGGACATTGGCTACTCCCTGAACAAATTGTTCAGTACCTGGATACAGTTACCACTACGGCGCTCTATTTAATGCTATTTGGCATTGGCATTGACTTAGGACGGCAGAAAGAAGTATGGGTTAGGCTTTGGAACATGGGCTGGAAGGTTTTATGGTTACCCATTCTAATTGCTACCGGTAGTTTGGCAGGAGCAGCCGTGGCAGGTTTATTGATTGGTCTTCCCTTTAACGAATCCACTGCCATTGGAGCTGGTTTTGGCTGGTATAGCCTATCCGGTGTTCTCATTGCTGAAATCTATAATGTAGAAACAGGAGCACTGGCTTTTATTACCAATGTGGCTCGAGAATTATTAACGTTTCTGTTGGTGCCTCTGGTGGCCCGTTATATCGGTCGCTTTTCTGCTGTGGCACCGGGCGGAGCTACGGCTATGGATACAACCTTGCCAGTGATTACAAAGGCTACTGGCAGTGATATGGCCGTTATTGCCTTCATCAGTGGCTCAGTATTGACCACCTTAGTGCCAATACTGGTACCGTTTTTTATACAACTTAAGTAGCCGCTAGCCGTTTCTTCGTTTTTACTTTGGCCTAAGCCGAAAGCCTCGGCCTACGGCCAATAGCTATTTTACCATATTTACAGCTGAATTTACCAGTCTCATACATATAACAACACCACGCAACATTTTCAACTCCCCCAATACACCATTAGGAGGCGGCTGCTATTGACCAGGCCATGGGCAATCATGCCAGGTATCAGTGAGCCGGTCAGATAATAAATCATGGCTAGCCCCCCACCCACCGCAGCAATTTGGATAAACCAGACACCACTGAAATGGGCCAGCGAGAAAAAAACAGCGCTGGCCAGTAAGCCCATGATTAAGCCCCATTTGCGGCTAAAGACAGTAAAAGCCAGGCCCCGGTAATACAATTCTTCGGTTACTGGAACTAGCACTCCGCCAATGAGCAGTGGCCAAACCAGAGCAGTTGGCGTGTTTGCTACCGCCGCTGCTTTCACTAATGGATTGCTACCCACATCTGCTGCCAGCAACCACACTAAAGCCCTCTGACTGCCCTCTGCAATAATAAAGAGAAAACCCCCACCCAGCACGCCATACAATATTTGCCTGCCAAATTGATCAAAGCGAAGCCCCAACTCATGCAAATTACCTTTCCTCAGGACAAAAAACAAGGTTAACCCCAACAAAATAGCCCTATCCATTACCTCAACAAAACGAGGAGAAATGCCTGGCAGCAGTGGCAGTAGGCCTTTTCCTATTAAATAGACCAAAGCTAAACGCAAAAGAAATACCCAGAGAACATCAGATACGGACCAGGGATGGTTGGTTGTTTCAAATTTCATCATGTTTTACTACCTCCAGAGAGTGGGATGTTGATGTCTGGCCAAAGGCCGTAAGCCAGAGGCTTTTTATGTTTTAGTCAACGGCCTATGACTACATTTTTAAAAAATTTCCATACTTGTTAAAAGCCCCAGATAATAAAGAAAAAACTGCTGGGCAATACTAAGTAAAGTCATGTTACGAATATTAATGTACCTCATTATTTTCTTTTTAGTAGTAAGAACACTTTATTTCGGTTCTAAAAATAATTTCAAATAAAAAGGGGGGAATGGATATGGATTCTGTATGGCTCTGGTTACTGGGCTCGGTGATCGTAATCGCCTTGATTGTGTTTATGCTTCCATCACTCCGCAAGCACACCTTAGCCTCCAAAAAGTCAGAATTGCCTCCAAAGCCAAAGCGGTCGATTGAGGAAATGGCTGAAGAAATTTGCCCGGTTCCATCCAGCAAATGGCGGCAAGATGAACCCTTTATACCCCACCATTACGGAGTCAGCCGGTTAGTGGTGCTAGTAAAGGATCCCTATTGGCTTTATGCCTATTGGGAGGTCTCCCTAGACAAACAAAAGGATTTTATAAAGCGATATGGTCAAGAAGCGTGGCACAATTCGCGGCAGATATTGCGAATCTATGACGTCACCGGCTTAGATAATCAGAGGACTTTAACCGGGCACAGCTTTCAAGAGATATACTTGGACCCTTTTGCAGATAATTGGTTTATCCATGTAGGCCAACCAGAACGGAGCTTCTTCCTGGAATTAGGAAGACTACTTCCCGATGGAACTTATATCAATCTGCTTACTTCCAATAGAGTCTGCACACCGAGGGATACAATTTCTCCGCGCATGGAAGAACAATGGATGTGGATTGAAGGTATTTACCGGAACTTTGGTAACATGCGATATGGTACCAGCTCTGCTACGCTGGCTGGTACAGAGGAAGGATACAAACAGTAAGAGGGGGAATTCCCTTGGCCAAAGGATATCTGGCGCTAGTTTTACATGCTCACTTACCCTATGTTAGGCATCCGGAAAGTGAGAAATTCTTAGAAGAGAGATGGTTTTACGAAGCATTAACGGAAACCTATATCCCGATGATTGATGTCTTTGACCGTCTGGCATGGGAGCAGGTTCCCTTTCGTCTTACTTTTTCTATTTCTCCACCACTTTTAACCATGTTATCTGATCCCTTGCTTCAGGACCGATATGTACGGCATTTGGAGAAGCTCCTGGAATTAGCTTATAAAGAAGAAGCCCGAACCTATGGCGGTCCCTTTCATCAAGCAGCTTTACTGTATAAAGAAAAATTTCAACGGGCTTATGAGATCTTCGTTACTAGATATCAGCGTAATCTTGTACAGGCTCTTAGCAGATTGCAAAGGTTAGGATACTTAGAAATTACCACCTGTGCGGCTACCCATGGCTTTTTGCCTTTAATGATGACCAACAAACAAGCTGTGCGTGCTCAGCTTGAGACAGCGGTAAACTTGCATGAGCAGCAAATCGGTAGTAAACCGAGGGGTATCTGGCTGCCGGAATGCGGTTATATTCCGGGTTTAGATGAAATTCTTTCTGAATATGGGCTCAAGTTCTTTTTCACTGACAGCCATGGAGTGATGTATGCCGATCATCGACCCCGTTTTGGTGTCTTTGCACCCATCTATACGCCTTCCGGAGTGGCTGCTTTTGGCCGGGATACAGAAAGTTCCAAACAGGTTTGGAGTGCCGATGAGGGCTATCCGGGAGATGGTGATTATCGAGAATTTTATCGTGACATTGGTTATGATCTGGATTATGAATACATCAAAGACTACATACATCCAGACGGTATTCGCATCCATACCGGGCTAAAATACCACCGAATTACCGGCAGAGTTGACTTGTCGGAGAAACAACCCTACCAACCAGAGTGGGCCAGTCATAAGGCGAACATTCATGCGGCAAATTTTATGTTTGATCGGGAAAAACAGATCGAGTATTTAGCTAACTTGATGGAGCGGCCACCCCTGATCGTCGCACCCTATGATGCCGAATTATTTGGTCATTGGTGGTTTGAAGGGCCTATGTGGCTGGAATTTTTTATTCGTAAGGTGGCCACTAACAACAAGATAGAACTAATCACACCCTCGGATTATTTAAATCTCCATCAACACAATCAGATGACCAGGCCTTGTCAGTCCACCTGGGGAAATGCTGGCTACAATGAGGTATGGCTAAATGAAAAAAATCACTGGATTTACCGGCATTTACACATGGCCGCAGATCGTATGAATGAGTTAGCGGATCTGTTTCCAACGGCAGATGGTAATCTGCGTCGGGCCTTAAAACAAGCGGGACGCGAATTACTGCTGGCCCAAAGCAGTGATTGGGCCTTTATTATTTCCACCGATACCATGGTTTCCTATGCCCTGAAAAGAACCAAAGAACATTTAGCTAACTTTGTGCGATTATACGACGATATTAAGTATTGTCATATTGATGAGGCATTTGTTTCCCAGCTAGAATGGCAGAATAATATCTTCCCAGACATTGATTACCGCTCCTGGCGGACCCGGGAGTCTGAGCAAGAAAGGGCGATATCATAAGTTTTGGCAAGAGGCTACTCTTTGAAGTGGCCTTTTGTTTGTTTTTGGTCATTAGCTAAAGGTCAAGGGCTAACGGCCAAAAGGAATATCTTGCCGACCATCGAATTACTTATAGAAGTAAGGAGATGGTTTCGTGACTGTGACAGCGACAAGCAACATAGATATTCTGGCTATTGGTGCTCATCCCGATGATGTGGAAGTAGGTGCCGGGGGACTGATGGCTAAATTTAATAAATTGGGTTTAAAAACTGCCATCATTGATTTATCTGCAGGGGAACTGGCTACCAACGGGACTCCTGAAATTAGGGGGCAGGAGGCTCTACAGGCTGCCCAGGTGCTGGGGCTTAGCTGGCGAAAATGTCTTAACCTGCCAGATCGAGGGCTAAAAACCAGCCGTCTTACTATCGACAAATTGGTTCAAATTATTCGAGAAAGCCGTCCTAGGCTTATTCTATGTCCCTATTGGGAAGACCGTCATCCAGACCATGTTCAGGCAGCCCGGTTGGTTGAGGAGTCTTGGTTTGATGCAGGGCTGACTAAAATACAAGCCCAGATCAAACCCTATCGGCCACCTCAGCTTTGGCATTACTTCTTGTCTAGGGCCGGAGAACCGAAATTCATTGTGGATGTATCGGATTATTACGAGATAAAGCGAGAAGCTATTTTAACCCACCGTTCACAATTTGGCAGACAGGCCAGCAGTCAGGAAACCTTTCTTAACTGTGGACCGGGTAGTATGCTAGCCATTGTCGAAAGCAGAGACCGTTTTTTGGGTTCAAGCATTGGCTACTCCTATGGAGAAGGCTTTACCACAAGAACACCTTTGGCCATTGACAACCCCTTGGGACTGATGGGGGTGCCACGGTGAAAATTGGTATTTTATGTCATTCTACCTATGGTGGCAGCGGGGTAGTAGCTTCGGAACTGGGAAAACTCTTGGCCAGACGGGGGCATCAGGTGCATTTTATTACGGTGGGGTATCCCTTTCGACTGGCGGATTTTGAACCGAATATATTTATCCACGAAGTAGCTGCTTTTCAGCATCCGCTCTTTAAGGCACCTCCCTATTTTCTTACCCAGGTGACCAAAACGGTGGAGGTACTACAGCAGCATCAATTGGATTTACTGCACGCTCATTATGCGGTGCCCCACTCTCTAGGGGCTCATTTGGCCAGACAGATTGCCGGCAGACAGGTGCCAGTCATTACTACTCTGCACGGTACTGATACCTCCCTGGTAGGAGCTCATGAGGAATTTTATGAATTAACTCGCTATAGTTTAGAGGTTAGTGATTTAGTAACGGTGGTATCCAACTTTTTAGCTAAGCAAACCAGGGGTACTTTTGAATACCAAGGAGAATTACCGGTAGTCTATAACTTTGTAGATACCGAAGTCTTTAGACCAACGGATCAATCCCTTCGTAATCAACTGACACCCCAAGGAGAAGCACTCATTGTTCACCTTTCTAACTTTCGCCCCTTGAAAAGGGTATTGGATGTACTGCATGTGTTTCATAGAGTCAGGCAGCAGCAACCGGCCCGTCTGGTTATGATTGGCGACGGTCCGGAGTTACCAGCTGCGGAAAAATTAGCCGCCGAGCTTAATCTGACCGGAGATATTTTGTTTCTGGGTCAACAGGATACAGTGGCCCCGCTACTGGCTGCGGCGGATGTTATGCTGTTTCCCTCATGCTGTGAGAGTTTTGGCTTAGCTGCTCTGGAAGCTCTGTCCTGCGGCGTTCCTGTCATTGCTACCACCTCTGGGGGTATCCCAGAGGTCATTTTACACGGAGAAGTTGGTTTTCTAACGGGTGTGGGTCAAGTGGAAGAGATGGCCAACTACACGTTGCTGCTTCTGAAAGATGATCTTTTACGACAGAGAATGTCTCGTCTAGCCAGAGAGCACGCCTCTACCAGGTTTAAGGCAGATCGATGGGTGGAAAGATATGAACAGATTTACCAAGAAGTACTACAGCAAACTGGGAGGTAGGGAATTTTGAACACAATTACCTTTGGCCTGCTGGAGGCCCAGGAAGGTAAGCACGAAACGCTCATGAAAGTGATCAAAGATCATATGAAATATCTTGATGGGCAACCAGGATTGTTGCATGGCTATATTGGCAGGGCCAAGGGCAACCATGACAAGCTGCTGGTGATCTCGGTATGGGAAAGCGAAGAAGCCCAACAGGCTGCCATGACAAAGTTAAGCAGCCATCCTGATGCTACGGCTGGTTTTCTGCAAATGATGCAGTGCCTCAAGGGACAGCCGGATTTGGCAAATTACCTGGTGGAAAGCATAACTAAGTAAATAAATGAATAAGTTAGGGTAACCGGCAAGGGAGTGATCTTATGCCAGATCTCAGGGAAGTGGAAGCGGGAACTACCGTGTTAACGGCGGTACCCCTGGTGGATGTGTTAGAACAACCGCAGGCTGGAATTCCCTTGGTAACCCAGTCCCTTTTAGGCTGGCCTGCTCTGGTTATGGGAGTTGAGGGAGATTGGTTGCACATTCAGTCTTATGATGGCTCCCCAGGCTGGGTTAGGATGGATCACTTTACATTGCCAGACAGACTGGAAAATAACACCCGTATCGAAATTAAGCAAGCCGCGGCTCCTTTATACACTGGGGCTGTCCAGATTGATACCTTGTATATGGGCAGCCGCTTGCTGGTCCTAGAGTCAGGAAATCAGTTTTACCAGGTTGCCTTACCCGGGGGAGGTAAAGCCCTGGTGCAAAAAAACCACGCAGTTATTATAAAGAACCGTACGATCTACCAGCCGCAGGAAATCGTAGCTGTTGCCAATCAGTTTACCGGGGCACCTTACCTATGGGGAGGGATGTCTGTCCGAGGAATCGATTGTTCCGGGCTCACGTATATGGCTTACTTTAGTTTAGGTTACCACTTGCCTAGAGATGCCCAAGATCAATTTAAGGTGGGGGTGCCCGTGACGAAGGACCAGCTGCAGGCGGGGGATTTAGTATTTTTTTCAACCATTGATCCGGGTCCATCCCATGTTGGTATCTATCTCCAGGAGGGACTTTTTTTAAATGCCAGAACGAAGGAAGGAGTTACCGTCACTTCCTTTGAAGATGCTTTTTTTGCTACGCGCTATCTGGGAGCGAGAAGGTATATTTAATTTGCTTAAGAAAACTATTCTCCCCAGTTAGTTAGCAAACATGTATAATATAGGTAAGCATTTTTGGGGAGGCCTTTGACAACGATGCAAATTAGTGAAGATATGTTGTATTATTCAAAAATGACTTGTCCCAATTGTCAACGAGAGTTCCAACACCCAGAGGTAAGAAGTAAATACATTTCTTTGGAGAAACAAGATAGCGATTTTTGTGGTTACTATACCGGAATTAATCCTATTTTCTATGATGTTTTCGTCTGCAAGGATTGTGGCTATGCCTTTACCAGGGACTCCAACACGCCGTTGCTGGATGAGGAAAGAGCCACCATTAAAACGATTATGTCCGGTTGGCGCAAAGAGGGTCACCAATATGGCGGCTTGCGCACCTTGGATCAGGCTATAAAAATTTATAACCTGGCGATTCTTTGCCAAGAGTTACGAAATGCCAAGGATTCTGTTAAAGGTTCACTTTATCTGCGTTTGGCTTGGCTTAACCGTTATCTGGGAAATCAGGAAAATGAAATGAAGTCCTTACAGAGGGCGTTGGAATTTTCGAAACGAACCTATGAGCGGGAAGCCTTCTCGGAATTAAAAAAGGAATTACGGATGATGTATTTAATCGGTGAATTGTCTTTCCGTACCGGCGATTATAAGGAAGCGGTAAAGTGGTATCAGGCAGTTATTCACCACCCGCAGGCGGAAAACTACCCGGTCTTTACCAGGATGGCCCGTTCCCGCTGGCAGGATGCCAGGGAGGAGTACAAGCAAAATAATTAGTTTACGGAGGTGCCCGAGGGGGCATCTCTTTTTTAGACCCAAAAGACGGGTCGCCGTGATAAAATGTTAGTATTGGTAGGAAAAAGGAGTGAGTGGTGCTGGATAAACAATTTGTGCACCTCCATCTTCACAGTGAGTATAGTTTACTGGATGGGGCAACCAGAATTAACCAGGTAGCCAAGCAAGCCAAGGAAAGTGGTATGGAGGCATTAGCCATTACCGATCATGGTTGTATGTTTGGCGTAGTGGATTTTTATAAAGCGTGCCATAAAGAAGGAGTCAAGCCCATCTTGGGTTGTGAAGTGTATGTGGCACCTCGCCGCCGCACGGATCGTACCCCTAAATTGGATGACCAGCCTAACCACTTGGTATTGTTGGCCGAAAACCAAAGGGGTTATCAAAATTTGCTGAGGCTGGTGTCCCTGGGCTATACGGAAGGTTTTTATTATAAGCCTCGCGTGGATAAAGAATTGTTAGCCCGTTACCATGACGGAATTATTGCCCTAAGCGGTTGTCTGGCCGGAGAAGTGGCGGATAAAATAGTCAATGGTCAACCAGACAAGGCCCGTCAGTCGGCCCGGGAGTTGGCAGATATTTTCGGACCGGGTAATTTTTTTCTAGAAATGCAGGATCACGGTTTTCAGGAACAACGGCAGGTTAACCGTGGCTTACTAAGTATTAGCAAAGAGCTAAAAATTCCTCTGGTGGCCACCAACGATGTACACTACTTGAAGCGAGAGCATGCGGAAATTCAGGATGTTTTACTTTGCATCCAAACCGGTAAGAGTATCAACTCCGCGGATCGCATGAAGTTTGACTCCCAAGAAATGTACCTGAAAGATTACTATGAAATGAACCTGTTGTTCGGGGAAATACCAGAGGCTCTTAGCAATACTGTGAGGATCGCGGAACGCTGTCAGGTAGAACTGGAGTTTGGTAAGCTGCACCTCCCCTATTTCGTCGTGCCGGAGAGCTTTTCAGCGGCCTCTTATCTGAGAGAAAAATGTGTAGCCGGAGCCATCAAACGCTATGGCCACTGCACCGGTCCGGTGCAGGAGCGCCTGGACTACGAGCTACAAGTAATCGGCCAGATGGGCTATGAAGAATATTTTCTAATTGTCTGGGACTTTGTTAAATATGCCAAGGATCAAGGTATTGCCGTAGGACCTGGCCGGGGCTCCGCTGCGGGCAGCATCGTGGCCTATGTATTAGAAATTACCAACATTGATCCATTGCAGTATGGATTGTTGTTTGAGCGGTTTTTGAATCCAGAAAGAATTTCCATGCCGGATATTGATATAGACTTCGATTATGAGCGTCGGGGTGAGGTCATTGAATATATTGTCCAGAAATATGGCACGGAACGGGTAGCTCAAATCATTACCTTTGGTACCATGGCTGCCCGGGCGGCCATTCGGGATGTGGGGCGAGCCTTGGATATGCCCTATGGTGATGTGGATAAGGTGGCTAAACTGGTGCCCATGGAGCTTAATATGACCATCGCCAAAGCCCTGAAAAACTCCCCCAATTTAAACAATGTCTATGAGCAGGACGAAAACGTCAAACGGCTCATTAACACCGCGGTAGAACTGGAGGGAATGCCCCGGCATGCTTCCACCCACGCTGCCGGGGTGGTGATTTCCCGGGAACCGCTGGTGGAGTATTTGCCTTTAAATAAAACTTCCGACGGACTGATTACCACCCAATTTCCCATGAACACAGTAGAAGAATTAGGTCTTTTAAAAATGGATTTGTTGGGGTTGCGTAACCTCACGGTGATCGGCGAAGCCATTTTGATGATTGAAAAACAAACAGACAATCAGCTTGATATCAATACCATTCCACTGAATGACCAAGCCACCTTTGATATGTTGACCAGAGGGGAAGGTATTGGTGTCTTCCAGCTGGAAAGCAGCGGCATGCGCAGTATCCTGCGGGAACTTAAGCCGAACGCCTTTGAAGACATTATCGCTTTGGTGGCACTGTACCGACCGGGACCTTTGGGCAGCGGTATGGTGGAGGATTTTATTCAGCGAAAGCATGGGCAAACCCAGGTGGATTATTTTCACCCAGACCTGGAAGCTGTTCTTAAAGAAACCTATGGCGTGATTTTGTACCAGGAACAAGTAATGATGATTGCCCGCATTATGGCCGGTTATTCCCTGGGACAAGCAGACTCTTTACGGAAAGCTATGGGGAAGAAGATAGCCCAAATTATGGCTATGCATCGGCAGTGGTTTGTCAGTGGAAGTTCCCTGGATGAAAAGGGCAAGCCCCTGAAATATCCCATTGCAGGGTCGGTGGCGCGGGGTTACGACAAACAGTTAGCAGAAAAAATGTTTGATCTGATGGAGTACTTTGCCGGCTACGGCTTTAACAAATCTCACTCCGCTGCCTACGCACTGGTTTCCTATCAGACGGCTTATTTGAAGGCCAATTACCCGGTGGAATACATGGCTGCTTTACTAACTTCTGTCCGGGATAATACAGATAAAGTGGTGCTTTACATTGAAGAATGCCGGCGTATGGGCATTCAAATGCTGCCGCCGGATATTAATCATAGTTTGGAGAATTTTACAGCCACCCAAGGTGCCATTCGCTTTGGTCTGGCAGCGGTGAAAAATGTGGGTTGGGGAGCGGTACAAGAGCTCATCCAGGCTCGCCAAAAAGGTGGCCCCTTTACTGGTTTTTCTGATTTCTGCAGCCGGGTGGATACCCGCGTGGCCAATCGGCGAGTACTGGAAAGTTTAATCAAGGCGGGAGCCCTGGACATTTTTGGTCACCGGGCACAACTTATGGCAGGTCTCGATACCGCTATCGAATTCGCAGTGCGGGCTCAACAGGACCGAGAAAATGGACAAGTGAATCTATTTGACTTAATGGCCGACAGCCCTCAGGAAGATTTGCAGGTGAGACTGCCGAAGGTTTCCCCCTTTACTTCCAAACAGCAATTAGATTATGAAAAGGAAGCTCTGGGACTGTATATCTCCGGCCATCCTCTGACAGAGTTTACTTGGCTGCTGGAATCCTTGGAAGTGCAGCGGGCAGCAGATCTGCTGGAAATACCGGACGGTCAATCCCTGTTGCTAGCGGGTATGATTTCTACGGTTAAACGGATTACTTCCCGCAAGGGGGATCCCATGGCCTTTGTCAGTGTGGAAGATGTAACAGGTGCTTGCGAAGTGATTGTTTTTCCCGAGGTTTACCGCCGCCAAGCCAGCATGCTCGATTTGCGAGATCCACTGCTGATCAAGGGTCGGTCCAGCAACAATGGTGAAGAAGCCAAGGTGTTGGCGGAAGAAATGATTCCCCTGGACAGTATGCAGCTAGAACTATGGTTGCAGGTTGACGATGACCCGGAAAGAATTAACTCGGTCGAAGCAATATTGGGACAAAGCAAGGGAAATACACCGGTTATTATCTTTCATCAGACCACGAGAACGCATCGACAATTGGCAGAGTGTTTATGGGTCAATCTGCAGCCCCAGCTTAGGAAAGATTTAACAAAACTTTTGGGTGAAGAGAATGTTAAACTACGTTGTTTAACTCCCTTGAAAGTTCCGCTGGCAGCTACCAGAGAGCAACGGAGCAGAATGACGCAGGGAGGTAGGCCCCGGACTCCGGAGCCAAACAAGCCAGTAAAAACGGTGAGCAGGGAGAGACCACGACAAGGACAGTCGGGCTCCCCTACCTTTGATCCAGATACGTACTTGGTACCCAATAGTTTGTTAGATATATAAAAGCAAAAGCCAAAGGCTATCAAGAGCCAATGGCTTTTTGTATGTCTGGATGGATATTAACACAAAATAAGGGACTGGGCAATTTTCTACCGAGGGGTGATGATGTGAACTTAATCTTCTTGGTGTCCTTTATTTTAGTGCTGTTTATTCTTGTGGAAATTTCTGCTATTGTTTTGAAGTTAACCGGTATGGATTTACCCATGGCTCGTTTTCAAGCCCTTTCGGCCCTGGTAACGGTGGGCTATACTACCTCCCATTCCGAAATTGTGGTAAGGCACCATGCCCGGCGGCGAATTATTATGGTTTTGATGGTGTTGGGCTACCTGGGTACAGCCACCATTGTGACAGTCTTAATCGACGTTATGCGTCACCCCCTGACCTTGGTCCAGGTCGCTACCGCCATCATGATTTTTTTAGTGGTCATTAGTTTGGCTTCCAGCCGCCAATTTCGTGGTCACTTGGATAGAGGCATCGAACGGCAGCTATCTCGCCGCTATAGAATGGAAAAACAAACTGTTGAACAAGTGCTTCATTTAAATCGGGAATACGGGGTGGCAGAGGTTATTTTACAAGAGAATACGATTCTCACCGGGAAAACCATTGCAGAAAGTAAAATTAGAGATAAAGAAATTTTTATTTTAGCCATTGAACGTCAGGATGATTTCATCCATTCACCAAGGGGTAGCCAACGACTGCAAGCAGGGGATAAGCTGATAGCCTATGGTAAGATGCGTAACCTTCACCTGCTACTTTGTGCCGACTGCACTGGATAAAACAAGGCTGGGCTTTCCAGCTTGTCAACCAGGGTTAAATATGATATGATGTAAGCTGTAAAAATGAGGAAATTTTTGAGGTGGTCACAGATGGCAGATAACAACCAGATTGGCGGCGACTATGTTGTTATTAAAGCATTGGAAAATGGTGTTACGATTATTGGTTTAACCAGAGGTGGGGCAACTAAGTTTCATCATTCCGAGAAATTGGATAAGGGTGAAATCATGATTGCTCAGTTTACTGAGCACACTTCCGCCATTAAAATTCGTGGACGGGCGGATTTAATGACTAAACACGGGCGTATCCGGACAGACGAATAAAATGCAGCATTAGCGGAGAAGCTGATTTGACGTGAGGCATCAGTATCCAGAGATTAAACTCTGGATATACTTATTTTTGTAGGGAAAAAGAGGAATACCCAGGGATTTAATAGAAACAAACATAAATATGATTTACACTATCTAAATGTAATTTGAGGGGGCTTATGGTGTGTGGACGGTGGTATATATTGCGCCCAACAAAAAACAAGCCGAAAAATTACAACAAGCGCTTTCGCAGGAGGGCTTGCTTGTAAAATTACGCAATATCGGACTACCGAATGGTAATGATAATGGATCGGTAGAAATTTTGGTACCTGAATCCGAGGTTGACGAAGCATTAGAGATTATTAACACAATATAATCGTCTGCTAAGTTAAGGGAGAGGTGAGTTTTGGCTTTAGATATTTTTCGTAAAACCAAATATGTAACCGTACGACCAGAGGGTAACCAAACAGAAAAAAGGGATATTCCCGAGGGTTTATGGGTTAAATGTCCACGCTGTAATGAAATCCTGTATACCAAAGAATTGGAAAAAAACTGTAAGGTTTGTCAGAAGTGTAATTACCATTTTCGTCTTAATGTCCAGGAAAGAATACGCATGACGGTGGATGAGGGGTCTTTTCAAGAGCTTGATCATGAGTTGACTACTATAAATCCGCTAAATTTCCCCAACTATAGTGAAAAGATTGCAGATGTGCAAGAAACCACTGGTCTAAAGGAAGCGATCCTGGCTGGTGAGGCTACCATAGAAGGGAACCCAGTCATGATCGGTGTGATGGATTCCCATTTTATTATGGGTAGCATGGGCTCTGTAGTGGGGGAGCAAATTGCTCGGACGATTGAAAAGGCGATCGAACGACGCTGTCCGGTGCTTCTCTTTTCCACCTCCGGTGGAGCAAGGATGCAGGAAGGGATTCTTTCTCTAATGCAAATGGCTAAGACTTCCGCTGCTTTGGCCAAGCTGGATGAGGCGGGGTTGTTGTTTATTTCGGTCTTTACCGATCCCACCACTGGTGGCGTTACTGCCAGTTTTGCTTCTTTGGGAGATATTATCATCGCAGAACCAGGGGCACTGATTGGTTTCACCGGACCTCGGGTGATTGAGCAAACCATCCGTCAAAAACTACCGGAGGGTTTCCAAAGAGCAGAATTTATGCGCCAACATGGGATGGTGGATATGATTATCAACCGTCTTAAGTTACGAGATACATTGGCCAAGATTCTTTCACTCCATCAGGTTTAAAGGAGGCCAAGAATGGCACTTGATTTTGAACGGCCCTTGCTGGAGCTTGAGGCTAAAATCGAAGAGTTAAATCGTTTTACCCAAGAAAAAGGTATTGATTTTTCCGAGGAAATTGCCCTCTTAGAAAAAAAATCCAGAGACATGAAAGAGAATATCTACAGTAATCTAAGTCCCTGGCAAAAGGTGCAAATAGCCAGACATGCTGCTCGGCCCAACACCTTAGATTATTGTAAAGCCCTTTTTACAGATTTCTTGGAACTACATGGTGACAGACTGTTTGGGGATGATCCTGCGATACTGGGAGGCCTCGCCCGTTACAAAGGAATTCCGATTACGGTAATAGGACATTTAAAGGGCCACGATACCAAAGAAAATGTTCAACGAAATTTTGGCATGGCTCACCCGGAAGGGTACCGTAAGGCCTTACGATTAATGAAACAAGCAGAAAAGTTTGGTCGCCCGGTAGTTTGTTTTATTGATACTGCTGGTGCCTACTGTGGCATGGGCGCCGAAGAACGGGGCCAGGGAGAGGCTATTGCCAGAAATCTCATGGCGATGTCCGCCTTAAAAGTGCCGATAATTTCTGTGGTGATTGGCGAAGGTGGCAGCGGGGGTGCATTGGCTCTGGGTGTGGCCAATAAAATCCTAATGCAAGAACATGCCATTTTTTCTGTTAGTTCTCCGGAAGCTGCAGCCAGCATTCTCTGGAAGGATGGCAGTAAAGCGAAGGAAGCGGCAGAGGCTTTGAATCTTACGGCGGAAGATTTATTGCGGCTGGGGGTTATTGATGAAATCCTTCCAGAACCCCTGGGTGGGGCTCATAGCGATTTAACCGCTACCTACAGCCTATTGGACGAAGCTCTGGAGCGCCATTTAAAGGAATTATTACAACAATCCACGGAACAGTTGGTTGAGATGCGCTATGCCAAATTTCGTTCCATGGGACAAACAGGATAAAAATAATTTAGATAAACCTGGATAAGCCTGCCGCGAAGCGGCAGGCTATAGGTGTATAACCCTAGTATTTGAAGGAGGAGTTAAGCG
The DNA here is from genome assembly GCF_900142375.1 of Desulforamulus aeronauticus DSM 10349. Lineage (GTDB taxonomy): Bacteria > Bacillota > Desulfotomaculia > Desulfotomaculales > Desulfotomaculaceae > Desulfotomaculum > Desulfotomaculum aeronauticum. Next base: position 28,222 of record NZ_FRAR01000010.1, on the reverse strand, counting down.
GGTGCAGAGGATTGGTGTTTTAACAAGTGGCGGCGATGCCTCGGGCATGAACTCCTGTATTCGGGCAGTTGTCCGCAAGGCCATTTACCACGGCTTGGAAATTATCGGGATCAACCGAGGCTATAGTGGTTTTGTCGATGCTGATATGGGTCCGATGAATTTAGGCTCTGTTGCTGACATTATCGGCAGGGGCGGCACCATTTTACATACAGCCAGGTCAAAGCGCTTTCAAACCAAAGAAGGCCGGGCTTTGGCCTTTGAGAATGTGCAGCGCTTTGGGGTACAGGGATTGGTGGTTATTGGCGGGGATGGTTCCTTTACCGGGGCCAGTATTTTTCAACAGGAATATGGAATACCGGTGATTGGGGTACCGGGAACCATTGACAATGATATTGCCGGTACAGACTATACCATAGGCTTCGATACGGCAGTTAATAATGTGGTAGAGGCCATTAATAAAATCCGTGATACGGCAACCTCCCATGAGCGGACCTTTGTTATTGAGGTCATGGGTCGCAATTCTGGTAACATCGCTTTAGCTGCGGGCTTAGCTGGAGGGGCCGAAAGCATCTTAATTCCTGAGATACCTTTTAATGTAGAAGATATCTGCAAAAAACTATTGAGTGGGATTAAAAGGGGTAAGCTTCATTCGGTAATCCTGGTGGCTGAAGGTGCAGCCAGTGGAATAGAAATTGGCCAGGAAATTAAAGAGTTTACCGGTTTTGATACCAAGGTTACCATCCTGGGTCATTTACAACGAGGCGGCAGCCCCAGTGCATTTGACCGAATTCTCGCCGCCAGGTTAGGCGCCAAAGCGGTAGAATTACTAATGGCTGGGGAAACTAACAAAATGGTTGGTATGAAGGCCGGGGAGATTGTGGCCAGCGATTTATCCGAAGTTATCGGCAAGGCAAGCCCGATTAATAAGGAAATGTACGAATTGGCCAAGATTCTCTCTATCTAAGTTTTTCTAAACGACAGGGGGTTCTTCCATGAGGCGGACAAAGATCGTTTGTACCATTGGGCCTGCCAGTGAAAATGTAGAAACGTTAAAGAAAATGATGCTGGCTGGCATGAATGTAGCCAGACTCAATTTTTCCCATGGTACCCATGAAGACCACGGCAGAAGGATCGCTGCTATCCGCCAAGCTGCGGCAGCAATTGGTAAAAATATTGCCATTATGCTAGATACCAAGGGACCGGAAATCCGTTTAAAAACCTTTGCTCAGCCACCGATTACTCTAGAAAAAGATCAGCGGTTTACCCTAACCACCCGGGATCTGGTGGGGGATAATACCATTGTTTCTGTAACCTATCTGGATTTACCCAAGGATGTGCAGCCAGGCAGCCGTGTAGCAGTGGCAGACGGCTTAATTGAACTGGAAGTAGAAGCGATAGACGGACAGGATGTACACTGCAAGGTAATTAACGGGGGACAGCTTTCCAATCAAAAAGGTGTTAATCTACCGGGCGTTAATGTTAATTTACCTTCTATTACAGATCGTGATATTGCCGATATTCGCTTTGGATTGGAGCAAGGAGTAGACTTTATTGCGGCTTCTTTCATCCGTAAAGCAGCTGATGTTTTAGCCATCCGTCAAATTGTCGAAGAATATGGCGCAGATGTGGATATTATTGCCAAAATCGAAAGCAGCCAGGGTGTGGATAACCTCGATGAGATCATTAACGTTGCCAATGGTATCATGGTAGCCAGAGGAGATCTAGGGGTAGAAATTCCTGCCGAAGAGGTACCAGTTTTACAAAAGACCATGATTGAAAGGTGTAACCTTGCCGGTAAACCAGTGATTACCGCCACGCAAATGCTGGAGTCCATGATCCAGAACCCTAGACCTACCCGGGCTGAGGCCAGTGACGTGGCGAATGCCATTTTTGATGGCAGTGATGCCATTATGTTATCCGGTGAAACTGCTGCGGGCAAATACCCGGTGCAGACAGTAGAAACCATGGCACGTATTGCCCAGCGGGCAGAGTTAGCGGTAGACTTTGATGATTTGTTGGTGGCCCGGGGGGCAGTTATCCAAAGAACCGTTACCGATGGTATCAGCCATGCTGTGTGTACCCTGGCTAAGGAATTGGGTGTAACCGCTATTATCACAGCCACGGCCAGCGGTCATACTGCCAGAATGATTGCCAAGTATCGCCCCAAGGTAAATGTGATAGCTGTTACTCCGAGGGATAAGGTGCTCAGAAAACTGTGCCTGGTATGGGGTGTGGAACCTCTGCCCATCAGCGATGTTACCGGTACTGACGAAATGATTGCCAGTTCAGTAGATGTTTCGCTGGCTGCGGGGCTTATTTCTGGCGGAGATTTGGTAGTAATAACCGCTGGTGTGCCTGTTGGTGTTCATGGTACCACCAACATGATGAAGGTACATACCGTCAGTACCATTTTAGCTAAGGGCACTGGCATTGGTCGCCGTAGTGTAACCGGCAAAGTGAGAATTTGCCAGACTGCTGAAGAAGCTTTAGCTAAGGTACAGCCGGGAGATATCTTGGTGACCATGGCCACTGACCGCGATTTTGTGCCGATTATGGCAAAAGCAGCCGCAGTGATTACTGAAGAAGGCGGTTTAACCTCCCATGCCGCCATTGTTGGCCTGGAGTTCGGTATTCCGGCCATTGTGGGAGTGGAGAATGCCACAACTCAGCTGACTGATGGTGAAGTAATTACCGTGGACGGGCAGCGAGGGTTGATTTACGGTGGAGCGGCTAGGGTGTTGTAAGGATTTTGTTGGTTGATGTTCCGAGGTTTAACGTAATAGTTGCCTTCGTATAGGACATGCCATTTGTTAAAAAGAATCGAGTAAAGGTAGCCAAGTGACTGAGGGCCGTGGCTGATGGCCAAAATTGGACTGTTAAAAGTTTTCAGAGTTACCCAATAACCTGTAAACCACCTGCATTTTTGCTGCAGGTGGTTTTTGTATGTTACAGAGACAAATATTAATGCTGCTTTTTTGCCATAATAAGCTGGGGAGGGGGAGAGACTGCTTTGGTTGACCGGATTTTGGATATTTTCACAGGGTTGGGGTTACCAGGCTTATTTGTTGGCATCTATTTGGAAGCTTTGGGACTTCCTTTTCCTGGCAGTGTATTATTGGCTTTGATCGGCTTCTTGTCCCGGCAGGGACAATTGAATATCGTTTTGGCTTGGCTGGTATCAATGTTGGCCTACATTCTTGGCTCCGTATCAGCCTTTTCTATTGGACGCTATCTTGGCGAACCCTTTCTAAAAAAATGGGGTAAGTATATTGGTGTAACCCCGAAACGTTTTGCCAGGGCCCAGGAACTTCTAACCAACTCTGCCCCGGGCTATATCATTGGGGGGAGATTTTTACCCACGGTGGGCAATATAACTCCCTATGTGGCGGGCATCAGCGGTATTTCTATGAAAAAATTTCTGCTTTACGATACTATCCACGCGATACTTTGGCTAACCACCTTTTTAGGGGCAGGTGCCTTGCTGGGTAAAGGCTGGCAAAAGTTTGTCAATGGGTCCTGGGTTACTTGGCTGGCAGTGGCTGGGGGACTGTTGTTAGCGTTTTATTTGGTTCGGCATCTGTGGTTAGCACCGCAGAAGAATAAAGTTTAGTGCTATACGTAAGGGCAAACTAGGCCTTCGCCTACTTGGTGGAGACTAGTTTTTCTAGTTTGGCAAAGCGAAAAGTATGAAACTTTCCGCTTTGCATAAGGGCAAACTAAGCTTCCGCCTGCGTCTAAAGACTTGGCGTACCCTATAAGGCACAAGCAAGCTAAGTTTTTCTAAGAAGGAATTCCCTTATCGTAAGCGAAAAGATAAATAAGGTTTTCCTAAAGAAGGAGGTTTTGACAGATGATTCAAGTTATCCAAGCGGATTTATCTAAGCTTGGTTTGCAGCATCAAGAGCAGGAACAGGTGTTAAAGGCTGAGGATTTTAGGGATCAACAGTCGCCGATAGATAGCATCAGAGTTGTTACCAGAAAAGCTTTTAAGACTGCTGAAACGAAAAGGCTGCAGTCTTTGTTTATTCCGGTGATCAACTCGCGGCAAAAAGAAATCTCACCGGATACCCTGTCACAGGTTATGGTTGCCGAGGCCAGAAGGCACCTATCCTTGAATCTAAGTATTCGGGATATCACCTTCGCCTTGGCAGATGAAGCTGGTGTACAGGCCTTTCAAGGAGTAATCGAGCGAAAAAAAATAGTTTGCTTGGGAGACAGTATCACCTATGGTTACCCCGATGGACCGGATTACTCCTGGGTCAAGGTGGTGGCCGAAGCTACCGGGTGTAGGTTGATCAACCGGGGGATCAATGGAGAAACTACCGGCCAAATGTTGGCTCGTTTTGCCAGTGATGTAGTTGCCGAAAATCCGGCTTATGTTATTTTCGCCGGAGGTCATAATGATGGCTGGATGGGCATAGCGATAAGGGAGGCAGAAAACAATATCCGTCAGGTGGTGGAACTGGCACTGCAGCAGGGGATTTGCCCGATCTTGGTTTTGCCTTCCCCGCTCAATATAGAACAGCTCCTGCAAAACTTTCAGGGAACACGGGAGGATGCGGAAAAATATAACCATTCTTTGCAGCAAATTAGGAAGTGGATTGCTCAATATGCTGCGGACAACGAGCTTTTTACCCTGGATTATTATTTGCCCCTATTAGATAGTACAGGTCAAGGGATGCCCCGTTTGTTGCTAGATGGAGGTCACCCTTCCCATGAAGGTTACCGGGTGCTGGGGGAAGCGGCCATTCAGCAATTGCAGGGTAGGTTGCATATGTAAAAACCCCCGGTTACCCAGGGGTGACAAGTTATTTTCCTAATACCTCACGCAACGCCAGGATGTGCCGGCACTGAAAGGTTGGGTCCATCCGGGAACGCCAGCGGAAGGTGCAACAGTCGCAGCTAGTTAACGTGGTGGTCAATTCCCAGCGACAGTCTGCTTCAATCACGGAACCTCGATCCTCCCCAGTGACATACACCACTAAATTTCCTACTGCGTAAGGCTCAAATAATGTTATGCTTTTTTTATCTGTCAACTTCTAAAGCCACCTTTCTGCTATACCATGTCTATAATAGGTTATGCAGTAGAGATAAAATTTCCTTCCAAATAGTCCTAATTTTTTTAAGATACTTTTAAAAAATAGATTGACTAATCTATCCTGGTGTGCTAATTTTTAGAGTAAGTTTAGTGATTTATGAGATGAGTTTGAGAATAGTTGAGTTAAATAGTTGAGATGAGATTAGCTGAGGGTAGCAAAGTTATAAAGTGAGTTTATAATCGGCGCTCATTCTTTGAGCTGCCGGTTTTTTGTTTTTTGGAGGTGTCTGAAGATGTATAATCCCCCCCTTAAGAATTATTGCCGTTTGAGTGAAGAGTATAATTTGATTCCTGTTTACCGGGAATACCTGATGGATACTGAAACGCCAGTGTCACTCTATGGCAAATTATCACCCACGGGACCCAGTTTTTTGCTAGAAAGTGTAGAGGGAGGTACCCACTTAGCTAGGTATTCCTTTATCGGCCTAAACAGTTTGCTGAATTATCAATTTCACCAAGGTTGCGCCAGTTATCGGGGTACAGTGGGCAGTGCCAAACTACACGGGGGTCCGCTGGAGGCTTTAAAGGGCCTGCTAAGTAGGTTTCGCTCCCCCCAGATGCCAGGATTGCCCCGCTTTACTTCCGGTATGGTGGGATATTTTAGCTATGACTTGGTTCGTTACCTGGAAAAATTACCGGATCTGCAAAAGGAGAGCCTTTGTTTACCCCTTTGCCAGATGATGCTGCCAGGGGTAGTGTTAATCTTTGACCATGTCAAGCGTACCCTCCTAATCGTTGCTAACCTACCTCGACAAGGGGCACCGGAAGATACTTACCAGCAAGCCATTGCCACCATTGACCAGATGGCTGAAAGGATTTTTCAAGCCCCACAACAGTATGCCCAGAACCCTCTCCCAGAAGTTCTGCCCTGGGAAGAAGAAGAAAAACTCTACCGAGAACTTGCCAATTCTTCCACAACTACCAGAGAACAGTTTGAGGGATCCGTCAAAAAGTCCTTGGAGTACATTCGGCGCGGTGATATCTTTCAAGTGGTCTTATCCCAAAGATTCAGCCTTCCTTTCTCAGGCAGTGCTTTTGAACTATACCGGAGGTTACGGGCCATTAATCCCTCCCCCTATCTCTATTATTTTAATTTTGGTGACACCTATTTGGTTGGGGCATCACCGGAGATGCTGGTACGTCTGGCAGGAAATCAACTTTATAGCCACCCTATTGCCGGAACCAGGCCCAGGGGAGCCAATGAGCAGGCAGACCAACAGTTGGCTCAAGAATTGCTGGAAGACGAAAAGGAAAGGGCCGAACATCTGATGCTGGTAGATTTAGGGCGCAATGATTTGGGAAGAGTTTGCCAGCCGGGAACTGTTGAAGTTTCCCGGTATATGGAGGTGGAACGTTATTCCCATGTCATGCATTTGGTATCGGAAGTGAGAGGGCAACTAGAGCCAGATGGCCAGCAACTGGAGGCATTGGCCGCTTGCTTTCCAGCGGGAACTGTCTCTGGGGCACCTAAAATTCGGGCCATGGAGATTATCGAGGAATTGGAGCCAATACAAAGGGGGATTTATGCCGGCGCGGTGGGTTATCTGGATTTTGCAGGGAACATGGACACAGCCATTACCATCCGAACCGCTGTCATTCATCAGGGAAAGGCCTATTTCCAGGCCGGGGCAGGTATTGTGGCTGATTCTGACCCCACGAAAGAGTACCTGGAAACGTTACATAAGGCTAGGGCCATGGCAGTGGCTGTTCTGGCCTGTCAGAGGGGAGGGGAGCTTAAGAATGCTGGCGGTAATCGATAATTATGATTCTTTTACCTACAATCTGGTGCAGTTAGTCAGGGAATTAGGGTGGCTGGTCAGAGTTCACCGAAATGATGCCGTTACCACAGAAACCCTGCTGGACCCAATGTATAGCGGCGTACTGATTTCACCCGGACCGGGCAGACCCGAAGATGCAGGAATTTGTCTGGCTGCGGTACGGCATCTGCTAGGAAAAAAACCCATTTTGGGAGTTTGCTTGGGTCATCAAACCATTGCGCAGGCACTGGGGGGGCAAGTAATACTAGCTGGCAGGATAATGCACGGCAAAACCTCGGTCATTCTCCATGACGGACGGGGTATCTACGAAAATATTCCTCCATCATTTACCGCCGCACGCTATCATTCATTAACTGTAGAGGAGGAAAGCCTGCCTGACAATCTAACCATATCTGCCAGAACACCAGAAGGAGAGGTGATGGGCATCCGGCATAGCCGATATCCGGTGGAAGGGGTTCAGTATCACCCGGAATCCATAGCCACCCCCCAAGGAAAAGCCTTGTTAAAGAATTTTCTAAAGCAATGCCAAGTTGAGAAGAGTTGAGGGAGACGAGAAGGAGGAGAGATGAGTGATTAGTGAAGCCATTAAAAAAGTAGTGGCCGGAGAAAGTCTGTCTGAAAATGAGGCCAAACAAACCATGGCTGAGATTATGGAAGGCTTGGCTACCCAGGCACAAATTGCTGGCTTGTTAACAGCCCTTCATCTAAAGGGGGAAACGGTGGAGGAAATTACAGGTTTTACCCGTACCATGCGGTCCAAAGTGACGCCGGTAGCTACCCAGCGCCGGAGAGTGGTAGATACCTGCGGTACCGGTGGGGACGGTGCTAACACCTTTAATATTTCCACCGCCAGTGCCTTTGTACTGGCGGGTGCAGGATTGCCTGTGGCCAAACATGGCAACCGTTCAGTTTCCAGCAAGTGCGGTAGTGCCGACGTGCTGGAGTACCTGGGAGTAGCGGTTAGCCTTACTCCTGAGGAGGCCGGCCATTGCCTGGATAAAGTGGGTATTTCCTTCCTTTATGCCCCCCTACTGCATGGGGCAATGAAACATGCCGCCGCCCCCCGCAAAGAACTAGGGATTCGTACAGTATTTAATATTCTGGGCCCCCTGACCAACCCGGCCTTTGCAGAAAGGCAGGTACTGGGAGTTTACAGTGCGGATTTGGTTCCGGTGTTGGCCCAGGTGTTAGCCAATTTGGGCAGTAAAAAATCCTTTGTTATTCATGGCTGTGGGGGTGTGGATGAAATTTCCTTGGCTGGTGCAGCCCTAGTCTATGAAGTGGCAGATGGTAAGGTTAGCCGGATGACCTTAGACCCGGCGGAGTACGGACTGCCGCGTTCCCCGGTGGCGGCATTGGCTGGGGGAGATGTCAAAATGAATGCAAGAATTATAAAGAATATTTTAGAGGGTGCTTCCGGCCCCCGGAGACATGCGGTTATTATCAATGCGGCTCTGGGCCTAATAGCGGGTGGTCTGACCAACGATCTAGCTGTGGCTGTTCGCTTGGCCGGGGATGTCATAGATTCAGGCAAGGCTCGGAAAAAACTTAAGGAACTGGTAGAATTCAGCCAGTCTTTGGTGGGAAGGAGGATAGCAGCACGGTGATTTTAGAACAAATTGTAGCGGCAAAAAAACAAGAAATTCGAAAGCTGCTATCCCAGCTAAACAGATCTCAAATGGAAAAGGAAATTAGTGCCTTACCACCGGCTCGCAATTTTCAACAGGCCCTTAGTGACGGAAACAACGTGAAGCTGATTGCCGAAATAAAACACCGCTCCCCGACAAAAGGAGTACTCTGTAAAAATTTTAACCACCGCCGGTTGGCTGTCATTTACCGGGATCATGGTGCGGCAGCCGTATCTGTGCTGACGGATAGCCCTTTTTTTGGCGGGCACCTAAATTATCTACCAGAGGTTCGTCAGACCATCGAGCTTCCCTTGTTAAGGAAGGATTTTATCCTAGATCCGTTACAGGTTTATCAGAGCAGGCTGTTTGGAGCCGATGCCATTTTATTAATTGCTGCGTTGCTTAAAGAAGAGGAGCTTAGCTACCTAACCAACCTAGCCCGGGATTGCGGCCTGCAAACGCTGGTGGAGGTGCATACTGCCGATGAATTACAGTGGGTATTGGATTTAGGAATCAATATGATTGGTATCAATAACCGGGATTTGCAGAGCTTCCAGACTGATTTGGCTGTTACAGCTCGGCTAATGGAGTTAATCAAGCGGCCAGACATTACCGTGGTTAGTGAAAGTGGTATTCATTCTTCCCAACAGATGAGGTTTCTTCAAGAACAGGGAGTTAACGCTGCGCTGGTGGGAGAGGCCTTGGTTAGTTCAGAGGATATCCCTGCTAAAGTACGAGAACTGGTGAAGGGAGGTGGCACTGTTGACGGATCAGTCTGTACGCATTAAAATTTGCGGTTTGCAGGATGCACCCACAGCACTGGCCGCAGCTAAGGCTGGAGCCGATGCCATCGGTTTGGTGTTTGCTCCATCCAGACGCCGGGTGACCCCGGAGCGGGCCAGGGAGATATGTCAGGCTTTGCCACCCCTGGTGACTCGGGTGGGGGTCTTTGTGGATTCTCCGGCAGACGAAGTACGGCAGATCGCCGACTTTTGTGGCTTAGATAGCATTCAATTACACGGGCAAGAAAGTCCGGGTTATTGCCGTCAATTGAGTCTGCGGTGTATCAAAGCCATTCCTGCCAGGGATCGCGTTACCCTGGAACGGGCTAATGACTATCCGGTTAGTGCTATCCTAGTGGATACCTTTATACCAGGAAGCATAGGGGGCAGCGGCCAAACCTTCCATTGGCAATTACTGGAGGGACTCTCCTTAAAAGCCCCCCTAATCCTGGCAGGGGGGCTCCATCCTGGCAACGTAGGGCGGGCTGTGGCGTTGGTCCGTCCTTATGGGGTGGATGTTTCCAGTGGGGTAGAAGTGAACGGCCAAAAAGATAGGGTATTGATGAAAGCATTTATTCAACGCGTTAGGGAGGTGTGTGTCGGTGCCGCCGGATAAAAGGGGTTATTTTGGTTCCTATGGGGGAACCTTTGTACCGGAAACTCTTATGCCAGCCCTTGAAGAATTAATCATGGCCTACCAGAAGGCCCAGCAACAACCGGATTTCCAAAGGGAAGTGGCCTATTATTTAAAACATTACGTGGGAAGGCCCTCACCAATTTATTTCGCAGCGACCCTTAGTAAGCAAATCGGTGGGGCAGACATTTACCTAAAACGAGAGGATCTAAATCACACCGGGGCTCACAAAATTAATAACACAGTGGGTCAGCTTCTGCTGGCTCGCCGCATGGGTAAACAACGCATTGTGGCGGAAACCGGAGCGGGGCAACACGGGGTAGCCACCGCTACCGTGGCGGCTATGCTAGGGATGAAATGTGTGGTCTACATGGGCGAAGAAGATATGTACCGCCAGTCTCCCAATGTTTTTCGTATGCGATTATTAGGTGCCGAAGTGGTAAAGGTAAGCTCTGGCAGCGGTACCCTGAAGGATGCCATGAATGAGGCCATGCGGGACTGGGTAACCCATGTCAGGGACACCTTTTATTGCATTGGTTCGGTGGCCGGTCCCCATCCTTATCCGATGATGGTACGGGATTTTCAAGCTATCATTGGGCTGGAAGCCCGGGAGCAAATGTTAGATCAACGGGGAACTTTGCCGGATTGCGTGGTGGCCTGCGTAGGAGGGGGTAGTAATTCAATGGGAATGTTTTACCACTTTTTACCCCATAAACAAGTAAAATTGGTAGGTGTCGAGGCTGGCGGCCTGGGGTTGCAAACTGATCGACATGCCGCAGCGTTAAGTGCCGGTCGTCCAGGTGTACTGCATGGTTCCTACAGTTATCTGGTGCAAGATGCAGAGGGGCAGATCAGCCCGGTTCATTCCATATCGGCTGGATTGGATTATCCCGGCGTGGGACCGGAGCATAGTTACCTAAAAGACAGCGGGAGGGTGCAATACATCGCGGTTAGCGATGAGGAAGCACTGGATTCCTTTCACCTACTCTCTCGTACCGAAGGGATCTTACCCGCCTTGGAGAGCTCTCATGCTCTGGCCGGTGCTGTTAAGCTGGCGGCTCAAATGAATAACCAACAAAGCTTGCTAGTTTGCTTGTCCGGCCGGGGTGACAAGGATGTGCATACGGTGGCTAAAGAAATGGGGGTGGCATTGCCATGACCGGAATTGAACACCTCTACCAAACCTTTACAATGTTAAAAAAGCGTCAGGAGAAGGCACTAATAACCTATCTAGTGGCCGGTGACCCAGACCTTAAAGCTACCGCCCGGCATATTGAAGTAATGGCTCAGGCGGGGGCAGATGTAATTGAATTGGGAATTCCCTTTTCAGATCCTTCAGCGGATGGGCCGGTGATCCAACGGGCCTCTGCCAGGGCTCTTAGCAAAGGCACCCATTCGGCCAATATTTTGCAGATGGTGTCCGAGGTCAGACAGCGGGTGACCATCCCACTGATTTTCATGTCTTATTATAATCCGATTTTACAGTATGGTTTAACACAATTTTGCCAGGATGCAGCACAAGCCGGGGTGGATGGTGTTATTATACCGGATCTACCTGTGGAAGAAGCAGGCCCTTTGGCAACTGTTGCTTTGTCCAAGGGGCTGGCTGTTATTCCCCTGGCTGCACCTACCAGTACCAGGCAACGGTTGGCTAAAATTGCGGCCCTGGCCCAAGGGTTTATCTACTGCGTTACGGTGACTGGCATTACGGGTACCAAGCAGGTGGTTACCGGGGAAATCAACGGATTAACGCGCCAAATAAAAGAATTTACGGAACTTCCTGTGGTGGCTGGGTTCGGTATTGCTACACCAGAACAGGCGATAGCGGTGGCCCAACATTGTGACGGTGTGGTGGTGGGCAGTGCCTTGGTGCGATTAATAGAGGAACTAGGGGAAAACAGTCCCCAGGCGGTGGCCGATCTAACCAGGCAATTGAAGGAAGCCCTTACTATGGAATATATTGGTGCGCCAGGATAAAAGTTTGCGGGTTGTATCATATTGTCAAACAAGGTAAAATAAAGTTATCTTTGTCCCCTGCTTATTGTATAGGTTAGGGGATTTTTTATTACCGATACCCTCCAGTTTACCCTTCAAAAAGAATCGTGGCTTCGTATTATGAAGTAGAAAGTAAACCAGGAGGGAGCAGTTCGGGGTCAGGGGGAGTGACCACGTTTGACATTAGAGCAACCCACGGCACAGTACCTGAACCAGGCCAAACAAGGGGATGCAGAGGCCAGAGAGAACCTCTTGGCAGAGGCGCGATCTTTTGTTTTAAGTACTTGTATAAGATATTGTAATCGTCCTTTAGAGTGGGGCCGGGATGATGAATTAAGTATTGGACTGATGGCCTTTAATGAAGCGATTGATCGTTTCGAAGAAGAGAGAAATATCCCATTTGTAGGGTTTGCCAGGTTAGTAATTAAAAGTCGATTATCAGATTATTTTCGCAGAGAGGCCCGGCACAAGCACCAACCATTGGAATACCAAAGGGCCGATCAAGCCCCCGTACAATTGGAAACAGCCCAGGCCTGGGAAAAATTTTTGCTTGCAGCAGAGGCACAGGAACGACAAGAGGAAATCCTAGAATTTCAAAAAGAGCTTCTTGTCTACGGTATTAGTGTTAGTGAATTGGTAGAAGCTTCACCTAAACATAGAGATTCGAGAGACAATCTGATTACCGTGGCCCAGCAGGTAGCTGATGAACCAACCTTACTGGGGCATTTACTGCGAACAAAGCGGTTGCCGGTAAAGGAACTGACATTACTGTCCGGTTTACATCGGAAAACCATAGAAAAAGGACGTCGCTATATCATTGCCATGGCACTTCTATTATCGCAGAAGGAACGTTTTATCTATTTATTCTCCTACTTAAAACTAACCAGTTGGTCAGCAGGAGAGGGGGGCAGTCAGAGTGGTTAAGGGTATATTGTTGCAACTGAAGGGACCCTTTGGTGTGGTCATGACAGCGGACGGACGTTTTGTCCGAGTTTTAGTAACGACAAAGGACTGTACCCCCGGCCAGGAAGTGGAGGGCAGAGAGCTTACACTTCCGTCCCTCAAGCAGGGCCTCGCTGTGGCTTCGGTCCTGCTAATACTTATAACGGGTTTATGGGCTAACTTCATGATCAACCCTGCTGTTGCCTATGTAGCACTGGATATTAACCCCAGCCTGGAATTGGCTGTCAATGACACTGGAGTAGTCATCGGGGCCAAGGGTTTAGATCAGGATGGGCGGGATTTACTGGCACAAGTACATCCTAAAAAGTTGGAAATATACCGAGCTGTGGAATTGCTGGTAGAAGGGGCAGCTCATAGCCATTATCTGAATGATAGGAATAACGTAGTATTAACTACTGTCACTTCTCTTAAGGAAAATGCAGTGGTGATCGATGAAGAGAAGCTGCAGATGGCTGTAAAGAAGAAGGCCGAAGAGCTGACAGCCCCTGTGAAGGTAGTTTCCCAGCAGGCTACCATCAAAGAACACAAAGAAGCCGATAATCGGGGGTTATCGGTAGGGCGTTATTTAATCTATCAGGGTAGTTCTGGCAAAGGGAAAGAAGTATCCCTTGAAGAGGTAAAGACAAAGGGCTTGGGTCAGTTGGAGAAGGAAAAGGGCATTAGGCTAGAACAGATGTTACCCCGGGCAAACTTTAAAGGCAAGGTATGGATAACACCCGTAGCGAAGAAACAGGTGGAGAATCCAGCAGCTAATAAAGAAAAAGGGATGAAAAAGCAGGAACCGAAGAACGTTCAGGATAAACCTAAAGTAGATAGTAAAGTAATGAAGCCAATTCGAGAAGAAAAAGAGTTGGAGGATAAAAAGAAAGATAATAAGGAAGACAATAAAATGCGACGAGATGACCGTCGCCATAATCATTTAAACGATACTAAAAATGATAAAAAATCCGATAAAAAACAAACGAACGGTTCTGATAAGGGAAATAAAGATAAATGGAAAGATAGAGACAAGGATAAAAACGATCAGGAAAAGCGACAAGACTCTAAGTATCGCAAGGATGATTGATATGCAAGGCCCGCGAAAAGGCATCTGCCAAGTGAATTGGCAGATGCCTTTTTAAGCTAACTACATCCATTTCTTTTGGCGGAAAAGTACTACCATCCACAATGAAACCATAATTAAGCCCATGGTAATGCTGACTGTAGACCAGACAGATTCTTGATCCGGCAAAGGCACGTTCATACCGAAAAAACCGGTCACAAAGGTAAGGGGCATAAAAATGGTAGAAATTACAGTTAACACCCGCATGGTCTCGTTGGTTCGGGCACTAATAATAGAAGAATACGTTGCTAGGGCGCCGTCTACCAGATCCTTATAGCCATCAATGGTGTCCGATATTCGCTCTAAGTGATCCTTTAGATCTAAATAGTAGGGGTGATTATCTTCATTGACGATAAAGGAACTGCCGGTTAGATTATAAAAGATTCGTCGTTGAGGTGTAATGGCCCGACGCATGGTTAAAATGGTTCTTTTCAAGGCTAAGAATTCGTCAGTGGTTTCCCGACTGGGTCTTTCATAAATCTCGTCCTCTAAGTCTTCAATACGATCGCCGATGCGATCCAGTACAGGAAAGTACTCGTCCACTAAACCATCAATGATGGAATAGAGAAAAAAATCACGACCTTTATCAGAAACTTTAATGTCCGTTAGACAAATCTTAGCTAAGCGACCAAGGCTGGGCAGCGTATTCTTATGAACGGTAACAATATAGTTTTCACCCAGGAAAATGTTTAGCTGTACCAACATAATTTCCTCGTCACGTTCTTCATTATAACGAATGGCGTGAATTACCAAGAAATGATAATCGTCATAACGATCTAACTTAGCTCTGGGGCTGTAATGCATGCAGTCTTCTACAGCTAATTCGTGGAAATCAAAGGCATTGGCCATATATTTAATTTCCTGTTCGGTAAAGTTGTATAGATCCACCCAGAGCATATTCTCTTTATTGGCCAAAATCGGGTGCAAATTGTCCAAACTGATATCATGCCGCATGTCTTGGTTCTTATTATCGTATAGATAGGTTTTAATCAAGGGACTCACCTCCAAGGATTCAGGGTAAGAATGAAGAAACAATATCTAAAAAATTGCGCAGGATACGGATCGTCCACTCTTACCACCTCCCCTTGGTGACAAAAAATAAAAAAACCTTCAGGCAAAATGCGAAGGTTAAAAACAAACCCTAAAAGGGCATATTCAGCCTTCTCCACTCGTACAAGCTTTAGCACATACATAGCTAGGGTAGATTAACCCAGCCACATTAGGTAAAACCTTAATCCGGTAGAACCTGTTGGCCCGTTAGAGTCTCTCGACAGTCCGGGCAGTGGCATGTGTCTATGTAGAAGCCTCACCTAACGAAGAAACTATTCCCTTACTTAAAATATAGGACAAACAAATCTGCATGTCAACAAATTTTGTTAAATACTATCGTTTTTTGCTTTTTACGATTATTGTCTAAAAAATATTTTAATTAGCTAGCGATAGCTAAGCCAATCTAGCTATATCTTTAATTTTTCTCGTTCAAATCGCCCTCGATTGCTTTCATTTCCTGATGCTGACCCATAACTTTGCCGAGAAGATTGTCATCCAAACCTACTAGTCTGCCGACTGTGTAAATTAACTGGTCGGCCTGCCTAGGTATAAACTCAGGTGAACTGGCCACCGTTACGATCTCGGCTGGCTCTCGAAAAACAGGCAGGTCTTTAGCCTTTAGCAAATGATAGGGGATAACCTTAGGTCTCTCTCCAGGTAACACGCAATTCAGTTCTGCATGTAAAATATGATCCCTTACTTGTATCTTTCCCACCTGAGAAGGAGTAAACATGGAGTAAAGGATAGCTGGATCTGTGATATCCACTGCGTTTTCTGGTAACACCCAGTATATTTCCCCTACTAAACCCTCCCGGATGGAGTGCCATAAATAATTTTGGCAACCAAGCATTGGTAAATTAGATAAATCGAGATGAGAGTGCCCATATAAATCACTATGGGCATCAATATGAATAACTACATTATTCTTTTTGCCATGTAACCACCATCGTAGGTGACTTTGCATATGATTAATAAAGAGATAACGCCGATCACCCAGGGAGATACCTCTTTGCTGCAGCAAGTGAAATAAATCCAGGGGCTCACCAATCTGAACAGGTTGGTAGGCCGTGGGACGGTGATTGGAAACAGATTGCTTAATAATAGGTGACACAAAGTAATCTAAGTCTATATCCAGATAAAGGGACATAATTCCCCTCCTTTTGATCGGTATTCATTATATCATACAGCCAAGACAACTGACGAAGATTGGACATATTGTTCAATAATAATACTGTAGAAGTGTTTCGATTGGGAAAACTCAGTTAGAAAAACCGAAGTAACCCTCTCTTTTGCTAAGGCACTATTTTTGCATAGAAAATGGGTAAGGATGACAGAGTGCCCGATCCAATGAAGCAGCCTAGATATAAACAACCTTAAAAACACGTTTGATATGTATTCCTAAAACTAGTTGAATGTTAAAAGGATAAATAAGTATTCTGTCGAAATACACATAATAGTGACTTCTTAACCGGGAGGTGATTCCCATGCAACTTATAAAAACTGACCATGAAAATTGCCGTAAGTGTTATGCCTGTGTCAGGGCTTGCCCTGTTAAAACCATTGCCATCAAAAAAGGATTGCCGGAGATTATGGAAGAAGGTTGTCTGGCCTGCGGCCATTGTGTTTTGGCCTGTTCCATTGGTGCTAAGGTAGTTCATGATGATACAACTATGGTACAGCAGTGGATTGCCCAGGGGCAACCGGTAACAGCTATTGTAGCACCGTCTTTTCCGGCATCCTTTGCGATCTCGGGCGGTAAAATGGTAAGTGCTTTGCGTCGCCTGGGTTTTTCCACCGTTCAGGAAGTGGCCTATGGTGCTGGAGTATGTGCCAGGGAATATGCCCATTATTATCAACAGCACCCATCAAAGATGACGATTTCAACAGCCTGTCCGGCTGTTGTTCAATTGGTTGAGAAGCATTTCCCTAGTTTGCTGCCCCATCTGGCCCCCATTGATTCACCGATGTTAATACAAGCCAAGATCGTGAAGGCCCTGTATCCCGACCATAAAATCGTTTTTTTGGGACCTTGTTTAGCAAAAAAATATGAAGCCGAGGATGTTAATACTGCTGGCTACGTAGATGCGGTTGTTACTTTCCGACAGCTTAACCAGTGGTTTGCTCAGGAAGACCTTGATTGGCAGGAGTTGGCAGATGCCCTTTGGGATAATCCCAAGCCAGAACTGTCCCGGACCTTTCCAATCAGTGGAGGGTTGTTAAAATCTTCTAATATTCAGGAAGATATAGCCAGTATGGAAATTGTTGTGGTGGAAGGGGCTGGCCGTTGCATTGAAGTGTTAAAGGCGATGGAAAACGGCGAATTTACGCCTCGATTTTTAGATATGTTAGTTTGCGAGGGCTGTGTGATGGGCCCTGGTATGCTAAGTGATAAATCCTATGTTGTTCGTGCTCGTCAGGTTGCTGAACAAGTTCATCAAAATCAAAACAAAGAAATTGAAAAATTATCTACTCTGGTAGATCAGTTGGCCTTTGAACGAGTATTTACTCCCCAACCTCTAGAAAAGAAAAGTTTTACAGAAGAAGAAATTTGGCAAACTTTAAAAGAAACCGGTAAATACAATAATCATGATTTGATTAATTGTAGTGCCTGTGGTTATGACACTTGCTGGGAAAAGGCAGTCGCCTGTCTACAGGGGATGGCAGAAAAAGAAATGTGTTTGCCCTTTTTATTAAGGCAAGTCCCTTCTTTAACCAATAGCTTGATGGATATGAGCAACAAATTAATGCTCTCCATGGAGTCCATCAATTTCTCTACCCTAACCTTAAAGGGCACTACCTCAAAAATGAATAGTAAGAACCAACATTTAGAAACCCTCTTGGCGGAAACCAATGTAATTGCCAGCGATACCCTGGGATTAGCCCATAAGGTCTTAACCATGGTTTCCCAGTACGAGGTTCCAGCAGGTGGTCATAACGGGCCAGCTAACCTGGCTGCCGCAGAGGTGGCAGATATCAAGCAAATTGCCGCCCAAAGTAAGCTGCAGTCCGAGAATGCTACTCGTGTTTTTAAAGATATTGCCATTGTTTTAACACGACTTAAAGAAGATAGTGATATGATTTTGGAACAAGAAAAAGCTATTAAAGTGGTTACCAACTCTCTGGAGCAAATTGTGGCCACCTACGATCAATTACTTAACATCGGAGCGGCCATGGCTAACATAGGAAGAAATTATGTTTAAACATCCGGTAACTTGGCTACCGGATGTTCTTTTTGGCGTAGTTATTAAGCATGGATAAACTCTGACGAAGATACTACTTAGAGGAGGAATTTTAATGGAGAAAAAAGGTTCGGAAAAAAAGGGTCTACCTAAAACGGGTACCCTGGAATTATCACCAGAGCAGTTAAGAAAGCTAGAGCAAACTATTTCTATGAATACCATCCAGGGTACCGATACCAAAGACTTGGCAAAGGCATTAAGAGGGCTGCTAAAACAAAAGTAAAAGGAACCTCTCAACATGGATTAATATGCTCTCCTTGTGGTAGACAGTTGAATGATAAAACTGTCTACCACAAGGGGAGTTTTTTTCATGTGCTATAAAGCGAAAATATCAATAAGTCAAGTTCCTATTTATTGGGTTGGTTGCCCTAGAGTACATTTCTTTATAAAAGTTTAACGGCCCTTAAGTACTCAGCAACAGTTTTACCAGGCATATCATACAGATGAAGTTCTTGCTCTAATGCTTTGGCTTGTGTAGCCAAACCTTTCGGCAATTTGGCGATTGTTATATCCATGAGAAAAGCGACTGTATTAGCATCTGCTTCGGTAAAAACATAATCTCTGTCTCCACTGCCCAAAGTTGCTCGAATACCCACAATGGCAGGCTTAAGCCTGGCAAGACCATCCAAGACTGTTGAACGAAAACGGCCATCTAAAAGAACAGCCTTCACCAGAGCTGGTGAGCAGCTTGCGTATAGTGAGATGATAGTGCGGCCCTTCTCCGTTTGGCTAAGCAAATGATCCCGTATCTCTTTGACGATGGAAAGTATCTCAAAGGATGAACGGTTTTGACGTGCTGCTACAGAAAGCGGGCAAAGGCCAGGGTTCTCCCTCGACAAATGTTTCACCCCCATGATTAAACTCTACTGTATGATATTAACGCCATTGCCAATAGGCTACAGGTAATACAATATTGCCACAAAAGAAAAATTTCTTTGTAGCTGCGGATTTTTAGTTGACATATTTTTTCAATAAACATACTATTATAACAATCATATATGCACCATGCACTTATAAAAGGGCTTTGTTGCTTGACGAATTGAAGGGGGAGATCTTATGCATTTTCCTGTTTCCGGGGTCGATGTACTACCCTTTATTCCGCCATTGGTGGCATTTTTAGTATCTTCGCTGGTAGCTTCTGCCGGTGTGTCTGGAGCCTTTTTACTGTTACCCTTCCAAGTTAGTGTACTGCATTACACCAGCCCCTCGGTAAGTCCCACCAATTTAATTTACAATATCATCGCTATTCCAGGCGGTCTCTACCGCTATATTAAAGAGGGTCGTATGGCCTGGCCCCTTACCTGGATAGTTGTTATCGGTACCCTGCCGGGGGTATTCTGTGGAGCCTATATTAGGATTCTGTATCTACCCGATCCCAAAGCATTCAAACTGTTTATGGGGCTAGTGCTTCTGTACCTGGGCTATCGGCTGCTATCCGAAGTGTTGGGCTGGAACAAGAAGGTAAAAGAACAGAACAAGTTGATGCAGAAAAAATTTGCTGAGCAAGTGGCAAAAAAGAAGGAGGAAAACTCCAGTCGTCTGGCAGCAGGTTTGCCTGCCGAGGCAGTGGTAAAAACAAAATCCGTTTCCTGGAAAAAGATTGAGTACGAATTTTGGGGTGAAACCTATTCCTTTGGCACGATAGCCATTCTTAGCCTAGCTTTAGTGGTGGGTTTCATTGGGGGCATTTATGGTATTGGGGGTGGGGCAATTATTTCTCCCTTCTGCGTAGCAGTATTGGGCCTCCCTGTTTACACCGTAGCCGGTGCGGCTTTAGCCGGCACCTTTATTACCTCCATTGCCGG
The DNA here is from genome assembly GCF_900142375.1 of Desulforamulus aeronauticus DSM 10349. Taxonomy (GTDB): domain Bacteria; phylum Bacillota; class Desulfotomaculia; order Desulfotomaculales; family Desulfotomaculaceae; genus Desulfotomaculum; species Desulfotomaculum aeronauticum. Next base: position 8,148 of record NZ_FRAR01000010.1, on the reverse strand, counting down.
CGTTATTTATTACCATATTTTGGCCACCACTGCTATTGCCAGCCAGGTTGCTGTAGCACCGGATTGGCAACTGGGTGCTCTCTTTGGTATTGGTGGATTACTGGGCACTTACGTAGGGGCCCGTATTCAGAAGTTTATGCCAGATAAAGTGATCAAAGTTATCCTCACGGCCCTCATTTTGTTCCTGGCCTTTGGTTACATTAGCCAGTATTTCTTTTAAATAAATAGCCGTTTTCATCGTATCTCAATCATGTTAGTATTAGGCATACTTAGGTATAGAATTTGAGGTGAATCCTATGCAGGAAGAACAGCAAAACCCTGCCTATGTTTATATTACGGGACGCATCGATAAGATGCTGGTGCCTACTTTGCTCTACCAGTTAGCTCAAAAACCTGCCCATGGCTATGAGTTAATTCAGAAAATCAATGAATCCGGTTTTTCAGAAATTGAGGCAGATCCTGCCACCATTTATAGAAACCTCCGTCGGATGGAGGAAGACGGCTTGGTCATCTCCCATTGGGAAACCGAGCACACCGGTCCTGCCAGACGGTCTTACCAGTTAAGTACCGAGGGGCATCAGGCCCTGGATTACTGTGTGCAATTAATCAGTGAGAAAGTAGAAAAAATGCAGGCTTTTTTAGAGGAATATCGGCGGGAGGTGAAGGATAGGTGAGCAATCAGGTCTTAAAAATATTACATGCCGGTGCTTTGCGTAAGCCAATGGTGGAGTGTGCTAAACTCTTGCAGGAGGTTTACCCGGAAGTGGACATCCGTCCGGAATCTTTTGGTTCACGGGCATGTGCGAGGCAGGTGCGGGAAGGTAAGGTAGTGGATATTCTAGCGTTGGCGGACCCGATGCTTTTTGAAGAACTTCTGGGGCCGGAATATATAGATAAATACTATATTTTTGCTAATGACCAGATTGTGCTGGCGTATAACGAATTTTCTAAGGGTAGCGGGGAAATCAATGCGCAAAATTGGTTTGACATCCTTCGCCAAGAGGAGGTCATTTATGGGAGATCCAACCAAAACTTAGACCCTTGCGGTTACCGAACTCTCATGGTGTGGCAATTAGCAGAACATTATTATCAACGCCCTGATCTTTTCAGGAACCTCGATCGAAGGTGCCGAGGAGACTTGATTTATGCCAAGTCCTACGATTTGGCTGCAGATGTGCTGGTGGGTAAACTGGATTATGCCTTTGCCTATCTTTGTGTAACCAATCAATTTGGTCTTAAGCACCTGACTTTGCCAGAGAAGATAAATCTCTCAAATCCGGCGCATGCGTCCTATTATAGCCAGGCCACTGTCAGCCTGCAGGGAAAAAGCTCTGGGGAGATGATTACCATTGCCGGAGCACCTATTGAATTTGCTATTGCTATCCCTAAAAATGCCGAAAATATTGCTATAGCGAAGGTCTTTCTGGAACTGATTTTAAGCAAAAGAGGCCAACAACTCCTGGAGGACTGCGGATTAATACCGTATTAGCACGGACAGCTAACAGAATTGATTAGAAGTTTTTTTGGCAGAAGTTTTTGTATTGATCTAACCAAGCAGGATGCTCGTGGCTGAATTTTACGAAATTAATGATTGCCGACAGGGTGGGAAGAGAAAGATAATGCTCCATTGCTTCGGCCTCTGCCGCAACATCACATTCCGAGCCAATTAATTTTAAAAATTCACGGATAATACGGTTTCTCTCAACCAAAAAATGACCTAACTTCTTACCCCGATCAGTTAAAATAATTTCCCTGTAACGACGGTAGTTAATATAATTACTTTCATCCAGTTTTTGCATGGCTTTCGTGACGGAAGGCAAACTAACGTTTAGACAAGCAGCAATATCAGTTGCTCTGATTGTTTCTCCACTTAGGCTGATGCGGTAGATTTCTTCCAGGTAATCTTCCAAGCTGGGAGACAACAAGAATACCACCCCCTTTAATCAACATATCAAATGCTAGCAGAAATATTACAAAGTTCTAATACTTTTCTACCAGATTCATTCATACCTCAAAGCCCAGCCAATGGCAATCCCGCATATTGCCCTTAAGGGACCAAGTGGTGAATTTTACTCTGCCGCGAATTCCTGCTGGCAGCCAGGTAGTGGGGCCATCGGTAGTGCCGTATCTGGCTACGATCTCCCACAATGCGGCTTTATCATTTTTACCTATGCCCACAGCATGACCTTGTACCTCCTGGCCAGTGCCAACCAGAACAAAACCATCCTGCGGCTTAAAGCCCAATACGTTAATCAGAGCTTCCTGGTAATTCTTAATTTTTAGCCACTTTGACGAGCGCCCGTGTACATAGGGGCTATTTTTCTTTTTGGCCACGATTCCTTCCAGGCCGTTCTTTTTTACCGCTTCCCAAAGGGCTAGGCCGTTATTCTCCAGCCAATCCATCTTTGTTACATATTGATTATTTTGCAATGCCTGATCTAACAGACTTTTTCTTTCGAGAAGCGGTTTGTTGGTTAGGGATTCACCGTTATGCCATAAGATATCCCACACCACATAACTGACGGGCTTTTTTATCATTAAATCCTTTGCTGTCCGGGGGTTGGCCAAATATCTTCCCATAATCCCTTCAATGTCTGGTTTACTATCGGTAAAAACTGCTATCTCTCCATCAAAAATACATTCTGTAGCCTTTACCGGCGGATTTTGCAACTCTGGAAAGGCCTGGGTACAATCCCTGCCGGTTCTACTTTGCAGGCGCACCTGGCCTCGATTGTAGTGTAGGAGGCAGCGAACTCCGTCAACCTTCCACTCAAATAGATGATCTGGGGAATCAAAGGGATCTTTAGCAATTTCCAGCAGCATTGGCTTAATCGGAAAGGGAAGCACAGTATCACCTCAGGGGTAGTATACCCCGTAGTTTATAAGTGACGGCACAATAACTACAATCACTTACTTGAAGTGTAGGGAGGTGGATGTTAGGGGAACATGGTTAGGAGAAAGGTAGCTAAAACAGTAACTAAAATAATAATGGCGGCCAAAATAAAGTTAAGGGTAATGGAGGTGATATATTGCCCTTCATTGATTTGGCGCCTGGTTTGTTGAAAACGAATTACCGCCAGAAGGATGACAATGCCAGCCAGAACATTTAAAGCTGCCCCTAAGTAATTTGACATCAGGTGGGCTGGAGATAGTTCAATACCTTTCTTAAAGGGAGAAAGGTAAAAGGAGAATTTTTCTAATATAAAGCCAAGTCCCATTATGGTTATCGCGGTTCTGATCCATGACAAAAAGGTTCGTTCATTGGATAGGTGTTCACGGATGTGCATCCGGTCTCCCTGGATAGAACGATGGTTTTCTTTATTCTTACCTCTCTCCAAAAGGTAGGCACCTCCCAGTACCAAGCTCTAGATTTTCCTATATGTAGTATCTATATTTGATTTAATCAATATCCAGATAAAGTCTTTTAGAGAGAATGAACATTCCATTTAATATAGTAAGGAAGGTCTTTGATGTAAGATGCTCCCCTCATGGTAGTTGGTTTTATTCTTTAACCTATCTACCGTATGGAGAGCATATCAATCTTACATATATATGATTACTTTATTGCGTAAAGTTTTAGCAAATCCAGCAGTATTTTGCGAGTTATTTTAGCACTTGCACGGTTGCCAGGCTGGTATCAAAACTTCCTTGAAAATGCACTCCCAGATGGCGCATGGCAATGAGGTAATCAATAATATCCTGGTTATATCTTTCGCCGGGGCAAATAACAGGGATGCCCGGTGGATAGCAAGTGATAACCTCAGCGCTGATGTGCCCTACCGCTGCAGATAAAGCCACGGGGGTGGGAGAAGACCAAAAGGCCTCCCGAGGCGGTAAAGCCAACTCAGGAATAACGGGATAAGGGTTGATGTTTTCGACTGCCCCGTGGGCCGCTGTGATTTGCGGAGAAGTCTTCAGGGTGTAGGCCATATCGCTTAAGGCAGACAGCAGATTATTAGCATCGCTACGCCAATTGCCAAAGGTGACTAACAGCAGCAGGTTAAACACATCTGCCATTTCCACCTGCAGCCGATATGTTTCCCGCAGCCATTTTTCCGCCCACAGGCCACTGACTTTAAGACTTCGCAGAGAAATGGTGATCTTGGTAAAATCCAGACCATATACTCCCGGCTGCCCAATCATTTCTTCTCCTAATACCTGTAATCCCAGTGTTTTTAACTCAGTCCTCAAAAAATGGGACAGCTCCAGGGCACTTTCCGTCAGTTCCCTACCATGATGGGCTAGTTGGGCTCTGGCTCCGTCCAGGGAACTCAGCAGTAAGTAAGAGGTGCTAGTGCTTTGCAAAAGTCTTAGCATACTCTCCAGACGCTGTTGGTTAAGGCGATTACCCTTGAGATGTAACATAGAGGCCTGGGTAAAGGAGGATAGCATCTTATGGGTCCCTTGTACCACAGCATCAGCACCGGCCAGCAGAGCGGCTTTGGGCAAATCCTCATGAAAACCAAAGTGCGGACCGTGGGCTTCATCTACCAGTAGGGGCAAGCCATGTTGATGCACAATTTGGGCAATGGTTTCAATGTCCGAAGCAATGCCTTGATAGGTGGGATAGACCAGCAAAACAGCCCTGACGTCTGGATGTTTTTGCAGACACGCCGCAATGCCGGCCGGAGTTGTACCGAGGGGAATACCGTAATCATAATCATACTCTGGCATAAAAAAGACCGGCACTGCCCCGCTTAAAATAATACCACTTAGGATGGACCGGTGAATATTCCTAGGTACAAGAATTTTTTCGCCGGGTTTGCAGGAAGCCATCACCAGGGCCTGCAAGCCGCAAGAACTGCCGTTAATTAAAAAGTAAGTCTTATCAGCTCCGAAGGTAGCAGCAGCCAGTTCCTGGGCTTCTTTAATAATACCCTGGGGCTGATGCAAATCATCCATCCCCGGGACATTGGTGACGTCTGCCTGATAGACTCGATCACCCAAAAATTGGAGGGCGGGGTTATGAGTCATCTGCCCCCCCTTATGGCCAGGCATGTGCCAGCGAATGATCCTATCACTGTTATATTTTTGCAGCGCATCAATGATAGGGGTTTTTGTTTTATACATAGTCATTCCCCCGCATATTTTCTATACCTTAATATGCAGCGGGAGGGTTACTTGCTAGTGGAAATAAATTCACGATAGGCTAATAAAAATGAGTCCGATGGTGATAAAGGCTGCCCCAATCAATTGTTGACCGGTTACTATTTCGCTGAAAAAAAGAAAGCTAAATAACATGGTCACCAGGGGAGCGCAAGCCATCACGAGGGAAACCTCATTGATGTTGCCCTTTTTCAGGGCAGCAAAATACGCTAAATCTCCCAGAAGTGTAGCCAAAATGGCCTCAATACCGATAAAAATCCAGAACAGGGGAGGAATTTGTAGCATTTGTTGAAAGCCACGGGACCCAATTAACCAGCCCAGCACTAGGGTGGCAGCAATCATGGTTCGTAAGCAGAGAGCTGTCAGTGGGTGTACATTGTATAAACCCAGTTTGCCAAAAAGTGGTGCTAAGCCCCAGCAGAACATGCCTAAGAAGGCATAAAGAATAGCCATATCATTGCCCCCTGAAAGTTTCTCCAATTTTGTATATGCTTCCCTGCAAGGAAAAATACCTGTCCTCGCATAGCGCAGAGTACCAAGGGAATAATAGCATTGATCAATTATTAGGAGGCGTCACAACATGAAGGATATCAACAAATTAATTCTTCTGCCCATGACGGTGCTATTGGGGGCATCCCTGGTCTTTGGTGGTTGTACCGCTGCCAAGAAGCCTGAACCAACCACTCCTGCCCCTACCACCCCTCGAGCTACAACACCTGCACCAGGCTATCCTAGGGAAGTAGCAGACCGGACCGTGTCCGAGGCAAACAAGGTAAATGGAGTTCGTGGTTGCACAGCCGTTGTATCTGGCAAAAATATTTACGTGGGACTGGATTTAAACAGTAATTTGGAAAAAAACAAATCAGTAGCGGTGGAAAAAGAAGTTTTAGACAGGGTTAAGAAAAAAGAAGGTAACTATATGGTAACGGTCTCCTCCGATGTAGATACCGTTACCAGAATTAAAAAGGTATCTCAAGGGGTAGCAGCTGGCAAACCCATCGAGAGCTTTGATCAAGAAATGCGGGATATTGGCAATCGGCTGCAACCAAAAACCAAATAAGCCAAAAGTGACCCCAAAATAAAAACCAAGTTGACGTAAAGATACATCCGGTCAACTTGGTTTTTATTATGGAGTTGAGGTATTTATTTAATTTTTATCAGTGTAAGCATAAAGTCACTGTCTTGTTTTGTTACTTTAACCTGGCAGTTTGAGTTTTCCGCAATGCGAGTTATATTCTCCACAGCTACCTTGTTGTCTACCAATACGGTAATTTCTTGAATAACTTGATCCTGGAGAACCTGTCTGGTCAGGAGCACAGGTTCAGGACAGGAAAGTCCCCTGGCATCCACATGTTTTTTCATTTTTTACTTCACCCCCAACCTTAAACTTGCAAAGAGCAAAGCCCATACCTAGAGTAAAGATAAGTCCTAAAACAACTGCAACTTGACCCGCCTGAGGGACGCCTTTAGCACTTGCCGCCCAACCAAAATTATGAGCAAAGGCTGCACCGGCCAGTAAGCCAAGAACTGTGACAACTGCATCGGTATTACCCTCAGAAGCAGCTACCAATTGTCGCAGGGGACAACCTCCTAAAAGAATGGCAGTTAGTCCGGCAAGTAGCATTCCTAAAAAATTCCATAAACCGTCAGTATGGGCCAGTGGCTGGCCAATAAAACCTAACTTAAAACTTCCAACCAACAAATTTCCCACTAAGGCAGCAACGAATACTGCCAGAAAGCCATACATTAGATGATAGTCCTTAAAGAAGATAGCATCTCGAATTCCCCCAGCCATACAAAGCCTTGAACGTTGAGCCATTATCCCAATGACTAAACCTGCTCCAATGGACAGAAATAACGGTGCATGCATGGAACCGGGACCCGTTTTGCTAGCAAAAAAGAAGGAAGGAATTATGAGTGCGGCTATTAATAAACTAAGGATAAAGAGAGGAAAAACATAACCGTTTGCCGGAGACATTTTAGCAGCTCGCCCAAGGGATAAACCTCTTCTTAGGAACATAGTGCCAATGATAATACCTATTATCAGACCAATCAGACCGATGCCTGCATTAAAATCACCACCCGCCAGACGTAAAACCGTTCTTACAGGACAACCAAGAAACACGAGCATACCCAGCATACCCGCAAAACCTAGGGAAAATCTTATGATTGGGCTGGAGCCTCCGGTGGCCCGAAATTCCTTGGTGATTAGGGCAGCAAGGGTGGCACCTAAACTAAGACCAATAATTTCCGGTCGCAAATACTGAACGATCTGAGCCTGGTGCAGTCCTAAAGCTCCTGCAACATCCCGTAACATGCAAGCAATACAAACACCGTAGTTTCCTGGATTGCCCATGAAAACAAGAAGAACGGCCGAGATACCTAGGATTAACCCGCTTAAAATAATTAGTGCATGTTTTTGCAATGAAATCCCTCCTTAATAACAGTAGCAAAGACCACCCCTTTTTGATCACCTCACTTATATGCTTTTTTGGGTAATATTATCTATAATGAAATAATTATCCTTTATAACTGTTATGAATAATTTTTATAGTAGCGTTATTTTTGATAACTTAAAATAATAAGTTTGGATCATAATGATTTATGATTTGTATGTTAGTTTAGGATTGTGGTGGTTCTAGGAACAAGAAAGACTAGGTTTTAATTGATAGCTTTCTAGGCAATTGGCCCTTAAAATAAAAAAAGCCAACGGTGCTCTGAACCGAACCAGAGTAAATAGACACGGAAAAGAAAAGCAAATCGTAGAATATTTTTGATTTACACCGCCTGGCTCCGTTTTTCAAACGGGGTCAGGCGGTATTTTAACTGAAAACGCTCAAAGTTATAAAAATGGATATAATCATCAATCAATAATTGTGCCTGTTCAAAAGTTTGCACTCTCTGACGGGAAATGCATTCTGTTTTAAGGAACGAAAAGAAATTCTCAGCTAAAGCGTTGTCATAAGGATTTCCACGCCTTGACATGGACGGCGTAATGCCGTATCTTTGGGTCAGGTCAAAATATGCTTGTGAGGTATATTG
>NZ_FRAR01000041.1 GCF_900142375.1 Desulforamulus aeronauticus DSM 10349 | reverse complement strand
GCGGCGGATACAACCAGGATAGCACCGTCCATCTGAGCAGCACCGGTGATCATGTTTTTAACATAGTCGGCGTGACCAGGGCAGTCAACGTGGGCATAGTGACGGTTGCCGGTTTCGTATTCTACGTGTGAGGTGTTAATGGTGATACCACGCTCACGCTCTTCGGGAGCATTGTCGATTTCGTCGTAACGTCTTACTGCAGCACCACCTGCAGTGGACAGAACAATGGTAATCGCTGCTGTTAAAGTGGTTTTACCATGGTCAACGTGACCGATAGTACCGATGTTAACGTGGGGTTTGTTACGTTCAAATTTAGCCTTAGCCATTTTTAATACTTTCCTCCTTGCACATTTGGAAATATTCTATACATTAGCCATTACGCTTAGCAATGATACCTTCGGCAATATTTTTAGGAACTTCTTCGTAGTGGTCATGCTGCATACTGTAAGTGCCGCGGCCCTGGGTTTTGGAACGCAGGTCAGTGGCATAGCCAAACATTTCCGAAAGGGGTACGAAGGCATTCACAATGCGTGCATTGGCACGTTGATCCATTTCCTCAATCCGTCCCCGACGGCTATTGAGGTCACCGATAACGTCGCCCAAGTACTCATCCGGAACAGTTACCTCTACTTTAAAGATGGGTTCCAGTAGAACAGGATTTGCCTTTTGGGCACAGTTCTTAAAGGCCATGGAACCGGCAATCTTAAAGGCCATTTCCGAGGAGTCTACTTCGTGATAGGAACCATCGAAAATGGTCGCTTTAATATCCACCATGGGGTAGCCAGCTAAGATACCGTTTTCCATGGCTTCTTTGATACCATTATCAACCGGTGCAATGTACTCTCTGGGAACTACACCGCCAACAATTTTGTTGACAAATTCGTAGCCAACGCCACCTGGCTCCAGGGGTTCCAGTTCAATCCAGACATGGCCGTATTGACCTTTACCACCAGATTGACGAACAAACTTACCTTCCGCTTTAACAGTCTTGCGAATGGTTTCCTTGTAAGCAACCTGTGGGCGTCCCACATTGGCCTGCACCTTAAATTCACGCATGAGGCGGTCCACAATAATTTCCAGGTGAAGCTCGCCCATACCAGCAATAATGGTTTGTCCGGTTTCTTCATCGGTATGCACCTTAAAGGTAGGATCTTCCTCAGAGAGCTTGCCTAAGGCGACACCCATTTTATCTTGGTCAGCCTTGGTTTTCGGCTCAATGGCTACCTGAATTACCGGTTCAGGGAATTCCATGGATTCTAAAATGACCGGATTTTTCTCATCACAGAGAGTGTCACCGGTGGTGGTATCCTTAAGACCCACCGCAGCAGCAATGTCGCCGGCATACACTTCGGGAATTTCTTCCCGGTGATTAGCATGCATCTGGAGAATACGTCCTACACGCTCTCTCTTGCCTTTGGTGGTGTTGTAAACATAGGATCCAGAGTTTAATACTCCGGAATACACCCGGAAGAAGGTCAGCTTACCTACATAAGGGTCAGTCATAATCTTGAAGGCCAATGCAGAGAAGGGCTCGGTATCGCTGGAAATCCTTTGATCTTCTGCCCCGGTGTCGGGGTTAACCCCTTGAATGGCCGGTACATCTGTGGGAGCCGGCATATAATCTACAATAGCATCCAACAAAGACTGAACACCTTTGTTTTTAAAGGAAGAACCGCAAAGTACCGGTGTAATCTTAACTGCGAGGGTAGCCTTACGAATGGCCACTTTAATTTCTTCCTCTGCCAGTTCTTCACCTTCAAGGTACTTCATCATCAATTCTTCATCGGATTCTGCCACTGCTTCCAGTAACTTTTCCCGGTACTCAGCAACCAGCTCTTCCATATCAGCAGGAATGTCGCTAGCCGCACTTCTAGTACCAATGTCATCCACATAGAACATAGCCTTGTTAGTTACAAGGTCTACGATGCCTTTAAATTGATCTTCACTGCCGATGGGCAGTTGAATCGCCACCGGGTTTGCACCCAAGCGGTTCTTGATCATGCTCATGCCGTTAAAGAAATCAGCACCCACACGATCCATTTTGTTGATATAAGCAATTCTGGGCACGCCGTATTTATCGGCCTGTCTCCAGACAGTTTCAGATTGGGGTTCTACCCCACCGACCGAACAGAACACAGCCACCGCACCATCTAACACCCTTAGCGAACGTTCTACTTCAACTGTAAAATCCACGTGCCCGGGTGTGTCTATAATATTTATACGATGGTTATTCCACTGAGCGGTTGTAGCAGCAGAAGTAATGGTAATACCACGTTCCTGCTCCTGCACCATCCAGTCCATGGTGGCTGCGCCGTCATGTACTTCACCAATCTTGTGAACTTTCCCGGTGTAGAACAAAATACGCTCAGTGGTAGTGGTTTTTCCGGCATCAATATGGGCCATTATGCCAATGTTGCGGGTTCTTTCCAATGGAAACTGTCGGGCCATAATGATTCCCCCTTACCACCTGTAATGAGCAAACGCCTTGTTGGCCTCCGCCATTTTATGTGTATCTTCGCGTTTCTTAACTGTTGCACCAACATTGTTAGCTGCATCCATTAATTCAGCAGCCAATTTTTCCGCCATGGACCTGCCTGCACGCTTACGGGTGTAGGTAGTCAGCCAGCGAATACCTAGGGTTTGACGACGATCTGCCCGAACTTCAATGGGAACTTGGTAGTTAGCACCACCTACCCGGCGTGCTTTAACTTCCAGAACAGGCATAACGTTTTTCATTGCAGCATCAAATACTTCCAACGGATTCTTGGCAGCTTTTTCGCGGATAATCTCGAAAGCATCATAAACAATCTTTTCCGCAACGCCACGCTTACCGTCTAACATCATTTGGTTTACCAACTTAGCAACAACTTTGCTGCTGTAAACAGGATCCGGTAATATTTCCCGTTTGGGGATTCCACTTCTTCTTGGCACTAATTTTCCCCCCTTTACGCAATAATTCTTCCCTATTAATAAGTAGTAAAAAAATCTTCTTATTTCTTCGGACGTTTAGCCCCATATTTGGAGCGGCTACGATTACGGTTTTGCACACCGGCAGAATCCAGCGCGCCACGAACAATATGGTAACGTACGCCGGGCAGGTCTTTAACACGACCCCCGCGGACCAGTACTACGGAGTGTTCTTGAAGGTTGTGGCCGATACCTGGAATGTATGATGTAACCTCAATGCCATTGGTTAAGCGGACACGAGCTACCTTACGCAGAGCAGAGTTAGGCTTTTTCGGGGTGGTGGTATAAACTCTGGTGCAAACGCCACGCTTTTGGGGGCATTCCTTCAGAGCAGGAGAATTAGACTTGTAGGTAACCTCCTCACGACCCTTACGAATAAGCTGGTTAATGGTAGGCATACTCTCTACACCTCCTCTCGAAATACTGCATTAAAATTCAATAATAGCAGCAATGGCACAGCCTACCTCTATGTTGCAGGCTCTGCCCAAATCTTTCATGCTGTCTACTTTTATAATAGGTATATTTTTGGAAGAACAAGTCCGAAGGATGGGATCCACCACGCGGGCTTCTGCATCAGCAGCCCAGTAAACCTGTTTGGCCTGTGATTTTTCCACGGCTTTTATGGTTTGTTTAGCGCCTATTGTCTTTTTGCGCGCTGAGAGCAGCGGCTCTAAAGACATGGTAATCCCACCTCCAGCAATAAAACACTTACATATAATATCACTTACCATTACCCGTGTCAAGAATTTGTATTTTTAGTTCTTGCAGGGTTATTTTTCTAGAGCCAGGTCGAAATCCTCACTATTTTCACCCGAAATCATTTCATGATCTCCCGGAGGCAACAGGATGTCATAATCATCTTCAGATTCTTGGTCCGCATCGGATAGTACTTCTATATTACGGTAGCGGGACATACCCGTTCCGGCAGGTACCAATTTACCGATGATGACGTTTTCCTTCAGACCGAGCAGCGGGTCCATCTTACCTTTAATGGCTGCTTCCGTTAACACCCGGGTAGTCTCTTGGAAGGAAGCGGCAGATAGGAAGGAATCCGTGGCCAGGGATGCTTTGGTAATACCTAGCAGGACCGGTTTGGCTACGGCGGGTTCTTCACCCCGTTCGACAACCTTACGGTTTTCTTCTTCAAATTCAAAGATGTCAACCAGTGCACCGGGTAGCAGTTCTGTATCACCAGCTTCTTCAATCTTAACTTTTCTCAGCATTTGGCGAATCATAACTTCGATATGCTTATCGTTAATTTCCACACCTTGCAGGCGGTAAACTCGTTGTACTTCCTGCAGCAGGTAAATCTGTACGCCAGAGGGTCCTTTAATTTTCAGGAGATCGTGTGGGTTTACAGAACCCTCTGTTAGTTCATCGCCAGCCTCTACCTGATGTCCCTCTTTCACTTTTACTCGGGCACCATAGGGTACTGCATAAACACTCTTTTCACCGTTATCTTTGGTAACTTCTATTTCACGGCGTCCCTTCACTTCCCGAATGGCCACGATACCGTCTTCCTCACAAACAATAGCCTGGCCTTTGGGGCGGCGGGCTTCAAATAATTCCTCTACCCTGGGAAGACCCTGGGTAATATCATCCCCGGCCACACCACCGGTGTGGAAGGTACGCATGGTAAGTTGTGTTCCTGGTTCACCAATGGACTGGGCTGCAATAATACCCACCGCTTCTCCAGTATCGATGGCACCACCAGTGGCTAAGTTCTTGCCGTAGCAATGTTTGCAAACACCATAACGAGTCTTACAGGTAATGACGGAACGAATCTTAACTTTGAGAATGCCCGCCTCCTGAATAGCTTGGGCTTGTTCTTCTGTTATCAGGCTGTGGCTGTCAACCTGTTCTTGGGGGATAATCACTTCCCCGGTTTCCGGGTGCACTACCTGCTCCATGGGAACGCGGCCTTCTAGTCGTTCAGCTAATTTCTCGATGGATTCAGTGCCATCTCTAACTTCACTGACCTCCACGCCCTCAGTGGTGCCGCAGTCATTCTCGCGCACGATTACATCCTGGGCAACGTCCACCAGACGACGGGTAAGATAACCTGAGTCTGCGGTACGGAGAGCGGTATCGGCCAAGCCCTTCCGGGCACCGTGGGTGGAAATGAAGTACTCCAAAACCGTAAGACCTTCACGGAAGTTTGCCTTGATAGGTAAGTCAATGATTCGACCGGATGGATCTGCCATTAAACCGCGCATACCTGCCAGCTGACGAATCTGCTGGATGTTACCACGGGCACCGGAAGTAGCCATCATGTACACATTATTAAATTTGTCAAGGCTATCCATCAGAGCTTTGGTTACCTTATCTGTGGCGTCATTCCAAATACCAATTACTTTACGATAACGTTCATCGTCAGTAATCAAGCCGCGCCGGAATTGAGTTTCAATTTTATTAACCTGTTCTTCGGCCTGAGCCAGGATTTCTTTCTTCAATTCTGGGATGGTGATATCGGCTACACCAATGGTAATGCCTGCCCGGGTGGAGAATTTATAACCCAAGGATTTAATGCCATCTAGTGTTTCCGCAGTATAGGAATTGCCTAACTTGCGATAGCAATCAGCAACAATTTTACTGAGTGTCTTTTTATCGCAAACTCTATTGATATAACCTAGTTCTTCTGGAATCACTTCATTAAAGATGATTCTGCCTATGGTTGTTTTCAGTCTCTCACCATTTATGCGACGAACAGTAATCGGAGCATGCAATGATACTTCCTCATTATCGTAGGCCAGTATCGCTTCCTGCTCATCTTTGAATATAGTACCTTCTCCCTTGGCCCCGTCCCGTTGCATGGTCAGGTAGTAGCAACCTAATACCATGTCCTGGGTGGGACTAGCTACGGGTTTGCCATCTTTAGGGTTAAGGATATTATTGGCGGCCAACATGAGTAACCTAGCTTCGGCCTGGGCTTCGGCAGACAGCGGTACGTGAACAGCCATTTGGTCACCATCAAAGTCCGCGTTATAAGCTGTACATACCATCGGGTGAATCTTAATAGCACGACCTTCCACCAATACCGGTTCAAAGGCTTGAATGCCTAACCGGTGCAGGGTTGGGGCCCGATTTAAGAGAACCGGATGCTCTTTAATAACATCTTCTAGAACATCCCATACCTCTGGCCGTACTCTTTCTACCATCCGTTTAGCACTCTTAATATTATGTGCATGACCATCATTGACCAGCTTTTTCATGACAAAGGGCTTAAACAGTTCCAAAGCCATTTCTTTGGGTAAACCGCACTGATGCATTTTTAAATGAGGTCCTACCACAATAACGGAACGCCCGGAATAGTCCACCCTTTTGCCTAGTAAGTTTTGACGGAAACGGCCTTGCTTACCCTTTAACATGTCTGACAGAGATTTCAGAGGACGATTACCGGGGCCAGTTACAGGGCGGCCGCGGCGTCCATTGTCGATTAAGGCATCTACAGCTTCCTGCAGCATACGTTTTTCGTTACGAACAATAATGTCCGGTGCCCCCAGATCTAACAGACGCTTTAAACGATTATTCCGGTTGATAACTCTGCGATACAGGTCGTTCAAATCAGAAGTTGCAAATCGGCCACCATCTAACTGCACCATCGGTCTCAGTTCCGGGGGGATCACAGGCACTACGTCCATAATCATCCACTCCGGGCGGTTGCCCGATTTCTTAAAGGCCTCAACAACTTCCAAGCGCCGAATAGCCCGAATTTTACGTTGCCCGGAAACTTCCTTTAATTCCTGGCGCAACTCCCTAGCCAAGTCCTCTAACTGAATTTCTTCAAGTAGGACCTTTACAGCCTCTGCACCCATACCAGCTTTAAAGGTGCTACCAAATTTATCCCTATATTCCCGATATTCTGTTTCTGTAAGCAGTTGCTTTTTCAACAGTGGAGTGTCTCCGGATTCGATAACTATATAGGAGACAAAATACAATACTTTTTCAAGTGCTCTGGGGGACATATCAAGTAGCAGTCCCATTCGGCTGGGAATACCCTTAAAATACCAGATATGAGATACCGGTGCTGCCAACTCAATGTGGCCCAATCTTTCCCGGCGAACTTTGGAACGTGTCACCTCAACACCGCAGCGGTCGCAGACAACCCCTTTATAGCGAACCCGCTTATACTTGCCGCAATGACATTCCCAGTCTCTGGTGGGACCAAAGATCCTTTCACAGAAAAGTCCGTCCCGTTCAGGCTTTAATGTACGATAGTTGATGGTCTCAGGTTTTTTGACTTCCCCGCTGGACCACTGGCGTATTTTATCAGGTGAGGCCAGACCGATCCGGATACTATCAAAGTTATTTAATTCTAACAAAGGACTTACTCCCCCTTATGGCGGATTTACGTTACACTGGATTAAATACCGCTCTTTTTAGTCCTCGTCATCCAGACTGAATTCACTTTCGGCTTCTTCGATGAAGGTTTCTTCAAAATCATCGGAGTCCTCTTCATCTTCCTCGTATTCTTCGGTCCCTTCTTTAGGAGGGGTGATACGTCTTTCCTCTGGCAATTCAATCCCTAATTCTTTGGCTGTCTCAGTAACATCTTCTTCAACTTCTTTGATTTCAATCTCTTCTTCGTTCTCGGAAAGCACCTTGACGTCAAGACAGAGAGATTGCAATTCTTTAATTAATACCTTAAAGGATTCTGGAACTCCCGGTTCTGGGACGTTTTCACCCTTAACAATGGCTTCGTAAGTCTTGACACGACCCACCACATCGTCTGATTTAACGGTGAGGATTTCCTGTAAGGTATAGGCAGCACCATAGGCCTCCAGGGCCCAAACCTCCATTTCACCAAAGCGCTGTCCACCAAATTGCGCTTTACCTCCCAGTGGTTGCTGGGTGACCAGTGAGTAGGGGCCGGTGGAACGGGCGTGAATTTTATCATCCACTAGGTGATGCAGCTTAATCATATAAATATAACCGACGGTCACCCGGTTATCAAAAGGAACTCCGGTTCGTCCATCGTAAAGTACTGTTTTCCCGTCTTCAGGCAAGCCGGCACGTTTGAGAGATTCCCAAATGGATTCTTCGGAGGCACCATTGAATACGGGAGTGGCTACATTAAAGCCCAGTGCTCTGGCCGCCCAGCCTAGGTGGGTTTCCAGAACTTGCCCAATATTCATACGGGAAGGAACACCCAGTGGATTCAATACAATTTCTACCGGGGTACCATCTGCCATAAATGGCATATCCTCTTCCGGCAGAATCCGAGCTACAACCCCTTTGTTACCGTGCCGACCAGCCATCTTGTCACCCTCAGAGATTTTTCTCTTCTGGGCTATATAGCAGCGCACAAGGTGGTTAACACCCGGGGGCAGCTCGTCCCCATTTTCCCGGGAAAACACTTTCACGTCTACAATCTTACCGGCTTCACCGTGGGGTACCCGCAATGAAGTATCCCGAACTTCCCTTGCCTTTTCACCAAAGATGGCTCGCAGTAACCGTTCTTCAGCAGTGAGCTCTGTTTCACCTTTGGGAGTGACTTTCCCCACTAAGATGTCTCCAGGTCTTACCTCTGCACCGACCCGAATGATCCCTCTTTCGTCTAAATCTTTAAGAATATCTTCACCCACATTGGGAATATCTCGGGTAATTTCTTCCGGACCCAATTTTGTGTCCCTAGCATCGCATTCATATTCTTCTATGTGAATAGATGTAAAGAAATCTTCTTTGACAGCCTTTTCGCTAATTAGAATGGCGTCCTCGTAGTTGTTACCTTCCCAGGTCATAAAAGCAACCAAGATATTACGTCCTAATGCCAATTCACCTTTATCCGTTGCAGGCCCATCGGCAATGATTTGTCCCGCATCCACCCGCTCTCCTTTGGATACGATGGGTTTTTGGTTAATGCAAGTCCCTTGGTTTGAACGGGTAAATTTTAGCAGTTTATGAGTTTCATTGCGACCTTCGTCGGTTCGGATAATAATTTCATTAGCAGTAACTCTGGCTACTTCACCACCGCTTTGGCTTACCGCAACCACTCCAGAGTCTTTGGCTGAGCGGTGTTCCATACCTGTACCTACCACCGGCGATTGGCATCTCAAAAGTGGTACCGCCTGACGCTGCATGTTAGCACCCATCAGGGCGCGGTTGGCATCATCATGCTCCAAGAAGGGAATCAGGGCTGTGGCTACCGAGAAAACTTGCTTGGGAGATACGTCCATAAACTCAACCCGATCAGTGGGTACTAACAGAGTATCGTGACCCCGCCGAGCATTAACACGTTCTTCTACAAAGTAGCCATTTTCATCCAAAACGGCGTTCGCCTGAGCAATAATATGTCCTTCTTCTTCGTCTGCAGTTAGATAGGTGATATCATCTGTCACACGTTTGTTCTCTTTTTCTACCTTACGGTAGGGGGTTTCAATGAAACCAAAGCTGTTGATCCTGGCATAGGTAGACAAAGAACCAATCAGACCAATGTTGGGACCTTCCGGCGTTTCAATAGGACACATACGGCCATAGTGAGAGTGGTGCACGTCACGCACTTCAAAACCCGCACGCTCACGGGAAAGTCCACCAGGACCCAGGGCTGACAAACGACGTTTGTGGGTTAACTCTGCCAAGGGGTTGGTTTGATCCATAAATTGAGACAACTGGCTAGAGCCAAAGAATTCTTTAATGGAAGCCACAACTGGTCTGATGTTAATCAATACTTGGGGAGTAATGACATCTACATCTTGAATCGTCATTCTTTCCCGTACTACCCGCTCCATCCGGGACAAACCGATGCGGAACTGATTCTGCAACAGTTCACCTACAGAGCGCAGTCTTCTGTTGCCTAGGTGATCAATATCATCAACTGTCCCTTCACCGTTCATCAGTCCTAGTAAATAGCGAAAAGTCGCAATGATATCTTCTCTGGTCAGTTCCCTGATAAATTCACGTTTTACAGGAACCTCTTTATCTAAATAGCGATCATATTCCATGGGACCTTCTTCCCCATTGGGAAAACGGTAGAGTATGCCATGCTTAAGTTTTTTCTGTAATTTGTAACGGCCTACATGGGCCAGGTCATATCGTTTTGGATCAAAGAATAAGGTATTTAATAAAGAACGGGCACTCTCCACGGTGGGAGGTTCACCTGGTCGCAAACGTTTATAGATCTCGACTAAAGCTTCTTCTTCCGAATCAGTATTGTCCCTGGTTAAGGTTTCCTGAACAAACTTATCGTTTTCGAGGAGCTCCGAAATCATGGCATTGGAGCCATAACCTAACGCTCTGATTAATACCGTGGCAGGAATTTTGCGTGTACGGTCAATCCGGACAAAGATATGATCGTTAACGTCTGTTTCAAATTCCAACCAGGCACCCCGGTTGGGAATCATGGTTGAGGTAAATAGGCGTTTACCACTGGTATCAATCGTATCTGCAAAATAAACACCCGGTGATCGGACTAATTGGCTGACAATAACCCGCTCCGCACCATTAATAATAAAGGTTCCTTTGGAAGTCATTAAGGGAAAATCCCCCATGAAAACTTCTTGTTCCTTAACTTCCCCTGTTTCCTTATTAATCAGGCGCACTTTGACCCTTAGCGGGGCAGCAAAGGTTACATCGCGTTCCTTGCACTCTTCCACCGAGTACTTGGGTTCTCCCAGAGTGTAGTCCAGGAATTCTAAGACCAAGTTTCCTGTAAAGTCCTGGATCGGAGAGATGTCATGAAAAACTTCCCGCAGACCATCCTGCAAGAACCATTCATATGAGTTCCGCTGAACTTCAATAAGGTTGGGTAAATCCAGCACTTCACGAAGTTTGCCGTAGTTCCACCTCACCCTATTTCCTACTTTTTCCGGGTAAGCCATTGAACGCATCACACCCCTTAAATATTTAACATGAACCAAAATAATAATAAAAAAACTCGGCTTGCTTATGACCTTTAGGTTATGCCTATAGGGTGCGCCAGGTCTTTAGACGCCGGCGAAAGCCTCGTTTGCCTTATGCATGTCGGAAAGTTTATACTTTCCGGTTACTTATAGAAGCCTTTAACTGGTTAGCCCTGCCCATTATTTATACAGGGAAAACAAAGACAACGAAAAGCAAGGTCTTGCCTTTTTCCGAACAATACCTCGCCTTCCAATATTATGCATCTATCTATGCTATTTTGGCCAATTATACATTTTTTTATGCATAATTTTTGCCATCTGACAAAATCATTAACAAGATAACCATAGAATGACATTTTAAAATGTTAGCACAGGTGCTATTTTTTGTCAAGGCATATTTTATAGAGGGCTGTCGATATTTGCTTATCTTTTTAAAAAGCAAAAACGCCACCATACCTGGCAGCGTTTTTGCTTTCAATATATATAATATATTGATATAATTACTTAACTTCAACAGTAGCGCCAGCTTCAACCAGCTTAGCTTTGATTGCTTCAGCATCTTCTTTGCTGGTCTTTTCTTTGATGGGCTTAGGAGCGCCATCAACCAGATCTTTAGCTTCTTTTAGGCCCAGACCGGTGATTTCGCGAACAACTTTAATAACGTTGATCTTCTTGTCACCAGCACTAGCCAGGATAACATCGAATTCAGTCTTTTCTTCTTCAGCAGCAGCGGCAGCGGCAGCAGGAGCAGCAGCTACAGCCATAGGAGCAGCAGCGGATACACCAAATTCTTCTTCGAAAGCTTTCACTAATTCAGCCAGTTCCAGTACGGTAAGGCCTTTCACGATTTCTAAAACTTCAGCTACTTTAGACATAGTAATAAATAACCTCCTCAAGGTAAATAGTTTTTAATTTTAAGCTACGAAGGAAACTAAGAAGCTTGACCTTCTTTTTGTTGACGAACCTGATCCACAACATACACCAGGTTGCGCAGGTTGGCTGCCAATACATTGGCAAAACCGTACATGGGGGCTTGCATACCGCCCAGTACTTTGGCCAGTAAAACTTCTCTGGAAGGTAGATCGGCTAAGGCTTTTACACCATTAGCATCAATAACTTTCCCCTCCAAAATACCGGCTTTAATATCCAGACCTTGCTTGATTTCTTTGGCAAAATCCGCCAAAATCTTGGCAGGAGTTACAGGATCTTCAGTACCAAAGGTAAAGACAGTGGGTCCTTCCAGGTATTGATCTAACCCCTCAACACCAATTTCTTTGGCCGCAATGCCAGCAATGGTGTTTTTAGCCACCTTCATTTCACTGCCTGCTTTACGCAGACGGGAACGCAGATCAGTAATTTTAGCTACGGGAATGCCACGGAAATCCGCTAAAATGGTCACTTGAGCGTTACCCATTTTCTCTTTGATTTCGTTCAGCATTACTTCTTTTTGAGCTTTCGTAGTCGGCAAGAGATACACCTCCTTCCGTAGGTATAAAACTAAAACGGGGACTCCCATGTAGACAACACCAGAAATCCCCGCAATCTTATTTTAAGTTCGCAGTTACTACCCGGCCTCGGTTGGCGGCTTATGCCATTAAGTTAAATACACCAACTGTCTACGACTGGAACTATTCAATTGTACGTTTACCGGGTAAGTATAACTAGATTTTACTTGGGTTGATTCTAACTCCAGGACCCATAGTAGAAGAAACCGTGATGGTCTTCATGTACTGCCCCTTAGCAGAAGCAGGTTTGATACGAACCAAGGTATCAGCTAGGGTTTTAAAGTTTTCGGCCAGTTTCTGTGCATCAAAGGATACCTTGCCAATAGGTGCATGGATGATACCAATTTTATCGGTACGATAGGTAATTTTACCACCCTTAGCATCACTTACAGCAGGCCCTACATCAAAGGTTACTGTGCCTGTTTTGGGGTTAGGCATTAAGCCACGGGGGCCCAGAATACGACCCAATCTACCAACCAGACCCATTAAGTCAGGAGTAGCAATGGCTACATCAAAACCTGTCCAACCACCCTGGATCTTTTCTACCAGATCTTCAGCGCCTACAAAATCTGCACCGGCCACCTCAGCTTCTTTTGCCTTATCACCCTTGGCAAAAACCAAAACAGTTTTTGTTTTACCAGTACCGTGGGGCAGTACAACTGCACCCCTCAGTTGCTGATCTGCATGACGGGGGTCTACCCCCAAGCGAAAAGCTACTTCTACGGTTTCATCAAATTTACCTGGTGCGACTTTTTTGACCAGCTCTAAAGCCTCAATGGGCTCATATAAAGCATTTTTGTCTACTTGCTTAATAGCTTCCTGGAGCTTTTTGCCTAATTTCGGCATGTTATTCCCTCCTTCGTGGTACTAGCGGACTACATCCTCCCACCGGATGAAGTTATCCTTCTACGATTTCAATGCCCATACTACGGGCAGTACCTTCCACCATACGCATAGCAGCTTCAACACTGGCAGCGTTTAGATCAGGCATTTTTAATTCAGCGATTTCTCTAACCTTAGAAAGGGGTACTTTACCTACTTTCTTTTTGTTAGGTTCGCCGGAAGCGGTCTCAATACCCAGCGCCTTCTTCAGCAAAACTGCTGCAGGAGGAGTTTTGGTAACAAAGGTAAAGGACCGGTCTTCATAAACAGTAATTTCAACCGGGATAATTAGGCCTGCTTGTGCAGCAGTGACTTCATTATATTGCTTAACAAACCCCATAATGTTAACCCCGTGTTGACCCAGAGCGGGACCCACCGGGGGTGCTGGGGTGGCTTTACCGGCCGGAATTTGTAATTTAATAATGGCAGCTACCTTTTTGGCCATATCCAGTCCACCTCCTTACAAACTGCGAGCTTAATCGAGTTTCTCAATTTGTGTAAAATCAAGTTCGATGGGAGTTTCACGTCCAAACATGGATACCATAACTTTAACTTTACCCTTATCAGGGTAAATCTCTTCTATCACACCAACAAAACTCTCAAAGGGCCCCTCTGTAACTTTAACATTTTCCCCAAGGCTAACATTCATCTTGGTCTTTGGTTCTTCCATACCCATTTGCTTAATAATTGCTTTTGCCTCTTCTTCATTAAGCGGAATGGGTTTAGAACCGGTACCAACAAAACCAGTGACACCCGGTGTGTTGCGTACAACATACCAAGAGTCGTCGGTCATAATCATTTCCACCAAAACATAGCCGGGAAAAACCTTTTTCTTCGAGACCTTCTTTTTGCCATTTTTTATTTCTATTTCATCTTCCATGGGCACAAGAATACGAAAGATCTTGTCTTCCATATTCATGGATTCAATTCGTCGCTCCAAGTTAGCCTTAACCTTGTTCTCGTACCCGGAGTAAGTATGAACAACATACCACTGTTTACTCATCAACAGAAGGAACCCTCCCAATGTTGGTACGGGTTCCCCACCCCCTCACTTAACGATTAGGAAATAATGGCTCTAACACCAAAGCTAAGAAGTGAATCCACCACCCAGATAACAGCAGCAACTGCTACCACAGACGCGAGTACAACCGCAGTATAGGTGACAACTTCCTTACGTGTGGGCCAATGTACCTTTTTAAGTTCGTTTTGTACGCCACGCAAATATTTGCTGACGCTACCGGCACGTTCCGCAGCAGATGGTTTTTGTACTTTTGCCGGTTCTTTTTTGGCCACAGCTTTGGCAGTGTCCTTGGGGGCCACATCCTTTTTATTCTCGGCCCCACTGGTTTCTTTGGTTGCCGCTATTTCCTTGGCAGCGCTTGCCTTTTTTAGTGTCTTCCTTTGCACAGCCATTGAAAACGCCACATCCTTAATTCTTTTTCTTGTTAACCAGAAGTGCCTCAAAAACAACCCCATTAAGGAATGCAGCTTACTGTTACAAGCCCGGGGTTAAGCTAGCTTGGACTATCTGGTTTCTTTGTGACTGGTATGGGTATGACACCACTTGCAATATTTTTTCAGTTCAATCCGGTTAGGATCGTTCTTCTTATTCTTGTTAGTGGTGTAGTTGCGCCGTTTGCATTCGGTGCAAGCCAGAGTTACGCCTACTCGCACTGTTGCCACCTCCCTAAAACGAAAAAAGACTTGGACCGATAGTGTCTAGTAATATACCTTAACAAATTTATCACAACTGTTGTTGGATGTCAATACTTATCCTGTGGCAACAACCCATATTAGTATTGTGTCACATAATTTGGATTTATATACCAGCTGTTGGCCTTTGGATACTTCTTTGAGGTCTTGCCAGTCGGCATTTTAGTTGCACTTTTGGCGATAAAAGGGAGTAGGATTATCCTACCCCCTTTATAAAAGCAAAGGTTTTATTCGCGAATGCCGGTTACCACACCAGCGCCAACGGTACGGCCACCTTCACGGATAGCAAAGCGCAGGCCTTCTTCAATAGCGATAGGGGTAATTAGGTCGATGTCTACTTTAATGTTGTCACCAGGCATAACCATTTCTACACCTTCAGGCAGGTGAACGATACCGGTTACGTCAGTGGTACGGAAGTAGAATTGGGGACGATAGCCATTGAAGAATGGGGTATGACGGCCACCTTCTTCTTTGGTCAGTACGTATACTTCCGCAGCGTATTTAGTATGGGGCTTGATGCTGCCGGGCTTAGCCAATACTTGGCCACGCTCAATTTCTTTGCGGTCTACACCACGCAGCAGAGCACCAATGTTGTCACCAGCTTGAGCAAAGTCCAGTAATTTACGGAACATTTCTACACCGGTTACAACAGACTTACGAGGCTTGTCATTTAAGCCTACGATTTCGATTTCATCTTGTACCTTGATTTGACCACGTTCTACACGACCG
>NZ_FRAR01000059.1 GCF_900142375.1 Desulforamulus aeronauticus DSM 10349 | reverse complement strand
TCAATGCCTGTCCAAACTTACCATTTTCAAAGCGTGGATTATTAACCGATACCTGTGTTCCATCCTGTTTATAGGCAACTGTGGAACGAGTGAATGTGGCATTAAGCAATATAAAAGTCGGGTCAATAATTACCGGATAAACAGCTGTTTTCATCCATTCAGGATCAACAGAAAGGGTTAACAGCCCCTCCTTTGATAATTCCATATTGACTAAATCACATCGATCACCATTCTTATCTAGAGCATAGGGCTTGGGTATGTAAAAAAGTGGTTTATCTGAACCTGGATCAAAGAAGTATATTTCTTCATTAGCTTTTTTCTCGTATTCAGCATTGTTTACATTTAGTTGAAAATAAAAGTCACTCATTCCAGTATATTTTCGTACAATAATGTCCTCTTTGAGCCAGCTTCTTTCCAACGTATATTTAATGCTTGTATCAGGATAAATGTTTTCATATGTAATGGTGTTATTATAGACACTCCCTGAAACTGATCTGAAGTTTAAAGGACTGATTATTAGGTTTGCATTTCCTTGGGAAAAGCTGAGAAGCTCCTTACCGGCTTTTGACTTAAAAGCAGCTTTGTATAGTCCTTTTTTATTTTTAATGGAATATAAGCTATCTGCTTCACTGCTAACAGAATAATTATTTTCATTAACATTTTCCAAAGCTAATTCATTAACTTCTGTATTTGAATCAACTACCTTATCCTTATTTTCCAGGATATTATCATATGATTTCACAATGGAATATTCTGATTTAATGGATTCTGCTGCAAAAGAAGCTAAAGGAAAGCAAACAAAATTTATAGCTAATACCATTAAAAAACATATTAGTCTTTTTTTCATACGAAACACCTTTCGTTTTAAAATAGTTAGATATAGCCTAATTAATAATTCGCCGTATCAGGTTTCCATTACCATCATACTGATAGTTAATTGTTTTATTTGGTGTAGTAATGCTGTTTAAATAATTTAAGTTATCGTAAACATAATTAATCATAGGAAGAGACACACCTGAATTGTTGTCAAAATTCATCTTTAATGTCGTATCCACATCTATAGGTAACGGTTGGTTACTTTGAAATGCCGCTTGGTGCTCGACCAAAGTGCGGGCACGATTAGAAATTCGGAGGTCGTCTACAAACGTAGCAAAATTATTCACTAGTCCTACCTCATTAGGCAAATTCATTGCTGCTGTAAACGCCTTTTTGCCAATGGACTGTCCGTTAACCATTAATTCTCTTGTCCCGACAGTTGCATCCCACGACATGCAAACATCAATTGATTGATCAGCTACAGCCACACCTGCGG
>NZ_FRAR01000013.1 GCF_900142375.1 Desulforamulus aeronauticus DSM 10349 | reverse complement strand
CCTCTACCGGATACAATAACCGGACGCTTGGCGTTGGCCAGTATTTCTGCGGCTCTGTCTAAGGATTCCAGGGAACCACAACCACGGGCGTCTACACGGTACTGGTGGGGAGCTAAAATGCGTTCTTCCAGTTCACCATAGAAGTAGTCACGGGGGATATCATAGAGTACTGCACCACGTTCTGCATAGGCAATACGGAATGCGGTTCTCAGGCAATCAGCGGCTCTTTTGGGATGAGGCACTCTTACGGTTGCCTTGGTAATGGCTTTGAATACGGAGACTTGATCGCACTCTTGGAAGCCATCCCAACCAATGGTGGGGGTACCAGCGGAAGGAGAGATAATTACCATCGGGGTATGGGCCATGTTGGCAGCTGCCACAGAGGTTACCAGGTTGGTGATACCAGGTCCGTTTTGACCAACACATACACCGGCAACACCTGTTACACGGGTATAGGCATCTTCCATGTGACCGGCAGACTGCTCATGACGTACCGGGATGAATTCAATACCAGCGGTGGGGAACAGATCCAGCATATCCATGAATGCAGAACCCACGATACCGGTAACGTGCTTTACCCCTTCTTGCAATAGTGTTTCAACAATGGCTTCACTCGGTGTCATTTTTACTTTAGACAATTTACTTCCCCCTTTTTCTTTTATAGTTAGTTAATGATATAGTAATCATCACGCATCATAACATAACAACATCATGATGTTAGTACCAGTAGTGCTAAAAAAATAAACGCAGCTGATTCCTTGTTCCGTCGTGATGATGTCCGTACCAGTACAATTAAAAAACGTCTTTTAGGACCTACTTCTTGATAGTTTAATACGGAAGGAATACATGTCAGACCTATAGATGCTTCTTTCATACTCAACAGGGTTGCTCTCTAAGTCATAGATAATTTTCTTAGTTTCCAACACACTTGTAAACGGTTCTATCTCTAATAATCTGGCTTCATCACAGGTTGGCACTCTAGCGGTTATTACATTTTCCGCTTCTGCTAAGGTTATTCCCAACGATGTCTCTAGTATGTCGTAAATGGGAGCATTATTAAGATCAAATTGCCCTAGCTTTTGCCCGATTTCAAGCGGGTAATATTGTTTTTCGATGGCTACCGGGATATCATCGGCATACCGCAGTCTTTCTATAACATAGACTTCATTAGCACCTAAAGGAAGGGCATTTTCCTTACTTGTATCAATACCTTGTCGAAGCAATTTAATGCCTGGCTTTAAGCACATCTCCCGTATAATATCATTGTATGTGCTAAGATTCCCAAGCCATTCCTCGACAGGTTGAAAGGAGATAAATGTACCTCTACCATGTATTTTTTCCAATACACCGTCTTGAACAAGAGTGTTTATGGCATTTCTAACTGTAGATCTGCTGACAGAAAATCTTTCCATCAACTCTCGTTCACTCGGTATCTTTTCTATATGAAGTCCTTTGAATATCTCCTCTTTTAATAGCTCAGATAATTGAGCGTGCAAGGGTATTGGACTTTTGTGATCAATTCCCACGTCGTCATCCCTTCTGTGTTAACTTATGCCTACCAGTTAATCAGATTATATATCCCAAATTATAGTAAGTCAACACACATTATTTATAAAGGAGATTATCAAATAGAATCCATTTAATACAAAGTAAAAAGATACAAAGAAACGTAATTAAAGAACTAATTGAGACTCGTCAGTAATCTTTTGACGTAGCTTTAAAAACTCCAGGTCGGTAAAATCTCTCGGTCTTGGGAGATCTACCTCATAGACATGACTTAACTTGCCAGGCAATTTACCATCTAAAGTCACAATACGATCGCCTAAATAAACCGCCTCTTCAATATTATTGGTTACAAAGCAAACTGTTCTCTTTTCAGCTTCCCAGATCCGAATAGTCTCTTGCTCCATTAATATTCTAGTTTGGGCATCCAATTGCCCAAAGGGTTCATCTAATAGCATAATCTTGGGGTTGTTAGCATAGGCCCGGGCAATACTTACACGCTGCTTCATGCCACCACTTAACTGGTGGGGATAGTGGTTTTCAAACCCTTTAAGACCAACCAAATCAATATAATGCTGAGCAACTTCTCGTCTTTCGTTTTTAGCTAGTCCTCTTAGTTTAGGACCCATCTCAACATTTCCGAGAACTGTTTTCCAAGGAAAAAGCGTATATCTTTGAAAAACAAAACCAATTTCTGGTCCTGGTCCGGTAACTTTTTTACCGTCAATAGTTACTGTACCAGTTGATGGGGTCTCCATACCGGCCATAATTCTAAAAAGTGTAGATTTTCCCGATTGGCCAGGTCCCAAAATAACCAAAAACTCATTTTCTTTCACATGCAGATCCATTGTTGCTAAAACATCTACTTTATTATTGTTATTACCAAAGCTCTTACTTAGACCTGTACAGCTAATCTTATAGTTTACTGGTTGTTGTTCAAGTCGACTTTCCAAGGGCAAATCCACCTTTCTAAATAGCTTACAGAAACGGAGATTAACCAAGCGGTTAAGGCAATGACAACCATGCCTCCGATAATCATAGCGGGCTTAGAGGTGTTCATCCCCATAATGATGATAAAGCCCATCCCTTCCCGGGCACCAACAAGTTCAGCTGCCAGAACTGTGGTCCAGGCCATACTTAAGGAAATCTGAATGCCAGCAAAAATGGCCGGGAAAGATGCTGGAAAAGTCACTTCAATTAACTCTTGCCGTTTATTAGCACCAAGCATCCTGGCGGCATCGTAAAGTGATTCATCAACTAGTCGGATACCGTTGAAAGAGTTAATAATACAGGGTACAACTGCACCAATTACGATAATAAAAATCTTGGAAGTTTCATTAATACCAAACCAGAGTATAGCCAAGGAAATCCAGGCAATAGGCGGCATCGGTTTAAATAAGTCAAAAACCGGTTTAAAGAAAGCCCGGAAGTACTTATTAATCCCCATAAATACACCAATTGGCACACCAATGGCAACCGCGATAACAAACGCAATCAGAACACGTCTTAAGCTAAACCACAAGTGAGTCAAGAGGGTTTTTCCGGCCAAGGGATTAAGAAACATATCTACCAGTTGGTACAAAACCTCAACAGGTCGGGGTAAAAACTCTCCGGTTATCTTCGTTACAGCTGCAATATCCCAAAGGGTAAGGAAACCCACTACAGATAACGCGTATAAAAACCAAATATTTTTAAATAAGTTGGAGATGGTACTGGGTTTAGGTTGTACAATTTCAGGTGTTTTGTTCACTTCTGTAGTCGCCATGTTTTACCTCCTTACACCCGCCACAAGCCTTTTTTCCACCTTATCAACAATAACGCCAATAACAACACCGGTCAGGCCTACCATTAACATACCCAACACGATCATATCTGGCATTAAAAGGCGGCGTCCCATGGTAATCAAGAAACCAAGACCTGTGTCTGCTGCAATTAATTCTGCTGCTACCAGTGCTGTCCAGGAGGCAGCCAAAGCTACTTGCAAGCCACCGAAAACCATCGGAAGAGCAGAAGGAATACAAATTTGCTTGAAAATTTCCCAATCCGATGCTCCATAGGTACGGGCCATACGTATAAAGGTTGGGTTCGTCATGCGCACTCCCACAAAGGAGTTAATAACACAGGGTACAACACCCGAGGCCCAAATAATAAAGGCTTTACCAGTAAGGCCAATACCAAACCAAAAAATTGCTAAGGGAATCCAGGCCACTGGTGGAATAGGGCGAATCATTTCAAAAATCGGACGGGCAAGCCCTTCAACTATCACAAACCACCCCATAGCGAGACCTAAAGGAATTCCGATGATTAGTGCCAAGCTGTACCCAAGTAAAGCCTCTTTAAGGCTTGTTGCTATATGCACCGCTAGTACAGCTCCATCGGGATCAGCAGTGTTTAGTTTTATAAAGAATAGCTTAACAACCTGGATGGGAGAGGCTAACAAGGTATTTGGTACAATACCTAAATCTACTATCAATTCCCAAATAACTAACACTGCTAAGATGCCTAAATAAGGTAAAATTTTGAGTATTAATCTATCTTTGCTGTTCTCCATATTTTCACTCCAGCTTCATATTTTTAGGAGAGTGTGACAACAGATCTCCAAGAACCGAAACCTGTCATCACAATATTCTGACAAGAAATTCACTAAATGTTATTCTTTGATTAAGCCCTTCTGTTTAGCTAACTCTTTCAAGAACTTGTCATTGATAAATTCACTCTTCATAACCTTTTCTTTTTCTTCAGGCTTAAATTTGCCTTGTTCTGTGAAGAAGGTAGCAATTCCATCCATCCACTTGTGAACTTCACTTTCTCCCTTGGAAGTGTCAAACAATGCCAATTGTTCTTCCAATGAATAAACAGGGTGCTTGTCAATGTCTAACTTAGCATCTTCGAGGCTAACTTCCATACCGGCCCACTCTTTAAGGAAGGCTTGATATTCAGGAGCTAATTTGTTGCCTTCTTTTTTCATTTCATCAATCTTCTGGAAGTAAATATCCAGGAACTTAACTACTTGGTCCGGATGTTCGTCGGCAAATTTCTTATTCGCAATCAGAACCAGAGGAATTTTTGCACCTACAGCATCCCCATCAGCTACAACTTTCCAGCCCTTTTGCAGACCGGTGTAATAGAAGGGTGCCCAAAGACCAACCATATCCCCTTTACCAGAATCGAAAGCTGCTACTGCTTGTGCTTGCTCAAGATTTTGGATCGTTACATCTTTATCTGTCATCCCTTGGGACTTCAGGTATTGGGACAATGCATAGTGACCGCTGGAAACAGTGGTTACTAAAATATTTTTACCCTTGGGAGATTCCCCGTTTGCCAGAGGACTATCTCCTCTAGCCATGACAACGTTCGCAAAAGACTCATCATCAGCAATCCCAATAATGTACGCATCGAATCTGAGAGCGGCCATGATAGCTGGTACCCCGCCGGTAGCTCCAACGTCCCATTCATTGGCGGGAAGCGCTTCAATCTGAGGCATACCGGAATCAAAGAACTTGAGATCTAACTTAACGCCATTCTTTTCGTCTAAGCCCTCTTGGATAGCCCGGTAAGTTAAGAATGTTTCAAACTCAGGCTGGTGACTTACTCGGATGGTAGGAACTCCTGCTGCATCCTTTTTCCCTGAGTCTCCCCCACCACACCCTGTTACCACTGCAGCAATCAACAATGTTGACAAGATTAAAACCAGAATCTTACTTAAACTTTTCTTCACGTAATAATCCCCCTTCACCTTCGTTAATTCGTGAATAATGTTTGACCCTTATACCTCCTTTTTTCAGAATAGTTTTAGGGTTACCACCATCTAATTAACTCTGTAACTTTCTTACGAATTTCAACAAATTCAGGATCAAGGAAATTTCTAGGCCTGGGTAAATCGACTTTGAGTTCTGCTTTAATGGTTGTGGGTTTATTACTAAGAATCAAAACTCGTTCTGCCAGATACACCGCTTCTTCAATATTGTGCGTAACAAAAATGACGGTGGTTTTAAACTCCTGCCAGATACGAATTAATTCGTCTTCCAAGTAATAACGTAGCTTAACATCCAACTGACCGTAAGGCTCATCCATTAAAAGAAGATCTGGTTTTGCTGCAAAAGCTCTGGCAATGGCTACACGCTGTTCCATACTAGAGGAGATCTGGTTGGGATAAAGGTTAGCACAGTCCGTTAATCCTACCAGTTTCATGGTTTTTTCAAGACGTTCTTCGATTTCTTGTTGGGGGAGTTTTTTCACTTCCATGCCGTAAGCAATATTTTCTTTGACAGTTCGCCAGGGTAGGCAGGAAGGTTCTTGAAAGACAAAGGATATATTGTGTTTTTTAGGATCGGCAATCTCTCCGTTAATACAGATATTGCCTTTGGAGGGGGGCATCAGTTTAGAAAGGAGGTTGAGAAATGTTGTTTTACCACAACCCGTGGGGCCTACTATACAGAGAAATTCACCATCACCCACATTAAAGTTAACATCATTCAGAACTAGTAAATCCCCAAAGCTTTTGGTCAAATTGGTTACTGTCACTTTCGCTTCACGGTTAGCGCTTATCATATACGCACCTCACTAGATTTTATATTTTATTTGGAACATCATTTTTTAGCCAAGGGGGCCTCGGAAGTATACTGTATACTGTATAATAGATCTTGATAAAAATTTTTAGGTATGAACTCTGTATTTTAAAAAAACACTCTCCTTACCAGGAAGTTCGTTTACCTTGGAAAATAACCGGATTATTGGCTTATTTCTATAGATACGTTTAGTTACAAAGTTTACTTTGAAACGATAGCAAATTGAAAGGCTAGTAAAATAACAGTATGTGATGTTCTTTAGTTGATAAGTCACAGTGAGTGGGTCCCGGATAGTGCTAACTATCTAAACGGAAAGAAGGAAAAGTCTTTTTTAGATCGTTGTCTCAGTTACAACAAGTGGGAGTTAACTGGTTGTCTTACCTAGTCCTTTTGGTCACAAAAGCTGTTGCGGACATCCGAACCAGTTAAGTAAATCTTATAGTCTTCGTAAAATGGTGTCAAGGTTTTTTTGTCAAAAAATGAGTTTTTTTATAGCTTTGCCTTAAAATGGCCTTTACTTGCTTGTCTCGCTGGGAGTTGCCACAAGCTTGCAATAAGAAGAAATACAACGGCTGATCCATAGTATATATAACTAACTCCATCGTCAAATCTGAGCATTATATAGCTAACCAAAGGTCCTAATGCAGCACCCAGATCTGTAGCCATAATGTATACGGTGGATACCACCAGGGAAGCTGAGCTTTTAGCCGTGTCAGCGGCCAGGGCATCAGCCAATGTTATAAGAGTGGTAGCAGACAGCAGTACTAAAAAGCAGCCCCCTAACCATAGATAAAGAGAGATATTGTTAGGAATTACACAAAAGCTCACGGCAGCAAAGCTTAAAGATATGATAAACAAAGGCACACGTCCGTGCTTGCCATCCGATTTACGGCCGACATACGTGGCTAGAATAGGCTCCCAAGCCCAGCGAACACCTAAAATGATACCGGACAGTGCCGTGGCAGCAATGGAAAATTCAAATAGCCGTAGTGTATTGCCATAGTGTTGTGCAATGATATAACTTAATGTTGAAGTTACCATACCTTCAAAAATCATGTAAATAAGCAATCCGGACAGTATTGCCCTGATAACCCGCTTAGAAACCCAACTCCATTCCAATATTTTGGTCTCTTCTCTATTCAGTACGGGAATTTGCTCTTTTTTAACAAAGTATAGAATTAAAGGAATGCCAATAAGGGTCAGAACTCCTAAGAAAAGGGATAGACTACGTAATCCCACGATTACGACCAGAAATCCTCCCAGTAACATCCCCACAACATTACCCGACTGATACAAGCCATTATAAATACCGATGAAATAGCCCCTGTTTTTATCGCTGGCCAGATTAAGCACCATTAAGAACCCACCCACTCGCAACAGTGACCAAGCCAACCCCCAGATGGCCCTTAGGATAAGCCATTGTCCAAAGCCATAGCAAACGCCGTAGCCCGTTGTACTGATTGCAGCCAAAAGAACTGCCACTAATAACCCTGTCCGAATATGAATCCTTTTATATAACCAACTAACGAAGGGATTTAAGGGTAGACGAACCAAGCGATTGATAGATAGTAACAGCCCTACCTGCCATAGGGAAGTTATACCGACTTCCTTTCCATAGATAGGCAAAACAATGTAAAGCATGGAATTACCCATCAGGCAAATCGAGGTCGTCAGAGCAGTAGTGATGACAGTAAGTTTTTCCTTGTTGTCTCGCCTCATCTTCTCACACATGACAATTAGCTTCCTTTGGATTCAGATAGATCGAATTTTCCAAAAAATCTTGGTCTCAAGCCCCTCTTCCTTCTTGGACAACACAACTCCTTTATTAAAATCAAATCTGGTTTACATTTAATGCCTTTTACTGGTACGTACATTATAACGTTACGACATTATAATTGCAATATGGATTACGTATTTTTTGTAATTTATATTGCAATTTAATGCAAATTAATACAATTTAATACCTTTTAATACAATTTAATCAGCTTAATACAATTATCCATTCTAGGAAACAAGCATACCACCAGCGGCTTGAACTTATCTGGAGAAATACTTTGGCTATGTTTTTTACTAGATTACTATTTTAATTAACTTTAAACTGTGCCACTGTTTCCTGCAGTTCTTCAGCAATACGAGCCAGTTGTTGAGCAGAAATAGTTACCTGTTGTACATTAGTGGCAATTTGCTCATTGGATTCGGCAAGTTGTTGGGTCCCTTCGTTAGCCTTTTTAGAACCTTCAGCAACAGAATGGATAATATCAGTATTAATTTGTACCACCTTAATCATCTGTTCCAAAGACAGGCTGGCATCATTAGCAATTTGTACCCCTTCACTTACCTCTTGGGAACCACGCTCTATGGCATCTGTTGCCT
This sequence comes from Desulforamulus aeronauticus DSM 10349, assembly GCF_900142375.1. Classification (GTDB taxonomy): domain Bacteria; phylum Bacillota; class Desulfotomaculia; order Desulfotomaculales; family Desulfotomaculaceae; genus Desulfotomaculum; species Desulfotomaculum aeronauticum. The sequence goes on along the minus strand of NZ_FRAR01000013.1, from coordinate 124,600 downwards.
CTCTGACACCCACTTGAGTTTCTTTAATTAGGCTTGAGATCTCTTTCGCAGCCTCACCCGATTGCTCCGCCAATCTGCGTACTTCCTCTGCTACTACAGCAAATCCACGTCCTTGCTCACCGGCCCGGGCTGCTTCTATTGCAGCATTAAGTGCCAGGAGATTCGTCTGATCTGCAATGGTAGTAATACTCTCAATAATCTCACCAATTTTATTGGATTGTTGACTAAGTTTCTGGATAGCATAAAAAGTATTTTGAGAGGACGTTTCAATAGAGTTTATTTTTTCTACGGTTTTTCTCACAGCCTGATTACCTTCTTCTGCCACTTGCCAGACTTGTTTTGACTCTTTTTCAGCAGCTTCAGCACTCTCTACTCCCTGTTTTGAAATAGCTGCAACTTCATTGGTTGTACTGGCAACCTCTTCAACTACAGCATTCACTTCCTGGCTGGATGCAGCCAACTCGTGACTGTGTGAAGCTAATTGTACGGAAAGATCTGCCATAGTATTTATGATATCCCGAATTTTAACAACCATCTTATTAAAATTCTCGGTCAATTGACCTGTTTCATCAGATGTTTTAACCTCTGCTATGGCTACCAGGTTACCTCGGGACACTTCTTCAGTAAACTTGTTTAGTGTAATCAGAGGAATTAATGAGCGCCGCAGAATATACCAGACAAAGAAAACTAAAACCAGGACAACAATTATGCTAATAAACAGCGTGGTATTTATTTCTTGGTTAATTGGTTTCGTAAGTATCTGTTCTGGGATACTAACCCCAACCGACCAACCAGCCAGTTTGATTGGGTTATAAAAGATATCGTACTGCTCGCCTTTCACCGTAGAGACAGCAAACCCAACTTTTCCAGCGATCATCTCTTCACCAATACTTTTTAAATCACTATCAAGGATCTTAGCAGACATTATTAATGAATCTTCGGGATGAACTAAGAAGGTACCATCCTTATCTAATAAAAATGCATAGGCACCTTGATAAATATCAAGTGAAGTTACAATTTGATTAACCATTTCCAAAGAAAGATCCATTACAAAAAGACCAAGATAAGTACTCCCTTGGTAAACCGGAGCAGAAATAGACACCACTGGCTTACCTGTTACGCCATCTATATAGGCCTTTGTGACATATAATTTATCTTCATTTTTACCTTCTACATACCATGATCGATTATCACATCGAAAATCTGGTTTTAACTCGGATTCATGAATATCAAAAAAGGTTTGGCTTTTTTCCGAAGCAAAATAGAGATTGTATATATTCTTGTCCTTATCAGCCACCGTTTTAACCGTAGATAAGTACTCCATGTACTCAGATTGTCCTTGATAATCAGCTGCGCTGCGTTCCTGGGTTTTAGCGGCAAAATTAATCACATCATTTGAATTGGCTAATGCCACAACGATTCCTGAATATCGTTCTATGTATGATTGAATTTCAGCAGCAACTCGATTAGCTGATTCCGAACTACCTGTTTCTATCCCACTCCAAGCTACTTTTTTCATACTATTGCCAGTTGTTGCTATTACTACCGCAAAGGAAATTGTCAATAATACCACAATGGTCCCTAATAATTTAAATACGATAGAATTTAAGGTTAGTTTCATATCATACCCCCGAAATACATAGTTCTAGCCTAAATTAAACATTTGTTCCTTCACCAAATCAGCTACTTTTTCTTAGTAATTTCATATATCCCCCCTCTTAAAGTTACTTGGGGATTAAGCCTACCTTTGATACGAACCTTTTCAGATATCTAAGACCTTAGTGCCTAGCTATCTGTCAGTTCTACCCTATGGCTTAGTCCCATAATACACATACCAACATCACGACGTACGTACAACAGAATATTCTAGAAATATTTTCTAACTCCTTTATAAAATCGACATAAGTCAAATAATTCTTTAAACTCTGGATTCCCACTTTACCAAGTATAATTTTAAAAAAAGAAAACGGGGTTAGCCCCGTTAACTATGATTAATGTTCAGTTAATTGCCCACTATGCTTTTTTATATTTGAAGCTACATAAGGAATGGCTATACCAAACAGGATTAGTAAAACACCAAGCAATTGTAAAATTGAAGCCCTTTCCCCTAATAGTAATGCTGAGCCTAGTAAGGCCACCGGAAGCTCCGAAGAACAGAGAATTGTGGCCATCCCAGGACCCACTTGGGGCACTCCTTTAGCCAACAAAAAGGTAGGAATAACACCTCCCAGTAAGCCTATACCCAAACCAAACCAGATTAAGCTTGTTGTAATTTGCCCCTCAATGATAAATTTCGGGGGATAAATAAAGGCACTAAACAACACTGCCCCGGTTATAATCCACACACTCCGGTTGATAGGCGGTTCATTGGTAGCTACACGACCACTAAACAAGATATAAAAGGAATAAGCAAAGGCTGAGAGGGTAGCTAGTAGCACACCTATCAAATCAAGTTTTACCTCACCTTCCAAGATTCCGCCCGCCATGACGATACCCAGTACCAATACTAACACAGAGCTAAATTTTTCCTTACCGGGCCATTTCTTATCTACAATAGCCTCTAATAATACACCCATCCAAGTAAACTGGAACATGATTACGATAGCAATGGAGGCTGGTAGCGTTTGCAGGGATAAAAAGAAAAATAAGCCAGCCATGCCATTACTCACGCCCGCCAGTGCCAGTTTGCCAGCCTTTTTGTAACCCATCCTCTTACGGGAGGTAACCAGCATAATGGTGGTTAACATTGCCCAGGCCATAAAAAACTGAGTAAAAACTACCTGATCTGGCTGAAGGCCACTGTTGTAAGCCAGCTTAACCACCGGTGATAAGAGACCAAAGCTACAGCCCGCCAAGAGCACCAGTAACATGTATAACATTATTTTCTTTCCTCTCAATGAATTTGGAGCAATCTTGCTTTTGCCGTGAATACTTAACCCATGCACATTCTTACTGAAGAGAAATTTAACATAAGCCTTTATAAGGAAAAGGAGGGGCTTACAAAAGCCCCCTTTCTAAATTCTTATTACTCCTTATGTTGATGCCTTCTCAATTTCCGCAAATACCTGATGAACTCGGGCTGGATTTCGGTAGGAGAGTAATCCCGCCGGGGTCATCGGTTCCATTGTTTTTACCCTTGGATCGCTGGCTTCTTTAGGCTGCCAAAGTTTAATATAATAAGGATTTTTCATACTCCCGGTTACCTCTTGAATGAATTTGGCTGTCTCCCCAATTTCTTGCGCTGTCAAATAACGCACCTCCGGTTGGTCACCCTCCTGGCGAATAACGGGAACCACCATAGTCTGGAACTTATATTCCGGGAACCGACTAACCAAAGAAATGGTTTTTTCAACTTCAGTAATATCAACATCCTGTCCCAAAATCCCACTATAAAGTTCCCTTGGACCTACAACGTTCATAATTACCACATCAGCCAATCCTTCATCCAGTATCTGCTGTAAAAGCTGGCTGTTTAATCCATTGGTGTCAAGTTGCAGTTTCATGTTGTTACCTTTTAGATAACGTAATACTTCCAAGAACTCCACTGCATATTCCGGGTTGCCTGATGATATATGGATACCGTCCACCCATTCCTTGTGTAAGATACCAACACTAAAGAAGCCGTCTAGCTGATGATTTGCCCGGAGAAAGGCTATGGATGCACCAATGCCCTGACGAATGGTTGAACCATCAGTAAGAATGGGAAACTCTACTCCAGCGGGTCCACGAAAAATAGATTTACGGTTGGCAATGTAAAACTTTTGAAAGGCTTCCTTGCCTGCTGCTTTCATATCTTGTTCCACATAGTCAATACCACGTTCTCGCATAAACTGTTTCACTATTTTACAACGAGTACAGCCGGTGGCTGTGTAGATGGTATAGCTCATACTTACTTCTCCTTCTTTCTGCAGGACATCTTAATCATTTAATTACTTAATGAGATCAATGTATTTATTCTTCGTTAATAGGCTAGCAACCTCATCCAAATTGCTAGGTTTAACAACAATCATCCAGCCACCCCCATAGGGGCTCTCGTTAACAGTTTGCGGTGTTTCCTCTAATAGACTATTGATAGCAACTATCTCACCACTAATGGGCATATACAGTGCCGAGACTGTCTTGGCAGATTCTGCCTGACCAAATTCATCCCCTTTACTAAAGCTCTCCCCTACATTGGGCAGTTCAATAAAGATAATACTGCCTAAATTATCCTGGGCGAAATCACTAATTCCTACCTTGACAAGATTATCCTCAGTTTTTACCCAAGTATGCTCCTCGTAATAATGAATATCGTCAGGGAGGATTAACTCTTCCACCGGCTTAGTCATTAAAATCATTCCTTTCTAAAACTACATAATACCAATGATTTTCCAATACCCCGCAAAGACAATTGCTACGACAGCAAAGGCGAGAATTGTGCGAACTACATATACTTTAATGGCTTCTCGCAAACTCATATACCCTAAGCCAAAGAAATATAAGACCGGTGCTACTTCATAGGGAAAAATATAGATATCCAAGCCTAGTGAATAGGCCATAGTTAACGGCAAGGGATGTATGCCTGCTTGCACTGCTAAGTCGGCAATTACTGTAATAAATGCTGCCAAAGCTCCCAGTGGTGTCATGATAAAATTGATTATTGCCCCAAAGGTAAAAGCCATCATCGTTGCACCATAGGGTCCAAAATCTTTAATTACCGGTAACAATTGATCTGCGACAATTTTTGAAACTCCCGTCTCGCCAGCTACCATGCCTACTGACATGGCACCTGTTACGAAAAAGAGAATCCAAAGGTTAATACCTTGCAATTTCTCGCGTTTTATTAAGCTTATACCAGGAACAAAGCATAAGGAAATCAGGGCTACCATCAAAAAAGCCGCATTCATTTGATGATAACTTTCAAATACAAAGTTTAACAAAATCAAGAACACAAGTAATAATGCTTTCATTTCATTACGGCTAAAGGACCCCATTTCCTTGTATTGAGTTTCCAGTACCGGCTTAATATTGCCCTTTTGATCAAAAGCCTTTTTAACCAGAAAATAGTAGGCAGTTAAAATAGAGAAAGTAGACCAGAAAAAACCAGGTAAAAACATATATTTAAGCCATGCTAACCAGGATATGGTAACTGCTCCTTTGGTAGCTTCCGACACCACCTGGCTAACCCAAACCATTGTTTCATCACCGGTTTGAAAGGCAAAACCAGAGGATAAAGCCACAAAACAGGACATTAACATAATACCCGTAGCCTCTTTACTCATAGGCTTAAAATCTAAGGCTTTACAAATGGCAATCCCAATGGGAGCCATGATAAACATCTTCGCCCAAACGGAGGACGGAACCAGCAAGGGAAGCACAAAGGCGGTTAAAATGAAGCCCAGAACAATACCCTTACCGGAGCCACCGGTCATCAAGAGTGATTTATACGCCAGCCGTTTGGCCAGGCCGGTATCTAACATGATTTCACTCAAAATCATACCAGCCACAACTAACCAAGGCAGGATTTGTGCCCAGGGTCTAAAGGCCACTTCCGGTGCGGCCACACCAAATAGCACAAAGCAGATGGGAATTAGTAAGCCCGTAATATTTTCGGGGATTAGGGCAAATATCCAAAGGACAACACCTGTGGCAGTGATTGCTAAAAAGGTTCTACCTGCATAATCCAAGGGAGTGTATAAATAGATGATCAGCGGTACTAATATCGTTATGGCCCATTGGAGAATAGCCATATTTCTATTCTTGCTATCCATAACAACGCTCATAATTGTCCCTTCTTTCTGATTTATCAGGTTTTATTTTAAGTGTAATCTAACTAGTTTTTATTCTTTTTGCTTGTCATCAAACTCATCACCGGCAGCTACACATAGGGTATTATCTGCCTGGTAAGGTAGTACTCCCGCCACCTCCGTTACATTGGAGCAGCCACAGGGTTCAGCACCGGGCACCCGGAAGGTTGTAACATCTATACGTTGGATAGGAACTTCTTGGGGAAACTCTAATTGGGGCACCCACTCATAGGGAACACGATAGGCCCTGTAAATCATATTCATAGGGAAGGCTTTACCCCAATAGGGACTGATGTATTCCCAAACTATCTCATGGTCGGGAGTAACTTCAATGAGCCTACCACCGGAACCCTCCGTGATTAAAGTATTACCGTTTGGTAATCTTTGGGCACCACTAATAAAGGGACTGTAGAAACGATTAGAATCTACAGGATGAAGATACCCGGCTTCGCTAGGGGTATACTGCCAAATGATTTCCAGTGTTGTGGGGTCAAATTCCAACACCCGGGAATAGTCCCGCAGAGCATTCTTGGCTCCGGTTGGCGAGCTTGGGTTCGGTGCACCGTAACCAGCCCAACCACCATTATCAAAGACTAAAATATTACCCTCACCGGGCAGCCCTCGGGGAATCATATGGGCATGGTGCTGACCGATAATCCAACCAAGTTTTTTCAATTCTTCACTGGTATCATAATAAGGGCCAACCTTCCAGACCACTTTACCAGTCTGTTTGCTGATGATGGCAATAATATTAGCTTCCCGAGCGTCCCAGATAATGTTTTCAGGATGGAAGCGCTCATCGCCGGCATCGTACCACTTGTTGGGTCCTAAGACAGACATAGAGTTAATATGCATCCAGTCACCCATGCCAGGTCCGGCTGTCCGCATATTGGGATCCCTAGCTAAAATGTTTTTGGCATCTTCTCGAAAACCATACTCATCGAAATGATCGCTGCAAACCCATTCCCAAACAATATTTCCTTCCCAATCCACTTCAATAATGGTGTCATCCGCAAGAAGTTTATCGGATATTTTGGGATTAACCAAATTTTTATGACACAGAATTAGTGTATTACCCTTGTCCACCTGAGGCTCCATACCGGGTACGTAATAACCCACGGGGTTACCTGCCCGCTGGAAATCATGGTGTTGTCTGGCCATCCACTGGGGCTGCTCGCCCGGGTCTTCGATGAATTCGTATTGGTTAAATTTCCAAACTATATTGCCATCCCAATCTACCTGAATCAAATCAATGCCATCCTGCACGCTAAAGGCTATGTTTCTCTCCCCAGTGTGGCCAAACACTTGACCGCCCGGTAGTAACTTATTAGGGAAACCATGCAAATTCTTCCACAGTTTAACTTCTCCGCCATTCATGTTGATTAAAAGTGCCCCTAGATCTTCAACTTGAAAAATGGTATAACCGTTCCAACATTTTTCTGGATTGTAAATGGTAACTCCCGTTGGGTAAATACTGGGATACGTCATGATGTCTCCTCCTGTTTTTTGTATTCTGAGTAGTTCACCAAACTAACTAAAGCAATACTCCCCGCTTGTGATTACCCTATTTTTCACTAAGCCTCAGAAAAAAAATTACAGCCCCTTTCTCACTTTGTCTCCTAGCCGACTTTTAATGACATTATAATTTGTGACTTAAAGCACGTAAAATATCGGCTTACTATGATAGCCATAGCCAAAAACTATGCCCCTTTAATAACCACGTGTTATAATATCTATCATCAAGTAACAAGCTTGCCTAAGGAGTTAATGCAATGCGCTTAGAACAACTTCAATACATCATTGAAGTGAGCAAACACAAATCCATCACCAAGGCTGCTAAACAATTATTCATTGCCCAACCATCCCTTAGTGCAGCCATCAGTAACCTGGAGCAGGAACTGAATACGAAAATTTTTAACCGCACTCCCGAGGGAGTCGAAGCCACTGAAATGGGACGTTTTATCATAGAAAAAGCCTCCCGAATACTTCAGGAGGTTGAAGAAATAAATGATGCCTGTTTAAATTCTTCCCCTGTCTTAAAGGGTACTATTACCATATCCACCCTGCCAGCTATGAGTAACTACATCTTACTGGAGACATTCTCTATTTTTAAAGAAAATCACCCTCTGGTCAACATCATCATTAAAGAAGATGATAACTTTGGTGTAATGCGGGAACTAAAAACCGGTGACATTGACCTCGGCATTATCGCTCTCTTGCCTCACGAAAGGGACGCTTATCTTACCAAGTTTCGAGATAATCATCTGCAGTATGAAGACCTTTTCACCGATGAATTATGCCTTTTTGTCGCCACTAATCATGTACTGGCCCAAAAACAACAAACTGAAACAAAGGAAATCCAACATTTCCCTCTAGTTATTTTTAAGAATAACTTCTCTGATCGGGAAATTGAAGATTCCATACATTTTAAGCATCCGAACGTGATGCGCTTTCATGATCGGGAAAGTATGAAGAAAATAATTGCCCGTGGTACTGCCGTAGGGTTTCTGCCACGAGTTACTTCCCTCAATGATATTTATGTATCTACAGGCCAAATTGTCCCCCTCAGTATTACTGACCTGGATACCACCCTCTACATTGGCATTATGTATCAGAAGGAATACTTGCTGCCTGTACAAAAAAATTTATATCCACACTAAAAACAGTCGTTCATGATCTAGTAAAAGTTCATCTTTGACCATAATTTGAAATCTATTGACAAACGATACTATCAGTTATTCAAAAAATAAAAAGGACCAAGCCTGCAATATTACAAGCCTGATCCTTTAAAACTTTGTCCTAAAACTTGACAGAGTTTATTATTCTGGTGGGCTATCGGGGACTCGAACCCAGAACCTACCGATTAAGAGTCGGTTGCTCTACCATTGAGCTAATAACCCCAGCAATTACTTTCTACGCTCAAGTATAGCACATTTTAGTTATATGAGATATGAATAATAGTTATATTTAGCCATGTGTTTCAAACCAACAGATAACTTTTGTTTATATGGATCGACACCCTTTACCAATAATATAAAAGCCGGTCTATTTACATTCCTGCCTTCTTGGCATTAGAGGGTTAGAATCTTAAACTGCAAGCTAATATTTGTTCCTACACCAAGCTCACTGGTTACCCTGATAACTCCATTATGGTCTAACACAATGCGGTTGCAAATGGCTAAACCCATACCAGTACCAGCGGGATCAGTGGTGAAGAAAGGATGAAGCACCTTTTCCAGATCTTCGGGTTTAATGCCCCTGCCTGTATCGTTAATATTCAGGTACACATATTTATCATCGGCACAGGTTTGGATGGAAATCGTGTCTCCTTTGGTACAAGCCCGCTCGGCATTTTGTAATAAATTCAGCAGTACCTGTTTTATTTGTTTATCAATACCGATAATACAGGGAATCTCTTGCAGCTCTTTAGTATAAATGATTCCTTTATTACTGCCGGAATAAGTATATAACTCCCAGACATCCCCAATAATTTCGTTAAGATTAAATTCTTTCCTTTCTCCCATTTCCGGCCTAGACACTTGCAGCATAATGCCAACAATAGAATTAATCCTCTCTAGCTCTTCATAGGCCAGTTCACATAACCCTGAGAAACTATGATCTGACCACTTTTCCCTGAAAAGCTGTAAAAAACCCTTAACGGTGGTAAGAGGGTTTCTTATTTCATGGGCAGCCCCGGCGGCCAGCTCACCAACGGCAGATAAAGTAGCCATTCTCTGCAATTTATCCCGCTGTTGCTGTAATTGCGTAATGTCATTGATGACGGTGACAAAGCAGTTTTTACCTGCAACATCATCATCCGTTATGGTAAACCGGCTGATTAAATAATTTTTGTTGCCAATTTCTGCTTCCATGTTCAAAAAATTGGGAGGCCAATGATGATAAGGCACTGAACTATGTGCCCAAAGCAGCGACTCCCCTTTGCCAGCCAGGTCGCTTTCAGCCACCTTAAAAATATGCTCTACCTGCCGATTGGACAGAATAATTTCCCCCGTTGCATTACTAATAATAATGCCCTCACTAAAGGTCTCTATTAGGTCAGCCAAAAACTTTCTTTCCCTCGCTAATTGCAAAGCATGTTTAAAAATTATTTGAGATATTTGCCCCACCAACCAGGCCAAGAGGATTAGGCATAAAGCAAGGGCTATATCATTATGGACCAAATGTTTGTCCCGCCAAAGAATATTCACATCAATTAATACAGCGGAAATAAGGCCCAGATTGGTACCGCAGGTTAAGGATACCAGGACCACCGGAATAGCATAGATACCATAATAAGTATCTTTATCACCGTTATAAAAAAAAGACACCGTAAATAAAACTAAAAATATAGAGTATAGACCTTGGTATAGCTTTTTATTTGGTTTATTTATCTTCTCATTGATAGCTTTGAGGAATAGAAAATTTATTATTAAAAAACTTGGAAAGACGAATATATAAGTGCGGTTATAGTCCAACAAAGAAGAAATATTCCAAACCTGAAGCTCACTATTAACAAGACCCATCATATAAATAGCCGACAAAAACAAAAAATGGGCAACCCAATAAATATCTTTAACTTGAGCTACCGGGGGAAACTTATTGTTCATTTAACCACCTTATTTTTTTCATTGCAATCGGACGTATTTTCCTAATTATTATACCTACCCCTACCAAACTAACTACATGTGGCCAACCAATCATAATCCAATACCATCCTTGGTCCATTGAAACATTACCAATTAAATTTTTTATTAATTGATGAGATCCCGTTTCCAAGAATGCTAGTAAAAACATCGTACTAAAGGCTGTAAGAAATGAAGTACCCAGCGATACCTTTGTTACTTTACAAATTATTAGAACTAATGCTATTACCCCTACTATAGTATGTAAACCAAAAGACACTGGAAGTATCCGGAATAAATAGATTATGGTAACTAAAAAGAATGAATAACTTAAACTCTCCCGTAAGTTAGGCTTATAACCAACGATGGCAAAAGCTACAAAAATTAAGGCAGCCGTTTCCGGCCAGCCCTGAAAAATAAATTTGAAAAATAACATTCTCTATATCTCCTTTAACGCAGGCAATCCGGTACTTTAGGCTCATATGAACCCAATAAACATGTAATATTAATACTAACATGTGCAACAAAAAACAAAACAGTAGACAATAAATAAATCATTCTTAATTTCATGGCTCCACCCCCTATACTAAATAGTTAAATCTATCTCTGGTTTTTTAAGATACCAGAGATAGAAAATGTTTGATTAGCCAAACCAAGCCCAATAGCCACTATAATCTCCTTATAAGAGTTAAAACTAATTGTCATAAGGATGCCTAGAATAATTACCCATAAAATCCATACATTTATACCCATTTTTTTTAGCCTGGGTCTACGCTCTAATTTTACAGGCTTGTTAGGGATATCAACCGGAGCATTTTTGGCAATAAACAAGAGAGCCAAAGACATCGTGATCGACAAAAAGATTACAATCTGGCTAAAATCCATCACAGCTGAGGCCTGCACAGCAACCTTGCCACAAAGGGTGAATAATCCCACAGTTAAGGCCAAGCAAGTTAGGGGGTTAGCACAATGATAGCCACCAGTGAATATTCTTAGAGAACCGCTGGCAATCAGGGCTACTGCTGTGGTCGAAAAAACTCCAAATAATGCACCGATGCCAAAAGTTGTTAATGTTACTATTAAATTAAAAATAACTACACGTAAAGCATAGGCCATAATGGCCTTATTGTCCTCCTGATTGCCTTGTCTTTGCTGGGCTAGAGTTCCCGCCCAAGAGTCGATTTTATTTTCATATAACTTATTCATGCAGCTAATATTAGATAAAAATTAACAAATTCCTTTGTTGTAAAATGTAACCTTTTGTAGATTTATGTAATTTAAACTCTTTCTTCATAACGTGAAAGAAAATATTTGTCACCAACTATAGTTAATTTAACCACCTTTGTTTCTTAATTACGATCGGACGTAATTTCCTAATTATCATCCCTATCCAAGCTAAACAAACTACTTGCGGCCAACCCACCATTATCCATAACCATCTTTGAGACATCGGAACATCACCGATTATTTTTTTAAATAAAAAAAGAAACAAGGCTTCCGAAAATGTAAGAATAAGCATCACACTAAAAGCTGCAAAAAATGAACTACCTAGTGATGCTTTTGCTACCTTGTAAATTATTAGCACAATTACTGTTAACGATACTAGAGTATGTAAGCCAAAAAGCATTGGATGCATACGAAATAAATAAATTATAGCAACTGAAAGAAATGAATAGCTAATAATCTCCCGCCAGTTAGGCTTATAACCAACGATGGCAAAAGCTGCAAAAATTAATGCAGCCGTTTCCGGCCAGCCTTGAAAAACGAAATTGAAAATTAGCATTCTCTATGTGCTCCTTTAACTCAAATCAAACTTCAGGTGAAGATTTGTGCTTTATACTTTATTCTTACAGCTACTATTAGTTACGGTAAAAAATATAGTTTTTTGTTAAATTTATACATTTTTATTTTTCTTTATAAATGGAAAGAATCACAACTATAGTTCATTTAACCACCTCTGTTTTTTAACTACGATTGGACGTATTTTCCTAATTATTATAGTTAGAACTGCTAAACTAACTACATGCGGCCAACCAATCATTATCCATAACCATCCTTGAGAAATCGGAACATTACCAATTATTTTTTTAAATAAAGCATGAAATAAGGTTTCCATAAGTGTAAGAATAATCAGCGTACTAACAGCTGCAAAGAAAGAACTACCCAGCGATACCTTTGTTACCTTGTAAATTATTACTACTAATGCGATAAGACCTACTAGAGTATGTAGACCAAAAAGTATTGGATAAATACGAAATGAATAAATTATGATAACTAATAGGAGTGAATAGCTATTATCTCCCGTAAGTTTGGTTTATAACCAACGATGGCAAAAGCTAGAAAAATTACAGCAGCTATTTCCGGCCAGCCCTGAAAGATAAAATTAAAAATTAGCATTTTCTATATTCTCCTTTAATGCAAACCAATCTGGTTAACAATAGCTAATTTTGTGTAATTTTCCATACGTCTAATATTGATAAGAAGATACTTCTTACTACTTATTGTTCATTTAACCCGTGTTTTTTAATTACAATAGGACGTATCCTCTTAATTAGTATCCCTATCCCTGCTAAACTAACGATTTGCGGCCAACCAACCATAATCCATAACCATCCTTGTGCTATCGGAAGATGACCGATTATTTTTTTAAATAGTAAAATAATCAGAGTTTCCATTAATGTAAGAATAAACACCACACTAGATGCCGCAAAAAACGAACTACCTAGCGATGACTTTGTTCCCTTGTAAATTATTAACACAATTACTAATAGCGCTACCAGAGTATGTAAAGCAAAAAGCATTGGATGCATGCGAAATAAATAAATTATCGTAACTAAAAGGAGTGAATAGCTGATTATCTCCCGTAAGTTTGGCTTATAACCAACGATGGCAAAAGCTGCAAAGATTACAGCAGCTGTTTCCGGCCAGCCTTGAAAGATGAAATTGAAAATTAGCATTCTCCATGTTCTCCTTTAACGCCAACCAAACTTCCGGCTAAAAATTGAGCTTATTTTTATATATTTCATTTATGTTGATACTATTGGCTAAAATCCAACAAATTCCTTTGTTGTAAAATGTAAGCTTTTGTAAAATTTACATATTTTTCTACATCTTAAGAAAATAAAACTCACCCCTGCTTCAATTGTTGAAACAGGGGTGAGTTACATTACGTATTCTTCTGGCTAGCGTTAAATTCAACTCATCTAAGGGATGCTGGTAAGGGTCTTGTTCTGAATCTCCTTAAACTTAGCCACACCCTCGGCAATGGCCTCGGCAATCTGTGTCTGGTTGTTAGGATCAAATAGGAAATCTTCCTCGCCTTGGTTTGAGATAAAGCCTGTCTCTACCAATATGGAAGGAACCTGTGTATATTTAATGACCACAAAGCCTGCCTCTTTAACCTTCCGATCCACTTGTTGCGTTTTGCTGATGATAGAACTTTGCACCAGATCTGCCAAGGTATGATCGGTTCCGTAAAAGGTATAGGTTTCAACACCGGTCACACTTGGATTGCCTGCCTTGTTGGCATGAATGCTGACAAAGGCAAAGGGGTTGACTCTATTGGTTATGTTAACTATATCCATCAGTTCAAGGAAGGTATCATCAGATCGAGTCATTTCAACTTGAAAACCACGGCTTTCCAGGGCAGTTTTAAGTTTTAAGGCAGTCGGCAGGGTAATATCCTTTTCATATCTGCCAGATATCCCAACTCCCCCCGAGTCTTTGCCACCGTGCCCGGCATCCACTACGATGATGTTATTATCATTAATTACCCGATGGACATACCCTTCTCCTGGTTGCTGGGAAGACGAGTTGTCGGATGTAGTTTTAGGAACTAACACTACATTCAGTAGGTTGGCTGATTGATTTAGTTGATAAGAAACTTTCCCCTTGAGTTCCAAAACTACTCTGGTAGTTGTTGGCGTAAACTGCCCTACTCTCATGGTTGAAACATGCTTTGTATTGACGGTTGCCTCACCGTCCACGCCTTTAGAGGTATCGGACAGATCAATTACCAGGCGATCAGGATTGGTAAGCTCTGTCACCTTGTGCTGGCCGCTCTCTACCCATAGATTAATGATTGTTTGGTCTTCATTTTCCTGATACTCAGCCTTCGTTAAAACGCGAGGATTTTGTACTTGGTTTTCTGGATTGGGCTCTTCGGAGCTGGGTTCTTCCGAATTCGTATTTTCCTCATTGGGAGTTGGCAAGTAGCTATTATCAATTTTTTCCTCACGAGCTTTAATAATGGCTTGATATTTTTCTTGATCCCATATCACATCAGAATCAAGATTTTCCCCGATAAACCGCAATGGAACAAAAGTACGGTTTTGAATTAATTTGGGTGGGGCATCTATGGTTAACGATTGGTCGTTAACATAAGCAATTTTGGTATTTACTTTTAATTTAAGCGTTTTCTGATTTGCCTCAATTGTTACCGTCTTTTCCTGATTAAGCCAGTTTACTTTGGCCCCCAATGACTCGGAAACAACCCTTAACGGGATCATCATCCTGCCATCAATAATTTGTGGTGAGACATCTGTTTTTACCACTTTATCATTAATTACGAGGGCGGGTTCTTTGGCTAAACCAGCCACTGGAAAACTAAATAACCAGCAAAGGATTAGCAATCCTGACAAAAGATACCGTTTTTTCAAAACAACCCCTCCTACTCTACCTATTATAAAGCATGTAAGGCAAAATAGGAGGTTTTTTTACATTTTTACAAAATTAAAACCGTTCTGGCTTTCCTATGAAAAGTCAGAACGGTAAGATTTTATAGGTTCTATTGTAAACATGGAGTCGAAATCCACTATTTCTCTGCCAAATCACATTAAAACAGCCGTAATCTTGAGAAATTCTAAATAGATTTTCCAAGGGCATATCCAGTACATGACACAAAAGTACCCTATTCACACCGGCATGTCCCGCTATCAGGATATTTCCCGTTGTTTCATCTAATATCCTCTCATATTCCTTAACGACCCTTTGACTTAAATCAGCAAAGCTTTCTCCCCCGGGCGGCCTATGGTTAGCAATGTCCTTCCCTCTCTCCTTAAATCTCTTAGCATCCTTACGGATAATTTGCTCAAAGGTTTGGCCCTCCCACTCGCCCAAACTTACTTCCTTAAGATTTTCTATTACTACGGGTACTGTTTTTTGTTTTTCGGCAATTATTTTGGCGGTTTCTATTGAACGTTGTAATTCACTGCAAAAGATATGGTTCAGCTTTACACAGGTTAGTTCCTGCTGTAATCGCTTGGCTTGTTTGATGCCGTTTTCGTTAAGGCTAAGATCTAATTGACCAATAAACCTTTTTTTGTCATCCAGGGTACATTCGCCATTGCGGACCAAGAATATTAATCTTTCTTTCTTACTATTTTCTGTGATAAAAATCCTTCCTTCCGTTTAGCGATTCGGGACAAAATCTGGGTATATTCATGAAAGCTGCAGCACCTGCCCCGGTTGTACCATATAAAACCAAAGGTTTTCCCGTGTTGTAATAATTGTCTATTGATCCATTACAGAGAATACTGCCTGTGGCAAAGATTACATCGGCCTGATTAAGACACTGTGCTGCATCCTTACATCCATCAAATATCTCTACCCCGTTGATGGTCTTCCCTATATTCGTTGGATCAAGATCTAGAACATACACTGGAAATTCTTTTACTAACGCCTCTGCCAGAGCGGGTTGGTAGCCAAGCATGACAATGCGGGGACAAGTAAAGTTTTGGCGAAAATATTGTACTACCTGCCGGCAACATTTTTCCGGGCCCTCGTTACGGCAGTGTACGGTGTTACTTACTTTTCCGGCAGAGCAGGCAACGGCATTCAGGGTAGCAACGTAAATTGCCCTGAAGAAATCATTGTCCAGGGGTAACTTTAGCACATCTGCTAAGCTTCCGGCAAAATCCCCTAATGAACTGGTAAAGGCCTGACCTCTGTAGCCCATTACCTCTGCCTGAAGCAGCCGTTCCTTTCCCTTAAGTAGTACATAGTCCTGCCTCTGTGTAGCACCAATGGCCTCTTCGGGTGTTAAGGGGGTTGCCTTTACTTGAACCTCAATTTTTCTTAGATCATTGTTTTGAATTAATTGTTCAAAAGCCCTTTGTAATTGATTGAAAAAAACATTTTTACAGTCCTGCAGTCTACTCACCTCCTGGATTTGAATCCTAACAAACAATCAAATGACAGTTCTCCGGTCTAACAGCTAACAAAACGGTGTCTCCCTGAAACAGTCTTAGGTTTTGCCATTGGGCCAGGGAGATGCTGGTTTCCCAGCATCCATACCCCTTGCAATGTACATCAACATGGGTTCTATTAAAGGATAAATACTCAATTTCCGCAGGCCAGCTAATACATCCCGAAGGAGACTCCCAGGATTGATGCAGGCTAAGGTTACTGGAGCGGATCATTAACATTACATTGCTTCCCGCCACCAAAGGAGGTGTTAGTTCTTCAGACAAAGGTCCGATTAAAAGCTCACTATGCTCCGGTTTAAACCAAAGCAAGCTATTTAGCGTCGAAAGAGTACCCTTGATCAGATTTTCTCCTTGCAAAAACTTTGCAACTGAAAGTGATACCGGTCGAAAGAACACCTCTAAGGGAGCACCAGACTGCTCAATGCTGCCATTGCTTAGAACAATCATCTCTGTACCAAGCTGGATAGCTTCGGAAAAATCATGGGTTACATGGATTATACTTATAGATTCAGTCGTATGAATTTGCCGTAACAAGTTTTGCATAGACTGGCGAGTCCCGGGGTCCAGTGCGGAAAGGGGTTCATCCAGCAACAATAAGGGGGGTTTTGTAAGAATTGCTCTGGCTAAGGAAACCCTTTGCCTTTCACCACCACTTAAAAATTTTGGATACCGTTCAAGGAGCTGTGAAATACCCATTATTTCCACCAATTGGCTCATACGCCTTAATACCTTAGCTTCTACAGCGATTCCCCTGGCTCTGGCCCCGAAAAGAATGTTCTCCTTGACGGTTAGAAACGGGTATAGCAAGCTATCCTGGTAGGCAAACCCCACATGTCTTTGCTCCGGTGGGAGATCTGTAATTCTTCTGCCATTGAAGAAAATTTCTCCACTATGCAGGGGCCTGAGACCTGCTATAGACTCTAATAGAATTGTTTTACCAGAACCCGTAGGCCCTAATATCATGATATAATCATTGGCTTTTAAAGAAAAACATATCTTGTTAAGGGAAAAACTACCAGCTTTTATCGAAAGATTATGAACTTTAAGTAGTGATTCCATCACAAACGAACCTCTACTCCCGTAAATATTTTAAATGTAACCAATAATGTGAGTGATATCATTAGCATAATGATTGCCGTGACTAAGGCAAACTGAGTGTCTCCAACAGACATGTTGAGAAATATGGCTACCGAGAGTGTCTCTGTCTTTAACCTAGTTACCCCAGCTAGCATAGCCGTGGCTCCAAACTCCCCCAGTGCCCTGGCCCATGTCATCGTTAATCCACCCAGTAAACCATTTTTCGTGAGGGGAATCGTTACTTTAAGAAAGACTTTGTAGGGCGTATAGCCAAGGGTTCGGGCAACTTTCTCCAAGCGAGTATCAATTGAATCAAAGGCATGTTTAAAAGTTTTAATAGCAAAGGGGGCAGCTACAAAACATTGGGCAATCACAACCCCACGGCTAGAGAAAACAACATCTAAGCCCCACTTGGCAAGTGTTTCCCCAAATAGTGGCCCAAAAAAAATTAAGAGAGCCACCCCACTGACAAGGGGCGGTAGGACAATCGGAACATCCAATATTGTGTCAATTATTATTCTCCCGGGAAATTTGTAGCGAGATAAGATATATCCACAGGGGATTGCCACCAAGGCAGAAAACACGGTCGCTAACAGGGTAGTCCAGAGAGTAAAGGTAATAGCAAAATGAAATTCCGGATTCTTTAGTACTTCAAAGAATGTAGCCCATTCCCCAAAAAGAAACAGGCCGGCAATCAGCATCAGCATAAATATTGCTGTGCTTATAAAAACAAGCCAAAAAACACCTTGAAAAATGTAGTCCCCCGGTTTTTTAGAAAATTTCATATCTACACCGGTTATTTTTTCACCTTAAAACCATGCTTGGCAAATACTGCAGGACCTTCATCTTTCATAAAGGCAAGAAAATCCGCAGCCTGGTCTTTTTGATCAGAAAAACTGAGTATGGCACAGGGGATTTCTTCCACGATGTTAACGGCAGGGTCAATTTCAATTAGGTCAAGTTTATCCTTGAGTTTTGTGTAATTGCTATATTCAGTAATCCCTGCATTGCCCTGCCCCATAATCAGTGTGGTTGCTACCTTGGGAGCAGTCTCAACATAGGTCAAAACGTTCTTTTCTATCTGTTTTGTAATACCCAATGTATCAAAGGTTTTAAAAGCTGTTTTTCCTAGTGCGGTTGACTCTTTTTCCGGCAACACCAGTTTTACTCCGGGTTTCGCCAAATCTTCTATCTTAGTGATCTGAAGGGGATTTCCCTTGGGTGTAACAATAACCGGGGTATGAATAGCAACGGGTCCTATCATTTCCCCTAGGTAGCCTTTTTCTTTTGCCTTTTCAACATAGGGCATGCCCCCTGGCATGTAGATATCTCCCTTTTTCATAGTTTCCAATTGATTAAGAAGTGCTCCGGAGTTATTAAAGGTAAGTTCTACTTTAACACCCGTTTTTTCCTCATAAAGTTGAGCAACTTCCAATACAGGTTCCTTTAAGCCTGCACCAACATAGGCAAAAAGACTCTTCTGAGGTTTATTATCCTGTGCTTCTGAATCTTTATTTGGAGTAACTGCTTTTTCAGCTTGGCTATTACCACATCCAGCTAGTAAAAAAATCAATATAATACCCATTATTACAGGCGTTAACCTGGAGACTCGATTTTTCATTACTACCCCTCCCTACATACCAGTTGAGATGAAGCAATTTTGTCATCTTCCTGGCTGGGTTGCCCTTTGTTCAATAAGATCAGACGGTCACCCAGGAAATTGGCATCTTCTTCATCATGGGTTACCAAAATAAAAGGAATCTGCCATTGGCGATGTAGCTTTTTTACCTCTTGCCGGAGGGACTCCCTGGTGTTTTTATCCAAGGCACTAAAGGGCTCATCCAGTAGCAACAACTTCGGTTGAACCGCCAGTGCCCTGGCCAGGGCTACCCGTTGCTTTTCACCACCGGAAAGCTGGCGTGGATAACGATCTATTAGATGTCCCACCCCGAAGGAGTTTAGCAGTTCTACAGGATCTAGGCTTGATTTATTATGTTTCTTGGACTTCAAACCGTACATTACGTTTTGTCTTACAGTCATATGGGGAAAGAGTGCATAATCTTGAAACAGATACCCTACGTTACGGATCTGGGGCGACAGATGGATTTTGTCCGCGGATGAATAGAGCACTTGCTGGTCTAGCTTGATAAAACCGGACGAAGGCTTTACTAAACCGGCCAAGCAGTGCAGAATGGTTGTTTTTCCGGCACCGGAGTGTCCCCATAGCACTAAAATTTCATTTTTTAACTGTAACTCTAAATGTAACGTGAAGTGCCATAGTTTCTTTTGAATGGAAGCCTCTAGCATATTCATCCCCCACTAATAGTTCTGTCGTTTGGCCCAGCGGTTAACCCAGAAAATAACCAGGAAACTGAAACCAGTTACAATGGCTACTAACGTTTGGGCAGTTGCATTGTCTCCAGCATCCACAGCAAAGAAAATAGCCACTGGTATCGTAGACGTCTGCCCAGGAATATTACCTGCTACCATTAGGGTAGCTCCAAATTCACCCAGAGCGCGGGCAAAGGATAGAACCACTCCGGCCAAAATACCTGGCCAGGCCAGGGGCAGAGTGACGGTAAGAAAGATCCTTACTTCACTTGCCCCCAGTGTTCTGGCCGCTTTTTCATAGTTTTCATCCACGCTTTTAAAGGCTGCTTTGGCACTCTGATACATCAGAGGAAAGGCCACTACCGTTGAGGCCAGTGCTGCCGCCCACCAGGTAAAAACCAGGGTTATGCCAAAGCCGGCCAGTGTCTGCCCCAACAACCCGTTTTTGCCGATAAGCATAAGCAGTCCGTAGCCAATTACGGAAGGTGGTAATACCATTGGTAAGGTAATGGCAGATTCCAAGAAATCTTTGCCTGGAAATTCCCTGCGGGCCAGTAGCCTGGCCAGCGGTAATCCTAGAATAATGACAGCAATGACAGCAAATACGGCTGTACGTAGCGAAAGAAATATTGGTGACCAGTCTGTCAGCGAGAACATATATCAAACCCCGTTATTTTTTGATGGCTTTAAAACCGTATTTCTCAAAAACTTTGGTTGCTTCTTCCCCCGACAGGAATGCTGCAAAATCTTCTACCGCTTTCTGTTGTTTGGTGTCCTTGATGATAGCCATGGGATAAAGGATTGGTTTATGGGAATCGGCCGGTGCAATAGCTGCAACCTTAGTATCTTTCCCCATTACAGCGTCGGAGCCATAAACTACCCCGGCGGCAACATTACCGGTCTCTACATAGGTAAGTACCTGACGTACATCTTTAGCCAAAACTAGTTTTGGCTGCAGTTTGTCCCATAAATTCATGGTCGTTAAGGCATCCTTAGCATACTGCCCGGCTGGTACTGATTCCGGTGTACCAATACTAATTTTTTCCACTTCGGGTTTGCTCAGGTCTGTAAAGTCTGCTATTTGACTGTCCTTTTTAACAACCAACACCAGATCATTGCCTAACAGATCTTTCCGTGACTCCTTCACAATCAGATCTTTTTCCTCTAAAGCATCCATTTGTTTCTTACCGGCGGAGATAAAGAGGTCTGCTGGTGCACCTTCCTCAATTTGCTTTTGCAAAGTACCGGAAGCTCCAAAGTTATATGTGATATTGACATCCTGATGCTGCTTGGCGTAGATACTTTTTAATTCCTCTGCCGCATCTTTAAGGCTGGCAGCTGCAGATATTGTCAAGTTAATCGGTTCCGCTTTAGGTTCTGTGGAAGCAGGTGGTTCTTTTGTGCTGGTACATCCTGTAAATACAGCTAATATAAAAGTAAATAGTAAGGCAAAAGCTAAACGTTTTTTCATTTGCAAAGCTCCCCTCTCTTCTTCCCTCTAGCTCTTCAAGAGCTTGGATAAAGTTATCTGTAAAATCTGTTGTAGCCGGATTTTCCCCTCTTGGGGGAAAATCGCTCACCTTTCTCCCTCCTTCGTTTGGCACACTTTTGGTAGTTTATTAATTTACCACCCCCAGAAAACTAAAAATTAAAGCCCTAGCATCAAAAAGATTATGTCTAGGGCATCGTTGCGAAGTGTTCACACTCATATACAAAAAACAACGTAACACAACAAAACAATATTAATAAAACATGATAAAAGGAAACAAAACATAACAAAACAGGTTATGTAAGTAATAGTAAATTATGTTATAATACATGTCAATAGAGTTGGAGGTAAAAAAATTATGGAAGAAATATCTTTAACTCCCGAAGAGGTTGCAGCGAGGCTTAAAATTACTAAGAATACTGTTTATGAACTGATAAAACGTGGTGAATTACCGGCCTATAGAGTAGGACGTAAAATACGTGTAGATTTAAAAGACATAGAAAATTATAAGCGGCAAGGTAAAAAAACAGATTTAGCTGAAGAGGAAAAATCGCTGGATTTGGCCAATGAAGCAAGATATCTCCAACCCACTGAGCCTATAGTAAAGGTTGCCCAACCAACGGGAATTGTTATCTGTGGTCAGGATGTACTGCTGGATGTTTTAACTCGTCACCTGGAATATCACAGAAACGGAATTCACGCCTTTAGGCACAGTATTGGAAGTTTTCCGGGCTTACTGGCCCTTTACCATGAAAAAGCTGATCTGGCAGCCATTCATTTATGGGATGGGGATACGAATGTCTACAATATCCCCTATGTTCGCCACATGCTGCCGGGTATTAAGTACATCATCATCCACTTGGCTTGTCGTATGCAGGGCTTTTATGTAGCAAAGGGTAATCCGAAAAATATTCATAATTGGGAAGATTTAACACGGGAAGACGTTACCTTTATTAACCGTGAAAAAGGCAGCGGTACCCGGGTTCTGCTGGATGAAAAACTTCGCATTTTGGATATAGACAGACGTTTAATTAGGGGTTATGAGGTTGAAGAGCCATCCCATTTGGCAATTGCCAGTGCTGTTGCCCGGGGAGAAGCAGATGTTGGTATGGGAAACGAAAAGGTATCCATGCAGGTCCGTGGAGTTGATTTTATTCCTTTGCAAAAGGAACGTTATGAGCTTGTCATCCGAAAAGAAGATCTTCGCAAACCCTATATCCAGGCGGTTATCGAAATATTGCAATCTCAGGAATTTAAGAAAGAACTTAACGGATTAGGGGATTACGATACATCGGAAACAGGTAGGATTATGACCTAGGTAAACCTTGACAGATACTATCAGCAAAAATATAAGGGGTGCTTTTAAAGCATCCTTTATTTTTTTGTCAAAAAGGTAATGTGCCCCACGATAAATTCTGCTTTTTCAGTATGAATTTATATTTTTGAGATACTACTACCTATTATGGAAATTTCTCAATGGAGGTATCGTATGAAGAAAAATCAAAAATCCTTAGATCTTGATACCGCTCGGGTCAGCCATGGCAGCGGTTATCTCACCACAAATCAAGGTGTTGGTGTTAACAACACAGATGATTCTCTTAAAGCAGGCAAACGGGGCCCAACCCTAATGGAGGATTTTATCTTTCGGGAAAAGATTACCCATTTCGACCATGAACGAATTCCCGAGCGTATTGTTCACGCCCGAGGGTCAGGGGCACATGGTTATTTTCAGGTTTACGAAAACCTTTCTCATCTCACAAAAGCTCATTTTCTTAGCGATCCCAATCTGATTACGCCGGTCTTTGTCCGTTTTTCCACCGTTGCAGGATTTCGCGGTTCCCCGGATACGGTGCGGGATGTTCGAGGTTTTGCGGTCAAGTTCTACACGCAGGAAGGCAACTATGATATCGTGGGCAACAACATGCCTGTGTTCTTTATTCAGGATGCCATTAAGTTCCCTGATCTCATCCATTCCGTAAAACCCGAGCCCAACAATGAGATGCCCCAGGCGGCCTCGGCCCACGACACCTTCTGGGACTTTGTGGTGAATACTCCGGAAACCATGCACAATGTCATGTGGCTAATGTCTCCCCGGGCTGTTCCTAAGAGCTATCGCACCATGGAAGGCTTTGGCATTAACACGTTTCGCTTGGTCAACACCAAAGGTGAATTCAAATTCGTAAAATTCCACTGGAAGCCTCTCCTGGGTGTCCATTCCCTTGTATGGGATGAGGCCGAGAAGATTGCTGGCAAAGACCCGGATTTCAACCGTAGGGATCTTTGGGAGAATATTGAAAATGGCAACCCGGTCGAATTTGAACTTGGCATTCAGGTACTGAATCCCGAGGATGAGTTCAAATTTGATTTTGATATTCTAGACTGTACTAAGCTTTGGCCCGAGGAATTAATTCCCGTTCAAAAAATTGGCAAGATGACGCTGAACCAAAACGTGAATAATTTCTTTGCAGAAACAGAGCAAATCGCTTTTTGTCCGGCCAATGTGGTACCCGGTATCGATTTTTCTAACGATCCGATGCTCCAAGGTCGGTTGTTCTCCTATCTGGATACCCAGATTTCCCGTCTGGGAGGCCCTAACTTTCAACAGATCCCGATTAACCGCCCGCTGCCCAAGGTTAACAATAATCAACGGGACGGTATGCACCGCATGACCATTGATGAGGGGCAAACTAGCTACTACCCTAACTCCCTCAATAATGGTGAACCTCACGCCGCTCGTGATGGGGAAAGCCACTTCGAACACTATCAGGAAAAGGTGGATGGTCACATTATCCGGGAACGCAGCGCTAGCTTCCGGGACCACTATACTCAGCCGGCTATGTTTTGGAACAGCATGTCTGACTGGGAAAGAGCGCACATCATTGATGCTTTTCGGTTCCAACTGGGTAAATGCAAGAATAAGAATACCCACCAAAGGCTTGTGGATATGTTAGGTAATGTTGATCCAGTGCTGGCCCAAAAGGTTGCAGAGGGCTTAGGTGCCACACCTCCGGCCAATGCAACAAATCCCACAACAGCTGCTTCTCCTGCGCTCAGCATGGAAAATACCGCGAAGAGCCCGAAAACCAGAAAGGTGGCTATCTTGTTAGGAGACGGTTTTGACAAAGTACAGTTTAATGCCATCACCTCCGCCCTTACTGCCGCCGGTGCTTCTTTTGATGTGGTATCTGGCAAGTTGGGTCCAGTTATGGCGTCTGATAACAGCACCGTAGAGTGTACTCAGACTTACGCCACCACAGCCGCTGTCTTTTACGATGCTGTTTATATCCCCGGCGGCTCCCATGCAGAGTCCCTTAAAGGCTTGGTAGGTGTACATAGTTTCCTTTGTGACACCTTTAACCATTATAAGACCATCGGCTTGAGCGGTGAAGCAACGGCTTTGCTCAGCCTGCTGCGAACCGGCCAAAAAGAGGAGCCTGGCATCATCTGTGAGCCGGCCACCAACGTAGCGAGCTATGTCGGTAATTTTCTGGAAGCGCTTACCACGGGACGCCATTTCCAGCGCAAGATCTCGTAAAAAATCCCCGATGATCAAAGTAACAGGGAGTGTAGCAAAAGTACTTTTTTGCGACACTCCCTGTTACTTTGGTAAAAATTGTCCTGTCCTCAGAAAAGCATCTATATATTTTGCTGTTTCCACTTTATGATGAATCTCTTTGTGTCCATAGGGTACTATCATAAAATCCTTTAAATCAGCATAATAAACCGATTGAACCTCGACTCTGCCATCGTTTTTCCCATCAATCAAATTGCCTAATAAATAGTTGCTTCTATCGCCTGCAATGGCAGCAATTTCAATACTAGGATGATTCCTAAAATGAATCTGTTCAATATATTCATAGCTCAGGGATTTTAATGTTTTAAAGATCTCCACATATAACTTTACTTTTCCTGCAATATTGGCTAGTTGACTCCCTTTGTTAGGGGATGCCACGAGGACACATCTGCCAATTTTATCAATGTTTTTGGTTTTAGTAATTAGGTCCCTAATGACTAATCCACCCGTACTATGACCAACTAAATGAATTTTTTCATTTTCTCTCAAATCAAACGTAACTATTTCTTCTAAAAAACGATCTAAAACAAAAGCTGCAAATTCAAACTCTTGATAGGT
This sequence comes from Desulforamulus aeronauticus DSM 10349, assembly GCF_900142375.1. Lineage (GTDB taxonomy): Bacteria > Bacillota > Desulfotomaculia > Desulfotomaculales > Desulfotomaculaceae > Desulfotomaculum > Desulfotomaculum aeronauticum. The sequence continues at coordinate 98,957 of NZ_FRAR01000013.1, read as the reverse complement.
AATCGGTAAATCTGGTAAAAAACACTGATATCCCAATAATTCTAAATTTCTTTGTAACGGTTTCATGTCTTTAGAGTTTTTACTAAATCCATGTACTAGAATTACTTTTATAGTAAAACCTCCCTACCGTAAGCGGTCATTCTAATCCAACCGAACAAAAATCATGATTCTTTATCGAATGAACTACCTTTTTACGTGACATAGAAAAACCTCCTACGCTTATGAATTTACAGTCAGCGAAAGAGGTTTCATTCCTTATAAAATAAATGGAGCGGGTGAAGGGAATCGAACCCTCGTAATCGGCTTGGAAGGCCGACGCTCTACCATTGAGCTACACCCGCATAATGTATTTCTATATAAAACTGTTGATGGGAACGAGTATTATTATACCAAATCCGGTCTATTTGTCAATAGCTAAAAATTAATTTGGGGCACTAGTAAAATTGCAAATTAGTATTTTTTAGCAAGTGTAGGGCCGCAGTTGTACTACGACCCGTTGTTGCTAGGGATAAAAATAATCGAGATAGACAATTTCGGTCTCCAGGTTTTCTCCGTCTATTCTGATCAGTCCCACCGAGGCTCTATCTCTCCCCCTTGGTTGTGCCGGACTGCCCGGGTTAAAAATTATGATATTGTCGACGATGCGCTGATCGGCAACATGGGTGTGACCGTAAATGGCCACTTTGGCCCCCCATTTTTTTGCCCGCTCCAACACCATCTCAATATCCCTATTAACCCCTAAACGGTGGCCGTGGGTAAGATAGATTTTATGTCCTGCCACCTCCAGTAAATCTTCCAATGGACCATCGCCGGGGAAATCACAGTTTCCCATCACACCCCGGGCGGGTACCTCCAGGGTGTAGGCCAATTCATCGGCATCCAGATAATGATCACCGGCGTGTAAAATAAGGTCTATCTCTCCCAGTTCTTGCAATACATGATAAACGGGGGCCAACCTCCCGTGGGTATCCGAAACAACCAAAATACGCAAAAATATCAACCCTCCCGGTTGGCGTAAAGGCGGTTCAAAATTTCCAGGGCCTTGCCTAGAGCTCTTCCCCGATGGCTAATTGCGTTCTTCTTTGCCGAAGCCAATTCTGCGAAGGTCTGCCGATACTCCGGTACATAGAATAGGGGGTCGTAGCCAAAACCACCCTCACCCTTTTGTTCTCGTAAGATGATCCCTTCACAGGTACCATCCGCTGTCTGGTTGTTGCCGCTTGGTTCGGCAATGGCGATGACACAGCGGAAGCGGGCAGTACGTTTTTCTGCCGGCACCCCTTCCAGTAATGCTAACAGCTTGCGATTATTAGCAGCATCATCTGTAGGTTCCCCGGCAAAGCGGGCCGAGTGCACGCCGGGTGCTCCAGCCAGGGCATCCACTTCCAAACCTGAATCGTCTGCTAAAGACAATTCTCCGGTGAATTCTGCTGCTGCCACCGCTTTTTTGATAGCATTGGCTTGAAAGGTCTCCCCATCTTCTTCTACTTCTTGAAAACCGGGATATGACCCGATGGGAACTACCTGAAAACCCAGGGGCTGCAGCATGGCTGCCAGTTCTTTTACTTTCCCCTTGTTATTGGTGGCTAAAACCAGTTTCAACAATTACACCTGCCCTATTTTAGCTGCAATAGCCTCGCCTAATACCTGGCGCTGGATTTTATGTAATTCAGCAATACCAGTGGAGGCCAAATCCAGCAATTGATTCATTTCGTCTCGGGAAAAGGTCGCTTCCTCTCCAGTACCCTGAATTTCCACAAAGCGACCGGTACCGGTCATAACCACGTTCATATCCACTGCTGCTGTTGAGTCTTCAGCATAGGCTAAGTCCAGCACAGGCAACCCATTGACCATACCCACACTGGTAGCGGCAATAAAATCGTTAACGGGTATTTTCTCTAGCATACTCTGTTCTACTAGCTTATTCAAGGCAAAAATCATAGCCACAAAGGCCCCGGTGATGGAAGCTGTTCTGGTGCCGCCGTCTGCCTGGATGACATCACAGTCCAGCGTCAGGGTGCGCTCTCCCAGGGCCTCTAAATTAACCACCGAGCGGAGAGCCCGGCCGATGAGACGCTGAATTTCCATGGTCCGACCACCCAGTTTCCCTCTGGCTGCCTCCCTGATGGTACGGGTACCGGTGGCACGGGGAATCATGGAATATTCTGCAGTCACCCATCCCTTACCCTGTCCCTTTAAAAAAGGCGGCACCCTTTCTTCCACCGTAGCGGTACAAATAACTCTGGTATCTCCCACTTCAATTAAGACAGAACCTTCAGCGTACTTATTGTAATTAGGGTTCATGTGAACCGGACGAATTTGATCTGGTTGTCTGCCGTCGAATCTTTCCATTAAGCTAGTTTTCCTCCTTATGTAACCACTTTGGAACGCCTGCGAGCCCGCCGGATGAGATTGAATTGATCCGGTGGAATCCACGGGCTTTCTCCTTCTACCGTTGGTCCGATCAGACCCACTAAGACATAAAGTTCCGCAATGGGGTCCCACATAAATTCTTTTAGTAGTCGAAAGTTGCTAATTTCGCTGGTTCTTTTTACGTGTAAGCGAGGGCCGGTGCAGGGATAAGAACTGTCACCTACTTTAATATGTGTCTCATCATGGTAGTAAATACTGAAATCTTTTTCAATAATATTTTGAACCCTTTTTTCCAATACATCAAGGTCAATGTTTGGTTTTTCATCAAATTCCAGCACAAAACCGTGTTTAATATCGCTGTGTACCTTCGGCTTTTTAGTACCCAATTCCTCTGCCAGTATCTTGCCGGTAATATCCTCCGCGGTATGGGCCATCTTCCGGTAAATAATCGATTCAAAGACAATGTCGGCAATTTCCTGAGGTTCCGGGCCAAAAATATTGGGGCGGGTCACAATCACTTCTTCGCCAATACCAATTAGGATTTGAGCGTTCATTTTCAACATGGGGTAGATCAAATCAAAGTGCTCGACAATCACCCGGCGATCATGTTTGAGAGCTTCCTGAATGGCCTCCACAATGGTCCATGGTTGAGTAAAGGCCATTTCGAAGCGAACATCCAAGTGATAGGTACGAGAACGGAAATGCTTTTTATCAAAATCATCCAGCAAAGGTAGTGGTCGAACGTTGATGCCATCATCATCGTTGGTTAGCTCCAGTCCTGGGAACATGCCCCGGATCAGCAGGGATTTGCCCGCTCCCGCATCTCCGATAAAGCCAATTAGGTGATCCTCGGGACTGAGATAGCGATGAGCTAAATTGCCTCCCAGAGCCAACAAACGATACCGCCCTCTGGGGGCAAAGTAGACAGCGTGCATTAAATATTCGTGAATAATAGAGATCGCCATGTCGCTCCCCCCTTTACAGTGTTACGGTGGCACCTTCCCGGGCCAGTTCCACTGACTGGCCAAAACCCTGTTCAGCCTGACTTTGCAACTGAGAAAGGGCATACTCTGGGTAAAAATGAGTAATCATGAGTCTTTTCACACCGGCTGCTTTGGCCAATTCTCCTGCCTGGCGAGCCGTTAGGTGATTTTCCTTTAGGTATTCTGCATCTTTATCTAAACCACTGGCTTCGCAAAGGAATAAATCTGCCCCGCTGGCCAGTTTAATTAATTCTTGATTATAGGCGGTATCACCGGAGTAAACAAATCGCTTACTGCCTGTGACTGAGATACTATAGACAGGTAGATTGTGTTTACCGGGGGTAAAGGTTACTGTAAAGCCCGCCACATTTACCTCCCTGGATGCCGGTAATTCATCAATAATTTGCAGATCAAAGGCTTTGGTGAAGCCCTTAATACGATTAAAATCTTCGACCGGGCCGGTAGGCAGGAACAACGGTACTACTCTCTTCATCCGGCCTTCGAGGTTGGCTGCCTCAATGGCGTGGCGTAGGGAATAAATATCCATGAGGTGGTCTGGGTGCAGATGGCTTATTAGAATGGCATCCAGTTCCTTTATTTCGATATGCTGCAGCATTCTGCTTAAAACCCCATTACCTGTATCAATTAACAAGCTGCGACCGCCTTCCTGCAGCAGGTAACCGGAACAAGCCCCGCTAGGTTGCGGATAAGGTGCCCAACAGCCAAGGGTGGTGAGTTGCATGGTGGATGTGTCCCTCCTGTATGAGTTATTGTTATATGCAAGGTGATTGAGTAATATTTTAGCCGATCCTACCGGCTTTCCATCCCCCACGCACAACACCCAATCGCCCCATTATACTGCGGATACTCCGGCACCACCACGGGTACTTTCATCTCGCTTTCAACAATCTGTACCAGGGCCTGGTTGTTGGCTACACCACCGGTAAAAACAATGGTGTCTGTCAATAGCTTGGTGAGCATGGGTTTTATACGCTTGAAAATGGTGTAGTTTACCCCGGCGGCCAAGGACGCTGTGGTATGGCCTTCCACCACCTTGCCAATGAGTTCGGTTTCGCCAAATATGGCGCAGGTGGAGTTTAAATCCACAGGATGTTCATAGTGCCGGGAGAGCTCTGCCAGGCTAATATCCAGTACCGCAGCCATGTTTTCCAGATAACGACCGGTACTGGCAGCGCATTTATCGTTAGTTTGAAAATCCATCATCCTACCCCGGGCCACCAATACCACTTTACTATCCTGGCCACCCAAGTCCAGCAGCGTAAATTCTGAGAGTTTGGTTTGCTGGATGGCTCCTATCACATGGGCCTTAAGCTCAGGGATGACTTCCGCCCCTTTGACGTTAATGGTTTGCCGCCCATAACCCGTGGCCACCACTTTCTCTGGCACGCCTAAACCCAACGCGGCAAAATCTACTTGCAGTTGGCCAGCCACCGCTCGGCCATGCTGCCGATAGAAGGAAACGGTATCAAACTTATGAAAAGAAAAGCCGCCGTCCGGGTCCATTAGGGCCACTTTAACACTACGGCTGCCTAAATCAATGCCACATAGCAACATCATCACCTCAAAATGTCCAAAAAAGCGTCCAAACGCATGCGCGTACGGGCATCCAACTTGTTTGGCTTATCCCCTTCCAGGGTTAGGATAGGGTACTTTAATTTTTGCCGGATAATTAAATCCTCTATTTGACGATAACAAAAACTTTGGGCATAGTGGATTACACCGTCCACCTGTCGCCGCTCTAATTCCCGAGTAATATCTTCCAGACGATAAAAGATACCATAGGGATAACTGTAGGTTCTATATTGTTCCACAATATCGTCGATGTCAAAGGGCATGGTGAACTGGCGCTGCACCTCGTTAAAAACGATCCTTGCCCCCCGTTCTTCCAAATAATCGTAGAGATCATCCATAATCGGGGGGACACCAATATAGGCCAAACGAATGTCTGCCTTGATGGGGTCCCGCTGGGGCAACTCAGCCAGGTACGCGTCCAGGCGGCTGGCAAAGGCTTCGGGGTCCCCTTCAAAATCGCTGCAGCAAACCTGAAAGAGATGATTATCCCAGCCGCTCACCCGATCTCCCTGCCAGGTCAGCCGGTCCATTTCCTTTACCCTTTGGCGCACCTCCTCCAACCTTGCTTTAGCCAAGGTGACTTCCTCCCAGGTGGTGCCCACTGCTGTTACCAGTTTTTCCATCTGGAGTTTTAATAAATCGTAATCCCGATCAAAGGGAAAGGCGAAGGGTAAAACCTTTACCCCCGCCATTTCTAAGGTTTCCATCAAAGCATGGGTATTGCTGCAATCCCCCTGGGTTACCGCTACAATGGTACGGATGTCATCATTTTGCAGAGTGGTGGCATAAAGTCCTTTAATCCAGGCACAAAGATTCCGGGGATAACCCGCAATTTCTGCCTCCTCCACCAAACTTTGGGGATTTGGGTGAGTAACAAAAATATTATTCAAATCTACCGGGATCAACCCGGCTGCGTAAATTACCTCCACCGGAATGGTAGTGGTCATACCAATTTTTTGCATGGTTTACCTTAAGTCACCCCCCTGGCTCGCAGCAACGCAAAGGTACGGCTCATTTCATTAAAGGTAATCATAAATCCTTCGTCCACACCCATGCCAGGTTTAGCTAGGATTTGTACCGGCTGGGTGGCAATGCCAATATGTACGCAGATTTGCGAGGAACGGTCGGTTTCGTTACAAGTCCCCCCCAGATAGGCTCCACTACCCTTGGCTTTGGCATAAAGCACAGCTTCGATGGTATTGTTGATACCGCCTAAATCCGGTGTCTTGATCTGAACCATATGGCCTGCTCTGGCATCCACAAATTCCCGAATATCTTCCAAGGTATTGCACCATTCATCGGCCACCAGTTCTACTCCAATACCCCGTTTTTCCAGCAACCTGGTCAGTTCCGCCAGCGCAGCAATTTGGTCCGGTTTGTTGCCCCGATCCATGGGGCCTTCAATACGGATCTTCATGGGTGCTGCCGCTTTTTCCACCTGGGCCAAGTAATCGGCCATACGCTCAGGATCGTCGTTAAAGGCCTGACCAATGGTACCATAAACATCAATATGGAGGACAGGGCGGTAGTTCTCCCCTCCCAGTTGAACAGCACGCTGCCGCAGCCATTCGATATATTCCAGCAGTTTCTCTCCCTGGCGTCCCAGTTTTTCTTCTACGTTATTAATCAGCCCGTGGGGCAAAACATCGGTTCTTTTCATGATCATCTTGTCGGCATTGCTATGACGCTCGTCACCCGTCTGGCAAAAGATCGGTATGGGTTGTTTGGCTAACGTACAGTTATATTCTCTGGCGATTACTTCGGCCATGGTACAACGATTAGCCTGGGCAGCAGCATCCAGCAAAGCCTGGGTGAGGCCATAACGAATGGCGGTATGAAAGGGGCTGCCGTCCGGGTGGGTGAGTTGGTCGAACTCCTCTGCCAACCTGCGGAAGCTGCTAACATCTCTTCCCACTAAGGTAGGCAATATCTCCTGTTCGATCACCGGGATGAAATCCGCCGCTAAAAACAGCGGGTCCCGTCCCCCGGCACCGGAATATTGCACAGCAGCACAGTCACCATAAGCGACTCCACCGTCCTCCAGTAACAGCATCACAGAGATGGACTCCCCACGCTGTCGCACTGCAGAAAAACCAGGAGTCACCGGTTCTCCCAGATAGGCAAAACCATCATGCTGACGCCCCAGTTTAATGGCCTTTTGATCATCAAAGTAAAACCCTGTGAGTCCTGCTGACAAAACTGCATTGGTTATTTTCATTTGAAGTCTCCATTCGTTTATAGGTACTAGAAAGTATATTCCACTTTTATATAAAAATGAGAATCCTCTAGTGGGTATGGTGTTATCCATAGCGAACGACTTGCGGAGCGTCGTTAATAACACTTGATGAACGTAAGGTGAAAGGGGGGGAGCGCGCACAGGACGTGCGCGCTAGCCGAACCGAAACATGGATGTTGAGTTGAGGCGACCCCCATTTCGCCTGGAGTGAGTCTTAGTGTTATCGACGCAGAGCATGGAGTTGAGCGGTGGATAGCATCATACCCAAGCTAGCCCTTCATAATATAGGTATTTCAATTCTCAAATTAACGCGGCTTACCTACCAGCATGCCCTTCCCAATGGCATAGATATCATCAATAACCATCTGGAAGCTGGGGTCCCGTCCCTCTAGTTTACCCCTTTGGGCTATTTTTTCCCGGTGTACTTCCTTTATATCTTCCCCGAAGGGCAAATTACCAAAATCCAGGAGGCGCACAGCACCGTTGTGGTCACGGGCCGGCAGCAGTCGTCCGGCGTTGAAGCGGCTAGGTGCAAAGGGTACATCAATAACACCTGCCTGGAAGCCACGGACGGTGCCCAGAGCAATATCCCCTTCCCCAAACTCCAGCAGTCGCTCCAAAATTGCCCTGGTTTCTATTTTAATTAATTCTTTCTCTGTAATGATTTCATTGTTTACCAGCGGAGGCTGATCTTTCAGCATATTCAACAGCTGCTTGGTAGCCCGGATACCCGCGGCATTGGCTTCTTTCGTGGGAATTCCCAGGGCTTCGTGGGGGGTTTTGACAATGACTTTAGTGGCTTTGGCCATCGCTGCGGTGGCAGCACCCCAACTGATAACCCCAAAGGCTTTACTTTCATCCTGGGGGAAGCCACCCATCCACTGGTGGAAAACCGTAGTAATGACCACATTTTTGTAACCAAAACGCTCTAAGTATTCATCTGCCAGTTCCTCCAGGGAGCGTACTGCGGCCACATCCTGCAGCAGGTTGCCACACTGGCCATAACCCAGGGTAAGACTTTTAACCCCTTGTTCTGCTGCTAGCAGGGCCTCAATAATAGCCACGGCATGGGAGATACAGGGGGGAACCAATGTGCCAGTAAGGGGTCCAAAGGGTTCCCGATTGATGCTGACACCCTGTTCCTCATAATAACCCACCAAGCGATCTACGTATTGCCAATCCCGAATGGAGCGCTCCAGAGGTACCTCTTTGGCATAGGGGATATTATAGGAAATACCCCCACCCTCATAGGCGGTGAAGCCCCCGGCCAAGGAAATCTCGGTGAGCAGACGGGCATCGGGAGTACCGTGACGCACCTGCACCGGCACCTTCATTGCTTCGGTTACTTCCCGGCAGGCTGTTAGACCGTGGTTAACCGCGGGAAAGCCATTCAGCATAGAACGACCCACGGTACGACTTTCTTCAATACCAGCCTGGGCCTCGTTATAGCGGTTTTGTCGGGTATAGCTGTCGATGGTCGTGGGCAGCAAATCTGCACCACCTTCATCCACTAAAAAACGCAGCAGTTCGATATGTTCATGAACCAGCGCCACTCCCGCCCGGGGCTGGGCCAAGGTAATACCCTCTTTTTTAGCCTCTTCTAACCTCTGGCCAAATCTCCGGCTGGCCGGTATTTGTTTCTGATAAGCAATGGCCTCCGCCAAATCCACTTCCTGCCCGGTAGGCCAAGATTTTAAAGCCTCTTCGCGGATTTTCAGGAACTGTTCCCAGTCGAGTTTTCGGTTTTGTGACTGCATGAGAATTCATCTCCTTTTCGGCCGTCGGCCATCAGCCATCGGCTATCGGCTTTATTCGTGTATTTTTGTAAGCTATTACTCTCAAAACGGTGGTATTTATATGGGGTTATTTATACATTTTAAACCCTGGCCTTTGAAATTTAAAGGCCGACGGCCCTTAACAAATAGGCTAAAAGCTACTGATACATCCAAATTTCACACAAATCTTCTAAATCACCGGGTTAATATACTTCTTCGCCAGCCTCAGGGCTGCGGTGGGTCTTACTTCGGCCAGCAGGCCAATAGCGGCCAGAATATATTCTTTGTCCAACATCAGCTTGGCTTTCTGTGGTCTTAAAACAGTGGGCTGGTCCGGCTTATAGAGAGCCCCCTGTAATATTTCTTTAGGATTGGGATGTTTGACAATCACACCGCCGGTGCCAATTAGATAAGGTATTTCTGTTAAATCCTTTCCATGCTGCACATGAACAGCTCCCATCGGTGTCCACATCGTTTCCAGGGTACCACTGTGTCTCTCCACAGCTAGGTCGGTGGCGGCCTTCGCCATTGCCGTATCAATCTTCCATTGTTCTTCACTTTCGGGCAGCAGTTCAATACGGTTGTGTATGGTATTGATATATTCGGTCACTGCCTGCTCCGCTTGACCGCTAATGGCCGCCAACTTACGGGAGCCAATGGACTCTAATAGGGATAAAGCACTAACACGCATACCCAGGTCCCCTTCCACCGTACGCTTAGCGTATGGTTCCGGCAAGCCCTTATAGGTTACGCCAGACTTGGTCGGATAGCCCTCGGCAATGGAATGAACATCCGTAGTGGCTCCACCAATATCAACAATCAACAGATCACCCCAGCCCTTTTCTTCCTCATTCCCCATTGCCAATAGCTTGGCAGCTTGCAGTACTGCTGCCGGGGTGGGCATAAGAATTCGTTGTAAATAGCTTTCTGCCCGGCGTAAACCTTTGGCTTCCACAATCTTTTCTAGGAAGGTTTGACGGATGGTATCCCGGGCCGGTTCCACATTTAATTTATTTAACTCCGGCAACACATTAGCCGTTACCCGCACATCCTTACCCGCTTGCTCTAGGATTTGCAGCACTTCATCGGCGGCTGATTTATTGCCCGCCACAATGATAGTAGCGGTACACTGCGAGGTGGCCAACATCCTGGCATTATGTAGGATGGTTTCTTTATTACCACCATCTGTACCCCCAGCCAGCAAAATAATATCCGGGCAACCGTCATCAATTTGCTTAATCTCTCCGGCGGTAAGTTGGTGGGCATAGACCCCTAACACCCGGGCCCCGGCACCCAAGGCGGCCTGTCGGGCTGCCTCCACGGTTAACTCCTGCACTAGGCCAATGGCCACCATCCGCAGGCCTCCGGCAGCACTGCTGCAGGCCAGCCGGTGGGTAAAGTCAGGTAAAACACCCCCAAAGTGGGGCTTTATCTCTGCCAAGGCCTGACCGAGACCCTCCAGGATATTGGTCTCCACCGTGCTAATTCCCCTCGCCGTAGCGATCACTTCGGCTGCCGCCACATCCACTGCAGTTACCTTTGTATAGGTGCTGCCAAAGTCAATTAATAGGGCCAGTTCCATACCGGTCCCCCCTTAGCATCTCTCTTTAAAACCAAAATCCCTTACGATATCATCAATGGCTTCCTGGGGCATGGTTCCCGGAGGATAGGCACGGTCGAAGCCCATATTCGTAAATCTCTTCTCCACCTCTAGCCAGTCCTGTTTCCCCACTACCAGATTACCACCAACATACATTTTAATCTGACCAATGCCGGCCTCGATAGCCTTTTCCCGTAACCCACGGCAATCAATCTCCCCGTGGCCGTATAGTGAGGACACTAGGATGGCATCGGCATTGGTTTCCACTGCAGCATTAATAAATTCCTCTTGAGAGGCCATCACTCCAATATTCACTACCTTGAAGCCTGCTTCTGTGAAGGCATATTCCAGAATGCGATTGCCCACAGCATGAACATCTGCTCCAATTACTCCTAAGATTAAAGTAAGCTGTTTTTTTTCTTCCATCTTAGAGCCGACCTCCTACTAGTCTATGACAGTATTTGTGTTGACAGGATTTTCAATTAGTTTCTCCTATATTGGAAATTGTTCCTCCTTTTAAGCTGGAATTTCTCGAAGTTTTTTATACTCTTGTCTTTTATCATATTTTTTACTCTTGCATGGCAAAAAACTAACCTGGCGGAACAAAGTTCCTACCAGGTTAGTTTTATTTACACTTATTGACCACTAAAGTAAGCGCCTATACCACGGGCAATGGCTTCGGCAGCCCTTTGTCGGGTGCCCTCCGAGGCTAACAATGCTTCCTCCTCGGCGTTAGATACAAACGCTGTTTCAATGAGAATACTGGGCATGGTACTGGTGCGCAGCACCGCAAAATTGGACTGCAGTACGCCAATATCCCGGCGGCCCAAGGTTGCTACCAACTCCCGCTGTACAGCCTGGGCTAGTCTTTGTCGATCGCCTTTTTGTTCATATAAATAAGGCGTTGATTCCGGTGCATAGAAATAGGTGGATGTTCCACCGATGGCTCTATTCAGATTGGCATTGCTGTGGATGCTAACAAAGATATCCGAATTTTGCACATTGGCCAGACGGGTACGTTCATAAAGATCTACAAAGGTATCAGTATCACGACTAAAGATAACGTTGGCACCCTGATTTTTCAGCAATTCGGCCACTTTAAGGGTAATCGCTAAATTAACATCCTTCTCCCGCAGACCCTTCTGGCCAGAAGCACCATTGTCGTAACCTCCATGACCTGCATCGAGGAATACGGTCTTGCCCTGTAAACCATCGCTGTAAGAAATTTTGCTAACTTCCAGGGTTAAGGTTTTCTTATCGGCAGACAGGCTGGTCTTCACCCGCCCAGCTTTTTTCATATCTAATACCAATCGGGTGATATAGGGGTCTTGACTGGGGTTGCCAGTACGCACTTTATCTACCAGTTCCGTCTGGGCTAAGATGGTTTCCGGGAGCTTACCCACTTGGACATCACTGATGTTCACAACGTAGCGCGAGGGATTGGACAGAGTAAAGGTGTTGTATGTAATCGCTTTCTCGCTAACAATGTTAACATAGGTCGTGCCTTGCTTCTCGGTAACCTTTACATCCACCAGCTTGGTTGTTGGTACAGTAGGAGTTGGTGTCTGTTCACCAGGCTGGTTTCCTGTTCCGTTATCAGTGGGAGCGGGCAGCCAACTACCTTCCACAGGTTTTGCCGGTGGCTGCGGAGTTTCTTGCTGTTCCTCCACCGCTACCAGCCAGCCTGCCACCCAGGCATTGCTACCATTGGTCTGGCGTACCTGCACCCAATCTCCGGAGCGACTAATGACAGGTAACCGCACTCCCCGACTAACCTGACCCGCGACACTATGGCTGGTCCCAGGACCGCTCCGTAAGTTTATAGTATCTGTATTGATAACAGCCACCTTGCTACTAGGGGCAGGTGTAGTTGGGGTCACCGGAGCCTGTTGTATGGTGACCAACCAGTTGGCCACCCAGCCAGTGGTATTCCCTGATTGTATCTTGTACCAATCACCACTTTGGGAGAGTACTGTAAGTTTATCCCCTTGTTTAGCTTTACCTGCTACGCCATAACCAGTACCTGGGCCGCTTCTAATATTTAAAATAGAACCCTTTACCACAGCCACTTTACTAGAGGAACTACCTTGAGAAACATTAGCGGTTTCTTGTACCTTAACCAGCCAACTAGCTACCCAAACGGACTTCCCGCCGGACTGAACTTGGTACCAGTCGCCAGACTTACTAAGGACCGGCAATTGATTGCCCTTATAGACTTGTCCGACGGCGGCAGTATGGGTCCCTGGTCCACTACGCAAATTAAGCTTGTCCGCAGTAACGGTCGCTACCTGTGCCGCATCTGCCAATTGTAAACCACCCATAGGATGAAAAATCAGAGTTATACCCAGTCCCATCAGGACCGCATAACGAAAGAAACGACTGCCAGAAATAAATGTCATGTCCACCTTCCTTTCGGCTCTTAACCCATTCTACTTTTTTTAGACGAAATATCTTTTGTTTTTGTAACATCCATTTTAGGTAAATATCGGTAAATTTTTACATAAGGACACTCTTTACAATTTTTCTTTACAATTTACTACGACAGTAAAGACTGTTTTGGTATGGTTTTGTAGTTACCAAAATTATTCAGCATAAGAGAATAGCTTTTCGGTAACTATGTAAGATGATTTGATCTATTGATACTAACGTTGTACGGGGGGATTATTTTGAGAGGAATCTGGGGCCTGCTAACGGTATTTCTTCTAGCCCTGCTCTTTTTATTACCCATTCAGCTTTGTCACGCCAAGGAGGAACTTTGCTGTCCGGTTAATGAAGATATCGATAGAATTCTTTATCCCGCTAATCCCCCTCTACGAGGAGAAGATGTACAAAGTCTACAGGCTGAATTAAAAGCGCTAAACTACTATGATGGTCCTATTAGCGGAGTATATGGCCCCCTTACCCAGCAAGCAGTACTTGAATTTCAGCGGGAACATCATTTAAAGGATGATGGGATTGTATCTTGGCAGGCTTGGCATTTGCTGGCTCGTAATCTAGAGCAGCCCGTAACAAAAACGGAAAAATTACCTCCCCCCACTGGTGAAATAGCTCTTATTGTGGATACCACGAAAAGAAAGCTTACGGTCCTAACGGATGGAAAACCCTACAAACAATTTGACGTAGCCTGTGGCAAACCTGAAACTCCTACCCCAGTGGGAACCTGGAAAGTAGTCCATAAAGCCACGAACTGGGGAACTGGCTTTGGTAGCCGCTGGCTGGGTTTAAATGTGCCTTGGGGCGTCTATGGTATACACGGCACCAACAAACCTTTTTCTATTGGCAGTTATGCCAGCCACGGCTGTATCCGTATGCATAACTCTTCGGTTGAACAGCTTTACCCCTGGATTCATAAGGGCACACCTGTGTACATCATTGGCAGTCCCTTTGGCGTACCCGGTCGGGGTCACAAGCTCCTGGTGCGGGGTGACCGTGGCTCAGATGTGTTTGAGGTTCAGCGAACTTTAAAAAGATTAGGCTATTATGAAGGAGCCATAGACGGTATCTTCGGCTCCGGCCTGGATACGGCTATTAGGAACTTCCGTAAAAACAACGATCTGCCCGTGGATAATCGTGTGGATCGTAAAATGTATGAGGCTTTGGGATTGTAAAAAACAGCCATTGGCTATTGGCCTTTGGCTTGGTTAATTTAGGGTCTTCATTTAAACTGATGACAGCACTGGTATTCGTTTCCAAAAGTCCTTTCCCTAGCTTCCCACCTGCAGGTCACCCTGCTCAGGCAAATCCCTTCGAAGCTTAACAATCTTCGGCTGCCAGTTAAGCTGCTGAAGTAGTGTTGTATAGTCTTCGAGAGTTGTTTCAGCCCAGGTCTTGTTTAAGAGAGCGACAAATACTGCCTCCATGACATTGGTACCAAAGGTGCGACCTTGTAATTCCGGCGTTGTGGTAACCAGCATACCGGCACCTCTATCCAAAAGCATTTCTCCATCGTCTCGAGTCGTGGTATTGGTCAGAATTAATTGACCATTTAGTTGTTCTGGCAGGTATTTGCGAATAAAATGATAATCCCCCGCCACAACATTTGCTTCTTGATAATAGCGAGCATATTTGTTGCTATTGGCTTTGGCTTGTTTATCCTGCTTGTGCCCGGTAGGATACAGGTATTGAAAGGGCAACCGGGAGATAATCGGCATCAACCGAGCTGCAATGGCTTGCAGTTTATCCAAACTATAAATCGGTAGCCGAATCCCCAGGGCAAACATTAAATCACCCAAGGTTAGTTGACAACCGCTCTTGACCAAGGCTTCGGCCATACCGAAACGATCTAAGGCACTCACCATTAGCACCCGATCGCCAGTCTTAATCAGCCCTTGTTGAGCCAGGTGTTCCACTGCTTGCCTCTCCAAGGTATTCTTTAGCCCACTGCCATCTACCACAGGCGTAAGCCTGACAGTCTCCAGCAACCTCAGTCCATCCTGCAGGACATACCTTTGAGCACCAGCATATAGGTAAACATCTATACCCCCCAGGCCAATAGCATCCACCTGGCCGTCCAATTCTTTAAGTAGACTAATGGCTTTTGAGATATCCCCATCGGTACCAATCCGGCTAATTTCAAAATCTTGACCTAACAGTTGAAGCCGTACCAGATGATTCCGCTTGGTTGATCCTAAGCTGACACTGACAACCCTTTTCACAAACATCTCCTCCAAAAATTTGGTCCTCTACCCATCATTTTAACCATATAAAGGAGATTTTAAAAAGACCGCTGATTAGCGGTCTTCAACAGATATATTAATTTTAACTTTACACAAACTCGTTAAAGTTTCACCAATTCATTTGCTTCATCCTTCAAAAACAATTTTTCCCTTACAGATTATTTCATCGTATAAAAAATCGCCTTGGGTTGCTGACTGATACTGTTTGACTGAATAAGGACGAGGTGAAATATCAAGGTCTATTCCTCTGGTTAATTTCCTCAATAGTAACGCCTCATTAAGGCGATTTTCACCAAAATCATTAGCTACAATAGCAAGGTCAATATCACTGTCATTATCTGGTGTGCCATTAGCATAGGAGCCATATAATATAGCCTTTTTAACGGCAATTTTGTTGACCCTTAATTGTTCAATGTATTTTTTTATAACGATATCAACTTGTTTTTTAACCATTTAAAAATCAACTCCGTCTGCTCATATTTGCTTTCCACAAAGGCTTTATTGCAGCTTTGAGCTAACGCTTCTCTATCTTCGGAATAACGAGACTCAAGATAAAATTCGGACAAAATATCAAATAATTCCTGAACTGAATCACTCAATTCATTAAAAATTTTTGCATCTTCCGCAAGAGGCAGCAGATTGTGTTTCCGTGGTGGTGTAGTATTAAACTTCTCATGGTAAATGGCCTTTAATATTTTTTCAAGGGCCTGCTGACAAAAGAAAAGACTGTATAGATACTTCTTTGAATTTAGTAGTTGTCCTGCAACCTCGAAATCTTCTTCTGCAGTAGTAAGCCAATTCTTGGTTCTTGGTCTAAGCCGTTCTCCCATAGGCTCCACCTCATATTTATATCTTATTACCTTTATTTTACCATACTTTGAAATGAAACAAGTAAACTATAAGATATCTATGGGAGTGCATAATACGTAACCTATTTGCTTATCAATTAGAAAAACTAAGCCAACGGAAGCTTAGTTTTTCTAATTTGTCAAAAACCGCTGATTAGCGGTCCTTTCCCTTATCTCCGCTCCGCTGGACTGTGATATCTTTTTTCTCCAATAGCTCCAATGCTTCATCATAGTGATCGATGTAGCCTGAATTTAAAACACCCAACTGGGCATCGGTAAATATATTTTGATTTGTTCCTTTACTGGGAGCCGTAACCTTTACTAGTTCCTTGACCTCTTTTTCCATCCCGTCACCTCCCTGGCAAACACACTATAATGATCCACCATGCTGTTTTAGCACATGAGCCGCTTGATCACCCAACTGATCGGTGGTTACTGCCGTTACTAAAAAGGCTTTTCCACCGGCTACGCCGTAATTGTCTGCGGCCATTGAATAATTGGAGGGATCAGCCCCCATTAAAACTCTGGAGTCCGTGTTCATTAGCCTGTTGGTATTGGCCGAATACATCGTCAAACCGGTAAGGGTTTCAGCATTATTAACCGGGTTATTGAGTTCACTGTTGGTGGATACACCATAACGGGAGATTCGATCTATGGAAACATCCTGGATTCCCAGATGCTTTAATTCTTCAGCAGCAGCTTCTGCCTTGGTACTGGATGGAAAATAAGCCAGCAAAGATCGCATCCCTTGCGGTAGTGTCATTGTAAAGACCTCCTTTTTTCAATATTGTGCCCTTGGTTTATAACTTTACACAAATTTTTTATTTTTTTGCCACAAAAGAAGGATTTAGAGCGTCTATATAAAGAAGGTAGTTTAATTACTTGTTCGTCACCATTTTAATAATAAAGGGACGAGCAAAATAATAAGGAGGTAAAAGATGTTTAAACGTAACTTTGTTTTGGTATTATCGCTGGCGTTCTTGGTGAGCTTGTTTACTTCAACAGCATTCGCTGGCGAAATGCAAAAATCTCTCTTGGAAAAGGTTCAGCAACCTGAAAAACAGTTAACTAAAGCTGAATTTGTGGCCCTGTTAGCCCAAGCTGCTGAATTGCCAACTCCCGGAAAAAGCGTCACCCTTCCTTCAGAAGTGCCTGCGGATGCCTGGTATGCCGCTGATTTAAAAGCTGCCTTAGCTGCCGGTATCTACAACGGTGCAACTCCTGAGCAAGGCCTTACCAAAGCCCAGGCTGTTACCTTTATTTCCCGGGTATTGGGTACCCCCAATGAAGAGGCCCCTGGAGTAGCTGCACCTGAGTCTGCTAAAAACCACTGGTCCTACGTTCCCTACTCCTGGTTGTTAAAAGATGGTATTGTGAATACTGCATTTAACCTTGAAGAAGGCCTAACCGGTGTTGAAGGTGCTTCCTTGCTGGAAACAACCTTTGGCACAGTGAAAGAAGCCAAAGCCATCGCAGAACAAAGTCAGGCTGCCCAACTTGAAATTAAAACCCTGCGTACCAACGGAGATATCAGTATGAACATCAAGGCAAATCCTGCGGTACCCGCCCAAGATATCCCGGCCAACCTCGGTATGAAGGCAACCTTTGCTCAAGAAGTAAACTATGATCAGGGATTCTTCCAGAAGTTTTCCATGACCATGACAGGTCTGCCTGTGCCTCCGGTAGAAGTGGAGCAATATATTGTAAACCAAGGTTTATACATGAAAATGCCAAATCCTCAGACCGGCCAAGCCGAATGGCTTAAAATGCCTGCCGGAGCATTGCCCGACATAACCGAAATGCTGAAGCAACAATCAAAATTTATGCAACTGCCCAAGGAATTGGACCAGTACTTCCACTATCGTTTGGTAGGGGAAGAGAAAATTGGTGACAAAGCCTATCACAAGCTGTCTTTCTATGGTCATGTTCCCGATTTAAGCCAATTCATGAAACTAATCGGCGGCCAGATGGGAATTACACCAGAAGTAATGAAGAACCTCGAACAATCTGGTCAGTTAATTAAAGGTCTCCATGTAACAGGTACCATGCTCATTGAAAAAGACAGCAACCTACTCGAAAAGCAGAATATGAACATGTTTATTACCATGGCAGATCAGTTTGAGGGTCAACCCATTCCCTTTAAATCTTTCTCTGGTAACTTTAACTTTACCTTTAAGGACTACGGTTCCCAGATAGAGATTATCTTACCTGCAGAAGCTGAAAAAGCCCCAGAACTCCCGGTTCCTACCACACAACTTAACTAGTTAATATTAAACGGTGTAGAATGCTTTTCAGTTTCTACACCGTTTTTTTATGACTAAATTATGATAAAATGTAATAACAAAATTCTTGCCGGAGGTGGTTTGTTTGGACCAGGAAAATACCCCTTCATTAGAACAATTTCTTTTGGTTGCTTTACTTGATATTTACCGCGGACTGGAGGTGCGATTACCGGCAGATCTTGATCGGAACATCCAAAGCAACGTATTGAAGGATGTGCTCTCTTCGGCCATTCCTTTTGCTGAGAATGATGAGAGCAGAAGACTGATCAGTGATGAGTTATTCCGGTGTGCCCGAGAGGGTTGTACTCTGCAGGAGCAACGGGAAGTTATTGTTAGACAAAGTCCCGATGTAATCAATGCCAAGGCTGTGGCCGCCGCTCACCTTTTAAAGATTGTCAATAAGGAAAGAAATATATCCTAAAGCCAAGAGACACCTGCACAAATGCAGGTGTCTCTTATACTTAACTAGCCGTTAAATTCTTGTACGTACATTTTACCGTAAGGACCACCACTTAAAACACCGATACCAACTTTCGTGTAGTTAGCATTTAAGATATTTTTTCTATGACCGTCTGAATTCATTAGGTTGGTATGAGCAGTATTGACATCCGGAGCTCCGGCTAAGTTCTCACCGGCATAGCGATAAGAAATACCATTACTTTTCATCTGATCAAAGGGAGAACCATAGGTGGGGGACTGGTGACTAAAGTAATTGTTGTCAATCATATCCTTAGCTTTGTCCCGGGCTACCTTACTAAGCGCAGCATCATAACTTAAAGGCTGCAGACCTTGGGCAGCACGCTCTTTGTTAATTAAATTCAACATGGCTTGCTCTTCAGAGGTGCTGACACTGGTATTGGAGGTATTTTTATTGTTTGTGTTGACGGCATTGTTCTTGGGGTAGCTATTGCTGGTATTATTATAGGTGCCAGTATAGGATTTGTTATTGTAAACAGTGGTGTTGCCTTTCTTAACAGTTGTGCTAGGTGTGCTTTGTTTAGCATACTGTTGGGTGCTGTTGCTAGGCTTGTAGTTATTATAAACTGTAGTATTAGAAGCCTCAGCGGAGCCGGTACCGGGAGCAGCTAGAACCATTGCAAAGGCAAAGGCACCAACCACCATAGCAGAAAACCATTTTGCTGTTGCTTTCATGAGAATCCCCTTTCGCTTTTTTTACTGCCACTTATTAGTGGACTAGCTATATAGTAACTTTATAAAGGTTTATATGACAACCAATCATATCTTGGCTCAAACTTAGTAACATTTAAATAACCAAGGGACTTAGATAGATTCTGTGGGATGCGGCAAATAACTAGTGAATGGGAAATTTTTTAATTGTTGGCAAATATCTGTTACGTTTGAAGGGTTTCTAGCGTCTAACTAGCATAGATTTTGGAATAATGAAGGAGTGAAGGTTTTTTATGGAAAAGATGAATAAGGAAAGGTCTTTGGTAATTTGTGCTGCCCTGCTGGCAGCAGCTCTAGTGGTTTGCTCTTTGATCTTAGCCAATCCGTTGGAACATTATGCCACTAACAAATCAGCCATTACGGTAACTGGTTCGGCCAAAAAGCAACTTACTTCCGATCTGGCTGTCTGGCGCGGTTCTTTTTATCAAGAAACTGTTAATCTACAGGATGCTTATACCAATTTAAAAAATGATCTGGTCAAAGTAAAGTCTTATTTGGTAAAGCAGGGAATTCCCGAAGATCAGATTGTCGTCTCTTCTATTTCAACCATGCCTCAGTATGTATATAATGCCAACGGGAGCAGTACCGGCCAGATTGCCAGCTACCGGCTAACGCAAAACATTGAGATTAAATCCAATGACGTGCAAAAAATTGCCGCAATCGCCAGGTCTGCCACCGAATTAATTGAACAAGATGTCATTTTTGACTCTCAGCCCCCCGAGTATTTTTATACCAAGTTAAATAACTTAAAGGTAGACATGCTGGCAGAAGCTACTAAAGATGCCAAGCAACGGGCAGAAAAAATGGCCGCCAGCACAGGCAGCAAGATCGGTGCCCTGCGGTCAGCCAAAATGGGTGTTTTCCAGATTACTCCAGTCAATTCTAACGAAATTTCTGATTACGGCATGAATGATACTTCTTCGATTGAGAAAGAAATAACTGCCGTGGTGAATGTTGAATTCGGCATTGAGTAGGAAATGGCGCTGGCTTTGAGGGTCGATGGCCCAAAGCAGAAGCAGGTAAGCCGCACAATAACCGGCCTACCTGCTTCTTCGTTAACCTCGCACTATCTTCTAAAACACCACGGCTACCTCATCCCGGTCGATAACCCGGCGGATTTCCCGTACCCGTTCCCTCATGTGCGGGTTGCTGTGGGCGGCATCATCAATTTGCCGTAGTAGATCGATTAGCCTTCGTATAATGGAGACAATGTCTCCTTCCTGCAGACTGGTATTTTCCAGTATATAATCCAGCCCCTGTCCGGTATACCAGGCGTGGGCCACAAACCCCGGGGTGGGAGCCCATACTGCAAAGTGGGGTGGCACTCCCGCCTCCAGCAGTTCCTCTTTCAACTCATGCACCGGCATAAAATCGTAAGGTGGTGCCGGTATAAATTCCCGGCGACCGGGAATATAATCTACTCCTGCCAATATGCCTGCTACAACTTCCAGTGGTAAGTCCTCTAATAAACCGGAAAAAGCTAGCTCGGTAACAAAAATTTCCTGTACATGTAGTTCTAGGGCAAAGTTACCCCGGGGGAAGAATTCCCTGCCATTGATATACCCTAGATTCTCCAAGATCCCTTTGACAAAATGATATTCATGAATGTATTTTTGAGACTGCTGTTTGATCACATTCAGTTGTGCCACCAAGCCAGCCCGCTGGTAGCTTAAGGCATCTATTTCATCCCGGGCATCAGCACAGACTTCATGCAAGCAACGATGGCCATGTTGATCAGCCAATAGCTGTCTAATCTCCAGAATTCGCTCCAGGGAGCCCGGTCGATTTTTATACTTGGAAGATCGTAAGCGCTTCTGTTCCCGAATTAACTTGCGGCGCTGTAAGGGACAAGCCGCATCCCCCTTGAGTTCACAAAAATGGCTATGCACCTGTTGGTACTGGGTGTCTAACTCTCCCAGCAACCCTTTTATCTCTCGTTCGGCACTTCTCTCCTGGTAGGCGGAGAAGTTCTGGGTTAAGAATCGGTCAATCTCATCATCGGTCTTCCATTTTAGCAAGCTCAACACCGTATTCGGTGAGATGGTTAGCCTACCGTAAACAGATTCTACTTCTGCCTCATCGAAAAAGCCCGTCTGATCCGGAAATTTATCATCAATTTTAATATAGACATGGCCCACCCGGTCAAACCCCCGACGACCGGCACGCCCAGCCATTTGGAAAAATTCCCGATTCATCAGGGTTCTAAATTCTTTGCCATCCCACTTGCGGCAAGAGTGAAAAAGGGTCGTGGCAGCGGGAAAGTTAACTCCCGCGGCAAAGGTTTCTGTACAGAACAACACCCAGAGCAAACGATTTTCGTAAAGGCGCTCGACTAAATTTTTCAGCACTGGTGACAGCCCCGCATGATGATAGCCGATACCCTGTTGAAGTAACTTGCGCAAGATACGACGGTGACCCCGTTGGAAAATTTCCGGGTGTTCCTTTTCGGTGTCCAGAATAGCCTTATGTACCTGTTCCTTTTCGTCCTGGAATAAAAAATCCCATTCCCGGCCAATTTCTGCTGCCAATTCCTCCGTGCGAATTCGACCAAAAACAAAGTACAGGGCAGGCAGGTGATCCTGCACTGACTCAATAGCGATCGAGGGATTTTCTACTTCTGCTCGCTCCACCACGTCTTTTCCACCTCCTGTCTTCCCGATTCATACCTTCTTCTCTGGCAGCTTCTTTAGCGGCCTCCCGCTCGGCTCGCCGCTGTTCACTGCGTTTTCTCACTGCTTCTTCAATGTATTCCCGGGCCTCATCTTCATCCATAATGACACCGTCCGAGCTGAGCCAGTTTATGGCTAAGGGTACCGCTCGATTGGTCTCCACCACAACCTCCACCGCTTCTCCCCGTACTTCCCCCATCCAGTTAGCAATTTCCTGGATATTGGGGACAGTGGCAGACAGTCCCAAAAACTTTATGTGGGGCGGGGCAAAAATGATGCTTTCTTCCCAGGCAGTACCCCGTTCCGGGTCATCCAGGTAATGAATTTCGTCAAAGACCACACAAGCCACATCATCCAACCCCTCGGGCTCAGAGAAGCAGCGGTTACGGAAGATTTCTGTGGTCATGATCAGTAAAGGAGCATAGGGGTTAATGGAGATATCCCCGGTCACCAGCCCCACCATGTCATTACCAAAAACATTGCGGAAATCCACAAACTTTTGATTACTAAGGGCTTTAAGGGGTGACGTATAGACAGCAGCCTTCCCCCGTTCAATTACTGCTTCAATCAGCCGCTCAGCAATAACCGTTTTTCCGGTACCGGTGGGTGCCGCCACTAATACATTTTGACCAGCCAACGCAGCTTTAACGGCCTGCTGTTGAAATTGATCCAATTCTACCGGTCCCGGTGACGCTGGCGGAGGTGAAACCGCCCGGCGGGGACGCTTTTTCCCGGCTGGTGGCTTCTCTTTTTTAACCGGAGTTGTTAGGGCAGCTTCTCTTCGTTGTTGTTTAGCTGCCAGGGACCACTCGTGTTCAATTCCTTGAAATTTTTCTTGAATGGCCTGGATATCTCCCCGCCGTACCAACAAACCAACCCGGCCATTTTCCTTCTCCACTTCCCCGGCTGAATTGAGGTAACCCTCCCGTACTAATCGCCGGATACGATCCGGTGTCGTATTTAATAGGTCGGCAGCTTCCACCGTGGTCAGTTTGCTAGCCTTCTTAACAAGCTTATGTAAGTCCGGGCGGTATTTAATATCCTGTACCTCATCACGCCAAAGCCTGGTTCCCCCAGCCAGTCGGAAAGAAGCCAAAGCTTCCAATTCACAGAGATTATGAACATCCTCCTCGGACAGCTTTAATTTATAGGCTGCCTCAGGAATTGTCATGGAGTGAGAGGTTAACCAAGTGAGAGGCGGCAATTCCTGCTTATCCTTTGTTTCCAAATGCATGCCGGTGAGACGCTTAAGTTCCTGAGCAATTTTTTTCGGTTCGTGCGGATAGGGAGAAGTCCAAAGACCTACCCCGTTGATATTAACCCGGAAGGAACCGGTTTCATTGATTAGTTTCACTGCTACTTCCCGCTGCTCCGGGTTTTCTGTAACTTGACTGATGTTGAAAAAGGGCTGCTGGCTGAAAATTTCTGTCAGCCTTTCCTTAAGCCCTTGCCCTGCCTTACGATGTGCCAATTCCCCTGCTCCTTCCGGGGTCTGAGCAGTGGTAATCTTGCCGTCAGGCAAAATAACAAAAGGAGGTACCTCCCGGTCAGAACGCAGGTTGGCCACCAAGGTACTGTGAATGCGAAATTTTCGAATAAAATCCTCCATTGTTAAAGGACCACTGCGGGTAAGATAGGTAGCTACATCCTGCCAAGCGGCCGGACTATCTGCCTGGGCATACTCTCCGTTGGTCAGCCTTAACACCGGATACTTCACTTTCGGTAAAATCGGACCACCCAAGGCCTGTTCCATGGCCTCTTTGCTTAATGCTTGACCAGACTTAAAAAGCTCCCGTAAGATCCGTTCCTGCTGTGAGTGCTTTTCTTCCAGGAGTTTCTGTTCCTGCCGACGACGTTCCATTTCTGCCCGGCCCGCCGCACTGGTGCGAAGAGTAAAATCGCCCTCAGGTAATTCTACAAGCTGTTCTATATTGCCAAGTGCCGGCAGCTCTTCATCACCCAACGCTAATTTGATCTGGGTACTATTTCTAGGCTGCCCGTCACTTAGGAGTCTTAAAATTCTGCCCCTGGCATCGTCTCCTAAAATGGCTGCCAGTTGTTTTTGCCTAACTGCCACCAACTGAGGACTATAGCTCCAGTCCCCTTCGCCTGCATTGCCCAGTGCTGCCTCCGGTACTTCATTGCGGGCTAGCCAAATTGTTGGCCCTGCTTCATCTGTGTGTAACTTGGCTACTTTGAGCAGTCGGTTGGACACCAAAGATTGCAACACAGACAGTAGTACTTGTGGCCGCTGTCTTACTTTTAATGCCAAATCCACTAGTTTCACCGGACGGTCCTCCGGCAACTCTGTGAGGATAATCATTTTTAAGGTTTCCTTATCTTTAACTGCCAAACTCCACACTCCCCTACCCAATCTCTCTGGCGCACCTAAACTTTACCATATTATTCGTCTGCAGCCAATGTTCTATGTCTATAATATCCGAATATGCTACAAAATAATAAATCCCCGGGTTATTTTTACCTGGGGATTCCTTAGGCACAACAATCACAACGATTGCGACCCTTGTTTTTGGCCAGATACAATGCCTGATCTGCTTTATTGAGCAACATCTCTGGAGTATCTTCATCAGTTAACTCTGCTATACCAATACTTACGGTAACCTGTAACGGTGAACTAACTAAGTCCACTGACAATTTGGCCTCCTCTATGGTGCGGCGCAGCCTTTCCGCCACCCCTGTGGCTTCCCACAAAGCAGTTTCGGGCAAAATTACGGCTATTTCTTCCCCGCCATAGCGACAGGCAATATCTCCTTCCCGTAGTCCGCCCTGAATCAATTGGGCTACCCGCTGCAACACCTGATCTCCGGAATAATGTCCGTAGCAATCATTAATTTGTTTAAAAAAATCCAAGTCCAGCATAAGTACGCTTAGCGGACGGCCATATCTTTTAGCCCGGCCAATTTCTTCTTGTAAGCGAGCTTTCATGTATTGATGGTTAAAAAGTTTGGTCAGGCCATCGATAAACATTGGTTTACTCAAAAGTAAGGATGCCCAGTAAAGGAAAAAACCGCCTAACAAAACGATGATACCGAAACTAACCACAATGATATTGCGCACGGAAGTAACCGCAGCTAAAAACTCATCCCCGCCAATATCCACCCCTAATAGACCAACAAAATGCCCCTGATAAAATAAAGGGGTATAGCCGGTCATTAGATAACCCCATTTGCTGTGCAAAGGAGCACCAAACATCGGAATTTTTTCGGTATAGGCTCGTTCTCGCAAGGGACCACCCACATCGTAGCGATCCCGGTTGTTGTATCGACTTTCATCCTCACTGGTGAGGATATACATATATTCCAGCGGCGTCCCCGGAGGCTCCCTAAAGATTTCTTCCTCGGTGGGATTGACAAAATACCTGACTTGATTGCCCTGGAGCCTTACCTCCACATAGATGAAATCCACGTCATTATGCCTTATCAGTGGCGCCATTTTCCTCTTGAACTCTAGGGCAGCCTGGTGATTTCTTGCGCTTAGAATATCTAAGGCCATCATTTCTTGCACCAGTTCAGGATTAATCTCTACCAAGTTAGCAGCCACCTGCGCTGTGGCCTGAGCTCGTCGCCCAATATCATCGGCCAGTACCTTATAGCAAGCCTGATAAGTAGCATATCCCAGGATAGCCATAGCCAGTGTCATCGATATAAAGGAGACCAAAAATATTTTCATAGGTGACGATAGATTGCTTTCTCCCATCTTTACACCATCAATCCAAATACATTATGTTACCTTATTTTAACACATCCGTTTTTCTTTCTATATCCAAAAATTCGATATTATGGTATACAATTCGACACTCCGCTAGTTAGCAGGAGTGTCTTGATATTGAATAACATCATCAATTAACTGCATAAATAGGCGAATAATATCCTTGGAGGCATGGGTAAGTTCATTCACTGCCACAAAGGACTTATGATAATCCCCTTGACGATGATAACGGATTGCCTCCAATCCACTCTGGTGAACTTTTCGGTGGGGTTCTTCGATGGCTTGAAATATCTGAATTACCCGGGAAGGATAGCTTTTCATAGCGGCTCCGCCTTCTCCATAATACCACTGCCCCAGTTTACACTGGTGATGATCTGCCAGATGAGCCCCTCCCCCCTCGGAACTCTCTCCTTTAAGAATGCTGACTACTTTATTAATCCACACGGCATGATCCACCACTCTCTCGGCCAGAAAACCTGGCAAACCAGCCTCTTGCAAGCCGATTTTTTGTTTCAGATCATCCCAAATCGTGGTTGTAATTTGATAGGTAAAATCCTTTTGATATTGCGCATCCTGTGCTATTTCATCAGAAAACTTAGTGGCTTCGGCAATTCTTTCCGCATTGGCAGAAATCTCCTCGGTTACTGCGGTTTGTTCTTCTGCAGCACCGCTTAGCTGTTCTAATAGCTGGCTAACGGTAGCGGTAGCCGTCTCAATTTCTTCAAAGGGCTTGGTAACGGTTCTTGCAGAGCCAATACCGACCTCCACTGAGCGTGTGCTGGCTTCCATGGTGGCCAAAGTATCCGTCATACCCGTTTGCAGATGTCCCACCACATCTTTAATTTGTACTGCAGAATCTTTGGTGCGATCTGCCAGTTTGCGAATTTCTTCCGCCACCACAGCAAAGCCACGGCCACTTTCACCGGCCCTGGCCGCCTCAATAGAAGCATTTAAAGCCAACAAATTGGTTTGTTCCGTAATCTCGGTGATTACTTCCACCGCTTCGTTAATGGCCTTTACTCGCATTTCCAACTGCCGCACAGTATTGGCTAATACATTCATGGCCTGACCGGCCTCTTCCAACATACCCACTGCCTGATTCAGTGATTTTTGACCTGTAGTAACGGCCTCTTCTACCTTTAGGTGTTCCCCGTGACTATGTTGGGTGGTACTGGTAAGCTCCTGGATGGATGCAGACATTTCCTCGGAGGCAGACGCCAGACCAGCGGTTTCTGAACTAATCACAGAGACCCTGTTCTGAATCTTGAAGGCAGAAAGTTGATTATAGGTAGCTGAGAAAAAGTTATAGGACAATGTTTTTAAAATGGGTGCCAGATTCTCCCGTACACAATCTTTATCCCGGGAATTTCCAAATAGTAATTTAAACACTGGCAAAACCTCCATAAACTAAATCATGCTTACTCTCAGATTCATTTTAGAACTTAAATATAAATACAACAAGTCATTTCCCTGACATTTTTATTAAATGTTTATTCCTCTCTAATCCAGACGTAATTTTCCTATTACCTTACCAATAATAACCAGCTCACTATCACAAGTTTCTTCGAAAATAGAAAAAGAGGAATACCCTTCTGAGAGAGGGTTTCCTCTTTGATTGTATGTTATGGCTAGTCCTTTAAGAACTGCTGCAGGTTTTGCAATAGCTTATGGTTTTCCCCCTCTGTACGTACAGCCACTCTGAAATAATGTTCATCTAACCCCGCAAAATTATGGCAGAGCCGCAGTAGGATCCCCCGGGGGGCAAGGTAATCCTTTATTGCCGCGGCAGTGAAGCCGGAATTCCGGCATTCCACCAGTATGAAGTTAGCTGCCGCAGGCAGCGGTGTTAAGCCTGGTATGGCCGCCAAGGCGTTCACCAGAAACTCTTTCTGCCGGTTCACTAAGGCGAGTGTTTGGTTGAAGTATGCTTGATCCTGTAAAGAAGCCAAACCGGCTGCTTGGGCCAAGACATTGACGCGCCAGGGAGGCAGCGTCTTGTATAATTTTTTGATTATCTGCGGTGCCGCAGCCAAATAGCCTAGCCGCAATCCTGGTAAGGCATACATTTTTGTCAGCGATCTAACAATGATAAGGTTAGGATATAGGGATAATTCCTCCAGTAAGGATTGTTGGGGTTGCACAAAATCCATAAAGGCCTCATCTAATAATACCCAGGTTGCCTTTTCTTTTGCCTGCTCTAGCAGACCACGCAATTCGACCCGGTTGATCAGTTGTCCCGTGGGATTATTCGGATTGCAAATAACCAATAAGTTCTCGGGTTCTAACAGGGGATATAATTTTTCGGGCTGCAAAGAAAAATAATTATCTCGTTTTAGATAAATAGCAATTCGTTCCTGCTCTGCAAAACTTTCTGCGTATTCACTAAAGGTTGGTACCGGTAGCAGCACACGCCGGGGTCTCAGGACTCGCCCCAGGGCATAGATAAGTTCTGCCGCTCCGTTACCCACAATGATCATATCCTCAGGCAAATTCCACAGGCTGGCCAACTTCAAGCGCAGGGTTTCTGCCTGTGGCTCGGGGTAATGCCTGATATACGCCTTTGCCCTTTCCAAGGCCTCCATTGCCCTGGGGGAAGGACCCAGCGGATTAATATTAGCACTAAAATCGATTAGTTCATTGGCCGTGATCCCATAGGTTTGCTGGGCCAACCAGACATTCCCGCCGTGCCGTTGCATTGTTTCACTCCTTACCGGAGACCACCACTGATCATTGAGGTGTGCCAAACCCGCCAAGTCGGTTTTTTACCCCCGATATATTCTGCAACCTCCTCGGCGTCCGTCCCATTTGGGTGCAAAATCATACCCATTACAGTACCACTGTGGGCTACCAGCACTCCCAAAGCACGCACTTCGGCGGCCCACTGACGCCACTGGGCCAAATAGGGCTTCGGCAACAGCACTTGATTGGCTTGGGCACTAATGGTAGCCCCTCGCCCCATCATTTCCCAATCCCCGGTTAGGATCCCCCGGGTTACCAGTTCAATGGCTTGCCTGACCATGGGCTCTTTTTGAAAGTTCTTACTGGCCAGATCCTGCCGACAATTAAATAAAACTGTATCCACCGAACCTCCCGGATCAGCCACCACCAGCTTGAGGGGGGGGGCTTCCCCAAGGTATTTTTTGGGTTCTCCCGTCAAATGATTACAGATGGTAATACCCGGATACATTTGACCATCACTGGGCTCAATTTTAGCAGCGATGGCTGCAATAACTTCCGAGGGCAATTCCCGGTTAAAGGCCCGGGCCGTAGCCTGGCAGGTGGCAGCAATGTCCGCCGTACTGCTGCCCATCCCTTTGCTTTCAGGCAAAACAGTAATTCTCTTAATGGATACAGCGGAATAGGGTAAACCTAAATATTCTAACGCCAGTTGTGCTGCCCGACATGATTTACCCAACCCATCCCGATACTCAACTGGTTCCCTCACCTCAACCTCAACTTCACTCCATAAATTTATGGGACAGCTAATGAGGTAAGGTTCTCCTTTAATAGTACCCTGCACCAATTCTCCGCAGGTACCGGGGGCTGCAGCTTTACCACGCAATACTATAGTATCCCGGTTTGCTGCCCCATCAGGATGACAAAAATACTCCAAATTTCTATCAACTCCCCGGTGGCTCCGTATGTATCTCCGGTCATGCCACCTAAACACTTGTTTATGGTTCCGGTAATCATCATTGCAGCTACTAAGATTGCACCTATTATAACGAAACCTTGCAGGCCAAACAAACTAATACAGGTTACCACCAGTGTTACACTGGCCACTATGATTTGCATGGGACCGGCCTGTTTTAATACGTTGCCTAATCCACCACCGGCCCTGGCATAGGGAAACCGAGTAATAGCATACACCATCGCCCACCTTCCAGCAACCGGTGCTAAAACAAGGGTTGTTACCTTGAGGTCAAACGTTAGCTCATAAAGGAAGGCCATCTTTAGCAACAAGACAATGCTTACTGCCAATACTCCCATTGCTCCTACACGGCTATCCTTCATTATTTCCAATTTTCTTTCGCGATTCTTCCCACTGAGTAGGCCATCTGCGGTATCCATTAAACCGTCCAGATGGAGTCCTCCTGTGAGTACAATCATTGTCACGATGGCCAACACGTCCGCCGCCATCGTTAAGCCGAGCCGGTGCAACATAAAATTAATACCGGCAGACAGCAAACCCAACAATAAACCTATCAGTGGATAATACGACACGGATCGGGCTAATTCCTCGGTGCTTGCCATTTTTTTATAAACCGGTAGAATGGTTAGAAAACTTAGGGCCAGACGGAAGGAATTTAGCAAGAGAGCGCCTCCTAAAGTAGGTGTTGTTTCAAGAGCGCGATTGTTTATAAGGGGCCAACAGCCCATCCTACTACCACCCCTAGTACCAATGCCAAAGCTGTCACCTTGCGCGTAAGTGCCAAGGCCTGTTCAATATGCCGATACTCCAAGGGATACTTCTCCTGGCCCATCGGTGCCCGGTGAGAAACCTGCCCTTGATAATAGTTGGTGCCGCCTAACTTAATGCCTAAGGCACCGGCCACAGCGGCTTCCGGGATACCACTGTTGGGGCTGGGGTGCTTGGGAGCATTCTGTTGAATCGTTTGCCTAGTGCCTTGCATCCCACCGGGTGTACCGATGGCCGCTAAGACGTAACAGAATCCAGCCAGTCTGGCCGGTAGGTAATTGGCCAAGTCATCCAAGCGAGCTGCCGCCCAGCCAAAATACAGATATTTCTCATTCCGGTGGCCAATCATACTGTCCAAGGTGTTGATAGCTTTATACGTCATGGCCAAAGGGGCTCCGCCAATAAAGGCATAAAAAAGTGGTGAGATGATGCCGTCCACTGTATTTTCAGCCACTGTTTCCACCGTGGCTCGGGTAATGCCCCGTTCCTGTAAGCACTTGGTATCCCGACCCACAATCATGGCTACTGCCCTGCGGGCAGCAGATAAATCTCCCAGGGCTAGGGGCACTGCCACCGCCCGGGCATGTTGGTGCAGACTTTTAACAGCCAGGGTAGTGGACAAAAGCCATAGATGAACTGCCCAGCCTAAGTAAACATGAACTTTAGCCGCCAGCCAAATGAATCCCCAGGTACAAAAGTAGGTGCTGAAACAAATCACTGCCACCAACGCTATGCCACCAAGACGTAAGCCCTTGCCCATTGGCGGGGAAACGAATCGTCTAACAAGCTTTTCACCCTTTTGAATAAAACCACCTATTACTACCACCGGATGAGGAAGCCAACGTGGGTCCCCTACCATGAGATCTAACAGCAAGGCTGCCACAACCAGCACGCTCATGCCCGGCTATCTCCCAGCCCCATGATTTGGTATAGCTTTCCCATATCAAGGTGCTGTTTAACTGCCGTTGCCAGTTGGTCGTATTTATTCTCTCTGTTGGTAGGTAGTTGTTCATCGACTAGCAACGGTAGTCCTTTGCGCTGCCGCAGATAATTGACCCAACCCAACAGTACTGCTGCATTATCAAATAACCCATGCATATGGGTACCAAAAATTTGCCCCCCATTGGTCGCCGCACCATCGGTAACAGAAACCCTTTCGCCAGATCTACGGGTGATTTCCAGCAGTGGTTTTACCCCCAACCCTAGCCTAACCTCACCGGTGTGAATCT
Organism: Desulforamulus aeronauticus DSM 10349; assembly: GCF_900142375.1. GTDB lineage: Bacteria > Bacillota > Desulfotomaculia > Desulfotomaculales > Desulfotomaculaceae > Desulfotomaculum > Desulfotomaculum aeronauticum. The sequence goes on along the minus strand of NZ_FRAR01000013.1, from coordinate 67,356 downwards.
CATAACCGGTTATTGGTTGGTCAGTTACCTGGCACCAGCTTAGCTGTGCCGAGGAGAGGGTTGCTGTACAGCGATGAGTTTGCTTTTCTCTTTGGAAGGTAGTTTCTATGTCCAATAGACCAAGACCCGACATTTGTTCTCCAGCCGCTTCACTACCCCAAGGATCATAGAGCATTTTCCCTAGCATCTGGTAGCCGCCACAAATCCCTACTACCGGAATCCCCTTGTGGGCAAGTGCTAAGATCTGCTTGTCCAGCCCTTTCTCTTTTAAAAAAAGTAAATCCTGCAGGGTATTTTTGGTACCGGGAAGAATCAGCGCATCGGGCTGTCCCAGGGTATCTCTAGCTCCCACATAGCGTAATGCCACACCTGGTACTTCAGCCAGAAGGTCAAAATCCGTAAAGTTAGAAATGCGTGGCAGTTGGATAACAGCAATATCCAGTTCGCCGGTTGTCCAATTCCGAGGCATAGCGGATAAGGACACGGAATCTTCCTGTTCAATACCGTGTTCGTGGAGATAGGGAATAACCCCTAAAACGGGTTTGCCAGTACGTTGCTCCAAAAAGTCTAAACCAGATTGCAAAAGTTGCAGGTCGCCTCGGAACTTGTTAATAATGAATCCGGCTACCTTACTGCGCTCATGGGGTTCCAGCAGTTCCAGGGTTCCCACCAGGGCTGCAAAAACACCTCCCCGGTCGATGTCTGCCACCAGAATTACCGGTGCATCGGCTAGGAAAGCCGTGCGCATATTTACAATGTCCCGATCCTTTAGATTAACCTCTGCGGGGCTACCTGCTCCTTCAATAACCAGCACCTGGTATTCTCGGCGCAGCTCATCGATGCATTGCCCCACCAGGTCCACCGCCCCTGGCAGAAATTTGGCGCGGTAGTCCCGGGCACTCATGTCAGCCAGTGGCTTACCCAACACCACCACCTGGGCATTCAAATCCTGCTTTGGTTTTAGCAAAACCGGATTCATTTTTACGGTGGCCACCACTCCTGCCGCTTCGGCCTGAGCCCCCTGGGCTCTGCCGATTTCACCCCCATCCAGGGTGACATAGCTGTTGAGGGCCATATTCTGGGCTTTAAAGGGTGCCACCTGGAAGCCTGCTTGCCAAAAAATGCGGCAAAGGGCGGTGCATAATAGGCTCTTCCCCACATGGGAAGAGGTTCCTTGAAGCATGATGGTTTTGGCTAAAGTCAGGGGGGACACCTCCTAGTTAGAAAATATCTGTAAGGTTAGTGTGGGTATGTTGTTATCCACCGCTCCGCAAGTAGTTCGCTATGGATAACAACATACCCTAAAAATTTTTTATAGGGAGTTATGTAGTAGGTTCCTTATAATATAGTAATGCGTTAATCGTAGCCGCTGCCAGTGGACTACCGCCTCTGGTGCCCAACACCGTAATACAGGGTACAGCCTGTTGCAGCAGCAGGAGTTCCTTGGAGCGAGCTGCTCCCACAAAGCCCACGGGCATTCCCACCACTAAGGCGGGTCGTAAGCCCTCGGCGATCATATCCAACAGGGCAAAAAGAGCTGTGGGAGCGTTGCCAATGGCCACCACCTGTCCTTGTAGCTGCTGGCCAAAGTTTTCCATGGCCACTGCTGAGCGGGTAATCCCTTTGGCTGTGGCTTCTGCTGCCACTTCGGGGGTGTGAACGGCACAATGTACCGCGCCACCTAATTCGGTCAATCGACGGCGGTTAATGCCTGCTTCCAACATGGTAACGTCGGTAAAAATATGGGCTCCCTGTTTAAGGGCCGCCAACCCGCTCTCCACCGCTTGGGGATGAAAACGTACCAGCTGGGCCAGTTCAGGATCTCCACTGGTATGAACAATACGGCTGACGACCGCTTTCTCTCCGGGCGGTAAATGTAATTCCTGCAAAAAGCCAGCCACCAGACGCATGCTTTCTTCTTCTATCTCTCGGGGGTTCCAAATCACCCCGTCCCAATTCTTCAATTTTACTACTCACTTCCTTGCTTAATACGATCCATAACAATTTCAGCGATCCTATAATCGGCACCTAGATGAGGGGCCAAAACAAAGGTAACTTCAGGATAATCTTCTTGCTGCTCCCGCATGAGCCGGGGCAGTTCAACTTGGATGTGGGTACCCACTGTCAGCAGCAAGGGTACAATGATAATCCTTTTTGCCCCAGCCGCCACCAGCTTACAAATGGCTGTGGGCAAGGAAGGTTCTCCGAATTGTAAAAAGCAGGTTTCATAAAGGGCGTTATCTCCCAGGGTCTTGACCTGCTCTGCAATCTGAAAAATCTCTTGGTTGGCTGCCGGTTGACGGCTGCCGTGTCCCAGCAGAATGACACCTTGCTGCATGGAAATCCTCCTTTGTTGCCTGTGCTGTTACCTTACCCGGTTTTCAGGTTCTTTAGGCAGTATTGCACAACCTCCGTGGGTTGATGCAGCACCAGAGGGTAATGCAACCGGGGCCTTTGCCACACCACAATGGGTATCCCCACCTGCAGGGCAGCAGCAATCTTTTCCTCCACACCGCCGGTGGGACCACTGTTCTTCGTTAGTACCACCTGGGCCTGATATTGACGATATAGCGCAACATTTAGTTCCCTGCTGCAAGGCCCCTGCAATGCCACCAGGTCGGCTGGAGTGAGACCCAATTCCCGGCAGGCGTGGAGTACCTCACTCACCGGCAGTACCCGTGCCACCACCCTAACCCCGGCAGGGCGGGCAGCGGCCAGTAAGGCCGGCAGATTTTTACTACCCAGGGTGGAAAACAGTACCTTCCCCAGCCCCAGAGCTTTCTGAATGCAATCCTGCAAACTGGCAGCATCGTGTACCAAAGGATGGCTAGGTATTGCTGTGGTCAGTCTTTCTAAACGCAAATAAGGAACTCCTACGGTTGCAGCCGCTGACATGGCGTTTTGGGAAGCTAGGCTGGCAAAGGGATGGGTGGCATCCACCAGCAGTGTTATACCCTGTTTAAGTACTTGCCGCAAAGCTGTCTCATCCAGAGGACCACTAGAGATGTGTTCGATGCCCTGCCGTGTCAACAAATCAGTGCCATAATCAGTTACCGCCGAAACTTGTACGGAAAAACCAGCTTGCTGCAACAAATCTGCCACAATACGGCCTTCCAGAGTACCGGCCAGCACTAGAATCACAGGCGATACCCCCTGGGAGTAACCATATAATGACCTGCCACGCGGGTCTGGCTGTTGCCAATAATCACCGTACTCAGCATATCAATCTCAAAATCCAGCATGTTTTGCAGGGTTGTCAGGGTTCTTGTTTCCTCCCCCCGGCGGGCCTTCCGCACAATGCCCACCGGTGTGGTCGGTGATTTATGTTTTAGCATAATTTCCTGGGCTGTTTTAATATGATCCGGCCGGCCGTGACTGCGGGGATTATATAGGACCATCACAAAATCCCCGGCAGCGGCAGCCTCCAATCGTTTCAGCATGGTCTCCCAGGGAGTTAGCAAATCACTGAGACTGATGACAGCAAAATCGTTCATCAGGGGAGCACCCAAACTGGCGGCAGCTGCTGAGGCAGCGGTAATACCGGGAATTATCTTGACCGGCACCCTTCCCTCCGCCACTTCAATCAGAATGCCAGCCATGCCATAGATACCGGGGTCGCCGCTGCTGACCACCGCCACAGTTTTACCTGCCAAGGCCAGTTCCACGGCTTGCCGGGCTCGCTCCACTTCTCCCCGCATGGCCGTGGCAATAATTTCTTTATCTTGCAAAAGATCGGGAATTAGCTCCAGATAGGTATGATAACCCGCCACCACTTCGGCGGCTTCTATGGCTGCCAGCGCCTCCGGGGTAAAACTATCCCGGTTGCCCGGACCTAAGCCCACCACCACAACTTGGCCTCGGCAATGGCCACCGTCACTGGTCCCAGTTTCTGTTTGGATACTCTGATCTGCCCACCGTCGCTGGCAATCATCGCCGCCGGTTCGCATACACCACCAACTCCTATCTTTTGTCGTACAAAGTCTGACGAGGTAAATTGTCCGTCCAGTTTTGCTATTTCCTCCCTAGCTACCGAAGTTAGAGGTACCTGGAAATAGGCCGCTGCCTGCTGTAAGGCTGGCTCCTGCATTTTTAAGTCCACCGTGGCAAGTTTAGCCAAGGACAACAGGCTGTAGCTTCCCAGTTTGCAGGCGGTTTTTATCGCCTGCAGCACCTGCTGCAAGGTAACCCCTTTACGACAGCCCAAGCCCACCACTAGGTTGCAAGGCCGCAGGATAAGTCTTGGTTGTTCTGTGGCGGGCACTAATTGGTTGGTTATGTAAACCACTGGACCTAGCTTGGGTAATTGGCCTGCTTCTTCGATCATTTGAAACCCCTGTTGCCAATCTACTGGTAGGGGCCAACGGGAATACAGGCTGACCTTTTCCCCTTCGGCCAACCATCGATTAAAAAGTTTAACCCGGGCCATAGGGTAGGGAGTACAGTTTGCCTCCTGGGCCAACAAATCTACTGCTGGTGCCTGATTGACATCCGTAGCGGTGGTAATCACCGGCGTCCCGCCGGATACCTGGGCCACTTGTCGGGCCAACTGGTTGGCCCCCCCCACATGACCGGATAGCAAACTAATGGCAAACTCACCCTTTTCATCCAATACCACCACGGCGGGATCAGTATTTTTGCTAGTTAACCAAGGGGCTAGGGTACGTACCACAATACCGCAGGCCATGATAAAAACCAACCGGCGGTGACGTTGAAAGGCTTCTTGGGCAGTCTGCCGCCAGTCTGTAAAATAGGTGGTATCAGCAGGAAAAGGTGGTTCTTGTAGCCGCTGAGGAAGATAAAGCTGCGTATGCTGCAAACCTTTAGCTACCATTTTAGCCAGCCGGGCGCCACCGGTGGTCAGGGCCAGAATTGCGATCCTATGATCCTGCACGGTATTCATGGGTAAACTTCCTGTCGTAAAGTAACGATGTACCCTCCCCGGTGAGGAAATCCCCCACCAAAATCAGGGCAGTTTTGGTAATGCCCGCTGCTTGAATCAGTTTGGCCAGCCCTCCCAAAGTACCTCGAAGCACTCTCTCTGCCGGCTGGGAAGCTCTTTCTACCACGGCCACCGGGGTTGCCGGCGGATAAGCCTGCAGTAGTTCCTGCTGCACTTGTTCCGCCAAGCCCACCGAAAGAAAGATCGCCATAGAACCTCTGTGCTGGGCCAAGGCAGACAAGGCTTGCTCAGGCGGCACCGGGGTGCGGCCGGCTAAACGGGTAATAATTACCGTTTGGGAACCACCGGGTACGGTATATTCCTTCCGCACCGCTGCGGCGGCAGCCAGAAAGGAACTGACGCCAGGCACGATTTCATAGGGCAGCCCTACCTCATCCAAAGCTCTCATCTGTTCACCAATGGCCCCGTACAGAGATGGGTCACCGGTATGCAGTCGTACTACCAATTGCTGCCGCTGGTGATATTCCACCATAAGTTTAACAATTTCCTCCAGCGCCAGGGGTGCACTATTAACCTTTTGGGCGTCGGCCCGGCAGCAATCCATGACCTGGAAGGGCACCAGAGATCCGGCATAAATAACCAGGTCCGCCTGCTGCAGTAAGCGCCAGGCCTTGACGGTTAACAGTTCCGGGTCACCGGGCCCCGCTCCGACAAAATAAATCATTTATATCACCGTATTTCCAAAGATACTATAGATACTATTTTTGAGGATAACTGAAAGGTTAGTTCGGGTATGGTGTTATCCACCGCTCAACTCCGTGCTCCGCGTCGACAACACTACGGCTCACTCCAGGCGAAATGGGGTCGCCTCAACTCAACGTCCTGTTTCGGTTCGGCTGGCGCACACGTCCTGTGCGCGCCACCCCATTTCGCCTTACATTCGCCAAGTGTTGTTATCCGACGCTCCGCAAGTCGTTCGCTATGGATAACACCATACCCTGCGACATCGTCATTTTCTGATGGAGTCAAGCGGTTTCTGACCACTGATGATCGTCACCGGATTTTGCCCCTGCCAGAGGTGTGCTTTACCCAACGCTTTGGCCTGGGCCACCGTAATGCTGACCGCTTCCGCCTGCTCATAGCCCTGTTCTTCCAGAAACCGCACTACCTGGGGTGTTGTTTCCAGGGTAACGGAGGTAGCCACCAGCCAGCCACCTGGCTTTAGTTTTTTGTTTGCCGTCTCTAAAATTCCTGCCAGAGCTCCGGCGTTGCCACCGATAAAAATACGGTCCGCCGGGGGTAATTTCTCCATCGTTGCCGGTGCCAGTCCCGGCACCAGCTTAACATTGTTGAGGCCAAAGCGTCTTGCATTGGTCTCAACTAACTCATCGGCACTGCCATCCTTCTCTAAAGCATACACGACTCCCTGTTTCAACTGTAAAGCACATTCCACTGAAACACTGCCGGTACCCGCTCCCACATCATAAACCACCGCACCAGGAAACAACCGCAGCTTTCCCAGGACAATCATCCGCACCTCTTGTTTGGTCATAGGAATGTTATTGCCCCTCTTAAACAGGTGATCGGGTATACCGGGGGTTGTAAAGGACCAGTCCAGCTTAGACACCAATAACCACCACACAATTACTATATTTCTCTTGACTATTGATCAAGGAACTCAGGGTCCCCCGATAAAGGATTTCCTGTTCATAGGAAAGGTTACAGCCCACCGTCACCGCCAGGTCACCACAACCCAGTTCCAGTAATTCTTGGGCCAAGGTTTGGGGGGTATTGATCTCATCGGTCAACACTGCCACAATCATACCAGCCTGCACCAAACCCGCCAGGCGGTTATCCTGCCGCCCGTGACGACTCAATATTGCTACACCCTGCCAGGGCAGTTGTAATCTGGCAAACATAAGCTGTACCGAGCTGATCCCTGGGATAAAATCAAACTGATGATCTGGTAGCAGCCGAGTAAGCGTCGTAGCAAAGCTATACAAACCAGTATCCCCGGACACCAGTACAGCGATTTTTTTTGCCTCATTCTCACGCTTAATTATCGCCGCCGCTTGCTGTAAATCAGCCCCCAGAGGAATCGTTTCCTGTCCAGGCAGGGCAAAGACTTCCAGCAGTCGCTGAGCACCGATAAGAACCTCCGCCTGTGTTATGGCCTCTTGCCCCAACTGGGTCAAATAGCCCTGGTGACCGGGTCCCACACCGATTACTTTAATGGTATATGACATCCCAATTTCCTCCCAATCTGGCAAGCCCCTTGGTCATAGCCCACCACATCACCATTGAGGGCATACATCAGGGTACCTACCGTAAATTTTTCTCCACTGTAAGCAGCAGCCCGCCGACTGGCAGCTGCAGCCAAGTGCTGGAAGACCTGGGTATAGCCAGTTCCTTTTAATATCTCCACAGACTCTTCAGCCGTATTCATATTCATTAGTTGCTCGATCACCTGTCGGGGTGCTCCCGCCAGGGCAGCATAGGCGGCAATAGTTTCCCGCCTGCCGTCCGCCAGTTTCCCTAGCGTATGAAAAATTCCCGCGGCCACTTTGACGAGCTTGCCCAGGTGACCCAACAAAAGTACAGACTCCACTGGTCTTTTGGCACACTCCTCCAACAAGCTGCCAATAAAATTACTGGTTTCAATAATAGCTTCCTGCGGCAAGCCCAGTTGTCGGGCTTTGTTCACCCCTAGCCGTCCGGGAGTTAACACCAGGGAACGGTATCCCAGCGCCAGGGCCTGATCAATCTGTGGCACCAAGGAACGTCGATAGGCTTCCTCGGACATGGGGCGAACAATGCCTCCGGTACCCAAAATAGAGATACCACCCAGAATGCCTAGCCGGGGGTTCATAGTACGGTCAGCCACCGCTTCCCCTCCGGGAGCACTGATTGCCACCCTGGCCCCTCTCTCTTGGCCCAGGATTTCTTTGACCTCTCGCTCAATCATCTGCCTGGGTACCGGGTTAATGGCGGCTTCTCCCACTGGCACCGCCAGACCGGGCTTAGTGACTGTACCAACCCCTTGGCCACCGGTTATGGTAACCGAGCCTACTTGCAGCGAAACCTCTGCCACAATGGTCAGTCCCTGGGTGACATCCGGGTCATCCCCGGCATCTTTTACCACTGCAGCCCGGCAACAGTCTTCGCCCTTTTCTACCCAGGCTATATCAAGATTTAGTTGTCCTCCACCAGGGAGACTTATGCTTACTTCACTGACCACCTTACCCGTTAGTAGAGCCAAGGACGCCGCCTTGGCGGCAGCGGCGGCACAACTGCCAGTGGTATAGCCCGTCCGCCAGACCTTGTTATCACTCTCCATGATTGCTTCTCCCAGACTTTTTATATTCAGCACAAGCCGTTAAAAAACTCCCCATTGCCTGGGGATTATACCGAAAATGCAAATGGACATAGGAGGCGGCCAAATTACCTTTGACAAAGCCCTCGGGACGACCACTCACGCCCCTGCCACCGGTTACTTGATAAAGAGCCTCTTCTTCCGGTAGGCCGGAGATGCTGGACCAGTGAAATTCATGCCCCTTTAGCTCTAGACCTGCGTCCCCCAGCAGGCAGGGTTTTCGGAGTTTGGCCCTGACATAGCCCAGAGCAGCCAAGCGGTTGCCCATTTTCACCGAACCCGGTACTAATCCCACACCGGCGTATTCATCACCGTTTAAAGAGCAAATACTACGGCACAGGTACATCAACCCGCCACACTCGGCATACATTGGGATGCCCTTGCGGTATGCCAACTGAAGGTTTGCTTTGAGGGCCTGATTGGCGGCCAGAATCGGTAAGAATTCCTCTGGAAATCCGCCGCCGATATAGATACCATGACAATTAGCAGGAAGCGCACAATCCCTTAGGGGGCTAAAAAAATGTAGTGTTACCCCTTGCTCGGTAAGATAATCTAAGCTATCTTGATAGTAAAAATGAAAAGCTTCATCCTTGGCCACCGCCAGATTCACCCCGGTAAATTTGCGGGCTACCGCAACTGTCAGTCGGTTCTCTAGTTCCGGTGCCGTCTGCGCCAACTGAATAATTTTATCGAGGTCAACCTGTTCTTCAATGGCAAACGCCAACTGATGCAGAACCTGTTGCAAAGCTATATTTTCTGTAGCCGGTAGCAATCCAAGGTGGCGCTCCGGCATGATAATTTCATTATTTTTCCGTAACGCGCCCAACAGAGGCAGCCCCAGTTCTTCTTCCACAGTTTGCCGAATAAACTCCCGATGCCGCTCGCTACTAATACCATTGGCAATAACACCAGCAATCCGAACCATCGGATCAAAGGTTTTATAGCCATGCACCAAAGCCGCTGCACTGCGGGCTAGCCCCTTGGCGGAAAAAACTAACACCACCGGAGCTTGCAGAAGCTTAGCTACTTGGGCGGTGCTGCCCACCTCTCCCTGTCCTTTGGCTCCATCGAATAAGCCCATCACACCTTCCACCAAGGCGAGATCGCAATCCTTAGCTTGTCTAAGGAAAAGCTGCTGCACCTCTGCCGGTGTGCCGAGCCAACTGTCCAGGTTATGGGAGATTCGTGCCGCTGCCACGTGATGCAAACCGGGGTCTATATAATCGGGACCCACCTTAAAGGGCTGTACTGCCAAATTTCTCCGGCGCAAGGCCGTCAGTAAACCCAAGGTTAAAGTGGTTTTACCCACACCACTATGTGTCCCTGCTATAACAATTCTCGGAATTCTCATATTTACTCCAAAATTATGGTTTAATTAGTTTTTGGGGTCAGCAAAATTATAGTATAAACAGCACTTGGAAGACAAGGAAGAATCTGTACTCTGTGAGATAAAAGATGGGATCGTATAAAAAAGCTTTGTAGATACTGCCGGGTCAGGATAAAATAGAGAAGGATCACCGATCCTGCAGATAACTGAAGCTTAGTTCGAATATAGAAACTATTTACATATCTATCCTGATAATAACTGTAGAGTTAGTATGGTATGGTGTTATCATTTTCTGATAATACCAAATCTAGTTGGCATGTATGCCTTATAAAGAAAGGAAGAGTATTTTGTATCTATCAGAAATTAGTCCCTATCTTTTCTCCTGGGGTCCCATCACAATTCGCTGGTACGGTGTACTTATGATGATGGCAGTATTGGTGGGTACTTGGCTGGCCTTGCGGGAAGCCAAACGCTTAGGCGTAAAAGGAGATGACATCATTGACCTAGTATTGATCTGTGCCCCGATCTCTTGGCTGGGAGCCCGGTTGTACTATGTCATTATGAGTTGGGATTATTATAGTGTGAACCTTAGCGAAATACCGAAAATTTGGCATGGCGGTCTGGCCATTCACGGGGGAATTCTGACCGCCATGATCACTGGCTACATTTTTACCCGGGTCCGAAACTTACGGTTTTGGCAGATTGCCGATATCATAGCCCCTAGCTTTATCCTGGGACAGGCCATTGGCCGCTGGGGCAACTTTTTTAACCAGGAGGCTTATGGTTACCCCACCGACCTTCCCTGGGCCATGTATATCGATGGTGCTTACCGCCACCCCACCTTTTTGTATGAATCCCTCTGGAATCTAATGGTGTTCGGTATATTAATGTTCTTACGGAGAAAACTCCCTTCGGAGGGACAACTTTTTATGCTCTACCTGGCCATGTACTCCCTGGGTCGCTTCTTTATTGAAGGACTTAGGACAGATAGTTTGATGATCGGCCCCCTGCGGGCCGCTCAGGTAATGAGTATTGTGATGATTGTGCTGTCAGGCTTAGTCTATATCTACCTAGGCAAGAAAAATCAACGCCCTACTCGGTAGAAAATACAGACCATGGTTGAAAAAGGAAGTGGCGCAAAACTATTTTTTGCGCCACTTCCTTTTTTCAGGCTTTCGTCTCTTTTTCTTGGTTTTCTGGAGATTTTGCCAATTCTCCACGGGTAAGTAACAATCCCGCAGCCACAGAGGTAATGGGTATCGCCAGCGTAAGGCCAATGCTGCCCGTAAGGGCCCGTACAATTTCGGTAGAGATTAAATCAAGATTGATAATCTTTAAAAAGGGCATATCATAGGCCATAAATATTAAGATCAGAGGCAAAGCACTGCCAGTATAGGCCAGGATTAAGGTATTAGCCATTGTTCCCATCACATCCCGCCCCACATTCATCCCGGCCTGGATTAATTGACGGGTCGTTAGGCCAGGATTTACACGCTTTACTTCCTCCACGGCAGAGGCAATGGAGATCCCCACATCCATCACCGCCCCCAACGCTCCAATAATCATCCCGGCAAACAACAGGCCCTGATAATCAAATTTCACCTGCTGAGGAATATACATGAGCATTTGCATTTCTTCGCTGCTAAAACCAGTCAGTTTAGCAGCCTTGCCTACCAACAACGCCAGTAAGCCTGCCACGAGGACACCGCTGGTAGTACCAATAATACCCGCCAATGTCTTTTTATTGTAACCATGTACCAACACCATCGTGATGGTGGTCATTACCGCTGCCACTAAAATGGTTACAAAAATCGGGCTGTGTCCCTTAAACAACAGGGGCAGTAGTACCCCAAAAATCCCTACTCCGGTAAGGGTTAGAGATAGAACCGATTTGGCCCCCTTAAGCCCGCCAATAACCACCATGATCACCGCAAAACAGCCTGCCAAAAAGTAGATTTTTTTATCCCTGGCATGGTCTGAGACAAAGGCATTGGTAACCTTGCCTTCTGTTACTTCTACCGATAAAACCACTTCATCACCAGGTGATATTAGCACAGCCAGTCCCAGTTGGTCGGGCAAAACATGAAAGAAACTAACTTCCTGCCCTTGATAGGGTTCACTTAAAATCTTTGCTGTCACCAGTTGCTCTTTTCCTTGAATCCAATCCTGAAGATCGGGGTTTGTTTCTTGCTGCTCAGTCACAGATAGTATTTTACCCCGTACAATAATCTCTGGATTAGCTTTTTCCGCTTCGTTGGCATAACCCACTTGTCCAATCAGCAAGAGGGATAGCACCACGACACTCATCAAAAACATAGTTAATTTTCTGTTCATAACTCACCTCTCCAAACATAATGTCCCTGCGGTTCATTGTAATGCACCAAAAGAGTCTCCGGCAAGGTATCTTTGTAAAAACATCTACTATTGGAAAACTTTTTCTGTTTTAGTGTAACAAAAGAAAGTATTTTGGCATATTATGTGTTATCTAATGAGATAAAGAGTTAGTTTTAGCTAACTACCAACTGTTGGTAAACTCCACGCAGACAGCCAACTCTGCCAATTTAAAAACAAGCCAGGATAAAAGGTGGTATGTTGGATGGAAAATATTCTGGGGTTCCTGATTTCCTCCGGCTTTTTTCTGATTAACCAGGGTGTAAAATCCTTTGTAAAAAAGAAACGGGATTATTCCGAGAAGCATTCGGGAACGAAGAAGCTCATTTCCACGAACCTTTAACCAATCAAAAACTAAGCCGCCACCATTTCTTCCTGCCATGCCCTTAGGTCATAACCTAAAGGTCACAAGCGGGCAGGCGGCAAGCAGCAAATCATAATTTAGTTATCCTTATACAAATTTAAAAGCAAAGTCGATGAAGAGCTATCTGTTCTTCCTCGACTTTGCTTTTTTAACCCTGACTTACCCCTGCCTCAGCAAAGGTGGCCATTTCGTTAATGATCCGGCTGGCAGCCTCTATAAATGAGAAGGTCAGAACAGCCCCAGTTCCTTCACCCAATCTCATATCCAAATGTAATATTGGCTTTAACCCCAACATTTCCAACATAATTCGATGTCCTGGTTCCTGAGAAAGGTGGGAGGCAAACATATACTCCCGGCAGAGCGGTGCTAGGGACTGAGCCACCAGTGCTGCTGCACCGGAGATAAAACCGTCGATTACCACCGGTGTTCCTGCTCCGGCACAGCCTAGGATAATGCCAACCATACCTGCAATCTCCAAGCCCCCTACTTTGGCTAAGACATCCAAAGGATCTGTAGCATCCGGACGGTTAACGGCTAAAGCTCGGCCAATGATAGCTGCTTTTTGCTGCCGTCTCTCTTCTACAATACCCGTTCCTTGACCCGTGAGTTCCAGAACAGGCAGACCGCTAAAAGCGGCCAAAATGGCTGTACTGGCGGTGGTGTTGCCAATTCCCATCTCTCCTATCCCGATCAGGGACAGGGGGTCTTTAGCTTGTTGTAAAACTAGAGTGATGCCGGCCTCAATAGCCTGTACTGCCTCTTGTCGGCTCATGGCCGGCCCCTGTGCCATATTGTCAGTTCCCGCTTTTACCCGGCAATCCATAAGATGTTTCTGATGCGGCAGAGGAGTTGCCATGCCAAAATCCGCTATTACCACCCTGGCTCCGGCTTGGCGAGCCAGTACATTGATGGCCGCTCCGCCCTGAAGAAAATTCAGTACCATTTGAGGGGTTACTTCCTGGGGAAAAGCACTAACTCCCTCTGCTACCACCCCATGATCCCCAGCTAAAACCAGAGAAATCTTTTCCTTTGGCAATTTGGGCAAAGGGAGACGCTGAATGCCGGCTAACCGCCAAGCAATTTCTTCTAAAATACCCAGGCTGCCTAATGGTTTGGTAAGACTGTTTAACCTTTGCTGTGCCAACTGCTGACAGTGTAAGTCGGGGGGATTAATGTTAGCCAGTGTTTGTTGTAATAGATTCATTTTCTCGTTCCTCCTTAACGTAGAGACAATTAATAGGATATACTAAAGCACCTTGCCATAAGAAAGCCAAAAGAAATGCTGATAAATAAAAAATCCCAGCCCAAAAAGGGCTGAGAATTTTTCCATCATCCTCAGTTTTTATGCTTTTACAGGCAGGTCTCCTGACTTACGGGTCATTGCTTGATACCAACCTTCCCGGCCCTTTGGCCAGTGGCTTCTCTCGGGTATCACCTCACCGTTTACAGTGGCGGGACCGCTCGGGAATTACACCCGATTCCCTATTCTCCCCTATGGGCACCTGTAAAAGAATGTACGGTACTAACTTTAGTTTACTTCCTATCTGCCACACTGGCAATAATTTCTTACACGAATTCCAGCTCTGTCTTTTCCACCAAAGCTTGTCCCGCAGAGGCTTCTATAAGTTGCGCTGTCAGTCCCTCTACCTCAGGCACCGGCAAGCGGGCTACAATAATAGCCTTATCGGTTACTGCCACATCTAGTATTTTAGCCCCGGATTGCTCAATGACTTTTTTGATAATGCCAAATAAGGGCATGGCAAACTCCACCTGTAGTTTCTGGTTCAAAACCCGGGTAATCAGACCCGCTTCACTAATACCCTGAGACGCTGCTTGGGAGTAAGCTCGCACCAAGCCCCCAGCACCTAGCATAATTCCCCCAAAATATCGGGTTATCACCACCGCGGTATAAAAAAGATTCTCTCCTTTTAACACACCCAACACAGGTCTGCCAGCGGTGCCACTGGGTTCTCCATCATCACTGCACTTTTCTATATTTTCTGAGATGCGATAGGCTGGAACATTATGGGTTGCTTCTCGGTGCCTTTTACTAATCTGTCGGATAAAATCCACGGCTGCCGCTTCATCCTGCACAGGTTTTACATGGGCAATAAAGCGAGACTTTTTGACGATAAGTTCACTGACAATCTCTGTAGCAACTGTACGGTAGGTTACCATTCTTAACCCCTTTCTTGCTCAATCCTTACGCCCTTGAATATATCGTAAAACAGTATCCAGGACAAGAGAAGAAATTAGGTTTTCTGAACACTCCGGCATACTGATGTTATGATGACATTGGAATAAAGGGATGGGAATTGGCCAATAACAAATAAGAAAAAGGAGTGGGGCAAAAAAGTAGTTTTGCACCACTCCCTCTTTTTTACTCCTTAATAATACCTTCATTCCTGGGAATCGGCTTGTCGTAAATGGCATGGCCGGTTTCTAGGGTCTTTCCTTCCACCATAAGTTTCACATTTTTATACTGCGGTAACTCTGTAAAAGTATTCGCCAGAGAGTTGATGGTAATAAATTCACCGGTAGAGCCCTGCAAATTGGCAAAGGCCTGGTTAAAGTTTAAAACAAGAGTATCTCCCTCGGTTTTATAATAAATCAGTTCGCTCCCCTCCGGCAACACGGGGGTATTTTTATCCGGCTTCTTTAGCTCACTAACAAGAGCGGTTACCATGTCATTAGGTTTATCAATTTGCCTCTCTACCGGCATGAGACCATCTGCATTTTGATTGGCAAAATAAAGGGTTACCTTTACTTTTTCTGCGGCGGTCTGTTGCTCGGTTGGGGTTTTGGGTTCTTGGCGCTGGGGGGTTTTGTCCCCTGCACAGCCACTTAGAACTACCATCATTAACAAAATAAGCAGTATTGCTATTCTTTTCATCGTATACCTATACCTCCCATGACTCTTTCATAGTATATAGTTAGCCTAGCAAAGAAATAACCCCATCGTCAAGACTTCATTCATTTAGACAACAAAGGTTCCTTTTTTGTAACGCTTGAAAGAAACCGATTTCCATACCCCTTGATAAAGTAAACACCCCCCGTATTATATAGAAAGACAAACCGACATTGGTGGCGCCCCAATCGGTATGCTTAACAACTAACTTGTCCTTTGAAAGGAGAATATATGAAAAAATTAACTAAATTCATGATAACTTTGCTCTCTGTGTCTATGCTAACTACTTTATTGGCAGGGGCTGCTTGGGCAGATTCTGGCAATAAGCAAAAAAATCTGTCTACAGGACTACAAAAGCAATTAATTAAGAAACAGTATCAGGAACCTTATCAACCATCCCGGAACTACTCCGTTGTTTTTCAAGATGTGAACAAACACTGGGCGAAAAATGATATTTTAAAGCTTGAAAGCAAAGGCATTATGAAAGGGTATGAAAACAAGCAATTTATGCCCGATAAGTCGGTCAGTAAAAACGAGGCCATCGCCATCATCATGCGGGTTATAGATCATGAGGCAACCTCTACGGAAAAAGAAGCCTTACTTAAACAAATCTTCCCCGGTTGGATGGGCTTGGCACCACTACAAGCTTATGACGCTGGCATCCTGGCTGACTGGGAGTTAATGGGTTGGAATGGTAACAAACCGGCTACCCGTATTGAAGCAGCCATGTGGCTTAGCCGAGCTGCCGGTGATGAAGATGTTTCCCTTACAGAATTGCTTTCCTTTAAGGACATCAAAGGACTAAAGCAGGATGAGTTAACCTACGCTGCAACTATGTATAAGAGAGGTATCTTACGGGGCACCTCGGATGGGTATCTAAATCCCTTTAATCCTATTACCAGGGGAGAATTTGCTGTTATGATTTCCCGCTTCATCGATAGTGTGGATATGGATATTGATCTTGATGAAGAAGAGCAAACCACAGACTATATCAGCAACCTAAGCCCCGCTAATAAAGCAAAGATTGATATAAATACAAACAAATTTACTATTCACTTTACAGAAGACATGGTTCTGGCAAAGGGCCAAGATATAGAAGATTTAGCGAAGGCCATTCAACTCTTACAATATAAAAATGGTCAATGGGTGGATGCCCAACTGGAATACGCCATTGTCTTTAAAGAAGATGATGATCAACTGGTTGTCAAGTTAAATAATAAAGAGTTTTTATCAGCCAATAGCAAATACTGCCTAACCATTGATGACGATATTTTGGTTACCAGAAAAGCTAGGTCTTTCTCCGGTATCAATAAAGGCGAATGGTACTTTACCACCAAAGCAGTTGCTTTAGCTATTGATGAAGTAACGGCTACTAACGACACCACCGTCGTCATTCAGTTTAATGAGGACATCCAAAAGGGTAAAAAATTTAATAGCAATGGAACCGGCATTCATATTTTAAAAGGGACCCGCGAGCTGGATGTAACTGCTGCTCGCATTGCCGGTGCAAAATTAACCCTTGCTCTGGATGCAGATGATAGCATGGTAGATAACAAGAATTATCAAGTTTGGCTAAGTGAAGATGTAATTGATAATTTCTCCCTAAAAAAAGAAAAAGCCATAGAGTTTAAATATGAAGATTAATCTCGGGAGTGTCGCAAAAATACTTTTTGCGACACTCTTTTTTTTGCTTTTGTAGGAGGCGATGTAGGCTAGTGGGCCCGCCCTCTCCGACGCATCATCTGAAATACGAACTATCAATAACCGTTTAAGTCTAATTCCACATCGTCAGCAGCTTTATAAATATCACAGTCCTCACAGTAAAAATTATCTCCACCATAATAAGCATCATTAGCTAATTTCATTTCCTTACCACACCTAGGACAAGTCATGCTATAAATTACCCCCAATAGGGGGTTTTTGTTCTAAATGTTTATTTCACAATTTTTAGCTAATATGACAGAGGGCAAATATATAACCTACAAAAACCAGCCCTTAAACAGAGCTGGTTTTCTAATATCCCTATTCTTCCCAGAAAATAAACTAAGTTTCTATTTCTTTACTACTTAAAATATTGGTTACTTTATTAATCTGACGCTGGATAGGGCCTAAAAAATCAATAAAGTTTAAGCCACTGTTATATATTAGCTGCTTGATTACGGGTGTATCAATTGCTGAGATTAATCGATCCAAGCCATCATTATCAAGAGCCTCAAATGGTTTTCTGAAAGAAGAGATATTCTCTAGATGGTCTTGCAACGGTTTAACAAGAGCAGAATAATCTAACCCTTTTATCATTGCACGGGCAGCATAAATTCCACTCATTAACGCCTCAATTGCACCCGTTCCTAAAAATCTTTCTGTTAAACCTGCTGAACGGCCAACTAATAGTACGTTATCGACCTGAAATTTATTAACTCGTCCATCCGTCCACATTGGAATCGAAAACTTGTAACCAAATTCAAGGCTCTCTAAACCTTCCATCTCTAAAAAATCCTTATAATGTCTATCAATCTCCAGTTCATTATCCCCAACATAACACATACCCACTATTGCCTGTGTGCTATTTATAGGCCCAAGCCTAGCAAAGCCCTTCCCAGCATGTTTCTTATTAAAGTAAAGGGTTGTCCCTGTGGGGTTAAAAGCACCATAAGTAAGTCCACCTCTTAAGTGAACCATATCTATGCTTTTCCAGACACCAAGCTCTTTAGCAACTGTTTCTTTGCCAGTGGCAACAACTACGTAGTCATACTTCTTAGACAGCTCTTTATAATCAGCGGGTCTATTAAAATGAACGGGGGTTCTTTTGAGGGTACGATATAACTGGTTTTCTACAGAATCAACATGTTTACCCCGCCTCATAATGTAACCTATATCACCTTTGATAGTAGTTTGTTTATTGGGTGACCTCATTATTAATTCAGTACATTTATTTATGGGCTTTAAGTCTAGATTGAATCTATCTCTTAGGTAGTTACGGAGATCACCTTTGCCGGTGTGGATTACATGGAGCCAGTGGACAATACATACATAAGGCCACCCCACAGACTCATCACGCTCAAAAACATCCGGTATTATTCCTAACCTCTCGCACTCAAGGGCGCAGGCAAGCCCACCTAATCCTGCTCCAATAATAGCAATTTTCATTAGTTATCAGCCCTTAAATTATTATGTGGTAAGTTACTTTACTAGATCAACGTATCATATAAATCCCAGAAGTAAAAGAATAAGGAGCATAAATTAAGGTATATGTACGGTTACAACTAGTTTTATCAATAATTTAGATTTTATTAATAACCGGCAGGCTTATCAATAAAATACCTAGCCGCATTCCAATACCAAACCCAAAGCATTAAGCTTTAAATTATGTTAATTAATTAAGGAAATTTAAACTTCTGGGTTGATTGGGGAAAGGGTGATAATGCTATCCCTTACTGATTTAAAATGTGTTCACCTTTTTATTAAGGCTAATCAAATTATCGTGTGGAAATTGATAGAATAATTTCCAGCTAACAGAATGGTTTGTCATTCAACATTTAGCGGGTGCGCCTCCTTAACTCATTGTGCAATAAGCCCCCTGGTTTGTGGCTGGAGAGTTACGGAATATTTCAATAGAGTCGTCAAAAAACCCTCGGATTAAATCCGAGGGTTTGGTCTTACTACAATATTCGACTAGCACCACGATATCTAGGACTCCAATAACTATCTGATAGGGAATCTACTTTGATCCCCTTTGAGCTGGAAGAATGGATAAATTGATTTTCACCGATGTAAATGCCTGAGTGGTTAATACCATTGCCACCGGTATTAAAAAACACCAGATCGCCAGCCCTAAGTTCTTCTTTATTAATGACTGTTCCTGCATTGTATTGTCCGGCTGCAGTGTGCACCAGATCAATACCAAAGTTCTTAAAGACATACCGTACATAACCGGAACAATCAAAACCCGCTGGACTCTCCCCACCGGAACGGTATTTTATACCCGTAAACTTCTTAGCATAATCCAGTACCGCCATAGCTCGATCTACCATACCCCGGGAAACATTTTCGGTTGCCTGGGGAGGCCTTACGGACTGATTGGAAGCACCATCCGGCACCTGCAAAACCTGCCCTAGCTGTAGATTGTCATTGGTTAATTGGTTAAGCTCTTTAATTTTCTCAACCGTTGTGCCATTATTTTGGGCAATGGCCCAAAGGGAATCTCCTGTTTTTACCGTAACCTGGGCTGCCTCAGCAGCACCAACCCACATACCAACTGCAAAACAAACAGAGGTTGCCAGTACAAGCAGTCTACTACCTAGAGACACTATCCTTCCTCGCTTTCCACGCCGACGGAGTTAGCTGACGGATTCGGACCGAAAGATAGCCCGCTACCAAAGGTAGTTCACCCCAAAAGAGTGGTTCCCCCGTTTTCAAGAATGAAATTTGGCGTTTTATATTAGTCTATTATTTTATTCGTCATTAGGTTCTATTTTCCTGCTAAAAAAGTCACTTTAACCATAAATTTAGTAAAATTGGGGCTACCTTCCTATCCACCCCAAGATAATAGTCCAATTATTGACTGTTAGAGTGATCGGTTTTTGGAAATAATCAAAAGTAGAACTTTCAATATTACTGGCAAGGAAGAAATTATGACTCTTACTCAAGCTACCTGGAACTGTGCCAAGGTAATGTTGTCGTTAACGCTACCACTTCAAGTGTTCTTAAAACCTCCTGCGGAGCGAAATACCCATCACTTTTGCAATCAACAGTCTATTCGTATTCTCAAGAAGGATGGCTTTGGTAAGGAAGCTTTGCTGTATCAATCTTACCTAGATACCCTAAATGCCGGTTCAACCTGGTGTGATCGAGGGTTTAAAAATATCAGCCATTATTATGACTATGCAACGAATACGGGTCTATGGTGTGGACCGGATGCCCCCAGTGAATGCCGTCATTATTTCAAGCAGGCTATCAAACAATGGCAGCAAAACCGGCAAGAGAAAGCTCTCTTTTACGTAGGTGCAGCGACCCATATTTTGCAAGATCTTTGTGTTCCTCACCATGCCGCCGGGCTTATTTTGAAGGGTCACAAATACTTTGAAGACTGGGCCCGCAGTAATTACCATGATTTTACCACGAACTATGACGGACTCTATGAACTATCCTGTGAGCCTGATGAATGGGTTAAAAAAAATGCCGGTTTTTCCTTCACCTTTTTACCCCAGGTGGTAGAAGAACATGAGCCATCCGTGGAAAAGGCTGCTCAGGTTCTGCTTCAGCGTGCTCAAAGATCAACCGCAGGTTTCTTACAATTCTTCCTGCAATGCGTCACAAAAAAATAACCCCACCGGTAGAATTTCTTCGGTGGAGTTACCCTTCTGTGCAGCATTATTTTAGAAATTGGAAGAAGCCCAAGCCACTTAACAAAACTACAATAATGGCCGCAGGAGCTACAAAACGGACTGCTATTAAATAGAACTTAACAAAGGTGCG
This sequence comes from Desulforamulus aeronauticus DSM 10349, assembly GCF_900142375.1. Taxonomy (GTDB): domain Bacteria; phylum Bacillota; class Desulfotomaculia; order Desulfotomaculales; family Desulfotomaculaceae; genus Desulfotomaculum; species Desulfotomaculum aeronauticum. Next base: position 46,618 of record NZ_FRAR01000013.1, on the reverse strand, counting down.
ATTATTCAGGCTACCGCCATTGGAAAGTTCATCTGCCACGTCATATTTGCTCAGGCGCCAACCAACAAAGAGGGCTATAATAAGTCCGGTCAAAGGCATCATGATGTTGTCGGTAGCATAACCAAACAAGTCAAACATCGTCATGCCAAAAAGCTTAAAGTTAGCCAGTATACTATTAGATAGGGTAGCCGTACTACCAATCAGTGCCATCATCAAACCTGTCACCACAGTGGCACTTTTTCTGGACCATCCCAGTTCCTCGTTTAAATAAGCCACTGGCGTATTAAAGAGGGAAATCATGGCGCCAGTAGCAGCAATGGAAGCTAGGATAAAGAAAATAGTTAGGAAGAAGCCACCAAAGGGCATCGAATTAAATACCATCGGGATCGTCATAAATAACAGGGAAGCCCCTTTGTCAGGAGTAAAGCCAAAGGCAAACACGGCTGGAAAAATAGCCAAACCGGCTAACATGGAAACACAGGTATCCGCCAGCATAACCTTAACGCCGGTGCTAAATAAGCTTTCGCTTTTGCCAATGTAACTTCCGTAGGTGGTCATTACCCCCATACCCACGGATAATTTAAAGAAGGCTAAACCCATGGCAGCCAGAATGGTTGCTCCGGTAATTTTAGAGAAGTCCGGTTTAAACAAGAAAGCAATCCCCTCGCTGGCACCGGGTAATGTTACGGCCCGGATAACACAAACGATGAGTAGTAAAAAAAGTACCGGCAACAGCATTTTAGTTATTCGTTCGATACCTTTTTTCACTCCGGCCAGGATAATCGCACCGGTTACCAGAAGTACAATCCATTGCCAGATGAGCGGTGACCAGACCCCGGATATAAAGCCGGTAAAGGCCTGCTCAGACACCTTAGGATCGGTGGTTAGTAAACCACCACTCATAGCCTTAAAAATGTAGGCATACACCCAGCCAGCCACGGATGTATAATAGCTCATAATCAGGAAAGCCACTATCACACCCGAAATACCGGTAAGAAACCAAGGTGTACCAGGAGCCAGTCTTTTAAAAGCACCTACCGAAGCAGCATTACTGCGGCGCCCCATGATAAATTCGGAAATCATCACAGGTAAGCCGATTAAGCTTGCAAACAATAAATAAATAAGAATGAATGCGGCACCACCGTTTTCTCCGGTGACATAGGGGAACTTCCAAATGTTGCCAAGCCCCACGGCTGATCCCAAAGTAGCAGCAATAACTCCGAGGGTACTGCCAAAGCCTTCTCGATGACCCATGCTTGTTTGCGATAAGTTTGTTTGTGCCATCTTTGTCCTTCCTTTTGCTTAATTTTGTGTATTATTTAACTAACTAAAAACATCACAAACTTCATTTTAATATAAAAATCGACAATTCACCAGTCTTTAGGAAGCTTTTAATCTCTGGTTGTCTAGCAATATTTTTCTATTTTACCGTGTAACACTTTAGGTTTTGCTTCGTCTTAGAAAATGACTGATCCTTTAGCATAAAAATAAGGAGACAAGTGTTATGAAGAAACTTTATAGGAAGAGGTTCTACCCGGGGAATTTCAATTGGAAAAATTTTTATGTAAAAGTGTTTATCCCTTTCCTGGCTCTATCCTTACTCAGTGGCTGCACGATCAATGGTACAGGCTCTACTAAAACAGAGCAGTCCACAAAAGAAAAATATATTGTTACCGAAAATACTCACATTTTAAAAAGCGTCGAAAAAAACATCCTCGGGGATGAAGCAAAGGAAAAGGTTGTTCTTTATGCCGAGCAAGACAAAAACGGGATGCCCATCGCTTGGTCTGTGGTGGTGGATGATGTAGAAAAGATAAAATTGCCTGTCAAGGAAGAAGGACTCTATTCCTTCGCCGACTTAAAGTTCGAGGATGTAGACGGGGATCATAAAAATGAAGTCTTGGTTTACCGCCAATCCAGTGGCAGTGCCGGAGCCATGGGGCTAGCCATTTACAAACCACAAGAAGGTGCCGGGGCTTGGCAGCTACTTTTTGCTATTGAAGACCCCTTTGATTACGCTTCTGGCAGTGAAACGGGTCAGGAGAACAATGCGAGGTTCGAAGTAAAATACGCTGGTGATTATTACGTGGTTTTTAAAGACCATCAAACGGGATTAAAATCCACCATTCCGTTAGCAAAGGAAGAATACAAAGGTTCAGAAAGCTTACTCCAAACTATTAGTACCTGGATTGATCCCATCATTGATTACAGTCTGGTGGATCATGATGGCAATGGTGTAAAAGAGATCATCACTCTCCAAAGGGTAATTGGTATTTCCCACGTAGATACCCTGGCCCTCCTGAAAACCACGTATCAATTAAAAGGAGGGTATTATCAGGCCGTATCCCTCACTCTATATGACAACAAAGACAAACCCTTGGCAGAAGTAAAGTTATAATCAAAAAGGCAGGGTTAATTCTGCTCCATGCTCCTTAAGCCACTGGCGGTGTGCTTTATAAGCAGGACAGACGCTTTCTACCAACAACCAAAACTTTTTAGAATGATTCATTTCTCTCAAATGAGCAAGTTCATGTACCACTAGATAATCAATGATTGGTACTGGAGCCATGACCAGACGATAATTAAAATTTAGATTCCCCTGGCTGGAGCAACTGCCCCAGCGTGTCTTTTGATCTTTAATAGCAACCTGGTTATACTTAATATTTAATTTATGGCTAAAGAATTGTAGTCGTTGCTTAATAACCTCGCGGGCTTGGTGACGAAGCCAGCTTTCCAAAACATCTCGTATTTTCACCTGGTTCTGCTGGGGCAGCATAATGATTATTTTGTCTCCCACTATTTCGATCTGTGGTGCACCGGGTTGAAATACCGTAACCACACGATAGCTCTTACCTAAAAAACGAATGACTTGTGTCGCTGCCAAAGCATTCTTCTGTACCAGTTCCACTCTGCGGGAAAATAAGGCCAGCTTCTCCAAAATCCAGTTTTGTTTACTTTTTAGTAAGGTTTCCAACTGGTCCTGAGGGTAATTACTGGGCACTACCACCTCTAGTCCGTCGGAGGAGCTAATGGTAAAGCGCACATGTTTCGCCCGCCGACTTTCCCTAATCTGATAGGAAATAGGCTTGCCTCCCAGTTGAACTGTATGCATGTTTTTTCCCATTGCTTCTTTCATAGCATCAAACCCTTACATAAATTAATTACCCAATAGTATTCTCCAGGAGTTACCAGAAACCTTCCAAAAAAAGTAAAACCAAAGGAGTTATCCTTTGGTTAGATTAGATCATCCCAAATAATCTTCGATTTTCGTTTTGAGTTCTTTAACCCGTTCAATCATCATGGGGCTTACCTCAAAGAGGGTTTTACCAACAAGGTCGGCATTGACTGCTTCTAAAGCATAGGGCAATACCCCCAGTAGTGGCAAAGAACCCAGAGCCTCACGAATGTTTTCCTCCTGTCCTACTCCTACCTTATTAGCCACAGCATAGACTTTCTCCACACCTAAATCCTGAGCTAGTTGAACGGTAGCCTGGGCGGTTTGGAAACTTCTGCGGCCTGGTTCTACCACCACAATAAAGGCATCCACCCCTCTGGCCGTACCTCGGCTCATGTGTTCCAGTCCCGCTTCCATATCGACAACTATCGTTTCATCCTGTTCCAGTACTAAGTGATTAAGCAGCATCTTAACAAAGGTATTTTCCGGGCAGTAACAGCCGCTGCCCCCGGTGGAGGTAAGACCTAGCTGGAGCAACTTAACGCCATCCTTCTCAATCACATACCTCTCTGGGATATCATCCACCTTGGGATTTAAAGTAAACCACTGTCCGCTGTTGCCCGGTTCTGCGCCGGTGCGTTCTTTAATGAGTCTTCTGTCCTGGGTGATGGTGATTACCTGTGTTAGCTCCTGTGTCGTAAATCCCAAGGCCATACCCAAATTAGCATCTGGATCAGCATCCACAGCTAAAACCTTTTTACCCTCCCGGGCATAAAGGTGGCACAGTAAGGCCGAGAGAGTGGTTTTGCCCACACCACCCTTACCAGAAATGGCAATCTTCACACCGGATTTACCTGACATTTGTCTACCTCCTCAGAAAAACTTGGCTTGTTTACCTACCTGCCTGTGACCTTTAGGTTATGACCTAATAGGTTATGACCTTTAGGGTACGCCAAGTCTTTAGACCGTAGGCGGAAGCTTGGTTTGCCCTTATGCATGTCGGAAAGATGTTAGTTTAAACCCAACGCCTTTCTTTTTTGCTTAATTCTCTCAATAAGTAAGCCAGCAGCCTTAACTGGGTCTTCTTCGTAAATTAATTTTCCGCCGAATAGGCCATCGGTAGTAACAGGGAAGTTTTCTTTATCTGCTGTTAAAACATTGACCACTAAGGGTGATCCGGTGGCTTGGGGATTTACACCCACATGTACATCCACCCCACAGGCAATAAAGTAAGTACCAATAGACAATGCCTTGGGATGGTGTGTTTCCGGGCAAGAACCGGCCGCTGGCAGATCCTTCACGGCTACCCCCAGGTAATTAGCCAGTGCCACCAGGAGATCTGCCACACGGGAATTATCTACACAGCTACCCATATGCAGCGCCGGCGGTAATCCCGGTAAGCCATTGGCCTGCCCCACAGCGGTTAACACATTCCGAAGCCCTTCGCCGCAGTATTGTAAGCCCTCCGGACTTAAGAGGCCGAATTTACCCAGAGAGTGGGCGGAGCACCCGGTGGCAACCACCAGTACATTATTCTTAATTAATTCTTTGACCAAAGCGACGTTATCGTGATCTTGTTTTTTTCTGGGATTTGTACAACCAACAATGGCTACCGCACCAAGAATCTGGCCGCCCGCAATAGCATCTACCAGCGGTTTGAGGGGTTCTTCAGGATTGACTGCCCTGAGGGCTTCCACAATCTGCTCCACAGAAAAACCAGCATAGGCTTCGGTTACTTCGTTAGGAATATTTACTTTACGGGGGTCCCGTTTGGGGAAATTGGCAATGGCTCGCAGTACAATTTCTTTGGCGGCCTCATCAGCTCGCTCGGCAGTGAATTCCACGTGAGTCGCCCCGGCGATCTTGGAATAGGCTAAAGTGGTGATGATTTCCGTGTGATAACAACTAGCCACCGTCTGGATACCCGGCATAATGCACTGAATATCCACCACCATAGCCTCCAGTGCTCCGGTAACAATGGGTAATTCTTGACTGGCATAGTTGGTAGCCACCGGAACACCCCGGCGCATCAGCACTTCATTACCACTACAGCATACACCAACAACATTAATTCCTGTTGCCCCTACTTCCTTAGCTTTATCCGTTAACTTACCAGCCCATTCCACTACCTTTTCAGAGAGTAAGGGAATATGTCCATGTACCGATAAATTTACCATGTCTTCCTTGATGACACCCAGTCGATACTGGGATTTCACTGCAGTAGGGGTGCCAAATAAAATGTCCTGTAAATCAGTGGACATGTGCAAGCCGGCAAAGCCATCTACTAATCCCATGGTAACTGCTCCCAGCAAAAGATTGGCCGGATCGGCATCACCGCCCATCACCTGACGGGCCAATGATTTGGCAATTTCCAGGTGGGCGTTTACCGGCAGAAGGCCAAGCTTTTCCCATGTCTCTTTCGATTTATCCTGGGCACGGAGTTCTAACCAATTAAGAGTTCCATGTTGTTTTTGAAAATCTTCCATCGCCTTATCAGCTACTTCTTTAGCCAATTGGTTAGTGTCTTTTCCTTCACTGGACAGTCCTAACCCGGAGGCCACAGCCTTTAATTTTTCTACACCTTGGATTGTATAGGGGGCTTTTCCTGCCACCACTTCCAAAATAGCGTGGGCAACTTCCCTGGCATGCTCCGCATGACTGGCTGTTCCCTCGGTGACATTGCCAAGGAAATTTCTGGCCACAATGGTATCCACTCCGGCACCACAGACTCCTGCCTGGGCACCTTTACCGTTTGGCGCTATACGACAGGGTCCCTCCAGACAATGCTTACAGCAAACACCCGTAGCACCAAAACCACATTGGCTCATTTTTATGGCACGGTCAAAAGCGGTCTCAATGCCTTCGGCACGGGCCTTTTCCAACATCTGCTGAACCCCGGAATCCATAGACAGATCTTTTACATCCGGTAAACCTTTCATCAAAACACCCTCCTTTAAGTCAGAGTACAATATTTATGTTATTACTCAAAGCACACTAGTTTCCCTGCCATTAAATTATTAAAAAAATATGACTTTTTAGTCAAATAAGAAAGGACACCCTTCCGGTGCCCTTTCTTATTGCCTCTATTTGGTTAACTAATTACATCTTTTTCATTCCATTACCATTAACTTCCCACATTTCCGAGGGGGGAGTTAGAATAAGTGCCTCATCATGCCAGGTACAGGAAACCTCATCGGTGAGGGCCATAGCAATATTCTTAAGATGTTCACTAATTCTTAAATACGCATTGATCACATCCATATGAATGAAGCTGGTGTTCTCCGTCTCTTGGGCCCCTTTCTGCATCCGGGCAATATGGCTCATACGCAGACGAAACTCGAGATCGACGATATCCTCTTGGATGGTTTTAGCTTTCTCAGCCGCCATACAGCTATTGGTGGCAAAACCGGTGTTGACCACATGCAACAATTCAATAATCTTTCTATGCATGGTCATGATATCAGTATAACCCTCTGTAGAGAAATCCAGGTTGTTAACATATTTACTTTCTGCTTTAGAGAGCAGGTTCTTTTCTATGACATCCCCAATATGTTCATAATCCCGAACAATATGCACTAAACCCATCGTGCGGTTAAACTCGTCTTTGTTCAATTGCTGTCTTAACAAATGAGTTAGATACTTATTGGTGGCTGTAGAAAGAAGGTCAATATGATCTTCCTTCTTATGAATTTTCTCTGCCTGATCGGGATCATAGGATTTCAGCAAGGGATAGATATCCTTTGTCATATCAGTGACGTGATCTGAAATATGCATAATTTCTTTGGTTGCCATCCCAATCGCTAATTCCGGGCTGGTAAGCAGACTGTCATCCAGATATTTGGGTGTCACAGCGTTACCGGGTTCTTTCTTTTCAGGTACAATAAGTTCCAGTAAGCGAGCAAAGTGTGATACAAAGGGTACAAACAAAAGAGCTATGACTATATTAAAGAAGGTGTGAACGTTTGCCACTTGGAAACCTGTATTTGAAGTTATTTTCTGCATTAGCTCAGCAAAGGGAGTTACAAAAGGCAAGAATAACAACACCCCTACTACTTTAAAGAGTAGGTGGGCTGTGGCCACCCGCTGAGATTCCCGTGAAGACCCCAAGCTGGACAATACAGCCGTAAAAGCCGTTCCGATATTAGCTCCGAAGAGCATATAAATAGCCGGTTCTAGGGCAATTAAGTGCTGCATGGAAAGAAGCATAATAATACCGATGGTGGCTGCACTACTGTGAACCAAAAAAGTGAATACAGCCGCAACGATCATGGCCATAAGTGGACTGTCGCCCATTTGCAGCAACATTTTACTAAACATTGGGTCATCTCGTAAAGGATACATGGTATCGGACATAATTTTTAAGCCTAAAAACAACAAACCAAAACCGATCAAAACCTGACCGATCCGTTTATATTTGTGTTTCTTGGAGAAAAAGATAATGGTTGCCCCGATACCCACAATAGGCAGGGAAATCTCTGTGATTTTCAGTGCGATCAACTGTGCTGTTACCGTGGTACCGATATCCGCCCCTAGAATTACCGCAAGGGTTTGCCGTAAGCTAATAATGGAGGCACTGGTTAAACCCACCAAGATCACAGTGGTAGCAGTACTGCTTTGAAACAAAATGGTTACCAAAGCTCCTAAGCCCATCGCGATAATACGATTTTTGGTAAGTGAGGTTAAAGCCTCTCTCAGCCTCTTACCGGCAATCTTTTGTAAACCCTCACTCAGTATATACATACCGTACAGTAAAAGCCCCATACCACCGATTATATTTAATGCTGCTGATTGCCAGCTCATAGTAACTACCCCCCTTCTCCTAGAACTTGGTACTTTTTTCACAAGTTTAACTAACAAAAAACGGTGCCAATGCTACCGTTACTTCTTAACATAAACTTAATAATTAGATTTTAATTGATTAGTCATATTGTGTCAAATCTTTACAATGTGGCTGGCTTTAAAATACCTTCAATTGCCCGGTGTTTAGACCGGGCAATTGCCATTTTAAGAATTATTTAATTTTTCTCTTTTATATATTTGCCTTTTGCCCTCGTTTGCAGACTACATGCCACCGCCCTTGACCAGAAACAGCTTCTTCCGTTCCAGTGGCACCACCGGAGATAATTAGACGTAGGGCTTGATCCACCGGCGTATCAACAACTGTAACAAATTCTTTTGGAACCCAGTACATATCCCCGGATACTTGCATGGTTTGTGGGAAATATACTCCCACTAGTTCCCTACCCAATTTATCCCGGAAAGAGCATTCCTTAACTGTTAGGAAACCTAATCGAGAAACCGTTTCATTGAGATTCACTAACACAACTGTATCAAATTTTTTCTCGTCCCCAGCTAATGATTTTAATGCGTCTTTAATGGTGTTATAAATATTTTTAACACCTGGCATTTGGTAAATAAAGCCTTCTATTAATTTTAATATTTTTTTGGATATCCACCAATTAGCTACCATACCAATCAAACATACTACAGCAATGACAAAAATAAAATCAACGCCCCAAGGCAATTCTTCCTTCACTATTGGGTAGAGAATAGCATTTCCAATGCCCGCTACCTGGGAATATATAAAGGCCAGGATATAAAAAGTGCCCAGCAAGGGTAATAACATCAACAGTCCCTTCACAAAATAGATCGATAGTTTCTTCATAAATCTCCTCCACAATAAATCAGTTCTTAGGCATGTTCTACCTATCATTATATTCTGCTGGCTACTATTTTTCTATCATATTTTCCAACAACACCATAATTATAAAGGATAAACATAAAAATCATTATCCATAGAAGCAAAATAAACCCCCTGTATGCTGAATTCAACACGCAAGGGGTTTGTTCTTGAAGCATAGGGCTTAGAATCCATAAAAACTATGTAATGACTCTAGCCAGAATAATTTGCCTGCCTGCTATATCATGCATTTGAATATCGTCAAAGCCTGCTTGCTTTAACCAATCGGTATACTGTTGAAGGGTCCAGGTGCCACCGGTTTGCGTATTCACTAGCATATTTACTGCAAAGAGCTCTGCCCTTTTACTTACGCCCCTTACAAAATCGAGTATAGCAATACGGCCATTTGGCTTTAACACTTTGTGTACTCTCTTAAATAAAAGAGTATTTCCTTCTGGACCATAAATATGACATATATTTCCTAAAAAAGCCAAGTCAAACTGTCCTTCAATGACTTCCTCGGTAAAATCACCCGGAACAAACTTAATTCGTTCGTTCTCTAGAAGATTTTTCTCCATCACTTCGCAGACCTCTGGTTTGTCTTGAACCGTTACCTCAGCACCTGCCGCAGCAAAGGGCCGGGCATAATTGAGGGGGCCACCTCCCAAATCCAATACCTTGGAACCAATCGGTAAATCCCGCAAACAAATAGTAATAATATCGTCAGAGGTTTCCTTGGCACTTTTTTTCATAGCCGCCATAAACCCTTTTATATCCTGTTGATCGCGCACCCTTTCCAAAGGTGCCCCTGTTTTTAGTACCTCAGGAATTGTAGTCCACGCTTTTATCACATTAAAAGTATGAATAAGGGAATAGCCTACATATTTGTCGCTTTGTTCATTAAACAATATTTCCTCTGCTTCAGAAGTCAGACTGTACTTATCCGAATTAAACTGTAAGTAACCAAGGGAGACTAACGACTCATTAACTGTCCAGAGGGCCCGCAAATCAAAATCAAGTTTTTTTGCCAATTCTTCTAAGGAGCAGGAACCTTGTTTTAGGATATCAAAAATTCCAGTTTGTAAGGCCGCACCTACAACCAATAACTCCTGTGGTGCTACAGGGTTTGTTAAATTAGGCATCTTGACCCCTCCCTATTAATACCAGGTTTTTATTAAGTATATCAGACCCCTCCCCCCTTTTTCTATAACTAGTATGCTCCTTTAAAACCTATTGTAAGAATTTTTTATCACCGTGCTGTAAAATAAGCAGCCTCTGAGCTCAATGGAACCTTGAACTCAGAGGCTGTTGAAACATCCATTGCCAGAGTTGGCAATCCCATTTACTGTGGCTCGCAAAGTGGTCTCCTAATAATTGATAAATTTCTTTTCTTTCCATAATATAAACTGAATTGCTTTAGCCTCACATTAATCCTTCTGAAGACACATAAATCAACTTAATGAAGGAACAGCAGTTGTTACTTCTAGTTCCTTACTGTTTATTGCATTGTTTTGACCATATCTCTTTTATTTGGTTTGCCTGTTCCTGCGTGATAATTCCTGCCTTAACTACTTCTTCTAATCTTTTAATTTTGGCTTGCTTCCAATACTCATGGCGTTCTTCTTTTGATAAATTCTTTATTTTTTCCCGCTCTGCTTTTCTGTCAGCCACTTTAGATTGGCGATATTCAACCCACTTGTCGGCTTGTTCTTGGGAGATAATCTTCTGGGAAACAAATTCCTTCATCATGTCATTAAAGTGATGCTTTCCATGACATACTTGAGAATAGGTTTGATTTGGCACTGGTGAGATATCCGTGTTAGCAATGGCACTGGCTCCAAAGGATACTACAGAGGTTCCAATGATAACTGCACCGAGAAAATTTCTAATTTTTTGTGTTCTCTTCATATAATCCCACCCTTCGATTTTAGCAAACCTAATTAAACTCTGTTTAGGTTCACATTAATCTTATCTTGAGCTTTTTTAAATAAAAATATTAATCCATCTTCCGCACGTATTGTAAAAATAGACTACTATAAAAGAGAGATAGATTTAAAATTTATTTGATTACATCTAAATCATTTTCCGTGAGTAGATTATTATCCAATATTTTTAACGTATCTTTCACATAAAATTAATTTTAGTGTTACTTTAATTTTAAAAAATAAAAACCCGTAAGTCCTTATAAATTAAGGATTTACGAGTTTCTTGATGTGTCAGTTATGGTGCGCCTGACAGGAATCGAACCTGTGCACTATTTTTTTCTAGTGCTTGAATTTAAAGGACTTGAGGCATTTTAGAGTATATCCATTCCGAATTTTATTCCGAATCCAAAACCATTCTGAATTTATTCCGACTGTTGTTTTGCCATAACCGAATCCATAATATTTAGACCTTTTCTAATTAAATGTGCATATGTCCTGGTTATTGTTTCAATTGTGTCTCCAATTAGATACGCTACTTCTGCCAATGTATAACCAGAATCAAGCATTATTGAAACTGCGGTATGTCTTAAATCATGGACTCTCATGTGTGGCAAACCAGATTTATTTAACATTCGATTAAAAGTATTTCTTACTGCACTAGAACTAATAGGCTTCCCATTCTCTTGAAAAATGAGTGAATTATTAATACTAATAGTTTGTACTTTTTTTGTTCCTTTAATTTCTTTAAGTAAATTCATGGTTTCTTGATCTAGAATAATGGTTCGTAAACTATTCATTGTTTTAGGTTCATCTTTTACAGTACGTTTACGAATATTTACAGACCTTTGAATAGTAATGGCATTTTTTGTAAAATTAACATCTTTCCATTTTAATCCTAATACTTCTCCTAGTCTCATTCCAGTTACTAGTAAGATTAGAATAATAGGGTAATGTTTATAGCCTTTACCAAGTTCTTTGAGAATTTTAATTTCGTCCCAATTTAAAACTCTGCGCTCTTTACGTGAATTCTTGGGTGGAGTTAAACCTATAGTAACATCTTTAATAAGCAAGTCCCATTTTATTGCTCTACGAATTGCTGTACGTAAAGTACCATAGATACCTTTAATGGTTTTAGGAGACAATTCATTCTGTAAAGGTCTTAATTTGTCTTCTAAAATTAAAGGTTTAAGATCAACTAATTTAATTTTACCAATGTATGGGGTTAACCTATTAACATGATAACTATACGTTTCAAAAGTTCTTTCATCTATTTCTGATTTAATCTTTTCCAACCAATATTGCAAATAATCCTTCATAGACATTAAAGAATCTAAATTACTATTTTGTTTAAGTTGCGCTTCAAATACATTTGCAAATTGTTTGGCCTCTGGTTTACTCCCCTCAAATTTTTTGCTTTTTGTAATTTTTTTACCATTACTATCTTTGCCTAGATAAACTGTGATTACATAAGCATTCTTCTTATCCTTTAATTTTTTTATTTGTGCCATTTTTTATCTCCTCATAAAATAAAGAGAAGATTAAGGTATATTATTGTTTCAACAATAACATACCCTCTTCCTTTATATTTTAAAATAATTCATTGTATTTTTACTGGAAATGTACTCATTTACTGCTTTTTGTGTAACCCGTAAACCCCTTACGCCTGTTTTAAATGATTCAATTTCTCCAGAATAGACCATTGAATAAACATCCTGCTTTCTTCTTTTAAGTAATTTAGCAAGCTGTGGGATAGTATAAATTTCCATATATAATCACCTTTTATTTTTAGATTTAATTTGCTGAAGGTATATACCAACATTCTAATAACCGAAAATAAATTAAGCAGGGAAAACGCTCCCTGCTTTTCACTGTTTATATAACCTTCTTTCTATTATTAAAACACAAATATATTTGTAGTCGTTTGTAATTATATTTATATTTTAATAATATATATATTTATAGTAACATTAATAATAATATCTTGCATATTGTATCAGTTTTAGTTTATACTAAAGTTAATTTTTAAAGAAAGGTGCTAAAATTATGAAAGTAGAGATAGATTATGAGTTTGTTTCAGACGAAGAATTTGAAGAAATAAAAAAGAATTGTACTAGGTTACTCTTTAATTTATATATGAAAATTTAAAAGATAAAGGGTGATATTATGAAAACAGATACAAAATGGAAAGTTACTAGGGAATTTGAATATGATAAAAAAGTAACCGAAGAAGAAATTAGTGAAATCTACAATATAGTGTTTTCTATATTTAATGGTGATGATTATGAGTAAAAATAAAGAAATTAAAATTACAGGTGAATTTATTGAAGATCCAAATGCAACGAAAGAAGAGATAGATAACATATTTAAACAAATAATAAAAATTCTATCGACTCCGTAAAATAAATTGTGTAAACTCCGTGAATATAAGGCAGTTAAGAAAAGTAACCAAATTAAAGAGCATTTCCCTCAACGATGAATCGCTGACAAAAATGCTCTACCTGGTTACAATGAATGTTATTAAGAAATGGACCCAGAGGGTCAAGGATTGGGTACTTATCCTGATGACAGATTAAGGGGTCAGGTCTAGGTTTTATGGAGTTTACACAAAACTCTTTACAGACCCATAAAAACTAACCCAAATTACTATTTATAAAGGCCTTGATACTCCCCTCATTTTTAATCCTTTTATAATATCTCCATATACATAATTTGCTATTTTCTTTCCATTTTTACTTATATCAAAGGCATCCTTAACATTAAAAGTAATATTAACATTAGGAATTTCTATGTTTTGACTAACTGTATCCCTGCCAATTTTCCCACCTTTGGCAAAAACGTTATATTCCTTTGGAATTACGGCCTCACCAGCGTGGAGAAGTGCCAATCCTGTAGTTGGGACAAAAGGTGTTCCTTGAGCATAAGCAGGATATTTATCACTACCACCCCCATCGTCTGACATTTCACTTTGTGCTGAACGCCATGATGATAACTGATTTTTAACCCAATTTACTTTGCTACTAATCCAAGAACTAATACTATCCCAAACACTTCGAATTCCATTCCAAAAAGAAGAGAATAATTGTGATCCTGCACTATAGAAACTACTAGAAAATCCTTTAACTGAAGATACCGCACTAGATATTGCCGAATTAAGCCAACTAGTAATGGATGACCATACCCCACGAAAAGCATTATATAAAGCATTCATGATAGAACTTCCCAGTGATTGGAAATTACTAATTGAATTACTTAATATTGTCTTAATAGTGGTTAGTCCTAAATTGAATAAATTCTGTATCAATTTAAATATATTACTAGTGAGATTTGAGAGTTCTTTTCCAAATTTATCCCAATCTCCTTTTAATAATGCTGTAGCAGTTTTGAAAATTCCAGTGATAATATCAAAAGCAGTTCTTATTACTTGACCAATTCCATCAAAAATTTCTTTGTTTTGGATATAGCAATATTGCAAAATCCCGATAAAAGCACCAATTAAACTACCAACAGTGGTAAACAATGATCCAATAAAATTCAATGTACCACCTATAATAGCCTTAATTTGTGGCATATTTGCCTGAATCCAATTAGCAAAATCACTCATGATAGGTAAAACCTGTTGACCCATAGGTATTAAAATGCTTGTTTCCAAACCTCTTCCAATACCGGTTAATGCCTGACCGAAAGAATCATATCGAACACTATTGATCTGATTGAGAGCATCAACGTCTAGTTTTGCATAGTCACCAATGTCTCCAAGTGCTTTAATTCCTTCTATACCTAGATCCTCAAACATAGTACCGAATAATGCCACACCTGCAGTATTTTGAGCAAGTGGATTATCCATTTGTCCTAATCGAGTAATTACATCCTGGAATGCCTTTTCAGCCCCTTCTCCACCTTGAGCAAAGGTATTAAACATCTCCTCGGCATTTAACCCTAATAATTCAAATCCTTCTGCACTAGTTGTAGACATGTCCTTACTACGAATGGAGAATTCCTTAATTGCGTCACCAACTTTGTCAATTTGAAACGCACCAGATTTAGCCCCTTGAATAAGTGTATCAGTGAATTCTTCTGCACTAATACCAAGTTGAGAAAAATGTGGAGCATATTCTTTTAGAACCTCTGTTAAGTCACCGTTTTTATTTGCGCCTTGTTGTGCCCCTTGTGCCATGAGATTATAAGCTTGTTCCGCTGTAACCCCAAAGTTAGCCATCAAAGCATTAACTGTATCAATACTCTCCCCTACGTCCATGTCAAAGGTATCTCTCATCATTAAGGCTGTCTGAGTTGTATTTTCCAACTCTTGTCCTGTTAAACCTAATGTCTGGTTAACCCTGGCCATGCTTTGAGCAATATCTTCAAAACTTTCGCCACGATTATTAGCATAAATATTAGTTAATGATTCTTCTAATTGTTGCATTTCATCAGTTGTAGCACCTGTTTGTGCAGCCAATAAATTTAATGATTGTTGCAGTTCATCGGCACTTTTTATGCCTTTTATCGCCATGCCCCCAAGGGCAATACCAACAGTAGCAATCCCAGCTATAACGGCACCCTTAAGAAACGTAGTAAAATTGCCCATTCTACCTTCAAATCTATCTACATTACCTTCAGCATTCTGCATTCTGGAGGTAAAATCATTATCATTCAAAATTAAATTATAAGAATAGGTTGCTAAATCAATTACTGAAGCCATAATTTTTCACCTCCTTTGCAAATAAAAAAAGGATAATAAGCCAATAAACTTACTACCCTTTTTGATAGAATCCCGAATTCCTTAATTTATCTAAATCTGGTTCAGTCTCATACAACCTCTTAGATTTCGCTAATAGCTCCCTACCTTCAGAAGTTGATTGAAGATCAAATAAACGAAAATGCTTCAATAACGAAAGAAAAACTGCATAAGGCAGTTTCATAATCTCAAAATAACTCATCTTGCTTTTTGACATAAGATAAGCAATATTCTCCATCATTTCAAAATTATCAAAACCCCCAGAACCTTCACCTACTCCTTGTTGGTAGATTCTAGGGAATTGAAGTTTGGGTCTTTTACAATCTCATTAATGAATAACATGGTCTGTTCAAGGATGATTTTCATATGCCGGATATCATTAAATCTTTCCTTTATTAAATCCATCGTAATGTTTTTAGATTTATCCAAAGACAAAATATCAATCATCATTTTTCTACCTAAGTTAATTGAGTCCTCTTCTTTCTCAACCTTCGTAATCTTTTGTTGATATGCGTTTAGTTTCAGCATAAAATCCAAGTCGATTTCACCAGGAATAACATACTCTTCACCTTTAATATCTCTAAAAATCAAAGGTTCTCTAAGTAACACTGATAGATCAATAATTTTACTCATTTTTATATCATATCTCCTTTATTTATATTTCTTGAAATGTCTCAACAATCTCAACTAACGTTCCATCATTAGTAGCCAATGCACTAAATTGATAACCCACCGATAGAGGTTTCTCTTTATCAAATGCAAAACTGAAACCATTTGTATTTTGAGCTTTTAAGATATTGACTGTAATTGTCCCGCTTCCATCCTTCTTAGTGTGGATAAAGCGCAAATAATTCACGGGTAGCATCCCTCTTCCCCCAATTTTAACAATTTTAGTCTTTGTGGCAGCATCAGTTGTTACAGCAGCAGGTGCAAGTAGTGCCAGATTATCAACTTTCCATGTGAGGATTCCACAGTCAAATGTAACCTCTTCTTTTGTAACAAATCTCATAATTGTGCCTCTATTCGCACTACCAATCTCTTGAATTGATGGTTTATACTCTAATGATGCACCGCTTTCAATAGCACCAATATTTTTTAATGCTGCTTCAATTGTTGCTTCATCAGCAGTTTCAGGGTTTGCTACTACTCCCAGGTAAAGTTCCCCGCTTCCTAAGACAATAGGGTCAGATACTTGATAATCTAAAGCCATATTATATAACCTTCTTTCTTTTTAAATTTGGCATAAAAAATAGACAACCATTTCATAGTTGCCTGTATTTTCATTCTTAACCTGTCCACCACCATTAAGTAGTTTTGTACTCCTAATGACAGTTTCACTATTTTTTATAATCTTTTCCCCTCTAGGGTCATCTAATAAATTGATTAACCTGCTCTGAATTGCAATGAGTTTATGCAAATCCTTGCTTATCAATCGAAATTCAAATTGATAATCCTTTACGAATCCACCAGTGATAGGTTTAAAAAAATAGACTATATATGTATCATCTTTCTTTTCTGTGGGCTTCTCCACCAAGTAGATAGAATCACGATTATCCAGTAAGGATTTTAACTGTAAATCCTGTAGTAAATAACTTCTAATAACTTTCATGGAGTCAAAACCTCTCTAATTTTATTAATAATTATTTGTTGGTTTTGATCTACTGCTGTCTCAAGATAAGGGGTATGTCTTTCTGCCCAATATGCATACTCAACATTAGAGCCAACACTTCCAACAGTTTTATTTTCGTCACTTTCAACCGCATGAGTAATTGACCTTCGAAGTGTACCAGTTTCTACAGGGCAATTAAGTTTTGCATCTGCTTCAACAATCAAACAAACTTCTTGTACTGCCCTTTCCCTTCTTTGGGCAACATCTTGAATTACTCTTATAAACAGACTATTTATCATATAACATCACATCCATGTAATCATCCCATTCAATAATCTTTTTCACCATATATCTTTGTCCGGCTTCATCTATGACTATTGAACCATTTTTAATATCAGAATCCAAATTACAAAAAACTCTTTTTGTAACCTGCTCCCGAAACCCATAATCACGATAAAGTAATTCACTAGAATATGGCTGAATATCACAAGGAATAGTTTTTAATACTGTTTCTATTCCAACATGATAAATTCCCAAATCATCAACAGTACCTTCACTAATGGTCAACAAACTAAGGCTTTTATTATAAAACATCTACCCCACCACCTTAATTTTAGGTAAAGGTAAGCAGGATTTTATTGATTCTGGAATACCATCTACAATGGTTTTGCTTCTACTTCCTTGGGATTGTTGTATAACCCCTTGTGAGTCCCTATTCTTATAAAAGAAAATAGCTAAATCAACCACAAGGCCATTAAGTGATTCAGGTATTAAATCAATATTGCAGTATGATTTTATAGCATTTTGTGATTTATTCAGATAATGATTTAAAATATTATCCTTAGAGGTATCTAGCAAATCAATTCCTAATAATTCTTTTATTAAATCAAGCATATTCTATTCCTCCAGTTGTACCAGAGCTTCAACTATGTCTTCTTTCTTCATTTTGTAAGTATTAATACCTTTTTCAGTCGCTAATGCCTTTAAATCTTTATAGTCCATAGATTTATAATCTGCATCACCGGAAGATGATTGAGGGACTTGTATTTCTACAAATCCCATCTTCATCAACCTATCTCTTTTAATTTCAGAATCAACTACCTTAACTACATTTAATTTTTGTAATGTAAACATAAAAAACAGCCTCCTATAGAGCCTGTTTTACGTTAACAAATACGCCAGTAAGTTTATTAGTAGGAATCCAAAGATCATGATATTTTCTGTAATCAACTTTCCATGCATCGGCCTGTTGGTTTGTCTGCGGATCAAAGATTCTAGGATTATCAGTCTTGGAGATAGCAATTACACTATTTCTAGCAGAAATAATCCAGTTAATATCTTTTGCTGTACCATCGGCAACAAATCCACCCGCTTCCTGTCCGGCAGTTGCACCGTCATTAAATACATAAGCAGTTTTCATCCTTGTAGAAGGTACTTTAATAATAGGAATACCGTCAATAGATTTTAGTTTAAGCGATACATTACCTTGAGTAAAGTCCATTACATCTAATTTCTTTTCTAGCTTATCAGCAGTATCCAGCATTGCAGCGATACCCATATTCATGGTAATAACAAGGGGTACACCTTCACCTACAGCATCATAAACCTGGTAGATATCAGCAACCAATTTCGCTAAAATATCATTTGTTGCAGCAGTGTAACCACCACTGGCCTTACTTCCAGCAATTGCAAGAGAAGCAATTTTGCTATACCGATAGGCATCCACTTCAGGAATTACTTTGGTTCTTTGGAATTCTCCTAGAACCATTCCAGCCGTTGCCACAAAATTAGTCTCATCTATATCCATTGCATCAAGAGAGAAAGTTCTACCTCTATCCTGAGTTAGTTGATGAGTTTGATAAGACAGAGTTACAGACCCCTTAGTAAATCCTGCATCACGGTCATAATCTGCAAGTCCATCCATTACAACAGAAGGGATTTTAACCTCATTACCACCATTATATTTAACTTGATTATCATTTAATTCCATCCAACCAGAAGTAGCACCCGCTACCATTTGAGCATCTAACTCAGTCTGAAAAATCTTTGCATATTCTAATGTATTAGCCATATTAAACCACCATATCCTTTCAAATTTTAATATTATTTAGTGCTTTCCTTAACGTCTAAGCCCGAAAAGACAAATTTAATTAACCTAGATTACTTCTAAATGTCTCTTGTATTGTTTTAATATCATTACCTTTAGCATCATTGGGAGGGGTATAGTTTCCATTGTTCATTCTTTCATTTACCAGTGCTTCAACATGTTTCGAGAACACACCCTCTAAAGAGTCAAGATTCTTAATTGTAGACTCTTCCGAATCTCCAAGAAAGAATTCAAGAATATCTTTTGGTAATTTCTTTTGATCGGCAATTAGTAAACTTTTATTTAACAGGGATTGCCTTTTCTCTTGTGCCTCTTTCTGATTCAATCTTTCTTCAAGTTCTCGAATCTTCTTTTGTTCAGGTGTTTCTTGTGGATTAGCCTTGGCAACTTCATCAAAAATCAATTTCTCCAAGTTATTTTTCTTCCAGGATTCTAGACCCCTAGTAAAGAATGAATCATTGTGTTTACCTAGCCATTTTTTACCTTCTTCAGTGGCAACAAACTGATCTACTCCCTCAGTCGTAACTTTAGAAAGCTCCGAAAGGTAGTTTTTAATGTCCTCATTGTCCTTATTTGTTTGAAAATAAGCCTTAATTTCTTGTAAATCCATATTTAATCTCTCCTTCTGCCCTCATAGTCCAATGCCTACAAGTGCAATTTTTTATTATAAATATAAAAAGACCACCCCAACAATTAAGTTGAAATGGCCTAATTAACTAATATTTTTTGATTGTTTCCATGAATTATAATCCTGATAATCAATAATTGGCTTTTTGCCTGAGCTATCTTTGATATTTTCCCGTCTTTTTGTTGGAGTCCAACCAGGGACTACGGGTATGAGACAACAACGGCAATTTGGATGTAATGGAGGGGAAGGATGTTCTTCATCAATATCCCACATCTTACCGTCTAACACTGCATCTTCTGGATTAGTAAGTTTATCTAGTGTGGCAGACCACATAACTTTTTTAACTAAACCTGAATCTTTATAGATTTGATTTTGTGCTTGAGATTGGCAACGGGCTACTTCGGTATGAATTAGCCTTTTACTCTCATAGGCACTAGAACCAAATTCTTTCTTAATGTCCCTGGCTAGTTTATCAATAGAAGTACCTTGAATCATTGCTTTCTCAACTGATTTTCTAACCCTTTGAACTAATTTAGATTTGTTATCCCATATCCTATCACTAAACATCTTTTCTTCTATAGGCATTTCTATAGCAGCTTTAACAAACTCAGGCTTTAAAATAGCAAAATTTATAGCAGTTTCAATACCTTTATCAATAACAAAGGCCGTTTGATAGTAACTTTCACTAAAAACATCCTCTAATATTTTTGTAGTGTGGCCTAAGTCAATATACCCAATTTCTTTTGCATGCTGGAGTAATTTATTCTCCAATTGCTTTAATATCGTATATCTTTGTTGCTTAGATACGCTCAAAGCACCATCAACTGCATACTTTACATATAGTTTTGCAATATCTTCTCTAACATCATTTAAGGCTCTTTTATAAGCTTCTAAGATTGGTTTCATATCTTTATCAACTAATCTTTCCATGTCTTCTTTGATTCTAATTATTTCTTGTTCAAACTGTTTATTCATCTAAATCAACTCTATCTAAATCTATCATATCTCTTTCATCTTTAAGCCTTTTCATTTCTTCATCTACATTATCTATAAAGCTAAACTGAGCAATACCAGTTCTAGTAGATATTTTATCTCCCGCTTGATTTATAATTTGGGCTGTCATAAAATCATCATGGGGTATCATCATGGTAAACTTGGCTTTAATATCAGTATAATCAAACTGTTTTCCAGTTTTAATACTTACATATCTAAATAAGTACTTCAGTCTATTCTTAATACAATCAGCCATAGCATTACAGTTTAGTTTTACCCGCTGCTCTAGCGAAATTAAACGTGTTCTTAATGCTAATGAGCTTGTGTTAGACTGAAGTTTCTCATTAGAATTGATATGTGAGCTTAATTCATAGATATTTTCTTTTATTGTGGTTAAGGTATTCTGAACGAATGAATCATTGATATTCTTTATAAGCCATTTAACATCAATTTTATCTCCATTAGGAAGTTTAAAAGCACCTTGTAATTTTGCTTTTTCTAATTCTTCACGCTCCATATCACAACCTAAAAGAATTAAATATGCATTCCTAAAATCAGAAATTTCATTAGAAATATCAGATAAATTAATCTCAAATGCATCTTGTAAGCCCTTTAAATCCTTATATAAAGTGTCATGTTCCATTTCCTCGGATATTGCACATAACGAGACAGGAACTCCACCCCAATTAATATTATTTAGAGTCTCACCAATAATGACATTATCGGCATAATGTACAATTCTATCTGGCAGATATAAGTCCATATATTCTTTATCATCAAACTTTTTATAAAAGAAGTGCATGAACAATACTGGATTATTATTCTCATCAAACAACCCATAGGCATTCAAAGGGGTTAGCACTCTAGCACAGAATCTTCCTTCATTAAGGTAATATAATTCATAGCAAAACCCAAATTTAAGCATATTTTTCATTAGATTTTGCTCATGTAATTCTGACCAATGTGCTGCATTATCGGTTATTTGTTTGATAATATCTTCATTAGATGAACGACTAATATAGGTTATTTTATTACCAACAGCATAGGACATTTCTTCCTTAATGAATTTCTTAATGAAGTTATTTTGGACTTTATTATTTGCCCTACTCTTGATAATCTGATAACCAACCATTGCATCAGTATCACCTTTATAGTAATTCTCCATTTTCTTAAATAGTGGTAATTGCATTCTATAATCTTCAATACATTTCTGTATTAATTGTTCATGTGTTAATTGTTCCAATTTATCACCTACAATCCTAATTTCGTTTTATCAAATGCAGTAGCAAATTGAATTATATTAATTTCATCAATAAGCCTGTCAAATTCGGCAAGCACATCAGGAGCATCATCGTGAAGGGAATACCCTTCCCCCTCATAATCAAGCACCTGGTTAATAAACCCTGTATCTTCTTCATTAAAAATAATAAAGCCACTATCCACTTTGCCGGATATGGCTCTAATTTTTGCTTCTTTATTTTTATTTTGACGCTCATTTATAATTTGGATATTACGAGATTTTAAAGATTTATCCTCATTAATTCTCTTCTCAATTTCCCTTTTATCTGTACCATTAAAGGTATTTTTTTCAATCCAAATTGCTTTAATATTTTCGTATTCCTTTAATAGTTTTATGACTTTATCAATATACTCGTCAAAAGTATACCGCTCAATAATACCTTTTCTTACCCATCTAAAATTGTTGCTGGTTTTACTGCCAACTAATAGAGCAGTAAAGTCATTATTTGATTTTGTTTCAACTGCTGGATCACAGCAAAGAATGGTCTTTTCAAAGGACTGAGATTCAATTTCTTCAGCGGATTTAGTTGTTGCTTGATGGAAAGCTTTTTCACCAATTTTAGAAGCATCATTTTGTAATTCCTGTTTAAAGGCTTGAGGATTAGAGTAATAGTCTATAGCTAGTTCTAAGCAATCCCATTTATCCTTCCATAAAACAGGATATTGCATTTCTCCTTCATGCTGGAAATAGAATTCTTTAGCTTCGGCAATTGGATCATTTAATTGGCTATTAAAATATATTTTTTTAAATTCTTCCCAAAGTCCAGAGTTATACAATTCATCTACATCATCAACCAAAACCGCTTTATGTACTATGTATTTATAGGATTTATCCTTAAGCAATCGGGACATGAAACAATCTCTATGTAAAATAGTCCCTAAGACAATGAATTTAGTAGCCATTTTAACTTTATTACCATCTCGAAATACTGCTTTATCTCCAGCATATTGCGAATCCTGAACCCAGGTATTATATTTTTTATCCCTTGCTTCTTGGGTAATAACGTCTGATTTACCCTGATAATCATCAGCAATAATAAGTGATGGCCTGTGACCATTAAATTTTTTACCACGTAAACTGCTCACACTGCTTATGGCCTGTATTTTAGTTTCGTTAACTAATTCCAGTTCTAGTTTATTAGCTGTATATTTACGAGAATCAATTAGCTTACCAAAAGTGTTTATTATATATGGATTCTCTTCAAATGCTCTCCTTATTTCCCTAATAAATTCTATAGCATCTTGTTCTACTTTTCCTGCCACAAGAGTATATATTGAAACCTTATAGCAATGACACCAAGTAGTAAGAGCAAAATCACATACAGTTGTCTTTGCTGCTCCCCTTGGCAAAACTAAAAGAAGTTTATCTGAATTATCTTTAATGAACATTGATTCTAATTCATTCCAGATATCGTAATGAACAGGGGCTAATTTTCTAGCAGTATTATCTAGTTTAGGAATGAATGTGTCTTGAAGATAATAAAGGCAGAAATATTCTATAGATTTGCTGCCTAACCACCAGGACAAGGATTTATCACCAAATAGATTATCTTTATATTCATGAAATAGCTTTTGAGCCATTTTCTTAGCTTTATCTAGGGTAAAGGATTTTTCTGACTGATAATATTTGATTAGGTACTGGTATAGGAGTTTACGGTTATCTTCTGTGTTGAATATTTCTATATTTTGGCTTATAGATATCACCACCTTATTCTGGGGCATAAAAAAAGAACCTATTGTAAGGTTCTCTATGACCAAATTTATTTGGTTTGTCTTAAATATTTTAAGTATTCGTCTATAGCAATTTTTCTTATTCTAGAAATATCATCTTTTAAACGAGTTTTATAGATACCTTCTGGTTGATAACACTGAAATCCTATATCACAAGCTCTACTTACGTAACTAGAATTAAAGCATATTTCCTCAAAAATTTTGGTAATAATATTTAATATTTTGCTTTTATCTTGATTAGTTTTGAAGGAAAGAGTGTATCTTTCTTCCAGGCTTTCCATCATATCGGGTCTATCTAAATAATCAGATGGATAGATTATGCTTATAGTATTGTTTTTAAAAAACAGTACATCAATATCTTTAGCACTGGCATGGTCTAAAAACTTTTTACAAAGAAAACCCACTTTTAAATTATTTTCATCTATTGAAAAACAAGAGAATGCAATAACACTATTATCTATTTCTTCTATAAATAATGGACTCTTTGTATAGGCATTCTCAATGGTTCTATTAAATAAATTTCTAATCTCACTAGAAACAGGAATATCAATATTATCTAAACTTCGCTTAAAATCTTCTATGAAGTCTCCTTGTCCTGCACCTGCACACCATCCCATATTCTTTAAATCATAGAGTTTTTGGTTATCATCTGTTTGCTCGACTTTGCCAAAAGCTGTTTCAATAACTCTAGTATCAGTAGCAATTATTGAAAAACTATCAGAAACATATGATATTACAACAGTCATTTCTTTCACCTCTTATATTTCAATTCAATAATAAGAGTATTTATCCTTTTAATACCTTATTTTTGTTATAAAAAATCGTGAAGGTTACTTCCGGCCTAGTCCCGGCTCCAAAAATAGAAGCATACCCCTATTTGTTCGCTATCTATTCGAGCAAATAAATAAGTGATGAATACTCACCACTCTAGTTTGTTATCTTGTTTTATAATCTTCTTTCATTAGTTCTACAGGTAAAACTTCTTTAATGTTTCGTCTATCTCATCCTGCGTTAGTCCGATATATTCCATCGTTACTGACTGTGAGGAGTGATTAAATATCTTTTGAAGTTTTACTAAGTCTTTTGTTTCTTCATAATAAAACCTTCCAAAAGTTTTTCTTAATGAATGATTACCAAAATGTTCTAACCCTAATTTATCAGCAATGCCTTTAACTATCCTATATGCTTGGGTAGTTGTAATATGGGGGTACTTACCGTTTTTCTGGCGAGAGGGGAATAAATAATCTTCATCACTCATACCCTGGGTATATCTATCTAACTCAACTCTTAATTCATTTGGTATAAACTGCGTTTTACTTTTACCTGTTTTTTGTTCCTGTAAGATCATATGACTACCTTTAACGTCTTTGACCTTTAATCCAACAACATCACCTATTCTGAATCCCATATTCAATTGAAATGTAATAAGAATATAGTTTCTTAGGCCAGATTTTAATGCTTCATCCTTATATCGCTTTACTATTGCTCTGTCTCTTATAGGCTGCACTAACATTTTAATACCCCCTAAATATAAGAGTGTGGATTAAATATCATTTTACTACACTCATTATATTACACTGGTGGGTATTTGTAAACTCATTTTAATACACTTAAAGTATTATTATGTGAATTTAGCTATGAATTTCTAAAACGAGTGTAATATTTTGAACAATTCATACACTCATTTTTATTCCTCTATCTCATCTTCCCACTCTTCAAACTCTTTCTCTAGGTCTTCCGGCTTAATATCAGCATTTTCCTGTTTGGCAGTAGCATTAATATTAAACTGTGAGACAGTTTTGCCTAGTGACCTGTCAATCCAATATGATAAAGCTTTCTCTTTGGTTCGGGAATCCTTAGTAGTTTGAATTAAATACCAATATTCATCAATGGCCTTTAGCAGTTTAGCATTAAACTCTTTTTCGCCCAGGGTTTTTATCTCCTGTAGACGTTTGTCCAACTCAGCCATAAATTCTTTATTATCTAACCAATTATAAATTGTTGTCCGATCTATCTGTAACCTCTTGGCTATTTCAGTTTTTGTTAACTCACCTTGAACTAACATTTCTATACATCTTACTTTTTTATCATCTAACACTATCATCACCACCTTATCAACAATCTACAAAATTATATAGAAAAATAAAAAAGCCAACTTTAATTAGTTGACTTTCTTAAATTTCATTTATAGTAATTGCCTAAAAACACAATCCACTAATTCCTTATTAAATTCAAGATACTTATTATCACAAAGATTCTTTTTAGTATTAGTTATATTATAATAACCTTCTCTATAGCGTACTCTCAAACTATCTATTACAGAGCTTTGATTTTTCTTATCTAGTTTGGTAAATTCCACTTCATTATTTTCACTATTTACTCTAATAGATACAGCACAATCAGGAAAAATCATCTTATTACTAATAAACTGTACCTTTTCATCAATACCATTTTCTTTAAAAATCTCATTTAAACCATGAACAAAATCAGAAATTTCTTTTGAAACTTTCTCATTCTCTATTTGTTCACTTCTAAATTTCCTAGCATATTCGACTTTCCAACTCATTATATCCCCTCCTTTTAACTATTTTCTATATAATTAATGATATCCCTGCAAATAATCCTAAATTATTCCAATATTATTTTAATCTAGCATCACCCCATGTTGCCTTAAGTCTGCTGCTAATACATGGAATATATCAAACCCCTCATTCTTTTTCTTCCAAACCATTGTTTTAACTTCCTTGAGCCTCATTAAATAATCCTTCAAAAAATAATTCTCTTTATACTCATTAATCAATTCGAACATTCTTTCGCTCTTATCAAACCAAAGCAAAACCCTATCATTTTCTTCGCTAACTTCTTTAACCTCTAACCCCCGATTCATAAGATATGCTGCCAAACACTGACTTCTGATGTGATATAAATTTTCCATAATAAACCCTCCGATTTTAATATTAAATTCGATGCGATTTCGTCAGACATAACATGACATTTATTATTGAACAGGTATATTTACCATGCGAACTAATAGCACATTAACATTTGTAAGTACCTCGGACAGTACCTTACAATTGATAGCTTTGATTATAAATTTTCCCCTCAAAAACAAAGACAGGGTAGTAACCCTGCCTTAAATTTATATAGTCTAAACAGATTTTTAATTAATATCAAATACAATATTTCCTACATCTTTTCCAACTTGAATTGATTGATTAGATAACATACATATACTTCCATTTTCTTCATTATCATCCCAACCCAATGAAGATAAATGAATAGCACCCGTCACCTTTAAATTTCCATGATTCTTAATTGTTCCGTAAACATATAAATCACCATTTATTTTTACATTACCTTTTATATCAATTACTTTATCGGCTTCTATTTTTACATCACCATTAACTTCTTTGCTATTCCATGTTTCATGTCGTTTTGTTTTATTATCAGTAGCATTAGCCTTATTTTTAGAATCGGAACTAATAGTAGTAGTCCCAGAATTCCAATTCTTAACCGAGTCAGGTACATTTGTATCATCATCACTTTGACCTTCAATTATAACGGTATTGTTTTCTGCATTCCATTTAACTTCAGCCCCTAAAGCCTCACTTAAAAACCGAAGGGGTAAAAATGTTACTCCATTTATTATTATAGGTGGGGAATCTATAACTATATTTTGACCATCAATAATAGCGGAAGACTTATTTAAAAACAATTTAATCTCTTTATTATCTTTAGTTATCTTTATGGATTGGTTAACATCATCCCACTCAACTTCAGTGCCTAATGCTTCTGCAATGGCTCTTAATGGAACCACTGTCCTCCCAGTTATTACTCGTGGCTGCTCTTGGCTAACTATTTGCTTACCATTCACTATTAACTTAATATTCGAAATTTCACCAAATGAATTATAAGGACACGTTGAAAGCAATAACGCAGATAACATTACTGTTACTAATTGTTTTTTCATAAAAATTATCCCCTTATAGTTTTTAGTAGATTATTCTAATAAACACTCTATTAGTCCTTTAATCTTTTGGAAATTATTGTCGACATAATACTACTATTTTTAAGGGATATAACTTAAAGACATTATATTTTTAATTTAACCAAATATAGCAACGACTCCAGTAAGGGGTTGATCTATCCTTTGACCACCTGCATAAACACCTCCAGGGGCATTTAGTATTAATGATTTTGCACCACTATCAGAATATATATTAACTCCAGTAGAACCCCAATGTATACCGCTCCAGTTAGAGGGATTTAAGTATAAATTATTCCCTATTGTGGCATCAGTACCAACATTAATAGTTGTATTAGATGAAATTTTACCACCTACAATATTAGGTGACTCGATAGTGGTAGAAGTTATTTTTGTAGAAGTAATATAACTAGGCAACGCACTAGCTGGTAATGCCCCTATATCTCCAGGTTTGGTTGGTATTTGCCCAGTAGAAGCCACATCACTAGGTAGGTTCTCCCAGTTAATAGAACTACCAGGAGCCATTACAATATTGCCTTCAATTTTTGTTATTCCACCAACACCAGTTTTGAGTGTTGTACCTTCTATGCTACTAGCTAATTGATTTAATTCATCTTTGACATCTGTTCCGTCTATTTTTAATTCTTCACAATCTATTCTTCCATGAACATCTGCATTTTGAACTGTTAAATCGCCTTGAAGGTTAACTCTAAAAGGAGCTAATTCAAAATTACTATTACCTAAGTAAATATAATTGTAATTTTTATTATTAGCATTTTGTACTAACACCTTTGTATCTGAGGTAGTGTAATAACTATCATTCAATTTGATTAGCCTTTTAATATTCTTTTCTTCAATTTTTCCATCATAGAATTTATCGGTTCCACTTTCAGAAATAGAATATATTTTTAAGATCCCGCCAACACCCTCATCTGCAACATTATCATATGTTTGTTGGTAAGCGTAGGCTAAATTGAAGTTTCTATCCCTTTTTAACCCTTCATACATATACTTATTTATTAATTTGTTTGCTTCAGAACTTTTAAATCCACCTGTCCAAATGGTAGTTCCTTCACCGGGATTAATTAGATTTATTTCATAGTTTTTAGAAGGGTAAATAATATACGAAAGAACTTTATTGTTCTTAACTTCAACAAAAAGTATTTCAGATATGGTACATTCACCCAAACTAGATATACTTATTTCATCTTTATGTTTATATTCGATCTCTTTAGCAATCTTAATTAGATTATCAATAGTTCTAATTTCCTGTTTCTCATATGTATCCATAATTAAATTACTTAGGGTCATTTTGCCAGAACAAAAGATAATTTGATTATTAAAAGTCCATATCTTCTTTCCTTTTTCATGAACCCTATATATTTTATCATGTATTACGCTACTTACCGCTGAATCCACTCCAACAAAGGCACAATCCTTTGATATCATGGCAACACATAAACTCATAATCATTTACCTCCCAAATGCCTACTCAACGCCACGTTAACTCCCTTATAAACACGAAAACATATTTCATTTTCAGTGTCCTTAAGTAACTCCTTTACCCTGGCAAAATGATCATCCAGCATTTCCTGTATTTCTTCTTTAGTCAATTGAGCCTTTTTACTTCTGCTGGTTTTCTTAGGCTTATCTTCTTTAGGCAGAATAACTTCCTTTTCCAATAACTCAACAACATTATTTTCCTCAATAACATTGGTTTCTGCATTCTCTAACTCAACTTTTAATTGTTCTAATTTTAGTAAATCTTGTTCTTTCACCTTATTTACCTCCGTTACTTTCTTTTTTTAGTGGTTTCTTCTTGGCTTTATTTTTACGGTCTAATCTATTCAAAATATCCTTATGTTTTTTATTTGACTCTTTCAAAAACTTTTCTAGCATTCTGTCGAACTTATTCAAAACCTTCACTCCTAAAATATAATCGGTCACTCTGAGTGACCGTAGCACCTATAAAATAAAAAACTAGGTGATTCTTTACCACCTAATCTAAAAAGTACGTCCATCTAAAGGACTCGGAAATATTTCTCTGTCACTTGGTGACAACACTGGCTCCAAGGCATCGTTCTTTCTATAATTGTCTGCATCATTATAGTCTGCCTACCGGCGGTCGCCTTCCAGCGGGGAATGTCCGTATTAAAATTTTTCGCTCTAAAAGCGAAAAATTATTAATCCGTCCATGTTGAAAATTTTTATTATTTATTATTAATTATGAGAAGAGAATCTATTGGATTATAATTTATCACGTTTATCTTTTATTTTATTTTTGTCTATGGTTTATGGGCTTCGCCCACACCCAAACAAAAAGTAAAAGTAAAAAATAAATCCTGAAATTATAATGTTTTATTTTTATTACCACCCTTTTTGGGTGTAAACCTCTATATAGAGCTTATCACCCAAAAAGGGTGGTAGAACTAATTAACTAACTAATTGTTCAACTCTCCAAGCACTCTTATAATTTTTCTTTTTACCATTAATGATTTTACTCGTTGGAAATTCAATTATTCTATATGGTATTTCCATCTCTTCTAAAGCTCCATTTAAATTATAAATTTTCCTGAGTAATTTACCATTACTTTTAACATCTATTTTCTTAATTAATTCTTCCCTGTCTTTAAGTTGTAACATTACTTGCCCCTTTATGCTTGCCAAATAATTTTCTAAATCATTTGATTTATAATCTTCTTCAATAGTTCTATAATCCTTTTCATATTTAAATAAATTTTGTAAATATTTACAATACCCATACTCTCCATATACTTTCATTTCAGCAATATCGTTTAAATCAAATTTACATTTAAAATACATTAATTCATTTATCTTTTTAGTCCCTTTATCATCTTCTTTAACAATATCATCATAAACAATATTACTATAATCATTAGATTTTGCTCTTGGATATTCAAGAAGATATTCTTTAACAGTATGTTTTCGCAAATAGTCCGCTTTCTTAATTTTATTTTTCAATTGAGTCTCCATACCACCTAATTGTTGATTAGTTATAGTTTTAATATATACATTTATTTTATCATCATCATTTTGTATTCTTCTTCGTCCTAAACATTGAATAAGCACTCCAATATCTTGCACATCTAGAACTACATGTTTAACATTTTTGTCATTAATATTTACGCCAGCATCAAGGCAAGTAGTTGTAATTAATATCTGTTCCTCAAACATTTCATTTTGGAGCATATCAGCTATTTTTTTCTGATCTACATACTTATAAAATCCCTTATTGTTATTCTTGCTACAATTAAACAAACATACATTTTCATATTTTTTATATAAGTTATACGCCTTCTCAACAGATTGTATAAAGAAAATCCCTTTATCTTTTTTCTCTATTGCTTCTTCAATAAATTTTTCTAATGTTTCATTCTTGTTAAAGAAAGTCAATGATTTTATAAATTTAAATTCTATTGGTAACTCATAATCAATAGTATTAATCTTTCTAATATAATTAATATATCGTTTCATATAGTCACCAGTAGCACTCATAAATATTATCTTTTTATCATTTTGTGCTAATATCATATCTAGACTTATGTCTGTCTTTATATTAAATGCAGCATCACCTAGAAAATAATGGAATTCATCATTAACGATATATTCATATTCTGAGAAATCGAAAAATGCACTATTCTCTAGACTCTGGTATGTCTTAATATCTATTGTGTCTGTCTTTTTGTCTTTTTCTATTTCTTTTCGAAATTGATCAACACAGTTAATTCTATGTATTAACATTAATATCTTTTTATTATTTTGCTTACATAAATCGTATAAGATATTTTTGATAAAATAACTTTTTCCGGCTCCAGTTCCAGCAGTGATAGTTATAATATCCCCAGGACTCCATCTTAAGACTTCATTCGCTGTAATAATGTGACTTATTCTTTTCATCCATATAACCACTTAGCCCTTTCTTTTTCTTATTTAATTCGGTTCAATTTTTCATTGACAATTGATTTTCCATAATGATATATTAACGTCAGGAGTTTTATTGATTCACGCCAAAAATATATAGTTCTAAGGTGCGTCATCCTAGACGTTCCTTTTTATTTAGAAATCAAAGGTATTACTAATTTGCAATACCCCTGCTATGTATAAATTCCCATAGCTCATCCAGATAAGCTTTGTTTTGGAGGAGGCAGGTTCCGACCCTGCATGTATCTGGCAACATAACCAATGATATTATGTTAAGAGCGAAATTGCATTATATTAACCTGGCTGCTGATACCCAGGGTTAATATCTAACCTTATGTTTCTTTTCAAATTCTTCAATAAACTCATTGTATTTTGCAATTAGTTCGTCAGAGAGATTGATTAAATTATTCTCCCATTGACTTATAGCTGATGCTGAACAACCACAATATCTGCTCACATCTATTAACCTAATACGGTTTCTTTTGCGGAATATGATATACCTCTCACGACCCTTCATTATGCTAGTCATTAGCAAACTACTTCACCTCTTTTTAAATCCTAAATTATATTAAAAAATTTTTAAGTAAAAAAATTTTATTATTTATTTACCTTACACATTTTTAAGTGAGAAGGAATGTAGTCCAATCGCAGCAATCCAGGTACTGCTCCTATATCCCTTCTCATAGTGTAAAAATATAAATAATGCTAATAAACCATTGTAAATTAAGTGTTTATAGTATGTTTTTATTATATTAGAGTTGGTATAAAACCAGTTATAAACCATTGTATTTATTGTGTTTATAAAGGTTTTCTAAATGTTAACAAACTTTTTTCTTTTGTCTTCTATTTCTCATACTAATTTTAGACCTTTCATTCTTAACTTCGTCAGCACAATGTTCACACATTGTTTGTCTATTAGATGTTCTCTTGACTCTCTTATTACATTTGGAGCATAAAATAGAATTAGTATCAATATTACTCTTTAAATTCTGAACTATTGCATCTCCAAAGACATTAAATAATAGTTCTTTCCTACCTTTTCTTTCATTTTTATTTTTATATACATACTTAACAATCATATCTACTGCATCTTCATATTTAATGTTATTTTCTTCAAAACACATATTGAACTCATACTTTAGAGTTTCCCACGTTGCAGAAGAAATTTCTTCTTTTGTCATTGAGGTATTTTTATAGAAGTATTTTTGCATTTCTTGATTGAGTCTTTTATACTCTTTGATAACTATATGATTAATTTCTATCTTTTTATTTCTAAGTAAATTGTCATATCGAAAATGACCAAATTGACTATAATCATATTTCTTATATGGGATATCTTCTATTCTTTTGCATATTTTATTTACTGTTGAGTTGTTTATTTTTTCTAAATCATACTCCCTATAGTTATCTTTAACAAATCTAAAGAAGTAAGGTAATTTAATTTTCTTATCAACATCATTGATTTTTTTATTCATATCACCTTTAATTTTAGGCATAAGTAATGTTTTGGCTGCATCAATGCTGAAGTTATTTATCGTACAAATAACCTTGATCATTTCTATATCATATTCATTACTATTCCATAATCTAGTTAGTTTATTGCTATACTCCCCAATGTTCCCATACTTAAAAGCAGAAACTAGAGAAGTATATATATTATCTGAATTAATTTCCTGTGGTTTAGCAACACCCATTTCGTAATGCAAAGGGACTATCCCCTCTGTATTTCTTTTGGCTATTTCTATTAGTTTTTTATCTGTTCCAACTACAGCCAAGTCGCCATCGTTATCGAACATTAGTAACTTACTGATTAAATCATGGCAACTAGTATAAACACCATTTGTAATAAACCAATTTTCATTTCTATAGTCAACCACATTGTTTCTTATTCCCCATTCGACAAATAAATGAGGGT
Organism: Desulforamulus aeronauticus DSM 10349; assembly: GCF_900142375.1. GTDB lineage: Bacteria > Bacillota > Desulfotomaculia > Desulfotomaculales > Desulfotomaculaceae > Desulfotomaculum > Desulfotomaculum aeronauticum. The sequence goes on along the minus strand of NZ_FRAR01000013.1, from coordinate 12,894 downwards.
TACGATTAACTATTATTTCAGGTTCATCTTTATATAATTTACAAGATACTTCGCCATTTTTTAATAATCCAACAGGGTATTTTCTTCCACCTAAACTATATTCCATCCATGCGAATACATCTGGAAGCAAATATGTGTACCTTATATTATCTAACTCGAATTTACCACTTTTTGCTTCTTTCTTCTTAGAATTTATTTTATTAGACAACTTGGTTTGTACAAATGGATCTTTAATCAATTCAGGGTATATAGTTAATGCTTGCTGAAGATAATTTTTCTTCTTTTTCTTCTCATTTGCCCCTAAAATATCTAACATAAAATCTTTTTGATTATATGCTTTTGTTAAATAATCAACAACATCTTTAGTAAAATAATCTATTTCACAATTTTGCATACACAAGAGTGTTTGCCACATTTGATATGGAACATGCTTATTTTTAAACTTATTTTGGTCAGGCTCTACATTACATTTAGAAGCATGACAATTATTATCTTTAAATTTAGTTTTATAATCTTCCCATGACAAATAATACTTTGACATTTTGAATTGGCTTTTAAAAAAAACATATCTTATATCATCTTTTTGCAAGTCCCATTCCTTACCATAAATATCAGTAACTTTATAGTTTCCGTTATTATAAGTTTTGCACCAAGTTAAATAGTCACAAGGGGTAAGCAAACCTTTAATCCAGGGCAAACGCACCATAAAGTTTTTACTTGATTCACTAGGAAGAATCCATCCACAACCATCTGAATGGGTAATAGAAATTTTCATTGTTCTCCTATTAGATTTATCATTTATTTCCCAATAATTTATTTTCGCTACTTCTTTATTCCTTTTCTTTTTGATTTCAGTTACCAACTTTTTTTCTATATAATCTACTTCGCCTTCTACTTTTGTTTCAAAATCAGGTAATACTATTGCTTTATCAATATCAAAACTTTTCCATTTATCTGTAGCCCCATTACATAGGGCAAGATAGGCTAGGTACTTATTAATATTACAACCATAATGCTTTTCACCATCAATTATAAATTCCATATTATTTATTTGTTCTTCGGTTAGGCCACACATCAAAGTATTTTTGTATTGTTCCCAAAGAGATTTTTTGATCATGACTATTTTTTGCTGTCTAATTTGACCAGCACTAGATGTAAAATAACTATAGACATCATCTTGGAAAATACAGCCTCTTTTAATTAATTGTTTAAGTATAGAATATTTTTTTATTTTAATGATGATTAAATCAGTTGTAAGTTTGTTATATTCGAGGTTTAATGTTCTAGTTAAGTATGAGTCAAAGATAGAAATCATATTGTATTTTGATACCTTTTTAGGATTTAGAATACGAACATCTTTATATTTCTCTATTAATTGATCAAGTAACTTCTTTAGTTTGTTATGTTTCTTTTTACAGCCTTGATATGTTGGGTTATTTTTTAATAATGTTTTAAATGCTTTTGATTTAATAATGTATTTATAATCTTTCATTAACTTATTGATATATTTTTTTATGTCTTTGTTTAGTCTTTTTGAGAAAATCAAATGTCTAAAGTCAGTTAAATTATATTTAATATTTTCTTTATTGGTATTACATAAGGGGCAATTGAATCCCATTTTTAATAACGAATATAAAGTGAACTGCTCTATAGACTGCATTTTAATTTCTAACCATTTTTTTCTTCTGCTTACCTTCTCTTCATTATGTAAAAACTTTTTCTCTTTATCCGAATAAAAGCTATTTGCATTGACACTATAAATTTGTATTTGTTTGTTTAGCAATAAAGTTTCCTCCAATTCTTTGTTTAAATTTAATTTGTTTAATCTTAACTTTTATTACTCTTAATTTAAGTAGTAAAAGTTTTTCGGTGATAAATTAATTTCAACATTATTGAGCTTTGCATCTATAAATTTCTTTTGCTCTGGCGTTAATATAGAATAAATCATGTCAAATGCTCTCAAATGGTTTCCAAAGTATTCATTGTGTTGAAAGAAAAAGTCTTGGATTTTCTTAAATTCGCTCATTGCTTTTTGATAATTTTCTGCATCCTTGCTCAATGTTTTAGCATTATTGCTTAATTCATCAGCATAATTTGAAATTTTTCTTCTATATTCTTCTATCTCTATAACTACTCTATCGCATTTTTTACACATATTAGATTCCTCCATATTATTTTCTATAGTTTGGTTAGGGGGTAGCAGCCAGGCACATACTCCTGGCTGCTATCCGCAATTACTTATTTCCTAATTTGAGGAAATTGTGGTTGTTCAAATGTTGGCACTTGGATATTGTTTTGAATATTTTTTAGGATATCTTCAGGTGATAAATTTAGTTTTATTTTTGTTGAATCTCCTCCAAATAATTTATCTACTATCTTTTGTACGTTGCTAGGTTGTTCCGTTGAATTAGGCAATGTATCCGGCTTTTTCAATTCATTAATGGCCTCTTGGCTAACTCCAAGGGTTTTTAATTGATTTACTGATAAATGAAATCTTTTAATATCGTTTGGATCAATTAGAATCCAATCATCAGCCCAAATATCTTCATTACCAGGGAGCCATTGCTCCGATATACTCTCAGGTTGTTTTTGAGTAATTACTTCAAACTCTTTATTTTTACATCTGACAAATTTTCCATCCCAATTACTTCTACCTATTATTTTGTTGTCCTTAAGTTCTGATATTGCTTCTTCATACGTCATGATAATTTTCTCCTTATAAGTCAAAATAAATTTCCTCCTTTAATTTGTTAAAAATGGTATGTACAATTGAAACCCCTTGAACTCTACACAGCCCTCACCCCTTTCCAGAAGAAACAAAAAAACACAGTGAATTAGACCTACTACCTTAAAATTGGGCAGAGATCCCCCTGTGTTTCAGAAGTCTCCCATTGCCTATTTCTAGTTATGGACGCTAGGAACAGGAATGGGCTATATTAGTTATTATTAATACTAGATTAAATATTGGTTAGTTAATAAACGTCATTAACGACAATATAGAATCTTGTAATCTTCTTCCTGTTCCTGTTAGCGTCCATTTATGATCACTCCCTTCTCTACGTTTTTAAGGGACTTTATAACAACCCTTTAAATACTCATTATTGAAATTCCATAACTATGAACATCTCGAAATTCTTTCTCTTTGCCGTTTAGATAATCAGTTGTAGAGGATTGCATAAATAGCTCTATCCAAGCACTCATTTCTAACGTCTGCAAGGATTTTTTTTAATAACTGATTACCTAAACCATTAATATTTATTTATAACTCCTCTATTAAACAATTGTTTTGTTTAAAATAAATGTTTAATCCTTCAACTCTATTTTCTGCTTCCTGTTTTGTTAAAAAACAATCGAACCCAATTTCTCCACCATGAATAGCACTTCCAAATTGATATCTTATAGAATTAGTATCATTTTTATCTATTTCAATAATATGTCCTGGTATTTTTAAAACCTGTGCTTTTTTTCTTATTTTGTAATCATTATTATAATCGCCTTCTATCTCATACATACTAGTTACAAATACTTCATCACCAATATTCATCTGTCATCCCTTTTTCTCATTTTATTATTACTTTTAGTTTGTTTCTGGGATTAAAGGCATGATAAACCATCCATCATGCCCATTATAATTTACATGTTAAAGTTTTATTTTTCCTAATGCTTCTCCCAATCTTTCATTATCAGATTTCTCATCATTTTCAATCTTCCACAGTAAGTCAGCAATTAATTTCCTTAAATTAATTACATTGTTTGCCAGATAGCCATCACATCTTGCACCAGTTTTTTCATATATTCTTTCTTGTTCTAGATTTTAAAGAATATAATTAATCTCCGATAATTCTCTGCTAAATCTTTGGGAAATTTTTTGCTTATTCTTTTTGGTTTGTTCAATCGTAGCATCGTACATTTTTTCACACATTTGTTCTAGATCATTTTTCTCGTTATCTGTCATCTGTTTTATCTACCTTTCTCTATTAAATTTCTTTGGGACTCCCTAAAATATTTTTTCGTCTCGTTCTTTAGTTAATCTAATAGATTTTGAAATATTATCCTCTTTTACTAATTTTACTCCGCTTATAATGTTGCTATACTTCCTGTGAGGGACTACATATTGTAGTTTATCGTGTTTTGCTATTTTGAAGTCTACCATAAAATTAACAATAGAACTTGAAATAGTAAATCCTTGGTCAAATTGTTTTATGATTTGGTTATAGTCCTCCATGAAATTGCCAGTGTTGATTCTTAATACTTCTCTACTTTCGTTGTTTTCGTCAAATTCCAGCATATAAACACCATTGTATGTGGCTGGCTCAAATTCTTCATAATCACAGGCTAATATATAATCACTCATAGATTTTCCTCCATTCAAGTTAATTAATTGGTTGCAAATTTCCATTTAATACGTTTTTATTCTAAAAAAACACCTCTCAACCCTTGATATTACTAGCTTCACACCCTATTTTCTATTCACCTTACAATATAAAATTAGTATTGACATACTAACTTTGTTGTTTTATATTAGGGTAAGGGAATTGATATTCGCAGTATCTAATTCCAAATTTTTACCTACATTTCCAGATTATTCTATTCGATTTTCAAGGAACGATCTTGCATAATTAGTTAGATAGCAACAAAAAAAGGTATTGCTCCATACAATACCTTAACCTACCTAAAGATTTTTAGCATTGTATCCAAAATATAAAATAGCATCACCACCTTTTCAGAGGTACTTTTAACGGAAAGCTTTTTAGCGATCCGTTATTTGTAGTATAGCTCTTTTTGTAGTTGGATGTCAATCATTGTTTTGTCAGCAAATTCCGACAATTTATTACTCTGATTGTTAACCAGGGAAAAATTTCCTTGGTTTTATTATTTAATCATCAAAATAATTAGAATGAGCATCTTCATATTCATCTTGCCGTAGTTGTTCATGAAGGAATTTTTCATAACCTTCCTGAGAATTGCCATATATTTTGTGCTTCTGGTATGTCTCCCAATATGGTAGATAATAATCATCGAAATAATGTTTTGTTTGGAGCCATTTTTCGAACTCTAGTAGATATCCAATCTCCCCTAGGAATTGATACATAAATCTTGCATAGATTTCTTTTTGCATCGGATGCTCCGGCTGTAGTTCTGGTTGTTGTGGTTCCGGCCACTTTATTAAAGGAAAATTAATAACTTTACCCATAGCCTTACCCCTACGCCGTCATTCTTCTAACAAATTCTTTAGCAATTTTCACAAATATGGGCTTATATTTTTTTCGGATTGCTCTCTCTATTTTTTTGTGTTTGCTTATGCATCCTTTAGGTATATCATGACTTAATATAAATAAATTGGGTAATTGATTCTCTGTAGGGTATACCGGAAAATCATTTCGATTAGCATAAACTAGTTCCCATGATAAACCAGGAATTTGAGCAACTTCATTAAGTTCTTTTAGCTGCTCAATTTCAGCAAGAGCTAATTCTTTTGAATTATGCCACTGGGTAGCATTTCTGTTCGCAGTATAACACCATTCTGTTTCGCTACCATCCAAATTTTTAACTGTTGTCCTTAAAGAACCTCCAATACAACCGAAAGAATCAACGATAAAATAACCGAAATGTTCTTTCATATTAATCTCACCCCTACTTATTTATTGATTATAGTATATACAGTAATCATTTCTTTGTCAATGTTTAAAATAAAAAACTCTGTGCTATGACAGAGTTTTCCAACGAATATATTCCGAAATCGATTTACCTTGTTCTTCTGCTTTAGTTTTAATAATTAGCCATTCCTCATCAGTACATTTAAAAGTTCGCAATTTATATTTATCTTCATCCTTTACTGGTTTACGTCCAGCCCCTTCTCGTTTACCGCCACGTTTCGATTTTACTTCCATAAAATACTTCCCCCTGTCGAACTTTTGATTTCTATATATATTATAATCAGATATTACCATGTTTAGCAAGAATTGTCATTAATAAGTCAAAAATAAAACCAGTCCGCATAAGACTGGTTCTTCATTTCCTTAATTTTATCTTTCCCCAATTCATCAAGTAATTCCTTTTGTTCTTGTTCAGATAGCTTAGTCCATATCTTAGATGCGGAAGTTTTTGATATAATGCCTGTATCAAGTAGTTCTTTAATTTCAGGTGTAAGTTTACGTTCAATTTCAAGAAGTTCTCGCAATGTTCTTTCTGGAATCCCTAATTGACTTGCTATTTCTTGTTGAGTAAGAGCAGACTGGAGATAATCGCCTCTCTGTCCATGCTTTAAACCACACAACTCAACATACTGAACTGCTACTTTTCTTTGTTTCACAGGATCATTCTTCCTGAGATAATATCGCATAAATCTTATATGCTGTTGTTGCTTTAAGTTTGTTGGATTCTACTAGGTCTTGTAGTTCTGGGATGAGAGTAGTTAATTTTTTATAATTATGTAATTGTTGCGGTGTTAATCCAATTTGTTCAGCCAATTCTTCTTGATTCGGAGTCTTAAAATTATTTGAAGACTCCTTTTTATTAAATTGATTGCCATAAAAATCTTTTCCACCATGTTTAATCCCATAAATCCTTTCTAACTCAACAATGCACTTAGCCATTTTCATTGGGTTAACATTGCCAATTCCAATTATTTACTAAACAGAAAACTTCTCACCGTCAAATTAGACGGAAAGATTAATTACTAAACATATAAAAGAAACTGGCTCCATCCTCATAAACTTTCTCGTTATTGGGAATCTCTCTGATCTTCCGCTCTAACTGGTCAATTATTGCCATAAGATTTTCATGAAACTGGCTTACTGTAATATCATCCTGCTTATATGACTTCATTAATTGTGGCTGGTTGGCAATTGATTCAAGAATTGCCAAAGCGGTCTTTAATATGTTTGTATTACTGGCAGGGTTATAATTTTCACTGTCCACAAGGCCATTTTCCTGGCAATAAATATCTAATTCAGAAGAAGTGAGGGAAATCCCCTTAGTTCCATTTCTAAGAGTTCTAAATTGGTCATAGTGATACCTCCTTGAAATTGGGAATAAAAAGAAGTGATACTAAACCACTTCTTTTAAATACAACATCTTTTAAGAATTGAATACTGAGTTATTCCATTGATACGTCCACTCACCATATGTTCCATGTACTTCTAGGTAATACCATCCAACATAATCAACAGAAACTATTTTATCTGCCACATAGTCACCAATCTCATTTGCTATAACCTCAACCAAATTTTGGTTTGAATCTGATAGTTTTACTATAAAATTGCCTGTGCCCTTATAAGTTCCTGTGAAATGCAATTGGCCACTCGAAATATATACTTTCCATATTTGTTTTTCATTAGTATCAACAATTTTTTGGGGTTTATATTGATCTTGACTTACAGTAGTATTTATTGTTGTTTGTAATTCTGTCTCTTTTTTATTAACAAGATTATGTTTAAAAGATAAAATTTGTTCCTTCATTGGGCCATTATAATTATCTGAAACTTTTTCTATTGTGATTTTTGCAAGTGATAAATTATTTTCACTCTTATATTTTTGTGCTCTTGTATAATCGCGAATAGGTTTAGCATCTTTATAATTAAGTTCTACCAACCAATTTAGGTATTCTCCTTCTTCCCATTTTTCTGCCATAACTGAATTTATTATTTTCTGATATAATTCCTCTTGACCTTTTAATATTTCTTGGTGATTTTCCACATGTTTTTTACATAATAGAATTTCATCAGCTAATGGGCCATTATAGTCATTAGGTATATCGTTAGTAGTCAGTAAAAGATGAGGAGCAGGATTATTATTATTCAATTGTTGCTTTACCCAGGCGTAACAATGTAAAATTTCAAATGTTTTGTTATCCTTGTATTTCACTTTTAAATCCATTAACGTACTTGCTGCTTGCTCCCATTTCTCTTGTTTTAAAAGTTCAACTGCTTCTTGTTGCTTTTGATCCTCTTCACTAAACGTTTTACCATCTCTTTTTACGTTTGATTGACTAACACAAGATACAATAAATAATAGAAACAAAACCATTAGGAAGAAAAGGATATAAAGTTTCTTTGAAGTTATAATACCCATTCCCCCTTAAACAATTTATTTCTATACTACATTAGGCAAGGGGCTATATCACCTACTTCGGCAAACATAGAATTATTTCGACATTATTTTTAATAATTAATTTGTTTATGAGATTTTATTGTAAATTTTAAATTTAAATCTATTTGGATATAACATCATTTATATTGATGTTAAATTTATGATTTTTATACACATTTTCTTCTGTCCACTTATCTATAAATTTACTTGTTTCTTCATCAATAAATTTTTCTCCACACTGGCTGCATACCTCGTGTCGGATGTTTGGAATTGTATATTTTTTCCTATCGAAACTAAAGGTAAAATCTAAATTTTTAATTTCAATTATTCCATCACAAATTACACATTTTTCCATTATTTTTTTTACTCGTTCTTTCAACCTTTCAATGTCTACGTCCTGGCCTTTTCGCTGATAATCTTTAATAGCTTTAATATCTTTTGCCATATTTCTTTGTGTTTTTTCGAGTCTTACTTGACCTTGTTTGATTTCTTGCAACTCAGCGATAACTTGTCTTAATAACTCTTCTATCTTGATCACACCCCGTTATAAGTTAAATATATAATAAAATAAAATAAACTAAAGCTAACATAGATAATACGGGTAAAAGTCTTTTAAACAAAAGTTTATGCATGTGTTTGCATCCTCCTTTTATACTTTTACATATGATATGATACATTTTAAAATAGGGAAAGCACATAATTTGGTAAATTGTTATATAATAGCTGGTTTGGAAATGTTTTTCTGAAAGTGTTGTAATTGAGTTGGTGAAATTATTTCATGTCCATCAGTCGAAGTCATTTAGACTTCACCCTGGTTAATAATTCTTTATTGTCTTTTGATTTCACCTAACGTAACGTTAGTTAGGTAATTAATCATTATCATCACTTTTAGTCAGGGTAACATTGACCCATAATATTGGAAATTATTTGTCAGTGTAACACTGACAATATAAACCACTAGATTGGATCATCAATCATCAATTTGGCAGACGCAATATAAATGATACTCAAAAGGCATATTTGAGGGGTTTGCAGTATGAGAATGAGAAAAATAGATGTGCTTTTAAAGGTAATCAATATACTAAAAAAGTGGTAACGGAAGAAAATTCCACCACCACTTCTACAGATAAAAAACCATTTCAATCAATAAAAACAGCCGAACGCACAACATCAAGTAAGTGAAAAACACTAGGTTAGACCGACAAAATAGGGTCTAGGAACGTAGCAAATAAGGTTAGAGTATAAATGTAGTAGGTGAATTTTTTGAAGGTTTAGAGAGGGGATTTTTGATAATTAAATCAGAAATTCTTATTAATATGGCAGGAAATACCTTTCTTCTGTTGAATGTTGGTAGGTGGAAAGGTTGACAAAATTTTGGAAACCTTAAAAGTAATGTTGGTATATCCTAGTGGTTTTAATATTGAAACGAAAGATATTCAATTAAATCAAACTGAATTAATAGGGATGATGTTATCCAATAAAGTAGGTAGTGAGGGAAATTATTTTACAATAAAAGATAAAATATATGAAGATACGAAAGACGGTTATGTAATTACAATAATTTTAGAAAATCAAAACTAAGAGTCAGTAAATGACTCTTTTTTATTTTGGATACAATTAATTATCTGATAGAAATACCCCATTCAAAAAATATTCTTTAAAAACAAAAACCTCTAAGAATTTCTTCTCAAAGGTTATTTTTCATTCCGAATCCATTCCGAATCTTAGGAACTTTACGGGTACTTTGGGAACCTTTTTATCACCTTAATCTTCTCTTAAAATTTTGTTGAAGCCCCGTCATTCCTAGACTTTTAAGGATTCTTTAATTTTACAATTTGGTGCGCCTGACAGGAATCGAACCTGTGCACCCGGCTCCGGAGGCCGGCGCTCTATCCCCTGAGCTACAGGCGCATTTATTATGCTATTCTATTATAGCAATAATTTCTCATTTTGCAAGAGAAAACAACAGGCAGCGTTAGATCAGCCTTTACAATATACCATTAGTTATTAGCCAAAGCAATATTTTTTTGAAAGGTTTTTTAAATGGCCCGATAATCTACTGTCACCGGGCTTATCCGATGTCCCTAGAGATTAACTTGTTTCAGCACATCCTTTAATGTTGCTGCCGAGTTTCTTAGGGCAGCTTTTTCTTCCTCTGACATGGAAAGAGCTAAAACCTGCTCCCGGCCAGAACCATTGACAATGCACGGCAGGCTGAGGCAGCAATCCTGTATGCCATAGATGCCATCCACTAGCCCTGATACAGAAAGAATAGAATTTTCATCCCGCAAAATACTTTCGCAAATCCTTTTGATGGCAAAGGCAATGGCATAGTAGGTAGCTTCTTTACGCTGAATAATTTCATAGGCCGCAGTACGCACTCTATGAGCTACCTCCTGCCTGTTCACAGGTTCCAGTCCTCGTAACTTAGAGAATTGCTCCAGGCCCATTCCTGCCACATTGGCAGTACTCCAGAGAGGTACCTGAGAATCCCCGTGTTCTCCTACAATATAGGCATGAACATTGCGAGGCTCTACGCCACAGTATTGTGATAGTTCTGATCTAAACCGTGAGGTATCCAAGACTGTTCCAGAACCAAAGACTTGGCTTTGGGGCAACCCCGATATCTTGAGCGCTGCATAGGTAAGAATATCAACTGGATTGGCCACCATGAGAAAGATAGATTTACCACAGTATTTTAATAAGTGGGGTAGACTTTCTTTTAAAATGGCAATATTTTTATTCACTAGATCCAATCGAGTTTCGCCTGGTTTTTGGTTAGCTCCTGCGGTAAATACAACAATGTTGGCACCTTGGCAATCTTCATAATCACCAGAGTAAATATCCAGCGGCTTGATAAAGGCGGCTGCATCCCCCAAATCCATAGCCTCACCGGCGGCCTTTTCTTTATTTACATCGACTAAAACTAAATCACTGGCTAAACCACTGGCCAAGATGGCAAAGGCAGCCGAAGCTCCCACTTGCCCGGCACCAATTACCGCTATTTTAACACCCTTCTGTAATTTCAATTTTTTTCACTCCCTGGTTATATTTCTTAATAAGGCTTAAAACTAGTATTTCCGGCAAAATAAATACTATGTTTTATTAATTTCCAAATTTTGATGATAGACGAAGTAATGGAAAACTTGTACAATAGACCATAACTTAAAAAGACAGGCCGAATCTCCGGCAAAACCGGAGTACGGGGGACTAAATATACCCGGGGTGAATCCGTAACCTTTCCACGGAGGTGTTAAAAGGTGCGGTAGGGTGCCCTTCAACCCGAACCCGTCAACTAACCTCGAAGGCCAAAAGAGGGGGAAAGTTCATATGAAGTTCTTTGTCCGTTTTAAACGGGCCATAGTATTGGTTTGCCTTTTAGGCCTACTTGTGCCCGCTACAGCAGTGTATGCTTACCAATATACCGTGACCTTAGGAGATTCTCTATATACCATTAGTCAAAAAAACAACATCAGTATTGATAAAATCAAGTCTGCTAACAATCTCAGCCAAGATTTGATTCACCCTGGTCAAGTATTAAATATACCCGATAAGCAAAGTCTCCCAGCAGAGACAAAACCAGCAGCGACTCAAGCCCAGCCTGCCAATTCTACATACACCGTACAACCGGGGGATAGCCTCTATGTAATTGCTGAAAAAAATGGCTTGCGTCCAGAATCTTTAATGTTAGCCAATAGCTTAAGCGGCACATTAATTTATCCGGGTCAGCAGTTGATTGTACCCATTGCTGCTACCCGCAGCACTACTCCCATGGCTGCGGAAGTTAGTCGCAGTGCTAAACGCCCGGTAATCCCTTTTACTGATGAAGACCTTGACTTACTGAGCCGTCTGGTTACTGCCGAGGCTGGTGGTGAACCTGTTTCAGCTCAGGTTGGTGTAGCTGCGGTAGTACTTAACCGAGTAAAAAGTAGTACCTTCCAGAACACTATTCGAGATGTGATTTATGCTCCTAATCAATTTTCCCCTGTGCGAAACGGCTGGATCAATCGCCCTGCCACAAGCACTGCCATTGAGGCTGCCAAAGACGCTCTCTATGGCAACGACCCCACCAACGGAGCACTGTATTTCTTTGATAATTCTGCTAGCAATTCTTTCCTGCGCTCCTTACCAGTATCTGCTAAGTATGGCCAAATGATTTATGCTACCAGATAATCATAAAAATTAACGCACTGGGAAACCAGTGCGTTTCAGGTTGTTGATAGCCCTAAACCATGAAAATCCACGGTTTAGGGCTACTTTTATGGTAAATCGGAAGTAAGAAAGTACCCGGTGCAGCAGCGCTCATTTGGATTGCTATCTGTCCCCCGCACTAAGTGCACAGTAAGCGAGCAGATACCAACTTATATTTTAAGCGATCCGTTCAACGGATAAGACTGCACCTGAACCCGCAACTGGAAAAGTGAAATCACCTGCTACAGAAGAGCTCATTTGGACCGATAACTGCTCTCCTGCAGTAAGATCGTAATAGTTAATCAGATTAAAGGTAATTGGCTCTCCGGCAAGCACTTCCATTCCCTGTGACGTAGCTGCTTGTGGAACTCCATCAACGCTAAAGCTAATGGTAACGGTTCCATCCACACTAAAGGCGCCAAGCGCACTGATATCAATGCGATAGGTTCCATCTTCCGTGATTGTAATGTTATTCGCTGTTGTAAAATCAAGACCAGCCGAGGCAGTACTCTGATTGGGCATCGGCACATCAACGGATGTATTCGTCAATGCGATGGTTCCTACTGTCGAGGACAAAGCCCCAAAGGCACCGATTATACCTCCGGTGGGTCC
>NZ_FRAR01000006.1 GCF_900142375.1 Desulforamulus aeronauticus DSM 10349 | reverse complement strand
AAAAATACTTGAAGTGAGCGTCAATACCCCAGAATTTTATGGATATAGTAAACGAGAGAAGACAGAAGAATTCAAGTTAGCGTACAAAAAAAGAGCCTGTCATGAAGGAAAAAACGGAGAAATAAAAAGATTTCATGGTTTAGACCGAGCCCGTGGCTATGGTCTAAAAAGTATGCAAATGCAAGCAAAATTAACGGTATTAGCGGTAAATTTAAAGAGGATAGCCAGCCTGGTATCCTCTTGTTTTGATAAAAAATATTGTGTTATGGAAGTAAAACTGTTCTTTATGGGAAATTACTTGAAATATTTACTCAAGACTGCTTGAAATAGGGTATTTTTTCAGTGATCTCGAACCGTCCCCTTGACACCCCCCAGGCTGTCTCGCCAAGTAATTTGTAGATGGTTTTGTAACAGTCTGCCGTTCCCTTGACAATCATTTCGGGTGTTTTTCTTGATTGAGGGACATAATTATGGTACAATAAACCCATAAAGGGGGGGGAGTTGTGCCTCAAATTATTCCAATTCGTGATTTAAAAAACACCAGTGAAATATCTCAAATGTGTCATGTCTCCAACGAACCTATTTTTATTACAAAGAATGGTTATGGTGATATGGTAATCATGAGCATGAAAGTATACGAAGAAAAAATGTTTATGCTTGATGTTTATAGCAAACTTATTGCAGCCGAGGAGCAGATAGTGGAAGGGAAAACATTTGATGCTGAAGTGGCTTTAAAAAGTATACGAGATAAATATAATGTATAAATTGATTGTTTCAGAGCTTGCATATCAAGATTTGGACAATATTGTTTCGTACATCGCCATACAATTGGCTAATCCAAAGGCAGCCGGGGATTTTCTTGATGAAATGACTGCATGTTTTGGTTTTCTAAAAAGAAATCCGCTGATGTATGGACAATGTCAAGATAAACGACTGGGAAAAGAAGGCTACCGTAAAGCGTTAATTAAAAATTACGTGCTTGTGTACAAAGTTAATGAAGCATCCCAAACAGTCAGTATTATGCGTTTTTTCCACGGTACACAGGATTATATAAAATTAATATGATTGGCATAAGGCATCCTGTTTCTGGCAGGTGTTTTTTTTATGCTCTAGCAAGCTGCTACTGTCACCACGCAGACAGAGGTTATTGTCTAATTTAGAAAGATTCTTGCCCGAAATGAAGGTATTAGTCATAATTGCAAGAAATAGTTAGTATCGATTGAAGGGAGGTTTTCGTTTGTACATTCAATTTTTAGGAGCTGCAGAAACGGTAACGGGTTCTTGTTTTTTAGTTGATACAGGTTCCACCAGAGTTATGGTGGACTGTGGTTTATTTCAAGGTTCCAAGGAAATTAAAGAGCGCAACTACCGAAATTTTCCCATCAGTCCGGGCAGTGTGGACTTCGTGGTACTAACCCATGCCCATATTGATCACAGTGGGTTGTTACCGAAATTTATTAAACAAGGCTTTAAAGGAAAAGTCATCACCACCTCTGCCACCGTAGATTTGTGTGAAATACTATTGCCCGATTGCGGTCATATCCAGGAGATGGAGGTTGAACGGAAAAACCGCAAATATCGCCGTCAGGGTCGCAAGTTAATTGAGCCTATTTACACCGCGGATGATGGTGCCTATGCATTGAAGTTTTTTGAACGGGTAGATTACGATACAACAGTATCTGTTGGTTCCGATGTACGAGTTTGTTTCCGGGATGCCGGGCATATTTTAGGTTCCTCCATGGTTGAAATGTGGGTGAGGGAAAATGGCCAAGAAACCAAGCTGGTTTTCTCCGGCGATATTGGCAACACCGGCCAGCCTTATCTTAAGGATCCTTCCGTGATTGCCGAAGCCGACTATGTCATTATGGAATCCACCTACGGTAACCGTGAACATCAGGATTTGGACAATAAGCTGGAGCTTTTGCAGCAGGCCATTGTAGATACCTATAACAAAGGCGGTAAATTAATTATTCCTGCCTTTGCCGCCGGGCGTACCCAGGATGTTCTCTACAGCATCAATGTGCTGAAGATGAAAAAGGCCATTCCGGAAATGCCCATTTATATCGACAGTCCCATGGCTATCAATGCCACCGAGATTTTCAAAAAGAATTGCAACCTCTACGATGAAGAGACCAAGGAATTAATCTCCAAAGGCTGCAACCCACTGGAAATGTCCAACATCAGAACTACATTAACAATGGAAGCATCCAGAGAACTGAACTTTATGAATGGCCGGGCCATTATTATCTCTGCCAGCGGGATGTGTGATGCAGGACGCATTAAGCACCATCTGCGTCATAACCTATGGCGCTCGGATTCTACTATCCTGTTCGTAGGCTACCAAGCTGAAGGCACCCTGGGTCGCCGCATTCTTTCCGGTGAAAAGACTGTCCGCATACACGGGGAGGAAGTGGTGGTCAAGGCAGAAATTCGCCGCATTGATGGTTATTCTGCCCACGCGGATCAAACGGCTCTCCTCAATTGGGTCAAACAGTTTAGTAATAAATTGAAGAAGGTCTTTGTGGTACACGGGGAAGCAAAGGCTGCTGCCAACCTGGAAAGCTTGATTAAAGCAGAGGGTATAGAGGCTAGTGTGCCTTACTGGTTGGAGAAGATTGAATTGGCTAAGGTCCAGCAAGCTGTACCGGAAGTTCTTCTGGAAACTTGGGGTAATATTCAAAAGAGAATGCAGGGCATGCTACAAGGGGAGTTGTCGCCTACCAAGTATTCTGTACTGCTGCGGCAGTTGGCTGAGCTAGAGGCTCAGATGAACCAGGTGCTGCCCGAAGAAAAAACACAATCCAATGTAAGCTAAAGAGGGGGGACTCGGGTGCACGGTATCACGATGGAGCGTAGAGGACCACTGCAATATATTCAGTTTGCTTCCTTTCAACAAACGGGTAAAATCACCCATGGTTTTACCACTCGTTTGGGTGGGGTCAGTTCAGTTCCCTATGATGGCCTCAATATGGCTTTCCATGTGGGGGATGATCCGGAAAAGGTGAGAATGAACCGTAAGCTGGTTTGTGAAGCCCTGGGTGTGAAAGCAGAGGACTTGGTGGCTGGTGTACAAGTGCATGGTAGTGAGGTAGCAGTGGTAACAGCCGAAGACAGGGGACGGGGTGCATTAGACTATGCTACCGCTCTGAGCGATACCGATGCCCTCATCACCAATGTTCCCGAGGTTCCTCTATCCAGTTATTATGCCGACTGTGTGCCGATACTCCTGTATGACCCGGTAAAAACCTGCGTGGGTTTGGCCCACGCAGGTTGGCGGGGCACTGTCCAAGGAATTGCCGGCAAGACGGTAGCTCGCATGAGTGAAGTATACGGCTCTAATCCAGCCGATATTTTGGCAGCCATAGGTCCCTCTATTGGGCCTTGCTGTTACCAAGTGGACGTACCTGTACAGCAAGCCTTAGCAAAGAAATTTTCCTACTGGCAAGAGTTGCTTACTCCAGCCGGTACCGATCGCTGGCTGTTAAATTTATGGGAAACCAACCGTAAAATTTTACTGGCTGCCGGTGTGTCGGGGAACCATATTACGGTGGCAAGCCTTTGTACGTCCTGCCGTCATAAGGAGTTATTTTCTTACCGGGCAGATCGGGGAAAAACCGGACGGATGGCATCTCTCATCATGATAAAGGGAGGCTAGAAGATGCCCAAGATTCTCATTGTGGACGATGAACAACCCATTCGCGAACTGGTGAGATTTAATCTGGAAAAAGAGGGTTTTCAGGTACTGCAGGCTGCTGATGGCAACATGGCTTTGGAAATAGCCAGAAAAGAGACACCGGATATTATTGTGCTGGATGTAATGCTTCCCGGACAGGATGGCTTTGCGGTATGTCGGTCATTACAGCAGGATCATACTACCCGTACCATACCCATTATCATGCTTAGTGCCCGGGGAGAAGAGTTGGATAAAGTACTGGGGCTGGAGATGGGTGCAGATGATTACATTACGAAGCCCTTTAGTCCCAGGGAACTTATTGCCAGAGTGAAGGCTCGGCTGCGACGCCAAACGGTAGATCATCAGGTTTCCGAAGAACCGGGGAGAGTCATTATTGGTAAATTGATTATTGATCCGGATCGTTTTGTGGTGTCCTACAATGGCATCAAACAAGATCTTACCCCGAAGGAATTTGAATTGCTGCGTTATTTGGCCAGCAATCCGGGCAAAGTATTTACCAGGGATTTTCTCTTAGAGCAAATCTGGGGGTATGATTTTTCCGGCGATTCCAGAACCGTGGACGTACATATCAGACACATACGCCAGAAATTAGAGCAGATTCCTGAGGCACCACAGCTGATTGATACGGTGCGAGGTGTTGGTTACCGCTTTAAGGAGGTCTAAGAATCAAATGCTCACGAGCATTCGTCAGCGTGCCATTGGTAGTTATGTATTACTGTTTGGCATCTTTATTCTGCTGACCCTTTTTCATCGATGGGGTTTGGTAAATCTTTTAACGGTACTGTTGGGTTCTTTTTGGGCTACAGTCTTTTTGGCTTGGCTGACAGCCAGGCGTTTAATTACTCCGGTGGAACAAATTACCTCAGCGGCTCAGGAGATGGCCGGGGGGGTATTAGATACGGAAATCCGGGTGCAGGGTGAACACGAGTTGGACGAACTGGCCTGGAGTATTAACTACATGGCACGGCAATTGCGCAAAAACCTCTTTCTGATTACAGAGGAACGCAACCGTGCCAGAGCTATTTTAAACAGCATGGCCGATGGTGTGATTGCTCTGGATAAAAATGGGAGGGTTATTTTAATTAACCCGGTGGTGGAGAGCATTTTTGATATTAAGGAAGAATGTTGGATTGGTACTGAGTTAATTAAAGTAATCCGCAATCACGAACTAGAGCAGCTTTTTATCCGTGCCTTGCAGGACATGCAGCCGGTGTTAAATAACGAGTTGCAAGTACTTACCCCGGAACCCCGGTTATTTAGGGTACAAATATCCCCTTTGAAGGGTGCTCAGCATAAGAAAATGGGCGTAGTGGGTCTTCTTACAGATGTAACAGAAAGAAGAAAATTAGAGCAAATGAGAACAGAGTTTGCGGCGAACGTTTCCCACGAACTGCGGACACCTTTAACCTCCATTAACGGGTTTGTGGAAACTCTGTTGGATGGTGCTATGGAACAACCCCACGTTGCGAAAAACTTTTTAGAGATCATTCATACAGAAGGCAAGCGATTGGCTAATTTAATCGATGATTTGTTAAAGCTCTCCCGTTTGGAAGATCGGCGCACCATCCTACACAAGCAGCCGGTTGATTTAGCTGATATTATCCATAACACCATCAAGATGTTTGAAGGCTTGGCCCAGGATAAAAATATCGAATTGACCGAAGTCATTCCCAGCGATTTGCCACCGGTACCGGGGGATTTCGGTTTTCTATCACAGGTGATCGTCAACTTGGTGGATAACGCCATTAAATATACCCTAACAGGTGGGAAAGTTAACGTTGAAGTGACGTTTAATCAGCAGTCAATCACAGTGACTGTCTCTGACACGGGTATTGGCATTTCGGAGGAGAGTCTACCAAGGGTCTTTGAGCGGTTCTATCGAGTGGATAAGGCCAGAAGTCGCGAAATGGGGGGAACTGGCCTTGGTTTGTCCATTTCCAAGCATATTGTGGAAGCTCATGGGGGGAAAATAAAAGCAACCAGCAGCCAGGAAGGAAGTACCTTTTATTTTACCTTGCCTTTAGATTAGAAAGACTTGGCTTGCGCCAAGTCTTTGACGCAGGCAGAAGCCGTAGTTTTTCTTATACTTTCGTCAATAGAATCTTTATACTCTCTGAAAGTGGAACTAACCGTTGGTTGAAAGACCTAGGTAACAGCAGTCTGTTTATTAACAGGATTTTAACATTATGACAACAAAGGGATAACATGATGTTGTTACACTTGAGGCAATGCGAAATGATGGGTTTGTTCATATAGGGGGTAACACGGTGGCTTATAAAATCACAGCAAAAGGTTTAAACCTATATTACCGGGAAATGCAGGCATTGAACAAGATAAACTTAGACATTGAAGAAAGGCATGTGACTGCACTGATCGGACCTTCGGGATGTGGTAAGTCCACCTTTTTACGTACTTTAAATAGAATGAATGACTTAATTGAGGGTGTGCGGGTAGAGGGACAGATTTTGCTGGATGGGGAAGATATTTACCAATCGTCAGTGGATGTAGTGGCCCTGCGGAAAAAGGTGGGGATGGTATTCCAACGTCCCAATCCCTTCCCCATGACGATTTATGAAAATATTGCTTACGGGCCCAAAATCCATGGTCAAAGGAATCGACGCTTATTAGACCAAATAGTGGAAAGCAGCTTGCAAGCCGCAGCTCTCTGGGAAGAGGTTAAGGATCGCCTCCACAAGCCGGCCTTGGGACTATCCGGTGGTCAGCAGCAGCGACTTTGCATTGCCAGGTTGTTGGCGGTAGAACCGGAAATTTTACTGATGGATGAGCCAACTTCCGCCTTAGACCCCATTTCTACCTTAAAAGTAGAAGAATTAATTCGGGAACTAAAGAGTAAATATACCATTGTGATTGTCACTCATAACATGCAGCAGGCCGCACGGGTTTCTGATACCACAGCCTTTTTCTTAAGCGGTGAGTTGGTTGAGTTTGGCGACACTGAGTTAATCTTTACCGGTCCTAGGGATAAACGTACGGAAGATTATATTACCGGTCGCTTTGGTTAAAGACTCTTGATGACAGTAAGGGGGTTTCAACTTTGTCCACCCGGCAATCCTTTGATAAAGCGCTGGCGGATTTGCAGCAGGATGTTCTGCGAATGGCCAGTGTAGTGGAAAAATTGATTTATAATGCAGTTAAATCCTTGGCTACCCAGGACCCCATCTTAGCAGGTGAAGTCATCGAGGGGGATGATCTGGTAGATGAGCAGCGTTTTCAAATTGAAGATAAAATCATCAAAATTATTGCCACCCAGCAGCCGATGGCGAAGGATTTACGTATTTTAATCACAGGTATCCGCATTATTATAAGTTTAGAGAGGATGGCAGACCACTCGGTGGATATTGCCAGGGTTACCATGTGCCTGGTAGAGGAGAAACTGATTAAACCACTGGTGAGTATTACAGCCATGGCCAAACTGGCCCAACAAATGGTTAGGGATGGGTTGGATGCCTATGTGCATAACGATCCTGATAAAGCCAGAGAAATGTGTGAGGCAGACGATGAGGTGGATCATATTTACCACCAAACTTACAAACACTTGGTTTCCTTTATGAAAAGAGATCCTGATACCATTGGTCAGGCAACCTATTTATTGTTTGTGGCCAGATTCCTGGAGCGCATTGCCGACCATGCCACAAATATTGGGGAAGCGGTGATTTTTCAAGCAACCGGAGAATGGAAAGAACTAAACTAAACGAGAAGAAAATGTGCGAAAGTTTAAAAACGCCCTAAAGGGCGTTTTTTTTACAAAGGAATTCATCTACTACCTGTCGAAGCCTTTTATGGTAATACAAGGCAGGTGTGGTCATGACAGAAAATTTTTCATATGAGGAAAGACAAAGGAGACCCAGGAAAAAACGGGTTGTCAAAAAAGGTCGGTTGTTATTTTTTGGCCTCCTATTTGCCACAGTCTTGCTGTGTTCATTGTGGTATCTGGTGCTTGGCATCAAAACCCTAATTTTTCATCAACTGCTAGAAATTCAAGATTTGCAGTCAAGTGTTGTGAGACAGGAATTTTCTATACAGGGAGTTTTAATTAAGCAGGAATACCCGATATCCTTACCCTTAAAGGGGAGTATGAAATTTACTGTATCTGACGGGGAAAGGGTTAAAGCCGGTACTCAGCTTGGTATACTGAGTGCTTCCGATTTGGAGTCGGCTTCCGGTGCCAAAACCTATACAGTAAAGTCAACTACCAGTGGTATGCTATGTACTCATGTGGATGGTTTTGAAAATATTCTCATTCCTGGCAATATTGACATTGTACAAATCCCATCTTTGGATAAAATAAATAGTAATGGTGTTCCCCCTACTGTGGTGGAAAAGGGACAAGTAGTGGCTAAAGTTATTGATAATCTAGCACCGATCTACGTCTATGGCCATGTCACCAAGGAACAACTTAGTAAAATTGAGGCTAAAAAAGATTCCGGTGTTAAGGTGCACTGGCAACAGCATCTGTTAGAGGCCAAAGTAGATAAGCTGATTTCTAATGAGCAGCCGGGAATGCTATTAATATTGAAAAATTATCCCGATGAAATTATGCATCAGCGTAAAATTGATTTTCAGTTGGTAATCGGTGAATTGGAGGGCCTACTGGTGGATGAAGCATCCCTGGTGTCTAAGGATAATAGCCCAGGTTTATATATCCTCTGGAAGGGTTTGATCCGTTGGGTTCCCGTAGAGATTACCAACCGCATGGCAGGAAAAGTACAGATAACTGGACAAGATCTTCAACCCGGCATACGCTATATTTTAAACCCTGAGTACGCACGGGAGGGAGACAGGATACAATAAGGCGGGAGAAAACTTGAGCATAAGTCAAAATATTACTTTGATCAAAGAACAAATTGCCAGAAGTGCTGAGAAATCCGGCAGAAATCTAAACGACATTAAGCTTATCGCGGTTAGCAAGAATATGACTGCAGATAAAGCCAGAGAAGCTGTTGCTGCTGGCTTGGTTGATTTAGGTGAGAACCGGGTACAAGAACTGACGGACAAGCATCCTTTAGTAGAGGGAGCCCACTGGCATCTGATAGGACATCTACAGACCAATAAAGTTAAATACATTGTGGGTAAGGTTGTCATGGTTCATTCACTGGATCGTTGGTCTCTGGCGCTGGAACTGGACCGACGGGCTAGGGAAGCAGGGATTGTCATACCAACTTTGGTGCAGGTAAATGTGGCAGGCGAAGAAACCAAATTTGGTCTCGCGGTACCGGAAGTGAGAGAGTTTATTAGCGAAGCAGCAACTTTACCGGGTATCTCTATTCAGGGGCTAATGACCATTGCACCCTATGTAGAGAATCCAGAGGAAGTAAGGCCGGTGTTCAAACAGTTAAGAAATATCTCCTACGGCCTAAGGGAAATCCCCGGTGTAAGGATGGAACAGCTTTCGATGGGGATGAGCAATGATTTTGCAGTCGCCCTAGAGGAGGGCTCCACCATGATAAGAATTGGTACAGCAATCTTTGGCAGCCGGAAATAAGGAGGGATACTTATGGCCATAGGGATGTTTGATAAGATGCTCGCCATGATGGGTTTTGATGATGTGGAGGAATCAAAGGAGGAAAAGGAATTCGAAAGGAATGAAGTACAACCACAAACCACGCGTAAAAACGCTCCCGTGGTAAGTCTGCATACCGGACGGCAGTTTCGAGTGGTGGTCTGTGAGCCTGCTTCCTTTGATGAGGCCCAAAATATTGCCGATAACCTGAAAAACCGTCGGGCAGTGGTGGTAAACTTGGAAAAGGCCGGTGCTGAGCAAGCCCGGCGCATTGTTGATTTTGTCAGTGGGACAACCTTTGCTTTAAGCGGTAATATGGAAAAGGTGGGTCAAAATATTTTTCTTTTTGTACCTAATAACATAGACATTGCCAATGAAACCAGGAGAGAGTATAAAGAGAAAAGCATTTTTTCCTGGGCTAAGTCACAATAAGAATAGAACGGGGTTGAAGTATGTATAACATCATTTCTTTTCTTAACATTGCTTTTTGGGTTTATGAGATGATGCTGTTAGCCAGGATTTTGCTGTCCTGGTTTCCGCATAATCCTCACAATTCGGTGGTTCGCTTTTTGTATGAGACGACCGATCCTTATCTCAACATCTTTAGAAGAATCATCCCACCTTTGGGCATGATAGATATTTCACCTATTGTTGCTTTCCTGGTGTTACGGATGATTCAGAACTTAATCTTTGGCTTGGTGAGATAAATGAAACTGAACCGCCAGTCTTTCTTAAATCACCTCAACGATCCAGAGGAAAAGGCATTGCTGGCTAAGGTTCTGGACAGCGTTGAAAGGGTTCTCAAGCAGCACTGTCCAATCATCACAAATTTTTATGACCCGTACCATACGGGTCTGATCATTTCTATGCTGGAACGTATCCCCGATTTGGATTTTGCCACCTTTGGCGGATACGATGCCGCTGAGAGAGTTCGCACAGCCATTTTTCCAAGTTATTTAGACGAGTCTGAAGTGGATTTTCGGATTTCTTTATTGGCAGTGGAAGGTAATTTTAAACTGGTTAAGGTAAACCACCGGGACTTTTTAGGTTCCATTCTAGGTCTGGGTATCAAAAGAGAACTGATAGGAGATCTCATTGTCACTGAGGAAGGCTGTCAGGTGGCAGCTACGGAGGAAGTGGTAGCCTA
The DNA here is from genome assembly GCF_900142375.1 of Desulforamulus aeronauticus DSM 10349. Classification (GTDB taxonomy): domain Bacteria; phylum Bacillota; class Desulfotomaculia; order Desulfotomaculales; family Desulfotomaculaceae; genus Desulfotomaculum; species Desulfotomaculum aeronauticum. The sequence goes on along the minus strand of NZ_FRAR01000006.1, from coordinate 208,075 downwards.
TCTTAGGGCCAATCTAACCAAGGTACACAAAGTAAAAGTGGAAGTAAGGGAAATAACACCCGCAGAGCTTACGTTACCAGACTTAAAAGTGAAGGAGATCAATACCACTGTAGCTTCTTTGCGGTTAGACGCTATAGCGGCAGCGGGCTTTGGCACTTCCCGCAGCCGTATTGCCAGAGAAATTCTCTCAGAAAAACTGAGTATTAACTGGCAGAGTTGCTCAGATGTGGCCGCACAGCTCAAGGCAGGAGATATACTTTCGATGCGAGGGCGCGGCAGGGTTGAGGTGGCGGAGGTTAAAGGAAACACCAAAAGTGGCCGAATAGGTATAGTATTAAAAAGATATTTGTAATACGAATCCACATTAAATAAGTTCCCTTAAAGTGGATTCGTAGAAACAGTATAAAATGGCAGCAAAGTGGTATAACCGGAGGTGTTTTTCAGATGTCTGTTTTAACGCCCTTAGAAATTCAAACCAGGGAATTTACCAAGACCTTGCGTGGCTACGATGTAAAGCAGGTAGATGCCTGGGTGCAAAAAATTAAAGAAAATTATGAAAAAATTTATGTGGAGAACCACGAACTCAAAGAACGTCTGGGCAAAAGTGAGGAAAGTATTGTTCACTACCGGGATCTTGAGGATGCGTTACAAAGGACATTGGTCATGGCCCAAAAAGGTGCCGAAGACATGCGTAGCAATGCTGAAAAAGAGTCAAAAATGATGTTAGAGCAGGCGGAAACTTCAGCTAAGGCCATGAAGCAGAAGGCTGAGGAAGAGGCAGAACGGCTGGTCAACGATGCTTCTCGCAAAGCAGAAGAAATGCTAAAAATAGCCGACGAGCGAGTGGGTGCTATCCTGGAGGAATACCGCAGGCTGGAGAAACAAGCCAATATCTTTAAGGTGAAGTTTAAAGCATTTTTAGAGGCTCAGCTTTCAATGGTTGAGGGGAATCTGGACGTGACTGAGGAAGAAAATGGCGAGAAAGAAAGCGCCTAGAATACTGGTAAGCCCGACTGTTTTAAGAAATATTGACCTTTGTGTCAGATTTGGATATAATAATGACGTTTAAATATGCTTATCTCCAGTGAACGGGAAAGTAAATTGGTGGGAGTCTGTACAGAGAGTCCGGGATTGGTGCAAGCCGGGCCAGAGCCATCCTTTGAAGATCACCCGGGAGGTGCCTACTGAAACCCTGGATTAGGGGAGTAAGTTTGGCCGTTAACATCGACGTTAAAGGTGTATCGAGTGTTCAGGTTTTATCTGTTCATGAGGGTGGTACCGCGGGTTATCAGCTCGTCCCTTTTTAGGGACGGGTTTTTTATTTTGCATAAACAAACGTCAGGAGTGAACGATATTGGATTACAGCAAAACCTTAAATTTGCCCCAAACCGAGTTTCCCATGCGGGGCAATTTACCCCAAAGGGAACCGGAAATTTTAAAACAATGGCAAGAGATGGATCTGTACAATAAGGTTCAGGAGAAGAACCAAGGCAAGACTAAGTATATTCTGCACGACGGTCCTCCTTATGCCAACGGGCATATTCACCTGGGGCATACCTTGAATAAAGTTTTGAAGGATATGATTGTTAAATACCGCTCCATGAGTGGTTACGACTCCCCCTATATCCCAGGCTGGGATACCCATGGTCTGCCCATTGAGCAACAGGCCATCAAGCAACTGGGTATTAACCGTCACCAGATTGATCCGGTGGAGTTTCGCAAAAAGTGCAAAGATTATGCCTTGGAGTTTGTCAATATTCAAAGTGAAGAATTTCAGCGTTTGGGCGTACGGGGAGACTGGGCGCGTCCCTACATTACTTTACTGCCTCAGTACGAAGCCACTCAGATCCGTGTATTTGGTGAAATGGCCAAGAAGGGCTACATCTATAAAGGCTTAAAACCGGTTTACTGGTGTGCCAGTTGCGAAACGGCCCTGGCCGAAGCGGAAGTGGAGTATGCCGACAAGACCTCACCGTCCATTTATGTAAAATTCGCTGTTAAAGATGGCAAGGGCGTGCTGCCCGAAGATGCAGCGTTGGTTATTTGGACCACCACTCCCTGGACCTTGCCCGCCAACGTAGCCATTAGTGTACACCCGGAATTTGAGTACGTTTTAGCGCTGGTGAAGGGGCAGAAAGTAGTAGTGGCTAAAGAACTGCTGGCAGCCTTTAAGAAGGTAATGGAAACAGAAGAAGCAGAAATTTTGGCCACTTATAAAGGGGAACAGCTGGACCGGGTGGTTTGCCACCATCCCTTTGTGGAGCGCGATTCCCTGATTATCTTAGGCGATCATGTTACGCTGGAGGCCGGTACCGGTGCGGTACACACCGCTCCAGGACATGGTGAGGATGACTTTATTGTAGGGAAAAAATACAATCTGCCTGTGCTGGCTCCCATAGACAACAAGGGTAAGTTCACTGCCGAGGGCGGCAAGTTTGCCGGCCAGTTTATTCTAGATGCTAACAAAACCATTATTGACGAATTAAAAGAACGGGAAGCACTGATGGGACATGCTCAGATTAAGCACCAGTACCCCCACTGCTGGCGTTGTAAGCAACCCATTATTTTCCGGGCCACGGAGCAGTGGTTTGCTTCGGTGGAAGGTTTCCGTCAGGATGCCTTGAATGCCATTCGTAATGTTAAATGGGTACCGGAATGGGGCCAAAACCGTATTTACAACATGGTGGAGGGTCGCGGCGACTGGTGCGTCTCTCGTCAAAGGACCTGGGGTGTGCCTATTCCCATTTTCTACTGCAACGACTGCGGCAAAGAAATTATTACCGAGGAAACCATCGCTCATATTCAAAAACTGTTTAAAGAGTATGGTTCAGACATTTGGTTTGCCAAAGACGCCAACGAATTAGTGCCACCGGGCCTCACCTGCCCCTGCTGTGGCAAAGGTAAGGACTTCCGTAAAGAAACCGATATCATGGATGTTTGGTTTGACTCCGGCTCCAGTCACTTGGCCGTATTGGATCAGCCCGAGCTGTGGCCGGAACTGCAGTGGCCGGCAGACTTATATTTGGAAGGCAGCGATCAGCACCGTGGCTGGTTTAACTCTTCCCTGTCCACCTCGGTGGCTGTTACTGGTAAACCACCTTACAAAGCTGTACTAACCCATGGTTTCCTGGTGGATGAAAAGGGACGCAAGATGTCTAAGTCCCTGGGGAATGTGGTAGATCCCCTGAAAGTAATTAACCAAATGGGTGCCGATATTCTGCGGTTATGGGTTTCTTCTGCAGACTACCGCAGTGATCTGTCAGTATCTCCTAACATTATCAAACAGATGACCGAGTCCTACCGGAAGATCAGAAATACTGCCCGGTTCCTATTGGGCAATCTGTATGATTTTGATCCGGCTAAAGATAAGGTAACCTATGAAAAATTGCCCGAACTGGATCGGGTAGCCCTATTGGAACTGCACAAGTTAATTAAGCGGGTACTTAGTGCCTACGAAAACTACGAGTTCCACGTTGTTTACCATGCTGTTCACAATTACTGTGTAGTGGATCTCAGCGCTTTCTACTTGGATATCATCAAGGATCGCCTGTATACGGCACCACCGGCTTCCCTGGAGCGCCGGGCTGCTCAGACCGTGCTCTACGAAGCACTGGATGCTTTGGTGCGGCTACTGACACCGGTACTGGCCTTTACCACTGAGGAAATTTACAAACATATGCCAGTGGTTGGCGAGAGATTAGCCAGTGTGCAGTTACTGGATATGCCCGAAGTAAATGAGGAATATCTGGATGTGGAACTGGAGAAAAAATGGGATAAGTTTCAGGAAATCCGCAAAGAGGTACTAAAGTCTCTGGAACTGGCTCGCCAAAATAAAGTTATCGGTAACGCTTTGGAAGCGAAAGTAGATCTCTACGTCGCTGGCGAAGTGGCAGACCTGTTGCAACCGATGGCAGATGAGCTAACTACTCTGTTCATTGTTTCCACAGTAAACCTACAGCAGCTCAAAGCTGCACCGGCAGAGGCAGTCCGAGCAGAAGAACTGGAGCTGGCTGTGCTAGTAACTCCAGCTGAAGGTGATAAGTGCGAACGCTGCTGGATGTATCATGAAGCAGTGGGCCAAGATACCGAACACACCACCCTGTGTCCTCGGTGTGCGGGAGTGGTGAAGGAACATCATAGTTACTAGATAAAGCCAACAAAAAAATTCAAGAAACTATAAAATCCAGCCTCAGGGGGCTGGATTTTTGTTTCACTTTCAGAAATTAAAAAGTATAAGAAAAACTAAGGCTTTCGCCTGCGTCAAGGACTTTGCGAAGCCAAGTTTTTCTAATAATGCTTTTTCATCTTTTCGAATAAAAAATAAATTATTGATTATAGTCAAATTATTGTTTTTTTTCAAAAAGTAATCATTGCTATACATAACTTTTTTTGGCATAATAAATACAATCTAACAAAATTTGGTACAGAAGTTGTAAATTACAAAAGTAGTTACCTCCGAGCTTTGGAACCTGTGATAGTAGATTATGGTTCTCTAGCCGTTAGGGTTCACCTGGAAACGGGTGCGCCTCCCGTGTGGAAAGGATGGTAGGTTTATTAAACATGCCTTTAACCGCACTTTTATGCGGTTTTTTTGTATATAAAGATAGAGTTCTCCGAGCCATAATACCTAATACTGTTGTGATGGTGCTATGGCCGTATAGGGTTAATCGGGAAACGGGTTAGCCTCCCTTTGGAAAGGAGAGCGCATTATTCCGCCTTGTTATGTAGGGTTGGTTTGTGCTGCTTTCTTTAGGAGCATATGCCGACTTTTTTGTTGTTTAGAAATGTAATCATTAAACTATAGTAAGACTTAACTTTGTGGTCGGAGGCGATGGGATGACAACAAAGATTAGTGATACGGATGCTATTTTAACCTTGGCCTTAGTTATTGCAGATATGGCTACACTGATTGAGCACGATGTGGTGCACAGAAATATTATTAACGTTACTAATGAGCTAGTTTGTAATGCCTCAGAGAAACCATTGTCAAATGATTTTTTTAATACTTTGGATATTTTAGTGGACCTATTAAAGCGGGAAAAAGAAAATTCGTTTAAAAGAATAGACGGGTACTGAGTATCTGTCATCATAGAATATAAACGCTAATCAGGCCAACACCGAGTTATAAAAGAAAGCACGGTGTTGGCCTGATTAGCGTTTATATCTATAGGTTTATTTTGGCCTCTCTCACGGTGACTGAGTTCGGGCTTGAGCAACCACTCTTTCCGGAAAAGCATGTTTAAATTGTATTTTTGCCCATTCTCTATAGGAGGTGCCAGCGTTAAAAAGGTCTTCGAGTATTTGTTTCATTTCTTCGAGTTCTTTTATGTCACCAGAGGGTAGCTGTTGGACAACGGAAGAGGTACTTTCTGGTGTCACAGTTCCGGCAGACTTTTCCCACCGCGTCTCAAGTTCCTTCCTAATAACTTCCTTTTTTTCCTCTAACAACTCAGCCTGAGTTTGTAGGTGTTCCGGCAAACTATTTTGCAGGGGCAGTTTATTGTTAACCAGGTAACTGTAATAAGAATTTATGGATGGCTGATTATTTAGTTGTTCTACCAATTTCTTAATTCTTTCCTCGGGAGATGTAAACATCTCCCCTTCGCCGTTTATCAGCCATGATTCTGAGACACCATACCGAACACAAATATGTTTTAGTAAGGAATCAGAAGCCTTTTTTGAGGCACTTTCAATATTTCCGACATGACTTCTATCTATGCCCAAGTCCTGAGCCATCAAAGACTGGGTTAAGCCAAGGGTATCCCTTAGTAATTTAAATCTTTCTGAAATACTCATATACATTCCTTCTCAGAAGTATTTATTAATAACGTCGATTCTTAGAAGCATATTGCTGTTGACTTGGTGTCTCAGAAGCATTATACTGACGTTAACTATTAAGGTTAAAAATACCAATTGAATCGATAATTTTACAAGCATCGGTGGGAAAGGAGAGTGCGAATGAAAAATTCTTAAGATTATTTTGGATAAGCAACACAAAAAACCAAAAAATGAAAACAAAAAACGAGCAGTTAAAAACCACTATACATCAAATACTTTTATTTTACTTTAAATATCGGACATTTTCTTACTGATAGTAACAAATTTTAAGTTTTCTGACAAGGGTTTTAGAAAAACAATAGTAGAAGATACATGGCTCATCCAAAAATATTTAGTTGATTAGTTTATGAAGTTAGTATTCTTAGTTTAATAAATTAAGAAAGTTAAATGGGAGAGCTAAAATGTACAGGGATATACCACTTGAAGAAGCAGTAGCCATCTTAATGAAGTATACAAAACCGATTGGTTTTGATGAAATCGATATAATTGATGCTTTGGGACGAGTTTTAAATGAGAATATTATTACTAGTTTTTCTCTTCCTCCTTTTAATAGGTCTCCTTTGGATGGATATGCTGTTATAGCCGAAGATACAATTTCCGCCAGCAAAGAACAGCCAATCCTTCTGAGGGTAAATCAAAATATCTTTGCCGGTGATTTGCCGTTAAGGCCCATAGTATCTGGAGAAGCTGCTGCTATAGCTACCGGTGCACCAATTCCCCCTGGTGCCAATGCCGTAATAAAAATAGAAGACACGCAACTGGTAGAAGACAACGTCTTACTATTTTCTCAACTTAAACCGGGTGATAATTTTATCAATCAAGGTGACGATGTTCCCGCAGGAGAGCAGATCCTTTCCAAAGGGATGCTGATTACTCCTGCCGTTATAGGCTTATTAGCTTCTTTAGGAAGAAAAACTGTAAAAGTTTTTAAAAGGCCTAAAGTAGCAGCCTTATCCATTGGTGATGAATTAGTAGGGATTGATGAACCCAGGGCGCCAGGGAAAATATACAACAGTAATCTCTACGCAATTTCTGCTCAGATAACGGAGGCAGGGGGGGTGCCGGTTCCCTATCGGAATACTGTTGATGACAAGAATCAGATAGCTTTTTTGCTGGATAGTTGCTTACAGGAAAATGATATGGTCATTACCACGGGCGGGGTATCAGTGGGCAAAAGAGACTATGTCAAAGAATCCATAACCCTAAGTGGGGCTAACACCCTTTTTTGGAAAGTAAATATAAAACCGGGAACCCCGGTTGTCTGCGGTGAGAAAAATGGTCGCCTGATCGTTGGCCTATCTGGAAATCCCGCAGCAGCTATGATTACTTTTTATATGCTGATTAGACCTGTTTTACAAAAAATAAGTGGTTTGCAACAGGTAAATTTACCCCATGTAACGGCTATTATGGAGGAACCCTTTACGAAAAAAAGCAAGCAACGACGCATGATGCGGGCAAATGTTTACTGGAAAAACGGTTATTATCATGCTGTTCCAAGTGGCACGCAGAGTCCGGGGGCTTTAAAATCAATGTTGCAATGCAATGCACTTATTGATATCCCTGGGGGAAAAGGCCCACTAAATATTGGTGAAGAAGTGAAGGTCATATTATTATCGCCTAACTATATTTTATAGTATTGTTATATTCTAATAATTCATAATATTTTAAATATTTTAAATAGATAAGGAGGTGGGTAAATGGCAAACATTCCCATGGTATCAGTTGTAGGAAAATCAGACGCTGGCAAAACAACCTTTATAGAAAAACTAATTAAAGAGCTAAAGTACAGAAATATCAAGGTATGTACAATAAAACACGATGTCCATGGCTTTGACATTGATAAACCAGGCAAGGATACCTGGCGCCACTCCCAAGCTGGTGCAGATACAGTGGTCATATCTTCACCTCAAAAAATGGCCATGATTACAAGGGTTTTTGAGGAATTAAACTTAGATCAGATTGCAGAAATAGTTAGTGATGATACTGACATTATCATAACGGAAGGTTATAAAAGATCGAATAAACCTAAAATTGAAATCAGTCGTTCCGAGAGAGGCACAGAACTTTTGTGTACTCCGGATGAACTAATTGGGTTGGTAAGTGATATACCCTGGAGTATAGGTGTGCCAGTTTTCCAACTTGATGATGCACCAGGGGTTGCAGACTTGTTGCAGGATAAATTTAAACTGCGCTCCTGAGGGTAAAATCTAAAGAAGGGAGTGTGGGTTTAAAAAATCCGACCCAATTAGTGATATTTCAATAGTTAAAACTAATTTTTTGAGTCCCATATATACAAGGGGGGATCAGTACATCATGCGGAAGATGAATAGGCGCGATTTTTTGAAAAATATAAGCCTTGGAACTGCCGGGTTAACTTTGGTAGCTACTCCTGCCCTAGCCGGAGAGTCCCAGGGTAAAATTACCGGAGAAAAACTACCTGGCAAAATTAGAAAAGTTAAAGAAACCTATTCTATATGTTGTTTCTGTGGCTGCGGTTGCGGCCTATTGCTGTATTCTAACGAAGAAGACCGTTTAGTCTTTTGTGAAGGTTACCCAGACCATCCAGTTAATGCCGGAACCATTTGTCCTAAGGGAAACGGCATCATTGAAGGAAATACCGTTATCAACAAAAAAAGAAACCGTGAATCTAACAGACGGCGGGTTACCAAACCCCTTTACCGTGCTCCTGGTAGTAGTAAATGGGAAGAGAAAAGCTGGGACTGGGTTATGGCTGAGATTGCTCAGCGGGTTAAGAAAACCCGTGATGAATCCTTTGTGGAGAAGGATGAGCATGGCGTAACTGTCAACAGGACAACTGCCATGGCTCACGTTGGTGCAGCAGCCCTTGATAATGAAGAGATTTACCTATTGCACAAAATGTACAGAGCCCTGGGCATGCTCAATATTGAACACTGTGCCCGCCTCTGACACTCGTCCACGGTAGCCGGTCTGGCTCCCAGTTTCGGACGCGGAATTATGACCAATCACTTTGTTGATTATAGAAATGCCGATGTAATTTTAATCATTGGCTCAAATACTGCCGAAAACCACCCCATGGGCATGAAATGGGCCATGAAAGCCAAGGAAAAAGGTGCTCAACTTATTGCCGTTGATCCAAGGGTAAGTAAATCAGCCAGTATGTGTCATGTCCATGCACGGCTACGGCCTGGTACCGACATTGCATTCATTAATGGCATGATGAATTATATTATTGAGAACGATCTTTGGTTTAAAGACTATGTGCTCAATTATACCAATGCCAGCTTTTTAATACACCCAGATTATCAATGCGAAGACGGTGTCTTCTCAGGCTTTACAGATATTGATGGAAAACTAAGTTATGATACCGCTACCTGGCAATACCAAATGGATGGCGATGTCATCAAAAAGGATCCCACCTTACAAGATCCCAATTGTGTTTTCCAAATCCTCAAGAAGCATGTAAGCCGCTATGATATTAAGACTGTCTGTCAAATTACTGGTACATCGGAAGATACATACAGAAAGGTCTGTGAAATGTATGCTTCCAGTGGCAAGCGGGATAAAGCAGGCTGTGTTATCTATGGTATGGGTATAACCATGCACTCCGTTGGCACACAAAATGCCAGAGCACTTTGCATACTGCAACTGCTCCTTGGCAATATGGGTATTCCCGGCGGTGGTGTCAATGCTCAGCGTGGTGAACAAAACGTTCAGGGTTCCACCGATATGGCTATGTTGCATGGCAATCTACCCGGTTACCTAGGCATGGTTTACGCCAATAAACACAAAACATTGGCGGAGTATATTGAAAAGGAAACCCCCACGGGATATTGGTCTAATAAACCTAAGTTTTTAATCAGTCAGTTAAAGGCATGGTACGGGGATAAAGCAACCCCAGAAAATGATTTTTGTTATGATTGGCTGCCTAAACATGACGGAAAAAATCGCTCCTATATGAGTTTATTCAATTACATGGACACAGGTGAAGTTAAGGGATTTTTTGTAGCCGGTCAGAACCCCTCCGTTGGCGGACCCTCCACTATCCAAGCCAACCAAGCCATGGAAAATTTGGAGTGGCTGGTGGTTTATGATATTTTTGAAATTGAAACAGCAGCTTTTTGGAAACGACCAGGGGCTGATCCAAGTAAGATCAAGACCGAAGTATTCCTTTTGCCGGCGGCCATGTCCTTTGAAAAGGAAGGCTCGGTTACCAATGCCGGGCGCTGGATGCAGTGGCGTTATAAGGCTGTTAATCCGCCCGGGGAAGCTAAATCCGACCTCTGGATGTTCTATAACTTGTTTAATACCATCCGCAAAGAATATCAAAAGGGTGGTAAATTCCCTGATCCAGTATTAAATATGGTCTGGGATTATGATCTGCCGGGTGAAGAAGAACCGGATATTGCCAAGGTAGCTAAAGAAATTAACGGCTACGAGGTTGCCACCGGCAATGTGCTATCGGGTTTTGCTAAGTTAGCAGCGGATGGTTCCACGGCTTGCGGCAACTGGGTTCTCAGTGGCTATTGGTTTGAGGATAAGGATGCCAAGGTGCCGGCTTGTAAACGCCGCATCAACAAAGATCCCTCTGGCATGGGAGTTTTCCCGCAATATGCCTTTTCCTGGCCAGCTAACCGCCGTATTGCTTACAACCGTTGTTCTGCCGACCCTGCGGGCAACCCTTGGAATCCCCAGAAGCCCTATGCCAGATGGGATGCACTGGCGGGCAAATGGGTAATCCCAGACGTACCCGACTTTAAGGCCACAGAACCAGCACCTAATCCCAGTGACCCTCCTATTCCGGTGCCACCGGAGAAGTCGGCTGTGGATGCCTATATTATGTCCGAGGATGGTCATGGGCGCTTATTTGCGGTCAAGGGCTTAAGTGACGGCCCATTGCCGGAACACTATGAACCCTATGAAAGTCCCTTTAGAAATCTTATCTCTCAGCAACAAAATAACCCTATGGCACTTACCTTTAAGACCGGTTTATTTAGCAAAATAGCAGAAATTGGTAGCGAGAAATATCCCTGTGTGGCCATTACTGTTCATCTGGTAGAACATTACCAAAGTGGTGCAACCACACGGAATTGTCCCTCCTTAGCTGAAATTTCAGCTCATATGTTTGTTAACATTTCACCTAGTTTAGCCCAAAAAATTGGGGTTAAGAATGGTGATGATGTTATTGTGGAATCTGTTCGGGGCCAAATCACTTGTAAGGCGGCTGTTAACGGTGTCTGTGTGCCGCTAATGGTCAACGGCAAAGAAACCGAAGTGATATCTATGCCTTACTCCTGGGGCTTTATGGGTATAGCCACAGGTGCCTCGGCCAATGATTTGACTCCCTCGGTGGGTGATCCGAACAGTAACATACCGGAATACAAAGCATTTCTTTGCAATGTAAGAAAGGCAAACAAGAGTTGAAACTAGCAAGTTTTTATTGGAGGTGTAATAAATGGCCAAGGGAGTCCTTGTGGATATAACAAAATGTATCGGCTGTAAAGCCTGTCAGGTTTCCTGCAAACAATGGAATGATCTACCTGCTAAAATTCCCGAGTTTGTAGATGGTTTAACTGGGCCACCGGATATGGATGGTGATACCTATACCGTTGTCAAATTTAAAGTGGTGGAAATGGCTGGTGAATATAAAATTCGCTCGGCTAAGAAGCAATGCATGCATTGCCAACACCCGGCTTGTGTATCGGCATGTTTTGCCAAAGCCTTGGAGAAGGACCCCAAGACTGGTGCAGTAATATACCATCCGCACCTTTGTGTTGGTTGCCGTTACTGCATGTTGGCTTGTCCCTTCGATATTCCTAAGTATGAGTGGGAAAAGACCTTCCCGTTGATTGCCAAGTGCCAATTTTGCTTTGATCCCCAGGATAAATATGATCGCTTGAGCTATGGTAAACCACCAGCCTGTGTGGATACTTGTATAACCGGGGCTCTCGTTTATGGTGAGCGGGATGAGTTGTTAAAAGAAGCCTGGAACAGAATCAATAGTGACCCTTCCTATATTAAAAAGGTATTGGGGGAAAAAGAAGCCGGTGGAACCTCCTGGCTATATATTTCCGATGTGCCCTTTGAAGACTTTGGCTTCCGTCCCAATCTGGGTACCAGACCGTTACCCGAGTACTCTCACGACTTCCTGAAGTATACACCGATTATTGCGGTGGGTTGGGGTACTTTACTGACCGTTCTGTATCATTATACAAAACGGCGTGAACAAGTCGCTTCCGAAAGCGATAACAAAGATGTTCACCTGTAGGCAACGGATAAATGGCAAACCAAATGGTTATTAGGGGGGAAAACAATGTCGGCAGATAAAGGGTTGTTTCAAGAAATAGCTGCATATAAATGGAAATTTACGATGACCACTGCCCGCAAAATATTAATCCTGTTGGCTGGCCTCGGTGTGGTATGTATGCTTTACCGACTGGCTACTGGTTTAGGAAGCGCTACCAATCTTAATGATCAGTGGCCCTGGGGCCTATGGATTGGCTTTGATGTTCTGACCGGTGTTGCGTTGGCAGGTGGGGGGTACGGTACGGCCATTATCGTGCACGTACTGCATAGAAACAAGTATCTTGCCATTGCCCGTAGCGCTATGTTAACTTCACTGCTGGGTTACCTATTAGTTATGGCTGGTTTGTTTATGGATATTGGTCAATGGTTTAACTTTTGGCGACCCTTTGTATCCTGGGGTCATACCTCGGTGCTCTTTGAAGTTTTCTGGTGTGTATCCTGTTATACCACCGTGCAGGTACTGGAATTTGGTGAAATCGTCACCGAAAAGGTTGGTACCAAATATCATAATTTCTTTAAAAAGGCCTTACCTGTATTGATGGTCTTGGGAATTATTTTCCCTACCCTGCACCAGTCCTCTCTTGGCGCACTGTATGTCATTATGGTTGATAAGCTATACCCACTATGGTGGTCTCCATATATTGGTTTAATGTTCCTAATGTCTTCCTTCTTTGTAGGACCCGCTATGATTTGTGTTGAAACAGCCTTGGCGGGTAAGGCTTTCAAACATGAAGTGCCAATTTCTGTTTTACGTGGATTGGTACGGATAGCCGGTGTGTTTATGATTCTGTATCTTGGATTGAAGTTCTATGATCTGGCTGCTAGGGGAGTTGTTAACCTGATCTTTGCAGGGAATTTAGAAGGAAATATGTTTATGGCAGAGATTATCTTGGGAGTTATGATCCCGGTCTACATCGCTTTTAGTAGCATGAGCAATACAAGGAAGGGTTTAATCACCTTTGGTATATTGGTCAGCGGGGGGCTAATTTTCAACCGCATGAATGTGGTGTTTACCGGAATGTCCGCCGCCCTTGGTGGTTGGTATTTCCCTTCCATCATGGAATGGGCAGTTAGTATTGGTTTGATCTCCATTGGTTGTTTAGTATATTGCTTTATTGCTGAAAACTTTAACATTTTAGTACACGAGGATCACCAGGGGGCAAGTACGTAAACAGATACTAAAGGAGTTGCTCTAGTGGAGACAATGGATCGCATAAAGAGATTGGCGGATTTTTATCTCGAGCTAATGGATCTGGAAAAAGATAAGCCATTCTTGGAGTTTACAGTTAGTTTTGACTCCGAACAAATGCAACAGTGGAGCCAGGGCCAAGCGGCCCTGGCTATAGCCCCGCCGGAAATCGAGGCAGCCGGTGTATTTACACATTTTTACTCGGTGGCAAAAGCCTGTCAAAGGTGGCAGGTTGGGCCAAAGCCAGTAACGGAAGAGTTTTTAAAAGGCCTGGAAGAATTATCCCAGGGGCAAAGGGAAGAATTAATAGTGTCTTTGTTCCGAGTGAAAGGTAAAAATTTTAAAGTTCCCGAAGAGATAAAAGCTCCTTCAGGTCTGTTGGAGTTCATTGCCGCCAACGCCTTTAAACCCCTTTTAAAGAAATATGGGGACATGGTACTAAGTCAGGTTAAAATAAGTAACTGGCGGAAGGGATACTGCCCGATTTGTGGAGATCAGCCAACTCTGGCTAAGCTTACCGGTAAAGATGGGCATCGTGAGCTATATTGCGAGCGTTGTGAAATGAATTGGCATTTTGAACGATTGGGCTGCCCCTATTGCGAGGAGGAGGGTGCTTCAGAAGCTTCCTTTATTGCGATTGATGAAAACAAACAATACCGTGTGTATCTATGCGATAAATGTAAGCGCTATTTAAAAACGGTGGATGAGCGGGAATGTGGAGAAGTTGATCTGCTTTGTGAGGATTTAGCCACCACTGCATTGGATGAAATAGCGCAAGCGGAGGGATACCAGAGGGGTAATCATAAAGATTACTGCTTTAGTGGGGTTATTACCCGCTAAATAATAATATTACAAGCGCGCCTGCTTGTTTCCCCCTTCTGTTGGGGGATTTTTTTTGTTTGTTGACCTTTATGTTTTTCTACTTCTTTTTGTAAGGGAAGCGCAGGAAACTGGACTACCGAAAAAATACTTGACTTGAACTTAACTTCAAATGCTAGACTTATTTTAAGTAATAAGTTAGCATCTCTTTGGATAGGATCAGGGTGATAAACCACAGGTGTGGAAGAAGAATTTTTTGATTAGTGCCATGGAAAATTTTCTTATGTGCTTAGTGTATTATCTGTTGATGGATAGTTTTGGCCCAAAATGATATGCTAGCGGATACCAGGAGGCTTATAAGTATGAAAGGACGGTTCGGAAAAGTGTTGTTAGTTTCCTTAATAATTATTGTTGTAATAGCTTTAAGCATAGGTCTTTATCTGCAGCATCCTAAATTTGGCACCCTGCCGGCAGGTGCACGACTTGAACGAATCAAGAATTCACCGCATTACGCTGGCGGGCAATTTCAGAATTTACTTCCTACACCCGAAATTATTGGAGACAATCTCTTTTCTACATTGTGGAATTTTCTTTTCGTCAAAAAAGAACGTCTGGTGCCGGTAGACGACATTCCTTCCATAAAGACAGATATTATGGCTTTGGATAAAGACGAGGATGTAGTTATCTGGCTGGGTCATTCTTCCTACTTTGTGCAGCTCGGGGGCAAACGGATTTTGATTGACCCGGTGTTTAGCCCTTCTGCAGCACCTGTTTCCTTTGCCAACAAAGCTTTTAAAGGAACCAATCCATATACAGCAGATGACATACCAATCATCGATTACCTGCTCATTTCGCATGATCATTGGGATCACTTGGATTACCCCACGGTTATTTCCCTAAAACCAAAAATCAGAAATGTGATCTGTGGTTTAGGAGTAGGCTCATATTTTGAAGAGTGGGGCTTTGCAGCGAATATAGTCCATGAAGCAGATTGGTTTACTGCAGTAAAGTTGGAAAATGATTTCACTGTTCATGTGCTGCCAGCCCGGCATTTTTCCGGGCGTATGCTGACCAGAAATAAGACGTTGTGGACAAGCCTGGCTCTAGTAACCCCTGAGCACCGGATATTTTTTAGCGGCGACGGTGGCTACGGACCGCATTTTAAGCAAATTGGAGAAACTTTTCAAGGGTTTGATCTTGCCATTATGGAGAATGGTCAGTATGACAAAAATTGGCCCTATATACACATGATGTCGGAGGAAGCAGCCCAGGCGACCGAAGACCTGAAGGCCAAGGCCTTGCTACCGGGGCATGCAGGCAAGTTCACCATTGCCAATCATCCATGGGACGAACCATTTCAACGAATCAATGCTGCCAGTCAGAATAAGGACTATAGGCTGCTTACGCCAATGATCGGCGAGCTAGTAGAGCTTGCCAATGAGCAGCAAGTTTTTGCTCCCTGGTGGGAAGGGATGAATTGAGAGGATTAGGCAATCATTTGTTATAAATAAGATACTGCTTGGCTGCATAATGTAGGTAATTATGATAGTGAGCCTTACCCAAGGCTTAATTGCCACGACAAACCATATCTATCTTCAATCCAACAAAATTTTTCGCTAAAGGGATACGCTCCTAGCGGCATTAAAACTTTGCCATCTTGAGATAATTGCTCAAAGAGCCTAGTTACCTCTTCTTCAGTATTACACGTTACATACAGAGATGTTGCAGGAGTAAACGTAAATGCATGTTTAACACTACTATCAATACACATAAACATTTGTCCTTTTAGGGAAAATGTAGCGTGTAATACGGATCCCTCAACACCAGCTTCGTTTGGTCCATAACGAGTTATATGAATTATTTCTGATTGGTCAAATAGAGAGGTGTAAAAATTCATGGCCTCTTCAGCTTTACCAGTGAACATTAAAAACGGAGTGATTTTTGGGTGTGAATTTTTCATGTGATCTCTCAGCATCCTCTTTTTCAAATTAAAATGTAGGTTACAATATATCATAGTGAAAGGGATTTAGGGGTAGAAAATTAGAGTGGAGTTTCCGAAGAGTTAGTGCTTCTGAGGGCGGTCAAATCAATAAGCCCTTTTTTGGCTCGCTGTGTAATAATACCCCCGATGCGTCCAGATTCGGCAGAAGTCAAACCTCCCCAGCCTTCTTGCTTCACTTTATCACTAAGGCCCAATTCTCCAGCGATCTCTAATTTTAATAAATCCATTGGTGTAGGCTTCTTTTCTTTTTTATCAGGTCTTTTATTTTGTCTGCTAGATTTTGTCTCTTGGCTGATTTCCATATCTGTCGCCTCCTTAGGAACAAGAAACCCCCCCGAAAAAGGGAGGCTTCTTTTACCGGTTTATCACCATAACTCCCAAGGAACCTCGTCCTCTAAGACCCACAGAGAGTGACGGAGCTATCCAGAGGGCAAGTTTATGAATGATAAAACCGGCTGGTATCATTATTTCCTGGATTGGCAGAAATATTTATCAATGATTCAAGTTTTAACGACATATGATAGCGTAGGATTAATAATTTTTACTAATCTGAAAAAATTTTTTTTACTTACAAGGATTTTTTAAGTTGTAACAGAAACTTATCTTTATCGGATAATTGAATACTTACGGATGATGGCTGTGGGAGAGACCCGAAAAGAGGGCGCCGAAGGAGCACGAGGGCTTACCGTGCTGTGGTAACCGTTTAAACTCTCAGGCAAAAGGACTGCGGCCAGACGTACTCTGGAGAGTTCCCACCTATTAATAATGTGGGACACCAAAGGGGAAGCCTCTAGGAATAGAGGTCATCTTTCAGGTTAAAAGGACAGAGCTATACCAGCGTGGTATAATTCTGTCCTTTTTGTATTCTGGTAAAGAATTCTTACCCGGAACATACTATGACAAAGGAGGTGGAGGGTGTGTCTATACTGAAGCGTACGCCTCTTTATGATGCTCACCTAGCTGCCGGGGCTAAAATGGTTGAATTTGGCGGTTGGCAAATGCCAATTCAGTATGAAGGAATACTGAAAGAACATCAGGCTGTGAGGACTGCAGCCGGTTTATTTGATGTTTCCCATATGGGGGAAATCGAAATTGCTGGGGTAGGTGCCAGGAATCTGCTGCAAAGACTAATCACTAACGATGTCGAGCGATTGAAGCCTGGCTGTGCTCTATATTCACCCCTGTGTAACCCCGCGGGGGGTACCATTGATGATTTACTGGTGTACCAATTGGAGCACAATCGGTACCTGTTGGTTGTTAATGCTTCTAATATTGATAAAGATTATCGCTGGCTTCAGAATCAGGCTGTGGACCAAGAGGATGTCACGATGCAAAATGTGTCTGAAGTGACTTGCCAATTGGCTCTGCAAGGACCCGTTGCTGAAAAGGTTTTACAAAGGCTTACCGCCATTAATCTGAATGAAATTAAGTATTTTTGTTTTGTTTACGGTTTGGTAGAAGGGGTACAATGTCTTATTTCCCGTACAGGTTACACGGGGGAGGACGGTTTTGAGTTGTATTTTGCCTCCGAACATGCAGAAACTCTCTGGCATGCTATCCTAACGGCAGGGCAGGGGGAGGGTGTTCAACCAGTGGGTTTGGGGGCCAGGGATACCCTGCGCTTTGAAGCCTGTCTGGCTCTCTACGGACATGAACTGACCGACGAAATCTCGCCTCTGATGGCTGGTTTAGGTTGGACAGTGAAGTTAAACAAACCTGATTTTATTGGTCGGGAAGCCCTTAGCAAAGAAAAAGCAGGAATTAGCCACAGGCTGGTGGGTTTAGAAATGATTGAACGAGGCATTCCCCGTCAGGGCTATCTCCTGCAAAAAGAAGGGCAAGAAATTGGCTGGGTAACGTCCGGTACCTTTGCCCCGACTCTGGCTAAAAACCTTGGCTTGGCCTATGTATTGGCTCAGTATGCAGAGTCTGGCAGCGAAGTGGATGTAATGATTCGCAATAAGCCTGTCAAAGCGCGGATAGTACCAAAACCATTTTACAAACGGGGGGTATAAGTTATGAAATTACAAGCAGATTTAAAGTACAGTAAAGAGCATGAATGGATTAGGGTAGAAGGAAGCAGAGCGGTGATAGGAATTACCGATTTTGCCCAGGATTCTTTAGGAGATATCGTTTTCGTTGAACTACCCTCTGTGGGAGAAAGTCTGGAAGTAGAAGACACCTTCGGCGTAGTAGAATCTGTGAAAACTGCCAGCGACCTCTATGCACCGGTAAGTGGTAAGGTAGTAGAAGTAAATGAAGCCTTAGCGGACTCTCCTGAATTGGTTAATCGGGAGCCTTACGGTCAGGGTTGGATGATTGTGGTAGAAATATCCGATGTGTCTCAGTTGGAAAACCTAATGGATGCCGAACAATATCAAAAGATGGTGGAAGAAGCCTAAGGGAAGAAGGTTGGTAAGCGTGAGATTTATTCCCCATACCGATGCTGAGCGACAACAGATGTTGGAGTTCATTGGCATTGAGCACACAGATCAGCTATTTCAAGATATTCCCCCGGATATCAGGCTTAACCGTGAACTGAGGGTGGCTGGGGGTCTGACCGAACGGGATCTTGCCAGGCATCTGGCCTCCTTAGCCAAGCAGAACACGGGAGTGGAGGAGAGCATTTGTTTTTTAGGAGCAGGTGCCTATGATCATTATGTCCCCAGTGCGGTAAAACATATCTTAGGCCGGGCAGAGTTTTATACCGCGTATACTCCTTATCAACCAGAGATCAGCCAGGGAGTTCTCCAGTCTATCTATGAATACCAAAGTATAATTCGTTTGCTGACGGACATGGATGCTGCCAATGCTTCCATGTATGACGGGGCCAGTGCCCTGGCCGAGGCAGCGCTCATGGCTTGTGCAGCCACCAAGCGGCACCGGGTAGTGATTTCCTCTGCTGTTCATCCAGAATATCGGGATGTTGTAAAAACGTACCTCTACGGACCCGGTATCAACCTGGTAGAGGCCCCCTACCTAGGGGGAGTAACCTCTTTGGAGGATGCAGTAGCCTTGTTAGATAAAAATACCGCTGCCCTACTAGTACAGTATCCTACCTTTTTCGGCGGCATCGAAGACCTGACTAAGCTGGCCGAGGCAGCCCACGCAGTGGGGGCCTTGCTGGTGGTTTGCGCCGATCCCATTGCTCTGGGTTTACTAAAAGCCCCAGGACAATGCGGGGCGGATATTGTGGTGGGAGAGGGTCAGTCTCTGGGGCTGCCTCTTTCCTACGGGGGTCCTTACCTTGGCTTTTTAGCCTGTAAGGAAAAATATCTAAGAAAAATGCCCGGACGTATCGTGGGGCAAACCGTGGATGTTGATGGCAAACGGGCCTTTGTCTTAACCTTGCAAGCACGGGAGCAGCATATTCGGCGAGATAAGGCTACCTCTAATATTTGTTCCAACCAGGCACTCTGTGCCCTGGCAGCAACTGTTTATGTAAGCCTTATAGGTAGGCAGGGATTAACGACGGTGGCAGAGCTTTGCCTCCAGAAGGCGGCTTATGCCAAAAACCTGCTGGCTAAGCTACCTGGCTACGAAGTTTGGTCAGGCCCAACCTTTAAAGAGTTTGTTATCAAGACACCGATAGCTCCTGAGAAAATTAATCAAGAATTACTAAAATACAACATCATGGGCGGTTTCGATTTAGGGCGTTACTACCCCGAACTGGCTGGGCACATCCTATTATGCGTAACCGAGAAAAGAAGCCGGCGGGAAATTGATCTGCTGGTGGATCGATTGGGGGCACTCTCATGACCGAAAAATTAATCTTTGAACTGGGTTCCCCGGGACGCCAGGGGGTAACCTTTGCAGACAACGACGTACCCGAGGTATCCCTGGATCAACTTTTACCGGAGGCATATCTACGGGAACGGCAAGCCCCCTTACCGGAAGTTAGCGAGTTGGATGCTGTCCGTCACTTTGTACGGTTGTCCCGCCTAAATTTTGGTGTGGACGTAGGTTTTTATCCACTGGGTTCCTGCACCATGAAGTATAATCCCAAGGTGGCCGAAGATGCGGCGGCACTGGATGGGTTTGCTAATTTGCATCCCTACCAACCCGAGGAGCTGGTCCAAGGTGCCTTACAACTCATGTACGAAACCCAGCAGGATTTAGCTGAGCTTACGGGTATGGATGCCTTTACCCTGCAACCGGCAGCCGGTGCCCATGGGGAAATGACCGGCATGTTAACCATCAAGGCCTATTTGGAGAGTAAAGGAGAAACCAGTCGTAATAAAGTTATCGTACCGGATTCTGCCCATGGTACCAACCCTGCCACTGCCGCTCTTTGTGGATTTAAAGTGGTGGAAGTGAAGTCCGATGAGCGGGGCAATGTTGATATTGAGGCATTAAAACAAGTAATAGGTCCTGATGTGGCCGCCTTAATGCTAACCAACCCCAGCACCCTGGGATTATTCGAAGATAAAATCAAGGCCATTGCTGATTTAGTACACGCAGCAGGTGGTTTGCTCTATTACGATGGGGCCAATTTAAATGCGGTCATGGGTTATGCCCGTCCGGGAGATATGGGTTTTGATGTAGTTCACTTAAACTTGCATAAGACCTTTGCTACTCCCCACGGTGGTGGCGGGCCTGGTGCCGGACCGGTAGGGGTTAAAGAAGCCTTAGCCCCCTTCTTGCCAAAGCCCGTAGTCACCAAGGAAGGGGAACATTATCAACTGGATGAAAATCGCCCCCAGTCTATTGGTCGGGTGAAGGCTTTCAATGGTAACTTTTCCGTTGTGGTAAAGGCCTATACCTACCTGCGTGCCTTAGGTGGTCGAGGTTTAAAAGAAGTGTCCGAATATGCGGTGTTAAATGCCAACTATCTTATGAAGAGGTTAGCGACGCACGTGAGAATCCCCTATCAAAGGGTGTGCATGCACGAATTTGTTGCCTCTCCTCCCCAAGAATTAACAGAGCAGGGAGTTAAAACCTTGGACATAGCGAAACGCCTGCTGGATTACGGCTATCATCCCCCCACCGTTTACTTCCCCCTGATTGTGGAGGAAGCTATTATGCTAGAGCCAACGGAGACTGAGAGTAAAGAAACCTTGGATCAATTTGCTGATAATTTTATCAAAGTTTTAGAAGAGGCCAAGGAAAACCCTGAACTGGTAAAGCAAGCACCCTATACCACACCGGTACGACGGTTAGACGAGGTAACAGCTGCTCGTAAGCCTGTGCTGGGCTGGCTTCCCGAATAAGAAAAGAGACAGGCAGCCAGTTGCTCGGAAAAGCTTAGCTATGATATACTGTGACGGTCAGGCAAAGGGCCGGGCCATTAAGGCAGCGGATAATCCCGCGGGACTTCATCTGATCCTCAAAGATGAGGTCCCGCGGGATTTCTTATTAGGGAGGGCTGGCATTGAACGATGTTCAAGGGACGAAAATAAAAGTGGCGCGCCTGTCCATCATTTCTAATACCTGTCTAACCACTGGAAAATTACTGGCGGGGCTAAGTATGGGTTCTGTGGGAGTGATATCTGAAGCGGTTCACTCCGGTTTAGATTTAATTGCCTCTGTAATAGCCTTTGCGGCAGTTCGCCAGTCTGGTAAGCCGGCAGACAAAGAGCACCCCTACGGTCATGGTAAGTTTGAAAACCTGGCTGGTATATTGGAGGCAATACTCATATTGCTGGCAGCCCTGGGTATTTTCATCCATGCCATACCCCGGATATTGCGGGGTGGTGGAGAAATTGAATCCCTGGGTTGGGGTGTGCTGGTGATGGGTATTTCAGCTACTGTCAATTTTTTCATATCACAAAAATTAATTAAAGTGGGTAAAGAAACCGATTCTCCAGCCCTGGTGGCAGATGGCTGGCATCTGCGGACAGATGTTTATACCTCAGTGGGAGTTCTTATCGGCTTAGGGGCCATATATCTAACTGGCTATACCATCCTAGATCCCATTATCGGCGTAGTGGTGGCTCTGCTCATTATTAAAGCGAGCATTGATTTGATTAGAGAATCTATGGGTGTAATGCTGGATGTTAGCTTGCCGCCAGAAGAAGAAGAGATCATTAAAACGGTACTGCAGCGGCATTCGGATCAGTTCCTGGAATTTCACGGTCTGCGCACCCGCAAATCGGGTCCTTACCGCTATGTGGATCTGCATTTAGTGGTACCCCGACATATTCCCGTAGGCACAGCCCATCTTCTCTGTGACAGTATTGAAGTAGAAATTGAACGGGAACTATCGGGGGTTCAGGTGTTAATCCACTGTGAGCCCTGCGAAGCCGCAAAGGAGCTCCTGGAAACGGCGAATTGCAGCACTTCACCCTGCCAATCCAAGGGTTGTCCACTGTCACTTTGTCCGATAAAGGATGAAGAGAAGCGATAAAAAGAGGCTGTTCACAATGAACGATGTTGTAGCAAAAAGAGTGACGCAAAGTAGTTTTGCGCCACTCTTTTTTTATGCAGTTCACATTAAGCCCGATCTACAGCTAAAATGACAAAGGGCATGCACAGGATATAAATCAACATTAAAATTCCTTCCACGCATTGTCACCTCCTCGCTATAGCCTCTAAATGAAGTCAAACGAACGCTGTGATATAGTAATTCTATTCTACAAAGACGTTTTCCTTTCTGGATAAAAGCCTTTGTTGATTTGTTAAAAAGTTGATTTGTCAAAAACAGATATTGATTGAGAGATTATGTGTATAATTATACGGTTAATAAAAAATTTTAGGCACCCTTTAATTCTTTGCTACCGGGTTGTGCTTCGATACTGTCTTTTAGCTCTGCCACCAGCATACCTATAAGAATGAGCAGACAACCTAACCACTGTCGCTCTGTTAGGATTTCTCCAGCCCATAGCCAACCGGTAGCAGCGGCAAATACCGGTTCCATTATAAAGATGATGGCGGTATGGGTAGGGGAAGTATGGCGTTGTACTGAGTTCTGAATCAAGAAGGCCAAGGCGGTGGCAGGTATAGCGGTGATTAAGAGGCCCAGCCAGACCGGTCTGGTGAATTGTGCTGGCAGGGTTTCCCAGGTTGCCCCACAAGCCAAACTGATGACTGCCACTACACCAATCTGTAGGACGGCTAACAGCACTGGGTCATGCCGGGGAGCATATTTTCCCACCAAGAGAATGTGTCCTGCATAAGAAAGGGCACAAAAGAAAGTTAGAGTATCGCCGTAATTAACTCCGAAATCATTATTGAGAGAAAGCAAAGCCAGACCCACGGTGGCACAAGTAATACCGATGATGGCCGTAGTCTTGGGAAGCCTCTTGGACAAGAGGGATGAAATAAGGGGCACCAGTACCACCGCCAGCCCAGTGATAAATCCTGCATTCGATGCTGTGGTATATTGTAGGCCCACGGTCTGAAAGGCATAACCGACAAACAGAACAGCACCGATGATGAAACCCGCCTTTAGCGTATCTTTATTTAAAAAGGCAAAGCGTCGCCAGTAAAGCAAAGTTAAAAAAGCAAAAGCAATGGCAAACCGTATCCCAATAAAGTAATAGGGACCGATGCCAGATAGGGCATCCTGTACTACTACAAAGGTAACCCCCCAGATAAAGGTTACCCCGAGCAGAGCCAGGTCCGCTTGTATTTGTTTCAATCTAGTCATACAGGAACAACCACCTTCACCCGTTCGTGAGCAATACACCCGTTTATTTTCTCACCGAATGGTTTAGGTGTCAAACCTTGTACAAAGGAGTTTGGACATATTTTTCGTAAAATTTATTAAATATGGGGGAGGAATTTGTTGACCTGGGGCGAATTTAAAATTATAAATTGCATTAAGTAATTATACGGTAATGGCAATTTTTTGCACAGGTTGTACTGCAATCATGATTATTATTTTAAGGAGGAGATTCTGTGAAAAAGGCTGTCAAATTTGCCCTGCTGGCCTTGATGTTGTTATCCCTGGCAGTGGCTGCAGTAGGTTGTGGTGGCAAGGAAGCCCCTAAGGAACCTGCTAAGGAAACAGGAAAACAAGACGTTGCCAAAACGAAGTTGGTTGTGGGTGCTGATGCTACCTTTGCGCCCTTTGAGTTCACCGATCCGGCTACCGGCAAGTACACCGGTTTTGATGTGGAATTAATCCAAGCTATCTGTGAAGAAGCAGGCTATGAGCTTGATTTTCGCAGCATGGGCTTTGACGGTTTAATTGCTGCTCTGCAGACCAATCAAATTGATGCCGTAATCTCTGGCATGACGATTACCGAAGACCGTAAAAAGATTGTTAACTTTAGTGAGCCCTACTACAAATCCGGTTTAGTGGTAGCTGTTCAGGAAAAGAATAACCAAATTAAAAATTTTGATGAGCTGCAGGGTAAGAAAATTGCTGTTCAGAGTGGTACCACTGGCGCCTTGCATGCTGAGAAAGCTACCAGCAAAGATAAAATCACCTATTTCACCAGTAGTGACCAGGCCATGTTAGAACTGAAAAATGGCGCCGTTGATGCAGTGGTGATGGATTATCCGGTAACTGCTTACTTTATCCAACAAGGGAATAAAGATGTTAAAATGGTGGGTGAAATCCTCTCTGCCGAAGAATACGGTATTGCTGTTCCCAAGGAAAAAACAGAGACCTTAGAGAAGATTAACACCGCTCTCAAAACGCTAAAAGAGAATGGCAAGTACGGTGAGATTTACAAGAAGTGGTTTGGTGAAGAACCTAAATAGAGGGTCGACTGACAACCCGATATCATGTACAATAGAGTATGCGTAACATTCAATGTTACGCATATTTTTGCGATTAACTCAATTAGGTGGTGATCATGTGTATGTGCTTGAAATTTGGCAGGAGGCTTTTCCGGTACTATTAGTAGGCCTCAGGCTAACCATAGAATTAACAATTTTGGCGGTATTATTTGGCTGTGTTATTGGTTTGATTGTGGCTTTGGGTAAGATGAGCCGCATGCCGCTGATCAAAATTCCTTCCGTTATCTATGTGGAGTTTTTCCGGGGCTCACCGCTCTTGGTGCAAATCTTTTTGGTGTACTTTGGTTTGCCTAAGTTGGTGGGACATCCCATGGATCAATTTTGGACTTCAGTGGCGGTATTGAGTTTAAATAGTGGTGCCTACTGTGCCGAAATCTTCCGAGCGGGTATACAGTCCATTGAGCGGGGGCAAATGGAAGCAGCCCGTTCCTTGGGCATGAACCATATCCAGGCGATGCGGTATGTGATTTTACCCCAGGCTTTTAAGCGAGTTATTCCTCCTTTGGGTAATGAATTTATTGCCATGATGAAGGATACTTCTCTGGTGTCTGTTATCGGATTAATAGAATTGACCCGTTCTGGGCAGCTGATTATTTCCACCACCTATACTGCCATTGAAATTTGGTTCCTAGTGGCAATTTTCTATATTATTATGACCGTTCTTATCTCCGAATTCTTTGTTAACCGCATGGAAAGGAGGCTGCAGGCCGGTGATCGTAGCTAACAATGTGCACAAAGCCTTTGGCCAATTACAGGTCCTCCAGGGTATTGATTTACAAGTAAGGGAGCAGGAGGTTGTCGTTATTATCGGACCCTCAGGTTCCGGTAAAAGTACCTTTCTGCGCTGTTTAAATCTACTTGAGGAACCCACATCAGGGGTGATTACCATTGATGGTATGTGTGTAACGGACAAGACCTCTGACATCAATAGAATTCGTCAAAATGTGGGCATGGTGTTTCAACGATTCAATTTGTTCCCTCATAAAACAGCTCTAGAGAACATTACGTTGTCTCCCCTCAAGGTTAAGGGCATATCTTTACAGGAAGCTAATGCCATCGCTAAGGATTTGTTGGCCAAGGTGGGTTTGTCCGATAAGGAAACTTCCTATCCAGATCAACTTTCTGGGGGCCAGCAGCAGCGGGTAGCCATTGCCAGAGCTTTGGCCATGAAACCCAAGGTGATGTTATTTGATGAACCTACTTCTGCACTTGATCCCGAAATGGTGGGTGAAGTGCTTACCGTTATGAAAGATCTGGCCCGGGAAGGCATGACGATGGTGGTTGTGACCCACGAAATGGGCTTTGCCCGTGAGGTTGGTGATCGGGTACTGTTCATTGATGAAGGTAGGGTCGTTGAAGAAGGAACACCGGAGCAAATTTTTGGTAACCCCAAAAATGAGCGAACCCGAGCATTTTTAAATAAAATTCTCTAATATTAAAAGCCCTACCCTATTCGGTGGGGCTTTCAACATGAAAGCAAACGGCGACTGAATCGGTAGTGGCCTATAAGCAGAAAACCCCACTAGAACTCTAGCAGGGCTTTCCATCTTACTACTTAAATAGCTTCTTTCATTAAATGCAGATAGTCTTCGCCAAGTTTGGTTAAGGAGCAGATTTTACTCTTTCCTTCGGAAGTAACTTCTACCAGGCCGAGGGCAAATAGCTGCATGACCACATGATCCAGTACAGCTCGTTTTACCTTGGCCGTTAAGGACAGCTCTTCTTTGTTCATCTTACCTTCATCAATGAGTGCCCTGAGCACTCGTTCTGCTTCTACAGGCAGTCGATTATTCACTTCCTTAAAATATTGTGACATGGTCAATTCTTTCATTAATTACAACCCCTTTGCTAAGAAACTAGTTGATATTAGTAAGATTATTGACAAAATAGTAAGTGTTTATTCGTTAGTTTGCAAAATTTTTTATTTCTTACCGTATTGGGTTTCTGGTGTTTTCCTTTACCTGGGGGGATTGCTGCTTTATAATTTAAACTATAATTTAGTGGAAATAACCGGGGGATATACATGCGTAGACCAAAGATGTGGCGTGTAAAAGCGCCGAATCCTGCTTTACAACAGATTCTTTCCTGGGAAGTGAGTATTTCTAAGGTACTTGCTCAGTTGCTAATTAACCGGGGAATATATACAGTTGATCAAGCCAGGGACTTTTTAGGCAGTGAACTGGGCAGAATGTTCAACCCGTGGCTGATGAAGGACATGGAAAAAGCCGTAGATCGGGTTTTGGCAGCCAAAGATAAGGGTGAGCAAATTCTGGTATACGGTGACTATGATGTTGATGGGATCACCGGTACCAGTGTTTTGGTGCTGGCCTTGCGGAAAATAGGTTGTCGGGTGGATTATTTTATACCTCTTCGTTTGGAGGAAGGTTACGGCCTCAATAAAGATGCTCTGACAAGGGCTTCGGAACAAGGGATTTCTCTAGTGGTCACTGTGGATTGTGGCATTAGTGGAACTGAAGAAGTGGCTGCAGCTAGGGCGCTGGGGTTGGATATGGTGATTACAGATCACCACGAACCCCCAACCTGTTTACCTGACGCTGTGGCAGTGATTAACCCGAAAAGGCAGGACTGCACGTATCCCTTTAAGGAGCTGGCCGGGGTTGGTGTGGCCCTTAAGCTGATACAAGCTTTGTACCAAAAGGTCGGTTTAGACCAACATGATTGGGAAGAGTATTTAGATTTGGTTTGTTTGGGTACTGTAGCAGATATTGTCCCCTTACAGGGAGAAAATCGTATTCTGGTAAAACACGGTTTAGCCAAAATGGCCAACACTAGGCGACCTGGCTTACAGGCTCTTATTAAAATAGGTGGCATTAAGACAGAAGGTATGGGTACCCGGGAACTTGGTTTTGGTTTGGCACCCCGGTTAAATGCTGCTGGTAGAATGGGCGATGCCTCTTTGGGGGTAGAACTTCTGTTAACCCCTGATCCGGCAGTGGCTGAGCAATTGGCCGAAGACTTAAATCGGGGAAACCAAGAAAGACAACAGGTGGAGGCAGGGGTATTGGCTGAGGCCTTGGCCCTGGTGGAAGCTGATCCCGAATTAGCGAACGCCAAGGTGCTGGTGTTATCTTCTACTCATTGGCATCCTGGGGTAATCGGCATTGTAGCCTCCAGGCTGGTGGATCGTTTTTATCGCCCGGTTTTTATGATTAGTATAGAAGAGGGCAAGGGAAAGGGTTCCGCTCGAAGTATACCGGGCTTTAATTTATATCAGGCGATGGTTAGCTGTCAGGAGTACTTTGACCAGTTTGGTGGTCATGCTATGGCTGCAGGGTTTAGTATTCAAGAAGATCAAATTATCGGTTTTCGGCACGCTGTAAACCGACTGGCTGGGGAGATTTTAACGGAGGAACACCTAACACCAAACCTTGATTTGGATGCCCTGGTGAATTTAACCGAGTTGTCCTTAGATACGGTTCAGGAACTGGATCAGTTGTCTCCCTTTGGCCAGGCCAATCCCGGACCTATCTTAGGATGCTGCGAAGCTACGGTATTGAATTGCCGGGAAGTAGGTAAAAACGGCGGCCATCTAAAGATGAGAGTGCGGGAGGATCAAATTATCATGGATGGCATTGGTTTTAACCTGGCTTCTTACAGTGAGATGCTGGCCACCCATGATACCATAGACATGGCCTTTATGCCGTCTATTAATGTTTGGAATGGACGATCCTCAGTTCAACTGGAAGTGAAGGAATTTAAAGAAGTCGGAAAAGTTGATACCTTACAGGAGGAAATAGGATCTTCTCAGGAACTGTACCAGCTCTTTACCAGATCATTACAATTGCCGGATCAAGAGATTCTAAGAAGTCTGGTGCCGTGGGGTATTCTTACTCTGTATCAACGGTCCGAAAATGTTTGTCTAACACCTAGTGATCGTGCTACTATTGAGGCAAATATTGAAATTGAGGATTTTAGGGATTGTCCCGACCGAATGGCACAATTGAAGCATGTGTTAAATCGTCAGAAGTCCAGCCTAATTCTGGTGGAAAGTACAGCCCAAGCTATTCAGATTGCTACACTACTCAACCAGACAGCCTTTGCTGGTATGGATAGAATAACTGTTTATCATCCCCTGCTAGGGATGCAAGAATCTAAGCAATTAGTAGAGTTTATCCAAAACGGACAAGTGCAGATTTTGGTTTCTACCTCTCCGGCACCCTGTGATTATCATCTATTTGAGCAAGTAATTCTTTTTTATCTGCCTTACCAGCCGGAGGAATGTGTGCTTAAGAATCCGGGACAGACTAAGCTTGTGTTGTTGGGAGGGCCAGCCCAGGTTGCAGATGCCTGTGATAAGTTGCAAGCTCTGGCTCCAGAACGAGAATTGCTCGGTGAATTATTTAAACTGCTTAAAAAGAAAATTGATTCCCAGGGTAAGGGGCAGGCTACACTGGAAGAATTGTGCCGTTACGTAAGGACTTTTTCCCCAAAAGCTGCTAGCCATACGGTGGAAATTGCTTTGGCGATTTTCCGGGAACTGGGAATTATAGAATATAGCACCCGGGGAAATGTTTATTCTTTTAGCATCGATCTTAGTATCAGATCTGATTTAAAGAACTCTCAAACCTATCAATGGGCTTTACATACAAAAGAAGAAGCACTGCGTTTCCAAAAAACATATTTAACTGCGCAAGCAGAGCAATTATGGCAGCTCTTTACCAGGGCTTAAGGGGGCATCCTAAATGGATTTAGCCAATAAGGTACGATTAATTAAAGACTTTCCTAAGCCAGGCATTAATTTCCGGGATATCACAACCCTACTTCAAGAGGGGGAAGCCTTTCAACAGGCTGTCAATGATATCCTAGAATTGTGCCGGGATCTGGAAGTGGATCTAATTGCTTGTCCGGAATCTCGGGGGTTTGTGCTAGGAGCACCCTTGGCTTATGCAATGGGTAAAGGTTTAGTGCTGCTAAGAAAACCAGGCAAGTTACCCGGTAAAATAGTGCGGCATGAATATAACTTGGAATATGGGACAGATGCCTTGGAAATGCACGAAGGAGCCATCTTACCGGGGCAAAGGGTGCTTTTGGTAGACGATGTATTGGCTACCGGAGGGACGGTGTCTGCTGCTGTGGAATTGATTAAAAAGTCAGGGGGGCAAGTGACCGGACTGGTGTTCTTAATTGAACTAGTGGGCTTAGATGCCCGACAAAAGCTAAGTGAATACCCTATAGTAACACTTATGCAGTTAGAGGCATAAATTATATTTTAAAAACTATAGCCTAAAGCCAAATTGAGGAGGTGAAGCATGTCTTCATTATTTGAACTGGAACAAAAGGTGTTGTTGTATAATCCTTCGGTGGACATTGCTTTCCTCCGCAGTGCTTATAATTATGCGGAAAATGCCCACAGAGGTCAGAAGCGTATTTCCGGGGAAGATTACATTGTCCACCCCTTAGCCATTGCCATTATCCTGGCAGAACTACAGTTAGATGTTCAGACAGTGGCTGCAGGGTTGCTTCATGATGTGGTAGAGGATACCGGTATTACTTTGGAGGACATTGAAAATAATTTTGGTCAGGAAGTTGCTATTATGGTGGATGGAGTGACCAAATTAGGGAAACTCCAATTTCAAACCAAAGAAGAACGACAGGCCGAAAACCTTCGTAAAATGTTTCTGGCTATGGCTAAGGATATTCGGGTAATTTTAATAAAACTGGCTGACCGACTGCATAATTTACGCACTCTGCAGTTTCAATCGGAACGTAAGCAGAAGGAAGTGGCAGAGGAGACCCTTCACTTTTTTACACCCATGGCTCATCGCTTGGGAATTTATAAGATTAAGTGGGAGTTGGAAGATCTCTCCTTTCGTTATTTGGAACCTGAAAAGTACCAGCACATGAAAACGCAAATTGCCAAATCCCGTGCCAAACGTGAAGAATATATTCAAGAGGTAATTAAAGAACTGGCCGAAAGATTGGCAGCGGTCAATATCAAAACAGAGATTCAAGGACGTCCGAAGAACCTTTATTCCATTTATCAAAAGATGGTGGAGCAGCAAAAGGAATTAAAGGATATTTTTGATGTTCAGGCGGTACGGGTGCTGGTGAATTCGGTTAAGGACTGCTATGGAGCACTGGGCATTGCCCATACTCTGTGGAAGCCTATCCCGGGCCGTTTTAAAGACTATATTGCTATGCCAAAATCCAATATGTATCAATCCCTGCATACCACGGTCATTGGACCCAACGGGGAACCGGTGGAAATTCAAATTCGCACTTGGGATATGCACCGGGTATCGGAATATGGTATTGCTGCACACTGGCGCTACAAGGAAGGCAGCCAAGGAGAAAAGGATTTCGATAAAAAGCTAGCTTGGATCAGGCAAATGCTGGATGCCCAGCACGATGCCCGGGATGCCAAGGAATTTATGGAAAACCTAAAGATCGACTTGTTTTCCCAGTCGGTATTTGTTTTCACTCCCAAAGGCGATGTTATGGAACTGCCTGCGGGAGCGATACCCCTAGATTTTGCTTACCGAATTCATACGGATGTAGGACACCGTACTGTGGGAGCAAAGATAAACGGGCGCATTGTGCCCTTGGATTATAAATTGAAAAACGGTAATATTATTGAGATTATTACCTCCAAGGCCAGCAATGGTCCCAGTCGAGACTGGTTAAATATCGTAAAAACACCCCAGGCGAAAAATCGCATTCGTTCATGGTTTAAAAAGGAACGCCGGGAAGAGAATATTAACCGGGGTAAAGATGCTCTTGAGAAGGAAGCTCGTAAACAGGGCTTGGAATTGGAACTGGTTCGTGGTGAAAGACTGCAAGAATATGCCCGTAAGCTGGTTCAGGCTTCTATTGATGATTTATATGCAACCATTGGAGACGGCCAATTAATTCCCAGTCAGATCGTTAGTAAGATTCGGGATGAATATCGCGCTGAGAAGGAACGCCGCCCTCTGGTGGAAGAAATGATGAAAAAAGCCGAGGGTAAGGCATCCGAGTGGGGTAAACCCACCCAGGGCATCCGGGTAAAGGGTATTGATAACCTATTGATACGCCTGGCCCATTGCTGCAATCCGGTGCCCGGTGACCCTATCGTTGGCTATATCACACGGGGCAGAGGTGTTTCTATCCACCGGGAAGATTGTCTGAATATCCAGCCAATCCAAAATGAAGAACCTGAACGGGTGGTAGAAGTGGCCTGGGATAAGGAATTCCAGTCCCCCTTCCAGGTAAAATTAGAAGTTACCGGCTTGGATCGTCCTGGTTTCTTGAACGAAGTGTTAAATGTACTGCTTGACCTAAAAATTAATGCCAGTCGAGTGAACGCCCGCTCCAAAAAAGATCAAGTGGCCAGTGTCGAATTGGCACTTCAGGTGCGGAACACCGAGCAGTTGGATTATTTAGTGAACAGAATCCACAAAGTAAGGGATACCTATGGTGTGAGAAGGGTGTCAACGGGATAAAAGATGGCCTTTGACCGTTAGCCCTTGGTCCATTGGGGCTTAGAGCGTAAACAGTTTTTATCCGAGTACTACAAAAATTAATTGAACTCTTAAAAGTGGCTAATACGGAGGTGCAATCTTGCGCGCTGTTGTTCAACGAGTGCTTCGAGGATCAGTTACAGTAGACGACACCACCGTCGGCCAGATTGACCAGGGGTTGGTTGTGTTGCTGGGGGTAGGGCAGGGAGATACTGTTGATGATGCCCGATATCTGGCAGATAAAATTTGTCAACTGCGGATCTTTACTGACGAGCAAGGTAAATTGAATCTTTCGGTTCAGGATGTGGGTGGCGGTGTGCTAGCTATATCCCAGTTCACACTCTACGGGGATTGCCGCAAAGGCAGGCGACCGGGGTATTCAAAAGCGGCCCTGCCGGAGGAAGCCAAGGAACTTTACGAGAGTTTCGTACAGAGACTCATTTGCAATGGGTTACCCACTGCCACGGGGATTTTTCAAGAACATATGGTGGTGGAAATTATTAATGACGGCCCGGTTACACTATTATTGGATAGCAACAAGATTTTTTAGCACTTTCAGAGAGTAAAAAAATTCTATTGAAGAAAGTATAAGAAAAACTAAGGCTTACTTGCCTGTGACCTTTAGGTTATGCCCTTCAGGGTACGCCTGCGTCAAGGACTTGGCGTAAGCCAAGTTTTTCTATACGATTTGGAGGATGATCCTTTGATTATCGAGATTTTACCGGTCGGGAACCTGGAAGCTAACTGCTATATTATTGGCTGTCCGGCAACTCGTCAAGCAGCAGTGGTGGATCCCGGAGATGAAGCAGGACGGATTCTGGAAAAATTAAAGCAATTAAATCTACAAGCTTCCACCATTATTTTGACGCATGGCCACGCGGACCATATTGGTGGAGTAGGGGAACTAAAAAAAGCCACCGGGGCTTCAGTGATGATTCATGCCCAGGATGGGGAGGCACTGACAAATCCCGCCTTAAATCTGTCCGCTTGGCTTGGAGAGTCGTTAGCATTTAAGCCTGCAGATAGATTGCTGCAGGATGGTGATACCGTTACTGTAGGGGATATTACTTTGGAAGTGATCCATACGCCAGGCCATACCCCAGGTGGTATTTGCCTGAGAGCAGGTAACGTACTGTTTAGCGGGGACACACTGTTTGCCCAGTCTATCGGACGCAGTGATTTTCCTGGGGGCAGTCAGAGCACCCTGATTCAAGCCATTAAAAAGAAATTGCTGGTACTGCCTGAGGAGACAACCATTTACCCAGGCCATGGAGGTTCTTCCACCATTGGCAGTGAGAAAGTCCATAACCCCTACCTATAAAAAAAACGCCACTCTGCTGTGGTGTTTTTTTATAGGCAAAATATTCAAACAATGATAAAATAAGCAGGAATACAATATCAACAATGGGCCTTAGCTACCGGGGTGGAACTATAATATTAAAACCCTTAAACTGTTGGAGCAGTTTAAGGGTTGGGATGAAAACCTCGGTAAACGAAGCACACGAGCCATTGTTTGGATATTGTATTCCCTGCTATTATGTAAGTATTTCTCAGGATTGTCAATATTATAAGGGAATAACTGTAAAACATGGCTATTAATAAAAAGGGGGTTAAAACATGCTAAACCGAACCAAAACCAGTGCCGATGTAGAACTAATCATCGACTTATATGAACGAGAAAAGGCATCATTAACGGCGATAATTGTCAACATCCGTGAAATTATTTTACATAATCAAACGGATGAGCAAGCCACCGTAGAAAAAATAAAAAGATATCTAAATGAGCAAGGGATAGAAGTCTAAAGTAGTGAAACCTCGGCTCCAGGTTATTATTTCCTTTTAATAAAATAGCCCCTGGGATCGATTTCCTCCCGAATAAGTCTTAGTTCCTCCACCGTAGGAGGTGCAAATTCGTAGACCTTCTCGTCCACCAGCAATTCAAAACCAGTATTTTGCTGCACACTTTCCACGGTTTCACCGGGCATGGTGGCTATCAGCTTCATGCGATGGGTCTTTTCATCAAAGCCCAACAGGGCTTTGGTGGTGATTACCCTGTAAGGTCCTTGCCCCACTAAACCGGCTCGTCTGCGAGCACCTTCACTGCCATCCAAATAGCCGGGGCTGGTAAGGTATTGCAATTTTTCTACAAATCTTCTTCTTTCATGAGCCATAATGATGATGGTACGTTCACAAGAGGCCGCCATGTCGCTGGCACCGCCACTCCCAGGGAGCCGAAGCTGGGGTTTTTGATATTCTTCAGGAAATTGCCCCATCATCGTGGAGTTCAGATTGCCGTATGGGTCAATCTCTGCTCCGCCAATAAAACCAAAGTCACAAAATCCCCTTTGGGTCAATTCAAAGGCGGTGTTTAAACCCTGTAGGTAACTGGCTTTGCTGGTGGTACGGGAACAGCCTACGGATAAGGGTAAACCTCTGTCCAAAGTAGGGCCAACTGCCCCGGCCTCAAAAACAGGAATAATTCCTGGGGCGTGGGTGAATTGAGCTAGGGTAATGGCTACCATAGGTAAACCAGTACCGGCAAAAATTACTTTATTATTTTCCAGTACCCGGGAGCCAGCCACTACGATCATTTCCTGAGGGGTAAAATTAGTGTGCATTCTTTCCATCCCCTTGCTTATCATCGCCGGTTTCCTGCATTAGAACGGCTTCTCGGAGTTCAATTTGTTGAATATGCTTTAATTGTCGGTAGGGAATCTGTTCCAACATACCGTCCGAGTCTGTAACACCATAGATATATTGATCATAGTAACGTTGTAGCGGGATAGGGTTTCCTTTGCGGAAAGCTTCAACGGCATTGCGAAACTCTTTAATGTGATTTTCATCAAAATAATAGCGGCTATGGCAGTTACCGGGATAAGCTCCCAAGGGAATCTCTACCACTGCATCTACCGCAAAAAAGGGAATATTAATGCGGCTAGGCTCCTGTATCATTTCCTCATGGGGGATAATCCGTTCACAGGTGACAATGGTGTGAGCGGCAGCTAAGGCAATTTCCGGGCAGGTAAACAGGGGGCCTCCTATTCTGCAGTTACCGTAGATGTCTGCCTCTTGAACATGAATTAAAGCTACATGTGGGTGGCAGGCGGGCAGCAGGGCGATGGGTTCCCCGGTAAAGGGACAATCGATTATTTTAGAGCGGTTGGCTCTTGGGACATCGCTGCCCAGCGGACTGCGGCAGGGTAAGAAGGGGAGGCCCATAGCCGCGGCTTTAAAGCGGGCGGACATATTAAAGTTACTCCAATCTTCTAGCTCCACCATACCATTTTCTGATAGAAAGCGAAGCATGGAAGAAAGACCAAATAATTCAATGCCCCAATAGGCAAATTCCAGACGTTTTATGCTGAACTGCTGTTGATCTAAAGCCATGGCTCCGGCTAGATATTCAACAGCCAAGCCTGCGGAATGAAAGGAAAGCAGTAAATCTTTCTTACCCTGCCTGATAATTTCATGAACTGTTGCCACAGGTTGGCGGCTATTTACAAAACCACCGATACCAAGGTTGTAGCCATCTTTAACCAAAGTAGACACAGCCTCAGTTATCGACATACGTTTGTCTTTCTTTGCTTTATCTTTTTGAACCAAAAGACTTCTTGCTTCACTAGGAGATAAACCGGTCCACATATGTTACTTCCTCCAAATGCTTAAATTATAACGATTATAGCATAAATATACATAACGTGTTTTAAAAATTTTACCATTAATTGGACAAACCAGGTGATTGTATTAAAGTACTCTTATTTCTTCATGAAAGCTGAGAAAGGAGGGTTGCCATGAATATTCTCATTACCGGCGGAACTGGCTTTGTTGGCAAAAATTTAGTAAAACATTTAAGCGGGCTTAACCATCGGCTTTATCTGGTAACACGTGGGGGATATAAAGGGGCCGGGGAAGTTATTCCATTACCGGCCGAGACGGAACTTTTTTCGCCTCAGGTTATATCCGGTATCGATGCGATAGTCAACCTAGCCGGGCATAATATTTCGGCTGGTCGTTGGAGTCCACAGGTGAAAGAGGAAATTTTAAACAGCCGACTTCGTTTGACTAGGCAGTTGGTACAGAGTATCGAGAGGAATAAACAACAACAATTACCTTATCCTGGGACTTTGATCAATGCCTCTGCAGTGGGTTATTATGGAACCCATGCTCATACCAGCTTTCATGAAGCAAGTCCTAATGGCCAAGGCTTTCTGGCTTTGGTGTGCAAACAGTGGGAGCAAGAGGCTCAACGGCTGGAGGAGATGGGTGTACGACTGGTGATACTCCGGCTGGGTCTGGTTTTAGGCCCTGGGGGTGCCTTAGAAAAAATGGCTTTGCCATACCGCTTCTGCTTGGGTGGTTACCTGGGGGATGGTAAACAGTGGTGTTCCTGGATTCATCAGCAGGATGTCATACAGGTCATTGCCGAGGCATTGCAAACTACCGACTACCAGGGAGTTTATAATCTTTGTAGTCCTCAGCCGGTGACCATGTCCGAACTGGCAACTGCCATTGCCAACACGCTTCATAAGAAGTCCTGGACTAGAATGCCCGCTTTTTTTACCAGATTGCTGTTGGGGGAGATGGCAGAAGAACTTTTGCTGAATGGACAGCGGGTGCTACCCCAAAGACTGCAAGAACGAAAGTACCGTTTTCAATACCCGGATATACAGTCCGCTGTTGAGAAAGCTCTAACATAAATAGAAAGGAGAGTGGTGCAAGACTACTATTTTAGATAGTAAGCAGCAGTCCACCATAGGCTAGGCCGTAGGCGTGGTTAGTTTAAATAAGACACACGTACTGTATTTTGGTCTAGTAGGGGCGAGCTTTGCTCGTCCGAATGAACTGAAACCAAAAGCCTATGGCCAAAGTTACACACCAGCCAGCGGTTTCATTGTGCAACAGCTCTGGGATACCTAGATTAAACGAAGTTCCTTAATAACTTCTTGGTTTTCAATATTAATCAGCCTAACGACATCTGCCTCGATGATGGCCACGGAATGAATGTTGTCCTTGGGCAGTGCGGTACTACCTGGGTTTAGTACAACCAAATCCCCATCTTTATACAGCTCTTTCACGTGACTATGACCGTAGATAAAAATGTTTATCTGATAATCTTTAGCCATTTGAATGTACTGGTTTTTCTCTTTGGTATGACCGTGACAAACGAAAATCTTATGATTCCCTAACTGCAGCAGAAGATAGGGGCTTTGGATGGGATGGTGGATCACCATTTGATCTACATCGGCATCACAATTTCCCCGGGCAAATAGTATATTTTTCATGGAATTGATTTTTTCGGCCAACTCCTTGGGATTATAACCCTCTGGCAGGGGGTTTCGTGGGCCGTGATACAATACGTCCCCGCCGTGGATAATGGTATCACAGCTTTCTAAAATCTGTAGGGCCTTTTCAAAATAGAATATACTGCCATGGGTATCGCTGATTACACCAATTCTCAAAACATGCTCACTCCTATTTCCTAATCGTTCATTTAGCTTACCATTAGTACCTGTGATAAGACAACCCACTCCTTCGACAGGGAGTGGGTTGTCTTTACTTACATACCCGGAGCAACAGTGGGATACTCCTGAAGTTTACTTGGTATGTGATCCTAAATCTTCCCCATAGTATATCCTTGAAAAGAGATTTCCTTTCTGAAAAAAATAATCCCTTACCTTGAGTTGGTAAGGGATAGTTGTTTTAATTAGCTTCTGTTGTAATGGTTGTTTTTAAATTACTCCACATATCCTGTGAGACTAGGCCCAAGCGCCAGAGGGCAATACCTTTTAACTCATAACGCTGTGCAATAGCCACTTTGGTTAGTAAGCTTGTTTCATTCTCACTGGGTAGAGAAATACCCAATACCAGTTTTTCAGCCGGTACCATCGCCTTGGCTTGTTGAACCGCTTGTTCAACTAATTGCACTGGTTCGGGTTTGCTGCCGTAATCATAAGCCATAATGATAATTTCATCCACCAAAGGAGCTAACTTTTGATAATCATAGCCACGGTAGGAGCTGTTAGGGGCATGGATAGTCAAACTTAGTGTTACCTGGGCTGACTTTAGCTCTTGGGAAAGCAGTGAGACAAACGTAACAAAGCTTGCCCTTACTTGGGTTAATTGTTCTCCTTGATCGGTAAGGCCTAACCCCTCAAGGTTAAGATTCACTCCCCGGTAGTTCTTGGCCTCCTGCACGATGTCGGAGACTGCCTGCTGCATGGCAGCTTCATTAGCTAACAGGTTCGTTAAAACCCGTTGTTCATCAGTCACATGAATAACCATCTGGGTTTTTAACTGAAGATCCTTAGCAGCAGCGAGAACTTGTTCGTAGCTGTCCGGTCTTTGCCAACCGGTGGTACTCTTAGTAAGCAGATTGCCCTCTTGGTCTAGACTGTACCAACCTAAAGCCAGCGTTTTTACTAAATCAGTATTTCCTTTGGCAACTTCTGGGAATGTGGTGCCAAAAAGATTGGTCCAACTGCTGGTCTTTTGATCGCCCAGGGCATAGAAACCAATCACTTCCAACTTACTTGGGGAGAGAATCGCTATCTCATTGTCTACCTGATTCCAGGTAACGCTGCAATTGAAGCTTTCACTGAAGAAACGTAGAGGAACCAAAGTACGTCCATTAATAATCTGCGGCGGTACATCCAGGGACACGGGAGCTCCGTTTAGATTTGCTGTTTGATTACCGATTTGCAGAGTGATGGCTTTACTGCCGTTTTGGGCTTGAATGGTTTGGTTGGCAGCCTCCCAGGTTACTCCCACATGAAGAGCTTCGGCAAGAGCTCGGAACGGAACCAAGGTTCGGTCAT
Source organism: Desulforamulus aeronauticus DSM 10349 (assembly GCF_900142375.1). Classification (GTDB taxonomy): domain Bacteria; phylum Bacillota; class Desulfotomaculia; order Desulfotomaculales; family Desulfotomaculaceae; genus Desulfotomaculum; species Desulfotomaculum aeronauticum. Next base: position 168,979 of record NZ_FRAR01000006.1, on the reverse strand, counting down.
TTTGCATCATTGGCTTAACATCAAAGGATATGGGCAGACCGTTCATAGTCACTGAAATATCCTGGCCGGCTAAGGCGGCAGCAGGCTGCATGAGACCAAGGGAACATAAAAGGAGCCAGAGTGAAAGGAACCAACGCTTCATTTTGCACACCTCGTAAAAGAATTATTTTTATTACTAAATTCAACAAAAATGTACAAATTACCTGCTTTGGCAGAATAAAACTAAAATTCATTGTAAAGTGGGCTTTACATTTGAGGAAAGAAGTAGTACTATGTAAAGAAAGCTTTACGTAAAGTTTGCTTTACATAAGGGGGGTGGCATTTTGGGTGAAAAATCAACTAAAAGAGTTGCGAAATCAGTTTAATATGACCCAAGAACAATTAGCCGATAAGGTTGCGGTATCCCGACAAACCATTATTTCTATTGAAAATGGCAAATACAATCCGTCACTGATTTTAGCTTATAAAATCGCGAAAGAGTTTCGCTGTAGTATCGAAGAAGTGTTTGATTTTTCGGAGGTGGAATAAAATGGGGAATTCCTTTATGAAAGAGATCATGAGAATAAATCGAATTATGCTTAGCACGGTGATTGTTATGGTTTTAGCAGCCAGTTGGTATTATCAGGCTAGTTGGGAAAACTGGGTGAAAAGCTTAGCCATCATTGGTATCGTTATTTTGGTTATGATCACTAAAAAATGGCGTATTAAGCGAATGGAGAAAGAGTTGGATGAAAGACTTCAAACCATTACTTATTACGCTTTGGCCATTGGTTTTTACACTACGTTGATCATCATTTTCTGGTTTTACCTTAAAGAATTAATCATTGACGGTAATTTATCTGTACGAACCCAGGTAGAACTATGTGGTGGTGTGTGTGGTTACCTGTTTTCTTACTTGTATTTAAAGAGGAAATATTAAAGGAGCTCCCAAACGGGGCTCCTTTGACTTTTGATAATTAGCTTTGTTTTACCGAGGGAAGATCTTTGGCAAACTTTACGAAGTCTTCCAGCCTTCCTTCAAAATCGGTCTCGTAACTAGAATTTCCATGGTCGATTAAGTGGTCGGTTACCAGATAGGTTTTAATACCCAGTTTACCAGCTACTAAGTCTTCTCTGGTATCATTGCCAACCATCAGTGTTTCTTCCGGTTTGGCACCAATCCTGTCCAGGATTTCTTTGTAGTAATTGGGGTTGGGTTTACAGTAGTGGCAGTGCTCATAGGTGGTTACCAGCGCCCAGGGAATGTCCTTAATTCCAGCCCAGTGCATGCGTTGGGCTGTGGCTATATCCGGAAAAATTGGGTTTGTGGCAAGCACCAACTGATAGCCCTTGTCAATTAATTCTTCACAAATTGCCTTCGACAGCGGGGTAGGGGTTGTACAACAAATCAGTTCGCTAAATCCCGTATCGTAAAAGTTATCAAATAGGGGCATTATTTCTTCAGCAGTCAGATCAAACCGGGGCAAAAAAGCTTCCATAAATACTTCTTGGTTGGTTTTATCTGCACGATTATCCCGGATCATAGCTTCGGTGGAAGCCCAGACATGTTGATGAAGAGCCTTGGGGTCCAATAAATGGGAGCAAGACTTGGTTAATCCACCAAAGTAACTAGTTAGGAAATGATTTAAATCCATTGGCAGCAGAGTGCCGTCCAAGTCAAAAAGGATAGTTTTTAACATAGCTTCCTCCGCTTATTAATGAATGTGGCCCTTGTCATCTGAATGATTGCCACCGCAGCCGCAATTGCAACCGCCTTTTGATTTTGGAGAGTGGTGCTGATGATCATGATTACTACATCCGCAAGAGGGTTCATCTTCCACATACTTAATCCGGGACAGAGTATCAACCACTTGTCCCCGAATGCCTGCTAAATATTGCTGGCGTAACGCATGCTGTTCTTCCTTTTCCTCAGGTGTTAGACCCTCGGTTCTTTGTTTACGCGCTAAAGCGTTAATTTTATCTACCAATTCCTTTGTAATAATGGTAATCACCTCAAATTCAGTATAGCATGGGTTACCATGAGGGACAAGGCAGTACTCATCAAACCCAATTTCATATAGTATAGCACTTTTCACCAATTTTTAACAGTTGATCACAGCTAGGGTGATCAGTCGTTTGTTATTATGCTGTGTTCTAATCTATATGGTAGCTTCTACAAGCGTTCTATATTCTATTCCTGCAATGGAAGGCCATATTCCTGAATAACATGCTTCAATTCATTGACGTAAGCATTTGCCTGGTGACTGAGACGTATCTGATGGTTTGCTATCCAGCCAACTTGGATATGATCATCAACCTGCAGCGGGACTGATATAATGTTATCTCCGTTTAAATCAGCACTGACAATTCCAGTGGAGATGGTATAGCCATTCAAGCCAATTAAAAGATTGAACAAGGTTGCCCGGTCGCTGACATGGATACTCTTCTTACGAAACACAGTGCTTAAAATTTCTTCTGAAAAATAGAAGGAGTTGAATTCGCCTTGTTCGAAAGACAGGTAGGGATACTCCTGCAAATCATCCAATGTTACAGATTGTCTTCCGGCAAGGGGATTTTGTGTACTGATAAAAATATGGGGTTTTGCTGTAAATAGCGGATGAAAATCAAGACGGTTTTCCCGCAGCAGCTTTTTAATAACCTTTCGGTTAAATGGGTTCATGTATAGAATGCCAATTTCACTGCGCAGATTCTTAACGTCTTCAATAATTTCATACGTCCGTGTTTCCCGCAGAGTAAATTCATACTCATCCGCACCGCTTTGCTTGATTAAATTCACAAAGGCGTTAACCGCAAAGGCATAGTGCTGTGTAGAGATGGAGCAAAGCTGTCTGGAAGGCTTTTTATTTAAATAGCGCTGTTCCAAAAGACCTGCTTGCTCCACTACCTGCCGGGCATAGCCGAGGAATTCAGCACCATCTACGGTAAGTGTAATTCCCTTTGGGGTTCGAATAAAAAGTTCAATTCCGACTTCTGTTTCAAGCTCCTTGACAGCATTGGACAGGCTAGGCTGCGTAATATACAGCCTTTTTGCGGCCTCGTTAATGGAGCCGCAATTTACAATTTCAATTATATATTTTAATTGCTGTAGCTTCATGGCTTGTCTCCTACATAAACTTATTTATGTAAATAATATCGTAACGAAAAATTGGATAAATTTTTATTTGTAACTGCCTATAGTATGTATTTAGATAAATGTAGAAATTAGTCAACTGGGTTTAAACTTTGATTTCATCCACTCAATAAGCAAAAAAGATAAAAAGCTAACAATATATGAACCAATAAAATACATAATGCTATGGACTACTATAGAAGGAAATGTCTTGTTATACAGCTCGGGAAACAAAAATATCCTGGGAATAATAATTCCACCTATTGTTATACCGGCACTGACACCAATCGCAGCTTTCAATGAACGCTTTACCATGTTTTTTATACCTCCTCGCCATCAGCCTGCTTGACTATGATTATAATATAAATTATTGCAGCATTGAATTATTATCCCTAAGGCCGTCACACTGTGGCAACTTTTCATATGTGGTAAATTCAGAACCACTTCATCTGCGGAGATACAACACCCTACAGACATTGACAAATGAAGTAATATTGAATACAATATCTTTCAGAGTTTATACAGAGTAAATCTATGATCAGGAGAGTAGACCTTGTCACCTTGCACAGGGAGGATGGAGCCTTAGACTGGAAGCTCCTCCGTAAGAGCTTGGTTCGAAGAACACCTGAGAGTTACCCCCGAACGGATGAAGTATCCCAGTAGGCCGGTACGGCTGACACCGTTAATGTCTTTCGAGAGGAACATCCTTTGTTCAATCAGGGTGGCACCACGGGAATTAATTCCCGTCCCTGGCAAATGCTTTAGCATGCCAGTGACGGGAGTTTTTTATTTTTTCCTTATATTTTTTGTTACAGGAGGTTTACGTTTGTGTTAACGACCAGACCCAGAGGCACCAATGATATTTTGCCGGGGGAAGTGGAGAAGTGGCAATATGTTGAGAAGCTGGCCCGAGAAGTTTGCCGGGAATACGGCTATGGTGAACTTCGGACGCCGATCTTTGAACACACTGAACTTTTTTCCCGAGGTGTGGGAGAGGCTACCGATATTGTAGAAAAAGAAATGTACACCTTCACCGATCGTGGTGAACGGAGTATTACCTTGCGGCCGGAAAACACGGCGGCCACGGTAAGAGCATATCTGGAAAACAAACTACAGGCACTACCCCAACCGGTTAAATTATATTATATGGGCCCCATGTTCCGTTACGATCGGCCCCAGGCCGGACGCTTCCGGCAGTTTCATCAGTTTGGGGTAGAGGCTTTTGGTTCCCATAATCCCTCTATTGATGCGGAAGTTATTGCTATGGCTATGGACCTTTACCAGCGAATTGGCCTGCGGGACTTAGAACTTCACATTAACAGCGTGGGTTGCCCCCAGTGCCGCCCAGGGCTTCGACAACGGCTACAGGAACATTTTAAGCCGCATCTGGAAAAGCTTTGCCCCAACTGTCAGGGGAGGTTTGAGCGTAATCCGCTGCGCATCTTAGACTGTAAGAATGAAACCTGTCAAGATATTGGTCGTCAGGCGCCTACTACCCTGGATGTCTTATGTGATGAATGTAATACCCACTTTAACCTGGTTAAAAATTACCTAGATGCGGTGGGTGTTCGGTATATCGTTAATAACCGTTTGGTCAGAGGTTTGGATTACTATACGCACACTGCCTTTGAGATCATGGCCCAGGATATCGGTGCCCAGAGTTCCATCGGCGGCGGTGGTCGGTATAATGGTTTAATGGAAGCCTGCGGTGGCCCTGCTACCCCCGGTATTGGTTTTGCCCTGGGGTTGGAACGAATTTTACTTACAGCGGAGCGTCAGGGTATTACCTTCCCGGTCAGCCGGGAACCTGCAGCTTTTGTGGCCACCGTTGGTACGGAGGTCGAAAAACAAGCCTTTTCTCTGCTGCAAAGCTTACGCCAGCAGGGTATAGCTGCAGAAAAGGATTATCTGGCCCGTAGCCTTAAGGCACAAATGAAATACGCCGGTAAATTGGGCGCGCGATGGGTGGTTATTTTGGGAGAAGAAGAACTAACCCGGGGTGTGGCCATGGTAAGGGATATGCAAGCCGGTGAACAGCAGGAAGTAAAATTGGCTGAGTTGGTGAATTATATTAGGAAATAATCGGCCCTTAGCCACTGGCAGTCGACCAAAGGCAAAGGGACCTGTCAACAAGATATTTAGCTGCACAAAGTTACAATAAAGAAACAAGCAAGCAGGAGGTTATACAAAAATGTCCGAGTCAATGCATGGTTTACGCCGGACCTTATATTGTGGTGAATTAAGAAAAGAGCATACTGGTCAGGAAGTCGTACTAATGGGATGGGTGCAAAGGCGCCGTGACCATGGTGGATTAATCTTTGTGGATTTAAGGGACCGCTCCGGTATTGCTCAAGTGGTATTCAGCCCGGCAGTAAATGAAGAAGCTTTTAAGAAGGCTGAAGGGGTTAGAAATGAGTATGTGCTGGCAGTGGTTGGCAAGGTCAATGCCCGCCCAGCAGGTTCTGAGAATCCCAACATGGCAACCGGGGAAATTGAAGTATACGCCCACACCCTGCGGATACTAAACCGTGCCAAAACCCCGCCCTTTTATATTGAAGATAATATTGATGTGGATGAAAATGTACGCCTGCGTTATCGTTATCTGGACTTACGCCGTCCGGAAATGCAGCGTTCCTTAGTACTAAGACACAAGGCTTCCCAAAGCATGCGAGAATTTCTCGACAACCATGGTTTTTTAGAAATCGAAACACCGATGTTGACCAAGAGTACTCCGGAAGGGGCCCGGGATTATCTAGTACCCAGCCGTGTCAACCCAGGCAAATTTTACGCCTTGCCCCAGTCACCCCAACTGTTTAAGCAAATCCTGATGTTGGCAGGGATGGAACGGTATTTCCAGATTGTTCGCTGCTTCCGAGATGAAGACTTACGGGCTGATCGTCAACCGGAATTTACCCAGATCGACTTGGAAATGTCCTTTGTGGATGAAGAAGATATTATGGGTTTAATGGAAAAGATGATTGCCCAGGTATGCAAAGACACCATTGGCCAAGAGATTGTTCTGCCGATGCCGCGTATGTCTTACCAGGAAGCTATGGATCGCTTTGGGTCCGATAAGCCCGATACCCGATTTGGTCTGGAATTGCGAGATATTACTCCCATTGCTGCTCAATGTGGTTTTAAGGTATTCAACAGTACTGCCGCCTCCGGTGGTCAGGTAAAGGGGATTAATGCCAAAGGCTGCGCCACCTTCTCCCGCAAGGAAATTGATGATCTAACAGCCTTTGCAGCGATTTACAAAGCTAAAGGTTTAGCTTATATGGTTATCAACGAAGACGGCTCTGTAAAATCTGCCATTGCTAAGTTCTTTACCCCCGAAGAGTTGGCTGCTATTCAAGATAAATTAGAAGCTCAACCAGGCGATCTGCTGCTCTTTGTAGCTGATAAACCCAATGTGGTGGCTGCCTCCCTAGGTGCCCTGCGGGTACATTTGGCAGAACGCTTAAATCTGATTCCCGAGGGTACCTTTAAATTCCTCTGGGTAACTAATTTCCCACTACTGGAATTTGATGCCGAAGCGGGGCGTTATTTTGCTATGCACCATCCCTTCACCTCTCCACTGGAAGAAGATATCCCGCTGTTGCAGAGCGATCTTGGCAAGGTGCGGGCTAGAGCCTATGATATGGTGCTTAATGGTGTAGAGCTGGGTGGCGGCAGTATTCGAATTCACCGTCCGGATATGCAAGAGATGATGTTTAAGACCCTGGGCATGAGTCACGAGGAAGCGAAAGAAAAATTTGGCTTCCTATTAGAAGCCTTTGAATATGGTGCGCCTCCCCACGGTGGGATTGCCTTTGGTCTTGACCGCTTGGTCATGCTGCTGGCAGGTAAGGATAGCATTCGTGATGTGATCGCCTTCCCCAAAACCGCCAGTGCTACCTGTCTTATGACACAGGCACCGGATGTGGTTGATCCAGCTCAACTGACAGAGCTGCATATTCGCAGTACCGTGATACAGAAGAACAGTCCTGCGAAGTAAGGGCAAGATTGTTCATAGACTTATAGGGAGTGGCGCAAAAACTACTTTTTGTGTCACTCTTTTTTGCATTGTAGGGGCCGAGCCTTCTCCTACACTTGCATACAGATTCCGTCTGTGTTAACATAAAGGTGTGTACTAGTTATTTTTGTAACAAGGGAATGCCCTACTTTGTGCGTGCAATATCTGAAGTTTTGAGCCAACAGATGTTGAAACGGGAGTCCGATTTCTCGCAAGGGAATGTAGACCTTACTAGTATAAGGAAACAGGAAATTGTGGAAGGGCACCCACCTGTGAGTACAGGTTCAACAAACTTTGGATACGGACACGGCAAGGCGGGGTTTCTTTTGCGTTTTGCTGCTGAAAACATCTCTCTAATAGAGATGTTTTTTCTTTTTCTCCTTTTTAAGGTGGTTTTAAGAATTGTCTTGTATCATTATTCTTGACAAGGTAACAAAGGAGGAGAAAAATATGAATGCACAGAAAAAAATAGTTAAACCTGTTTTGGTAGTATTAATTAAAGCTGTTCTGATGATTAGCCTGGTGATTTTCGGAGTACACTGGTCTAATGATCAGCAACACTTGGTTTCCCTCGGTAATAAATCCGCTCAGGCTGAACAAGGTGTTATCAGACCCGCCAACATTTCAGCGGTAGTAAAACAAACGGCGCCCGCAGTGGTAAAAATAGAAACGGTTATTCGTACTCAAGTGAACATGGACCCATTTTTCAATGACCCCTTTTTTCGGCAGTTTTTTGGTGCCCAGTCGTTGCCCCGTACCCAGGTTCAGAACGGCTTAGGCTCAGGCTTCATTGTTTCTTCGGATGGCTACATTATTACCAATAACCATGTCATTAATGGGGCAGACCAAATTCAGGTGACACTGACCAGTGATCAGAAATACCCGGCTACCGTTGTAGGAACCGATCAGGAACTTGATTTAGCAGTGCTTAAAATTGACAGCAAGGAAAAACTACCTACCTTATCCTTTGGCAGTTCGGAAAAAATTGAGGTGGGTGATTGGGTTATCGCTATTGGCAATCCCTATGGTCTGGATCATACGGTTACTGTGGGGGTTATCAGTGCCAAAGGAAGACCACTGGACATTGATCAGCAGCATTTCCGAAATCTGCTACAAACAGATGCCTCAATCAATCCCGGTAATTCGGGCGGCCCCTTAATGAACCTCAATGGGGAAGTGGTAGGAGTTAATACGGCAGTGAATGCCCAAGCCCAGGGAATTGGCTTTGCCATCCCCTCATCTACGGTGGTTTCGGTATACAATCAAATTATTAGTAAGGGTTCGGTTTCCCATCCCTATCTAGGGGTTACGATCGCTCCGCTACAGAACCAGCCAGGTGTGGTGGTTACTGGGGTTGTCCCTAACAGTCCGGCTTTAGCAGCGGGACTAAAGGTCGGAGATTTGGTAACAGAGTTTGCTGGCAAAGAAGTAACCTCACCCCAGGAACTATTGGATGCAGTGGCAGAAACCCAGCCGGGGCAAAAAATTACACTGGTTTTGCAGCGAACTGGACAAATCCAAAAGAAAGAGATTATCATGGGGGATAAGAGCCAGTAGTCAGTAAGAGGAGGGTATTCATGGGTGCCAGGATTCTGGTCATTGACGACGACCCCAAAATCACTGCTATGTTGCAAAGGACTTTAACCTATGAAGGTTACCGGGTGGAGGTAGCCAATGACGGTGTTACCGGACTTGCCTTGGCCAAAAATAACCCACCGGAATTATTAATCCTGGATATTATGTTGCCTGGCATGGATGGCTGGGAGATTTGCCAGCGATTTCGGCGGGAGAATTTTATACCTGTCCTTATTCTTAGTGCTAGAGATGAGGTAGAGAGCAAGGTGAAGGGTCTGAAACTGGGGGCAGACGACTATCTAGCTAAGCCCTTTGCCTTGGAAGAACTGTTGGCGCGGGTACAGGCGCTGCTGCGCCGTCATACGGTTTCCCAACGAATGATTCAGTTTTCGGATTTGAAGATAGATCTCGATACACGGGAAGTCTCTCGAGCGGGTCAAAGGATCTCCTTAACCTCCAGAGAATATGAACTCTTAACACTGTTTATGGAGCACCCCAATATAGTACTGACGAAAGATAGTATTCTCGATCGCGTATGGGGCTGGGATTATACCGGTGGTTCTAATGTAGTGGAAGTCTATATCACCATGCTGCGTCAAAAAATAGAAAATCATGGCCCCAGACTTATCCAAACCATTCGCGGTGCTGGGTATGTACTGAAGGAGCAAACACCATGACTTTGCGCTTGAAGTTAACCATTTGGTACAGTTGTGTTGTTAGTTTGACCCTAATCATCTTCTCCGTTATTGTATATACTTTTTTGTCCTACAGCCTGGTGCAGGAATTAGACCGGGAATTGGCCGGTCGGGCCGCGGGGGTGGCTTCCTCTGTAAAGGTGGTAGGACCAAATTTTTGGAATCAACAACGGGTGGTATTGCCCGATGTGGATGTCTTTGGTTACCCTAATACCTATCTGCAAGTCGTGGATACCACAGGAAGATTGGTGGCAAAATCCAGCAATTTGTCTCGACAAACCCTGCCCATGAGTGAGGATACCATTAACCTGAGTAAACAGGGGCATGTCTTTTATGAATGGCTGCAGGCAGGCGATCAGCGGATTCGGGTTTACAATTATCCCTTGGTGGCGCAAAATCAAGTGGTGGGTATTCTGCAGGTGGGACAACCTTTCTCCGGGTTGCAGGCAGCTCTCAATCAATTGAGGTGGTTGCTGTGGTTGTTTAGCGGTGGGATGATTATAGTTGGTGCTACCATTGGCTGGTGGCTGGCTCGGGCTGCCCTCAAACCGGTGGAAGCTATTACCTGCACGGCAGAGCAAATTCGCCAGGATTTAAATCTACATCAGCGGATTCCCAAGGGTGAACACCAGGACGAATTGGGACATTTAGTTAATACCCTTAATGCCATGCTGGACAACTTAGAAACTGCGTATCGTGAACTTTCGGATTCCCATGCCGCCCAAAGGAGATTTGTTTCCGATGTTTCTCATGAATTAAAGACACCGCTAACCACCATTCGCGGCAACATTGACTTGATGATCCGGATGGGGGAGGAGCAGCCGGAGGTAAGAAGAGAAGCTTTGTTGGACATTGCTTCTGAAGTGAAGCGCATGAGCCGACTGGTGTCAGATATGCTGGTATTGGCCCGGGCCGATGCAGGGTTTACCATACCCTTGCAACCGGTGGCGGTTGATCAGGTGCTTGAGCAGGTTGCCCGTCAAGCCAGGATGCTGTCTGAAGAAGTGGATTTTCATCTGCACTTGGCTGAAACCTGCCGCGATGTCAAGATTATGGCCGATCCGGATTATCTCAGACAACTTTTGCTTATACTTTTGGATAATGCCATAAAATATACTTCACCTCAGGGTTGGGTGGAGCTAGCTGCTCACTGTACTGACGGAAGAATAGATGTGCAGATTAGTGATAACGGCATGGGTATCGACGAAGGTGAGATAAATCATATTTTTGAACGGTTTTATCGGTTGGATAAATCACGACCAACAGGGGGAACCGGCTTAGGTTTGGCCATTGCCAGTTGGATTACTCAGCAGCATGGTGCTAAACTAACCGTGAAAAGTCAGCTACACCAGGGAAGTGTATTTACAGTAACGTTTCCCACAGTAAGGGAACAACTAATAGAAGAGAAAATTCAACAAACGGAGGGGTTCAGTGTCCAGACATAGATTTTCTCGCACCGAGATGTTGATTGGCGAGGAGGGGCTAGCTAAGCTTAAGGTTGCCAGGGTGATTGTTTTTGGGGTGGGCGGCGTTGGCTCTTACACTGTCGAGGCTTTGGCCCGGGCAGGTATCGGTGAATTAACCTTGGTGGATTTTGATACCGTAGATGTAACCAATATTAACCGTCAACTGCATGCTATGGATGATACCATTGGCAGTTATAAAGTGGATTTAATGGCGGAGCGGATCAAACATATTAATCCCGAAGCAATCGTTACGCCCATTAGGGAGTTTTACTCACCACAAAATGGTGATGATCTGATAAAAGGTGATTATTCCTATGTAGTGGATGCCATTGATAACGTAACCGGTAAGCTGGATATTATTAAGAGATGCTATTCCCAGGGTCTGCCCGTTATCTCCTGTATGGGAGCGGGCAATAAACTGGACCCGGCTGCCTTTCGAGTGGCGGATATATCGGAAACCTCAGTAGATCCTTTGGCCAGAGTTATGCGTCGGGAACTCCGGAAAGCACAAATAGAAAAAGGGGTTAAGGTGGTCTTTTCGGTGGAACCGCCAATTACCCCGCAACAACGGGTGGTGAAAGGGGAGACTGCAATATCCCTGGCTCCCGGCAGTATATCCTTTGTCCCCGCTGCTGCAGGGTTGGTATTGGCGGGTGCTGTAGTAAGGGGGCTGCTTTAATTTGACAAGGGAACCTACCTGGAATATAATGTAGCAACCTAAAGCTTGAAGTCAATGAAAAGGAGAAGGGGTTGTTTGGCATGGCTAAAAACATACTGATCCTAAATGATGAGAGCTTCAAAGAAACAATATTGAACCAAAAGGGCCCTCTATTAGTAGATTTTTGGGCTGATTGGTGCGGCCCTTGTCAAATGCTGGCGCCGGAAGTGGACAGGCTGGCCACCGAACTGAAAGGGCAGGTGCAGGTCTGTAAAATCAATGTTGATGACAATCGGGACACCACCGACAGGCTGGGAATTATGAGCATTCCCACGCTGATTTTTTTTAAAGATGGTAAGGAAGTGGAAAGGACCACAGGCTTTCGGAAAAAAGAAGAGTTACTGGGAATGATCCAAAAACATCTGTAAATCGAAACACCTATAGGTCACAAGCAGGCAAGTAGGGCCAAGTTTTTCTAATCTTTTCTCAAATAGAATTATTAGGTTTTCTGTATAGTACTACCACTTTGGTGGTATTTTTTTATATTAGATTTTCTCTGTATTAAACTTGAGCATTTTACTCGGAATTAGCGTTGACATAGGGAAACAAGCGTGATATTCTACTCCTAGAAAACCGAGTGGTTTACTTGGGATTGATAAAGGGGGTGATGTTTCTTGCGGCTGTCCACAAAGGGACATTATGGACTGAAGGCGATGTTTGATTTGGCCATGCACTATGGGTCCGAGCCCCTACCCATTCCCTTAAAGGTGATAGCAGAGAGGCAAGGGATATCAGAGCACTACCTGGAACAACTAATTGCAGTTTTAAGAAAGATCGGTTTGGTTAAAAGTATTCGAGGAGCCCAGGGAGGTTATATCCTGGCCAGACCGCCTTCTCAAATAAAAGTGGGGGATGTGATACGTGCTCTGGAGGGTCCCATTGCCCCTCTGGATTGTGTTAGTGAATTTGAACCAACCGCCTGTGAAAAGGAGCATTACTGCATTTCACGGGATATCTGGGCCAGAGTGAGGGATAGTATTGCAGAGGTACTGGATTCCATTACTTTGGAGGATATGTGCCGGGATGCGGCAAAAGTAAGCACTGATAGGGTAGAGTCATAGATCACCTAAGGAGGAGCACTGTGCATGAGAAAAGTTTATTTTGACCACTCGGCAACAACCCCGGTGGATCCCGCTGTTGCTGAAGAAATGCTGAAATACTTAACCGAACATTATGGCAACCCCTCCAGTATTCACGCCTTTGGTCGGGAAGCTCGGAAAGCTGTAGAGAAGGCCAGACAGCAGGTGGCCACAGCTATTGGTGCTTCCAGTGTGGGTGAGATTTCCTTCGCCGGCACCGGCACCGAGGCCGACAATATGGCCATCCGGGGTGTTGCCTATGCCAACCGACAAAAGGGAAATCATATTATTACCTCTGCGGCAGAACACAGCGCAGTATTAAACTGCTGTAAACAGTTGGAGCGAGAGGGCTTTACCGTAACTGTTTTACCACTGGATAAATATGGTCGGGTGACTGCTCAGCAGGTAGCCGATGCCATTACTGATAAAACCATTTTGATCACCATTATGCATGCCAATAACGAGATTGGTACTATTATGCCAATCCGTGAAATTTCCGAAGTAGCTCGGGCCAGAAAGATTATTTTCCATACTGATGCCGTGCAAAGTGTTGGTAAAATTCCAGTTAATGTTGATGAACTGGGCGTGGACTTGCTAACCCTATCTGGTCATAAAATCTATGGTCCTAAAGGTATTGGGGCTATGTATATCCGCAAAGGAACCTTTTGGCAGCCGATCCTCTTTGGTGGTGGGCAAGAACGCCGCCGTCGTCCCGGTACTGAGAACGTGGCTGGTATTGTCGGCTTAGGCAAAGCCATTGAATTGGCCACCCAGAATATGCATGTAGAGGCCGAACGTCTGGCCAAATATCGTGATCGTATCTTTAAAGAAGTAATGGAAAAGATCCCCAATACTATTCTTACCGGTCATCCTGAGCAGCGGTTACCCGGTCATGTTAGTTTCTGCTTCCGGTTTATTGAGGGTGAATCCATGCTGCTGATGCTGGATATGAAAGGAATCGCTATTTCCAGTGGTTCCGCCTGCACCTCGGGTTCCTTGGAACCTTCCCATGTGTTGACGGCCATTGGCTTGACCAAAGAAGTGGCCCATGGCTCCCTACGCCTCACCATGGGTAGGATAAATACCGAAGAAGATGTTGAATATTTCCTGGAGGCTCTGCCTCCTATCATTGAGCGGCTAAGAGCCATGTCACCCTTAGGTGAAGGGTGTAACCCCTGTGCCTGCAGTACTTGCACGATACATGATGAAGATCATCATGATCATGGGGAACTTAGTGAGGACGAATATTAAACATAGATAAGGGAATGAGGAGGTTGTTTCTATGTATACTGAAAAGGTAATGGATCATTTCACCAACCCCCGTAACGTGGGAGAAATTGAAAATGCAGACGGAGCGGGCCAAGTGGGCAATCCCAGCTGCGGTGACATCATGAAAATCACCTTAAAGGTAGAGGACAATATCATTAAAGACATTAAGTTTAAAACCTTTGGCTGTGGTGCAGCGGTGGCTACCAGCAGTATGGTTACTGAAATGGCTTTAGGCAAGACCATTGATGAAGCCCTGCAGATTACCAATAAGGCTGTGGCTGAAGCTTTAGAAGGACTGCCTCCGGCTAAAATGCACTGTTCCAATTTGGCTGCAGATGCTTTAAAAGCAGCTATCGAAGATTATCAGAAAAAACAAAACGCGTAGGTGAAGCCTTTTGGCAACCAAACAAAGAGTATTAGTAGCCATGAGCGGCGGAGTAGACAGTTCTGTCACCGCCGCCCTTTTACAGCAACAGGGGTATGAGGTTGTCGGAGTAACCATGCAAATTTGGGACCCGGACGTTACTGTGGTGGATAACGATTATGTGGGCTGCTGCTCTCTAACCGCAGTGGACGATGCCCGGCGAGTGGCGGATATATTGGGCATCCCCTATTATGTCCTTAACTTCCGGGATCTGTTTACGGAAAAGGTTATTCAATATTTTGTCGATGAATATTTTCAAGGACGTACGCCGAACCCTTGTATTGCCTGTAATCGATTTGTTAAGTTTGAGGCATTGTTGCAAAAGGCCCGGCAAATGGGCTTTGACTACATTGCCACCGGTCATTATGCTCGCCTCAGTTACAGTGAGCCATACGGACGCTGGACAGTACAGAAGGCTTTGGATGAGCGAAAAGACCAGACTTATGTGCTGTATAGCTTCACCCAGGATCAAATTGCGCACACCCTAATGCCCCTGGCCGGATATACCAAGGATCAGGTGCGGCAAATGGCCAAAGATTGGGGATTACCTACCCACTCGAAACCAGAAAGCCAAGAAATTTGCTTTGTACACGATAACAATTATCGTAACTTCTTGGATGAGCGTACGAAAGGCGGTATTCAAGCTGGCCCGTTCCTGGATTTACAGGGAAACGTTATCGGTCAGCATAAAGGAATTCCTTTCTATACCATCGGCCAGCGTAGAGGTTTGGGTTTGGCTACCGGGGAAAGAATCTATGTGGTGGATATTGATGTAGAGAACAATGCAGTGGTGGTAGGGCCGGAGGAGTCTATTTGGGGTACCGAACTTATTGCCTCCGATAATAATTTTATCCTGTTTGAAGACTTGACCTCCCCTAGGGAATTAGCAGCTCAGGTTCGTTATAACAGCAAACCTTCCCCGGCCTTGCTTGAACCCATGGAAAAGGGCCTAGTAAAGGTTACTTTTAAATATCCCCAGCGTTCCATCACCCCAGGACAAGCGGTGGTGTATTACCAGGACGACTACCTGGTGGGTGGTGGTACCATTGAAAAATCAGCAAGTAAATAGGAACAGCGATAAGAGTACCGTTACAGGTGCTCTTTTTTTGCTTTGGGGGTCCATTAGCTATTGGTAAGTCAAAATTTTAACATTTTCAGATCAAGTGAATTACCTGTGCATTATTACTAAAAAATCTGGCTATAATACTTGACAGTTAGAATTTTCGTAAGGAGGCTCCTTACTCATGAACTGTCCGGTTTGTGGAGGAAAAGCCACTGGCAAAGTTGGTATTGACCAGTATTACTGCTGGGATTGCTGTGTTGAGTATCGCTTAAATAAAGAAGGCGTGGATGTTTTTGAAGTAGCTGAAGATGGCAGTTTAGTTTCCTTTGACCCGCACAACACAGGCTTATATTAGCTCTTGGAGGTGAAGGGATAATGGGATTTTGGCGGGGTATTGTTGCCGGTAGTCTGCTTGGAGCGGCTCTGGGTATGTTTCTTAAGCCGCAGAGAAAACCTGAGCGTATGCTTATGAATACCACCCGGAAAGCTGGACGCCGCGCCCAAAAAATGATGAAGGGCATGAGCAAAAGGGTCAATGAAATGATGAAGTAAATTAAGGAGTGGGGACACTAGTCCTCACTTTTTTAATCTTTCTTAAGATAGGAGAGAATCCGGTGCCCTGGTGGAAGGAAAAGCGTACCTATCGGTATCTTTTTGTTGCTTTATTAGTTGGCCTAATTTTTTACTTTTTGTATTTGGTACGGGGGTTACTGTTACCATTTGTATTGGCCATTGTGCTGGTCTATTTGTTAAACCCACTGGTAGAACGCATGGAAAAACGTGGTTCGCCACGGGTGGCAGCTATTTTAATGCTGTATTTGGGAGTCATTATTGTGGTGACTAGCCTTCTTATGTATGGGGTACCTCGAATGGTTAACCAACTGGAAAAACTGGTGGAAACGATCCCAACCTATACAGATCAGGTAGAACAGTTGATCAACCAGATACAACAGCGTTTTGCCGATAGTGCCATGCCACCGGGAGTGCAGCAAATAGTGGAGGAACGAATTACTTGGGTAGAATTAAAAGCAATGGAAATGGTGCGAAAAGCCATCGATCTTTTACTAGGCATTTTAAGCAACTTGTTCTACATTGCTTTGGCACCAGTGTTGGCCTTCTATATTATGAAGGATTTAAAAGAATTAAAACAATGGGCCATTTCCCAATTTCCCCGGCAATGTTATGCTGATGTCCTGCGACTGGCTGGAGAAATTGATCAGGTGTTTACCAATTTTGTGCGCGGTCATCTTACTGTAGTCCTAATTGTGGGTGTTCTAACCAGCTTGGCCTTTGCTTTGATTGGTTTGGAATTTGGCGTTATGTTAGGTATTATTGCGGGACTGGCAGAATTAATTCCTTACTTTGGGCCACTCATTGGTGCAGTTCCTGCCGTGGCCCTGGCTTTGTTGCAGTCCAAATGGCTTGCTGTAAAAGTAATTATTGTTGTAGTGATTATTCAACAATTGGAGGGAAATGTCATTTCGCCAAAAATATTAGGCGACAGTATAGGGCTGCATCCCTTAGCTATTATCGTTACTCTATTGGCCGGGGGACATCTTTTTGGCATTGCAGGGATGCTGCTGGCCGTACCTCTGGCTGCTATCGCAAGAATTTTGGTTAAGTTTACCTGGGAGAAGTTATGTTAAAGGCTATTCCTTTGGGGCACTGGCCATTGGGTATTGGTTAGTAGCTCTTTTTATTTTTAAGGCCAAGGGCTAAGGGCCAAAGGCTAGCTTGACCACCTGGCAACCAATGCTATAAAATATAAATATTTGAAGAATTTGTGAGTTTTCGTTGATTTATGGTGAATTCACCAAGTAGGAGGTAATATCCATTGATGACCGGAAAAGAAATCAGGGAAAAATATCTAAAGTTTTTTGAAGAGCGGGGTCACCAGATTCTTCCCAGCGCTTCCCTGATCCCCCATAACGATCCCAGTATTCTATGGACAGCAGCTGGTATGGTACCTTTTAAGCCTTTTTTTACCGGACAGGCTGTATCGGAATATAAACGGGCAACCACTTGCCAAAAATGTATTCGTACGCCGGATATCGAGGTGGTTGGCCGCACAGCCAGACACCATACTTTTTTTGAGATGCTTGGCAATTTCTCCTTTGGCGATTATTTTAAAGAAAAAGCTATTCCCTGGGCTTGGGAGTTTGTCACGGAGCAGCTTGGTTTGCCAAAGGAAAAATTGTGGATTACCATTTATCTGGATGATGATGAAGCCTTTGAAATTTGGCACAAGGTGGTCGGGATTCCGGCTGAGAGAATTGTTCGCATGGGTAAGGACACCAATTTTTGGGAAATTGGTGTAGGTCCTTGCGGCCCTTGCTCTGAAATCTATATTGATCTTGGCGAGGCCAGAGGCTGTGCTGACCCGGATTGCAAGGTTGGTTGTGATTGCGACCGGTACTTGGAAATTTGGAATCTGGTATTTATCCAGTTCTTCCGGGATGAAGAGGGCAATTACTCTCCTTTAAAAAATAAGGGAATTGATACCGGTATGGGATTGGAAAGGGTTGCTTCGGTACTACAGAAAGTGAACTCCAATTTTGATACCGATTTATTCCGGGAAATTATGGATTATACCGCAGATTTGGCTGGCCAAAAATACGGTAATAATGACAAGATTGATTTAGCGCTGAAAGTTATTGCCGATCACTGCCGAGCCGTTACTTTTGCCGTTAGCGACGGAGCTCTACCGGGCAACGAAGGAAGGGGCTACGTTATACGTCGCCTGTTGCGGCGGGCGGTACGGTTTGGCCGGGTATTGGGTGTACGGGAAACGTTCCTGTATAAAGTGTCCCAGGCTGTTATCCAACAGATGCAGGAAGCTTACCCAGAATTGAAGCAAAAGAGTGAGCATATCCTGCGGGTAATCCGTACCGAGGAAGAGAGGTTTTTGGAAACTCTGGCAGCGGGCAGTGATATTTTATCCGCTCTCATTCACGAAGCAAAGGCCGCCGGAGTTAGTGAAATCTCCGGTGATGATGCCTTTAAATTATATGATACCTTTGGTTTTCCACTGGAGCTAACCCAGGAGATTGCCGAAGAACAAGGCCTTAGTGTGGATGAAGCTGGTTTTACTGCAGCTATGGAAGAACAACGTAAACGGGCCCGCAATGCTCGCCAAGAGACGGAATATTTATCTGAACGGGGCGTTATGTATAAGGCCCTACGGGAAGAACTGGGCGAAAACCGCTTCATGGGTTATGGTACCTTGGCCACTGACTCCAATGTATTGGCGCTCCTCAAGGATGGACTGCAAGAACTTTCTGCGGTAGCCGGGGAAGAGGTAGAAATTATTCTTGATGTAACCCCCTGTTATGCCGAATCCGGCGGCCAGGTGGCAGATTATGCTATTTTACGTGCCACCGACTTGGAAGTGGAAATTACTTCTGTACATCGGCCGGTGGAAGGCCTCATCGTCCACCGTGGCAAAGTGCGCTCAGGTATTCTTAAACGCCATGATGCTGTCAAGGTGCAGGTGGAACCAGTTCGCCGGCAGGAGATCGCCCGTAACCACTCTGCTACACACTTACTGCATAAGGCCTTACAAGAAGTTCTAGGTGATCATGTTAACCAGGCCGGCTCCCTGGTGGAACCAGATCGCATGCGTTTCGATTTTACCCATTACGCTGCCGTAACCCCGGAAGAACTGAGTTCTATTGAACAATTGGTGAATAACGCGGTGCTGTCTAACCTACCCATTGAGGTTTTTGAAACCTCGTTGGCCAAGGCCAAGGAATTGGGGGCAGCAGCGCTATTTGGAGAAAAGTATGGCAAACAGGTACGGGTGGTTAAAATGGGTGATTACAGCCTGGAACTTTGTGGTGGGACTCACCTCACCTCCACTGCTGAAGTGGGACTGTTTAAGATTATTAATGAGACCAGTGTGGGTGCTGGACTGCGTCGTATCGAGGCAGTAACCGGACAGGGTGTGCTCCGATATTTGGCTGCCAAAGAAGAGCAATTGCAGGAAATCGCTGCTGTTATCAAGAGTCCCACCCATGAATTGGTGCGTCGGGTAGAAGGATTGGTGCAGCAAAATAAAGCCCTGGAGCAGGAGATTGAAGCCCTGCGGAATAAACTGGCTAAATCAGAAGTGCAAGAGATTCTCGGACAAGTTCAGCAAATCAAAGGAGTTCCGGTCTTGACCGCAGTGGTAGCGGCTCCTGATATGGACAATTTACGCAGTATGGTGGATATGCTGCGGGATAAACTGGGCAGTGGCGTTATTCTGCTGGGCAGTGCTGCCGGGGAAAAGGTCAACTTGGTGGCAGCCGTAACCAAGGATCTGATGGGCCGCGGCCTGCATGCCGGTAATTTAGTAAAGGAAATTGCCAAAGTAGTTGGCGGCGGCGGCGGCGGTAGACCGGATATGGCCCAGGCTGGTGGTAAAGAACCTAGCAAACTTGAAGAAGCAATTGCTAAAGTTGTCTCAGTTGTAGAAGCTCAAATTAAATAACATCAAAGGGAGACGGTGCCTGGCGCTGTCTCCCTTATGTTTTGCGAATAATTTGGGTATGGTGTTAGCTAAGTTTTTCTAATTTGTAACCTTATCCTCTCATAACTCATATGATGAACCATCAAAAGTACTTGGTTTGCTTATGGAGAAGGGGGTACAATAATGTTTTATCAGCCACCCAGAAAACCCGGCCCCACCAACAAGGGAATGCCTGTCATGCCTAGCTTGTTTCCGGGGTTAAATCTAAACCTTGATGTAGACCATATGCAGGTCTTAGGAACATTAGTCATGATGGGTTTGAGTAGGCGGCCGGGATTTAAGGAGGAAATGGAACAGATGATGGCTTTTCTTACGAGAATGCAGGAGTCTGCTGAGGCCATCTCTGTTCACATGGAAACTGTGCATTCGGAGTTTCAAAAGGTTAAGACAAAAATGGCCGACAGACCAACGCCCAAGCAAATCCCTCAGGAAGTCAACAGAAAAGAATTAAGGCCGTACCATTTTAATCCGCTGCTAAACCATCTTTTTAGACTTATGTCCTATTAGGCACCATCTAGGTGCCGTT
Source organism: Desulforamulus aeronauticus DSM 10349 (assembly GCF_900142375.1). Lineage (GTDB taxonomy): Bacteria > Bacillota > Desulfotomaculia > Desulfotomaculales > Desulfotomaculaceae > Desulfotomaculum > Desulfotomaculum aeronauticum. The sequence goes on along the minus strand of NZ_FRAR01000006.1, from coordinate 148,530 downwards.
TTTATTGAAACGAAGGCAGGGTTGTATGCAATAAAACGAACCTTTCAGTTATTTTCTCAACAAAATAGAGGGAAATGGAATAATGTGTTGAATTAATATTTCATATATAGGAAATATTAGGACTGGGAGGTCTTTGCCATGGCTAATGATTTTTCTCAAGAAACAGTAATGTTTAAAGTCCAGGCGGAAGAAGTTAACCAGGCCCGTGAAATACTACTAGCCGTTTATTCTGCCCTGAAAGAAAAGGGTTACAATCCCATAAACCAATTGGTAGGCTATCTTTTATCCGGGGATCCGGCTTATATCACAAGCCACGGCAATGCCCGTAGTCTTATTCGCAGGCTGGAAAGAGATGAACTCCTGGAAGAATTAGTAAAGAATTATTTGGAAAAGAAATAAGCCCCAAAGGGCTATCATTTCACTTTCAGAAATTATAACATTTCAGGCCTCCGCCAACGGAGGCCAAGCTTTTCTATTGAGGTTAGCGTATGGAATATAGAACTTTGGGGGACACAGGCATTCAAGTGTCCCGTTTGTGTTTCGGAGCCCTGACTATCGGACCTCTGCAGTCAAACTTACCACTGGAAGAAGGAGCTGCCGTAATTGCCAGGGCCTTGGATCAAGGGGTAAACTTTATTGATACTGCTGAATTGTATCGCACCTACCCTTATATTCGGCAGGCTATTCGGGGACGGCAACAGGAAGTTGTTATTTGCAGTAAGTGCTATGCCTACACCCGAGAAGGCATGCAAGAAAGCCTGGAGGCGGCCTTGGCTGGTATTGACAGAGAGTATATTGACATTTTCATGCTGCACGAGCAAGAGTCCTTGCTTACCATCAAAGGACATTGGGAAGCCTTAGAATATTTATTTGAAGCCAAAAGAAAGGGACAGGTTCGAGCCGTGGGGATTTCCACCCATCACGTGGCGGCGGTACAGGCAGCAGTGGAGATTCCAGAAATAGAAGTAATCCATCCGATCATCAATATTACCGGCATTGGTATTGCCGATGGCGGTGCGGATGATATGCTGGCAGCCATTCGCCGGGCCCACCAGGTTGGCAAAGGTATTTACGGCATGAAAGCCTTGGGGGGCGGCAATTTGCTTCCCAGATCCCAAGAGGCCTTACAATTTGTTCTGGGGCTATCCGAATTGGCCTCGGTTGCAGTGGGTATGCAGAATTTTGCGGAGGTAGATTATAATACCCGCTATTTTAGTAAAGCTGATATACCGGATGATTTATCTCAAAAGGTAGCCCAACAGGCCCGGAGACTACATATTGATGAGTGGTGTGAGGGTTGTGGCGCCTGCGTGGCCAGATGTGGGGCTAAAGCCCTTTTTTTAGAGGGGGGACAAGTTAGGGTTAAAGCCGAACTTTGCCGCCTTTGTGGCTACTGTGGATCAGTTTGTCCGATGTTTGCTATCAAAGTTATTTAGGATTAGGAGTTTAAACGAATGCGTATTATGGGTTTAGATGTGGGAGACAAGACCATTGGAGTTGCCCTAAGTGATCCCTTGGGCTGGACAGCCCAGGGTTTGGAAGTGATTCGCCGGGAAAATATCGAGAAAGATTTCACGCGCTTAGATGAAATTATTCAAGAGTATCAGGTAGAGAGGATCTTGGTGGGCTTACCCAAAAATATGAATGCCACCATTGGTCCCCAGGGTGAAAAAGTGCTGGCCTTTGTTGAACAATTAAAAGACAAATTTGCTCTGCCCGTCAAAACCTGGGACGAACGGCTTAGTACGGTTGCTGCTGAAAGAATGCTAATTCAGGCAGATGTCAGCAGAAGTAAGCGCAAAAAGGTGATTGATAAAATGGCTGCGGCGGTTATTCTACAAGGATATCTGGATGCCGGGGCTAAGTAGGTCAAGGAGAGAATTTCTTGACAGATTATGAAAATTTAAGTACAATACAGACAATCTTTGGAAATGGGGTGCAAGATATGGCAGAACAAGATGAAGTAATCACATTGATTGATGAGGATGGTGCAGAACACGACTTTAACGTGATCGACGTAATAGAGGTAGAGGGTTCTGAATACGCCATTTTACTTCCTGTAGAAGACGAATCCGATGAAGCTGTCATCCTGAAGTTTGCTAATGACGAAGATGGCAATGAAATTTTAGTAGACATTGAAAGCGACGAAGAGTGGGAAAAAGTTGCCGATGCTTGGGAAGAAATGGTTACTAAAGAGGACGAAGAATAAGATTTTTGGCCAAAGCCAGACAGGTATTTACTGTCTGGTTTTTTATTTTATTTTTAGAAAATACTTTTAGACATCAGGTAAAACTAAGGCGGGATGTGTTTTTACGAGCCTCCTCAAATTTGCTGGGATTTTTGGAATAGCTGCAGTCTGTCCCTAGTAAGATATAGCTAGGACATAGTTCTGGAGAGGAGGCCTCCGGTTGAACAAGCTAAAATATGCAGTGATACCCCTGGTATTACTGGTAGGGGTAGCTGTTTATCTGGCATCACAGATGAGTTTTGGTCCCACAGACAGGGTTTTACCAGGTGTCTATCTGCTTGACACGGATCTATCAGGTTTAACCGAGGAACAAGCTTTGGCCTCTATCCAAAAGCTAGAGCAAAAATTTCGGCAACCTATCATGGTAAAATACCAGGAGTTTAGCTGGGCCTTGCCAATGAGTCGGGTGGATTTAAGAATTGACTGTTCTAAACAAGTACAACGAGCCATGAAAATTGGCAGAACCGGCTCCTTGTGGCAACGTTTCACCGAGCGTCGTCAGGCTTTCGAGGGATTGCATCTTAAACCGGTTATTTTTTTAGATATATTGCTGCTGGAGAAAGTGGTGGATGAAGCTGCAGAGGTAATTATGGTGACGCCCAAGGATGCAGGGCTGATTATTCATGCAGATAATTCGGTGGAGATATCTCCCAGTCATAGCGGCAAGTTAGTGTCAATTGGACAGTTGGAGCAGGATATCAAGCAAACCTTGCTAAGTAATGCCAAAGAACCGATAGAACTGAGACTTATTGAAGTCCCTCCGAATCGGACTACTGAGGCAGTACAGGAGATGGGAGTAGATACCCTGCTTGGGGTGTATACTACCTATTTCGAACCCGACAAAATAAACCGGGCTTATAATATCAGCGTGGCAGCGGCCGCCATAGACGGACTAACTGCTAGCCCCCAGGAGGTCATATCTTTCAATGAGGTGGTGGGTCCTAGGAGTACAGAGGCAGGTTACAAAGATGCCCCGATCATTGTCAATAACGAATTAGTAGATGGCTTGGGGGGCGGTGTTTGCCAAGTATCTACTACCTTGTACAATGCGGTGTTGTTGTCTAATTTAGAGGTTGTAGAAAGAACCAATCATTCCATGCCCATATCCTATGTTCCCATTGGCAGAGATGCTACGGTAGTGTTTGAAGCGATTGATTTTAAATTTAAAAATAATACCGATTATTGGATTTACATCCAGTCCTATTCAAGGGGAGGCCAGTTAACAGTTAAGATTTTTGGCAACAAGAGCTATAAAAGGGATGTGGTACTCCGTAGTTGGGTGGAGGAAACCTACCAACCAGAAAACGTTGTGGAGAAGGATTACAGTATTAAAATGGGTGATCGGGTGGTTAAACAAAAGGGAGCTCAAGGCTACAAAGCATCCGGGGAAAGAATTGTGATGCAGAATGGTAAAGTGATTCGTGTAGAAAAATTGCCGGGTAGTGTTTATAAAGCTAAAAATCAGGTTATTTCTCAGGGTATGTCTCCTCCCGGTTCGATCCTGGAAAACCCGGATATGTCGGTGAATAAGGTGCCTGAAGAAAGCTTAGAGTGAAACGCTGTTCCTGAAGTGGGCAATGGAGAAGTGAATTTAACAAATTCTAGATGGGTAGAGATTTTAACCCATCATTTTCTTTTTTTTTGCAGGATTTGACAAAGAGGTAGGGAATTTTATATACAAAACTAAGGGGTTTCGGAGGTAAGGGGATGGAGATAATTAATAGATCCATTAAACGCCAAATGGCTGTTACGGTGGTAGGAGCCTTGTTTTTGTTATCACTGATCCTGTTGTTTATATCTTATGAGCATGTTAAATCGGAACTAACTACAGCAACAGAGGAAAAAGTAAAAAGTGACTTGTTACTGGCAGAGGCTCTTGCTAATGCCATGTACCCAGGTCCTTGGGAGATCAAGGGGGATAAACTCTATAAAGGTAATAAACTCATTAGTGGAGATTATGAATTTGTAGATTACATTTCTCAGTTAACCAACAATACCTGTACTATTTTTCTGGGAGATACCAGAGTTTCAACCAATGTGAAAAATGATGCTGGTGAAAGAGCGATCGGAACTAAGGTTTCCGAGCAAGTAAAAAAAGTGGTACTGGAACAGGGGAAAATCTATAGTGGACCAGCCATCGTAGTCAATAAGCCTTTCGAAACTGCCTACATGCCTATTAAGGACACGGCTGGTAAGACGCTGGGAATTTTCTATGTCGGGGTGTCTAAAGAGCGTCACGAAAGTGCCATTCAGAAAAATTTTTACCTGCAGGTAGTTATTAGCCTCTTGGTGATGGCTGGGGTCGCTTTGTTATTTAGAGTGCTGATTGGCCGAACCATTTTACAGCCAATAGAGAAACTAATGAATGCCATTCAAGCCTTGGAAAGCGGGGATCTTAGCCACCGGCTAACGTTGAAAGGAAATAATGAATTGTCTAAGCTGGCGGGGGGAGTTAACCAGATGGCCGGTTCTCTGGAAAGCATTCTACAGCAGGTAGCTCAGCACAGTTCTACCCTGGCTGCCCAGAGCCAAGAAACTGCGGCTGCCGCCCAGCAAATCGGTGCTATGGTGGAGCAGATCACCAGTAACACGACAGAGGTAGCGGCCACTGCGGAGCAGGGTTCCGCCGCTGCTAACTATGCTGTGGAGCAAGTAACCAGGGTAGAGCATAACGCTCAGCAGGGAAGTCAGGCTGTTCAGGGAACAGTAGCAAAAATGGACTCCATTCAAAAATCTGTACAAGGCACCGCTGATTCCATTGGTATCCTGAATGAGCGCTGTCAAAGTATTGGGCAAATTATAGAAGTTATTAAAAATATAGCCGAACAAACTAACCTGCTGGCTCTCAATGCTGCCATTGAAGCAGCCAGGGCTGGGGAAAGTGGCAGGGGTTTTGCCGTTGTAGCCGAAGAGGTTCGCAAATTGGCGGAGCAATCCGCGAAGGCGGCAGACGATATCACCGATCTTATTGTGCGGGTGCAGCGACGGGCTACCGAAGCGGTAAAGGATATGGGGCAGAGTGCTAAAGAAGTGAATGATGGTGTAGAGATAGTTCATCAAGCAGGGAGTTCTTTAAATGTAATTATGGAACAGATAACGGATATGTCCCGGATGATCAAAGAGATTACGGTAGGGATTAATAGTACCAGTGAGAGTACTCAGCAGTTGGCTGCCAATAGTGATCAAATCAATACCTCCATCCAGCATTTAGCCACTGCCAGTCAAAGCCTAGCCCAACTGGCCCAGGATATGCAAGGATCTATTAGTGAGTTTCAGCAATAATTTGGGGTGATATGATGGATGGGCAGGAATTTCTCAAGAAAACCTTACTGCAGGCGGAATTAAACCGCCTGCGTCACGGTAACCCCGAGGCAGATGCGGTCAGACTTCCTGTGGATTGGGGCTTAATTGCGGGCGAGCACTTTGGCCACCTCCTGGCTGCCTTACGCAACCAAGATAAAGATGCCATAGAAAAAGAAGTGCTCCATGTCTCCGCGGTGTTATTAGAGTTGCACGATGCTTTAAAGAAATAGGAGTTCTTTTAGAAAAAGAAATTTGCTTTACAATTAGGAAAATAAAAAGTAAGATAAAAATCTAAAACTTATTGGAAAAATTGCTGGCCCTCAGACATATACATCTATCTAAGGATATTTGGGGCAAGGAGGGGGCCTAGCTTGAAAAGAATAGTTGTTTGTGGCCGTAATGATGGCGGTAAATCTACTATCCTGGGTGAACTGTACAAAGGCTTGAAGAATCGTAATTTTCAGCCCCTAGCAGTTGGCTCAGGGGTACAGGACGAAAAGCCTTATTTACTAAAGGGTATAGAGCCGAGCTATTTAACGATTGCAGTGCCGGAACCAGGCAGAGACATTGCTTCGGATATTGAAAGAGTTATCCGCAATGCTATCAATCAAATTAAAGAAAAGAACAAGCTTATAGAAGGTGCCCGTAAGGCTCTGGAAGAACTTAACAAAGTTAGATCGGTATTGGAATTGGGCAACCTATCTCAGAAGGATATCCCAAAAGCAGCTTCGTTACCGAATGTAGTTCTAATTGAAGCTGTGGGTATTAATGATGGCTACAAGGCGGATGAGTGCCGTAAACTGGCCGATGTGCTGGTAACCATCATCCCTGCGGGCTTGAAGGGTGAAATCATTATGGAACCAGGGAATTTTCTGCTGGATGAAGCGGATATTTTGGTGGTGACCAAAGTGGATGAGACCCCCAGGGAGATTACTTCCACCACCCTTAAATTATTGCAGCGAATTTATCGTAGCAAACCGATTATTCCAGTGGTAGCTACCAAGGGTGTACACATTAATTTGGTCTTGGATGAGGTAGTAAAGGGTTTGGCTGATCCCATGATTTTATTTGAAGCAGTTTTGCCTGAAGAAAAAGGACTTAATAAAATGAACTAAATTTCTCAGCATCTCTCCAGGCGAGGGATGCTTTTGTTTCTTTAAGGCCACTCTTTCTTGTCCAATTAAACGTAAAAATGTTATAATTGATCTAATTAACTAAAGGTTGTGTTTTGTTTGGTTGGAAAATTAAAATTTCAAAAAAGAATGGCTCTCTTATTATCCTTGGTGATTTTTGGCATACTCTGGCAGTATGCCTTCTCGTTGTTGAAGCCGTTGGATACTTCCGGTCAGGCACCAAATGTATTGATTCAGGTGGCTCCCCAAAGTCATACCGGGGAGATTGCTGAAAAACTTAAAGAGCAGAAAATTATTCGTAGTGCCACTGCCTTCCGTCTCTATGCCCGTTATCACAAGCTGGATAGTCAGATCAAAGCAGGCTTATATATGCTTAATCCGGCTATGTCTACCGAGGAGATTTTAACTATCTTGGTTCATGGGAAAACTGCCACCAAGACCTTTACCATTCCGGAAGGCTATACCCTGAAACAAATAACGAACAGCTTGGCTGATAAAGGTCTTATCCGGGAAGAGTTATTTTCTGATCTGTTGGTTACTGGTAAATATGATTATCCCTTTTTAAAAGGACTTCCTACCGGTGAAAAGCGTTTAGAAGGGTATCTGTTTCCGGAAACCTATAATATCAGCTTAGACAGTACAGAAAAAGACATCATTAATGTCATGCTGGCAGGCATGGATAGACAGATTAAAGAATTAAAGCTTGAAGAAAGAGCCAGAGCATTAAATCTTACCTTGCACCAGGTTATGACCATTGCTTCCATGATCGAGCGGGAGGCGAGTAAAGACGAGGATCGCACGCTCATTTCCAGTGTTATTCATAACCGTTTAAGAAAGGATATGCTCTTACAGATCGATGCTACAGTGGAGTATGCACTAGGGGGACATCGGGAGAAAATATATTATAAAGATTTAGAAGTGGACTCTCCTTACAATACTTATAAATATAAAGGGCTACCAGTGGGGCCTATTGCTGCACCGGGTAAGGAGTCCTTAGTGGCGGCCGTGACGCCAGCCCAAACCGAATATCTTTATTATTTAGCCAAACCCGATGGCTATCATGTCTTTGCCAAGACCTACGCAGAACATATGCAAAATAAAGCTAAATACATAAAATAAAATGAGTTTCAAATGAGGTGTCCATTTTGCAACCACTAGAACTCTTGGCTCCGGCCGGAGATTTAGAAAAGCTTAAGATTGCCGTCCTCTACGGGGCAGATGCCGTCTACCTGGGGGGGCGGCAGTTTAGTCTGCGTGCCGGGGCAGGTAATTTCGATGACCAGGAATTGCTGGCAGGCATCGAATTTGCCCATAGGCATCAGGTAAAGGTTTATGTCGCTATCAATATCTATGCCCATAACCAGGACCTGGACAAGTTACCGGCCTACCTCGATTTTATTGCCAAAGCGGGTGCCGATGCTGTCATTGCCAGCGATCCTGGAGTGGTGGATATGGTACTTAACCTGCAGCCCCAATTAGCGGTGCATCTTAGTACTCAGGCTAATACCACCAACTGGGCCAGCGCTGCCCTCTGGAAACGATTGGGGGTAGAAAGAATTGTGCTGGCCAGGGAATTATCGCTGCCCGAAATAAGCGAGATTGCCTCCCGGGTGGACATTGAATTGGAATCCTTTGTCCATGGAGCCATGTGTATGTCCTATTCCGGCCGCTGCCTGTTAAGTAATTTTATGACAGGACGGGATGCGAACAGAGGAGATTGTGCTCAGTCCTGTCGTTGGCGTTATCATCTGGTAGAAGAGAAGAGACCCGGACAGTATTTCCCAGTAGAAGAAGATGACCGGGGCACTTATTTTATGAGCAGTAAAGATCTCTGTCTGTTGGAATACGTACCCCAGCTGGCAGAAGCCGGTATCAGCAGCTATAAAATTGAGGGGCGCATGAAGAGTATTCATTACCTGGCTACCGTGATTAAGGTGTACCGTCAAGCCATTGATGCCTACCGCCAGGACCCCGCCGGCTATAGTGTAACACCAGCGTGGCTGGAAGAGATCAAAAAAGTTAGTCACCGGGAATACACCACAGGCTTTTTAATGGGAGATCAAGGGCAAACTGCCACGGTGGAGCGTGGTGCCAGTTCCTATACCCGGTTGGCTGCCTTTGTGGGTTTGGTGCTGGATTATGACGAGTCTACCGGTAGGATTATTGTGGAACAGCGCAATAATTTTCGGCAAGGGGAAACTTTAGAAGTGCTTACAGCTAAAGGTGATAATCAGATCATGATAGTGAATGAAATATACGACGGAGAAACTGGGGAGCCCCTAGAAGTGGCGCCACATCCCCAACAAATTATTCATTTGTCAGTGAAGGAGCCGATACCCCCTATGTCCATGCTCAGGAGGCTGGGGTAGGGTTAGACATGCCAATTTTTGGTGAGAATAGTGATGTTGATGCTCGCCAAAAAGGAATGTTTTCCATGAATCTATTTCAACAGAAACGTTTGATAAAAACCTTTTATCTAATTGCCTTTCTTTTTGTGCCGCTGTTGGTACATTTGGCTGTTATTCAGTTGTTCCATAATGAGGAATACAGTCAAAAGGCTCTAGAGCAGCGGACTTTGCAAGTGGCTTTAGAAGAAATACCCCGGGGAAAAATTCTAGATAGAACCGGTCAACAGTCTTTAACCATGGGTGAGAAGGAACCGAGAATTACTCTTTTCCCACAAATTATTCAAGAGAAACAAACAGCAGCCAACAGGTTGGGCAGAATTTTAGGCCGCAACCCAGATGAGTTGCTGGCTTTTTTTCATGCCAAGCCACAATTTTTGCCCTATCCGCTGACAGAGAGCCAGATTAGGCAAATTAAAGATCTTAAGATCCCAGGGGTTATGGTCGAGGAAATTTCTTTACGATACGGAGTCGAACCCCTGGCATCCCATGTGGTGGGCCACCTGGGGCATATCTCAGGGCTTGCCAGCTTGGAAAAACTAAATAGTTTGACTGAAAAAAATTACAAAATATCCGATTTAATAGGTACCAGTGGTCTGGAATACTTTTATGAAAAAGAACTAAAGGCAGAACAGCCGACGATGCTTGCCAGAGCCTACGTTGATGTTTATCGGCGGTTGATTCAAGGGTTAGGGATTCAAACTGAACCACAGCAGAAAACCGGTCGCCAGGATGTGATTACCACCCTTGATCGAGATATACAAGCCACTGTCGAAAAAATTATGGATGAGCAGTTACCCCGAGGTGCGGTGGTGGTTATGGATGCCCGAACTGGTGATCTGCTGGCAATGGCCAGCAGGCCGAACTATAATCCGGCTAATATTGCCCAGTCATTATCTGATGGCAATGATGCCTTTTTAGATCATTGTACGGCTTTATATCAACCAGGATCAATTTTCAAAGTGGTGGTGGCGGCAGCGGCGCTGGAGGAAGGCCTAGTAAAACCTGGGGATAGCTTTGTTTGTCTAGGAGATAAGGATCATTACATTAGTTGCTGGCATAAACCCGGACACGGTCCCATTACCTTTGAAGAAGCCTTTGCCCAATCTTGTAACCCGGTTTTTGCAGAACTCGCTGTAAAGCTGGGTGCCCAAAAAATAATTAAGTATGCTCAAGCCTTTGGCTTGGCATCACAAAATATTATTGGTTATCCGCTATCCAAAGATCAAAGACAAAATTTAGAGCTTATCGCTAAACCTTATAACCTTGTCAATAGTAGTGTTGGACAGGGACCGGTTTTAACGACTCCAGTGCAACTTACGGCTATGATGAATGTTATTGTCAATAATGGAGTGTATATTGAACCAAGGTTAGTGAAAGGTGTGTTGAACGAACAGGGTAAGATGAGCCGTCATTATCCTATGGGTGGCAGCCATAAGGTTATCTCCAGTGAGACTGCTAAAGAAATAAAACGGTTGCTATGGTTGGTAACTGAAAAGGGTGTTGGAAAGGAGGCGATGGTTTCGGGCTATGGAAGTGCTGGAAAGACTGGTTCTGCCGAAATAGGTAATGGGAAGAAAACTGTAAATGCCTGGTTTTCTGGTTTTGCACCCTATGATAGACCTAAATATGTGGTTACAGTATTAGTAGAGGGTGGTATCAGTGGAGGAGCTTCCGCTGCTCCGATATTTAGAGAAATTGAGAAGAGTATCCTAATGTTGCCACATTGACGGGTTAACAAAATTATCGTAGAATGTTAGTATATTTTGTTTGCTATGGGGGATATTGTCATGATAGTGCGAGGGGATCAAATCCGAGCCTTACGTGAAGAGAGAGGCTATACCCTGCAAGATCTAGCACGCCGTGCAAAACTGTCCTTATCCTATTTAAGTGAGATTGAAAGAGGATCTAAAAGACCTTCTTTGAAGACCATTGACAAATTAGCGGCTGCACTTAACGTGTCTAAGACACAACTGGTTGAAGGTGAAATTACTGATACCGGGCTTGGACTTGGGGAAAAGATACGAATCATTCGAAATGAGAATGGACTTTCATTGCAGGAACTGGCGGACAAAATTGGCATTTCCCTTTCCTACCTCAGTGAGATTGAAAGAGGCACTGTTTATCCCGCACTGAATACTCTAAAACGAATCTCCGAGGGGCTTGGGGTACCGGCCACTGCTCTGATGGGACACGAAGGGTCCCTGGGGTATAAATTAAAGCATCTTAGAGAAGAATATGGTCTGACTCAGGCACAATTGGCTAATTTAGCCGGTGTTACAGCGGGACTTATTGGCCAAATTGAACAAGGAAAGGTACAGCCTTCTCTGAAGACGTTGGAAAAACTTTCAGAAGTAATGGGTGTATCCCCCTGCTACTTTATTATGGAGCCCGGTGCCGTTGACCAAATGGTTAGTTTGATGAATCCGGAGCTTAGGGAATTATTAATTCACCCTAACGTACAGGCAGTTCTAAGTCTGGTTTGTAATTTAAATGAAAAGGAACTACAGTTTATTTTAAATTTTATCCAATTATTTAAAAAATCTGAGTTGTCATAAGCTGGTAAAAAAAATTCCCCTAAGTGTATTGCTAGCGAATAAAAAATTTAGTATTATAGTTTCAAGTGAAGTCTTAAGAGTTAAGCTATGCCAAATATGCCAAGAATAAAATTATAGTATCTTCAAGGAGGCGGGTTGAAACATGGCTTTAGAATTAAATGCTGCGAACTTTGAAAACGAGGTGCTGAAGTCCGATGTACCTGTATTGGTGGACTTCTGGGCCGCTTGGTGTGGTCCCTGCCGCGCCATTGCTCCTATTGTGGAGCAATTAGCTACGGAATATGCCGGTAAAGTTAAAATCGGCAAGGTAAATGTGGACGAAAACAGAGACTTAGCTCAACAATTTGGTGTTATGAGTATTCCAACTTTGATTTTCTTTAAGAATGGTCAAAAGGTAGACCAAATAATTGGTTTTACTAGTAAAGCCGACCTGGAAAAGAAACTGGAAGCTACACTGTAAGAAGGATAAATCCTCCGTTTACTAACGGGGGATTTATATTTTATAATCCTAATTTTAAATAAGGGTAATTTTTACGGTACGGCCTAAAATAGTTAACATAATAATACAAATGACCTTTTAGTTTACATAATAAAAAGAGCAATGGGAGATAACGGCAGAATGGAGTTGATTCTTTGCACCAAATATTATTTTACATTGGAGACTGGCCAATACGTTCCTTTGGTGTAATGCTCTCTCTGGGGATTTTAGGGGGCTTACTGGTAGCTTTTCTGGTAGCTAGAGCTCAGGGGCGTTATGCAGAAGAAGTTTTGGACCTGGCCTTCTATGCCATTCTGGGCGGCTTGGTAGGGGCAAGATTGTGGGAAGTGGTGTTTAGCTGGGAGTATTATGGTAACCACCTACTAGAGATTCCCGCTATTTGGAATGGCGGTATCTCAGTGCAGGGTTCCGTATTAGGAGGATTACTGGCGGTTATTTGGTACTGTCGTAAACGAAATATTGCTATCTGGCCCATGATGGATACATTAGCTCCTGGTGTATTGGTGGGACAGGCCATTGGACGTTTAGGCTGTTTTTTAAATGGCTGCTGCTTTGGGATTCCCCATGTTCATTTGGGTGTTATCTATCCCGCCGGAACAGATGCTTATTATGCCTTTGGTTCCCAGCCACTCTTTCCTGCAGTTCTTTTTGAAGCTGCTTGGGATGTGTTAGTGTTGATAGTACTGCTAGCCCTACTCAAGAGAAAACCTTTTCCTGGGTTTATTGCCCTCAGCTATTTTATACTTTATTCCGTAGGACGGTTTACCTTGGAATTTTGGCGGGGGGATAGCTTGAGAACCTTTATGAATTTAAAGGCTGCTCAAGTCTCTTCGGTAGCCACAATTCTGGTATCGCTGGCTTTAATGTATTATTTATACAATTTATTTCCAAAGAAGGACAAGAATTTGATTTATTCAACCGGACAAAATAACAGCAGGAGGTGATTTTGTGGAACTAGGACATAACTGGCATAAATGGAAAGAGATTTTAGGTGGTGCAGTAGGTTTGGGAGAACGAGTCGGTATGGATGAGGAGAGCATCAATAATGCGGCCTACCGTCTGGGGGATTTCTTTGCCGGAACATTGGATCCCGCTAATCACGAACAGCGTTTGATGAAGGAACTTTGGGAGGAGGGAAATGAAGAAGAGAGAAAAACCCTCGCTTCTCTCATGGCCCGAACAGCTCACAAAGCAAGTACGAAACATTAAGAGGAGGAGCCGCGGCTCCTCCTTTTTACCATTTTCAACGTATGCGAAAGTATAAGACATACATGCCAACTAAATTTGGCTCCTGAAGAAAATGATAATGTCACAGGGACAGTTATTATCATGGTAGAAAACTTCTACACTACGTAAGTCAAGATTTTTTAAACAAATCTGGGCAATTGACTTAATTCCATACCATTTGCAAAATGGGAAATATATTGCTCACCATTTTCCCTCGCAGATAGTTTTACTCCTTCAAGTTCACCTGACTTTGCAAGTTTTACGGCCTGTTCCATGCTATACGTGTTACCATTAATCATGACATCCGTGATTTCCCCGGCTGCATTTTCTTTAACCTCCATAATATGCACTTAAGTATCACCCCTTTATTTTGCTGAACCTATTATGTGTTAAAATACTTGACATAATGCATAACTTTGTTGCGGCCGGATTGCTTAGCCTTATAAAGGGCTTGGTCTGCTTCGGCGATTACCTCTTCGGGGGTGCTGTGTTGCGTAGGTAGGGTGGATGCTACTCCAACACTGACAGTGACATAATTAGCAATAGCCGAGCTAGCATGGGGTATGTTTAAGTTTTCAATTTCGGTACGTAGGTTTTCCGCTACTATCAAGGCTTCCCGAGAATCTGTATCCGGTAAAATAACAGCAAATTCTTCCCCGCCATAGCGAGCCACTAAATCACCAGAACGGTGTAAGGAATTGTTGAGGGCAGTGGCCACTTGATACAGGCAATGATCACCTGCCTGGTGTCCGTAGGTATCGTTATAGTATTTAAAAAAGTCGATGTCTAAAAGAATTAAGGAAAGCCATGTGGAGTTCCTAGTTGTTCGTTTCCATTCGTTAGCTAGATATTCATCAAAGGAACGCCGATTAGCAATACCTGTTAGGCTGTCAAAGGAGGATAGCACCCGTAGTTGATGATTGTGATTTCGTAAGAGACTGGTTTCTTTATAGACATGACGGATCATAGGGCGAAAAATAAAGAAAGCTTCGAATAAAAGCAGCAGAAGCGTTAAACAGACAATGATAACTTCCAGTATTTGAAGCATTTTAATATGATTTTGGGCTTCTGCTTCATATAATTTTACTGCTTTATCCAGAGCCTGGAGTAAATCTCCTTTGGCAGCAGTAAGAATATACACTAAATGGGGATTGTTGAGCGTTAGTTTTTGCCCGGGTTCATTTAGTAACGAATCGATATGACCAGTAAAAGTGCGAATTTGCTGGTCTAAAGACACAGGTGGATCATAGTAAATAGCTTGTACTTCCGGGGAGGGGTCACCGGGCAATTTCATGACGGGATCGCCTAATAGAAGCCCCCTGTGGGAGGCTTCTATTAAAGATTTGACTTCGTATAGTTGGTTACGTATTTGCATTTCTTCGGTATCATTTTTACAATGCAGTAATTGGCTGCTTAATAGAGCCGCTTTCTGAGATAACATACGTTGACGGCCACTGACATTAATGATGGAGGCATAGGTATCTTGTGTCTGGATAACCTGATAGACGATACAAAAAGCCGTAATAGATAAAGTGGCAATCAAGGCGAGGGCCAACAGATATTTTTTAGTTAAGCTGCCTAGCTTCATATACACCTCTTACTAAAATGGTTGCGTGGTTGTATATTATTACGACTATTTTCGAGAACTTCCTGCCGATTTGCAAAAAGAAAAAGACTACCATAATGGCAGTCTAGATACGCTGAACACAATAGCCCTTTTTAATTAGTTCTTGAATAATAGAAGCTAGATGTTCGCTATCCTGGGTTTCCAATACTAGATCTACCCGGGCAGATCCCAGTTCCACCTCGGAACGAATACGATTATGATGAACTTCTACAACATTGGCCGATAAATCACCAATGCTTTTCAATAATCCTTGTAGTTGACCGGGTTTATCAGGAATGATAGTGGTAAGTTCGGTTTTTCGGCCGGCTTTAGCCAATCCTTTGTCAACAATGCGAGATAGCATATTAACATCAATATTACCGCCACTGATAACCGCCGCTATTTTTTTACCAGGTAAATTCACTTTGCTGTTAAGTAGCGCAGCCACAGAAGCTGCTCCAGCACCTTCAGCAATGAGTTTGCATCTTTCCATTAATATCAGAATGGCATTGGCGATTTCATCTTCTTCTACTGTCACAAATTCATCAACATATTCTTTGACAATATCATACGTCAGAGTACCGGGTGTTTTCACGGCGATACCATCAGCGATTGTGTTTGCGCTGGACAAGGTGATGATTTTGCCTGCCTGGGAGGATTCCCTCATAGAAGCAGCATTGGCAGGTTCTACACCAATAATTTTAACACTTGGTTTAATAGCTTTGGCAGCAATGGCAATGCCTGCTACTATGCCGCCGCCACCAATGGGTATTAAAATGGCATCCACGGCAGGTAATTCATCTAGTATCTCAAGGGCGATGGTTCCCTGTCCGGCGATGACATAGGGATCATCAAAGGGATGAATAAAGGTTGCACCGGTTTCCTTTTGTATTTCCATAGCCTTGGCATAAGCGTCATCATAAACGTTGCCGTGTAAAACCACGTTGGCCCCATAGCTCTTGGTAGCAGTAATTTTAGCCAGGGGAGCGCAGGTGGGCATAACAATGGTAGATCGAATGCCATAGGTAGAGGCGGCCAGGGCAACCCCTTGGGCGTGATTGCCTGCTGAAGAGGCAATCACGCCGGCTTGTTTCTCTGCACTTGAAAGGTTGCAGATTTTATTAAAAGCTCCACGAATCTTAAAAGAACCCGTTTTCTGAAGGTTTTCTAGTTTCAAATAAACATCGCTGCCAGTCATTTCACTGAGGGTAGTGTTCGGAACCAGATCCGTATGATGAATAACACCCTTCAGACATTCCCTGGCAGTATAGATATCGGCCAGAGTAATATTTTGCACTATGCTTCACCACCTACGGTAATGGTACCAGTCACACCGGAGCCACCCCTGGCAAATTTGTCAGCCAACAGGGCAATAGCACCGTCACCGGTAACGTTGCAGGCAGTACCAAAACTGTCTTGGGTGAGATAAAGAGCAATCATCAGCCCCAGTTGAGCTTCGGAAAAACCCAGCATGGACTGTAGCAGACCAAGGGCTGCCATAACGGCACCACCAGGAACCCCGGGAGCTGCCACCATGGTTACACCCAGCATCAGAATGAAAGGAAACATCAGGCCAAAGTTTATACTTGCTCCAGACATCATCATAACAGCCATAGCACACATGGTTAGAGTAATGGTACTACCGGATAGGTGAATGGTAGCACAGAGAGGTACAGCAAAATCGGCCACACCATCAGAAATACCATTCTTTTTAGCGCAGCGCAGGGTAACAGGGATGGTAGCTGCGGAAGACTGGGTACCGATGGCGGTTAGATAAGCAGGTACCATATTTTTTAGAGCTGTAAAAGGGTTCTTGCCGGCGAAGGTACCGGCAATCATATATTGGAAAATGATAATGACAATATGACTAATGATAACGATGGCAAACACAGAGCCAAAGATCTTCATGATTTTAGCTACTTCACCGGCATAGGTCATGTTGGCAAAAATACCAGCGATGTGAATGGGCAATAAGGGAATGATCACATTTTGAATTACTTTTTCCACAATTTCTTGGAAGTCCTTGGTTACCTGGAACAAGGATTTATTCTTAATGGCGGCCATGCCTAGTCCAAACAGGAAGGCAGTAACTAGGGCAGTCATTACACCCATGATAGGGGGCATATCCACTTGGAAGAAGCCTTTCACCAGTGCATCTTCTGGATTGGAGGCTTGTCCACCCACGGCACTAACGATTTTGGGCAGTAGTCCGGTACCCACAACATAGGCAAAGGTACCAGCTATAATGGTAGATGCGTAAGCCAGTAAAGTGGTAATACCCAGTAAACGTCCGGCTCCTTTACCCAATTCAGCAATACCGGGAGCTACGAAACCAATAATAATCAGTGGAATTACATATCCTAAGAAACCACCAAAAATACCGTTAAAGGTAGCGAGTAAACGCACAAAGAAATCAAATTGTAAAAATTCCTTAGAAATATAACCTACAATAATACCTAAAACAAGACCAATAATTAATCTCGTTAATAGTCCTACTTTCTTCATACACAAACCCTCTCTTTCAGTTACTATTTTTCGGTCATTGGGTTAAACGATGAAATGAAATTTACAACCCTCCTTACTTAGTTAGTTACTAGGACAGGCTAATTGTTTTAGATCTGATGTACACACCAGAAAGACAAATGGAGATGCTTGATAAATAAAATGACATTTCAACAATGACATGTTACAATCAATTACGCATAATTTCAATAATTTTAGCAATATTTTGCCGAAGTAAAAAAATACCATAAAATACAAGTGTCCGTGACAGGAGTACTATTGGGTAAAAATTCTACTTACTACAGGGTTGTCTTAAAAAGGGAATCACTTCCTGAATTGCTGCTTGCAAGCTGTTTAAAGGGAAAGGCTTTTTACAAGCCAGTGGAAAAAAGCTGCAGGAGTTGTATAATTAATGGTAGTAAACAAATTTTAAGACCGGAAAGTTAACATAATCCGGTCTTTTTAGGAGGAGTTGGCATGAGTATTCATCAATGGCATAAAGATACCCTTGGACAAAAAACTGTAGAAGCATTAAAGAAAAATCAATTTGATGCGGTCTATTTTCCTAGTAAGGAAGAAGCTATAGAGCATGTACTGAGTTACATTACCAGTGGGGCACAAGTAGGCTTTGGGGGTTCCATGACCATCAGCCAGGACTTGGATTTGGTAGAAAAGGCGAAAGCTAAGGGGGCAGAACTGCTCGTCCATGGCGATCCGCAACTCACTCTCGAAGAAAGAATGGAGGTAATGCGTAAGCAGCAGGTCTGTGATGTTTTTCTAGCCAGCACCAATGCTGTTACTTTAGATGGCTGTTTAGTCAATATGGATGGCGTGGGCAACCGGGTGTCTGCCTTAACTTTCGGCCCTAAAAAGGTTGTTATTGTGGTTGGAACTAATAAGATTTGCCAAGATGTCGATTCTGCCGTAGAACGCTTGCAGACCATTGCTGCACCGAAAAATAATAAACGGCTGAATACTAATAATCCCTGTACTGTGACTGGGGTCTGTGCAGATTGCAAGGGTTCCGGCAGAATTTGCAGAATTCTTTCCGTTCTCAAGAGAAAGCCTTCCTTAACAGATATTACCGTGGTGGTGGTAGGTGAAGAATTAGGATACTAAGAATAAATGGAATGAATCAAAAATGTTAAAGGCGGCACCCAAAGTGGGGCCGCCTTGCTAGTTCAAGCTTCCTCTAAAACCGCCTATTGGCAGCCTTCTATACACAATTCCTTAACTAATTTATTTAAAGCTCTCTTCTCAATGCGTGATACATAAGAACGGGAGATTCCCAAAGTCCGGGCAATTTCCCGTTGGGTTTTGCGACTGGAATTGCCAAGACCAAAACGCATTTCCAGCACCCTCTTTTCTCGGATATTTAGTTTATGAACCTTTTCCAGTAAACGATTTTTCTCAAAGGCGATTTCTACGGTGTCCGCCACCACCTCTGGGTCGGTACCCAGAATATCGATGAGACTTATTTCATTACCTTCTTTGTCAACACCAATGGGATCATAAAGGGAAACTTCCGCCTTCACTTTCTTAATGAATCGCAAGTGCATAAGGATTTCAATGTCTATGACAAGTAGGTAGCGGAATAACCCGTATTCTTTAGTTGTAACCAGGCACCTTGTTGCCTAAGCAGAATCTTTATTCCCGGTGGGCGGCTAAAACCTCTGTACTCCAGTTTTTAATGCGAGTTTGTTGATAGTTAATAACTATAATTGATAAAACAACCAATACAATGCCAGTTGCAATATATCCTGTAAATACCTCGTGAAACACAGTAATGCCAATAATTGTTGCTACCACAGGTTCTACAAAGGTCAGGAGTGCAGCCTTGCCCGTGTCCATGTATTCCAAACCTTTCGTATAAAGGAGAAACGGCAACAGAGTTGACAGTACTCCAAGTAAAACAATATGTAATATGACAGTGTTTTCAGCGACAGCAATGCTAAGAATTTCAGATGGTTTGCAAAATGGAAACAGCGCGATTGAGGCAAACAAAAAGGTATAGGTAATAAGTGTTAACCAGTTGTATTTTGTTAAAGCAACTCTTCCAATAACGCTGTAGAGTGCATAGCCAATACCGGAGCCTAATCCAGCAATTAAAGCTACTCCTGTGATGCTCGTTTCGCCAGCACCGTTGATAAATCCTGTAGTATACATACAACCAACAAAAGCAAGGATGATAGCGATCCCTTTTCGTAAGGTAAAGCGTTCACGAAAAAGCACGCATGAAAACAACATTACAAAACAGGGCGAAGTATGCAGCAAGATACATGCAATGGACAAGGTACTTTCAGAAATGGCAATGAAATAGCATATATTAAAAAAGGCAATACTAACGACTCCTGTTCCGATAAACAACCATAAATCATGCAGCTTAATTTTCAAATATTTTCTATTGGTCAGCAATAAAAAAAAACCCAAAATTGCAGCGGAAACGAAACAACGGCCTTCGGTAATTTGCAGGGCACTTAATCCTGCTTTTGTCAGGGAATTAGAAAATAGTCCGATCATCCCCCAAAAGACACTGGCCACTACAATCAAAAACGGAGCAAGGATGCGCCAATGTTGTTGGCCTAAACGACCCATTTTTCTATCCTCATTACACCGCAATAGTTTTTCAAATATAACGAAAACCTTTCCATCCAGTTATCGAGTTTTTCGGCGCCATCGAAAGAATAAAAAATGGTGACTATTTCATGATCTCCAAGTTGTATCATAGCTCTGCGGCTATCGCTGCTCGGATTTCCGAAAGCTCCTAATTCATCATAGAGTGTAGGTAAGTATTCGATATTTATACTAGCTTTTCCAATACCATCGTAATGAGACCCACTTGCTGCACGTTGAAGTTCAATATTGCCTTTGAGTTGGTTGGCATCGTATGACCCGATGGAGTAGCCGGAAGTAATGGAAATAAGATTATTTACCTCGACAATGTTATTAATCTGATATAACCCTTTCCCTTGCACAATACGACGAAGCATGGCTTCTGCAGCATTGCGATATTCATGTGGAGATTTTCCGAGGGCCTTATATGCCTGACGCGTTGCGGTAATGTGTGGATTTTGAGCTATTTTCTCAATGGAATATTCCTGGAACAGTGTCGCTACTACATCCTCAAATAGAGCAATTAATTCCTGCGTACTTGGAACAACCGTAGCCTTATAAGACAAAACGCCTAACGCAGTTTTCGGACAAATTCCAGATACCTCGTCTGAAATAGAAATCTTCATTTTCTCACCGATCCTTCTTATGTGTTTTGTTATCAAACAACCCCAGCATTGCAAGAAAGCGCCATAATACGAAAGGGACAGAAGCTTTTTTCTATTGAGCCCTTGTTGTTATACTGAACACATTGTATAATTTTCCCTATGTTAAGTAAATATATAATTATTTAAAGATGATTTAAGTATTACTTAAATATGGGAGAAGGTTTATATGGATATTACAAAATGCAAAGTATTCATTACATCAGTAGAGCTTGGTAGTTTTTCTAAAGCGGCGACAGCATTGGGATACACCATATCGGGAGTGAGTCAGTTGGTAAATTCATTTGAAAAAGAAATGGGTTTTCCTTTGCTCACACGGGATAAAAAAGGCGTAAGACCTACCGATAATGCATTGAAAATTATCCCCGTTTTGAGAGACATATTATTACAAGAAGAACGGCTTTATCAAATCAACGCAGAAATAAAAGGGTTGGCTATGGGCAGCGTTACAATTGGTGCTTACTCCAGCATTGCAACGCATTGGTTACCATCGGTCATAAAAGGTTTTCAAGAAGCATATCCACAAATAGAAATACGACTTATGGAAGGTATACGGCAGGAGGTCGAAAGTTGGCTTTCTGATAAAAGAACAGATATTGCTTTTTTTAGTTATCAAGAACCAATGCCTTATGAATGGATACCGCTTGCAGCAGACCCAATGCTCGCAGTTCTGCCAAAAACACATCCGCTTGCAGATGAAGCAGTCTATCCACTTCAAAACTGTCAAGATGAGCGATTTATTATGCCTGCGCTGGGACGCGACGACGATGTAGCAGAGCTATTAAGCAGAAATAAACTGGCCCCCAAAATTTGTTTCTCCACTTTGGAAAATTTTGCCGCGTTAGCAATGATTGAACAGGGGATGGGAATGAGTATTATGAACGAGTTGATTACAAAAAAGTGGCAAAGCAATGTTGTGAAACTCCCACTTGATCCACCACAGCAAATTATGCTTGGAATTGCGCTTCCGTCACTAAAGACCGCTTCACCTGCTGTCAAACGATTTGTGGACTATGCGACAAGTCGCTTGACTTGTCGAGAGACGCGGCGATAAGGAAGCATCTCCTATAAAGGTGTCGCATAAAAAATGGACGTACTTGTTGTCGCCCATAAATTCATGGGATTTTTTGGTGCCAGGTAGAATTGAAACTTCTGCTAGGCCGCCACGGTAGGGTGGCGGCCTAGCACAGATGAGAAGCAATTTCGATAAGTCGTCGACTATAGTCGGCGATTTTTATTTTTATAAGGAAAGTAACCTTATTCCAGCAAGTGTACAAACTCATGAAACATATGTTATACAGGGAGGGATTCATTTATGAGAAATAAACCTCAACAAGAAATGAAGAAACCCTTGGTAAACCTGACGATTCAGTATTCTAAGGAAGGAAACGGGCTTAGTGACGCATATAAACTCCTATCTAGGAAGGTTTTGGAACGGAGGTTATCTTTTTGCAAGCAGCAGTCTATATCCGGGTAAGTACCGATGACCAAGCAAAATATGGTTATAGTTTAGCTGAGCAACGGGAAGCTTGCTGCAGTCGGGCCCGTTATTTAGGTGCTGAAGAAATACTTGTTTTTTCGGACGAAGGCATATCGGGAACCATTTTAGAACGTCCTGGACTTACTGAAATGAGAGAGGCGGCCAGGTCTAACCAGTTTCAAATACTGGTAGTTCGTGATCCTGATCGTCTCTCCCGCAAACTAGCCCACCAACTACTGATAACTGAAGAGCTAGAAAAATTGGGTGTGAAACTTGAATTTTTGGATTTCGATTGGAAAGATACTCCTGAAGGTCGTTTATTTTACTCCATTCGTGGAGCAATTGCAGAATATGAACGGGAAAAAATACGGGACAGAATGGGACGAGGCAAGGATCAAAAAGCAAAGCAGGGTGGGATACCTGTAAACTTTGATGTTTTTGGCTATAATTATAATCCTGAAACGGGAAAAGTGACATATCGGGACCAGGAAAGAAAAACTGTTACTAATATTTTTAATTGGTTTGTTACTGAAAATATGGGTGCCAACGGTATCGCTAAACGCTTAAATGAAAATGGAGTTCCTACCAGACGCGGGGTAGCCCAGTGGCACCGGCAAGTAATCAAACAAATTCTAACAAATACCGTATACATTGGTTTGTGGAGATACAAAGAGACCTTCATTGAGGTACCAACAATAATTAATGAAGGCCTCTTTGAAAAGGCCCAAGAAAAACTCAAGGAAGTTCGCAGGTTATATGCAGGTAAAGAAAAACAGGGCTATCTTCTTTCGGGCTTAGTAACCTGTGCAGATTGTGGCAATACCATGACAGGTGTTTACACAAAGTGGTGGGGAAAAAGAGAACGAAGATATACTTGTAACAAGAGCTGCCAAGGATTTAAAAACGAGGGGTGTCGTCCTGCTAAAATGATACTAGCGGAGGTGCTTGAGGAAGCCGTTTGGAATCAGGTTCAAGTATGGTTACAAGATTCAGAACGATTAGCCCAAGAAGCAGTAGGCTATTTAGTAAGGCGAGAAGATCCAGATGAACAAATTGATATTATCGATAAACATCTGGAGGATATCAATAAGGGACAAACTGCGGTAATTAATTTAGTAGCGAATGGACTAGTTGACGTAAATGATAGCATTAAAGGACGATTAGCCGAATTAAAATGCCGTCAAGAGAGATTGGAGAAACGTAAAAAGGAACTACTCCTGTTACAAAAACAACATCATGATTCGATGGAAAGAATTGAGGAGCTGAGAGAAATCTCCAAAGCAATTCTAACCAGGTTGGATGAACTTGATTTTTCAGAGAAGGTTTCATTGGTAAGAACTTTGATTAAACAGGTAATTGTTTTAGGTAGAGGTGTTCAAGGAGGAGATGGACTAAGGTTTATTAAGGTGACAGTAATAGCCAAAATTCCGGAGCAAACGGAAGGTTTAGCAATGGTAGAAAGGAGAGAAGATTCACCTATTGCCTAAGTTACTAAATTTTAAAATAAAATATAAATAAAATAAAATGCCACTAACTCTTGTAGCGGCATTTTGATATTATGACTGTGTGCGAAAAAAGACGTTTATTGTAGAAAAACCGAAAAAATTAATAAATACGCAATATTTATTCAAATATTATACTATATAGTAGTAGCATATAGTTTCATTCAATCGGAAACACTTTACATCAAAAATATATGAGAGATCTAAATGTGCTCAATGAATTTATTATAATCTATCAGATGATAGGATAATGTAGGATAAATAGTATTAAATTCTTTAACTAAATGTGGATCAAATTGGGAATTGGCGCACCGGGTTAATTCCATTAGGGCATCTTCTTCTTGCCGTTTCGCTTGATAGGGTCTATAGGATGTCATCGCGTCAAAAGCATCTGCAATACTAATTATTCTAGCAGCTAAAGGGATTTCGGAATTTTTAAGACCAAAATACCCTAATCCATCCCATCGTTCATGATGATATTGGATGATTGGTAAGATCGGGGAATCACTCTTTATATTTTGAATCATATTTACACCATAGGTGCAGTGCAATTTAATTTCGTTAAACTCATCCTGAGTTAGAGTGTCTTTTTTGTTAAGGATGCTGGGTTTTACTGAACATTTACCAATATCATGTAATAATCCACCCAAGGCAATATTATTACATTCTTTAGTTGTTAAACCTATTTGCTTTGAAAGAATATACCCTAAAGCAGATACCCTCTTAGAATGGGATAGCAGGTTTGTTGGCATCTTGCCAAGCATTGCTTTAGCAATAAAGAACAAAAAACACCCTCCCAACGTGAAAATTGCGGAGGGAAATTTATAATTCCTCCGTAGCCTGGCAATCATAGCGTGACATGCGTTAGACCCATGGCTTTGCGTCCCAACCTTTCGGTTGGTTTGCCCATCGTATTCACTTGAATTATACAACAACATGTTGCGTGTTTCAACAAAAAATTAACTATATGTTTTGGAGGCACTTATTAATGTCCATAGCAAACAATTTTGGTAATAATCTTAAAATAATTCGTTTAGATAATAATCTAACACGTAAGGAGGCTGCGGCTTTAGTAGGTGTTTCTGAGGCTTTTTGGGGTTATCTTGAAAGAGGAGAAAGAAATCCAGGTTTCGAAGTTATTGAAAAAATATCAAGTGTTTTTAACATAAGTCCCCATATCTTATTTATTAATAGGGAGTCTAACGAAAACATTGAATTAGGATGGAGAATAGAAAAGATAGTCAGATTAGGGGGAAATCATAAACAATTCTTAATAAAGTTTTTAGATGCCTATCTTGAAGTTCTTGATAAATAAGTTCTTTTAAATATAGAAAGTCTAACGAACAAAAAAGAGTTAGCATAGGAAGGTACCTAAGTTAATAGGTTAATGGGAAAAAATGCCGCTCGTACTTGTCAGCGGCATTTCATTTTCAATACAACGGGCGGCGTAGGTTGCCAGACGGGTGCCTTTGTCTGGCTTAAAGGTGTTAATAGCCTTAATCAGCCCGATCGTGCCGATGGATATCAGATCATCAACGTCTTCGCCGGTGGAGTCGAATTTTTTTACGATATGGGCCACCAATCGGAGATTTCTCTCTGTTAAGACATTGCGTGCCGCTTCATCCCCCTTTGCTAGCATACCAAGATAATGAGATTCTTCTTTTTCATTTAGTGGCTGAGGAAAGGTATTGTTGGCAATATAAGCAACCAGTGCCATAACCCCATTTACAACCGACAGGATAGCAGCCGTCCACAGGCCGGAAAGCATCAAGCAATCCCCCCTATTAAATTAAGTCAACAATACATGTTATGAAAAGAAGAGCAATGGGTGTCTGTCCGGTGAAGCAGAAGGATAATTTGTTTGGTCCGAAGCCGGCAGGAGTGAAGTTGACGAATGAGGGTTCCCCAAAAACTGCTGGTCCAGCCAAGGGATTCCGACCTTTAGCCAGTTTGAGAGCTGATAATTGGAATTCTCTAGGTGTCAATTGCCTAGTGAACTATGTGGACGGTATTCATTATAGTCTAACCTCTAGGCCTCAATTTTTTGCCTTGCATCCTGGAAAGATAAGAACCTGTTCACATTGAGACATTCGTCCCGAAAGCTGCCGTTGAAGGATTCAATGAATGCATTATCTGTTGGTTTGCCAGGTCTCGAAAATCCAAGTTTTATACCGATTTCAACAACCATGTTATAACTTCTACTATATTACCACCTTTAATTCGTTGGTCAACAAAGATTGTCAAGCATTTAAGACTGAAAGTATCAAGGACTGTAAGTGACCGAAATCTCTTGCCGTTGTAAAGATATCCATATTTCTTTTACATCTGTAAAAAGTTTGTTCGGTAATACCTGGGGTTTCCATGGCCTGTTTAAGAGCAAAAGCAATCTGGTTCAGTAAACTTTGATTTCTTATAGTGGACTAGTTTTGTGGGAGAAGGTCAAAAATTTTAAGGCCTGGACAGGGGGGCCTTCAGGGATAGGGGGCGCCAATAGTAGCCTAAATGAACCGAGAATTCTCACGTTTCAAGTAGATTGGTACGAGTTAGCGGAACATAAAAGCTGAGGAAACTTAAGCAGTGGAAGAGTTAGTACATAACAAAAAGTATTAACCATAACCATATAGAATGATTAATATCTAAATTAATGTCGAAGATAGGCGAAATATTAATAAGTAAAAAAGAAGGAAAATAATTTTTTTATTATAAATATTATAGTTATTTATAACCATGAATTTATAATAAAGGAGTTGATAAGTAGATTTAAATGTCTATATTGAAACAACCTTGAAAAATATTTAAACAGGAGGGCTTATTTTTGAAAAAAATCGCAATATTTTTAATCACAATAATGCTATTTAGTATATCTATCGTACCCGTTTCCTTTGCAAAAAACTCTGATAAACCAGAAAAAATAAAATTGAAACACTCAAAAGATATGTCGGATTTAAGAGGCAAGGTTAAAAAAATCCACAAAGATGTTGTAGTAAATAAAGATCCCAAACAATATTCTCAAGAAGAAGAGACCCAAATGAAAGAAATTATCGAGGATTTGGAAATTTTACTTTTAGAATTAGAAGATAGAAGCTCACCTTTATTTAAGATTCAAAAAGCATCAGCAGAATACACAACACCTGAACTTGCAAGATATACAGAAATTATAATGGATCTTCTTGAGCCAAATTTAACAAATGAGGATATAATTGCCGGATTCGATGCATCTAACATCGCAAGAGATGATGCAGTCCAATATGCTAAAGATCATAACTACTATAGTAATGGAACTTTAATAACATGGGATAACGAAGCAGATGCATTCAGACATTTTAGTTGGAATTATATACTCTCAAATGGCATTGGAACCTCCAAGACTAAGATAATAACCGACAACCACGAATTTTCTTATGCTGCTGCTAAAATATATCAAAACTCAAACTCTTCGAATATAATTTTTGAAGCGGCAGAATTTGCCTTACAAGCCAAGATTGGGTGCTCCCAATCTGAGAGTGCATTTTTAAATATGTTTACTGACAAGCCTACTTTTATGGATTTTATTAACAATGGTAGAGGCCGATATTATGCTAAAACATATTCGAGCCTAGGTCACCATGAAGCATTTGCTAAAGCATTAAGAGAAGGCATGACCATTATAAGTCTAAACCAAATTGATTCAATTCAAAAGAGTGTTGCATACTCGATATATTCTGGCTCTTTATAATTCTTTGCTTATGAGGTTATTTTATAAGTAACCTCATAAGTTAAATTTACTTAAGAGGGTATCCATAAAATGAAGTATAAAAACTATTACATGTTTTTTATAGTTAGTTTAGTAATCTTCGTTACTTACACTTTTCAAAAATTTTTAGTTTTGTGGATTGGTTTTGAAAGATTTAGTGCTAGTGATTTTTCTCCAGGTGATATTCTAATTAATGAGAAATTAAAATTGCTAATTCTATATCCAGCTATATTTACCATTCTGCTATATATAGCAATAATAACTCTAAACATTTTAGCCAGGAGACTTATACATGTAAAAGTTAGTCAAAATGTTAGTATAGCTATAATCTTTATAGCCCTAATTTTTCTAGAATTGAGATTAATTTTCGCCTTATTTTAAACAGTATTTTGAACTTTTAATTGGAGTAGAGGTTGACCTAATTTAATTTAGGTCAACCTCTTTACACATTCTTGCCTTAATTGTAAAATATGTAATTTTCAATTCTATTACTAAAGAGAGGCAGTATTCATTAATGTTAAATTATCTAACAATTGCTCCTGGTGGTTTAAATTTCGATGGTACTGGGCCTAGAAAGATGGGTTGGCCAGGTAAGAGTGGAGCAGATAGAAGGAAACAGAGGGTGGCAAGAAAGTAAGGGCTCGTCCTGACTTTTTCTTTTATGTTAACAAGTAGGTAAAGAGATGATATATCCAACCCCAAATGTTATGAATTCAGGTGTATTTATGGAGTCTTTCAGCTGTAGCCATCACTGTCGAGTAAAATGGTCTAGCAAAGACATTCGTATTGCCTGTTTGGAAAGTATGATTTAAGATTTATTCTTTCTAAAATTATAAAGTTCAGCACGTCCTATTACCACAGAGGTAGAATGACTTGCTGAACTTTATTCCCATATAATATGACGCCAAGGCCAATTTACCACCATCCACCGGTCTTAATTAATAAATCGACCGGGTATAAAAACTTAGCAATCAATAAATAGTGTTCACTTAGAGGTTTTTTAACGGACTTTCTCCCAACAATAGTTTTTTTCTGCTGGGTAAGATTTAATTTCTTACGGGATGACTTATTTTTTTATTTAGAGAGATTCCTCGCGGTTATTCTCATATCTTTTTATCGTGCACTTCTATATCCGCTCTTGTAGTTATATCTTCCTGAAGAGACCATGATCTAACCTATAATACCTAATCCGACCGCCAACAGAGTTTAAATCAGCCCAACTTTTACACTTTGATTGTAATAGAATGTTTCTGTTATAAGAGGATTGCATTTTTAATACAAGTTGCTAGGCGGGTGCCTTGTCTGACTTAAAGGTGTTAATAGCCTTAATAAGCCCGATCGTGCCGATGGATATCAGATCGTCAACGTCTTCACCAGTGAAGTCGAATTTTTTTACGATATGGGCCACTAATCGGAGACTTCTCTCTGTTAAGACATTGCGTGCCGCTTCATACCCCTTTGTAAGCATACCAAGATAATGAGATTCTTCTTTTTCATTTAGTGGCTGAGGAAAGCATCAAGCAATCCCCCCTATTAAATTAAGTCAACAATACATGTTATGAAAAGAAGAGCAATGGGTGTCTGTCCGGTGAAGCAGAAGGATAATTTGTTTGGTCCGAAGCCGGCAGGAGTGAAGTTGACGAAGGGTACCAGATAAAGGTAAAATAGGCGTAACGCATTAATTTAAACAAATGAATTCTTTAAAGATGGTGACGTAAATGCTTACAAAGCTATATCCTAAGCAGTATGTAGCTAGTTTGTTTCAGATAGAGCTGGATCAATTGAAAAGACTTGGTATTAAAGCGATTCTCTTTGATATAGATAATACTCTCATACCCTGGGATCGTCAGCAACTGGACCCCGCAATTGAAGCCTGGTTTCGAGAACTCTGTGCTCAAGGCTTTAAAGTTTGTTTTGTATCAAATAACAATGAAAGTCGAGTTTCTGCTTTATCCAATATTTTACAGGTGCCTGGGGTGCATAAGGCCCGAAAGCCTTTACGTGCAGGGCTACGGAAAGCACTTAGTATTGTAGGTACAAGGGTTCATGAAACGGCTATGGTTGGAGATCAGGTCTTTACCGATGTTTTGGCTGGTAATCGCCTAGGAGTATATACTATTTTAGTGACCCCTCTGGCAGGTAAAGAGTTTTTAGGTACAAAAATTAATCGCCAGTTGGAAAAACTGGTGCTTCGACGGATTAAAAGAAGCCAGCTGCAATAATGTTAATTCACTCATCAAGAATTAACCATGGTGCCTGATCAAGGATACTTAGTGAATAGTTCATGCTTGGCTCAAGCCAAGCTTTTTTGGCATATCGGAAAGTTTTATACTTTCAATATACATAAGGGCAAACTAAGAGCTTCCGCCAGCGTCTAAAGAACTTGGCGCACCCCTATAGGGCATAACCTATAGGTTACGGGCAGGTAGGCAAGCTTTTCTTGCACTTACGGGAGGTAAATGATGGGCTTTCCTAACTTGAACGGAGAAACAAAGTTGTGTGGGCTGTTTGGTTTCCCGGTAGAACATTCCCTTTCCCCGGCAATGCATAATGCTGCTTTTCAGAGTAGCGAGCTAAACTGGGCTTATCTACCCTTTGCGGTACACCCCGATCATCTAGCCAAGGCTGTTCAGGGTATTCATCCCCTGAATCTGGCCGGAGTTAACATAACTGTGCCACATAAGCAGCGGATTATTCCCTTACTGGATGAAATTGAACCGACCGCCGCCAAGATTGGTGCAGTGAATACCATTGTTAACTGTGGTGGCAAACTGGTAGGCTATAATACCGACGGTGCGGGCTTCATTAGATCCTTGGCTGAAGAAGCTGATTTTAGGCCCCAGGGTAAAACTGTGCTGATGATAGGAGCTGGTGGAGCAGCCAGAGCGGTTGCCTTTACTCTGGCCCTGTCGGGATGTAAAGCTATTTATTTTACCAATCGCACCACGGAAACCGCCAGAGAGTTAGCCAAAGAGATTGCTTTGAACTGTGGAACGAATACAGAAGTTTTACCCTGGGGCTTAAAGATGCCAAAAGAAACAGTGACCGGAGTGGACCTAGTGGTGCAGACTACTTCTCTTGGGATGTGGCCCAATTGGCAAGCTGCCCCGGAGTTTCCTTTTGCGGCAGTGCACTCTGGACAACTTATTTGTGATTTAATCTATACTCCCCGGCAAACTTCTTTCTTACAGCAAGCAGCGGTCCAAGGGGCTACTGTACTAAACGGTATGGGGATGCTCTTATATCAAGGGGTATTGGCCTTTGAACTGTGGACCGGTCAGTCTGCACCCATAGAGATCATGAAAGAGGCATTGGCAAGACAGCTTGTTACAGAAGGCAAATCGTAGTTTAGTAGAATGGTTAGGAGTGATTTGATGTTACGGTTTTTGACGGCAGGTGAATCCCATGGTCCCGCCCTAACAGCCATTGTGGAAGGTATGGTGGCAGGATTACCAATTTCGGCATCTTATATCAATGAACAGTTGGCTCGACGTCAGGGAGGTTATGGCCGGGGCGGGCGTATGAAGATTGAAAAGGATCAAGTGCAATTTCTCTCCGGTGTGCGAGGGGGTTCTACTACCGGCAGTCCCATCACGATGCAAATTAGCAACAAGGATTGGATTAATTGGTCAGAGATTATGGCAGCGGGGTCTGAAGCTAAATTAGCAGAAAGAACGGTGAGCCGGCCCCGTCCGGGGCACGCAGATTTAGCCGGGGCCATTAAATATAATCATCAAGATATTCGTAATGTTTTGGAAAGATCCAGTGCTCGGGAAACTGCAGCCAGAGTAGCGGTAGGTACGGTTGCCCGCCGACTGTTAGAGGAATTGGGCATCACGGTTTTAGGTTTTGTTCAGCGTATTGGTTCGGTGGAAGCAGCCTTGGTAGAAAACTTGCAGCCGAAAGAGTTACAAGCAAAAGCGAGTCAATCACAACTTCTTTGCCCGGATAGTCAAGTAGAGGCAGCTATGATGCAAGAAATAGACAGAGCCAAGGAACAGGGTGATTCGTTGGGCGGTGTATTTGAAATCCGTGCCTATGGTTTGCCGGTTGGCTTGGGTAGTCATGTCCACTGGGATCGTAAACTTGACAGTCGCTTAGCAGGTGCCCTGATGGGGATTCAGGCAATTAAGGGTGTGGAAATAGGCTTAGGCTTTGCTGCGGCGGCCCTTCCTGGTTCCCAGGTGCATGATGAAATTGTCTATTCCCCGGACCAGGGTTTTTATCGTCAGACCAATGGTGCCGGTGGCATTGAGGGGGGCATCAGTAATGGTGAACCGGTGGTTGTAAGGGCAGCTATGAAGCCCATTCCTACCCTCTATAAACCGTTGCTCAGTGTAGACATAAAAACCAAGGAACCCTTTGCCGCTTCCGTGGAAAGATCTGATGTTTGCGCTGTTCCTGCCGCCTGTGTGGTGGGAGAGGCGGTGGTGGCCTGGGAATTGGCAGTTGCTATGATTGAAAAATTTGGTGGCGATAGCCTGGAAGAGATAAAAGATAGAGTTCAGAATTGGCAGCATCGCATAAGGCAGGTGTAAGATGAAAAATATTGTTCTGATTGGTTTTATGGGAACAGGCAAAAGTACCGTGGGCAAGAGATTGGCCCGTAGGCTTAATTATGCTTTTATTGATACCGATCAGGCCATTGAAGAAATTACCGGGCTTACGGTGTCTCAAATCTTTGCTAAGCATGGGTTCAAGCGTTTTCGGGGAGAAGAAGCCCTGCTGGCGAGCAAATTGGCAGATAAAGAGAGGTTAGTAATTGCCACCGGAGGAGGTCTGGTTCTCAACTCAGGCAATGTAGAAAAAATGCAGCGTAACGGTGTGCTGATCTGTCTGGAGGCATCTCCGGAAGCCATTTGCCGACGTGTAAAAAATAAACGAACCCGCCCCCTGCTGGCTAAGGGAAATCTAATGGTAACGGTACAGCGATTGCTTAAGGAACGTCAGAGTGCCTATGAGATGGCGGAATTGACGGTGAATACCGATAAGCTTAGCCCTGAGGAAATAGTAGACAGGATCATCCAGTTTATGCTGGAAAGGGGGTACTGGGGTGAGAACTGTTAGAGTGGAATTGGCAAGTCGTAGTTACCCCATTTATATCGGGACAGGGTTGTTGCAGCAACTGGGAGAGCAATTGGCTGCTTTGTCCCTGGGAAAAAAGATCTTATTGGTTACAGATACTCAGGTTGGCTTGCTTTATGGCAATAAGGTAAAGGACCTGCTATCCGGTGTTGGATTTTCCGTTACGATGGTCCAAATTCCGGCAGGAGAACCTTCTAAAACACTGGAACAAGCAGCAAAACTGTATGATGCAGCCTTTGCTTTCGGTCTTGATCGTACCTGCGCGGTGCTGGCCTTGGGCGGCGGCGTAGTGGGTGATTTGGCGGGTTTTGTGGCGGCTACCTACATGCGGGGTATTCCTTTCATTCAAGTGCCTACCACTCTGCTGGCACAGGTAGATAGCAGTGTTGGTGGGAAAGTGGCCGTAAATCACCCCCGGGGCAAAAATATTATCGGTGCCTTTTATCAACCAAAGCTGGTACTTATTGACGTGTCCACGCTACATACTCTAAGTGCTAAGGAGTTAAGGGCAGGTTTGGCGGAGGTTATTAAGTACGGGGTCATCTGGGATGCAGAGTTTTTTAGCTGGTTAGAAGAGAATAGCATCAATTTATTAAAGCTAGAACCCGAAGCTCTGGAGTATGCCATAGAAACCTGCTGCAAAATCAAGGCAGCCGTGGTGGAACAAGATGAAACCGAGCAAGGTTCCAGGGCTATTTTAAACTATGGACATACAGTGGGTCATGCCCTGGAGTCTCTAACGAACTATGAACGTTACTTGCATGGTGAGGCGGTTGCTGTGGGGATGGTGGCGGCAGCTCGTTTGGCCTTGCAGCAGGGGTTATTATCAAAGCATGATTATCAACGGATTCATTCTTTATTGGACAGAGTAGATCTTCCCACGGCAATTCCAGCGGATCTGAAACCAGAAAGCATAACGAGATTAATGTTTTATGATAAAAAAGTGAACAATGGCAAGTTAACCCTAATATTACCGCTAGGCATTGGCAAGGCGAAAATTTCCCTGGATTTTCCTGAGAATCAATTGTCTGGTTTATTTACTAATGGAGTGAGTTAGTGTGCCGCCACCAAAACAGAGCAGAAAACTCCTGGGAGATATATTGATTGAAAATAGAATTATCACACAGGAACAATTAAATGATGCTCTGAAAATTCAGCAGCATACCGGGGACAGGCTGGGGGAAATCTTAAAGCTTGGCTTCGTTACAGAGCGGGATTTGACCAACATGTTAGAAGCTCAATTGGGTATTCCCCAGGTAGCTCCGGGCTATTGGATGAATCTGGAGCTAATGAATCTGATCCCGGAACATATTGTCCGTCGGTATAAAGCCCTGCCGGTATCCAAAGAGGGCAACACTCTTACCGTGGCTCTGGTGGACCCCTTAAATTTAGTAGCTATTGATGATTTGCGGTTAATCACTGGCCTGGAAATTGACACTGTACCGGCTTCGGAAAGGGACATCGAGTACGCATTACAAAAATTCTACGGCATGCCGGAACTGGAAAGGGAATTACAAGATTTTGAAGTGGTAGAGAACCAAGCCCTTCATTTGGAACAGCCCGATGACATGATGGATGAAGCTCCCATTGTGCGGTTAGTTAACTCTATTATTATGCAAGCAATCAATGATAAAGCCAGTGATATCCATATAGAGCCCTCGGAAAATGGGGTGAAGGTCCGCTACCGTATAGATGGTGTGCTTCGGGAAGGTATGGTACTACCTAAACAGTCCCGGGCTTCCCTGACATCCAGGTTTAAAATTCTTTCCCAGCTAAATATTGCAGAAAAAAGAGTTCCCCAAGATGGCCGTATTAAAATCAAGTACGGGGAACGGGAGCTTGACCTAAGGATTTCTACCATGCCCACGGTTTTGGGAGAAAAAGTAGTAATTCGGGTATTGGATCAAGCCAACCAGGTCACAGGCATTGAGCAACTGGAGTTTTCCCAGGAGAACAAGAAGAAATTCCAAAAATTGTTGAATACATCCTATGGTATGTTCCTTATTACTGGTCCTACGGGGAGTGGTAAAACCACCACTCTTTATTCAGCCCTAGCCCAAATCAATGATATGAAAAGAAATATTGTCACCATCGAGGACCCCGTAGAGTATATGCTGGAGGGGATCAGCCAAACCCAGATTAACCCCAAGGCCGGGTTGACTTTTGCCACTGGCTTGCGGGCTATCCTTCGCCAGGATCCGGATATCATTATGATTGGTGAAATTCGTGATAAAGAAACAGCAGAAATAGCCATACGGGCTGCCACCACGGGTCATCTTGTGCTGTCCACTTTGCACACCAATGATGCTTCGGGAGCACTAACCCGTTTGATGGATATGGGCATTGAGCCCTTTTTGGTCTCCTCTTCGGTTTTGGGTGTGGTGGCTCAGCGTTTAACCAGAAGGATTTGCCAACACTGCTTGCTGGAATATACCCCTGCCCCGGATAGCCCCGAGAGGATTTTTATGGGGCTAGGAGCTAATGCGCCGGTTCGTCTTTACCGCAGCCAGGGTTGTCAGGTTTGTAACAATACCGGTTACCGAGGACGGATTGCCATTCAGGAAGTATTAACGTTGACTCGGGAGATTAGAAAATTGGTGAATGAAAAGGCCTCATCTGACGAAATTAAACGGCAGGCCTTGCAACAGGGACTGGTTACCCTAAAGGAAGATGGAATTGCCAAGGCCATGGAGGGGTTAACTACCATTTCTGAAGTGATGCGCGTAGCCTACTCAGACGAGGATTAAAAAAGGGGGAGGCAGGTGTGGATATAGATAGTTTGCTCACAATAGCCTGCGAGGCAGGGGCTTCGGATGTGCATTTAGCCGTGGCCTGTCTACCAGTCTTCCGAATAAGTGGCCAATTACTGCCTGTGGATGATCCCTGGTTTGCAAGAAATAAATATATGATACCCGAAGACTTACAAGTAAAATTACTTCCCGATCAAATGAATGCTATGGCTAAACAGCTGATGCCACCCGAAGGCTTCCAAAAATTTATGGCTACCGGGGAACATGACTTTTCCTATGCCATTGCCGGAGTCAGCCGTTTCCGTATTAATGCCTATAAAGAGCGGGGTAACAGCTGTCTTGCGATTCGCCTGGTGAGTCAAAGCATCCCTTCCTATCAAGATTTGGGTCTGCCCGATGTGCTAGTCCAATTAGCCAAACAGCCCCGGGGTTTACTCTTGGTTACAGGGCCTACGGGCAGTGGTAAATCAACTACCCTAGCCGCCATGATTGATGTACTCAACAGCGAAGAGCGATTACATATTATCACCCTGGAGGATCCTATTGAATTTCTGCATTGCCACAAGAAATGTATGATCAACCAGCGTGAAATTGGCCAAGATACCGATAATTTTACCGTAGCGCTCCGTTCCGCTTTGCGGCAAGATCCCGACGTTATTCTAGTGGGAGAAATGCGTGATACTGAAACCATCTCCACTGCCATTACTGCGGCAGAAACCGGTCATTTGGTGCTGGCTACCTTGCACACCTCCAGTGCCGCCCAGACCATCGACAGGATTATCGATGTCTTTCCTCCGCACCAACAGCAGCAAATAAAAACTATGTTTGCTAATACCATCCAAGGGGTGGTTTCCCAACAACTAATCCCCCGCCTAGATAGAAAGGGCAGAGTCGTGGCCTGTGAAATCATGGTAGCCACGCCAGCCATCCGCAATTTAATCCGCGAAGGGAAGTCCTACCAAATCCTTTCACAAATGCAAACTGGTTCCAAGTATGGCATGCAAACCATGGACGGGTCATTAAAAGCTCTTTATCAAGCCGGCCAAATTTCTCTGGAGCAGGCCTTGGCATTTAGTGTTGACACAGAAGCTCTGAAAAGAATGATTTAGCTTGTCAAATTTTTGCCAAAAAAATAAAAATTAACCACTTTAGTTAAGTATAAAAGGATATAGTGGCTTCTTTGTAGAATATTGTTAACTGAATTATCCAATTTATCAAATAATTATACTGATTGGGAATTTTCTTTCTCAAGATATATTTAACCAACAGATGGAGTTGCTTATGCCTCAATATGCATACCGTGCCAGGGATAACGTCGGGCAATTGCAGACAGGCTTCATAGAGGCTCCCCAAGAAAGTACCGTAGCTTCCCAATTACGGGAGCGTAACTTGTATATTGTAGCTATTAAACTTGCACCGGGAAAGAAAAGGGAACTATTTTTGGCCAAAGGTGGCATGGGATTGGCCCTGCCAAGGGTCAAACTTAAAGATTTGGCTGTATTTTGTCGTCAGTTCGCCACCATTATCGAAGCGGGTATCCCGATTCTTCAAGCTCTTCATATCTTAATCCAGCAGGCCGAAAACAAAAAATTAAAAGAAATCCTGGTAGGAGTAGGGGAACAGTTGGCAGCTGGCCGCACCTTGGCAGAATCGCTAAAGCGCTATCACCAAGTCTTTCCCAATATTTTTATTAGCATGGTGGAGGCAGGTGAATTAGGCGGTGTGCTGGATCAAGCACTGCTTCGTCTGGCAGATCACTTTGAAAAGGAGCACGATATCAGGGAAAAAGTTAAGTCGGCCATGACCTATCCTATCATGGTCATTTGCTTAGCACTGGCTGTCGTTGCGGTTTTGCTGACCTTTGTATTACCCCAATTTATTACCATGCTCACGAACATGAACGTAGCATTACCGCTGCCGACCAAGATTGTCATGGGTATCAGTAATTTTCTGCAACATAGCTGGTATTTGAGCCTAGCAGGCATGATTGTAATCCTGCTGGCTCTGCGACGTTTTACCAGAACTGAAAGAGGCTCCTTGGTCACCGACAGACTAAAATTAAAGCTGCCGCTGTTTGGTAAATTAAGCCAAAAAGTGATTATCTCCCGGTTTTGCCGAACCCTCGGTACACTGCTACATGCCGGGGTGCCCATTCTGGTGGCACTGGAAGTGGTAAAAAAGACTGCCGACAACCAGTTGGTGAGTAATGCCGTAGCAAAGGCAGAGGAAAGCGTCCGGGAGGGTTTAAGCATAGCCGAGCCGCTGGAACGCAGCGGGGTCTTTCCACCCATGGTAACGAAGATGATAGCCATTGGCGAGGATACCGGCACTTTGGATAATCTGCTGGAACGGGTAGCCCTCTTTTATGACCGTGATGTCAACGATCTGGTATCCCGGTTATCTTCTCTGCTGGAACCTATTTTGATGATGATCATGGGTTTGGTCGTTGGCTTTATTGTGATCTCAATGCTGCTGCCGATGCTTACCATCTTCAGCAGTGCAGGAATGAGTGCCTTATAGCGGTTTATTTTATAGTCTACAAAGGAAAGGGGTGGACCTGGAATGAAAAAGTGTCAGGTTTTGCTGAAAAAGCTTACGGAACAAAAAGGTTTCACCCTGGTAGAAGTGATGGTAGTGATTGTTATTATCGGTATTCTGGCGTCCGTTACTATACCCCAGTTTTCCAAGCAGGCTGATAAGGCTAAAACAGCTCGGGCAGAGGTAGAGATGAAGTCGATGGCCAATATAATAAACATCTATTATGCTGAGAAAGGGCAATATCCTATGAAATCTAATGACGATACCGATGGCACCGTTGCAAAGGTATTAAAGGACAACGGGCTAAAATGGGGTAGTAGCGATGCGATTAAGGATCCCTGGGGAAATGCATATTTCTACGATGCAACCGTAGAGAGTTCCAAAGTGACAGGCTTCAAATTATATTGTTATGGCTCCGATCAAGCAACTGATAAGGAGAGCAATATTACCATATCTGGTAACAAAGATAGTGTTACTGCTCCTACAACAGGAAAAGTAACAACAATAACCGGTGTGAAAAGTGATGGTAGCACCTAATAAGACAAGACACTTTGGTTTCATTAGAAAATAGTAACACCATATCCATACTAACCTTTCAGTTATTATCAAGATAGAAATTTCTATGGAGATATTTCGTGAAATGTACATAGTTTTATTCTTTTTGGGTCTCATTTTAGGCAGCTTTTTAAATGTTTGTATCTATCGAACTCCACGGGGAGAATCCATTGTTTCACCACCATCTGCTTGCCCCAAATGCAAAAATAGACTTTTAAAAAGAGATCTAATTCCTGTCATCAGTTACTTATGGTTATGGGGAAAGTGTAGATTTTGTCATGACTCCATCAACCTTCGCTACCCTATCATAGAACTACTTACGGGCTTATTATTTGCCACAACCGCCTACAAACTTGACTACTCCATAGTTACTATCCAGGCATTACTCCTAATTTCTGCTCTGATCGTTATTTCCTTCATAGATCTGGACCATTACATCATCCCGGATAAAATGTTAATTTTTCTTCTAATCACCTGGATAGCCTTCCTGCCTTTTACAACCGTAGACTACCTAAATTCCTTTGCCGGTTTAGCTGCTGCAGGAGGACTTTTCCTTATGATCACGTTCGTTAGCAAGGGTGGCCTAGGTATGGGGGATAGTAAGCTGGCTGCGGTGCTTGGCCTCTATTTAGGCTGGCCCAATGCCTTGTTGGCCATGTTTTTGGCCTGCTTTCTAGCGGGAATCGTAGGCATTTTCCTAATCCTCTTAAAAATCAAATCCCCGAAGGACATCATTCCCTTTGGACCTTTTATGGCGTTGGCTGCCTTTATCACACTTTTATGGGGAGACCAGATTTTGCATTGGTACACGAGTCTCTTATAAAATAAGAGGTTTACATAAAATGAAAAATCTTAAAATAAAGCTTTTACACTTTGTTCGTTCAAAAAAGGGCTTTACTCTCGTGGAGATGGTGGTTGTTATGATGATCTTAGGGGTTGTTGTGGCGATAACGCTCCCTAATTACAGCCGCCCCTTTAGTGATTACAAACTTTACACAGCCGCCAGACAAATGCAGGTTGAGATAAGATCGTTACAGCAAAAATCAATGGCTTTAGATAATACGATTCTGACCAATAGTATGCAATTCGGTCAGGGTATCAATACCTATACGATTACCGAAGTAATTTCGGTTTCTCCCGGTAAAGTCCAGTATCGGCCGCCGCGAATGATCAAATTGCCCGAAGGCATCAGTATCCTTGCTACATCTTTAAACAATAACCAATTAAACATTAGTAAAAATGGCAGTGTTAGTACTGGTGGTACGATAACACTGAGTAGTGCTGTGACTGGCAAGAGGCTCTATGTTATTGTTGCCACCGGGGCGGGTAGAGTTCGACTGAGTAATCTATTGCCAAAATCACAGGATTCATAAGGGGAGAGCTGATTGCCTAAGGGAAAAGCAAGAAATGGTTTTACCTATATTGAGGTTGTCATTAGCGTCCTACTTCTGAGTGTCGTTTTAATCCCCTTATTTGAGTTGCTTGTTCGCAGTAATTTGCATGCTGTCGAGGCGCAGAAATCAACTATCGCACTCTATTTAGCTCAAAGTAAGCTGGAGCAGTATAGTAACACGCCTTTTTGCGATATTAACTCGGTAAATAAACAAACCTATCCCAATAATCCGGGATACGATTATGCTGTTGCGGTAAAGGAGACGGCCCATGTCAGGGGCTATCAAGCTAAGACCATCACAGTGATTATTTATTATCTGGTTGGCCAGGTAGAAAGACAGGTATCTTTAACCATGGAGAAGACAAACCGAGATGTTAAAGCTGACCAACAAGCAGACTAACCATTTCAACCAGGGGTTTACCTTGGTGGAAGTGATGATTTCAATGGTTATTTTGTTAGTTATCCTTTCAGCCATTTTAATGATCTATCAACAAAGTGTCCACCTCTTTCGCCAAAACGATGTGAGAGCGGAAGTTGTAGACAATTTGAGAATAAGTCTGGACCGAATGACCAGGGAATTAATGACCTGTAAAGAACTGAAGTCCGCTCAAAATGGTCAATTGGAGTTTACCACCACCAAATCGAACGGCAAAGATATGGTGGTTACGTACTATCTGCTTCCCGCTCAAAGTGAGATCACTGATGAGGCTACCAACGAATTGGTTCGTAAAGTGGGTTCTAATCCTGCCAACACCATTAGTCTGTTTATCAAGCACATGCAAGTGGAGCGTATCGATACGCCCATCCCCTATAGCAATGCCCCAGAGGGTATCTGGTATGCCACCAGTGTGCGAATAACCTTAACCGGCGGTTCTAAATTTCTGTCTAAAGACATTGTGATGAGTTCAGAAGTTTCCCTGCCATCTCTGAGAGATGTTCGGTACTAAGGGGTTTGCTTATGCCAATCAGTAAGAATGAACAAGGATATGCCATGTTGTTATTGATGATGGTTATATCCTTTACGGTGTTACTTAGCACCGCTGCCTTTTCCATTGCCACCGAAAATAAAAAATCAGGTGTGCTGGGGCAACAGCAACTGCAGTGCTACTATATTGCGGCAAGCGGTTTGGAACATGCCCTGGCTCGAGCAACCACTGAGCTGAATACTGCCCAGGATAAATTATATGGCATGAGTTCCACCTCTTCCCTTACCGAGTATGCCCTGGGAAATGTTGCTGATGGTTCCTACAAAGTATCTGTAGAGAAAATAGGAACGAGGGAATATCGATTCAAATCTGTAGGAACGTTGGGGAATATCACCAAATACTTGGAGGCCGTAATTCAACTGAATAATGATATGGATTTTGCCCGAGGCGTGTGGGTAGGTGGTAATCTTATTAACAGTGGGGATTTGTCGGGGCAATGTATTACAATGAATTCTGATATAACGGTAAAAGGTTACACAGATATCAGTCAAGTTCTGATTAAGGGCAATCTACATTCAGACAGTTATGCAAGATTGCGGGGAGTTAAGGTTAATGGCAAGGTTACTTCTGCCACCGGTTTTGTGGATATTGATGCTTATAACGGGTTTGGCATTGATAGATGCTCCGTGGTGGGTCATGTCACAGCGGCCGGAGATGTTGCCGTAAAAGGAACTGCCGGGGATATTTACAGCGGAGGAGCCGTTACGATTCAAGAAGATTCGCAGAGAGATGGATCGAAGGCAGGGAATATAACCTGTCGTAACGGTGCTGTTATCAGTAATTCCACGGTTAACAGCATTAATTCCGAAGGAAATATTACCATCCAGTCCTCTACGGCAGGGGGCATTCTAACTAACGGGATGGCCAATATTCAAGATAGCACTACCGGTAGCATTAAATCGAAATTGGGCCTAACAATTAATAACACCGCCCAAAACAAAAACCAAGAGAAAATCAATGGCAGCTTGTATTCGGCAGGCGATATTCGTGCGGCTGGCACCACTATTGAACAAAATGTTTTGGGCAATAGTATTTACTTAGATAGTTCTGAAGTAAAGGGCTATGTCTTTGCAAAATCCGGCGTGGTACAAAAAACTAACGGCTCTGTGGTGAGGGGAGTTTTTCCGCCTAATCTTAGTTATGAATATAAAGATAGGTTTACCTATGAAACCCAAAACAAGAATGTTTCAGCAAAGTTGCCATCCTTTATTAAGAACCTTGCGTGGTATAGTCAACGTACCCCGGAGGATCATAAAATACTTTTGGGCCCTAATGATTCCGCAATAGAAATTAATGATGACTCTACTGATAAACGATATGATCTTTCCCAAATGAGCGGTATCTATATCATCGAGTCACCCTACCTAAAACCAAAAGTATATGTCAGTGGTCGTTACCGGGGTAATGTAGTGATTGTTGTGGATGGGGATATCTATGTGCCAGGGGAGTTACAACCAGAAAAGAGTAGCGATAGCATGGCGTTAATTGCTAATGGTAATGTTATTTTAGGAAATCTGTATGATACACAAAACCCCTTTACTATTCGAGCTTTGGTTTATGCCAATAACGACATGTCTATTTATGGGGCTATAGTTACGGGTGCTCTTATTGTAAATAGAGATTTAGATATTTCAGCCTTACATACCTTTCATTATAATGCAGATTTGGTGAATTTACCCTTTTTTAATAAAGCAAAACCTCCCTTTACAGTGATACGCAAAGAAAAATATCCGGTGATGAGAGAGGAATCCTAGGGTGAAAGCAAACGTACGCAGCCTATCAGCACATCTTAATAGGGGAAACAATGTCGGGACAGGGTCAAAGACAGGTGGCTTATCCTCGTTAATTAGTTTCCTAACCAAGAAAAATTATGCCTTGGGAATCGATATCGGTAGCCGCTTCCTAAAAGTAGTTCAAATTAGTAAATCCGGCAAAGACGTGCAAATTGATTATTATGGTAGCATTAAGACTCCCCAGGAATTAGGGTCGAATTCTTTTCCCGAGGAAATGTTGGCGGCTGAGTTGGCCAGGCTGCTAGATCAACTCCCGGTTAAAAGGTGTCCCATCAACGTTACCATTGGTGCTAAGATTATCACCAGACATATTCGCATGCCCGAAATGCCAGCTAAGGAACTGGTAACAGCGATAAAATGGGAAGCGGAAAAATATATCCCTATTCCGGTAGATGAATTGGTACTGGATTATGTCAACCTGGGATCTCAGAACCCGGAGGGACACAAACAAAGTCATATTTTGCTGACAGCCATTACTCGAGAGACGGTGGAATTCTATCACCGTGCTTTTTCTTTCGCCAACTTACAGC
The DNA here is from genome assembly GCF_900142375.1 of Desulforamulus aeronauticus DSM 10349. Classification (GTDB taxonomy): domain Bacteria; phylum Bacillota; class Desulfotomaculia; order Desulfotomaculales; family Desulfotomaculaceae; genus Desulfotomaculum; species Desulfotomaculum aeronauticum. The sequence continues at coordinate 105,429 of NZ_FRAR01000006.1, read as the reverse complement.
TTGCCGCTGTTGATTTGTCCGCCTTTGCCATCTGGCGGGTTTTCGTAGGTATGAATAGAGACTTTCCCAAAGAAGTTACCGCCTTGCTGGATTTGGGTTACAGCAGCAGTCAGATGATTGTGGTTAAGAATCGGAAAATTGTTTTTACCAGACTGCTTCCCGTAGGTGCTCGGACCATTTTTGATACTTTAGCCCGAAATCTGCAGATGGACCTGCGGGACATTAGGCAAGCTTTTGAAACCGACCTGGAACGTCTGACGGTTGGTAACGATAACACCCCTGGTCTGCAGGAGTTTTTGGGAGAGGGAATTGGTGATTTTGTCCGAGAGGTTCGCAGATCACTGGAGTTTTTCAGCAATCAGGAAAAGGATGAAGTTAGCAGGATTGTGATTACTGGTGGTACCGCAAATTTTGCCGGCATTGATCTACTTTTGGCCGAAGAATTAAGGCTGCCTATTAAGATTGGCAGTAGTATGATCCCGATGAAGGACAGACGTAACGAAACCTTAGATCCCTCCTATACAGTGGCCTTGGGATTAGCCCTGCGGGAGGTGGTGAGAAGTGTACAAAGTTAATCTATTACCCCCGGAACTTATGGGCTGGCAGAAAAAGGTGGACAAGCGTCGACTGGTCATGGGTGCCCTTTGTTCAGTACTGGTCGGCATAATGCTGCTTGGCTATGGAAGATTTTTGTACAATGCCGATAACCTTCGCCGGCAATTGCAAGACGTAGAAACAGAACTGACACAGTACCAGGTAGCGGTTGCTAATGTACAGAAGCTGACGGTAAAAAAAGAACAGAATGAAAAAACTGCGGCAGCATTGCAGAGAATTATTGAGACGAGAAGAGTATGGGGGTCCACCCTGGAGGATATCAGTCTAACTATGCCTGTGGATCTCTGGTTGACGGGTTTACAAATTGTAGATGACAAAACGAAACTTCCCCAAAAATCCGTGACCACTGCCCAACCAGGCAATGAGGTTAATCAAACCACCCAAGCAGTGACTGGGAATCCTACGGAACAAACCATCACACCAAATCCACCCAGTGTGATGATCATCGAGGGAAAATCCGGCACCACTCCTTCCATTGGAGTTTTTCAAAAACATTTAACCAATCTTATTTATTTCTCCTCCGTCCAATTAGAAAATACGGAAGTGAGTGATGAGGATGGTACCTTTACATTCACGATCATTGCAGTTCTGAAAGAGAGTGACAGGAATGCTGCAGACTCTAAGTAAACGGGAAAAAATAATGCTCTCGGTAGTAGGGGTAGTTATGCTGGGGTTTGTCTTTAGTCAATTTATCCTGACACCTCAGGTTACTGCCTATAAGGAGATGAAAGCAGAATTGGAGGAACAAACACAGCAGTTGATACAAGTGAAAGCTCTGACTAAATCCGGTACCAATCAAGATCATCTGATCCACCAATCTGAAAAAAAGTTAAACCAAGTGGAAAACCAGTTTAAAACAGAGGTTTCTGATGGGGCGGGCATGGTCAAACTTGCCCTAGAAACCATTCATGAAAAAATAGAACTTATCGGCTTTAAACCTTTGCCTATCCAGGATAAAACCTATTACTACGAAGCTCCCTTTCGCATGGTCCTGCGGGGGGATTTTCTGGATATACTACGTTATTTTAAAAACTTGGAACAGCAGAAGATACTTCCTAATCCGGTTGAAATTAGGGATTTAAAAATTACCCAGCCAAAGCTAACGGATAACGATAAGCAAAATGACAATTCCGGAGGAATATCAATGGGAATGATCAATACCGAAAAAAATTTTAATTTAGCAACTGGGAGCGTGGAAGCAAGTTTTGTCTTGATGACCTATTCCACCCATGATCTACAATCCCGGTTGGCTCTGGAGGAGATTCGCCAGTGGGCAGTAGGACGGGAAAACCCCTTTTTGTATCCAGGCCAAATTTCTCCGTATCTTGAGGTTAAGCCAGTGGAAGGAAATACTATAATTATGGAAGAAGTATCTTTATCGGAAGAAACCCACGGATAGCTTGCCGTGGTTTTTTTCTGAAAAGAGTATAATATTGGCATAAATAAGAATAGAAAAGTAGACAATAGAATGATAAAAGAGCTAAACTAGTACCATGATTTTCTGGTTAGGGGGTATTGATTTGGTAGATAAACAAATCCTTAAAGAAGTATTGGATATGGCTTTAGGAAACGGCGGCGATTTCGCCGATGTTTTTGTGGAAAACAAGCAAGTAACCGGTGTTGGTATGGAAGCCGGACGCATTGAAAGGGTTAATTCGGGGCTTGATGTAGGTGCCGGTATTCGAGTGTTATCCGGGGATGCCACGGCCTATGCTTATACCAATGACATTAGTAAAGCCGGTTTGCTGGAAGCCGCCCAAATTGCCAGCCATGCTGCCAAGGGGGGTAAAAAGGATTTTACGATTGACCTCACTACGGTGAAACCGGTAGTTGACTTTCAGTTTACCAAACGTCCCGAAGACATTAAAACGGAAGAAAAGGTAGCGGTGGTTAAGGCTGCAGAAAAAGCTGCTCGAGCAGTAGATACACAAAAAATAAAACAAGTCATTGTGGGTTACGGTGATACTGTGCAAAGAGTAATCATTGCCAATAGTAACGGAACCTTTGTAGAAGATGAAAGAATTCGCACCCGTTTAATCGTTAATGCGGTGGCGGCAGAAGGTGATACCATCCAAACAGGTTACGATGCTGTAGGTAGTCTCTGTGGTTTTGAATTGTTTGATCGGCTAAACCCAGAGGATGTGGCCAAGCAGGCTGCAACTAGAGCAGTTCAAATGCTGACAGCAAAACCTGCCCCTGCAGGTAAAATGCCGGTGGTGATGGCCGGGGAGGCTGGGGGAACCATGGTGCACGAGGCCTGTGGACATGGTTTGGAGGCCGACCTCACCCAACGGAATCTGTCGGTATATGCGGATCAAAAGGGACAATTAGTGGCCTCTGAATTTGTTACAGTGGTGGATGATGCAACCTTACAGGATAAATATGGGTCTTACCGGTTTGATGATGAGGGAGTTCCCTCCCGCAAGGTAACGATGATCGAAAATGGGGTCTTAACAGATTATCTCTACGATTATCTTACTGCCACTAAGGAGGGGAGAGAATCCAATGGTCATGGCCGTCGGGAATCCTATCAGCACAAGCCTTTGCCAAGGATGGCCAACACCTTAATTGCTCCGGGGAAAATGGATCCTGAAAAGATTATCAGGGAGACCAAAAGCGGCTTATTGGTTCAGAAGATGGGTGGTGGCCAGGTTAATACGACCACCGGAGACTTTGTTTTCGATGTAGCCGAGGGTTATTTGATTAAGGATGGAGAAATCGGTTCGATGGTACGGGGGGCTACTCTGACAGGTAATGGACCGGAAGTATTAAAAATCGTGGATATGGTGGGATCTGATTTGGGTTTTACCATTGGTACCTGCGGTAAGGATGGGCAGGGTGCACCAGTTTCCGATGCTCAACCTACCATGCACATACCGGAAATCGTGGTGGGTGGAACTGCCCACGGTGATGATGATAAAAATCCTGCTATTAAGAGGATTAGGAGAATATAGCTGAGAAGAGGAATAAAAAGCGGCCCAAACAAAGGGTCGCTTTGCTATTTACAGATAAGTGGCCAGACACACCTTTTTACCACCCATCATATGTTATGGTAAGAATGACGCTAGGAGGCCTTATACCTGTATGGGTTGGATACGAGGAGTCTAGGGGGTAATGGGTGGTGAAAATAGGAGATATTGTAACCCGAAAGATTTATGGAGAGGATATGCAATTTTGTGTATTGGGTTTTTATACAAATCAACGAACTGGGGAAAAGGTAGCCATATTGGCCCTTTTAGACCCGAACCTGATAGTAGAGGCGTCGGTACAGGAGCTAAATCCGGTATCGGCCAGAAAGCTATTTGCCTTAACACAAAACTTTGTTCACTAACCGCCCAACTCAGGGCGGTTTTACTTTACACTTTTTGGCTAAAGTATAAGACATACATGCAACTAAATTTGGCTCCATCAGAAAAGGATCATGTTACAGGGTATGGTGTTATCCATACTAACCTTACAGTTATTATTAAGACAGAAAAACTAAGGCTCCCACTTGTATCAAGGCCTTGGCGCAATTCCGGGATCATCAGTCCCATCAATTATTATGTATTTAGTGCGGAGGAGTTAACAAAAGAAGTTAATTAAAAAATATAGCGCCAATCCATGGATTGACGCTATATTTTATGCCCTGATTCTAACAGATGATTAGTAAACTTTTGGATGTAATATATTTGGTTTTTTAAAACTCCTAGAACTTTGCCAGTGCCAGTGAACTTAGCTATAAAAATGGTACTCCTGGTTATAATAAATTTAACTACAAAATTATCTTTAAAATGGAAAAATTTTATCTCGGAAAGGGAGAACAATATGAAACAAAAAGGGGCCTTTTTTCTAACTGTAATCATTGTTTTTGGTTTATTAATAGTATCAGGATGTGCTGCTGATAAGGAGATTATTGAAAATGCTTCCTATATAGGTTCGGATGCCTGTATTAGTTGCCACCAAAATATTGCCAATCACTATGACATGACAACTCACGCCAAAATTTTTACAAGCTTAGATAAATATCCTGTAAACTGGGATCAAAATGTCACTATATGGGCTAGTGCCGAGGGGGAAGATCTCCAAAGTACAAAATTAAATTTGAAAAACTCCCTAGGAGTAATGTTGGATCACTATGTGGTCAGTAAGATAGAGGGAATTCCAGGTTTTCACAGAGTAGCTGCTTTAGAGAAAACGGATACCGGTTATGAGCTACACTCCATAGATATAAAAGATGGGAATGAAAAGGAATGGGTTGCCAAAAGTTATTCTAATTGTGCAGATTGCCATAGTCCCGGATTAAGCACTAAAGGAGTAGGAGCGAAAAGACTTAAAGCCGGGCTAAGTTGTGAAACCTGCCACGGACCTGGATCTGTCCATGCCCAAACAAAAAAACCAGAAACTATTATCGCTAATCAGAATGCCTGTATTACGTGTCACACTCTTGGCAAGCCAGAGCAGGCTAAAGATGGGAATTTTTTAATTGCAGATACCCATTACGGGGTTCGAAATTGGTTTGTTTCGGACCATTACACCAGCGGCTATTTAAATTGCTTAAGTTGTCATACTCCCCACAGCGCTAATAAACAGGGGAATATGCTAAAACAAGACTCCTTTAAAGAAAACTGTGCTACTTGTCATGGACGTAAGGAATTTAATCAAGATGAAATTATGTGGAAAAACCCTACAGATCTTCGCGGTCATTTCACCCGGGACCATAGTTTTGGTAAACTCCTATATGAAGATTTAGGGGATAATCCAGAAACGAAAGAAATTGAAATAACGAATCCTGAAGCTATTAAAACAATCAAGAACTCATCCAAAGGGGGGGAGTAAGATGATTAGCCTAAACAATCTTTATATCCAATATATTGGGTTATTAATAGTAATAGCAACTGTCGGGACGCTTATAATAGCGGTGGCTCATTATATTGCAGTTGGCCCTAATGCAAAAAGCTTAGGTAAATTGAAGCCGGAAATACAAAGATTTAATTTCCTAGAAATATCATCCCATTTTTTGAGAATGGCTAGCACGATCATTTTAGCCATTACTGGTATAGCCTTTGCTGTTTACAATACCCTTGGTTTAAGTTATCAATTTCTTTTACATATCCACCTTTTTTTTGCTGCACTATTTGCCCTTTCTTCAGTAGTATCAATCCTAATCTGGATGAAAGATAATACCTTTAAAAAATATGATTGGGAATGGCTTAAGGTAATGGGGGGATATCTAACCAAAAAAGAAATCCATGTTCCCGCCGGCAAATTTAACGCAGGACAAAAACTTTTTTTCTGGCTTACTACTTTTTTAAGCATTTTTCTCATATTTTCCGGCTATTTATTAACTTACCCAGCTCAATTCTCTGTCCACATAGTGTTATGGGCATCCATTATTCATGGTGTTTCAGCAGTTACGCTAATAGCGGTAGTGATAGGTCATGCTTATTTAGGTAGCTTTGCTAACCCTGGAACAATTGGGACTATTACCCATGGCATGGTAGCCAAAGAATGGATTAAACTTCATCATCCTAAATGCGGCGATTGATGGGTTTGAGAATGTTATAAATTTTGTAGCTAATGCGTAGATAGCTAATTTGTTTAGTTACTACGCATTTACTATCTAATGCGAAAGGGTACTAAGGGCAAGTCACGATCTTATTCAATTAAGAGTATTTTTTTCTGCAAAGAGAACATATTGTACACAACTGCTTGTTTTTTTGGATATAATTAACACTGGATAACTTATTTAACTCGGACTTTAAAATATTCACATAGGTTCTCCTAGAACAACTTACATGGGGAATTAATTTTCAGTTGCTAACCAAAGCACTTCGCAGGTAGTATGTAGTGCTTATAAAATCAATTCTAATAATTTAAAGTTCTACGGTAACAATACTTATGTGTGAGGAAGGAGTGTCATTCTTTTGACTAAACAATATTTACAGATAGCCCAGGATGCCGTGCAAAAGGCTACCAAGAGCGGTGCTGCCATGGCTGAAGCCTATTTATTAAGTAGTAAAGATTTATCTATCGAAATCCGGGATGCAGAAGTAGAAACCATGAAATTAGCTGAGGACCGGGGGTTGGGAGTCAGGGTAATTACCGATGGTCGGGTAGGCTTTGCTTTCACCACAGAGTTTAGTGCCAGTGGTTTAGACCAGGTGGTGCACCAAGCCTTAGCCAATGGTTCCAATACGGAACCAGATCAGTTTTATAAACTGCCCCAGGTGTCGGGAGAGTATCCAGAACTTAATCTCTATGACCCCGCCATCCGGGCAGCTACAGTGGAACAAAAGATTAAAATGGCTGTAGAAATGGAAAAAACAGCCAAGGATTACGATAAAAGAGTAAAAATTATTGAAAGTGCGGCTTACCAGGATGCCGAAGTGGAAGTAAGCATTGTCAATTCTCAGGGGTTGCAGGCTCATTACGAGGGGGCTTATTGCGGTATTTATTGTGCCCTGGTGGCTGGGGAAGGGGAAGACAGTCAAACCGGTTTTGCCATGAAATATGGCCTGAAATTTGCTGAACTAGACCCTACAGTTATTGGACAAGAGGCAGCCCGGCGGGCAGTACGTATGTTGGGAGCCAAACCAGTTAAGTCTCAGCGGGTGCCGGTGGTGTTAGATCCCTACATTGTTACTAATTTTCTGGGTCTGCTTTCTCCGGCTTTGTCCGGTGAAGCTGTCCAAAAGGGTCGGTCCTTGTTCGCCGGGAAAGTGGGTCAAAGGGTTGCCAGTGAGTTGATCACCATTGTTGACGATGGCCGCCTGGCAGGAGGAATTGCTTCGGCACCCTTTGATGGGGAGGGCGTGCCCACCTCTGAAACAGTGCTCATAGATGCTGGTCAATTGAAAGGGTTTCTGTACAATACCTATACCGCTGCCAAGGAGGGGCTTACCTCCACCGGCAATGGTGTCCGGGGCTCCTTTAAAGGTACACCGGAGGTAGGAACCACCAATTTCTTTATCCGACCTGGCAAGATGAATCATGAACAAATGATCAAAGAAGTTAAAAATGGGCTGTATGTAACCGAGGTGATGGGTATGCACACCGCGAATCCCATCTCCGGGGATTTTTCTCTAGGTGCGGCAGGCATTTGGATTGAAAATGGCCAATTTACCAAACCCGTTCGTGGTGTAGCCATTGCAGGCAATATTATGGAACTGCTTAGTGCAGTAGATGCCGTAGGGAATGACTTGGAATTCTTCGGTGGCAAAGGGGCACCCACTGTTCGTATAGCTTCGTTGTCCTTAAGCGGCAGCTAAGGTTGTTTATTACGACAAGCGCATGAATGCACAGATTGTAAATTTTCTATTAGAAAAATGTGTATTGTACCCTGTAGGGGCGAGCTTTGCTCGTCCGCAAGCCCGATACCCTAAAGGGCACAAGAAAATGGCATAAGATCATGATTTTCGGGCGTGCAAAGCACGCCCCTACAAAAACCCCTTCCGCATTAATAGAAAATATGGTAAAATGTGCTCTGGTAACGCAGATATGACGTTTGTCTAGTTGTAGGGAGATATTCAAATATGAAAATTTTGATCCTTCACGGCCCCAATTTAAATTTCCTGGGAAAACGAGAACCGGGTATTTATGGTTCTACCACGCTGGAAGAAATCAATAATAGCTTGCAGGTACTGGCACAGGATTTGAAGGCTGAAGTAGATTTTTTTCAATCCAATCATGAGGGTGCCTTAATTGATAAACTTCAGTCAGCACACTCGTTAGTGGATGCAGTGGTGTTTAATCCCGGAGCCTACACCCATTACAGTCTGGCGTTGCGGGATGCTGTGGCTTCTATGCAAGTTCCGGTCATTGAAGTGCATTTATCCAATATTCATGCCCGGGAAGAGTTTCGCCATCAATCTGTGATAGCTCCGGTGGCTGCAGGCCAAATCACTGGCTTTGGCCCGGCTAGTTATCTGCTTGGATTAAGGGCAGCAGTAACCCTGGTCCAATCCGGGAGGAAAAAAATTTGAACCAGAGAGTAAAGAGACTTCGGGAACAAATGTTCCAACAGGACGTTTCTTATCTTTTGATCACCGATCCAAAAAATCGATTCTACCTCAGTGGATTTACCGGTTCCACTGGGGTTTTACTGATTGGGTTAGAGGAATGTTTTTTTCTTACAGATTTCCGGTATATTGAGCAGGTCAAAGAACAATGCCCCGGTTACAAGTTGATAAAAGTAGAGCAGCAATCGCTCTTTGCCTCTTTGACTCAAGTATTAAAGGGATCTAAAGGTGATACGCTATCTTTTGAAGAAAACCACCTAACTGTCAAAGAATATTTGGAGTTAAAGGATATGCTACCGGGCGTAGCCTTACAACCGGGCAGTGGTCTGGTGGAAGACCTAAGAATGATCAAAGACTCTGCTGAAATTCCGATTATTCGGCAGGCTATGACCATTGGAGATAAAGCCTTTCAACATATTCTCGGTTTTATTAAGACAGGCATCTCGGAGAAAGAATTAGCTTTGGAGCTGGAGTTTTTCATGCGTAAACAGGGAGCCTCCGGCATTGCCTTTGATACCATTATGGCCTCCGGCCCACGGTCGGCCCTCCCCCATGGAGTGGCCAGTGAACGGAAACTGCAACGGGGCGATTTCCTAACCATGGATTTTGGGGCTATCTATCAAGGATATCATTCAGATATGACCCGTACCGTTGTGCTGGGTGAATCCACGAACAAACAAGATGAAATCTATAAAATTGTGCTGGAGGCCCAGTTGGCTGGTTTAGCTGCTGTTAAAGCAGGGGTACCGGCTAGGGAAGTCGACGAAACTTCGCGTTGGGTAATTACTGAGCGAGGCTATGGCGAATACTTTGGTCATGGCACTGGCCATGGCGTGGGTTTAGCTATTCATGAAAGACCTCGTGTGAATACCAAAGACGATACCATTCTGCAGCCAGGCATGGTCATCACCATTGAACCAGGCATTTACCTGCCCGATTGGGGTGGGGTGCGTATAGAGGACAGTGTATTGGTAACCGAACAAGGTTGTGAGATACTTACCTCTTCACCTAAACTTGAATTGTTAAAACTTTAGTTTTTAGGAGGGCGAATTATTTGATCTCTACCAGTGATTTTAGAACCGGTCTCACCCTTGAGGTGGACAATGATGTGTACCAAATCGTGGAGTTCCAGCACGTAAAACCCGGTAAAGGTGCTGCCTTTGTGCGTACTAAAATGAGAAATATGCGTACCGGGTCTGTAATTGAAAGAACCTTCAACCCTAACGAAAAATTCCCCCCGGCTCGGATCGAGCGCCAGACAGTACAGTATCTATACAATGATGGTGAAAACTTTAATGTTATGAACAATGAGACCTTTGATCAGTTTGCTATTTCCGCAGCGGACATGGGTGATGCTGTTAAGTGGCTGAAAGAAAACATGAACCTCACCATTGCCACTTACAATGGTGCTATTATGGGAGTAGAATTACCCAACACTGTTGAACTGGAAGTAACCGATACCGCACCGGGCATCAAAGGGGATACCGCCTCCGGTGGCGGCAAACCGGCTACCCTGGAAACCGGTGCAGTGATTAACGTACCTTTCTTTGTTAACGTAGGTGACATACTGCAGGTAGACACCCGCACCGGCAGCTATATTAAACGGGTATAATTCCAGAACCAGAAGTTGCCCGCTTGCAAGTGGCCCCTCCACCGGGGCGTGGATAGAAACAAACCAGATTATGTTTAAAACCCCCTGAACTGAGGAATAATACTGTAATGTATTTATGGTATTAAGTAAAGGGGGTTTTTGCATGGATACTTTAAAGTCAAAAGTAGCCTATCTACAAGGATTAGCAGATGGTATGAATCTATCTGCAGACAGCAAAGAAGGTCGGCTCTTCCATGGTATAATCGACGTTCTGCAGGATTTTGCTGAGCAATTGGATGGCTTGGAAGAAGCCCAGGAGCAGTTGGAGGACTATGTAGAGACCATTGATGAAGATCTTTATACGCTGGAAGAGGATCTAAATGACTGTGAGTGCTGTGATGAGGAAGATTATGTTGAAGTAGACTGCCCTGGTTGTGGTGAAACAGTTATGTTCCACTCAGACATTTTGGAAGACGACGATGTTATTGAAGTTACCTGTCCAAACTGCGATGAAGTGGTTTTTATTAACGATGATCAATATAGCAGTGCTGATGAGGTCGAAAATATGGAAGGCTACGAGCATAACAGGTGATCGTAACTGGTTTACAGGGGACAGGGCTATGGGGCGCTGTTCCTTTATGTTATTTTTAGGGATCAAGAATTTTTTCTTGCAAAGGGCTTTAAACTGAGATAAAATAGATAAAAATTGATACCGAATGTCTATGAAGGAGAAAAGTAGGACAGATCCCAGTCTCACAGGGAGGAAACGTCACCGACTGTAAGCGTTTCCAGGCATGGCTGACTGAAGTTCTCTCCGGAGATGCCGACTGAACGAAAGAAGTAGGTTAGGCCGTAGTTCCCACGTTACAGGGAAGGGGGTATCGGACTTGGTTCCCGTACTCTGCACAAGGGGGTCTCTTTTTCTTTTGGAGAGATCAACTAGGGTGGTAACGCGGCAAGCTTTAGGCTTCTCGTCCCTATTGGGATGAGAAGCTTTTTATATTTTAGCCGTGTTTGATACGAGACAGTCCTGTACTCCTAGAGGGGGTCGTTGACCAATAAGGGTGGTACCGCGGAAGTCTGTTGACTTTCGTCCCTTAGTAAATTTCAAAGATTAAAATTTACGGAGGGATTTTCTATGGTAGTGGTTATGCAACCCCAAGCAAGTAAAGAACTCATTTCAGAGGTAAATGCCAGGCTAACGGAAGCAGGTTTTTTGACACAGGTGATTTACGGGGTGAAACGGACGGTGGTAGCCGCTGTGGGCGATCGCCGGGCCATTGAGTCCATGGGTTTGGAAGCTTTGCCCGGTGTAGAAAAAGTGGTGCCGATTATGCAACCCTATAAACTGGCCAGCCGGGAAGTAAAAGAAGAGAGAACCATCATTAACGTTAAAGGTGTAACCATCGGCGGAAGGGAATTAGCGGTTATTGCCGGTCCCTGTGCTGTGGAAAGTAAGGAGCAATTAATGGAGGCTGCTTACTCTGCCCGTCAGGCAGGTGCTAGATTGCTCAGGGGTGGTGCCTTCAAACCTCGGACTTCTCCCTATAGCTTTCAGGGTATGGAAGAAAAAGGACTGGAGTTGTTGGCTCAAACTGCACAGGAGACCAACATGGTTACGGTAAGTGAAGTTATCGATGAAGAGAGCCTACAAATGTCTCTGGACTATATAGATGTGCTGCAAATTGGCACCAGGAACATGCAAAATTTCCGTTTATTAAAAGCAGCAGGTAAATCGGGGAAGCCGATTCTATTGAAAAGAGGCCATTCCGCTACCGTAGAAGAATGGCTGATGGCTGCTGAGTATGTTATGTCCGAAGGGAATCAGCAGGTAATTCTCTGTGAGCGGGGAATCCGTACTTTCGAAACCGCTACCCGTAACACACTGGATCTCAGTGCTGTGCCGCTGATTAAAGGTTTAAGCCACTTGCCCGTGGTGGTAGATCCCAGTCATGCCACTGGTAAACGGGATTTGGTTGCCCCGATGTCCTTGGCTGCAGTGGCGGCCGGTGCCGATGGACTTTTGGTCGAAATGCACCCGGATCCGGCCCGTGCCCTATGCGATGGTCCGCAGTCTTTAAATCCCCGGGAATTTTCCGAACTAATGGAAAGAATGAGACCGGTAGCAGCTGCAATGGGTAAAGAGCTATAGGTGGGGGATAAAATGAGAAAAATTGGTTATCTAGGACCCCGGGGAACATTTTCTGATCAGGCGGCGCTACAATATTTGGGAGAAGAACAGGCAGAATTGGTGCCTTGTAATACGTTAGAGGATGTTTGTCGGAGCGTTATAGAGGGGATTTGTTCTGAGGGGATACTTCCCATAGAAAACCTCATTGAAGGCTCTGTGAATCCAGTATTGGATTTGTTGTTGGAAACTCCCCAGGTAACGATACAGGCAGAATTTATGTTGCCGGTAGCGCATTACCTGTTAGCCCCGTCCGAGAGATCTCTATCGGAGATTAAGACAGTACTCTCTCATCCTCAGGCTTTGAGCCAGTGCCGTCAATATTTGGCTAACCATCTTCCGCAGGCAATATTAGTGCCTGTGGAAAGTACGGCTCTGGCTGCCAAGCGGTTGGTCGAAGAGGGGGGGCATGGCATGGCTGCCATTGCCCCCTTGGCTTCAGCCAACAGATATGGTTTAGCCATCCTTGATAAAAATATTCAGGACCAGCCTCATAACTGCACACGTTTTGTGGTGATTGGCACGGAGCCTGTTCCTATGAAAAATGACACTTATAAAACCTCATTGGCTGTTTCCGCCATTGATTGTCCAGGAGCACTCCACAGCATTCTAAAAGAATTTGCCTGGCAGGGGATTAACTTAACTCGTATTGAATCCCGTCCGGCTAAGACATATTTAGGGGAATACATTTTTTATATAGATCTGGAAGGCCATCGCTGTCAGCCTGAGGTTGCCGAGGTTCTGCAAAAGCTGGCGGATGAAAGCCGGGGCATCAGCATTCTGGGGAGCTATCCGGCCAGCCGGCGGCTACAGGGCCAGGAACCAGAACCGTCAATGGCCACTCTGCAGTCTCTCCGGTCAGATATTGATCTGATTGACAGGCAGTTGGTACAATTGCTTGGCAAACGACTTAAGCTGGTGAAAAGGGTGGGAGAATTAGAGCAGCAGCAAGGCTCTGTCAAGGAGCCCTCTCCCCCAAAGGAACAACAGGTGCAGGTGGCAGCTATCCGCCAATTGGCTGTCCAACAGGGTCTCTCCCCGGATGTAGTGGAAAAGTCATACAGATTATTGTTAGATTATTTTGTACAAATTTAGACGGAATAGTTAGCATATCGGCCATAGCCAGACTTAGAATAGATATTTGCATTGTAGTAAAAGATAAGTTTTAGTAAAAATATCAAACCTTAATTTGGAGTAAATTCCAATCTTATTGACCCGAAGCATTTAACGACCTTATAATATATTTGTTGAAACTTTTTACGAAATGGGGGAGAAACTCTTGTCAGGCAAAAAAATTCTTATTATCGGTGGTGTAGCTGCAGGTCCTAAGACTGCCGCCAGAGCTCGCCGTTTAGATCCTGAGGCTCAAATTACCATTCTTGAAAAAGGAAAACACATATCCTATGCTGGGTGTGGCATGCCTTTTTATCTTTCCGGGCAAATTCATGATTTCGACCACTTGTATTCCACTGCCTACGGTGTGAAGAGAGACCCCGCTTTCTTTAAAGCGGAGCGTGGTGTGGACGTAATTCTGGGCATGGAGGCCATCTCCATCGACCGGGCCAATAAGAAAGTGGTTGCCCGCAATGTAGATACCGGTGAAGAAACAGTTTTTGAATATGACAAACTAGTTTTGGGCACGGGTGCTTATCCCATTACGCCGCCCATTGAAAACCTGGATTTAAAAGGTGTTTATCGCCTGAACCACTTAACCGATGCTGAAAAGATTAAGCAGGCTATGGATGCCGGTGAAGTAAACGATGTAGTGGTTATCGGTACTGGCTTTATTGGCATGGAAGCCTTAGATGCGGTATTTAACCCCATGCGTACAGTGACCGTAGTGGAATTTAGAGATACTATGCTACCGGGTATTCTGGATCCCGATATGGCCAAACTCCTGTATAAGAACCTTTACGAACAGGGTATTGAAGGTCGCTTTGGCGAAAAAGTACTCCGTTTGGAAGGTGAAGAGGGCAAAGTTACCCGTGTTATCACCGACAAGAGTGCCATTGATGCTGATGCTGTTATTCTAGCTGTGGGAGTACGTCCCAATGTGAAGCTAGCTCAAGAGGCCGGGCTTACTATTGGTGAAACCGGAGCCATCAGTGTTAACGAATATATGCAGACTAACGATCCCGACATCTATGCCTTGGGTGATTGTGCCGAGAATACCAATCTGATCACCGGCAAGAAAGTCTTTGCTCCCATGGCTACCTATGCTAATCGCCAAGGGCGTGTGGTGGGTGACAACGTGACAGGTGGCAAATCCACCTTTAAGGGTATCCTGGGTACCGGTGTACTGCATTGCATGCATGTGAATGTGGCTCGCACTGGCCTCGGTGAAGTTCAGGCCCGTGCTTTAGGATATGATATTGAGACTGTTCGGGTTTCCACCTTTGATATGACTCACTATCATCCCAGCAGCAATAAAGTGTTGTTTAAAATGATTGTCGAGAAAAATACCGGCAAGATTTTAGGCATCCAAGGCCTTGGCCAAGGTGAAGTGGCCAAGCGGATTGATGTGGTAGCTACCATGATTCAATACGGTGGCACCCTGGATGACCTGTTGGAACTGGATCTGGGCTACGCACCTCCTTTCAACACACCCATTGATCCTATGGTACACACTGGCAACACCTTAAAGAACAAGTTGGCGGGTGTGGCCAAAACCTATACTCCTGAAGAAGTTGAAGCAAAGCTGGAGCGCGGCGAGGACTTTCTTTTGCTGGATGTCCGTACTCCCCAGCAGTTTAACATGCGCCACATTGAGGATGACCGGGTGCAGCAGCTTACCTTGGGTGATCTAAGAGATAAACTGGATCAAGTACCCCGGGATAAGGAAATTGTTACTGTCTGTGTTATGGGTTCCCGGGCTTATGAAGCAGCTCGCATCTTGGAGGGCGCTGGGTTTAAAGATGTAAAATTTATGGAAGCCGGCATGGAAGGCTGGTCCTTTGATATGGATGAATAGGAAATAACCAAAAGGTCCTGTGCGAAACTTCGCACAGGACCTTTTTAACACTTTCAGAAAGTATAAAATTTCTATTGACGAAAGTATAAGAAAAACTAAAGTTTTTGCCTGCCCCTATAGGTTGTGACCTTTAGGTTATGCCCTATAGGGTACGTCAAAGACTTGGTGCAAGACAAGTTTTTCTAAGAGTCAGCAGTTTTATAAAAAGTTCGAATTAAGCTATACCAGAATACAAGAAATAGTAATTCTATACCAGGGCTAATATAAAAGAAGTAAAAGAGTGGTGTCCTAGGTATAAACAGTGTCAACATGAGTAAGGCCAAGATTAAATAAACAAAATTAATTTTTAATTTGCCAGGTTTAATCAATATTTTGATGTAGTCTATCGAAAAAAGAATAGTTAACAGGAATGTCCAAACTATTTTCCAAATATATACAGGCAGATAATTGAAATGTGTAGAAGAATAGCTGAGAATATATTTCGTTAAAAAATAGTATCCCGTCAGAAAAAGTACAATTAAAATTGCGGTTAGTATATCTGTTGGCTTTAAAGACTTCATAGGAAGATATTTGCCCCCCCTCCCTTTTGAGCATAGTAGCACTATTGAACTAAAATGTAAATATAGTGTCTAGTGTCAAGGGGACGGTTCTCTTGACACCTAATAGCACCTAATAGTATGGATATAGAAAGATTGGTGGAAGAAGTAAGCAAAGCACAAAAATAAAAAAATCTATGATTGGGTGCCTTTAAGGCACTCTTTTTTGTTTTTGGCTACCTTAAAATGGAATAATTTGGAGCATTAGCCAATATGTATAACATAGGGAGGGACAAACTATGTCAATCTTAAGGCCAATGCAGGTGCTGGATGCCGAACAAACAATGTTGGATGAAGTACTCACTTTATTACCCCCCAGCCTACGTGATATTCTAAGTAATTTGCCGGTGGCCATTAAGAACTCTGTTGAAGAAATACGTGTTCGCCAGGGGCGCCCACTTATGTTAGGTCTAGCTCAGCGAGATGGTTACGTTTCTCACCAAGGTGCAATTTTGGATTCTGAAGTAGGGGCCTACCAGGTTAGTGCAACAGACATTGAACGAGTTACTCAACTGGTAAGCAGAAGCTCTCTCTATGCCTTAGAAGAGGAATTAAGAAACGGTTTTATTACCTTGCCCGGCGGGCATCGCGTGGGTATTACCGGTAAGGTGCTCACCGAACAAGGACGGGTAAAAAATATTAAATACATTTCCAGTTTTAATTTTCGTATTTCCCGGGCCGTGCTAGGAGCTGCAGACAGGGTGCTGCCTTATCTGATAGCGCCGGACGGTAGATTTTTTCATACCGTGCTGGTGTCACCGCCTCGTTGTGGTAAAACTACCCTGCTAAGGGATCTCGTCCGGCGGTTGAGCTCGGGGGTGCCGGAATTGGGGTTTCCGGGAGCTACGGTGGGAGTGGTGGACGAGCGTTCCGAGATTGCAGGCTGTTACCGGGGCGTGCCCCAACGGGAGGTTGGCCCTCGTACCGATGTGCTGGATGCCTGTCCGAAGGCGGCAGGTATGATGATGCTGCTGCGTTCCATGGGACCCACGGTGATTGCGACGGATGAAATTGGTCGCCAGGAAGACATTGCTGCACTGGAAGAAGTGATTAATGCCGGTATTAAAGTTCTGACAACCATCCATGGTTCTTCCCTGGAGGAATTGGCAGACCGACCGGCACTGCAATATTTGTTTCAAATTAAAGCCTTTCAGCGGTTTGTTATACTGGGCCGCTCCAGAGGTGTGGGAACGGTGGAAGACATTATTGACGGCCAGACCCTACGGTCGTTGGGGGTGAAGTTATGCTGAAATTATTGGGAGCCGCGGCAGTCGTTTTCTCCTGCACCTTGATCGGTATGACAGTGGCTAGTGGCTACAGTCGGCGGCCCATGGAAATTCGGGCGTTATTAAATGCCCTGCAGATGCTGGAAACGGAAGTGTCTTACGGGGCGACCCCTCTACCGGAGGCCTTGGCCTTGGTGGCAGAGCGTTGTGATCCACGGATTGCTTTGCTGTTTAACCGAGCCAGCGAGGAATTGCTAACTCTGCGGGGCATTACCGCCAGGGAGTCCTGGGAAACAGCTCTCAAGGAATTTTATCCTAAGTCAGCTCTCAACAGGAGTGATCGTACCATCCTGCTGGAACTGGGCAACAGCCTGGGGGTTTCCGATCGGGAAGATCAATTAAAACATTTAGCCCTGACCAGGGAGCAGCTTAAACTGGAGCAGGCTAAGGCGGAGGATGACTCGCAGAGAAATACCAAGGTTTATAATTACCTGGGTTTCCTGGGGGGACTTACTTTGGTGCTTATCTTCATCTAGTTAATCAGGAAATGTGGAGGGAGAGAAAAATATGGGCAATATCGACCTCATTTTTAAAATTGCCGGTGTAGGTTTATTGACTGCCGTACTCAGTACCCTGTTAAAGGAATATAAAAAGGATGACTACGCGATCTTGGCTACCCTAGGGGGACTTACGGTAGTGCTTTTTTGGGTGGTTCAATTGCTGGGCAGCCTGTTCGACCAAGTGAAATCAGTTTTCAAGTTGTTTTAATACTAATCTGCATTTAATTAGTTCCCATAAAGCGGATTAGTAGATACTATTTTCCGCTGTTGCGGACAAACATTTGTCCGCATTTTAAATGAAAAATAGTATAAGCGGGCGTCAAGGGATGGTGTCGAGGTATGGACATTTTTCAAATTGTCGGATTGGGCATGGTGGTTTGCGTTTTAGCGATTATTTTACGCCACCAAAAACCACCCATGGCCACATTACTAACCATGACGGCTGGCATCATCATTTTTATCATTATGCTGCCGCAAATTACTGCAGTATTTAGCATTTTTAGAGATTTATCCAGTCAGGCCAATGTCAACATGGTGTACATGGGAACCATTTTAAAAATTGTCGGCGTGGCATACATTGCGGATTTTGGTTCCCAAATCTGCCGTGATGCTGGAGAAGGTGCTTTAGCTTCTAAAATTGAGTTTGCTGCCAAGATCATTGTTTTGGTAATGGCAGTACCCATTATCGTAGCCGTTTTACAGTCCTTACTAAAACTGGTGCCTTAAGGTGGAGATCGGATGCCTAGAATATTCTATATCACGCTACTCTTTTGTTTGCTGTTATCCCCAATTCCTGTACAAGCAGCACCGGAACAGCAGGTCCTCAGTCCAGAGGGGCAGTTGGCTGAACTGGAGATAGGCAAGCTGGAGGAATTTATAGATCATCTGAATGAAGAAATTGAAGGAGCCATACCGGAGCTAAACTTTAAAGAATTAGTGCTTCAGGTTATTAAAGGAGATGTGGATGTACAAGTATCCGATATCTTCACCGGCTTATTTAAGTATTTGTTTAAAGAAGTGGTAGCTAACAGCTCTCTGCTGGGAAAATTAGTGGTTTTAGCGGTTATCTGTGCCGTATTGCAAAACGTAATGTCTTCTTTTGAGAAGGGAACAACTGGTAAACTGGCCTATGCAGTCAGCTACATGGTACTAATGACCTTGGCGGTGGGTTCCTTTACCTTAGCATTGAATATTGGCCGGGAAGCTATCGATACGATGGTGCTCTTCATGCAGGCACTGTTGCCGTTGCTACTTACTCTGTTAGCTGCCATGGGAGGAGTGGCTTCTACGGCGATTTTCCATCCTATTATTTTTGGTTCCATCACGGTGATTGGCACAGTCATTAAAGTAATTGTGTTTCCCTTGCTTTTCTTCTCGGCAGTACTAAACATTTTAAGTTATTTCTCCGAGAAATTTCAGGTATCTCGTTTGGCGGATCTAATGAAAACCGTAGCCATGACAGTATTGGGACTTTGCTCGACAATCTTCCTGGGTGTTTTTGCCATTAAAGGAGTGGCCGGTTCGGTAACGGACGGAGTAGCAATTCGGACGGCTAAGTTTGCCACGGATGCCTTTATTCCTGTGGTAGGTGGTATGTTTTCCGATGCTTTGGATGCCGTGATCGGATCTTCGTTATTAATCAAAAATGCTGTGGGTATAGTCGGTGTCATTATCATTTTTATCTTGACTATTTTACCGATGCTAAAGATTTTTGCGGTGGCTTTTGTCTATAAACTGGCCGGAGCCCTGATTCAACCGGTGGGGGACAAGCAAATGGCCGACTGTCTCACTGGCTTAGGAAAAAGTCTATTGTCGGTTTTTGCAGCGGTGGCCACCGTAGGGTTGCTGTTTTTCTTCGCCATTACCATTATTGTGGGAATGGGTGATTTAATGACCATGTTACGGTAAAGAGGGGTGGTGATGAGTTGGAAAGTATCAAGGCGTTGGTACAGGTTTTAGTCATCATCATCGTTATGACGGTATTTATTGAAATGTTGCTACCCAGCAGTATTATGCATGACTATGTCAAGCTGGTGATGGGCCTGCTGGTAATTGTAGTGGTGCTGGAAGCGGGTGCTACTCTGGTAAAACAGGATTTTAAGTTTGCCTTACCTGCTTTACAACAAAACTCCCCGGGTCCTCCCCTAGCAACCATTATCGGGGAGGGACAGAGATTGGCTAGTAAAAACAAAGAACAGGCTCTGACAGAGTACCAGCAGGGTTTAGCAAAACAAGTATTAGCCCTGGCAAGATTACAAAAAGACTTAAACGTAACCAATGCACAAGTGAAAACCACCGGCAACCCCGAGGATCCTGAATATGGCCGTTTAGCCGGTGTGGTGTTAGAAGTCTCTGATTCCCCGATTGAAGGTGGTTCTCAGACCGTAGAAAAGGTGAGCCCTGTGGAGATTACCGTGGGGACCAATGGTTCGGTAAAGGATAGCACGGGCACCATTCTGGTAAACAGTGACCAAGCTAAAAAACTAGCCCAGACAGTGGCAAATTTTTATAACATTCCGGTGGAGCAGGTGCAAGTAGTGCGGGCGGGGCAGGAGTAATCAGATGTAATTAGGTAATTTATGTTGATTTTAGCTAGGAGCATTTTGGCCTTAGGCCATCTTTAGGGGCTACGAGTAAAGGTTTATCCAAAACCCAAGAGTTTAAGGCCGATTCAAAAGGAGGTAACCCTATGAGCTTTCTCAAAAATCTTTTCGGAGCTCCAGGCTCCGACGGACCACACAAAGAACAAGCCAAGAAACTAAAATGGTTGGCCGCCACAGCGTTGATTGGTATTTGCCTCTTGTTTGCAGGGGGGCTGGGAAAGGACAACGCTGCTAAAGTTCCTACCCCGGAAAAAGAGCATGCTGTGGCTAAGCAGGAGAGGCAGACAACCGAACAGAAGGCTATGGCCACCGAGGAAGATTATCTAGCAGAAAAGGTATGCAAAATGCTGGAAGAGGTGGAAGGTGCAGGTAAGGTAAAGGTAACAGTACGCTTAGACACATCCACTCAAACGGAATATGCAATAAATACCAGCACGGGTAAGAAAACCACCCAGGAAAAGGACCAGTCCGGTGGTACTCGAGTTCTCACAGAGGATACCGATACCGGACAACTGGTGCTGGTCACTCGTAATGGAGAAGAAACTCCGGTGATGAGCCGAGAGATTGCGCCCAATGTAGCTGGAGTACTGGTGGTTGCGGAGGGGGCCAGTGATCCCGAAGTTAAGGCCCGGCTATTTCGGGCCACCCAAGTAGCACTGGGTGTAGAATCTCATAAAGTAATCGTTATGGCCAGGAAGGCAGGTGAATGAATATGTCTAAGCGGTATTGGTTTCTGGGGCTATTAACGGTGGCAGGAGTTGCGCTGTTAGCCGTAGGGTGGCAGGGTGGTATGAATAAAGTAAACCACGCTGTTAAACAGGCAAATTCTGTTAGCGTTGAGAAAAAAACAGATAAACAAACAAAGGATGACATTCTCATAAAGCCTGACACTAAGCCCTCTGGCAATGCAGTGGAGGTAAAGCAGGAGAACAAACAAGAGAACAATGCTAAAATAGATGATGCAATGACAACAGGCAGCGGTTTCTTTGTGGAATACCGGTTAGAACGGGAGAGAAGCAGGGGACAGCAAATTGAAATTGCCCGGGAAATTATCAAC
Source organism: Desulforamulus aeronauticus DSM 10349 (assembly GCF_900142375.1). Taxonomy (GTDB): domain Bacteria; phylum Bacillota; class Desulfotomaculia; order Desulfotomaculales; family Desulfotomaculaceae; genus Desulfotomaculum; species Desulfotomaculum aeronauticum. The sequence goes on along the minus strand of NZ_FRAR01000006.1, from coordinate 84,022 downwards.
AATGCCGATTCTGACCATGAGGTTCGTAAAAAAGCCCAGGAACAAATGTATCAAATTAGTGATGTTTTGCAAAAGGAGCTGGAAGTCGAAAGTCTCATCCGAGCTAAAGGTTATAGAGATTCCGTGGTATTCCTAGAGGGGAAAACCGTTACCGTGGTTATTCAATCGAGAGATCTTAATCAGGAGGATGCTATGAAGATTACCGACTTAGTATCCCGCAGTACCCAGGTTAGTCCACAGAATATCGTGATAATACCGAAGTATTAAAGGTTATTTGCCATTGGTTTAGAAGATGGGCCTAAAAATTCTGCCAAAATTTTATTGTCCCGAAAATTTACATTATTTGACTAACCTACAGAAAAAGACTTTTTTAAAGCCGAAGTCTTAAACAACTGCTTTCTCAAAAAGCCGATGGCCAAACAACCTTTTGACTTTACGGTAACTCTTTGCTACCATAGAAAAAGTTGGTACAAAAACCAAAACACTGGTACGAGCCATAGAAATATTGTATACTTATCTTTACTTGGTAGCCAAATTCTCACTCCTTCTATATAATTTACATTGTAGCTATATTCAGTCTTTATTAAGCAATTGACAAACACTCTCAGGTTGTTTACTTGCATAATAACCTGAGTTTTCTATTGTTTTTAGTCGGGAGGGGAATTTATGTCACATCGTTTAAAAATTACCGATACAACTCTACGTGATGGGCATCAAAGCCTGTGGGCTACTCGTATGGCCACTGAAGATATGCTGCCCATTCTAGAGAAACTGGATCAAATGGGCTACCATTCTCTGGAGGTATGGGGCGGAGCAACCTTTGATGTTTGTCTGCGTTTTCTCAATGAAGATCCTTGGGAACGTCTTCGTCTGATTAAAAAACATGTTAAAAACACGCCTCTGCAAATGTTGCTACGGGGGCAATCATTGCTTGGCTATATGCACTACCCCGATGATGTGCTGGAAGCTTTTATCCATAAAACAGTTGAAAGCGGTATGGATATTATCCGTATTTTTGATGCTCTCAATGACATTCGCAACATGGAAAAAGCATTACAGGTCACTAAGCGGACCGGTGCCCACGCGCAGGCTACCGTAGTTTATACCGTCAGCCCTGTTCACACCATTCAGCACTATCTAGATACAGCCCTTCGCTTGGAAGAAATGGGTGCCGATTCTATCTGCATTAAAGATATGGCTGGTCTGTTGGCTCCCTTTAAGTCCTACGAACTGGTTAAACTCTTTAAGGCTCATTTGAGTGTGCCGGTGCAACTGCACTGTCACTACATTGGTGGTATGGCTGTGGGGGCTTATCTCAAAGCCGCTGAAGCAGGGGTAGATGTGGTGGATACTGCTTCAGTTCCTATGGCATTTGGTGCGTCCCAACCGCCGGTTGAGACAGTTGTCCGGGCTTTTAAAGGCACTCCCTATGATACCGGATTAAGTATTAAATCCTTGTTTGAGGTAGCTCAATATTTTGAAGATCTCCGCAAGGAACTGGGGCAGCAACGCGGCGTAACCCGAATTAACGATATGCGGGTATTTGAACATCAAGTACCTGGTGGTATGATTTCGAATCTAGTATCTCAGTTAGAACAACAGAAAGCCCTTCATCGTTTGGATGAAGTGCTGGAGGAAATTCCCCGCGTCAGAGAAGAATTAGGTTTCCCACCCTTGGTTACCCCTACCAGTCAGATTGTGGGTACCCAGGCGGTGCTAAATGTGCTCACCGGGCAACGATACAAACTGATACCCGGTGAAGTGAAAATGTATGTCGAGGGCTGGTATGGTCAACCCCCGGCTACCATTGACCCGTCCATCAGCCGTAAGGTTTTGGGAGATAAGGAGCCCATCACCTGCAGGCCTGCTGACTTACTGGAACCCAAACTGGATAAACTAAGGGAAGAAATAAAAGATTTGGCCATTAGCCAGGAAGATGTACTGTCCTATGCCATGTTCCCCCAGGTAGCCCGTAAATTTTTCGAGGCCCGTAAAAAGGGAGAAACCGGACCACAGCGTAAGGCAGAATCAGTTAAACCGGGGGCACCAGCCGATGCTAGTGGTACCAAGAGGACCAAGGAGGCCAAAAACGTGAATCTTAGCGAATTAAAAGAACTAATTAAAGTATTAGACCAAACTGATATAACTGAAATAGATTTAGAGAGCGATGGTGTAAAAGTATCTATTCGTAAGGGTGGTAAAGTATCTGCCACGGTGGCCGCTCCTGCGGTAGCACCGGTTACCGAAGCAGGTAAGGCTGCGGAACTACCAACCACTACGATGGTTACAGCCAGCCCTGTGGAAACTGCTCAGCCTGCTGAGGATTTAATCCCGGTTACTGCACCGATGGTTGGTACTTTTTATCAGTCCCCTGCACCGGATGCGGACCCCTTTGTTAAGGTGGGAGATACTGTAAAAATGGGTCAACCCTTATGCATTATTGAAGCCATGAAATTAATGAACGAAATCGAAGCCGAAGTGGCTGGAGAAATCGTAGAAATTCTGGTAGAGAATGGCCAGCCGGTAGAATATGGACAAAAAATGTTCTTGATTAGGAAAAAGTAGGGAGAGCACATGTTTAAAAAGATTTTAATAGCAAACAGGGGAGAAATAGCACTGCGGATTGTCCGTGCCTGCCAGGAGTTAGGAATCAAGACTGTCATGGTCTATTCCGAGGCAGATCGGGATAGTTTGCCGGTACGTCTAGCCGATGAAGCCTATTGCATTGGGCCGGCCCCCTCGGGTAAAAGTTATTTAAACATCACCAATATTATTAGTGCAGCGGAAGTCTCCGGGGCAGATGCCATTCATCCAGGTTATGGTTTTCTGGCAGAGAACGCCAACTTTGCAAGTATTTGTGAAGACTGTGGTATTACCTTTATTGGGCCTTCACCCCATGCCATCGAATATATGGGTAACAAAGCCTTAGCACGCAACACGATGATTAAAGCAGGTGTGCCAGTGGTGCCTGGTTCCGAGGATGCCATTAAGAGTGAGCAGGAAGCTGTGGCAACTGCCAAGGAGATTGGCTATCCGGTATTAATTAAAGCCTCTGCCGGCGGTGGCGGGCGAGGCATGCGAGTGGCACATAGCGAAGAAGATTTAGTAAAAGCTATCAACACCGCCAGGAACGAAGCCCAGGCCGCTTTTGGCAACGGAGATGTATATCTGGAAAAATATGTAGAGCAACCCCGCCATATCGAATTTCAAGTGTTGGGGGACAAAGAAGGGAACATTGTCTACCTGGGCGAAAGGGATTGCTCTGTCCAACGCCGCAACCAGAAGGTTATAGAAGAAGCCCCTTCAGTGGCTCTATCGCCCTCCTTGCGTCGAAAAATGGGTGACATAGCCGTTAAAGCAGCCAAGTCAGTGGGCTACTATAATGCGGGCACAGTGGAGTTTCTCTTAGACAAACATAACAAATTTTATTTCATAGAGATGAATACCCGTATTCAGGTGGAGCATCCTGTAACCGAATTAATTACCGGCATTGATTTGCTTAAAGAACAAATTCGTATAGCGGCTGGGGAACCTCTGGGTTATGGTCAAAACGATATCCGCATCGACGGTTGGGCCATGGAGTGCCGCATTAATGCCGAAGACCCGGACAAAAACTTCATGCCCCATCCTGGTACCATTGAGTTATATCATCCCCCAGGGGGACCTGGGGTGCGGGTAGATAGTGCCGCCTTTACCGGGTACAAGATCCCTCCCTTTTATGATTCTATGATTGGCAAGTTAATCGTTTGGGGCCGCGATCGGGATGAGGCTATCCGTCGGATGCAGCGGGCATTGGATGAATTTGTGGTGGAAGGAGTACCTACTACCATTTCTTTTCACAAAAAGGTTCTAAATAATGCCTTCTTTAGACGTGGGGAAGTTTACACTAACTTTATTCAAAGACGCATTTTACCCGAACAATAAGCCTTTGTTGTGATTAATTGCCAAAATATGCTATAATACAGTTGACTCAATAATGGCAAAAATGGAGGTGTACCATGGAAGATAATAAGCGTGATATTGTGGTGATGACTCCTCAGGATGGCCTGGGTGGTATTCGCATTGCCGATGATGTGGTGGGAATTATCGCAGGCATGGCAGCAACCGAAGTGCCTGGAGTGGCCGGTATGAGTGGTGGCATTGGCGGCGGCATTGCCGAGATGCTTGGACGTAAGAACCTGTCCAAAGGAGTTAAGGTGGAGGTAGGCGAAAAGGAAGCCGCTGTAGACCTATTTGTTATTGTAGAATTTGGTGTACGGATTCCTGATATAGCCACGCAAATTCAAATGAATGTAAAACGGGCTATTGAAGGTATGACTGGCCTCAGTGTCGTGGAAGTAAATATCCATGTACAAGGAGTAACCTTCGCTACCACAGAGCAGAAAGAAGAAGAACCAAATCGCGTAAGATAATTGAAAAAATGACTAACCGCAGTCGGAACCAATGTGCCCATTGGTTCCGCATTTTATATTTATAACTTAATAGAACTATAGTATTCTAGGAAAAAATCTTTTATTTTTGTGCTCTATATAGTATTATAGTAAAAGGAGGGAGTGGCATGACCCCCTTTGACCGTGGTTTACTGATTATCTATACCGTAGTAACAACGGTTTTAAGTTCGTTGTTGCTCATGATTATCTCTGGTTGGTGGCAACAACCCCTGTATTTTCTTTGGCAGGGTCCTTATGTGTATAACGGACAACTGTATCTTGCCCTTATTTTTGGCGTACTGCTCCTTATCGGGTTGCGCCTTTTCTGGGTATCCTTGACTCGGCGAAATAATTCAGGCAAGGCTGTGGTTCATGACTATAAGCTAGGACAGGTACGTATTTCTGTACTGGCCATTGAAAATTTAGTGAAGAAAGCAGTTGGCCAGATGTCTGGGATTAAAGAAGTTAAGCCCCGAGTGGTGGAGCATAAAAAGGGCATGGGTTTACACATTCGGGCTGTGGTAACCCCTGATATTAGCATACCTGAGGTTAGCCGTGAAATTCAGCAAAAAGTACAAGAATATCTGGCCCAAACAACGGGTATTACAGTAAGCGAAATCAAGGTAATTGTCGATAATATATCAACCACCCGTCCTCGGGTAGAATAACCTAACGGAGGAGGGTGGACACAATGTGGTTAAGATTTCTTAGTTACATACTAGAAAATCACCGGGGGAAAGCCCTAGGGGTTATCCTTGGTCTATTGTTCGGTTTTCTTGTGGTATTTTTAGGCTTTTTTAAAGCTGTTTTTGTTGTTCTTTGTGTTATCTTAGGTTATTTCATTGGTAAGGGGGTGGATGAAAGTTTCGATTTCCGGGGAGCTTTCAACAGGTTTTTTCGGGACCGTTGGTGACAGCTACGTATTAATTCATGTAAAATAATAGAATGGGAAAAACTAGGGTGAAAACTAAGACTTTTGAGGAGGTCCTAACTTGGGTAGAAGGCAGGCCAGAGAAACTGCGCTGCAGATACTGTTTCAAATTGATGTAGGAAAAAACGAACCGAACTTTGCAATTAAAAATACTGCAGAGGAGTTTGGGGCCGGTCCCCAGGAATTGGAATTCGCACGACAATTAGTTATAGGTACCCTGGAGCATATAGAAGAAATCGATCAAATGATAAGCAGGGTAAGCAAGGAATGGCAATTAAACCGTATGGCCAATGTGGATCGCAATATCATGCGCTTGGCCTTGTACGAAATGAAGTTCAGACAGGATATACCTAGCAGCGTTTCCATCAATGAAGCGGTAGAATTGGCTAAGATATTTAGTAGCAGTGATTCTGCCAAGTTCGTCAATGGTATATTGGGGAAATTTGTTCAAGTAGAGACGGAACAAACTGTTTTGCCAGAAGAAGCAGCTTTACTCAATACCAATGATTAGTATATTCTACCAATAAATTACAAAAAGGTCTTTACTATACTACATTAAATATTTTTGTGTTTTGGAGAGGAGGAGGCCAGGATGTACAAAATAGTAGCTAAGAAAACTCTGGCACCAGCAATTCACGAATTTGATATCCTTGCTCCTAAAGTGGCTAAGAAGGCCAAAGCAGGGCAATTTATTATTGTGCGAGTGGACGAGAATGGTGAGAGAATTCCCCTTACGATTGCCGACTATGACCGTGAAGCAGGTACCATTACTATTGTATTTGCTGAGGCTGGATACTCCACGAAGAAATTAGCATTGTTAAATGCAGGGGATGCAGTTCAGGATTTTGTCGGTCCCCTAGGAGTTCCTTCTCACATAGAAAAGTTTGGCAACGTGGTGATGGTAGCTGGGGGTGTGGGTGTAGCTCCTGTATTCCCCATTGCCAGGGAAATGAAGGCTGCAGGTAATCACGTGGTGGGTATCATGGGGGCTCGCAATCAGGAACTTATTTTCTGGGAAGAAAAAATGAAAGAGGCCTGTAGCGAACTGCTGGTAACTACCGATGATGGTTCCTACGTGAGAAAAGGCTTTGTCACCGATGTTCTGCGGGAGTATGTGGAGAAAGAAGGGAAACCAGATCTGGTCATGGCCATTGGTCCTCTGCCGATGATGCGTGCCGTTGCCAATCTGACGAAGGAATTTGAAATTAAAACCATGGTTAGCCTCAACTCCATTATGGTGGATGGTACCGGTATGTGCGGTGCCTGCCGGGTTACCGTAGGCGGTGAAACTAGATTCGTCTGTGTAGACGGACCTGAATTTGATGGTCACTTAGTTGATTTCGAAGAACAATTAACGCGTTCTCGTCAATATAAAACAGAAGAACAACACGCTCTTAACCGGGGCGGTTGCGGTTGTGGTGGAGGAGGTAAGTGCCATGGCTAAGCAGATTATTCCCAAAAAATATGCGATGCCCCATCAGGACCCACAGGTACGGGCCAAAAATTTTGATGAAGTGGCACTGGGTTATACCGAAGAGTTAGCGGTTGCTGAAGCTGAACGCTGTCTGAACTGTAAGAAGCCCTTCTGCAAAGAGGGCTGCCCGGTAAGTGTAGATATTCCTGAGTTTATTGCTCTGGTTAAGGAAAGAAAATTTGAAGAAGCCGCAAAGGTAATCAAGCGGACCAATGCACTACCGGCTGTATGTGGCCGGGTGTGTCCCCAAGAAAACCAGTGTGAAAAGTTTTGTGTTGTTGGCAAGAAAAACGAACCCGTTGGCATTGGCCGTCTGGAACGCTTTGTAGGTGACTACATTGTGCAAAAGGACGAAAGGATAGAGAAGGCGGAGCCTACTGGCTACAAAGTCGCCATTGTTGGTTCTGGCCCTGCGGGACTAGCCTGTGCTGCCGACCTAGCTCGCTTAGGTCACAGCGTGACCATGTATGAAGCCCTGCACACTCCTGGTGGAGTATTAATGTATGGTATTCCGGAGTTCCGTTTACCCAAGGCTATTGTACAGAAAGAAATTGAAAACCTCAAAAAAATGGGTGTAGAGATAGAGACCAATGCCATTATCGGACAAATTGCCTCTTTAGATGAATTGTTTAAGGAAGAAGGCTTTGACGCTGCTTTCCTGGGCACTGGTGCAGGTACTCCCTATTTCATGAACCTGCCCGGGGAAAACTATAATGGTGTATATTCTGCCAACGAGTTTTTAACACGCTCTAACCTAATGAAAGCCTATTGTTTCCCAGAGTGCGACACCCCTGTTAAAGTTGGGAAGAAAGTAGCTGTACTTGGCGGTGGCAACGTAGCCATGGATGCAGCTCGGACAGCCCTACGCTTGGGTGCCGAGGAAGTATATATTGTTTACCGGCGTTCCCGGGCGGAACTGCCTGCCCGCTTGGAAGAAGTAGAACATGCTGAAGAAGAAGGCGTTCAGTTCTTATTCTTAACCAACCCCACCCGCTATGTTGGCAGTGAAGATGGTTGGTTAACCGGACTTGAATGCATTAAAATGGAACTGGGTGAACCGGATGCTTCCGGTCGCCGTAAGCCCGTGCCGATTCCAGGCTCCGAATATGTGCTGCCCGTTGATGTAGCCATCGTTGCTATTGGCCAGGGACCTAACCCCTTGCTCACCAATACCACCCCGGATTTGGAAACCAACAAGCGGGGTAACATTGTTGCCGACGAGTCCACTGGTAAAACCTCTAAAGAAGGTGTTTATGCCGGCGGTGATGTGGTAACCGGTGCGGCTACTGTAATTAAGGCCATGGGTGCCGGCCGGACTGCGGCCAAGAGCATACATGAGTATTTATTGAGTAAATCCTAGGGTTTTGGTGTGTAATCAAAAGTGTATCGCTTCGTAGGGGCGGTACACTTTTTCTTTTGGTTCATAGGTTTTTGCATAACTTATCTTAGGTGTCGCTTATTGTCATAAAGCGGTGTGACTGGTATGATACATAATATGTAAAATAGTCCATAATTTTAGAATCATATAGCAAAAAAGCTACGGTCTACGTCAGTAGGAAGGTAATTAAAACCTAGTAGAGAGGGTATCTATGCGAATAGTAACGATCTCCGAACTCACCAAATATATCAAAGATAAACTGGAATCCGACATGTCGCTGGCTAATGTCTGGGTCAAAGGGGAAATTTCTAATCTCAAACTACATAGCTCTGGGCATATTTACTTAACGTTAAAGGACCGGGATGCTTGCCTTAAAACAGTGATGTTTCGCTCCCGGGCCCGGACTTTATTGTTTTACCCTGAAAATGGTATGTCTGTGCTTGTGCGCGGCTATATCTCGGTTTATGAGCGGGATGGTGGATATCAACTTTATGCCGAGGGTATGGAGCCGGAAGGAATTGGTGCCCTTTATGTGGCCTTTGAACAACTGAAACAGAAATTAGCCGCTACAGGGATGTTTGACCAAGATAGAAAGAGACCCATTCCGAGAATCCCCAAAGGCATTGGCATCATTACTTCACCCACTGGCGCAGCGCTTCAGGATATGCTTAACATTGTGCGACGACGCTGGCCAAGGGTGGATATCATCCTAGCTCCGGTTTTAGTACAAGGGGAAGGGGCACCCGCTTCCATTGCCAGAGCCATTGCCCAAATGAATCAATTGAATCAGGTTGATGTTATCATTGCTGGGCGTGGTGGTGGTTCCCTGGAGGAACTATGGGCTTTTAATACAGAGGAAGTGGCATTGGCCATCTATAACTCTAGAATTCCCGTAATTTCTGCCGTGGGACACGAAACGGACTATACCATTGCCGATATGGTGGCAGATTTACGTGCGCCAACCCCTTCTGCTGCTGCCGAATTGGTGGTGCCGGACAGTCAGGAAATGAGCCGCCATCTGCAAAGTATTAATAAGAGATTAGAAAAGGCTGTGGTCAATAGGCTAGAGCGAACCAGACAAAGGCTAACATATTGCACTGCCAGCCAATCCTTGCAGAGACCCTACATAATCACCGGAAATCGGCAACAAATTCTGGATACCGTAACCAATAACCTGCTCCGAATGGGTAAATTGAAGGTAGCTGATAAGTCTGCCCAACTAGCAGGATTGGCTGGAAAATTAAATGTACTCAGTCCTCTGGCAACATTGGCTAGAGGCTATAGTATTTGCACCGATGCTATGGGCAAAGCTGTTACCGAGGCCCGGACGGTGGAACTGGGAGCAAGGGTGGATGTCTTGCTTGATAAGGGCACCCTTCATTGTAAAGTAGAGTCGAAAGAGAATAGTCATAGATCAAAGGATCTTTTAAGCTAAGAGATACATCGATTTGATACCTACAGTAGCAGACAAAAATCTATGCAATAAATAATTACAGGCCTACGGCCTAAGGCTGATGGCCAAAATGGTTTTCTGACCCAAAAAGGAGCGACGAAATGACAAAGATACTAGACGGCAAGCAAGTGGCAGCTATGCTACGGGAAGAACTATATCAAGAAATAGCAGCACTGAAAGAACAGGGAACAGAACCCCAGTTGGCTGTTCTTTTAGTGGGAGAAGATCCTGCTTCCTTGGCCTATGCCATGTTTTTAGAAAAGGTAAGTAAAAATGCAGGGGTACTCTTTATTCTACATAGATTATCCAACCAGGCCAGTGAATTAGACATTAAGCTAAAAATAGAAGATTTAAACTCGGATGCAAAGGTGCATGGCATTCTTCTAATGATGCCATTACCGCCTCATGTAAACAAACAGAGAGTGATGGAGGTCGTATCCCCATTAAAGGACGTAGACGGCCTACATCCCTTCAATCGGGGGCATTTAATCAGTGGTGGAGTTTGCTTACAGCCTGCTACTCCCATGAGTTGCTTAGAAATTATGAAACGTTCGGGTATCTCCCTGTCAGGGAAACACATGGTGATCGTTGGCAGGGGGGAAACCGTTGGTAAACCGCTGGTATTTATGGCTCTGGCGGAAAATGCAACGGTAAGTGTTTGTCACAGTCGTACTGCTGACTTGGCTTTCTTTACCAAGCAGGCAGATATTGTAATAGCTGCCGTAGGAAAACCAGGCTTAATCACTGCCGAGATGGTAAAACCCGGGGCGGTGGTGGTGGATGCCGGAATTAGTGAGCTGAATGGTCAAATAACCGGTGATGTTGATTTTGAGCGGGTTAAAGAAGTGGCAGGGGCCATTACTCCGGTGCCTGGTGGAGTGGGCAGTTTAACCACGGTTCTAATGCTAAAGAATTTGGTCAAAGGTATCCGCTTGCAGCAACAGGTTCAGGAAGAGGAGGAATCATTCCCATGTCCATAAGTTACTTGCGTTGGTCAGTAGAAGAACTCTTCGAGAAATCTAGCTCTGCTGCTCCAGAGCCTGGTGGTGGAGGGGTATCTGCTATGAGCGGCTGCCTGGGATGCGGTATGCTGACGATGGTGGCTCGAATTACAGCCAGTAAAGTGAAAGACATCGACGTATCCAAAGAAATAGCCCTGGTAATTTCAAGTCTTGAACAAAATATGGAGAATTTAAAGAATCTTGCCCAAAAGGATATGCAAGCCTTTCAGCATTTTATGGATGCTTTAGCTTTACCCAATAGTACACCGGAAGAAAAGAACCTGCGTGAAGAAAAAAAGCAGCAGGCAGCCCTACTATCTGCAGAGGTTCCCCTGGAAATCGGACGCAATTGCCTGGCCGCTCTTCACCAAGCGAAGATTATTTCCTCCCTGGGCAGTAAACTGGCTATTAGTGATGTGGCTGTGGGAGCCTACTTGCTGGAAGCCTCTCTTAAGGGTGCATTGTTAATGGTAGAAGCGAATGTTCCCTACCTAAAGGATGCAGCGAAGGTGGAAGAATTACGTAAGGAAAAAGAGATGCTTACATTGGCAGCAGAAGAGTTAGGCAGAGATACACTGCAGCGGGTAAAGACCCGTATGCAGGAGTAATGTGGGAGGTTAAGGATTGAACATGGGAACTGAGAAGCAAACCTTTGAAGAGGCATTGGCCAGATTGGAAGAGGTGGTACGGGAGTTGGAAGCAAGCCAGCTATCCTTAGATCTTGCCTTGGAGTTATTTGCCGAAGGAATTACTTTATCGAAATACTGTAACAGTTGCTTGGAACAAGCTGAGCAAAAAATACAAATGCTAATGACAGATGGCGAGTTAAAAGATGCTCCAGCCAATCTAGTAGGGGGTAACCGCTAATGAATTTTAAAAATGAATTGGCAGCATGGTCTAAACTGGTTGACGATGCCCTAGACCGCTACCTGCCAAAAGCAGACGAATATCCCACTACCATCCATGAGGCTATGCGCTATAGTATTTTTGCCGGGGGCAAGCGGCTGCGTCCGGTTTTGGTGCTAGCTTCAACGAAGGCAGTAGGCGGCAGCGTGGAAAAGGCACTGCCGGTGGCCTGTGCCTTAGAACTTATACACACCTATTCTCTAATACATGATGATTTGCCTGCCATGGACAATGATGATTTTCGCCGGGGACGTCCCACCAACCATAAGGTTTATGGAGAAGCCATGGCTATTTTGGCGGGCGATGCTTTGTTGACCCTGGCCTTTGAACTTATTGCCAGCAGTGCGGCAGCATTTTCATTGGATAGGGTAAACCTTGTTACCTTGGAAATTGCCCAAGCATCGGGTTCCCGTGGTTTAATCGGTGGTCAAGTGGTCGATATGTTATCAGAGAACCAAGCCATTACCGGGGACATCATGGAATATATTCATCGTCACAAAACCGGAGCTTTATTCCGGGCGGCGGTGAGAGCCGGTGCCATCCTGGGTGGTGCCGATGCAGAGCAGCTGACCAGTCTTACCAACTATTCAGAACAAATGGGTTTAGCCTTTCAAATCAAAGATGATCTGTTAGATATTGAAGGTGATGAGGCTAAGCTTGGTAAACCAGTAGGCAGTGATGTAAAAAATCAAAAATCTACCTACCCGTCTTTATACGGTTTGGAAGAAGCCAGAAGAATGGCTGATAAAGCTGCGACTGATGCCTGTGCAGAATTAAAAATTTTTGGGCCAGAAGCGGAATTTTTACGTTCTTTGATGCATTTTATTATCAATAGAGATCATTAAACTGATGAAAGATTTCGCGACAGCAAGCCTGAGCGATAGCTTATATGATTTAAGCAGATAGAAGCGAAAAAATCACCCTTCAAGCATTACGGTAACCTTCTTTAGGATAATTTTGACCTTTGAAGAGAGATATTTTGCATGCTATAATTCAAAGCGTATTCATTAATTTGTGAGTAACTTAAAAATAAGTGATGCAGTATCCTAGTCAGTATGGTCTTTCTGAAGGCGGGCCTAAAAATCCGTCAAGGGCACATCGATGAAGTTCCTGGTGCTGGCTTTTGACGCCCAGTTGGGGGCTGGTACTGGGAGTTAAGGGGAAGGGGCGACCTGCAATGGCATGTGGGCATCGACCCCCTCCCCGTGGAGACTCAAGTGCGTGGGGAGCCGGAAACGGCAAACTATGGCTTGGCTGTTAACCTGCATGTGGTAGGAAGCTGCGTGCAGTGTAGCCTGACTTGAAGTGGCACTGGTGGATTCCTCTGGTACAACAGTAGCATACGGGCCCGTAAGCTACTGTTGTGGGATGAAACCTTTGCTGCAACAGAGTCTAAGAAAGATGCGTGCTGTTGAGGAAAACTCCTAGGCTGTTTGGCACACGTCAGGGTGGGTCAGGGATTAAAGTGTGGACTAAGTGGTAATCTAGTTCTGAGAGCGGTGACGCCTCAGATAGGGTTTAAAGGGTAACCGCCGGTTTGGCGACAGCCGGTACCGCTATGGGAAAACCTGCTAGACCTAAGCCACAACATTTACCTGACCTGCTATCACTTATTTACTTTACCATATACCATGGGGTGAAAAAGTTTTTGGGAAATCAGAAAACGAATATTTCGATACATTACTTACTTTTAGTATTCTTTGGTTCCTTTGTTTTAGCAGTGATTTTTTCCTTATTATCAGAGACACTCACCAGAGCGGTGCAAAGTGTAATTATATCCTTGGCAGGTTTGCTGTTTATTATACTTATCGGTATTCTTGCTGATATTATAGGAACAGCAGCTACTGCTGCTCAGGAGGCACCTTTTCATGCCAAAGCGGCCAAACGTGTTCGCGGGGGTAAGGAGGGTGTTTTTTTGTTAAGAAACGCCGATAAGGTAGCGAATATCTGCAATGATGTAATTGGTGATATTGCTGGTACCGTTAGCGGTGCTTTAGGGATCTCAATTATGGTTAAAATAGTAAGTGAAAATCCCGGTATAGATGCCTTTATTGCCAACATAATGTTTACTGCCCTCATTGCTTCCCTAACGGTATCGGGTAAAGCACTGGGAAAAACACTAGCCTTATCACGGGCAAATGATGTAATATTCTTTGTAGGAAAGTTTTTTGCCTACTGGGAAAAATTGACTGGTAAAAGCCTGGGCAAGAAAAGTCGAGCCAGGTCTTAGAGAAGAAGGTGGACAAGTTTGGGAGTATTACTAAAGAAAATATTTAGTCCTCAGGATTTGCAACAATTTAATGTAAAGCAATTACAAGATTTAGCCACGGAGGTTCGGGAAACGATTATTCATACTGTGGCGGAAACGGGAGGCCACTTGGCCCCCAATCTGGGTGTGGTGGAACTTACCATTGCTATGCATCGGGTCTTTAATTCAGCAGTGGACCGTATTATCTGGGATGTTGGTCACCAGAGTTACGTACATAAATTGCTGACCGGCCGGTGGTCGCAATTCCACACCTTACGCCAGCATGGGGGCATCAGCGGTTTCCCTAAGCCAGAGGAAAGCATTCATGATGCCTTTGCCACCGGACACAGCAGTACTTCCATTTCTGCTGCTCTAGGTCTGGCCTTGGCTAGAGACTTAAACGGCGATAAACATTCTGTAGTGGCAGTTATCGGGGACGGTTCCATGACTGGTGGCATGGCCTTTGAGGCAATGAACCACGCAGGTCATTTAAAAACAAACTTAATTGTGATTCTAAATGATAATGAGATGTCCATAGCACCCAACGTGGGAGCGTTGTCGAGCTACCTGAGCAGGCTCAGGACCGACCCCAAATATTCTAAAGGCAAAGATGAAATTGCTGAATTATTACAAAAAATCCCCCATGGCTCCAAGCTTTTAAAAGTAGTGGATCGGCTCAAAGACAGTTTAAAATATTTAGTCGTACCAGGTATGTTATTTGAGGAACTAGGGTTCACTTACCTTGGTCCGGTGGACGGACATGATCTGAAAGCTGTTATGACTGTATTGCAGCAAGCAAAGGCTGCCAATGGTCCGGTGCTAGTACATGTGCTGACGCAAAAAGGTAAAGGTTACCAGCCAGCAGAACAAAATCCAGATCGTTTCCATGGAGTAGGGTCCTTTGATGTTGCCACCGGGGAAGTGAAAAAGTCCGAGGGTGCCCCCAGCTACACCGAAATATTTGGTAAAACCCTAATCAAGTTGGCCCAAAAGGATGAAAAGATTATTGCTATCACAGCAGCTATGCCTGGTGGAACAGGGTTAAACCCCTTTGCTAAGGAATTTCCCAAGCGTTACTATGATGTAGGGATTGCCGAACAACATGCCATTACCATGGCTGCCGGTATGGCCACAGCAGGCTACCGACCGGTAACAGCCATTTATTCAACCTTCCTGCAGCGTGCCTACGACCAGGTGCTGCATGATGTATGCCTACAAAACCTGCCAGTAGTATTTGCTTTGGATCGGGGCGGCCTAGTGGGCGATGATGGCCCTACCCACCATGGTGTTTTTGATATTGCTTTTCTACGCAATATTCCTAATATTGTGTTGATGTCTCCTAAGGATGAAAATGAGCTGCAGCATATGCTGAATACCGCCATTTATTATAACGGTCCGGTAGCTGTTAGGTATCCCCGGGGCAACGGGGAAGGCGTTGCCATGGATGAAGAATTACAATGCCTACCGATCGGCAAAGGTGAAGTTTTACGAAAGGGCGAGGACGTTGTACTGCTGGCTGTTGGCAATCTGGTTGCCGAGGCCCTGCAGGCCGCCGAAAAACTTACCAGTCGGGGTATTGAAGCCACTGTGATAAATGCCCGCTTTATGAAACCTCTGGATCAAGATTTAATTTTGCAGTACGCCCGCAGGATTAAAAAAGTAATAACTTTGGAAGAACACGTGCTTATGGGAGGCTTTGGCAGTGCCGTGCTAGAGCTGTTTGAAACGGAAGGCCTTTGCGATATAAAAATAAAACGTTTGGGTATTCCAGATGAATTTGTCGAGCACGGTAAGCAAAACATCCTACGTGCCAACTATGGCCTCACTGCAGAGGGAATTGTTGAGGCGGTTTTAGGCTTGGAAAAGGAAGGTAAGAAAGTACATCGGTTGAAGGCTGTATTAGGCCGGAGGATGTAAACCCGGACGATCAGTCATCTGCCATTGGTTTAAAAGAATGGGGGCTGTTGCAAAACGAACATTACGAGCGGTTAATAACCGCTCCCTACAAAATATTGAGGAACGCTTTGCAGCATTACCACAATATGTAGGGGCGATTATGAATCGCCCGCCGTTTTGCAACAGCCTCTAATACTAATCCACATTAAATAAGTTCCCTTAAAGTGGATTAGTAGATACTGTTTTCCTATGTTGTGGACAAATATTTGTCCACATTTTAAAATAAAAACAGTATAAAAATCTTGGTTCTGTTCAGAACCACGTGGAGGATTTCTAACTTGGCTGTTACTAAAGAACGCTTAGATATATTCCTGGTCAATAACGGTTTTTTTCCTAGCCGGGAAAAGGCCCGTGCCGCGGTGATGGCCGGGCTTGTTTTTATTGATGGGAATCGGGTGGACAAACCCGGTCATCCAGTAAAACAAGGAGCAGATGTGCAGGTACAGGGAAATCCCCTTCCCTATGTAAGCAGGGGAGGACTAAAACTGGCCAAGGCTATGCAAGCTTTTACCATTGATTTAACAGATCGGGTGGTCATCGATATCGGGTCCTCGACGGGCGGTTTTACCGATTGTGCCTTGCAGAATGGTGCTAAAAAAGTTTATGCTGTGGATGTGGGCTATGGACAGTTGGCCTGGAAATTACGGTCAGATCCCAGAGTAACTTCTCTGGAAAGAACGAACATACGGTATTTGGAGCCCACTGCTTTACCCGAAAAACCGAGTTTTGCCACCATTGATGTATCCTTTATCTCTCTCTCCTTGGTACTACCCCGAGTCGATGTGTTAACAGAACCCCAAGCAGAAGGGATCGCCTTGATTAAACCCCAATTTGAGGCGGGCAAAGAGCGAGTTGGCAAAAAAGGTGTCGTACGGGAACCAGCAGTACACAAGGATGTTATACATAAAGTATTAGCTGTGGTGGATAGCCTTGGCTGGCAGGTGGGGGGCTTAGACTTTTCTCCCGTCCGTGGCCCGGAAGGAAATATTGAGTATTTGTTGTATTTCTTAAAAGGACCGGGACGTGAGTCGACGGTTGTGGATGTGGACAAAGTGGTGGCAGAAGCACATGGGACGTTGGAGAGATAATGCCCATTGGCCAGTGGCCAGTGGCCTTTTGGGTTTAAAATGATTAACTAGATTACGCTCTACATTGAATATTTGAGATTTGACATGGCTTTACGATAAGTCCAAGTTTGGCTAATGGCAATGGAGGTGTTTGCGTGCTTCCAGGTGATCTTCTGCTAATAGGCATACTCATCGGTGCTATTTTAATCTATAATATAATTAAATTTGGACAATCCTATAGGGCTAGAAGGCGGGTGCTAAAGGCAGGAAGAGCCGAGGTAGCTGCCAGGAGATTTTTGGAGGCACAGGGTTATAGCATTCTTGCTGTTCAGGAGAGAGTCCCCATTGTCACCAAGGTTAACGGTAAGCCCCATAAAAGCCATATTCAGGCCGACTTAATTGTACAAAAAGGGAAGCAGGTATTTGTGGTAGATGTAAAAACAGGGGCAGTGGCAGAGAGACCTGCGTCGCCAGACAACAGGCGACAGTTATTGGAGTATTACCTGGTATACCGACCTGATGGTGTGCTGATTCTCGATATGGATCATGAGAAGCTTTATGCAATAGATTTTGACATCAAATTTCCGGCTGTCAAGGGACCTAAGACCCTACCTATCCCCTATTTGGTTTGTTTTTGTGCAGGGGTAATTGTGACTTTTATCTTATTATATAAAGGGGGAACTATCAGTTGAACACCATCGGACTGGTGGTCAACAGCAGCAAGGGTAATGTTGCAGAACCCGTGAGCAGGTTGGTTTCCTGGTTAACCGAGAGAAAAGTAACCGTACTCTATAACGAGGAAAGTGCCTCCTTATTAGGCTTGTCGAGTGGGCTACCCACAGGAGAATTAGCTCATCAATGCGACTGTATCATGGTGTGGGGAGGGGATGGCACTCTCCTGAACTGTGCCAGGCAAACAGCTGCCACTGGCACACCTATCTTTGGAGTAAACCTGGGCCGATTAGGCTTTTTAACGGAAATAGACATACCTGATCTTAGAGAGAAAATGCTTGCCCTTTTAGCAGGGGAGTATTTTATTGAAGAAAGAATGATGCTGCAGGCTACCGTTTTGAGGAATAATGAAATCATTGACCAGGCCATTTGCCTAAATGATGCAGTGGTTTCCAAAGGAGCGTCCTTTCGGATGGTCCATCTGACGATGAAAGTGAACGGAGAGCACGTGGGAACCTTCGCGGCAGACGGTCTTATTTTAGCTAGTCCCACCGGCTCTACGGCCTATTCACTTTCTGCGGGCGGACCCATCATTTCTCCTGAAGCCCAAGTTTTGTTGATTACGCCTATTTGTCCCCATTTATCGAACCGACCGCTGGTAATATCTCCGGAAAGTGAAGTGGAGGTAGTGGTATTGCCTGCTGTGGAAGATGTGCGATTAACCTTGGATGGTCAGTATGGTGTAACCCTAAAGGTCGGAGATAAAATAATAGTCAAGAGAGCCCCTGTGAAGGCGCGGTTTTTAAAAATACAAAAAACCAGCTTCTTTGATGTTTTACGGGGTAAACTAAAGGAGTGGCAGAGTGGCCTTGATTAATTGGTTTATGGTTGCCCAATTGGGTCACCATTTTCTCTTAGAAAGGTTACAGGATGGAGATATTGCTTTGGACGGCACCATGGGTAATGGGCATGACACCCTAATGTTAGCCGAAGCTGTGGGTTCCCAGGGTAAAATTTATGCCTTTGATGTACAAACACAGGCTCTTACCAATACCAGAGAAAGACTGGCTGCTGCCAATCTACTGGATGAAAGGATAAAGTTAATCCAGGATGGTCACCAAAATATTTACCAACATGTCAAACAACCCATTCAAGGAGCTATTTTTAATTTAGGATATTTGCCAGGTAGCGATAAGGAGCTTATCACGCAAACCAATACTACCTTGGAGGCATTGCAACAAACACTCCATTTACTAGCAGTGGGCGGGCGTCTGGTGATCGTTGTCTACCCAGGACATCCGGGAGGACAAGAAGAAAAGGAGGCTATAGAAAATATGGCTTCTCAATTGAATCCAAGCCAGTACAAAGTGCTTAAAATAAACCTATTTAACCGGCCACCCTCAGCACCGGGAGTCATTTTGATAGAGAAGGTGGTGGACATTGCATGAAAACACAGCGTCAGGCAAAAATAGCAGAACTGGTTCGTGAGAGAAATATTGAAACCCAGGAAGAATTGGCCACTGCTTTACGCTCAGAGGGTTTTGAGGTAACCCAAGCCACGGTATCTCGGGACATCAAAGAGCTTAGTTTAATTAAAATACCAGGAGAAAATAACACTTCTTACTATTCATCGCCCGATGAGCCACTTTTGCGTCGGGGTGGTGAAGATCGCCTAAAGCGTTTGGTACGGCTTTCCCTAAGTGATATTAACTCCAGTGAAAACTTAATTATTATTAAGACACCTCCCGGCGAAGCCCAGGGTATGGCATCAGCTATCGATCATATCCACTGGCAAGAAATCATAGGAACCGTAGCGGGGGATGATACCATACTGATCATTGTGAAACCGAAAGAGGCCACACCACAGGTTGTCCAGAGATTTTTGGATTTAGCAAGGGGGTAAGCCCGTGCTCCATTCATTGTATATTAAAAATTTTGCTTTGATTGATGATATTGAGGTAACCTTTGAAAAAGGTCTCAGTGTGGTTACCGGTGAAACTGGCGCTGGTAAATCTATGCTCATTGATGCTTTACAAGTAGCCCTGGGAAGTCGTGCCTCGTCTGATTTTATCCGGGCTGGCAGAGAAAAGGCGGTTGTACAAGCCACCTTTGATGTTTCCGAATTGCCCTTTGTGAAACAACGATTAGCTGAACTAGGTATCGATTGCGAAGAAGATCCGTTACTGATCTTTTCTAGGGAATTGGCCCGTAGTGGCAAAAATGTATGCCGGGTGAACGGTCGCCTGACAAATCTTAGCGTCTACCGAGAAGCAGGTATTGGGTTGGTGGATATGTTGGGTCAACACGAACAACAAACTCTGCTCAACCAAGATAGGCATCGCTGGCTTTTGGATAGGTTAGGCGGTGGGGAGCTGTTAAGCCAAGTTCAAAAAATCAAAGGGATTTATCAGCAATGGAAAGAAGCAACTGCCCAATTGGCAGAACTGGAGAAGAGTGCCCGGGAGTTAGCCAGACGTTTGGACATGCTTACTTTCCAGGTGCAGGAAATCAATAAAGCAGAACTGACAGTGGGGGAAGAAGAGGAGTTATTCAATGAGCGTCGCCTGTTGGTTAACTCAGAGAAAATTTCCCGCTTAGCCGGAGAAATTTACCACTCCTTATATGGAGGCGAAGCCCGAGTCAAACCCGCGGTAGAAACAGTGGGTATGGCTGCTTCCTCTCTACGAGAATTGTGTCAGATAGATGAAAGTCTCAGCGGCCTACTAGAGATGGTAGAAAGTGCCCTGTACCAGCTAGAAGATGTGGCCAGGGAAATCTCTTCCTACAGCGACAAGATAGAATACAGTCCCGAGCGGTTGGATATAATTGAGCATCGGCTCTCACTGATTAAGCAACTAAAATACAAATACGGCTCCACCGTGGAAGAAATATTGGCTTTTAAAGATACAGCGTTGGTGGAAATAGATCATTTAGCCAACAGTTCGGACAGGGCTGAGGAGTTAAAAAGAAATATCACTGCCTTGGCAAAGGAGTGGCATAAGGAAGCTACAGTACTCGGCAAGCTGCGTCGAAAAGCCGCTGGTAAGTTGGAGGAAGATGTAGCCAGGGAGTTAAACTACCTGGAAATGAAAGGCCTTGCCTTTAAAGTAGGAATAAAACAAAGAACAGACCTATCTTCCCAGGGGTTAGAGGAAATCGAATTTTTGATAGCACCGAACCCAGGGGAACCGCCGCGGCCACTGCAAAAAATAGCCTCGGGCGGTGAACTCTCCAGAATCATGTTGGCACTAAAGGTTTTGTTAGCCAGATTGGACGAAGTACCTACCCTTATTTTTGATGAAGTAGATACCGGCGTAGGAGGCAAGGCCTTACAAGCCATTGGCGAAAAACTGGCTCACATTGGCGGTAGCAAGCAGGTTATTTGTGTTACCCACGGACCCCAAGTGGCTTGTTTTGCCGATACGCATTATTTAATTAGTAAGTCTGTGGAAGACGGGCATGCCAGAACATCTGTCGATCGTTTGGATGAGGCAGGCAGAGTAACTGAATTAGCTCGCATGCTGGCAGGCAGGGAAATAACCGATGTGGTAAAAAACCACGCCAGTCAAATGCTTAAAATGTCTGCAGTTTATAAACAAAATACTTAATTTTAGAAACCGAGGCTAGATAACCAAGCCTCGGTTTTATTATTTTTAAAGTTAATTAAAGTGGTATAATTTAAATAAAATAGTAAATTTTTAAAATATTCAGCAGATTATTGAGGTATGAAAATGAATGTTTTTAAATTTGTTTCACCAGAAATTATTTTTGGACCAGGAACTCTATCAGAATGTGGCTTGAGTGCTAGCCAACTCGGGGCACGGCGTATTTTTGTGGTAACGGACAAGGGTGTACAAGCCAGTGGGTGGTTACAGCAGGCATTAGAAAATTTATCTGACAATGGCCTGGAGTATGTAGTGTGGAAGGATGTATCACCAAACCCCAAGGACTACGAAATTTATACCGGGACGCATAAGTATATTGCTAATGGCTGTGATTCTTTGCTGGCTATTGGGGGTGGCAGCCCAATCGATGCAGCGAAAGCGGTAGCTTTGCTAGTATCCAATGGTGGTGAGCTTTCTGATTATGAAGAGATTGACAGTATCAGACGGCCGTTGCCACCGATGATAGCCATTACCAGCACAGCTGGTTCCGGTTCTGAGGTATCCCAGTTTTCCATTATCTTAAATGCACCGGAGAAGCGGAAAATGACCCTCGTTTCCAAGTCCTTGATACCCTATATCTCTATACATGATCCTGAGTTGTTGGCAACCTTGGATACCAAAGTGATGATATATTCCGGGGTGCATGTATTGACGCATGCCATCG
The DNA here is from genome assembly GCF_900142375.1 of Desulforamulus aeronauticus DSM 10349. Taxonomy (GTDB): domain Bacteria; phylum Bacillota; class Desulfotomaculia; order Desulfotomaculales; family Desulfotomaculaceae; genus Desulfotomaculum; species Desulfotomaculum aeronauticum. The sequence continues at coordinate 62,177 of NZ_FRAR01000006.1, read as the reverse complement.
AAGCCTATGTTTCCAGAGTAGCTACTCCGCTCTCTGATTTAAATGCATTAAATGCCATCAAATTAGTCGCAGATACCCTTAGGTTGGTAAAGAATGGCTCGCGCAGTAAGGAGGTTCACGGGTGTCTGGCTATGGCCAATCTCCATGCAGGACTAGCCTTTTCCAATGCCATATTAGGAGCTGTACACGCCATGACTCACCAGATCAGTGGTTGGTTAGACATACCGGCTGGTGTAGTGGACGCAGTTTTACTACCCCATGTGGTGGAATTTAATTTACCTGCCAATCAACTAAAGTATGCCAGAGTAGCCGAAGCTATGGGCGAAAAAGTTACCTCCGTAGATGATGGTGCAAAGAAAGTAATAGGTGCCTTTAAAAATTTATTTGCTGAATTGGAATTACCGGACAAGCTTTCCCAACTGGGTATTAATAGTAAGCTATACCCTATTTTAGCTCAAAATATTATTCGGGATGTGTGCTTGGTAACAAATCCCAGGAAAATCCAAATGAACAATATTACTGAGATATTAAGAAGGGCCTACTAAAATGGACAAACCAATATATGATCAAGATTTATTAAATAAGCTCACGGGTGTTCGCTCCACTAGACTTAGTCATTACGTAGAGCTTAGACGAACAATTGAAGAAATGACCAAGCAAAATAAAAGATTGGCAATCATCAATCAGATTGCCCGCAGTATTACTGTGGCCATGTCGTATGATGAGATTATCGACCGGGTGGCAGAACCCCTTAAAGAAGTAATTCCCTATGACCTGTTAAGCTTTTGTCTGCTGGACGGGGAACAACTGGTGATTAAATCGGGTATCCCCAGGGAACAGGTGATTTTAGGGGTAGGAACGGTATTGCCCCAAGAAAAATCGGCTCCCTGGCGTGCCATGGCAGAGAAAAAATGTTTCCTGCGGCAAAATATCTGGGACGATCCAGAAACATATGGGGAGGATAGTGAGCTTAAAAAGGTAGGTATACGCTCAGCGATTATGGCACCACTGTTAATTAAAGATGAGGTAATTGGTACTTTGAATTTTGGCAGCAAAAGAACCTTTGCTTATTCTCCGGGTGAATTTGTTTTTGTTCAACAGCTAGCAGATCAATTGGCTGTTTGCCTTCAGAACAGTAGATTATATGGTGAGGTATTGAAAAATCAAAGGGCATGGGAAGAAACATTTCGCGCTGTCCCAGATACCCTCTACACAATCAATAGTGATTTTGCAATTATGAATATTAATAAGGCACAACTCAAGGGTATCGACTATCGCCAGTTATTAGGAAGAAAATGTTATGACGTATTTAGTGACGACAGCCAACCGTGCGAACCCTGTCCGGCCAGGCAGGCCTTAAACATCGGTAAGCCGGCCTACGAACAAATAACCCGTGAATTATCTCGGATACTTGATGTCTATGCCTTCCCGGTTGTCAATGAGGCTGCCCAGGTTGTGGGGGTAGTCAACTACACCAAGGATGTTACGGAACAAATCCATATGCAGGGCCAGCTTATCCATTCAGTCAAATTAGCCGCGGTGGGGGAGATGGCCGCCGGGGTAGCCCATGAGCTGAATAGCCCCTTAACAGCTATTTTGGGCAATGCCCAGATTTTATTACGTCGTTTAGGACAAGAACACCCGGGCTACCCTCTGTTGGTAGATGTTAAGAATTGCGGTTCCCGGTGCAAAAGGATTATTCAAAACTTGTTAACCTTTTCCCGTCAGGAACAATGTAACCTTGAAGAGGTCCACTTGAACCAGGTTGTGGAAAATAGTCTGGCTCTTGTCTCGTATCAAATAAATAAAAGTAATATAAAAATAACCACGCAGCTTCATCCCAATTTATCCACCGTGTTGGGGAAACAGCAGCAGTTGGAACAAGTTATTGTTAATCTACTGCTCAATGCCAGAGATGCTTTAAAAGGCTTGTCAGAGGGTGTAATTAACGTAACCACGGGTTGTCTTAAAAGAGAAAGCGGGTTAACTGAGGCCTTTGTTTCTGTTAAGGACAATGGGTGTGGCATAGAAAAGCAACATCTGGCAAAGATATTTAATCCTTTTTTTACTACAAAGGATATTTCCAAAGGAACTGGTTTAGGGCTTTCAGTAAGTTTTGGTATAGCTCAAAGCCATGGAGGGCGAATTGTAGTGCAGAGCGAGCCCGGTAGGGGAAGCAATTTTAGTTTGCTTATTCCCCTGGGTGAGAAGGAGAGAGCCAAGTGAAGCGTCAAATAAATGTTTTAGTGGTTGATGATGAAGTGGAAGTATGCAATTTTTTTGTTTTTTTGCTTGACGATAAAGGTTATCATGTGAGCACTGCGTACACTGGCCAGGAGATGCTGCAGCAGCTAAACAGACAGTCCTTTGATTTAGCCTTAGTTGATTTAAGGCTGCCAGATACCGATGGCCTTAAATTGCTGGAACAGATCAAGGCCAAACAATCTCAGTGCCAAGTTATCATTATGACTGGCTATAGTACCGTAAAAACGGCGGTAGATGCAATCAAATTAGGAGCTTACGACTATGTTGAAAAGCCTTTTGAAGAGATTACTGATGTAGAGCGGTTAATTGAAGCAGCCCTTAAAGAAACAGAATGTATGTCTAACCAAAAACATACCCATATGGTTGAGGAACTAGCGGACAACGGTTTCATTTGTTGCCAGGACAGCCCTTTGATAAAAATACTTGATTTAGCCAAGAAGATTGCCAATAAAAATTTAACAGTACTTATTCAAGGAGAAACAGGTGTTGGTAAGGAGATCGTGGCTCGCTATATACACAGCCAAAGTCCCAGGGCCAACAATCCCTTCATTGCGGTAAACTGTGCGGCTTTTACGGAAAATCTGTTGGAAAGCGAATTGTTTGGCCATGAGAAAGGTTCTTTCACCGGTGCTCAGAGTGCCCGTAAGGGAATATTCCAAATTGCCAATGGTGGTACTTTGTTTTTAGATGAAATTGGGGATGCCAGCCCGGGTATTCAAGTCAAGCTGCTACGAGTACTGGAAAGTGGCGAATACTTGCCCGTAGGCGGCGAGAAATTTCAGAGGACGGATATCAGAGTAATTGCTGCCACCAACCTACCCTTGGCGGAAGCCGTTGCCTCAAAAAAATTTCGTGAGGACTTGTATTATCGTTTAAACGCTGTGATTCTTGAAATTCCTCCCTTACGAGAAAGGCTGTGCGATATTGAGTTGTTGGCCTACTATTTTGCCAGAAAGCTACCTTATCTTGATGCTCGGGAAGATGTTTTGATTCAACCTGAGACCTTGAAAATGCTGTTCAATTATCCCTGGCCTGGCAATGTCAGAGAACTTGCCAATGTGATGGCTCGGGCCGTTGTTTTAGCTGAACGAGGAAAAATTACAACAGATACCCTACCGGATATCATTATAAACCAGCGGAAACAGGAAACTCCTGGCTTGCCATGGCTAGCTGGTGAGGATACAGGGGAAATAATAGAACATTTTTCCCAGGTAGTGGCTGACAATTTGGCATCCCTACCGGTTGATTTGAATGACCTCACCCGAAGGCTTAAAGAGGCCCAGTACTATATTATCCGAAGGATTGTTCAGGAGGCATTAGCCCGTGCCCAGGGAAATCGTGAGCAAGCCGCCAGAGAAATGAACTGCACCACCAGAGTATTAAGGTATTATCTAAATGAGCGGGGTTAGTAAATAATTCAACGGCACGAGCCGACTTTTCGGCCTTGTGCCGTTTTTTTGGCATATCAGACCAACATGCTGCTTGGTGATACCACTGATAAATGAAAATAGGCTTACTTTTCAGGACAGAAAATATAAAATTTCCGATATGCCTAAAGGCAAACTAGGCTTACTGTGACCTTTAGGTTACGCCCTTTCAGGGTATTGCGGCAAGGACTAATTATTAATTAAAGTCAAATTATTCAGTCTATTCCAATAAAGATGGCATGAAACTTGCGTAATTAGTTCTGAAGATACCCACTGAAAGACAGTGGAGACAAAGGGAGGTAGTGTGGTGTTAAAAGACTATATACTGGCTACGTCAATTGAAGAGGCCTTGGTCTGCTTAAAGACTTATGCAGGCCAAGCTAGGATTATTGCCGGTGGAACCGATGCAATGTTAGATCTTTCTGCCAAAAAGATAACAACCAGTTGTTTGCTTGATATTACCAAGGTTAAAGAATTAAAAAAGATTGAGTCTATGGATGGTCAAATAGTCATTGGGGCCGCAGTAACTCACAGTGAAGTGAAAAACTCTGATTTAATTAGGACCAAAGCTCCTCTCTTAGCCGAGGCTTCCGGTTCAGTTGGCTCGTTGCAAATCAGAAATACAGCCACTGTGGTGGGAAACGTAGTCAATGCTCAGCCAGCTGCTGATGCCGCGGTAGCTCTGATGGCTCTCGGGGCAGTGGTGGAAATTACAGAAGACGCTGGAACCAGCTATGTACCTATAGAAGAAATGTATCTGGGGGTAGGGAAATCAAAGGTAGATTCCACTAAGCAAATGGCTACTTCGATTCGATTTCCTGCCTTATTGCCTGGTCAGGGTTCAGCTTTTGTCAGGTTGGCCCAACGTGGTGCACTGGCTTTACCCATGCTGAATGTGGCAGTTGTCTTGTCACTTTGCGAAGACAAAGTAGAATGGGTCCGCATTGTCATGGCACCGGTTGCTCCCAAACCTTTGCGGGCGTTAGAAGCGGAAAAGTATCTGCAGGGAGCAGTAATTAACGATGAACTTATTGCCAAGGCAGCTAAGATAGCTGTTTCGGAAGCCACTCCCCGGGACAGCGCACTGCGAGGTTCTGCGGAATATCGTAAAGAAATGCTAGAGGTACTGGTCCGGCGGGCATTACAGCAGGCGTTAACTACCGCTAGATAATGTAGGGTAAATAGTCACTAATCTTTCGAGGGAGGAATTGCGGTGCAGAAAAAAATCTTGAAATTTAAGCTAAACGGCGAGCTTATGGAACTACTTGTTTCGCCGAGTGATACTTTGGTCGATGTAGTAAGAGATAAATTGGGCTTGACCGGAACGAAAAAAGGCTGTGGTAAGGGAGAATGCGGTGCCTGTACTGTAATTATGAACGGACAAAGTGTAAACTCTTGCATTGTTCCGGCCATGCAGGCAATGGATGCCGAGGTTGAAACCATTGAAGGTATTGGCACCAGTGATAAAATGCATCCCCTACAGGAAACCTTTATTGATTATGGTGCCATTCAATGCGGTTTTTGTACGCCTGGTATGATTATGTCGGCCAAGGCATTACTGGATGGCAATCTGTCCCCCAGCCGACTGCAGATTAAAGAGACTATTGCTGGTAATATCTGCCGTTGCACTGGTTATGTGAAAATTGAGCAAGCCGTTCTGGCTGCTGCTGATAAGTTGAAAGCAAGTAAAGATAAGTAGGGGAGGGAAAACCGTGAAGAAAGATTATACTGTGGTAGGTAAAAATATACGTAAATTGGACGCGATAGAGAAAGCTATGGGTGCAGCCACCTTTACCACCGACATTAAGCTGCCAGGTATGTTATACGGCAAGGTATTGCGTAGCCCGTATCCCCATGCCAGGATCGTTAAAATCGATACCAGCAAGGCAGAGGCTTTGCCAGGGGTTAAGGCTGTGGCTACCTATCTGAATACCCCCAGGGTAAAATTTAATACCTCTGCTACCTCTACCTTTACCATCCCTCCTTTACAGCCGGTAGAAGACCAATATGTTTTTGACTCTGTGGTGCGTTACGTGGGTGACGAGGTAGCCGCAGTAGCTGCCACTAGTAAAAAAGTAGCTGAAGAGGCACTAGAATTAATAGAAGTTGAGTATGAACTATTGCCCACTGTTTTTGATCCCCTGGCAGCAATGAAAGAAGAGGCCCCCAGTCTACATCATTGTGAAGCAGGCAAAAATGTTCCCGGTGAAAAAATCCATATCGAAATGGGAGACATTGAGCTGGGTTTCGCCGAAGCAGACTATGTCTTCGAACATACCTTTAAATTACCTGTACAAAAACAGGCTCAGATGGAAACCCAAGCAGCAGTAGCCCAAGTTTCTGTAGATGGTAAGGTTACGGTTTGGTCCACCACCCAGACACCTCACCCGTCTCGCAGAATCTTAGCCACTATTTTTGGCTTGCCCTACAGCAAGGTGCGCGTACTGAACCCTCCTTACATTGGTGGTGGTTTTGGTGTGCGTATCGGTTTGTCGGCTAAGGCTGAACCCATTGCACTGGCCTTGGCGATGTTGGCCAAACAGCCTGTCAAGGTTGTCTATGATCGGAAGGAAGACTTCATTGCTTCCGATACCCGTCACTCGGGCTACGTGACAGTTAAGACAGGAGTTAAGAAGGACGGGACCTTTACAGCCCGTAAAATAATGGGTATTTTAAACTCCGGCGCCTACTGTAGTTGGAGCGCAGAAACTCCAGGGGTGTTGGGAGCTATGGGCCTTTCCATTTACTACTGTCCCAACCAGATGTACGACGGCCATAGTGTTTATACAAATACAACCCCGGCTGGTGCCATGCGGGGCTTTGGGAATCCTCAAGGCATGTTTGCTGTGGATTCCCAAGTAGATATAATTGCCGAGGAATTAGGTATGGATCCTATGGAAATAAGGCGAAAAAATATTATGCGGCCGGGTCTACCCTGGGTATTACCTTATCCCTGCCAGAGTTCCGGTCTGGAAGAGTGTATGGATCTGGGCGCTAAGGCCATTGTTTGGGATCAGCGGGGAAAGCAAAATCAGGATAGTGATACCATCCGTCGGGGTATCGGTATGGCCATCGGTACCCACGTGTCCAATGCTTGGCCCTTCTGTGGCGACTACTCCAATGCCTATGTAACGGTTCAACAGGATGGCTCTATTCAGGTGGCCAGTGGAGTACCGGATATGGGTACAGGTACGATCACCACATTAAGTCAAATGGCCGCTGAAGTAATGGGTATTGCCTTCGGGCAAGTTGGGATTACCTTCGCAGATACCGAGTCTACTCCCTTTGAAATTGGTAGTCATGCCAGCCGAACCTGTTATGCTTCCGGTACTGCGGTGGTAGCTGCGGCTCAGGATGCCAGAAAACAAGTGTTTGAATATGCTGCCAATATGCTAGAGGTTACTCCTGGGGAGCTAGATATCGAGAATGGTATTATTTATTCCACCCTGACCCAAGAAAAGAACATCTCCCTAGGGCAAGTGGCCATGGAAGCCCACCTACGGGGACAGCAGTTCATTGGTGTTGGCCGCATTATACCGCAAAACGCACCACCTTATTTGGCCCATTTTGCCGAAGTTGAAGTGGATACCGAGACCGGCAAGGTAAGGGTCACCAAAATGGTAGCTGCCCATGATGTAGGTAAAGCGATTCATCCGCTCATTGTCGAGGGACAATTGGAAGGTGGCTTGGCCATGGGTATCGGTTATGCCTTAAGTGAAGAAATTAAATATGATGACCGAGGCAGGCAGTTGAACAATGGGTTCCATAAATACATGTTGCCTACCGCCATGGATATTCCAGAATTAGAGGCCATTATCGTGGAAGCAGAGGACCCTACAGGTCCCTTTGGCGCCAAAGGGGTTGGGGAAACAGGTTTAGTGGCCACGGCTGCGGCTATTGCTAATGCAGTCTATGATGCTATTGGTATTCGTTTCTTTGAAATACCTCTAACGGAGGAACGGGTATATAGAGCCCTCAAGGAACGTAAGTAGTAATAACTAAACATGGGGCACCTTCAACGTAAGGTGTCCCTGCTATTTCAATTAGAGGAGGGCTGCCCAGTGCGTACCGAAGTGATACCGGTAGAGAAAGCCATTGGCCATATTTTGGCACACGATATTACTAAGATTATCAGAGAAGAATTTAAAGCAACTTGCCTGGAGCCATGTTTTTGAGTTCCTTACTATCTTTTGAGAAAGGTTGGTCTAAATGGAACTGCTTGTATGGGTAAAAGGAGCTGGTGACCTAGCCACCGGAGTCGCCCACCGACTACACGGCAGTGGTTTTAAGGTGATAATGACAGAAATTCCTCGGCCAACCATGGTGCGACGGACTGTTTCCTTTGCAGAAGCGGTTTATGAAGGACGGTGGCAGGTAGAGGGAAGTACGGCTGTTCTGGTTAAGGGTATCAATGAGATAGCAAACGTCTTTAAACAACAGATGATTCCGGTACTAGTTGATCCAGCTGGACAACAGGTAACGGTACTGAGGCCAGACGTGCTGGTTGACGCTATCATTGCAAAAAGAAACACGGGTACGCATAGAAATTTGGCAACGATTGCCATCGGTTTAGGTCCTGGCTTTACTGCCGGGGTAGATGTACATGCAGTTATCGAAACCAATCGGGGACATTACCTTGGTAGAGTAATTTTAAATGGGACAGCCCAACTGGATACGGGTAGCCCTAGTCCGGTAGAGGGATATACCCGGGAACGACTGCTGCGATCCCCTGCGGAAGGTGTTTTCGTTCCCTGTGTGACTATCAACAGTGTTGTTCAGTCCGGTCAAACTATCGGCTTTGTTGGAGGCGAGCCGGTAAACGCAGGCATTAACGGAGTATTAAGGGGACTATTACGAGGTGGTCTGTGGGTCCATAAAGGTCTCAAGCTGGGGGATATCGACCCTAGGGAGGATTGTTTAGAACACTGCTTCACCATTTCTGATAAAGCCCGGGCTATTGGTGGAGGTGTACTGGAAGCAATTCTATATTTACAACGACATTCTAGTTAGTTAACATAAAAAACGAATTGGAAAATACGAATATTACTGTCCGTGTGGATACGTGAACCGAGGATAATAATAAATCCTCGGTTTTTATTATTTTTATTTATTGAAAATTTCCAAAACCTGTTGAACTAATTTTATTTTATGCAAAAGGTAAAACAAACAAAACTTACAAAATGCTCGAAACCCGCAAAAGTACTGTATTCGGCAATTTTCGGCAGAAATGAGATGAGTAAAAGCGTTTTGAAGAGGTAATCTTAAGATTACGCCAGATTTATTTTGCTTTTATCCTTTTTCTTCGTTTTCTATTTAAAAATTAACAGGAGGTGTTGAAAGTAATCATTTTATAAAATTAAAGGAGGGGCTGTACTTGGACTACCGGAAAAATAAGACGCCAGTATTATTAGTGGCTATTGCATTCTTGGGCCTTTGTCTTCAGCTCCCGTTCCAAATGTTAAATCATTTACCAATTCAACAAAGAGTATCAGTAGGTGATAAACTTAGTTTTGACATTGGTTTACCTAAATATGTAGAGCAAAACTTATTAGAGTATTCTATTAAAAATAATGAAAAATCGATATCTATGATAAAAACAGAAAGCCTTACTCCTGTAGCAGCTACACCAGGTCAGTTAGATGTGCAGGTTAAACTTCTTGGCTTTATTCCGGTTAGACATATGACTGTCAGTGTAGTGCCGGAGATTAGAGTTATTCCCGGTGGACAGGCGGTTGGTGTTATGGTGGAATCCGAAGGAGTGATGGTTGTTGGTAGATCTGCCATTGTGGATGAGCAGGGTAAAAGACATAATCCAGCTGCGGAGGCAGGTGTTCAGTTAGGGGATACTCTATTAAAAATTAATGACCAAATAGTAGAAACCGAGAATCAGGCACAGGAGCTTATTAATAACATGGGCAAAGATGGTAAAGCACTGGGAATGGAGTTCAAGGACAGGGATTCTCATAAAATTTACCATACAAAAATTACACCAATTTACTGTAAGGAAACCAGACGATACCGGGTAGGACTTTTTGTCCGAGATAGCACAGCCGGTGTAGGGACCATGACATTTTATGATCCAGAAAGTAAATCCTACGGTGCTTTGGGTCATATTATCAGTGATATTGATACCTGTCGTCCCATCAATTTGAGTAAAGGCAAGGTTGTAGGAGCACAAATTGAGGGAATCAGAATGGGTAAAAAGGGACAACCTGGAGAAAAAATGGGAGTATTCCAGCGGGGAGAAGGTATTGTAGGAAATATTACGAAAAATACAAACTGTGGTATTTTCGGTAAACTTGATAAAGCCCCGGAAAATACTTATATGAAAGACGCTATTCCGGTAGCCATGGCCAATCAAGTAAAAGAAGGGCCAGCTGAGATTTATACAGTTCTTCAAGGAAATAAAATTGAGAAATATTCTATTACTGTAGAGCAAATCAATCTACATGGTCGTGCCGAAGGGAAAGGTATGATTATTCAAATTACAGATCAAAATCTATTGAAAAAAACGGGTGGAATTATCCAGGGTATGTCAGGAAGCCCCATAATTCAAGATGGTAGGCTTATTGGAGCGGTGACTCATGTCTTTGTCAATGATCCTACCAGAGGTTATGGAGTTATGGCAGAGTGGATGTTATATGATTCAGGAGCCTTCCCCAAACATGTGAGCGAGAGAAAAAAGGCAGAATTTGACGCTAGACGTAATGTGGCGTGTTTAATTAATCAAAATTTAAAATTTTAGTCAAATTTGTGTCGAATTGAATTAATTTAACCTTTTTAGTAAATTTTTCCGTTTTTAAAGAAGGAGTTTATACCTCGCCTGTCGAAAGCTATAGACACTAGAAAGATATTCCAGATAATGGAAAAGAAAAGAAAAGAAAAATAGGAGGCGGGGTCTTACATTATGATTAGAAAGGCGATAAAGGTATTATTAGCAGATGATAACAGAGAATTCTGTGAACTATTAAAGGAATTTATCAATCAGCAAGACGATTTTGTCTTAGTGGGGATTGCCAACAACGGATTGGAGGCATTGGAAATAATAGATCAGCAGTCACCGGATGTAATGGTGCTGGATGTTATTATGCCTCATTTAGATGGTATCGGTGTATTAGAGAAACTTTCCACAGGTGCTATTGCACATAAACCTAAGGTAATTATGTTAACTGCCTTTGGGCAAGAAAGCATTACGGCCCGGGCTGTGGAATTGGGTGCAGATTATTATATTTTAAAACCTTTTGATTTTGCTGTCTTAGCCAACAGAATCCGTCAATTGGCCGATGGTGTTGCAGTTGGTCAGTACATTTCTGTCAGTAAGCCTCGTAACTTAGATGTGGCAGTTACCAATATTATTCATGAAATGGGAGTTCCTGCCCATATCAAAGGCTATCATTATCTCCGTGAGGCGATCCTTTGTGTTATTAATGAAGTTAATCTTCTGGGGGCCGTAACCAAAGAACTTTACCCCATGATTGCACAAAAGTATCAGACTACACCTAGCCGTGTGGAAAGAGCTATTCGTCATGCCATTGAATTGGCTTGGGATCGTGGTAATATCGAGATGATGACTAAATTCTTTGGTTACACCATCAATCTGGAACGTGGTAAACCCACCAACTCAGAGTTTATTGCCATGGTAGCAGATAAATTACGGATTGAAAGTAAAGTTAGTTAGAATTTTCCCGGTTGAGATTAATAGTAATCACTTTTAGTTTGGAGATAATCCATAATAATTACACCGCTAAACAAGCGGTGTTTTTTTATAATGGAAGAATTATAATTGCCATAAAAATTAACAAGGAGTGAACCCTTAGTGAAATTAACTGTTTTAGTCGATAATAATACGCTGATTGATCGGTATTTCTTAGCGGAACCTGGCCTATCTTTCTTTATTCAAACGGGAAATAAAAAAATTCTATTCGACACAGGGTACTCTGATATCTTTATCCGAAATGCTGAGAAGATGGGAATTAACCTTAAAGAGCTAGATTACATAGTGCTATCCCATGGCCATATGGATCATACCTGGGGCCTTGAACCTTTAATACGCCTATATACTGAGTCAAGGATAGAACATAAGTCTCAAATTGCTCCTACGGTTGTGGCACATCCTTTGGTTTTGGAAACAAAAGTAGTTGAGGGAGTAGGAGAAATAGGAAGTATTGTATCCAAGACAAAACTATCCCATCACTTTAAACTGAATTTACAAAAAGAGCCAGTATGGTTAACCGAAAACCTAGTATACCTTGGTGAAATTCCAAGAATGTTTAAATATGAAGCTAACTCCCCAATGGGCTCTGTAATTAAGGAGTGTAAATCTACGGATGACTATTTAATGGATGACACAGGATTAGTGTTCAAATCAACCGAAGGGTTAGTAATTATAGTTGGTTGTTCACATGCTGGAATTTGCAACATTATTGAGTATGCTAAGAAGATCTGTCATGATGAGAGAGTCGTGGATGTTGTCGGTGGGTTTCATTTGCTGAATCCTGCTAAACAACAGCTGGATGGTGTTCTAAAATATCTAGAGACAGCACAGCCTAAGGAAGTTCATGCTTGTCACTGTACAGACCTTCATTCTAAGATTCAACTATCAAAGGTAGTAAATCTGAAAGAAGTAGGGGTTGGTTTGAGCCTGCAATACAATGGGAACTAGGACCTATAAAGCACCTCTCGGATGAGAGGTGCTTTATAGGTTTGATGCTTTTAATGTAATAATTTATAACTAGTTATCCGAAATAATTTACCAAACATTCTTCCACCATTTTTTTGCACAATATTGATAGAACCTTTGGCGTATTTGGAAAACAAAGGCTGACTGGTGGAATTTGATAGTTTTACTTGAGAGTACAGATTTAGCATGCCGGGAGTTGCTAGATCAATAGTTTCTTTCATTATTATAAACGCCCCCTTACATTACTTTCTGTTTGCAAATCGTAAGTGTAAGATAACTATACTATAAACCTACAATGTTTTTAAAGATAATCTTATTGGTATTATGGATAATAATAGGACTAAATGCCTGAAAGAGAAAAACTGACAAAATTAAGTTACATAAGGATAAAAAAGCAAGTCTTTTACGTAAGAGAATATAGCAAGATGAAAAACACCCAAATTGAGACTGTAAAGGAAAAAAATTACAATATTTGGGAGCTATACTTGACTTACCCTACTATTAACATTAGAATGAAGGTGGTAAGGTGGTGTATTGTGGATGAGTATAAGAGCAATCGCCCGAGTCGATAAAAGAACAAAAGATTTGGCTAAAAGAATACATGCCAACGAAATTGCCGTTATATGTCATAAGGAATTAGATAAAGTAGCAGCAGATTCATTAATTGCAGCTAAGGTTAAGGTTGTCGTTAACACAGTCCCCTCATTAAGTGAGGATTACCCAAACCAGGGGCCGATTACCCTATTAGAGGCGGGTATCTCCATTCTTGATAATGCTGGTAATCACCTCATGGAGGAAATCCGGGAAGGTGACGAACTGGAGATACGGGGCAACGTTGTCTGGCATAACGGACAGAAGATTGCTGAAGGAAATTTGCTAACACTTAGTCAGGTTAAAGATCACATGGAAGAATCCCGGAGCCGTATGGACCGGGTCTTGTCGCGTTTTATTCATAATACTTTGGACTATGCCCGAAATGAAGTGGATTTTGTTTGTGGGGGACTCAATATCCCTGATGTCACCACCTCATTTAAGGGCAAACATACCCTAATTGTTGTACGGGGTCACAATTACAAGCAAGACTTAAACGCCATCAAATCCTACATTGATGAAGTACATCCTGTTCTAATCGGTGTTGACGGTGGTGCTGATGCATTGCTGGAATTTGGTTATAAACCAGATATGATTATTGGTGATATGGATAGTATCACTGACCGAGCCCTTTGTTGTGGTGCTGAACTGGTGGTTCATGCCTATCCCGATGGTAGAGCACCGGGTATGGAAAGGGTTCATGCCTTGGGTCAACAGGCCAGAATTTTTCCTGCTCCCGGAACCAGTGAAGATATTGCCATGATGTTAGCTTATGAGAATGGTACCGAATTAATTGTGGCAGTTGGCACCCACTCCAATATGTTGGATTTTTTGGAAAAGGGTCGCAAGGGCATGGCCAGTACCTTCTTGGTACGCTTAAAAGTAGGGGATATCCTGGTAGATGCCAAGGGAGTTAGCCAACTGTACAAAAATCGTGTAAAAATGAAATATGTGGGCCAAATTTTGCTAGCCGGTCTGGTACCTTTGGCAGTTGTAGTGGCGATGGCCCCGCCCACCAGAGAACTGTTTAGATTACTGGTACTAAATGTAAGATTAATCCTTGGGGTGTAGGAGGACTCTAACTCTATGATTATAGATTATCGCTACCACATTGCTTCGTTAGTGGCAGTTTTTATAGCCCTTGGTATTGGTATTCTAGTTGGCAGTGCGGTATTGGGTAATGAAGTTATTGCAGAGCGACAGAAGCAATTGGCGGACAGGCTGGAAGTCCAACTGGAGGAACTACGGCAAAAGAATGAAGCCGTTCAGGCAAGGGCGAACAACTTGGAAATTGATAACAACATTCAGCGGCAATTTGAAAAACAAGTTTTACCGCCACTCATTACAGGCAAGTTAACGGGGAAAAGAATAGCCATTGTGGAAACAAACAGCTATGGTTTTCGGGACGATCTTGTCAACACACTATCTATGGCTGGGGCGACGGTCCAATCGGTAACCACTATTCTGGATGGTTTTGACGTAACCGGTCATAAAGAACAGTTACGTAGCGAGTTAGGTATTAACGATCAAAATGATAATGACATGATGAGTTTTTTAGCCAAGGAGACTGCCCGAGGCATTTTAACTGGGGAAAAACAGGCATTACTAAATACCTTGTCTCAATCAGAGCTTTTAAAACTGTCCGGTGATTATGGTGTGCCGGTTGATGCAGTAATATTCATTGGTGGAAGTCAGGATCAAACGTTGGTTAAGACTGAAATTGTGGATTACCCTATGATGGATTATTTTTTGCAGCAAAAACTACCTGTTTTTGGCGTGGAAGAAACTAACGTTACCTATTCTTACATGAAGTCATACCAAAAAAAGAGAGTTAGTACTGTTGATAATGTGGAATCGGCGCCCGGTCAATTGGCTCTGGTTCTGGCCATTGCGGACAAGCCAGGACATTATGGAGTAAAACCCACGGCTAAGCAACTACTGCCTCCCTTTGATACGACTGGGGGTGTCGGCAATGGTCAAAAAGGCCAAGGTGTCAGTGGTAATCCCCGCCCATAATGAGGCAGCTCGCATTTCAGATACTGTCAAAGGGGTACTAGATATCGCTGAGGTTTCTGAGGTGATTGTGGTGGATGATGCCTCCACGGATGAGACAGCTAAGCTGGCTAAGTTGGCCGGAGCTACCGTTATTGTACTGCCTCGCAATATGGGTAAGGGTGGTGCTTTAAATGTTGGTGTGGCTAAAGCTACCGGGGATGTCATTGCCCTGTTGGACGGCGACCTGGGATCTAGTGCTCGTGAAGCAAGGTTATTAGTTTTACCGATTTTAGAAGATCAAGCAGATATGACCATTGCCCGTTTTCCCCAGGCGAAAAAGAAGGCTGGCTTTGGTCTGGTGAAAAATCTTGCTCGGAAAGGTATCCGTTACTACGCCGGTTTGGAGGCTAATGCCCCCCTATCCGGTCAAAGGGTCATGACCCGCAGTGTGTTGGAAAAGGTGATCCCCTTTGCTTCCGGTTATGGCGTAGAAGTGGCTCTGACCATTAAAGTAGCCCGGGCAGGTTTTCGAGTAACAGAAATTGCCACCCAAATGTCCCACGCTGAGACAGGCCGGGATTTAAGGGGGTTTATGCACCGGGGGAAACAGTTCGTTCATGTAGCTAGAGTCCTAGCGGGTTGTTTTATGAAATATGGCCTAAGCCGTGCTAAGATTGAACAGTAACAAGCATTATTTAGATTATTTGTGGAAATAATATCCATTAGTTTTCAGTTTAATGGTTTACATAATGTAACCAATGATTCCGTGAGGTGTTCCATGATTCAAAGTTTCTACTGGCCGATGCTGTTGGCTGCCCTACTAGCTTTTGGGGTGGCTAAATTTATCCTAAACAGTATTTTGCAGCTCATTATAGAAGCAGGCTTTGTGAGACCCAATTTTCGAGGTGATAATATACCCGTAGGGGCGGGCCTTTTGTTTTTCGTGAGCGTCTTGCCCCCCACCGTTTTGTTTCTTATCCTTCAGTCGGATAGTGTGCATTTAGAGGGTCTTATTTTTCTGTTTGCAATTTGTGCTATGACCTTGTTGGGAATGGTAGATGATATCTTTGGCTCTCGGGCTGCCACCGGCTTGAAGGGTCATATCAAAAAAATGCTGCAGGGCGAATTAACTACCGGCGGCTTAAAACTGCTGGCGGGCGGCTTGATTTCCTTGGCGGTGGCAGTGGTGGTAAGTCACGGTTGGCAGCAAGTAATGGTTAATACTCTGGTCATTGCCCTCTCTATCAATGCTATTAATTTACTGGACCTTAGACCTGGTAGGGCTGGTAAAGGCTTTCTATTAGGGGCGGTACTTTTATTTTTAGGGGGCTGGCCTTCCCAGCAGCTATGCTGGCTTGCTGTTATGGTGGGGGCACTGTTGGCCTACCTACCCTATGATCTGAAAGCCAAAGCCATGATGGGAGATACCGGCTCCAATGCTTTAGGGGCAACCATTGGTATTACGGCAGCTATGGTTTTACCCGAAACTGCAAAGCTAGGCTATTTGGTTTTCTTAATTGCTTTTCACCTGTTGACCGAAAAATACAGCTTGACCAAAATTATAGAAAAAAATAAAATGTTAAATTACCTGGACCAGTTAGGGCGGAATCAATAAAATCCCCTTAGCTGGTTAATTTTTGTGCAACTTTGGCAGGTTTTTTTGTTAGACAAAACGAAATATTTAAGATAGTATAACGGAGGTTTTTCTATGAAAATTAACATAAAACCAGTGACTATATTTACAGCCAATTTAGGAAGCGGCAAAACAGAAATCTCCATTAATTTCTCCCGTATGCTGCAGCAGCGGGGGGATAAAGTTTCTTTGGTGGATTTGGATATTATTAATCCGTATTTCCGTACCCGCTTGGCCAAGGATAACCTGGCCAGCCAAGGTCTAAAGGTAATTTGTCCACCGGGGCATTTGGTAAATGCCGATGTACCAGCCCTGACTCCTGCCATTCGGGGAGCCCTGCAAGCATCTGAGGGATATTGTGTGTGCGATGTGGGTGGGGATGACGTAGGAGCCATTGCCCTAGGCGCGTACAGACCGTACTTAACCGAAGACCGCTTCGATCTATATTTTGTTGTTAACACCTGCCGTCCCTTTACCAGGGATCTTGCCGGTGTTTGTAAAATTATGGGCGATATTGAAAAAAACTCCCGTCTGAAGGTAACGGGATTGGTTAGCAATACCAATCTAGGTAGGCATACCGATCTCCAGATAATGTTAGAAGGTTACACCAAGGTGTCTCAAATAGCAGAACAACTGGAACTGCCAATGGCTTTTATGGCGTCCCCTCAAGAGCTGGTACCACAGATCAAAACCATTCTGCCGGAAGTACCCGTTCTACCTTTAGAATTTTATATGAAGACTCCCTGGGAAGAAGCCTTTGGCGAAGAGTAGTAGGTTTATTTCCAAGGTGCCATATTAACAAAATAATCATTCAATCAAGGAGGGAATATAGTTGGCCACAGTAACATTCCGAGAAGAACGCTGCAAAGGATGCGAGTTGTGTATTTCGGTTTGCCCCGAAAAAATTATCGTCCTGGCAGAGCATTACAATGCCATGGGATTTCACCCAGCTACCGTGGTAGAAATGGATAAGTGCAAGGCCTGTGCTATCTGTGCAAGGATGTGTCCCGATGTGGTAATTGAAGTAGTGAAGGAGGAGAAGCAGGATTGAGTAAAGTACTGATGAAAGGTAACGAAGCCATTGGCGAGGGTGCCATTCGTGCCGGTTGCCGCCATTTCTTTGGTTATCCCATCACCCCCCAAAGTGAGTTGCCCCACTACCTGGCCAAGCGCATGCCCGAGGTAGGCGGTGTTTTTTTACAAGCAGAAAGCGAAACCTCTTCCATTAATATGGTTTACGGTGCAGCCGGAGCTGGTTTTCGGACCATGACCTCATCATCCAGTCCTGGTTTAAGTTTGATGCAGGAAGGGATTTCTTATTTGGTCGGGGCTGAACTACCTTGTGTAGTGGTAAATGTTATGCGGGGTGGCCCGGGACTGGGCAACATTGCTCCGGCCCAAGGGGATTATTTCCAGGCTGTTAAGGGCGGTGGCCATGGTGATTATAAGCTGGTTGTCCTGGCTCCCGCTTCCGTGCAGGAAATTATTGATATGATGCAAGTCGCCTTTGATTTGGCGGATCAGTACCGTACCCCTGTTATGTTAGTTGGGGATGGTATCCTAGGCCAAATGATGGAACCCGTTGAGTTGGCTGATGAAGTTACTCTGCCGGAGGTTCCTGCAAAACCTTGGGCTGCCAGTGGCTTGAAGGGAAGAAAGAAGCCCAATATTGTTAATTCTTTATATATTGTACCCGAGGACTGCGAAGAGCTGAATCAAAGATTGTTTGCTAAGTATGATGTTATTGCCGCCCAGGAAACTCGCTGGGAAGAGTACCGTCTGGAGGATGCAGAAATCGTCTTAACTGGCTTTGGTACCGCAGCCCGGATCGCTAAATCCGTGGTGGATAAAGCCAGATCAGAAGGTATTAAGGCAGGTTTGATTCGACCTATCACACTGTGGCCCTTCCCCTCAGAGGTGTATGCCAAAGCAGCGGCACATGCTAATAAGTTTCTGTGTGTAGAAATGAGCATGGGCCAGATGGTGGAAGATGTTCGGCTGGCAGTGAACGGCAAGAAGCCCGTCCATTTCTATGGCCGTAGTGGTGGTATGGTACCTCTGGCCAAGGATGTTTTGGCAGAAGTCAAAAAACTCATGGCAGGGGGTGAATAGTCAATGGCTAAAGTAATTTTTAAACGTCCCGATTCCTTAACGGATAAACAATTCCACTATTGCCCAGGCTGTACCCATGGCATTATTCACCGTTTGGTGGCCGAGGTAATTGATGAAATGGGCTTACAGGATGATACCGTAGGGGTTTGTCCCGTTGGCTGCTCGGTATTTGCCTATGATTATTTCAATGTAGATATGTTCCAAGCTTCCCACGGGCGTGCACCCGCCGTGGCCACCGGGATCAAGCGTTGTCTGCCGGAGCGTACGGTGTTTACTTACCAGGGGGATGGCGATCTGGCTTCCATTGGTACGGCAGAAATTGTGCATGCTGCTGCCAGAAGTGAAAAAATCACTACCATCTTTGTAAATAATGCCGTCTATGGCATGACCGGTGGCCAAATGGCTCCCACCACCTTGCCGGGACAAAAAACCACCACCAGCCCGCGGGGCCGGGAAAAAGAACTGAATGGTTTACCGGTACGGGTTAGTGAAATGCTAGCCACCCTGGACGGTGCCGTCTATGTGGCACGGGTATCGGTGCATGATCCCAAACATATCGTTCAGGCTAAGAAGGCCATTCGGAAGGCCTTTGAAATTCAAAAAGCAGGCTTAGGCTTTGCCTTGGTGGAAGTTCTCTCTACCTGTCCCACCAACTGGGGACTGTCACCAAAGGAATCGATTAAGTGGTTGGCGGAAAACATGATTCCGTACTACCCCCTTGGTGTCTTCAAAGAACCAGCGGAGGTGAAGTAAATGTTGCAGGAAGTATTAATTGCCGGTTTTGGCGGCCAAGGGGTTCTATCCACCGGTCAATTGTTGGCCTATGCGGGTATGATTGAGAATAAGCAAGTGGCTTGGATTCCCTCCTATGGGCCGGAAATGCGTGGCGGTACGGCCAATTGTGGCATCACCATTTCTGATGAACCCATCAGTTCACCCTTAGTAACAGAGCCAACTACGCTCATTGTTATGAATCGTCCTTCCCTGGACAAATTTGAAAAATCAGTGGTGCCAGGTGGTTTAATTCTAATTAACTCTTCTTTGGTGGATCAAAAGGTAACACGGCAAGACTTGCAGGTGCTGGAAATCCCGGCCAACCGAATTGCCGAAGAACTGGGCAATACGAAAGTAGCTAATAACATCATTTTGGGGGTTTTAATTGAGCTGACCGGAATTGTCTCCCTGGAAGCTGTGGTGGAATCCTTAAAAAAGGTACTGCCAGCCCGGCGCCACAACTTAATTCCTGTTAATCAGCAGGCCTTAGAAAAAGGTATGCAACTGGCTAAAGAGTTCAAGAATAAGCAGTAGTATGGCTAGGCCCATATTCCAAACCGATATGGAAAAGCAAGCGAGAGGTGTTGTCCCACAAGGGATAGCACCTCTCGCTATGTAAAAATATATTTTGAGTTCTAAGCGGCATTACGGGTTTGAGGTTGTGGATCATTTTGCTTTGTAAGGCAGATCAAATATCCTCAATCTGCCAATCAATGGGTTCCTTACCCTGAGACACTAAAAAATTGTTAGCCTTAGAGAAAGGCTTACTGCCGAAAAATCCGGCATGAGCGGAAAGTGGGCTGGGATGAACGGATTTTATGATAAAATGCTGAGGGGCCTTGATAATACTTTGTTTCGTTTGGGCATTTTTTCCCCAAAGGATAAACACCACAGGGTTCTGGCGCTGACTCAGGAGAGCGATCACTTTATCCGTAAATAGATGCCACCCTATCTGCGCATGAGAGTTGGCTTGACCGGCGCGCACTGTCAGGGAAGTGTTCAGGAGTAAGACCCCCTGATCCGCCCATTTTTTGAGGTAACCATGGTTAGGGATACTGCAACCAAGGTCACTCTGCAATTCCTTAAAGATATTTTGCAAGGAGGGTGGGGCCGGTACACCGGGTTTGACAGAAAAACTCAGGCCATGGGCTTGGTTCGGGCCATGGTAGGGGTCTTGCCCCAGGATAACCACCTTTACATCTTGATAAGAGGTAAAATGCAGTGCGTTAAAAATATCGTACATATCAGGATAGATGGTTCGGGTTTGGTATTCCTGGATCAAATGCTTTCTCAGCTCTTGATAATATTCCTGATGAAACTCATCCTTTAATAATTCATGCCAATCATTTTTCAATATTTGCATCTTTATCACCCTCATTTATTATATCAACTATAATGAATGTAGTTAATCAATATTTGCAAAAACATGACGTAGTCCACCTTATAGGGAATGATGCACAATAACTGTGTCATCCTAAAGTCGATAATTATTGTATTGTATAAAAGGTAGCAAATCAATACAGAATATGGCAGAATATAGGCATATACAATTAACATAATGAATGGAGAAGTGAGATTATGAGTAATTTACCTAATTGCCCAAAATGTAATTCGCAATTTACATACGATGATGGAAGTCTTTTGATTTGTCCAGAATGTGGTCATGAGTGGACTTTAGAAGTAGGGACTGACAATAGTGAAGACAAAAATGTTGTCAAAGATGCAAATGGAAATATCTTAAACGATGGTGATTCTGTAACGATAATCAAAGACCTGAAAGTAAAAGGGAGTTCATCCGCCTTAAAAATAGGCACAAGGGTAAAAAATATACGTTTGGTTGAGGGAGATCATAATATTGATTGTAAAATTGATGGTTTTGGAGCTATGAAATTAAAATCTGAATTTGTTAGAAAGCTGTAAAGAAAAATTACTACAAGAGGGGTTGTCCGCTGGGACAGCTCCTTGTTTTTGTTCGCAAATTAGAAAGTATAAAAACTTCTGATTTGCATAAGGGCAAACTAAGCCTCCGCCGGCGTCTAAAGACTTGGCAGAGACAAGTTTTTCTAATATGGCAGTTTGGAAACTTTAATTTGCAATATTGTTCTAAGAAAGTTATCATTTGGTTAAGTTGTTTAAGAGATATCATTGTGGAGGTGTCCTCTTTGATTAAAGCAGAAAGATTAATAGAAGAATTTCTTGAGTTAGTTCAGGTGGACAGTGAATCTGGGGCAGAACGGCAGTTGGCCGACCTCTTAAAGGATAAACTCAACGCTCTGGGTTTGCAGGTGTTTGAAGATGAAGCAGGTTCTTACGTGGAGGTGGGTCAGAGAACCGGTAACCTTATTGCTACCTTACCAGCCAACGGTGGCCAAGGTCCCTTGTTGTTGTTCTCGGCTCACATGGACACGGTAAAGCCTGGTCAAGGGGTTAAACCGATACGGCAGAACGGGATGATTACTTCTGCGGGAAATACCATTCTTGGCTCCGATGATAAGGCGGGTATTGCTGCCATTATGGAGAGTCTAAGGGTTTTACAGGAACAGAGTATTTTACATGGTGGTTTGCAGGTGGTCTTTACCGTAGGGGAAGAAATTGGTCTTAAGGGTGCCAAGGGCTTGGATTACAGTCGCCTACAAGCTAACCTAGGTTTTGTGTTGGACAGTGGTGGCCCGGCCGGAGAAATCATTACGAAGGCCCCTACGCAATATAGTTTGAAAGCTACCGTGCAAGGGAAAGCTGCCCATGCCGGTATTGCCCCGGAGCAAGGTATCAATGCCATTGTGGTGGCCTCTCAAGGGATTGCCGGGATGAAAGTGGGCCGTATTGATGAAGAAACAACTTCGAATATCGGGTTGATTTCCGGCGGAGTCGCCACCAATATTGTGCCAGAACAAGTAACGATCCAAGGGGAAGCACGTAGCATCAACCCAAGCAAAGCGAAAGCACAAATTGATCATATGGTGGAGGAGCTTAGACAGGCTGCGGAACGACTGGGAGCGAAGGCAGCGATCGAGGTGGTCAAAGAATACGATCCCATTGATTTAGCTCCCGATGCCTTACCGGTGCAGATTGCCGTTAAAGCTGCCGAACGGATTGGTTTAAAACCTTTTCTTGGTCAAACCGGTGGTGGCAGTGATGCTAATATTTTCAACGGGCAGAACATTGCTTGTGCCAACTTAGGTACCGGCATGTCCAAAGTGCATACCACCGAGGAGTTTATCACCGAAGAAAACTTGCTCAATAACGCCAGATTTGTGCTGGAAATTATAAAAACAGCACAGGAATTTAAAGAATAGGCTATTCTGCGTGGATGACGATTCTGTGATAAGGAGTGAGTAGATGGAGAGTATGGGGTTTAATGGTACACTACTTGCACAGTTATTTAATTTTGTTGTCCTTCTGGCAATAATGGGTGTGATTTTTTACTTTTTGGTTAAGGCTTTTAGAGGCACATCGAAAGTAAGAAGAGAGATTGATGATTTAAATCATCGCTTAAGAAATGTAGAACGTAAAATAGATAAGGGCAGCTAATTAAGCCCTCGGATTGCATTCCTCTGTGGTCCCGCTTTAGTTAACATAAACAGGCTATTTGTTGCTCTGTCGAACTTCGAAAAGAGGTGTCTTCCTTTGATCCGTATGCGTCGCGGTGTGGTGCAAAAAATAACCTCCCAAAGGACCGGCATTAGTGAATTGTTGGTTGAGCTGGAAGGTGGACTTCAAAAGGCTGTTAATTATGACTCTTTAACTGGAGAAGTGGTTGCCGGTGATGAAGTAATTTTAAATACCACCGCTGTTTATAAAAAGTTGGGCACCGGGGGTGCCCATTTTGTTCTGGCCAACTTGTCTAATACTGAAATAGATGTGCCTGAAGCAGGACACATTATGAAGCTGCGTTATACCCCCTACCAGGTAAAAGTTCTCTCAGTGGAAGAACAGGACAGTCCCTATGCAGAGTTGATGCAGCAGGCAAACTCTTTAGAGGGTACGCCTGTGATTATCGGTACCCTGCACAGTATGCTGGCTCCGGCTGCCGCAGCCCTGAAAAAACTAGCGAACAAGCAGCTCAAAGTAGTGTATTTAATGACCGATGGAGCTGCCTTGCCGCTGACACTGTCTCGTCTGGTTTGGGAGCTTCGGGAAAAGGGGTTAATTCAGCACACAGTAACTTGCGGACACGCCTTTGGCGGTGACCTGGAAGCCATCAACGTTTATACGGGTTTGCTAGCCTGCAAACATGTTCTGGGAGCAGATGTCATTCTGGTGGCTATGGGGCCAGGCATTGTGGGAAGTGGTTCCCGTTTTGGTTTTACCGGTGTTGAGCAAGGTGAAATTATTAATGCCGTTAATCTCTTAAAAGGTAAACCCATTGCCATACCTAGAATAAGTTTTGCCGATGCCCGGGAGCGTCACCGGGGGTTGAGCCACCACAGTCGTACGGCCCTAGGCACCATTGCCTTAACTAAGGCCACGGTAGTGCTGCCTAAACTTGTACCTGAGAAGCTGGAGTTAGTGCTGCAACAAGTGGAAGAAAGTACCATCGCCCACAAACATGATGTTGCCATTATCGAGGGGCAGCCAGCCTTGGCAGCATTGGCAGATTATCAGGTGAAAGTAACCACCATGGGCCGCCACGTGGAGCAGGACCCGGAATTTTTCTTGGCCGCGGGGGCGGCCGGGGTCTATGTGGCTAGTTTAATTTAGCCTTGATGAGTTCCTGTACGGTATGATACTGCCCTGCAGATTGCTTGATTAGTTTACATAAATCTTTAGCTTTGGCCAGGAAATAGATTTTATTTGCATAGACGTAGATCTGATTCATGTTTGTCCCTCCCCGCTGGTTATGGGACAGTATATGAAGGGGCTTTTGTTTTTAGCATATCGAAAAGTAAAAACTTTCCGACATGCATAAGGGCAAACTAGGCTTACTTGTGCCCTATCGGGTACGCCGGCGTTTAAAGACTTGGCACAAGCTAAGGTTTACTAATGTACTTGTTGGAAAGGAGTAGCCATTAATGAAACTTGTTACCCTTACGTCCAATGCCAGCGGTGCCGTTCAGGCTGCCCGGGAGGGGTTGGTGGTAATGGTGGTGGATGTTATTGATATGTCCACAACCCTAGAAGCTGCTCTTGATGCAGGAGCTCTCACTGTACTAGGTGCCAGCCCGGATACAGCAACTCCGCCGGTATCTTTGCATCCGGAAGGTATCGGTCTGCGGGCAGCCCAATTGGCCTTGGCGGCAGATACCAGTGTGGTATTGGTAACGGAGCCTCGGGTAGGAACCGACGAAGAAAGAATGGCTAATGCTTCCCGGTTGCTGCGGGGAATTCGCCAGGGGGGGGCAGAGGTCTCAGCTGTTATTCCTAACCTTGGTGCAGAGACGCCGAAAATTTGTAATTTATCTGATAGAGTGGTGGTAGCAGTCACCGCCACGGGTGGTGTGGCTTATGATGCAGCCTTCACGGCAGGAGCACCGGCGGTAATTACCGGCACCGTAGCACGCACCCTAAAAAAGAAGGGTTCTGAGCCGGCCAAAGCCGCAGCACGCAGGGCCATAGAAGCCGCCCGGAGGCATGATTCCGGCATCTGTGTAGTGGCTGCCAGTGCCAATTCTTTAGAAGACCTATTAGCAGCGGAATACATTATGAAAACCATTATCGAGGAAGGTTATCTGGCGTTAAAAAACTAACATGAAGCAGGTGAATTAGAAAAGTCATGGGAGCCGCTGGAATTGCCAGGCTGCCCGCGTGGGACTTTATTTCTACATTCAGCCTCTGAACCAAGGGAGTATATCATCTTGGTTCAGGGGCTTTTATCATTTTCATTTGATTTTTCGCATAGTATGTACAGGGATTTAAGTTGGTATGGGACAAAAGTGAGGTGGGACAGTGGCCAGGGGACTGAAAAGAATCTGTAAATCCTCTCTACGGGAGGGATGGCCCATTTACTTACTGGCCCTTTTAACCTTTGCAGCAGGAATTGGGGTTGGTTGTTGGGGAGTTAGGGGGCTTGACAGTGAACAAGTCAAACAGCTTGTGTTAAACCTGGATCAGTTTATGTATCAAGCAGATAAACTGATGCTAGACCGCTCGTCTATGGTAAGAGATACTGTCACCAATAATTTGATTTATATCGGGATCATTTATTTATTAGGGCTAACCGTTATTGGTATGCCGGTGGTACTGGCTCTTTTATTTGCCAGGGGTTTTTCCCTAGGGTTTACGATAAGCTTTTTAACGAAAGAAAAGGCCGGAGAAGGCATTATGCTGGCCTTTACTTCTGTAGTGCCGCAAAATGTTTTGCTAATACCGGCTATTTTACTGGCCAGTGTTGCTGCCCTTTCTTTTTCTTGGTTATTGATTAAAAGATTTCTTAATTCCAGATTACCCGTTTTGCCTGGTTTGATAGGCTATCATATGCTAATAGTCATTGTTTGCTGTATCTGTATAGCGGCGGGTTTGGTGGAGGCCTATGTCACACCGGAGTTAATTAAAGCCACAGCAACATTTTTAAAATAAAATTGATAGATAACAATTTTGGTAAAATAAGGTTACATAATTTCTGATTTTTTCGGGCATATTAATAGCAACAACCGGGTATTCTAATGTTTTGCATTTGAAAAGCAAATCTGTAAGGAGGGAAAACAGCATGTCTAAAGAGTTGACCCGCGTAGATTTGCCATACAATTTAATTAAGGAGACAGCTTTTTCTGGTTTAGTTCCTAGAGAATTGGTTCCCTATGTAAAACCGGCTTTAGTAGAATTTAGAAATGAAATGGCTGCTGAATTGGGATTACCGGATTATGCCAATATGGATAAAGGAGATTTACCCAGCCGATTAAACGGTAATGTAGGTGGAGGCATGACTAAAAAAATGGTTGCCTTTGCAGAAGCTGTTTTGGCCTGGCATTATAAAAACAGGGTTTTAATAACTGAATAAATAAGAGGCTCCGCCAGATCGAAACGGCGTGAGCCTCTTTTTATTTGAACCAATAGATTACTTCTAAAAACAAAGCTGTAAGACCCGCAGCCATTAAAGGACCGATGGGTATACCGCCTAAAAATACAATACCAACGATAGAGCCAATAACCATACCAAAAATTAACTGAGGATCCAATTTCAATAATTTTAATCCTTCACCATTCATATGGGTGGCTAAAGCACCGCCAATTATTGCCAGGATACCTTGGGGTGAAAGGGTTTTTTCCAGCATGTCCAGATAAATCACATTATCATGGGCTAAAGGAACCAGTACCGACAACATTAAAAAAATTAGACCTACTTCCAAGCCTCGACGTTCCAGTGTGTACAAAAATCGGCCCAGTTTACTTAGCTTTAAAAAAAGTAAGATACAAGCAGCTGTAGCCAATAAGGTAGATTCTGCAGCAAAGCCAAGCAAAAGTAATGAAAATAAGATAAGGTTACTTTTCTGCATGTTTCATACCTCCTATTGTAAATTTCTATGCTAACCGATGAAAAAAATACCACTGGCCTAGGGCTAATAAGCTATGCCTGGCCAGTGGTATTTGATTTAAAATGTAAAGAAATAAAAATTTGTGATTGAAATCAATAAATACAGACAAGGGGTCACAAAACAATAAACCTAAATGGTGGGCTTCAATTGTAACTCCCGCAGGGTACTATTTGTCGTGTAATTCTGCAAAATTAGCATGAAAGGTTTCAATACTGGTATTCATAGCCTGGAGACCGCCGCGGACCCCCGCAATAGAACGTTTTGTTTCTAACAAAAAAGCTCTGATTTTAGTTAGTACTTCTTCCACATTTTTATTTTGCGCTAGAACTAATAAAACCAGAATAAGAAATAACGTATACGGACTATGGGGATCTAGATTTTTTGTTTCCATCTTATTTTTTGCACCTCCTAAGCTTACTACCCAGTATATGGGTGTAGACTTGAATAAGTGTAAGTCCATTAGTCTCTTGTTGTCTGTGTTCTAAAAAGTTCTTAGTTAGCATATTTTGGCATATCGGAAAGTATTAAACTTTCGAATATGCCTAAGGGCAAACTAGCTTACTTGCTTGTGGCCTTTTAGGTTATGCCCTTTTTCTAAGGATAAGCCAAGAACACCTTCGAGATCTATTTTAGCTTATGGTGGGAGGGAAGAATGTGCTGGTGGTTTTTATTACCAAGACAAAATACAAACTATTAAAGGGTCTACGGTTTGCCCTGGTCTTTACGATACTGGTTATTCTTCTAGTGCAACTGGTGGGCTTGGTTCGTTCCTTGGGTTTCTCCACCGAGGATAAACTGCCCAGCGGCAATCCCATGAGAGTAATGGCACCTTCTAACGAGATTTGTGAGGATGAAATGAATCACGGTATATTGGAGAAATTAATAGAAAGATTACTAAAATATAGACAAGGAGAAAAATAAAAAAAGGGATTATATGGGTCTTGTTGAAGTAGTTCCAAACACTGGAACTACTTTTGTTTTTAGCACTATAAAAAAGGTTTTAGCAACTTGCCTGCTTGTGACCTTTGGGGTTAAAGGTACAAGCAGGCAAGCAAGGCAGATGCTACGTTTTCTAATAAGGAGGAGGGAAATGGAACGCTGGTTGGAAGAATTTATCCATTACCTGGCAGTGGAACGGGGTCTGGCCCAAAATACCTTAGCCTCCTATCGTATCGACCTCAACCAATATTTGGATCACCTAAAGAAACAAGGGGTAACCTCCCTGGGACAAGCCGACAGAAATCATATATTATCACATCTCTATAACCTGCAAAAGGACAGGAAGGCCCCTGCCACCATTTCTCGGCACTTGGCTGCCTTAAAGCACTTTTATAGGTTTTTATTGTCCGATGGGATGGTGGTAGAAGACATTACCCTTAATCTGGAATCTCCTAAGCTGGCCCAACGGTTGCCGCAGGTGCTGAGTACTGGAGAAGTTGAAATGTTGCTTAGTCAGCCCCAACTGGCTGACCCTGCTGGCATGCGAGACAAAGCCATGTTGGAACTTATTTATGCCACAGGGATCAGGGTTTCTGAACTGGTTTCTTTAAATCTCCAAGATGTTGAACTGGCGATGGGGTATGTCCGATGTTTTGGCAAGGGTGCCAAAGAACGTATCATCCCTCTGGGCTCGGTGGCTGTACAGTTTGTCGGAGAATACCTGGCCAGATCCAGGGTCAAACTAACGAAGGGTAAAGCAGAGCATCAGGCTCTGTTTGTCAATGTACAGGGCAAAAGACTTACCCGCCAGGGCTTTTGGAAAATTATTAAAAAGTATGCCCGGGAAGGTAAAATAGATAAGCCCATTACCCCCCACACTCTAAGGCATTCCTTTGCCACGCACCTGTTGGAAAATGGGGCAGATCTGAGGTCTGTACAAGAGATGTTGGGCCATGCGGATATATCCACGACACAAATTTATACTCACCTAACCAAGATCAGACTACGGGAAGTTTATAACAGTGCCCATCCCAGGGCTTAATTATGATTACTACAGGGGTGAATCACGACAGATGGGAAAAGTAAACAAAGTAACATTGATTATTCTAGATAGTGTAGGAATTGGTGAATTGCCCGACGCTGCTGCATACGGGGATGCCGGCTCCAATACATTGGCCAATGTGGCGAAGGCAGTGCAGGGCCTAAAGTTACCGAACCTAGGTCGTCTGGGTTTAGGTAACATACATACCATCGACGGGGTAGCAGCAGTAGAATTACCCCAGGGAGCTTACGGTAAAATGGCAGAAAAATCCCAGGGTAAAGACACCACCACAGGTCACTGGGAGATGGCAGGTATCATTTTAGAGAAGCCCTTTCGAACGTATCCCAAGGGATTTCCACCAGAGCTAATCTCGGAGTTTGAAAAAAGAATTGGGCGAAAGAGTTTAGGTAATGTGGTGGCCTCTGGTACGCAGATTATTGAAGAGTTGGGGCCGCAACATATGGAAACTGGCTTGCCCATTGTTTATACTTCGGCGGATAGCGTTTTTCAAGTGGCTGCCCATGAAGAAGTAATCCCTCTGGAAGAACTTTACCATATTTGTGAGATTGCCCGTACCCTATTAGATGGTGAACATAAAGTAGGGAGGGTGATTGCCCGTCCCTTTGTGGGACAACCAGGTTCCTTTAGACGAACTGCTAACCGGCATGACTATGCCGTACCACCTCCGGAACCCAATATACTTACCGAACTGCAGCGGGCCGGTGTAAACACCATGGGAGTGGGCAAGGTGTTTGACATCTTTGCCGGGGTTGGCATCTCGGACACCATTAAAACCAAAAGTAATATGGATGGTGTGGACAAGATCCTCGAGTTTATGAAAAACACCCGGCAGGGCTTAATCTTTGCCAACCTAGTGGAATATGATTCACTTTATGGTCATCGCAATGACCCGGTGGGTTATGCCAGGGCTTTAGAGGATTTCGACAGCAGGCTACCGGAAATTTTAGCAGCCATGCAGCCGGATGAGGTGTTAATCCTCACAGCTGACCATGGTTGTGATCCTACCACGGCCAGTACCGATCATAGCAGGGAATATGTTCCCCTGTTGGTTTATGGCCAGCCGATTAAACCGGGGATAAATCTCGGCGCGCGTACTTCCTTTAGTGATATTGCTGCTACCTTGGCCGACTTCTTTGGTCTGTCCTTTTCGGTAGGCACAAGCTTTGCCGGTGAGGCTTTGAAATAAAGGAGAGAGGGTTTTCTTTATGCGAATGGTTGACTTAATTCATAAAAAGAGAGAGGGAGAAAGCCTAACCAAAGAAGAAATCGAATTCATTATTCAAGGCTATACCCGAGATGAAATACCCGATTATCAAATGTCAGCCTTTACGATGGCGGTTTTCTACAAAGGAATGAATAGGCAAGAAATTGCAGATTTTACCAATGCGATGGTACACTCCGGTGAAACGATTGATTTGTCAGCCATTGAGGGAATTAAGGTAGACAAACATTCAACCGGTGGTGTGGGAGATAAAGTTAGTTTGATCATCCTTCCTCTGGTGGCTTCCGTGGGGGTTCCGGTGGCAAAAATGTCGGGGCGGGGTCTGGGTCATACCGGGGGAACCATCGACAAGTTGGAATCCATAGAAGGCTTTCGGATTGAACTAGGCAGGGAAGAGTTTATCAACCATGTTAATACCTATAAAATGGCCATTGCCGGGCAATCCGCCAACCTGGCTCCCGCAGATAAGAAACTATATGCTTTACGAGATGTTACCGCTACCGTGGACAGTATCCCCTTAATTGCCAGTTCGGTAATGTCAAAGAAAATAGCTTCTGGGGCGGATGCTATTGTTTTAGATGTTAAGGTTGGTTCCGGGGCCTTTATGAAATCCCTTGAAGAAGCTAAGGAACTAGCTGAGACTATGGTTGAAATTGGTAATTCACTAAACCGCAAAACCATTGCCATTGTAACCGATATGAGTCAACCCTTAGGGCACGAAATCGGTAATGCCAATGAAATTAAAGAAGCCATCGATGTCCTGCAAGGCAAAGGAGCAGAGGACTTAACAACGGTGGCCTTAACCATTGCCTCCTATATGACAATACTGGGTGGGGTCTATACGGATTTTGATCGTGCCTATCAAGAACTAGAAAAGGTTATTAAGTCGGGTAAAGCCGTCGAAAAGCTGAAACAGCTGGTGACCATACAAGGTGGCAACCCAGCAGTTATTGATAACCCAGCAAAGCTGCCGCAGGCTGCCCATCATATCGAAGTAAAAGCTTGGGAAAATGGTTATGTAGAAAGTATCGATGCAGAGAGTGTTGGCATTTCTGCTATGTTACTTGGCGCCGGCAGACAGAAAAAGGGTGATGCCATAGATTATGCTGCGGGGATAACTCTGAGCAAAAAAATTGGTGATGAAATAAAAATCGGAGATACCATTTGTATTTTGCATACTAATGTAGAGGATTATGATCAAGCGATACAAATGATTAGAAATGCCTATGTCTTTAGTCAGGAGAAACTTGGGCCAAAGGATTTAATTTTGGGCGTGATAGCCTAGAAGCTAAAACAATGACTACACCCATATTTTTTGACAGCTACCTCGGAATAACTCCGGGGTATTTTTTTGGAAAAAGATCCCTCCTACCTTTGCAGCATATTACAGCCCCAAAAGATAACAATAATAGGAGCAATATGAACAGAGATCCTGGAGGGTGATATTAAATGAAAGCACAGTTAAAAGTAAAGGTGATGGTTCTACTCTGTCTTATTCTTTCTATCACACTGGCACTTACCGTAGGCCTATCTTCGGCTTGGGCGGCACCCGCGGCTAAAAAGCCTGCGAAGGAAGATGTTGCGACAGCGACACAGTTGGAGACCACTGCGGTAACGGCTGTACTAATGGATTATAGTTCCGGGCAGATTTTATTCCAGAAGGACATGCATACCTCTCGGCCCATGGCCAGTGTTACCAAATTAATGACCATGCTGTTGATCTGTGAAGCAGAGTCTCAGGGTAAAATTAAAATGACAGATAAAGTAGTGGCCAGTGAACATGCCTGCAGCATGGGGGGCTCTCAGATATTCCTGGAGCCTGGTGAAGAAATGACGGTTAAGGAAATGTTAATCTCCATCGCCACTGGTTCCGCCAATGACTGCAGTGTGGCTATGGCGGAAGCCATTGCCGGTTCCGAGGAGGCCTTTGTGGATATGATGAATAAAAAGGCCGAGGAGATGGGATTAAAGAATACTCATTTCTCCAATCCCACCGGTTTACCTACTGAAAACCATCATACTTCTGCCTATGATATGGCTTTAGTGCTCCGACAATGCCTGAGATACCCCATTTTCCGTGAAGCATCTGCCATTTATGAATATGACCTGCGGGGCGGGGACTTTAAGCTCTGGAACACCAACAAGCTATTGAAATGGTACTCCGGTGCAGATGCCGGGAAAACTGGTTGGACCAATGAGGCCAGTTATTGTCTGGCTGCCTCGGCCAAACGAGATGGTTTAAGGTTGGTATCCGTGGTGCTGGGGTGTCCGATGCCCAGAACCCATTTTACAGAAACCATTAAGTTATTCAATTATGGTTTTGCCAGATACAAAGCGGTTAACATGGCAGAAGCCGGACAGGTGATTAAGGAACTTGAGGTGGGCAAAGGACAAGTAGAAAGGGTTAAGGTGGTTACTAAAGACCCGGTTGGTTTAGTGGTGGTGAAGGGGCAGGAAAAGAACGTTGAGGGCAAAATTAATCTGCCGGACAAACTGGATGCACCCATTGAAAAGGGACAGGTTGTTGGTAATTATATTGTGACCAAGGATGGCCAGGAGGTACTAAAAGTAGATTTGCTGGCAGCCAACGAAGTTAAAAAAGCCTCACCGTTGCAGCTACTCAACAATATGTTGGATCGGCTTTATAGTATGGAATAAGTAAGTCAAACATCGCAAAGGGCTGTGTGAGAACGTAGCCTTAGTAAACCGCTTAAAACGACAAGTTTTAGGCGGTTTGTTAATTTACATCCCTCCCTATCATATCTTGTGATTTTCTTTGAATATCTCGTTTATGATAATGAAAACTAACCTTGCCAGCTTGCTAGAGCTTTAACATCTGCAAGAGTTAAACCCTTAACTTCTTTAACACTTGCTAACTCCATAAATTATCCCTCCATAAATGTATTGAAGGGGCTGTTGCAATTAACCAAAGAGTTTTTGTGTAACAGCCCCTTTTCAATCTAAAAGAGGTTTTGTAACACCGGTTTCATGCCTTGTAGATATTCACACCGATGTCATAGCATTTAGGAGGTGGTAAATTCCCCCCCGTTTACATGAATGGTTTGCCCAATAACAAAGCGGGAATCATCCGAGGCAAGATAAACATAGGCCGGTGCCAGCTCAAAGGGCTGAGCCTGTCGCTGCATGGGGTTAGCCACTTGGGTTACTTCGTCTGCGGAGAAACTTGCGGGAATGAGTGGTGTCCATACTCTTCCCGGTGCAACGGCGTTAACCCTGATACCTTGACTGACTAAATTGTTTGCCAGCGCCCGGGTAAAACCCACGATAGCTGCCTTGGTAGCGGTGTAATCAATTAATTGTTGATAACCAACATAAGCCACCACCGAAGTGGTATTAATAATGGAACTACCGGCTTTTAAATGGGGTAATGCTGCCCTCGTTGTATAGAAATGCGAGTAGATGTTCACCTTGAAGGTATCATCAAACTGCTCATCAGTAATATCCAGCAAGCTTAATTGCTGAAACTGTATCCCCACGTGATTACAAAGAATGTCGAGTTGTCCAAATGTTTGTACCGTTTTCTCCACGATGTGGACACATTGCTGCTTATTCCTTAAGTCCCCAGGCAGCACCAAACAGCGTTGACCCAGTTCCTCTATCCTTGTCCTGGTTCGGTTGGCATCTTCATGTTCATCTAAATAAGAAATAGCAACATCTGCACCTTCTTTTGCAAAGGCAATGGCCACCGCTGCACCAATCCCACTATCTCCACCCGTGATCAGTGCCACCTTGCCTGTTAATTTACAGCTTCCTTTATAATTGGGGTTTTCGATAATGGGTCTAGGAACCATCAATTTTTCCACACCAGGCTGGCGTAGCTGGCGTTGTTCCGGTACAGTGATGGGAACATCTTGATAACGGGTGATTTTTCCGTAATTAGGATACATGGGGTAATTCTGACCCACTGACTTGATTTTAAATTGATCAGCTTCTTGTGACATAAAAATATCCTCCGGGTATTTTATTATTACTTTATGTAAAATACCGGGAAGAAAGTGCATTTTTGATTAATAAACAATTCTAGCCTAGTGTGTCACTTTTAGGAAATATGCCGAGTAAAATGAATAAGGTGAAAAAGGAGGTCGTTTTTTGTGCAAAATTATCAACCCTGTCCTGGAGTAGACTTATTATTGGTAAACAGTTCCCATGAAAAAGTACAGGTACTATATAATTCAAACCCTTATAGTTACCAAATGCCAAAAATTGGTCTTAGGCCACCATTTTATTGTAACCCACGATGTGAACAGTATTATCCTGTTATCTAACTGTATTGATATAAAGGCAGGGTTAAAGAAAAAGAGGCTATTGCATAATTCTCTCTAATCCATCTTTGAACATAAACATTTTTCTCAGACACATGATGAACCTTGACCAGAGATTTTTCTTCAGGACGGAGTCAGGTTCTATATAACTCGTAGTATTTATCCAGAGCTTCCTTTTGACTATCAGCTTCAATGCACTCCCAACGATCAAACAGATAACCCGGCTCTACAAAGTATTCCTTCTTAGGCATAATCCCGATAACATAGAACATTAACATTACCTCCCTCATAGTATGGAAAAATGGCAGCATCCTGCATGTAGGATGTTGCTATTTTTCAGCCCTTAAATCTCCCTATAATAGTTGTTTATATGTATAGTACGTTGAAATTGTATGTATCGATGATAATATTGTATTCAATACATTACATTTTTAAGAAGGTGAAGCGATGCCAGTTAACTCCTTTGAAGATTACCATATGAACTGGAAACCAGATAAAGAGAGACTGAAGCACCCTTACTATTTGTCTCTCGCGGAGCAATTGGAGCACGATATTAAGAATGGTAAACTTCAGGAAAATTCTAAACTTCCACCTCAAAGGGAGCTTGCTGATTATTTAGACATAAACCTTAGTACCATTACACGGACTTACAAGCTGTGTCAAAAAAGGGGGCTTATTTATGCAACTGTGGGTAAAGGAACCTTCGTTTCTCCCCATATTGGGGTACAAACAACCGTTGTCAGCCATCAAGATGAAACGGCCATTGAAATGGGAATGGTATTTCCTTTTGACGAGGACAACTGCGTTGTTCGTAAAGTTGCTTCTGAATTACTTGCAAAACCTTCTGCCGAAGAATATTTCGATTACAGCTTTCCTCTGGGAAGTCCGTTTCAGAAGAATATGATGAAGAAATGGTTAGAGGAATTTGGCTGCTCAGTAGATACCGATCATATTTTGATTACCGCAGGAGGCCAGAACGCACTTTCTATTGTACTGACTTCACTTTTCAGTGCCGGTGATAAAATTGCCGCCGATCCCTACACCTATGCTAATTTTATTGGTCTTGCCAATATGCTGAATATCGAACTAATTCCCATTAAAAGCGACGACTTGGGTATAAATCCTGGGGAACTTGAAAAGGTATGCCGGCTGATCAGCATCAAGGGGATATACCTCATGCCCTCTTGGAGCAACCCAACCAATCAATGCATGGACGCTAAGCGAAGAAGTGAATTAGCCAAGGTAATCATGGAACAGGATCTGATTGTGCTGGAGGATGACAGCTATGCCATTCTATCAGAAGAAAGGATTCCCCCCTTGGCAACACTGGTTCCTGACCGGACAATTTACATCAATGGTTTTTCAAAACCGATCAGTGCCGGGTTACGGGTGGCCGCCCTTGCTTTTCCTGAAAGATTTAAGGTACTGCTGGAGAGAGGACTTTTTAACCTAAATCTCAAAACGCCTTCACTCAACATAGAAATCGCCGCGGAACTGATCCGCAGCGGGGTGTATCGGGAAATTTTGCAAAAAAAGCGAGAGCGTGCAGTCTTTAGGAATCGGCACTATCAGGAAATCTTGGGAGCGTTTCCTCATACCATTCATCCGCGATCATTTTTTCAGTGGTTTCCCATACCGAGAAATTGTACTGGCAGAGCATTTGAGGCTATGATGGCGGTCCAGGGTGTCTGTGTATATGGCTCAGAACGTTTTGCACTGGGCGATACGGAAAACAATCACTTTATCCGCATTGCCACATCCTCACCGCAAGATGAGAATACATTACGTAAGGGGCTGCAAATCATTAAAGCGGGCTGCCTCGAGCTTAGCCAAAAGGATACCATGCTCATTGTTTAGCTTTCACCTGCTTGCTAACATTGGCGAAGATGAAATTAACCTGGTATCGCTTCACCTCCTGAAAAATGTATTCAATACAATATTGTTGTTGCTTGCATACAATTTTAAGCACAAAATAAAAGTATAGATAATATTGTATGAAGTTAAATGCATAACGAAGGAGTGCTTAAGATGTCAATGATTTATTTACCTAGTTGCAAATTTACCTCGTATTCCCCTGAGGCCAGCAAAAATATAAAGAATTACCTCTCGGAGAATTATGATATGCAAATTGGGGGGTGCTGCCGGCCAGATCACAAGAAGCTTACGAACCGTGATACGGTGGTTTATATCTGTAATACGTGTGCTGCCTTTTGTACAGAGGATTCTTCTGCTGAAAAAGTAATTTCCCTTTGGGAGCTATTGGATAACGACAAACAGTTTTCATATCCTGATTATGGTCATAAAAAAATGGCTATTCAAGATTGCTGGCGCGTATATGATAATACTTCCCAGCAAAAAGCAGTTCGGAGAATCATAAGGAGAATGAATATTGATATTGAAGAATTAGATGAGAATTATGATAAAACAAATTTTTGTGGAGTATCGCTCTATGAGCCACTGCCTAAGCAAAATGGAGATTTTGCGCCAAAACGTTTTATCGAGAACGCCGAAGACCTTTTTCTTCCGCATACGAAAGAAGAACAGGTGGCATTAATGAAAGAACATGGTGCTAAAATTAATGCCAATGAAGTTATTTGTTATTGTACAAGCTGTATAAACGGCATCAACCTTGGTGGGAAAAAGGGCAGACACTTATTAGACCTCATGTTTGGATTAGAACCTAAATAAGGACCTGACATTGTGGTTCTTAAGCCGAAGACACCGAAGATACAGATGAAACATAGGGAAACTCAGCAACAAAAAGGAGCGGTGGCCACCCCATGATCGGGAGAGCTGCCGCTTTTGTGCTGTTTCGGACCTCTCACGCCTTGGGAATGTCTTGCGGCATATCCTCGCCGGCAAGATACAGCTTCTTTTTCGACATTCATTTTGGAAAAAATTAGCAGGAATTTAGCTCGGAAAAAGAGAAATTTTTGGCATATCGGAAAGCATAAGACTTTCCTACATGTATAAGGGAATACTTCAAATGTGGAAGGAGAGGCTAGGCAGCATGCATTTGGATATGGACTATCAACAGCAGGATACTCTAGTGGTTCGCCTGGGCGGAGATATGGATCTAGGGGTGGCTGATAAGCTGCGTATTGCCTTGGATAAGCAGCTGGCAGAGAAAAGAATCCGATATTTGGTACTCAATTTATCTCGGGTGACTTTTATCGATAGCTCTGGTTTAGGAGTCATTTTGGGTCGCTATAAACGCCTGCATCATACTGGGGGAAGGGTAATTTTAGTAGGGGCACAACCCCAAGTCAAAAGAATTTTAGAGCTGTCTGGTTTGCTGCAAATTATGGAGGAATACCCGGACGAAAACCGGGCACTGACAAAGATCGTTTAAAGGAGTGGTCGGGTTGGTAATTTTAAATAAATGTGTGCTTGAATTTACCAGTGTACCGGAAAACGTGGCCTTTGCCAGGGTTTCTGTGGCAGCCTTTGCTTCCCAGTTGGATTGCACTTTACCGGAGTTGGAAGAAATTAAAGTGGCAGTTTCTGAGGCAGTGGGCAATGCCATTATCCACGGCTATCGTAACAAGGCGGATAAAACAGTACGAGTTTTAGCGACGATTTATAAAGAGGGGCTGGAGATACGGGTAGAGGATAGCGGCATTGGTATCACAAATATAGAGATGGCTATGCAGCCGGCCTATTCCACCGACCCGGAGAGGATGGGACTGGGTTTTGTCTTTATGCAGTCCTTTAGTGATCGTCTACAGGTTGATTCAACTCCGGGAAAAGGCACCACCGTAACCATGTATAAACGCATTGGTTTACGAGGTGCTAAGGCGCGGGCAAATTAGTAAAGGCGGGTTGTCCATGAGTTCAACCAGGCTTTTGGAAATGAATCTTCCACGCTTTCCTTTGCTGGGCGACAAAGAAATGAGAAATCTTCTTAAAAGGGCCCAGTCCGGTGACGGCGATGCCAGAGAGCGGCTGGTCAATTGTAATTTAAAATTAGTCTTTAACCTGGTACAAAGATTTAATAACCGGGGTTATGAGCTAGAGGACCTCTTTCAAATTGGTTGTATTGGGTTAATGAAGGCTATTGATAAGTTCGATTTGACCTATGACGTGAAATTTTCTACCTATGCCGTGCCCATGATTGTAGGAGAAATACGTCGTTTCTTAAGAGATGACAGTCCGGTTAAGGTCAGCCGTTCGCTGAAAGAGACTGCTTACAAGATACAACAAACCAGGGATCGACTGACGGCCCGTTTAGGTAGAGATCCATCGATTAATGAAATAGCGGAGGAACTTGGCTTTGGCCGAGAAGAAGTGGTCAATGCCTTGGAAGCTGCACAAACACCGACCTCTATCTACGAAACGCTGCATCAGGATGACGGAGATCCCATTTATATCTTAGATCAACTAAGTAGTGAAAGTGATGGCGATTCTCCCTGGTTGGAGAAACTAGCCATTAAGCAACTACTCATTAGCCTCCCGGAGAGGGATCGGCAAATCCTCTTGTGGAGATTCTTTGAGGACAAAACCCAGTCGGAGGTAGCCTTGCGCCTGGGGCTTTCCCAGGTACAGGTTTCGCGGCTGGAGCGTCAAGCACTGAAAAAATTGAAGGATTCCATGACCCAAAGCAGTGGTTTATAACTATAAGTAGCAGGTAGACGGGTTTATTTCATAAGCAAAGAGGTAACTAAAAAATACAATAAGGAACTAGGAAAGTTGCGGGGGCGTGGCGGCAGAATTGTCGATCTGCCCGGTGTGCACTTTCTCAAGACTTGGTAAAATTCGGTTGGAGCCAACCGAATTTTTTTGTTTTTAGACACACATAATAGCATTAATGCAAAAAGGGCACCGTGACTGGAATCAGGTGTCCTTCAAAATATTATAAGGTGGTTTAGATGGTTACGAAAACGAGAGCTAATTCGCTGGAAGTGGACAAAGCAAATTATGAAACACTGGTTCAACAAGTAAAACCTAAGCCAAAGGTATTACGGAACAGCGTGTTGGCTTTTTTAATGGGGGGGGCTATTTGTGCCCTGGGACAAATTTGTATTAGTTTTTTTAAGGCCCAAGGCTTGGCAACTCAAGACGCCGTGTTGGCTACCTCCATGGTACTGGTTTTTTTGGCAGCCCTCTTAACAGGTTTAGGTATCTATAATGAAATGGCGAAATATGCCGGAGCGGGCATGATTGTACCTATTACCGGTTTTGCCAATTCCATGGTGGCTCCGGCTATGGAGTTTCGCAGTGAGGGTATGGTGTTTGGCGTGGGGGCAAGGCTTTTCATGATTGCCGGGCCAGTGTTAGTTTTTGGTATTGTGGCGGCCTGGTTAGCTGGACTAATAACCTATCTTTGCACGTTAGGGTAAGGAGGTGCCTGACGCATAAGCAGTAAAAAAATAGGTTTACAAACAGTGGCTTTTCAACAAGCGCCTGTAATCCTATCCCATGCCAGTATCGTCGGACCTAAAGAGGGTGAGGGGCCTTTAGGTGATGTTTTCGATAAAGTTTTAGAGGATATGTATTACGAAGAAAGTACCTGGGAAAAGGCCGAACAAAAAATATTTCTGGAAACGATGAAATTAGCCTTGGCAAAAGCCCAGCTAACAACGGATGATATGGACTACTTATTGGCTGGGGATTTAACGAACCAAATTATTACGGCCAACTTTACAGCACGCAGTTTAGCCATTCCATTTATTGGTTTGTACGGAGCCTGTTCCACTATGTATGAAAGCTTGGCCCTGGGTAGTATGCTCATCGACGGCGGCTATGCCAAGTACGTATTGGTGGGAGCCTCCAGTCACTTTGCCACCGCCGAGAGGCAGTTTCGGTTTCCCACCGAGCAAGGAGTGCAAAGGGCTATGTCGGCTCAACGAACGGTAACAGGTGCCGGGGCAATTGTCCTGGGGGCTCAAGGGGAAGGACCACGGATTACCCATGCTACCATTGGCAAGGTCATTGATTTTGGCCAGGGAGATGCCAGTGATATGGGCTCTGCTATGGCACCTGCCGCTGCGGATACCTTCCTACGACATCTACAAGACAGAAAAATATCTCCCGATTTCTACAGTATCATAGCCACCGGAGATTTGGGCAAATACGGTCGGCAATTGGTGGTTAAACTATGTGAGCAGCAAGAAGTATTTTTGACCCAAAGTTACACCGATTGCGGTATTCTCATTTTTGATGAATCACAGGATACCCATGCGGGGGGGAGCGGCTGTGGTTGTTCAGCGGTAGTTACCTGCGGTCATTTGTTACGAGAGATGGAACAAGGTAGACTTACCCGTATCTTGGGTATCGGTACCGGAGCTTTATTATCACCTTGCAGTTCGCAACAGGGAGAGACCATTCCTGGTATTGCCCATGCTGTTGCCATAGAAGCCTCAGGAGGGGGACGTTAATGATATTAAAAGCCTTCCTGGTGGGAGGTGCTATCTGCTTGATCGGACAATTATTAATGGATTTGACCAGCCACAAAATTACACCAGGCCATATCTTGGTAGGATTTGTCACCGCTGGTGTAGTGGTCAGTGCTTTGGGCTTGTATCAACCATTAGTTGATTTTGCCGGGGCAGGGGCAACGGTGCCACTCACTGGTTTTGGTCATTTGTTAGCTCAGGGGGCCATTAAAGAGGCAGGGCAGAGTGGCTTTTTGGGTATTTTTAAAGGACCACTTAGTGCTGCTGCCGGTGGCATTACCGCAGCAATTGTTTTTGGTTACCTGGCTGCCCTGGTATTTAGACCCAAGGGTTAGGGTGTGTCTCATGAGTGAAAAAAGAAGTGTTATTTTGGTTACTGATGGAGATCAGATTGCCCGTCGTTCCCTAGAGGTAGCGGCTCGTAACATTGGTGGCAGGTGTATCTCGATGTCAGCGGGGAATCCCACCTTGCTGAGTGGGGCAGAGCTATTAGATTTAATTAAAAGTGCCGCCCATGATCCAGTTATTGTCATGTTTGATGACAAAGGACAGGAAGGGATGGGCTTTGGCGAAAAGGCTATGGTAGAAGTGTACAACGATCCGGATATTCAGGTGTTAGGTATATTAGCAGTGGCTTCTAATAGTGGTTTTTGTGGAGGTACCAAGGTGGATTGTTCTGTTACTCGAACCGGTGATATTATCCCGGGGCCGGTAAATAAATTTGGCAAGGCCTCCCGTCTCAAAGAGTTACATGGGGATACAGTGGAAATTATAAATGATATGGATGTACCTGTGGTGGTTGGGGTTGGTGATATAGGAAAGATGGAGGGCGCAGATGACTACCATTATGGTGCTGCGATCACAACACGGGCGTTACAAGAAATAATAGAAAGGAGTGGATTTAAATGGGAGCGGCAACCATAGAGAAGCAAGCTCCGAAGGTATCGACCAATCTGGAAAGAAACATGGCCTATTTAAACAGTGTTATGGGCTATGGAAAAAGTTTTGATATTGTGTTACGGCGTTTTAATGTAGGTGGCAAAGAAATTGCCATGTATTTTGTTAATGGTTTTGTTAAAGATGATGTTATGGCACTCATTTTGCGTAACCTGGATGAGCTTAAGCGAGTAGATGTTACGCCCAATAGCCTTCATAAATTATTCAATGAACATATCAACCACATTCAAGTTGAAGCAGTGGATGAACTGGAGAAAGTCATTGATCAGGTTCTTAGCGGACCCTTGGCCCTGTTAATTGAAGGGGAAGAACAAGCTCTCATCATTGACTTACGACAATATCCCTCCCGTTCACCCCAGGAACCGGATTTAGAAAAGGTTGTCCGTGGACCTAGAGATGGTTTTGTGGAATCCCTGGTCCCAAACTGTTTGCTGATTAGGAGACGGTTACGGGATCCTAGGCTGCGCAACGAAGTTATGCAGGTCGGTACCCGCTCTAAAACAGATATTGTTATTTCCTACATAGAGGATGTAACTAACCCAAATTTAATCAAAAAAGTTAAGGAAAACTTGCAAAGAGTTAAGATTGATGGCATTCCTATGGCAGAAAAAGCCATTGAAGAACTGATCCAACCGGGAAAGTTTGGTCATTTGTTCCCCAAGGTACGGTTTACCGAGCGTCCCGATGTAGCTGTAGCCCATCTACTGGAGGGTAGAATACTCATCATGGTGGACACCTCTCCCAGCATTATTATTACTCCCTGTACCCTGTGGGATCACCTGCAGGCGGCAGAGGAATATCGTCAAGGGCCGCCTGTGGGTATCTATATTCGCTGGGTAAGATATCTTGGTGTATTGATAGCCTTGTTCCTCTTACCGCTCTGGTTCTTAGTAGCCATCCAACCCGAATTACTGCCCCCGGCCTTAAAGTTTATTGGTCCAAATGAACCTGGGAGAATTCCTCTTATTGGCCAGTTTATCATGGCAGAGATGGCCATTGATATGATTCGCCTGGCTACGATACATACCCCCACGCCTCTAGCGACTTCCACGGGTATCATTGCCGCTTTGTTAGTGGGTGATGTAGCTATTAATGTTGGATTGTTTAATGCAGAGGTGGTTATGTACACAGCCATTGCAGCCGTTGCATCTTTCTTGATACCCAGCTATGAACTGAGCTGGTCCATTCGCTTGGTTAGGTTGTTCCTGCTGGTAGCTACTGCAATCTTCAAACTGCCGGGACTTATCATCGCTGCCTTGTTGACGTTAGCTTATTTGGTAGGCACCAAATCAATGGGTGTACCTTACATGTGGCCTCTAATTCCTTTTAATTTCAAAGAAATGGTAAATGTTTTAATTCGTACTCCTGTTGAAGTAAGAAATACGCGACCTGCTAT
Source organism: Desulforamulus aeronauticus DSM 10349 (assembly GCF_900142375.1). Classification (GTDB taxonomy): domain Bacteria; phylum Bacillota; class Desulfotomaculia; order Desulfotomaculales; family Desulfotomaculaceae; genus Desulfotomaculum; species Desulfotomaculum aeronauticum. The sequence goes on along the minus strand of NZ_FRAR01000006.1, from coordinate 18,973 downwards.
TTTTCATCCCAAGGATGTAGTAAGACAAGCCGTCTCTGAACCCGCACGTAAGCCGGAAAAAGAGAAGTAAGATAATGTAAGGTCCTGCGGATGCTGCGCAGGACCTTTCTTGTAGGGAAAAGGTCTGAGGGTTTTAGGAGATTGGGTAACTAGGCTGAGTTCATAAAAGCGATTGCGTGTGTTTTTTTATCATTGTACGAAATTGGCTTACGGTAACCCCCAATTCCTTACTTGCTGTTTCGAGGGTGTAGATGCGCTGCTGCCATTTGTCATAAACCGGGTAAAACTTTTCGGGAATAGGAGTTGGAAAACGTCCTAAATGTTTCCCCTGGGCTTTAGCCAGGGCAATGCCCTCCGCTTGGCGTTGCTTTATATTTTCTCGTTCTGCCTGTGCCACGTAGGAAAGAAGCTGTAGGACAATATCAGATATTAGAGTGCCTATTAAATCTTTATTTGTTCTTGTGTCAAGAATCGGCATATCTAAAATAACAATATCTGCTTTTTTATTCTTAACAATTTCCCGCCATTCCTCTTGTATATCATCGTAGTTTCTACCTAAGCGATCGATACTTTTGACAACGAGAACATCGCCTTCCTTCAGTTTTCGTTTTAATTTTTGGTACTGAGGTCTATTGAAATCCTTACCTGACAATTTATCGCAGAAGATGTTTTTGTCAATAATCCCCCAACGTAAAAGCTCTATCCTTTGCCTTTCAATATTTTGTTCCAAGGTAGACACTCGCATATAGCCATAAAAATTTTTCATAAAAAAACCCCCTGTCATTCGTATTATGATAGGAGGTAAAAACTTTTATTCCTGCTATTGCTACAAAGGTACACCTACATAACAAACACTTAAAATGTCTTTTATTAGCAAAAATATTAAAAAAGTGATAGGGTTTTGTCGAAATACGTGGTATATTTTATGTGGGGATATGTGCCATTTTTTTTATTCCTGCTATTGCTATAAAGGTGTACCTTTATAGCTGGAAAACCCATGTTTAGGCTTATTGAGAGGACAGGCCAAAATAAATTGCAAATTATGTAGAGAGGAGAAAGGTGGTATTGAAAAACTTAACCATCAGTAAGAAATTAATCGTCGGTTTCGGGTCTATACTTATTTTGATGTTGTTGTCCACCATGCTGTCTATCTTTAACATCAACAACATTAATCGCCAGGTGGAGCTATACGAAAAATACACGGTGCCCAATGCGGAGTATATCAGAGTTATGCAGGTGAGTATGCAGAATATTCTTCATGAAATGCTGGAAGCGATTTTAGCACAAGACCTTCAGTCTTCCCAGGCGGCTTTGGCTTCTGCCAATGCTAATGGTAAGGAAGTGGCAGCTGCGTTGGAGGCATACAAGAATAACCAGCTGAATCATGACGAGGACGCTGAGATTGAAAAGATCAATCGGATTATAACCGAAGCAGCAGACAAAAGAGTAGAAATTAATGACCTTATTTTAAACCATTCAAAGGAAAATATTGATCAGGCCTTGGGCTTATATATGGATGAATATAAACCGAGACTGGCGCAAGCCATGGAAATTATGCGTAGTCTCTCTTCAGCAGCTAAAGAACGAGCAGCGCAGCAAAGTGCCGATGCGGCAGCTGCCAGTAAGTTAGCGAGGTTTGAGTTCATCACTTGCACGATAGTATCTGTTGTACTGACAATGATTGTCATATTCGCCATCAGAAGATCCATCTTAAACCCGGTCAATGAAATCGTGAGCGTCTTTGAAGAAATTTCTAAGGGGAATATGGGAACCGAGATTAAATACGAAAGCCGCGACGAGATGGGCAGAATGGCTAAGCTTATCCAGAGCGGCAATAGGATGCAGGGCGCCATCCTCGGGGATATGGTAGAAAAGTTTACCCGGATAGCCCAAGGTGATCTGCGCATCAAGCTGGAGCTTGACTACCCCGGCGATTTCAGGCCGCTCAAAGAGGCGATGATCAATACCGTTGCCGCCTTGAATCATACCATGCAGACCATCAACACTGCTGCCGAGCAGGTTAGCACCGGTGCCGACCATGTTTCAGGCGGCGCACAGGCCCTGGCGGCGGGTTCTACCGAGCAGGCTGCTTCTGTCGAGGAACTAAGCGCTTCCATTGAAAATGTCGCAGAACAGGCCGCGGAAAATTTGACCACTGTTGAAATTGCAGCAAAATCTGTTAAGAAGGCGGGGGCAGATGTCAACGCCGGAAGCGAGCAGATGAAACAACTCACCGAGGCGATGGCGAATATCGGGTCTTCCTCCAATCAGATCGCCAATATTACAAAGGTCATAGAAGATATCGCTTTCCAAACGAGTATTCTTTCCTTGAATGCTGCCATTGAAGCAGCCCGCGCAGGAAGTGCCGGTAAAGGCTTTGCTGTTGTGGCGGATGAAGTCCGCAATCTTGCCGCAAAATCCGCAGCAGCCGCCAAGCAGACCGCAGAGCTGATCCAGGCTTCTGCTGCCGATGTGTCCAAAGGTACGCAAATAACGGCGCAAACTGTGCAAATTCTGAAGGATGTAGAGGTGAGTGCCCAAGGGGTGGCGGAAGGCTTTAGCAAAATTGAACATGCATCTGCCGAGCAGGCCCATGCAATCGAGCAAATTAGGCAGGGACTGGCTCAGGTTTCCGCCGTTGTGCAGACAAATGCGGCTACCGCGGAAGAAAACTCTGCCACTAGTGAGGAAATGTCTGCCCAAGCCGCTATGTTACGCGAGGAAGTTGGAAAATTCAAGCTGGCCGCGATCGGCGAAGAGTAAGGAACAATATAACAGAACGTGAAACTGCCCCGGCTCTGGGGAATATTGAGGTATCGCTGATGAACAATACCAAAAGTGAAAATCTCTTGCAAACAGGAAACAACGAACTACAATTATTGGAATTCCGCGTCGGCGACAATAGTTATGGGGTTGACGTGACCAAAGTACACGAACTGCTGCAATATTGTCCGGTTCAGCCAATACCTAACGCACCGACGTGCGTAGAGGGCATTATCTGCCCCCGCAATCAACTAGTAACCGTGATTGAACTTGCCGCTTACCTGCAGCATCCTCCTTCGGGACGAGCGGACCGGGATATCTTTGTCATCGCAGAGGTCAATCAAGGGAGCTTTGCCTTCCATGTACATCAGGTGATTGAAATTCATCAAATTTCACAGGATGAGATTGAAATACCGGACATGTTTAGAGACGGAGACGGTGTGGTGACAGGAGTCGTAAAAAAAAGTGGTGTGCTGATATGCATACTTGATTTTGAGAAAATCATGATAGAAATCAATGGGTAACCAAGAATCCCCTAAACAAGAAGCGGGTTCATTTAGAATGATTGTGAAGAAATATTGAGAAAGATTATTGGTTTTATCTATTGGCAGTCAATTTGCTGTAACTGAAACCCATACAGTTATAAAGTAGGGTTATCATACGTAAACCAATCGAGCCGATGGCTGACGGCTGAAAGCTGAAAGCTGAAAGCTAAACAAGGGAGTGGTGCAAAAAAGTAATTTTGCGCCACTCCCTTGGGTTTAGCTACTACAGAACATCGGTTATCGTGCCACTGCTCCGTTTTTTGCCACAACAGTGGCGCTATCTTTCTCACTTCTCAAATGTTTGGCAAGTTCATAATCCTCCGGAGTATTTACATTAAAAAAGATTTGATCCCACTCATTATCTGCACGTTGGTTGAAATCCAGATAATTTATGTTAATTAATTCGTAAAAGGAAATAATTTTAGGTCGCTCCTGTTTCTGCAGTACCTTTTCGACGTAGGGTAGACAATCCTTGCGGTAAGCTGCATGTAAAGGCTGCAGGTATTTATTTTTTTTAGGCACCATGGCTTGGTATTCCTCCAAGCCAGACAACAGTTCCTGCGCCAATTGCGGGCTAAAAAAAGGCATATCACAGGCCACAAAGAACCCACAGGGAGTAGACATATGCTTCAGGCCACTATGAATTCCAGCCAGGGGACCTTGCTTAAGGAAAATATCAGGATATACAGGTACATTAAATGGATGATATAGTTCAGGTGTATTACTAATAATTAGTATTTCTTGAAAGTGCGAAACCAGTTGATTGATAATGGTTTGGATAATAGTTTGACCTTTTAACATTAGTAAAGCTTTGTTGGTTTTCATACGACTACTGTTGCCGCCCGCCAGAATTATGGCAGAAAACGCTTTCGTTTTTACCATTACTTCACATCTTTCAGATTTAATTGAAGATCAAAAAAACTTTTGTAAAAAAAATCCAAGACAACTCAAATTGTACGATAATCGAAGAAGGTCTGTAAGAAATCTTAAAATTTACTTCTAAATACCTGTCTACAGAAAGCCAAGTATTTTTAAATTCTTTGGAAAATATAATATCATTATACCTGTGGGACTATGCTTTGAAAAGGAGGCTTAAAAGATCAGTCGTCATTGAGTCTTTTTATTTTAAATTTTCAGACCATTATGATATTAAGGTTGCCAAGCATATGCTTGTTTGGCATAATGAATACAAGTACTGATACCTAATTATTAAACACGGAAAGGGGAGTGAACATCTTCTTCGAGGGAATTTTTCAACCAACCCACCTGATCTTAATTTTAGTTGTGGTCCTCATCATATTTGGTCCGGGCAAGTTGCCTGAAGTGGGCAAGGCCATGGGAAAAACCGTCAGTGAATTTAGAAGGGCCACATCGGCCAGCTTTGAGCAGGAAGACAAAAAAGTTGCTAAAGAAGAAACAACTTCAAAACAAGAAACAGAGAAATAAACCAGAGATTAGAACCCATTATAAAGAATCCCGGTAAAACCGAGGGGGTTAAAGGTTACATGAAGAAAATAAGCAGGCGCGATTTTTTAAAAAGTATAGGACTTGGCACCGCAGGGTTAACTTTAGTGGCTAGCCCTGCCTTGGCATCCGAGTCCCACTCTACAATTACTGGAGAGAAATTACCCTCCAAAATTAGAAAAGTGAAAGAAACTTTTACCGTTTGTGCTTACTGCGGCTGCGGCTGTGGTATCATTCTTTACAGTAATGACAAAAAAGAAATGATTTTCTGTGAAGGTGACCCTGATCATCCCATTAATGAAGGATCCCTATGCTCCAAGGGTAATGGCATTATTGATGTCTATAATAACGTTAATAAAAAGAAACAGCGTGAAGTTAACAAACGACGGATTACCGAACCGTTATACCGGGCTCCTGGCAGTTCCCAGTGGGAGAAAAAGAGTTGGGACTGGGTATTAACCGAGGTTGCTAAGCGTGTCAAAGCTGCCCGTGAAGCCACCTTTGAAGAGAAGGATGACAAAGGCGTTACCGTTAATAGAACCACTGCCATAGCTACCTTTGGTAGTGCATCCTTGGACAACGAAGAGAACTATTTATTACACAAGATGTTTAGATCGTGGGGGCTCCTGAATATTGAGCACCACGCCCGTCTCTGACATAGCTCCACAGTAGCCGGTCTGGCTGCTTCTTTCGGACGGGGTGTTATGACCAACCACTTTAACGATTTTATTAATACCGATGTATTTTTGATGATTGGTTCCAACTCTGCAGAAAACCATCCACAAGCCATGAAATGGATTGTCAAAGCGAAAGACAAAGGTGCAAAGCTGATTGTGGTTGACCCACGTTTAACCAAGTCCGCCGGTATGGCAGATCTCTTTGCTCGCCTGCGTCCGGGTACTGACATTGCTTTCATTAACGGAATGATTAACTATATAATTGAAAAAGATCTATATTTCCACGACTATGTGCTGAATTATACCAATGCTAGCTTCTTGGTTAATCCGGAATACAAGTTTGCAGATGGCGTATTCTCCGGTTTAGCTGAAAAAGACGGCAAAAAGACCTACGACACCCAAACCTGGCAATATCAAATGGACGGCGACCCTGTTAAAGATGGCATTCGAGAAGAAGCCATAAAAAAAGATCTCACCCTGCAGGATCCCAATTGTGTTTTCCAAATCCTAAAAAAACACGTTAGCCGTTATGACATGAAAACCGTTTCTAAAATTACCGGTACTTCTGAGGACATGCTGAAGAAGGTATATGATTTATTTGCTTCCACCGGTAAACCGAACAAAGCCGGTAATGTCATTTACGCCATGGGTATTACGCAACATACCTATGGATCTCAGAACTGCCGTGCTCTTTCTGTATTACAGTTAATGCTGGGTAATATCGGTATTGCGGGCGGTGGGGTTAACGCCCAACGGGGTGAATCCAACGTACAGGGCTCCACTGACTTTGCCATGCTGAACCAATATCTGCCCGGTTATAACCCGATGATCTACGCCCATAAGCATACTAAACTACAGGATTATTTTGACAAAGATGTACCAAAGACCAGTTACTGGTCTAACCGTAATAAGTTCTTAGTGAGTATGCTCAAGGCTTGGTATGGTGACAAAGCAACCCAAGAAAATGATTTCTGCTTTGACTATATCCCCAAGCACGATAATAAAAACCGAACTCACATGGGTATTTTCTCTGATATGGCTGAAGATAAAGTAAAGGGTATGATTGCCTGGGGCCAAAACCCTGCGGTAGGTGGTCCTTCCTCCTTCCAGGGACGGAAAGCTATGGAGAAGCTGGATTGGCTGGTAGCTGTGGATTTGTTTGAAACAGAGACAGCGGCCTTCTGGCATCGTCCGGAAGCGGACCCTAGCAAAATCAATACCGAGGTATTTTTCCTGCCTGCGGCCATGTCCTATGAAAAGGAAGGTACAGTTTCTAACAGTGGACGTTGGTTGCAATTCCGCTATATGGCGGTTCATCCACCGGGTCAGGCCAAGAGTGACCTGTGGATTGCCGACCGACTATTTAAAGCCGTTAAAAAGGAATACCAGAGTGGTGGTAAGTTCCCAGCTCCCATGATGGATATGGTCTGGAATTACGATATACCAGGTGAAGATGAACCTAACATTGAGCAAGTGGCCATAGAAATTAACGGCTACGATGTAAAAACCAAGGAAGTATTACCTGGTTTCGCCAGGCTTACAGCTGACGGTTCCACTGCTTGCGGCTGCTGGATTCACAGCGGTTACTGGGCCATGGATAAGGAAGCTGGCACTGTAGCTTGCAAACGCCGTCTGAAAAAGGATAAATCAGGCTTAGGCTTATTCCCACAGTATGGCTTTGCCTGGCCGGCGAACCGTCGTATTGTTTACAACCGTTGCTCTGCCGACCCAGCGGGTAACCCCTGGAATCCAGAGAAGGAATTGGTTAAATGGGATAGCCTGGCAGGTAAGTGGATCACTGCGGATGTCCCGGACTTTGGTGCTACCAAACCAGCAGCGGAACCCGGTGGCCAGCCTACACCAGTACCGCCAGACAAGACGGTACCCTTCCTGATGCAGGAAGAAGGTCGCGGTCGTCTGTTTGCGGTGAAGGGTGTTAACGACGGGCCGTTGCCGGAGCATTACGAACCCATTGAAAGTCCAGTGCAGAACATTCTTTCCAAACAACAAAACATGCCTTTGGCGACTAGATTCAAGGGTGATTTTAGTAAAGTAGCGCCAACCGGCAGCACTGAATATCCCTATGTAGGCACTACCCACCGGGTGATTGAACATTACCAGAGTGGTGCAGTGACCCGTAATAGCCCGACCTTAGCAGAGGCTTCTGCACATATGTTTGCTAACATTTCGCCAAATTTGGCCCAGAAAATTGGTGTTAAAACAGGTGACGATGTCCTCCTCGAAACCGTTCGCGGCTCCATCACTTGTAAGGTGGCTGTCTCCGGTGTTTGTGTTCCTATGAACATCGACGGTAAAGAGGTAGAAGTGATTGGTATGCCCTGGTGCTTTGGTTACCAAGGTATCGCCCAAGGGGCTACCGCCAATGACCTGACACCCAGCGTGGGTGACCCGAACACCAGTATTCCGGAATACAAGGCCTTCTTGTGCAATATCAAGAAAGCCAGCAAATATTAGAAGCAACGCTAAGGGGGTGTAATAATGGCTAAAGGTGTATTAGTTGATATAACTAGATGTATGGGCTGCAAGGCTTGCCAGGTGGCCTGTAAACAATGGAACGACCTGCCGTCTAAAAACCCTGAGTTTACAGACGGCTTAACCAGCCCGCCGGATATGGACGGCTATAACTACACCATAGTACGAATTGAAGTGGTGGAGGATAAAAAGAATAACGATTATACCATAAGATCGGCCAAACGCCAGTGCATGCATTGTGAACATCCGGCCTGTGCGTCGGCATGTTTTGCTAAAGCTCTGCAGAGAGATCCCAAAACGGGTGCGGTGGTTTACTATCCCCATCTGTGTGTGGGCTGCCGTTACTGCATGCTGGCCTGTCCCTTTGATATTCCTAAATACGAGTGGGATAAACAATTCCCCTTGGTGGCGAAGTGCCAGTTCTGCTTCGATCCCGAAGGCAAGTATGATCGCCTGGGTTATGGTTTAGCGCCAGCCTGTGTGGACACCTGCCCAACTGGTGCTCTGAAGTTTGGCGAGAAGGATGATCTGCTCAAAGAGGCCTGGAACCGCATTAACAGCGACCCCAAGTACCTAAAGCATGTCATGGGCGAGAAAGAAGCCGGTGGCACATCCTGGCTTTATATTTCTGACGTACCCTTTACAACCTTTGGTTTCCGTCCTAATCTGGGGACTAACCCGTTGCCGGAGTACTCCCACAACTTCCTCAAATGGACACCGATTATTGCGGTGGGTTGGGGCACTCTATTGACGGTAATGTACCACTACACCAAGCGTCGTGAACAAGTTGCTTCTGAAAGCAACAAAGATGTTCCTATGTAGTGACGGAAAAAGGGGATAGGGGGGAAAAATAATGTCAGAAAATAAAGGATTGCTTACAGAAATTATGGAATATAAGTGGAAGTTTACCATGACTACCACTCGCAAGGTATTGTTAATGCTGGCTGGTCTAGGGATAGCCTGCATGATCTTCCGTCTGGCTACAGGTTTAGGTTTGGCGACGAACCTGAATGACAAATGGCCCTGGGGCCTCTGGATTGGCTTTGACGTACTAACCGGGGTGGCCCTGGCCGGTGGTGGTTACGGTACGGCCCTTATTGTACACGTGCTGCACCGGGGGAAATATCATGCCATTGCTCGCAGTGCCATGTTAACTTCTTTGTTAGGTTATCTTTTAGTTATGGCAGGGTTGTTCATGGATATCGGTCAATGGTTTAACTTCTGGCGGCCCTTTGTATCTTGGGGACACACCTCTGTGTTGTTTGAAGTTTTCTGGTGCGTGTCTTGCTATACCACGGTACAGGTACTGGAATTTGGTGAAGTCATTACCGAAAAGGTGGGCACTAAGTATCATAACGTCTTTAAAAAGGCGTTACCTGTATTGATGATCGTCGGTATAATTTTCCCAACCTTGCACCAATCCTCACTGGGGGCACTGTATTTAATTATGGTGGATAAATTATATCCCCTGTGGTGGTCACCCTTCTTGGGCTTGTTCTTCTTAATGTCCTCTTTCTTTGTCGGACCGGCCATGATTTGTGTGGAAACGGGCCTGGCAGGCAGAGCCTTTAAGCACGAAGTGCCCATCCATGTACTACGGGGCTTGGTGAGAATCGCTGGTTGCTTTATGGTGCTTTATCTAGCCCTGAAGCTTTATGATCTTGCCAACCGTGGTGTATTTAACTTAGTCTTCAAGGGTAACCTGGAAGGGAACCTGTTCCTGCTAGAACTACTCTTGGGTGTGATTATCCCAATCTTTATTGCTTTCAGTGGTATGAGCAATACCCGCAAAGGACTTATTACCTTTGGCGTATTGGTCAGCGGCGGCTTAATCTTCAACCGGATGAACGTAGTATTTACCGGCATGTCCGCAGCACTAGGCGGCTGGTACTTCCCTTCCGTGATGGAGTGGGCTGTTAGTATCGGTCTGGTAGCCATCGGTGTTCTGGCCTATTGCTTTATCGCTGAGAACTTTAATATTATGGGTCATGATGAACACCATCATAATGCCGCTGCTTAAAGCGGGGCAAAAGGAGCTGCTCTAATGGAGAAAAGAAATGACAATGACAAGCTGGCAAACTTTTACCTCGAAGTTATGGATTTAGGAAATGATGCAGCATCATTAGAGTGTAAGCTTACTCTAGATTCCGAACAAATAAAGCGGTGGGAGCAGGGAGAAGCGATATTAGCCTTGGTTCCCCCGTCCATAGATGCCATAAAGTGGTTTGAACATTTTTATTCTGTGGCCCAGGCCTGCCAAAGGTGGCAGGCCGGTCCACGGCCTGTTTCAAACGCTTTTTTGCAGGCACTACAGGATATGGACAAGACTACCTGGGAAGAGTTTATTAACTCCCTGTTCAAGGTAGATGGTCAAAAAACTAGGTGGGCTAAAAAATTAAATATTTCCCTTGAACTGTTAGATTTCTTAGCCCAAGTCACCTTTCGACCACTGTTAAAGACCTATGGAGAGGAAGTGGCTAAGCAATTACCCCTTGGTGATTGGGCCCATGGTCATTGCCCTGTGTGTGGGGATCAACCGACCATGGCTAAATTAGCTGGTTCGGAAGGTTACCGTAAATTATTCTGTGGTCGTTGTGAGACGGAATGGCGGTATAAAAGAATTGGTTGCCCCTATTGTAAAGATGAGAACGCTTCCGAGGCATCTTTTATAGCACTGGATGATCATAAGCAATACCGTGTCTATCTGTGTGACCGTTGCAAAAGCTATTTAAAAACGGTAGACGAGCGGGTTAGTGGAGAGGTAGATCTGTTTTGTGAGGATTTAGCCACTGTTGAATTGGACAAGTTAGCCCAGTCAGAGGGATATCAACGAGGCGACAAGAGGCAACAGGTCTAAAGCAACAGTCACTTGCAGAGCAGAAGGGGGAAATCGACTTTGGTAGAAGAAAAGGATCAAACGATGATGGAGCACCTGGAGGAACTCCGCCGGGTGCTAATTATCTCTTTGCTTGCGACGGTTGTCATGGCTGGTGTTTGTTGGTTTTTTAGTGATCGCATCATGGAAATTATTTTAAAACCGGTTTTGGCAACCGGTAACAAAATGCACTACATCGGCATTTTGGAAGCCCTCATGACAAAAATTAAGTTATCCTTTTTTCTTGGCTTCCTGGCTGCCCTCCCGGTAGTGCTTTGGCAATTTTGGGCCTTTATTATGCCGGCACTGCGCAAGATGGAGAAGGTTTACTTTACCCTCTTTGTGATAGTGTCTTACGTGTTTTTTATTGCTGGTATCCTATTTGCCTTTTACACCGTATTTAGCGTTGGGGTCAAGTTTTTACTGCATTTTGGTGGGGAAGAACTGCTGCCCATGCTGACCATTAGCAATTATGTTTCCTTTGCCATGATGTTTATTTTACCCTTTGGTATCGTTTTCGAGCTACCCTTGGCCGTCTTTCTGTTGGCCCAACTGGGTATCATTAATTATGAATGGATGGTCAAAAAGAGGAAAATGGCCATTCTAATTTCAGTAGTGACCGGTGCAGTTATGGTGCCCTCCCCGGATATAATCACACCTTTGATGATGGCTGCACCCATGTATTTGATGTTCGAAATAGGTGCTTCCATTGTTAAACTGGTAGAATGGCTGAAAAAGAGGAAAGCAAAGCGTCAAGCTCAGGCAGAGGCTTTAGAAAAAATAGCGGAAGAAAGTAACGTTACTGCTAGAGAAGAGGAAAAATAGTTTTAGGTAACGATGAATGATAAACTAATTTAACAAGAAGTATCTTTCCAGGGACCTGCTGACAGCAGGTCTTTTTATTATGTTTAAAAGTATAAAGAACTAAGGTTACAAAGGTAAAGGCTTTTAAGTATGTCCATGTCAATAAATTGAACATCGAGAAAAGTAAGCATTTTTGTGAGTGTCAACAATCTAGACAATTAAATTAGAAGGTATTTTTTAAAAACTGTAGAAATTTAAAAAATAAACATTTGTACAGTAATTGACACATGTGCCTTAGACAAGGAGGGATGTACCTTAGAAATAAACAACGGTATTTCGGATCATAATTTTTGTTAGGAGGTTTTTTTGTTGGGACAACGTGAACAGTGGGGATCTAGATTTGGTTTTATCATGGCGGCGGTGGGATCTGCCGTAGGGTTAGGAAACATTTGGAGATTCCCCTACATGGCGGCTGACAACGGCGGTGGTATTTTCTTTCTTTGCTATTTATTTGCTCTCTTAACAGCTGGTATCCCGATCATGATTCTAGAGTTTGGTATCGGTCATAAATATCGTGGCAGTGCCCCACTTACGTTCTTTAAAATTAATCCCAAGTGGGAGTGGTTGGGCTGGTGGCAGGTACTGGTTTGTTTCTTTATTTCAATTTATTATGTTGTGGTTATTGCTTGGGCCTTATCCTACGTAATATTTTCACTGAATATAGCTTGGGGAGATGCTCCAAAGGACTTTTTCTTTGGTAGCTATTTAAAACTCACTGGTGGTCCCTTTGAATTAGGCGGTATCAATACACAGATTTTATTACCACTGGCTGTGGCCTGGATTGTCGCCTTTGTTGCTATTTACACCGGTGTTAAAGCGGGTATTGAACGGATAGCCAAATATTTAATTCCTATTTTGTTTTTCATGGTTGTATTTATTGTTATCCGTGGAGTTACTCTACCCGGTTCCGCAGCAGGTCTGAACTTCTTATTTGAACCGGATTTCAGCAGAATTTTTGACTACAAGATTTGGACTGCAGCCTATGGACAGATATTTTTTGACTTAAGTATTTGTTTTGCTATTATGATCACTTATTCCAGTTATCTGCCCAAAAAATCAGACGTTGTAAATAACGCCTTTACCACCTGTTTAACCAACTGTAGCTTCAGTGTATTAGCAGGTATGGCGGTATTTAGTATCTTAGGACATATGGCCTTTACCCAAGGAGTAGATGTAAAAGAGGTTGCTAGTGCAGGGGTAGGCCTTGCCTTCATTACTTTCCCAGCAGCGATTAGTTCATTAGGGAGTGCTGCTCCTATCTTCGGTGTCCTATTTTTTCTCGCACTGACCTTTGCTGGTATCACGTCACTAATTTCCATTAATGAAGCTGCCATTGCCTCAATCATGGATAAATTTGAGATGGGACGTAAAAAAGCAACTATTATGTATACTGGTACCGCTGCAGTTTGCAGTCTGTTATTTGCAACTGGGGCCGGTCTTTACATCTTGGATATTGTGGACCATTTTACCAATAACTTTGGTATCGTGTTTGCCGGACTCATTCAGGTATTGCTACTCGGTTGGCTGTTTGACTTGAAATCCATTAAGGATCACGTAAACCCAATCTCTGACTTCAAAATTGGTAATTGGTGGTTGTTTGCCATTAAAGTAGTCACTCCATTGGTGGCTGGCTACACTGGTATCATGACCTTAATCGGCGATCTGAAGAAGCCTTATGAGGGCTATCCGCCGGATGCTTTGTTCTGGATGGGTTGGTTTGTTTTAATTGTGATTGTGGTTGGCGGTGTGCTGATGGCCTCTTACAAGTGGAAAGGTGAACAAACTCTTGTTAAAGGGGGGATTTCTCTTGACAGGTAGTGCAATTTTTATGATGGTGTTGGCTATGATTTTACTTTGGGGCGGTGCAGCCTACTGTCTGTCCGTTGCTTTAAGAAAGAAATTCTAAGAGAGCACAAAAAGCTAGGGGTGCTGGTTTCGATACCAGCACCCCTAGCTTTTTGTGCTCTCTTAGAAAGTATGGAAAAAATGGTTAAGGCACAGAGGATGGTGCTTTACAAATAAAAATAGTACAATATGATTTATTGAGAAACAGTATGGAGGTGTGTTATCCCTGGACGAAAAACTGGAAGAATTGTTAACCAAGTACCAGGACACTCCCGGAGCTTTGATACCGGTACTACAGCAAGCTCAAGAGATTTATGGCTATTTATCCCCGGAACTAATACGCATCATCTCCTCGAGATTACGAATACCCACTTCTCGCACCTATGGGGTAGCTACCTTTTATTCACAATTTCATTTAAAACCCAGAGGGCGACATATCATTAAGGTATGTCAGGGAACTGCTTGCCATGTGAGAGGTGGCAGTAAACTAATGGAAGTATTAAAAAATTATCTTGGTGCCCAGCCAGGGGAGACTACGGAGGATCTAAAATTTACTTTAGAAACCGTGGCGTGTCTAGGAGCCTGTGGTTTGGCCCCGGTAGTGATGATAAACGACCAAACGGTAGGTCAACTAACACCGGAAAAGGTGTTGCAAAAAATTACCACGTGCGAATAGGGGGCAGAGGACATGAGGAATTTAATGGAGGCCTGTTGTCAGCGGTGTACTCATACACCGGCTTCACCATGTTCTGAGTACCTGCTTTGTCGTACAGAAGGCCCCCTTTGCCATGAGAGTAAAGAATGCCGACAGCAACGCAAAGCATTCATCGATGAAGTTACCATTCCCTCTGATTCTCCCGGTAGGCAAATCATCGTCTGCGGTGGCACCGGCTGTACCTCTTCGGGAGCAGCAAATTTAGTTGATTTACTGAACCAGGAGATAACAGCTCATAATCTGGGAAATTCTGTCCAGGTGAAAAAGACTAGTTGCCACGGTTTTTGTGAGAATGGGCCGATTTTGCATATCAAACCAGAAGGGATTTTTTATACCAAAGTTAAACCTAAGGACATCCAAGATATTGTGCTTAGCCATTTGGTTAACCAACAAGTTGTTAAACGATTACTTTATCAAGACACCGCAGGCAACAGCTACCCGTACTTTCAAGATATTCCCTTTTATGCCGGCCAAACCCGGTTGCTTTTACGAAATTGCGGGCAAATCAATCCAGAATCACTGGCGGATTATCTAGCAGTGGGAGGATACCGCAGTCTGGTTAAGGTGTTGCAGCAGATGACCCCAGATGAAGTAATTGAAGAAGTACAGCGTTCGGGCCTACGGGGAAGAGGCGGGGCGGGATTTCCCACCGGGCGAAAGTGGGCCTCGGCCCGCAAAGCGGCAGGGGATGTAAAATACATCATTTGTAATGCGGATGAAGGAGATCCAGGGGCCTTTATGGATCGCTCTCTTCTGGAGGGAGACCCCCACTCAGTACTGGAAGGAATGCTGATTGCCGGTTTTGCGGTAGGTTCCACCAAGGGTTATATCTATTGTCGGGCGGAATATCCTCTGGCCATTAAAAGACTGAAAATAGCGATTCACCAGGCTCAGCAAGTGGGCCTTTTGGGCAGCAATATCATGGGTTCCGGTTTTCAATTTGATATTGCGCTAAAGGAGGGTGCCGGCGCCTTTGTGTGTGGTGAAGGCACGGCCCTGCAAGCCTCCATTGAAGGCTTACGGGGCATGCCTCGGGTAAAGCCTCCCCGCTCAACCGAGAAGGGACTTTGGGAAAAGCCTACGGTGTTGAACAACGTAGAAACGTTAGCCAATATTCCGGTGCTGATCCAAACTGGAACGGAAGCATACCGTAAGTTAGGTACAGTAAAGTCCCCGGGCACTAAAATTTTTGCCCTAAGCGGTGCGGTTACCAACCCTGGATTAGTAGAAATTCCTATGGGACAACCCTTACGAGAGATTATCTTTGGTATTGGGGGCGGTATCCGGGACGGTAAAAGTTTTAAAGCAGTCCAACTGGGAGGACCTTCGGGCGGTTGCCTTACAGAGCAGCACCTGGAACTCCCGGTGGATTTCGATTCCCTCACCACCGCCGGAGCTACCATTGGTTCCGGTGGTATGGTGGTCATGGGTGAGGATACCTGCATGGTGGATGTGGCTCGTTTCTTTCTGGCCTTTACCCAGGCAGAATCCTGTGGCAAGTGTACTCCCTGTCGGGAAGGCACCAAACGGATGCTGGAAATTTTAGAGCGGATTTGCCAAGGGAAAGCAGATTTAAAAGACTTGGGGGATTTGGAGAGACTGTGCCGTGTGGTCAAAAATACATCCCTCTGCGGATTGGGGCAGGCCTGTCCTAATCCGGTACTCTCCACGTTACAATATTTCCGGGAAGAATATTTAGCCCATATTGTAGAAAAACGGTGTCCCGCCGGAGTTTGTTCCTCCTTGGTACGATATAGCATTGCTGCCGATCGCTGTCGGGGCTGTGGACTGTGCCTTAAGAATTGTCCGGTGGGAGCCATTGAAGGCGAGAAAAAACAGCCTCACACCATTACCGCCGAGCGGTGTATTAAGTGCGGCGTCTGCCTGGATAAATGCAAATTTGGGGCCGTGTTGCGCGGCTAGGAGGTGAAGCAGGTGTCTGAAGTTACCATCATCATTAATGAACAGCCAATAACTGTACCTGCCGGGACAACCATCTTGACGGCTGCCAGAGATGTCGGCATAGAAATTCCTACCCTTTGCCACGACCCGGAAGTAAGCCGTTACGGTGGTTGCCGCCTTTGTGTGGTGGAGGTTGCGGGCTGGGGTAGCCTACCTGCTGCCTGTGTTACCGAAGTTCGGCCCGGTATGGTAATCGAAACCGAATCTGCCAGGGTTTTGGAAGCCCGTCGTACCATTTTGGAATTACTTTTAGCGAACCACCCGGAGGATTGCTTAACCTGTGAGAAAACCGGGGCCTGTGCGCTGCAGGATTACGCCTATCGCTACGGGGTTCGGAGGGGTGCCTTTTTAGGCGAAAGACAAAACCATCCGGTTGAGGCGGACAACCCCTTTATTGTTCGGGATATGAATAAATGTATTTTGTGCGGTAAGTGTGTTCGGGTATGCTCCGAGGTAGTGGGCCGCAGTGCGATCGATTTCAGTCACCGGGGTTTTCGGGCTCGGATAGCCACTGCTTTGGACGAGGGTTTGCAGCAGTCCGGTTGTGTTTTTTGTGGCTCTTGTCTGGAGGTGTGTCCGGTGGGAGCTCTCACTGGAAAACAAAGGCGTGGTAAAGGTCGTCCCTGGGAAATGACTTCTGTAACCACCACCTGTCCTTATTGTGGGGTAGGCTGTCAACTAAAACTGCAGGTGAAAAATCAACGGGTAATTGGTGTCATGGCTGGTGGCAGTGGTCTTAACGGACGACATCTGTGTGTCAAAGGACGTTTTGGTCATGGCTTTATTCACCACCCGGACCGCCTGAAAAAGCCTTTGCTTCGCAAAGCAGGTGTTTTGCAAGAAGTTAGCTGGTCGGAAGCCTTGGCCTACACAGCACAACGACTAAGCCAAATTAAACAACACAGCGGTGGTGCAGCCATCGGGGTGTTGGCTTCTGCCCGCATTAGCAATGAAGAGAATTATCTGTTAAATAAATTTGCCAGACGGGTTTTAGCTACCAATAATCTTGATCATTGTGCCCGACTCTGACACTCTCCCACGGTCGCCGGTCTGGCGGCTGCTGTAGGGAGTGGAGCAATGACCAATTCCATCGATGAGATTGCCGGGGCTGATTTTATTTTGGCTATTGGCAGTAATACCACCGAAGCCCACCCAATCATTTCTCTGCGTATTCGCAAAGCGGTCCAGCGGGGAGCAACTTTGGTGGTGGTGGACCCACGTAAAACAGAATTGGCGGAACTGGCAGGACAACATCTACAACTGGTATCGGGCACAGATATTATTTTGCTCAATAGCTTGGTACATGTGATTTTGGAGGAAGAGTTATGGGATCAGGAGTTTGTCCGATCCCGCTGTGAAGGATTGGCTGATTTAAAACAGGCCGTAAAATCCTATACACCGGAATATGCGGAGCAGCTCACCGGTATACCGGCTGCTGTACTGCGGCAAACCGCCCGGGGCTATGCCCAAGCGGCGAAGGCCACGGTCGTCTATACCATGGGCCTAACCCAGCATGTTTCCGGGACGGATAATGTTTTAGCCCTGGCCAATCTGGTTTTGCTGTGCGGCCAAATCGGCCGGGAGTCCACCGGGATCAATCCTCTACGGGGGCAAAACAATGTACAGGGTGCCTGTGATATGGGGGCACTGCCTAATTTTTTCACCGGTTACCAGCCGGTGGCCGATGATGCCTACCGCCAAAAGTTTGCCGAGGCTTGGGGTGGCCCCTTACCGGCACAACCGGGGTTAACCTTGGGTCAAATGATGGATGCCGCCCAGCAAGAAACCCTAAAAGCCATGTATATCGTAGGTGAAAATCCGGTGCTTGCCGATGCCGATGCCCATCATGTGGCGGATGGCTTAGCGAAGCTGGACTTTTTGGTGGTGCAGGATATTTTCCTTACCGAAACTGCTAAGCTGGCCGATGTGGTATTGCCTGCTGTCAGTTTTGCTGAAAAAGACGGCACTTTTACCAATACCGAACGTCGGGTACAGCGGGTACGCCAGGCCGTTCCGCCCCTAGGAGACAGCTTGGCAGACTGGCAAATTATTAGTGCTTTATCCAATCTGCTGGGTTATCCCATGTCTTACGGTCATCCGGAAGAAATCTTCCGGGAGCTTGCTAAAGTAACACCCTCTTATGCTGGAATAAGCTATGCCCGGTTGGAGCAGGCAGGAATCCAGTGGCCCTGTCCGCAGGCAGACCATCCAGGCACGCCATTTCTGCATCAAGGAGAATTTGTTAGGGGTAAAGGTAAGTTTCATGCGGTTCATTATTTATCGCCGGCAGAATTACCCAATGAACAATATCCTTTGCTACTCAATACCGGTCGCAGGCTGTTCCATTACCATACCGGCAGTATGACACTACGTACCGGTTTACAGGAAATTTGCCCGGAGGAACGGCTTGATGTCAGCTTACAGGATGCAACAGCTTTGGGGCTAAACCAAGGGGAAAGGGTGCGATTGACTTCCCGTCGGGGAACCGTCATCAGCTCGATCCACATATCCGATAGGGTGCCCCGAGGCATGGTCTTTGCCTCTTTCCATTTTCCAGAGGTAGCCATTAACCAACTAACGAACGATGCCCGTTGTGCTAAGTCCAATATTTCTGAATTTAAAATATGTGCTGTTAAAATTGAAAAAATTTAAAAGCTGGTGTCGGTTATAAAATTTGAACCGAACCAGAGTAAATAGACACGGAAAAGAAAAGCAAATCGTAGAATATTTTTGATTTACACCGCCTGGCTCCGTTTTTCAAACGGGGTCA
>NZ_FRAR01000058.1 GCF_900142375.1 Desulforamulus aeronauticus DSM 10349 | reverse complement strand
ATCCTTAGTGATTCGGCAACCTTGACAATTAATCCGGGGACAACAGATCCGGTAGCGCCAAGCATTACGGACCAGCCTCAGAACCAGACGGTGACCATAGGACAGACAGCAACTTTTACAGTAACAGCGGCAGGTTCGGAACCGCTTAACTACCAATGGAAAAAAGATGGGATCGATATAGCCGGAGCTACCTCTGCAACGTTGGATATAGTCAATGCCCAGACTTCGGATGCAGGAATCTACACCGTAGAAGTAAGCAACGATGCTGGCAATATCATTACTGATCCGGCAACCTTGACAGTCAACGAGCCAGGAGACTTAAACCTTCTTTTAACGCCTGGTGACCGTTTGGTACGCCTGGATTGGAATGAAGTGCCTGAATCAGTATCCTATTATGTGTATCAAGACACTTCATATGTGCAAACGGTTGCAGGCGGTGTCTGCAATTATGAAGTTACGAGCCTTATCAATGGGCAGACTTATACCTTTGAAGTTCGGGCCATTGATGATCATGATGATGTCATCGCTACTTCCGGTAATCACAGCACCACGCCGAGAACCATGCCCGGGACGCCGACAAACGTAACGGCCACAGCCGGCAATGGACAAGCCACTGTGAGCTTTAGCGCTCCTGCAAGCAACGGCGGTAGCCCAATCACCGGCTATACCGTAACGGCAAGTCCCGGCAATAGTACTGCCACAGGCACAAGCAGCCCGATTACTGTTACCGGTTTGAGCAACGGAACGAGCTACACCTTTACCGTAAAGGCAACAAATGCGGCAGGGAACAGTGCTCAATCAGCGCCGTCCAATTCCGTAACGCCATATAAGTCTTCCACTGGCGGCAGCAGAGGCAGCAGCACGCCGAGTACGCCGCCGACAAGCGGAGTGAACGTTACTGTCAACGGCAAAGGGGAAACGATAGCTGCGGTCGATACGACAAAAGTAGGTGGCAAGACAATCATCACCGCTGCCATAGACGATCAGCAACTGGCAGAAAGACTGAAACAGGAAGGCAGAAAGGCTGTTGTAACGATCCCGGTGACAACCAAAGCGGATGTGGTTATCGGGCGCTTAAACGGCCAGATCGTCAAGAACATGGAAGGCCAAGAGGCCATCCTTGAGATTACAACCAATAATGTAAGCTACGTTCTGCCTGCGGCGCAAATCAACATTGACAGCGTATCTTCGCAATTTGGTCGGCAGGCTGAACTTAAAGACATCCTGATCGATGTCAAAATCGCCGCCTCCACCCTGGAGGCTCGGAACAACAATCAAATGGTAGTTGATCCGGTAGAATTCGTGATAACCGCTACAAATGCCGGTAAGACAGTGGAGAGCACCAAATTCAACACCTACGTAGAGCGAATCATCGCCCTCCCGGAAGGAGTCGATGCAAGCAAAATCACCACAGGCGTCGTGTTTAACCGCGACGGAAGCTTCTCCCACGT